>CAXXGS010000002.1:0-930196 GCA_963675285.2 uncultured Rhodobium sp.
GGGCCAGGTGGCCCATTGCGATCTGCAAAAGGACTGGGATCCGTTCCGCCTGTCCGGGGCGCTGAACCATCACCTGAAACCGGCGCCGGTGGCGATCGTTGCCGCCGCACGGGTGGCGGGCGACTGGCACGCGCGGTTCTCGGCGCTGGAGCGGCAGTATCTCTTTCGCCTGCTGATGCGTCGGGCACCGGCCACCCATGACAAGGGCCAAGTCTGGCAGATCGCGCACCGGCTGGACGCGGGCGCGATGCAGGCCGGCGCCGACATGCTGCTGGGGCGGCACGATTTCACCACCTTCCGCAGTTCGATCTGCCAGGCCGCCAGCCCGGTGAAAACGCTGGACGAACTGCGGGTCGAGGAGGTCGCGGGCTTCTCCGGTCCCGAGATCCGCTTTCACGTGCGCGCGCGGTCCTTCCTGCACAACCAGGTGCGCAGCTTCGTCGGCACGCTGGAGCGGGTCGGCGCCGGCGCCTGGACGCCCGAGGACGTGCGGCGCGCGCTCGAGGCCTGCGACCGCGCCGCCTGCGGCCCGGTCTGCCCGCCACAGGGCCTCTACCTCGCGCGGGTGGGCTATCCGCAAGACCCGTTCGCGGGCCCCTGAGCCGCAAGACATCCCGTTCTTTTTCTGGCCGGAAATACTCCGGGGAGCGCGAGGGGCTGGCCCCTCGCTCCCACGCGGATCACCCGCCCCACACGGCAGGTCACATCAGCCCCAGCAGCCGTGCCGCGTTTCCCTTGGTGATGTCCTCGCGCAACTCGTCCTTGATGGCGATCTTCTCGAAATCGCTCAGCCAGCGTTCGGGCGCGATCATCGGCCAGTCGGAGCCGAACAGCACCTTTTTCCTGAGGATCGAGTTGCAGTATTTCACCAGGATCGGCGGGAAATACTTCGGCGACCAGCCCGAGAGGTCAATATAGACGTTCGGCTTGTGCTGCGCCACCGAGAGCGCCTCTTCCTGCCACGGGAACGAGGGGTGGGCGAGGATGATCTTCAGGTCCGGGAAATCCACCGCCACGTCGTCGATCACCATCGGGTTGGAATATTTCAGCCGCATGCCGTTGCCGCCCGGCATCCCCGATCCGACCCCGGTCTGGCCGGTGTGGAACAGCGCGATGCAGCCCTCCTCCGCCAGCGCCTCGTAGAGCGGATAGGCCATGCGGTCGTTGGGCCAGAACCCCTGCATGGTCGGGTGGAACTTGAACCCCTTGATCTTGTAGTCGCGGATCAGGCGGCGCGCCTCGCGCACGCCCATCTTGCCCTTCCACGGGTCCACGCTCGCGAACTGGATCAACACGTCGCTGTGCTCGGCCACCTGTTCGGCGACCTCGTCGTTGGAATAGCGGCGATAGCCGGTCTCGCGCTCGGCATCGACCGGAAAGATCACCGCCGCGATGTTCTGTTCGCGGTAATGGGCGGCGGTTTGCGCAATCGTCGGCGGGTGGCTCCAGGGCGCGCCGAAATACCCGGCCATGGTCGCTTGCAGATCGTCGTAGCCGTCGTCGGCGTGGCAACCACAGGGTTCCTCGGCATGGGTATGGATGTCGATGGCGCGGATGTTCGATAGATCAACCATGGGTCTGGTCCTTGTCCTTGGTCTTGCGGGGGGAGCAGCGCTCCGATCGGTTTGGGCCGGGGTCAGAGCCGCGACACGCAGGGGTCATCACCGGCATAGAGCCGCGCCAGCAGATCGGCGCGCCGGGTCAGCACCTTGCGGAAATTCAGGTTGCCCTTGGCGGTCATCTCGCCCTCGCCCATAGAGGGCGGCTCAGAGAGCACGATGGCGCGGGCGACGCGGGCCGAACTGCCGGAGATGTCGCGCGCGCGCTCGGCCAGCCGTCGGTGGATATCGGACAAGAGCTGCGGGTCCGACAGGGCGCCATCCTGCGCCTGCGCACCGTAGCCTTTGGTCGCAAGCTCGGCCAGGTTGGGAAAGATCATTACCCCGATCTCGTCGCGGTCGGCACCGGTGATCACCAGGTCGGCGGCCAGCGGCGCAAGGCAGGACAACATGTCAAGCCGCAGCTGCCCCGCGCGCACCCATGTCCCGGTGGTCAGCTTGAAATCCTCGGAGATCCGCCCGTCAAACCGCATCCCCTTGTTGACGTCCTCGGGGTCGACCAGGCACATCGCGTCGCCGGTGATGAAATACCCCTCCTCGTCAAAGGCCTGCGCCGTCTTTTCCGGATCGCGGAAGTATCCCGGCATGATGTTCGGCCCCTTGGCGCGCACCTCGCAGCGGCCGTCCAGATCGGGGATCAGCTTGATCGTCACCCCGGTCATCGGCACCCCCACCACGCCCGAGCGCGTGGTCGGCTCCTGCTGGATCATGGTGGCCGGCGCGGTTTCGGTCAGCCCCCAGGACGAGGTCATCAGCGGCACCGCGCCCCGGACCTGCATCGCCATCTCCTCGAAGCCGGTCCAGACATCCTGCGGCAGCGAAGCCCCGGCGTAGAAGATCATGTCGAGGTCGGAAAACAGCGTCTGGCGCAGGTGATCGTCCCTGCGCGCCGCCTCGAGCATCATCGCGTAACCGACCGGCACGTTGAAGATTGCGGTACCGGGCACCAGCGACAGGTTCTCGACGGTGCGGTCGAACATCCCCTGCACCGGCTTGCCGTCGTCGATGTAGAGGCTGCCGCCATTGGCCAGCATCATGTTGAAATTATGCGAGCCGCCGAACACGTGGTTCCACGGCAGCCAGTCGACGATCACCGGCGGGCGGTCCTGCAGAAAGGGCAGCGAATCGGCGATCATCGCCTGGTTGGCACACATCATCCGGTGCGTGGTCATCACCCCCTTGGGGTTCGAAGTGGAGCCCGACGTCATCAGGATCTTGACCACGGAATCCGGCGTGACGGCGGCGAAACCGGCCTCCACATCCGTGCCCGTGTCGCCCTTCAGCAGATCGGCAAACGGCACCGCCCCGCTGTTGCCCGAGTGCGACGAAACCACCTCGACCCCCTCGAAGACATCCAGCGCCAGCGCCTCGGCGTATTGCGCGGCGTCGACGGTATAGACCATGCGCGGGGCGATCAGCTCCATCGCGTGCCGCAACCGCCCGTGGGCGCCGGGGATCAGCGAATACTGCTCGGCCACCGGCACCACCGGGATGCCCGCGTATTGCCCGGCCAGCGCCAGGATGCCGTGATCCACCCCGTTGCCCGACAGCACCATGATCGGCGTCTCCGGCCCCATGCCCCGCCCCAGCAGGGCGGCGGCCACCGCGCGCACCTGTTCCAGCGTCTCCGCATAGCTCAGCGCGCGCCAGCCGGCGCCGCTGCGCTCGGCCAGGAACACCCGCTCGGGCGCTTCAGCCGCCCATCGGTGCAGCCAGTCGCCGGTGCGCTCGGCCACCGGGCTCAGCCCGTACCCCGAGCGCAGCAGGATCGTGCCGTCGTCGCGGTCCTCGCGCAGGACCTTGTGCGGCCGGAACCGCGTTGTGTGTTGCATGTCTCATCCTCCCTCAGCCCCCCGCCGGATCACGGACATCGCCGCGATCACGGCCTGTTTGGCCTCCTCGTCCATCCCGTTCAGAATGCGCGCCTCGTGGCCGCGTACCGCCCCCAAGGCCCGGTCATACAGGCGCCGCCCCGCCAGCGTCGGGTTCAGCGCATAGGCCCGCCGGTCCGTCGGCACCCGGTCGCGGGTGATCAACTCGCGCCCCTCCAGCTCGTCGATGATCACCACCAGGTTGGCCCGCTCCACGTCCAGCGCCTCGGCCAGCTGCGACTGGCGCAGGCCGGGATTGTCGACGATCAGAACCAGCGCCGAATAGGTCACCATGCGCAGGCCCAGCGGCTTCAGCGTCTGGTTCAGGTCGGCCTGCACCACGTTGAAGGCGCGCTTCATGTGATAGCCGATGAACTCGCGCAGCGTCGCGTCCGAGACCCGTGCCCCCTCGGCCTCGGCCCTGGGTTTCGCGGCGGGGCGGCTCACCGCCCCTGCCCGAAGCTGGGCACGCGTTTCTCGAGGAAGGCCGCCAGCCCCTCGACCGCATCGGGGCTGGTCTGGGTCAGCGCGGCGCAGAGGCTCTCGGTGAACAACCCGCCGGGCTTGTCCATGTCCTCGATCCGGCTCAACGCCTGGATCATGATGTAGTTGGACAGCGGCGCGTTGTCGGCGATCTTGCGCGCCAGTTCCATCGCCTTGGGCAACGCCTCGCCCGGGCCCACGGCATAATGCGCAAGGCCCAGCGCAACGCCCTCCTCGGCGGTGTACTTGCGCCCGGTCAGCATCATCTCGATCATCCGGTCGGCGCCCAGGATGCGGCCCACCCGCACGCTCGCGCCGCCACCGACATAGATGCCGCGCCGCCCCTCGGGCAGTTGGAAGATCGACGAAGGCTCAGCGATCCGCACATGGGTCGAGGTGGCCAGTTCCAGCCCGCCGCCAATCACCGCGCCCTGCATCGCCGAGACCACCGGCAGCCCGCCGTACTGGATGCGGTCCATCACGGCGTGCCAGTTTCGCGAATGGCGCATGGTGCCCTCGGCATCGCGCGCCACGTGCTCGCTCAGGTCCAGCCCCGAGCAATAATGCCCCTCGGTCCCGGTCAGAACCGCCACCTTGGCACCCTCCGGCGGCTTGGAGAAGAACCCGTCGATCTCCTGCAGAAGCTGATCGCACATGGCGTTGCGCTTGCCCGGGCGGTTCATGGTGAGCACGGCGATATCGCCCTGAAGATCGACCTTGAGCATCGGCTGGGTCATGGAGACTCCCCGGTTTCGGCACGCCTGTCAGGCGGCAATGTTGAATAACTGTTATATTTCATAACTATTTTTACGCAGATTCGCAATCGCTGATTTCTTGGGCGGAAACGACAAACGGCCGGGGTCTCCCCCGGCCGCTGCAACAGGTCAAAATCACATGCCCCCGAAGAGGCGCCGCGCCCTATTCCGCCGGCCCGATCGTCAGCGCGATGGGCTCAAGCCCGTCGATCCCGCCGGTGATCCGGTCGCCCGCCACAACCGCCCCCACGCCCGCCGGTGTGCCGGTCAGGATCACGTCGCCGGGCCGCAGGTGATAATACTTCGACAGGTCGGCGATGACCTCGGGCACGCTGTGGATCAGATCGCCCAGATGCGCGTCCTGCCGCACCTCGCCGTTGACCTCCAGGTGAATGCGCTGCGGCCCGATCTCGCCCAGGTCCGCCGCGCGGGTCAGCGGCGCGAACACCGCCGCCCCCTCGAAATCCTTGCCCAGGTCCCACGGCCGCCGCTTGTCCTTGCCGGCCTGCTGCAGGTCGCGCCGGGTCATGTCCAGCGCGCAGCCATAGGCATAGACAGCGCCGCCAGCCTCGTCCGGCGACACCCGGAACACCGGCTTGCCGATCACCAGCGCCAGCTCCATCTCGTGGTGCAGATCCGCCGTCCCCGGCGGATAGGGCAGGGTCGCGCCGCTGGCCAGCGCGGCCTGCGGCGACTTGGTGAAATAGAACGGAGCCTCCCGGTCCACCTCGACACCCATCTCGGCGGCATGGGCGGCATAGTTGCGCCCGACGCAAAAGATGCGCCCCACCGGGTATTCCGCCGCCGCGCCCTTCACCGGGATGGAGCGCACCTCGGGCGGCTCGAAAAGGTAATCGGTCATGTCACGCGTTCCTCGCAATTTCGAATTCTGTCCCGCAGCGGCCACCTCAGCCCAGCAATACCGCCATGCGGCGCAATGCCAGGTCGTATCCCTGCACGCCAAAGCCGGCGATTACCCCCTCGGCGCGCTGCGACACATAGGAGTGATGGCGAAAGCTCTCGCGCTTGTGCACGTTCGAGATATGCACCTCCAGCACCGGGCCGTCATAGGCGTTCAGCGCATCGAGGATCGCCACCGAGGTATGGGTATAGGCCGCCGGGTTGATGATGATCCCCGCCGCCGCCTCGCGCGCGCGGTGGATCATCTCGACGATCTCGCCCTCGTGGTTCGACTGGAACAGCGCGGTCTCCAGCCCCAGTTCGCGGCCCAGCACGGCACAGCTTTGCGCCACGTCCTCCAGCGTCTCGGCGCCATAGATCTCGGGTTCCCGCTTGCCCAGAAGGTTGAGGTTGGGTCCGTTGAGGATATGGATCATCCGGGCCATGTCAGCGTCCTGTGATAAAGATCGAGGCGCAGCCTAGGCAGCTGGCGGCAAAGGCGCAACCACAAGCCTCAGCCGGCCAGCGCCCGCACGAGGTCGCTTTCGGGGCGGGCCAGTTCGCCCACCACGGTGAAATGATTGTGCCCGGGATCGTAGTGATCGCGCACCCGCGCCCCGCCCTCGCCCCAGACCTCGGCGATCAGCCGGGTCTGGCGCAGGAACTCCGGCCGCTCCGCCGCGCCGACCCAGAACCGCAGGTCCAGATCCCGGCGCGGGGCCAGCAACACCGCGCTCTCCGCCGCCGCCTCCTCTGCCGTAAGGCCCAGGATCTCGTTCATCCGCGTCCCCAGCAGCGGCCGCAGGTCGTGCAACCCGCTGAGCGAGATCACCCGGTCGAGCCGGGCCGCCGCAGCGGCCGCCAGCGGCCCGTCGGCACAGCCCATCCGCGACACCAGATGCCCGCCGGCGGAATGGCCGATCAGCCGCAGCGGCCCGTCCACCCGCGCCGCCGCCGCGCCCACCGCCAGCGCGACCTCGCCCGTCATCTGTGAAATCCGCGCCTCGGGCGCCAACGTATAGCTTGCCATCGCCACCGCCCAACCCGCCGCCAGCGGCCCGGCGGCCAGGTGCGACCAGACCGACTTGTCGAACTTGTGCCAGTAGCCGCCATGAACGAACACGACCAGCCCCGCCGCCGCGCCCTCCGGCCGGAACAGGTCGAAGCGGTTGCGCGCACCAGGACCATATGGCAGGTCCAGCTCGCCCCGCGCGGTGGCGCGAAACGCCGCCGCGTCCCGCGCCCAGCCCGCGGCCAGTTCCGCCGCGCCGGGCACGTGACCGGCATTGTCAAAGGCCTCGTCCCAATCGATCGGCCAAGCCGTCCGCGCATCGCTCATCCTGCAGTCTCCCCCGCAACTCCGCGCCAGCCTAGGCGCGCGACAGCCCCCGAACAAGCGCGGCCGCCCGGCTTTTTCTGGCCGGAAATACTCGGGCCTATGTATCAAACGCACCTAGAAACAGGAATCTCTAACCGGCTGATTTCTCCTGTCCTGTCATGCGGTTTCGGGAACGAAACGATACCCCGCGCCGTCGCGCTCGGCCCGGCCGATCCCGCCATCGGGCAGGTGAAAGCCGATCAGGCGCATCTGGTCATGCGCAAGCTGGTCGAGCAGCTTGACGCGGGTCGCCGCCGCCCTCTCCTGGTCCTGGTCCGAGCCGGAGTGCCATTCCGGCCGGGCAAAGGCCATGTGGGGATTGCCGATGCAATCGCCCACCACCATCACCGCCTCCGACCCCGAGCGCAACTCGAACGCCATGTGCCCCGGCGAATGGCCGAAGGTGGCACGCGCCGCGACGCCCGGCAGGATCTCGTCGCCGTCGTCGAAGAAGGTGATCGCATCCTCCAGCATTTCCAGCCGCCGCCGCGCGCCGACGGCAAAGGCGGTGCGCCCGCTGTCGATGGTGTTCACGGTTTCGGGGTTGTACCAGTAATCCCACTCGGCGCGGCCCATCATGTGCTCGGCCTCCGCGAACAGCGGGTCGTCGAAATCGTCCAGCACGCCCCAGAGGTGGTCGGGGTGGCCGTGGGTAAAGACCACTTGGGTGACGTCATCGGGCGCGACACCGGCGGCCTCCAGCGCATCCAGCAACTCGCCCGCCGAGGGCTGGAACCCGCTGCCCGAGCCGGTATCGAACAGCACCACGCGGTCGCCGTCGCGCAGGAGCGTCACGTTGCAGGCCGGGGTAAGCGGCGCGGCAGGGTCGATGCCGCGTTCGGCCAGCAGCGGGGCAAGCTCGCCCTGCGGCATCGGCCCGAATATGAAATCTGGCGGCAGCACCAGGTGGCCGTCCGACAGGGTCTGCACCTGCATGGTGCCGTAGCTCAGGCTGGTTTCGGCCCAGGCGCGCGCCGCGCCAAGACTGGTCAGTGCCAGCCCGGCGCCGGCGCCCTGCAGGAATGTCCTCCGTTTGATGTCCATGTCGTGCTCCTCCCGTCCATATTCCGGATCAGACATATGGTTGCATTCGCACATGTGAATAGCAACGGGGCAGCGTCCTCAGACGTAAACCCCCTGCGCCGCCTCGCGGATGGCGCGGATGTTCTGGCCGTAGACCTGCGGCGCATCGACCGAGCCGCCCTTGAACACGGCGGAGCCGGCCACCAGCACGTCGGCGCCGGCATCGGCCACCAGCGGCGCGGTGGTGGGATCGACGCCGCCGTCGATCTGGATATGCACCGGGCGGGTGCCGATCATCCGGCGCAGCTGCTTGATCTTCTCGACCTGGCTATGAATGAACTTCTGGCCGCCAAAGCCGGGGTTCACCGTCATCACGCAGACCAGGTCCACCATGTCGAGCAGGTACTCGACCGCGCTGGCCGGCGTGCCGGGGTTCAGCGCCAGCCCGGCCTTGCAGCCTGCCGCGCGGATCGCCTGCAAGGTGCGGTGGGGGTGCGGCCCGGCCTCGACATGGGCGGTGATCACATCGGCCCCGGCCTCGGCATAGGCGGCGATATAAGGATCGACCGGGGCGATCATCAGGTGCACGTCCATCACCGTCTTCACGTGCGGGCGAAATGCCTTCACCGCCAGCGGGCCAAAGGTGAGGTTGGGCACGAAATGGCCATCCATCACGTCGACATGGACCCAGTCTGCACCCTGATCCTCGATGGCGCCGATCTCGGCCCCGAAGTTGGCGAAATCGGCGGACAGGATCGACGGCGCGATCTTGATGAAACGGTGGAAGGACATGGTCGTGCTCTCCTTATTGGCGCAGCGGTGGTCGGGGGCGGCGCACCGCCCCCGGCGAGATCAGGCGGCGGAGTTCAGCCGCAGCGCCTTGCGCCAGTCGGGGAACAGCGCGTCGGCATCGTTCGGGAAGCTTTCGAAGGCGCGGGCGAATTCCTTGTGATCCTTGGCGAACTCCAGCGGATCGGCGCCCTCTTTCCAGCATTGTTCCGCCTGTCGCAGCGAGATGGCCCCCGCCGCCGCGCCGTCGATATGCCCGAAAGAGCCGCCGCCGGCGGTCAACACCAGGTTGGAATGGCCGAGGTTCCCGAAAAAGCCCGGCATCCGCAGCGCGTTCATGCCGCCCGAGATGATCGGCGTGGTCGGGGCCATGCCATGCCAGTCCTGGTGGAAAAAGGGGCCGTCGGCGCTGTCTTGGGTGATCATGTAGGCGATGGCGCGGTCGCTGGCCTCGCCCTCCATCTTGCCGAAACCCATGGTGCCCACGTGGATGCCCGAGGCGCCCTGCATCCGCGCCATTTTCGACAACACGAAGGCGGTATAGCCGCGCCTGGCCTGGGGCGAGGTGACGGCGCCATGACCGGCGCGGTGGTAATGCAGGTACTGGTTGGGAAAGCCGCGCCGCGCGGTGGTGATCGCCGCCGGGCCAGTGACATAGCCATCCACCAGAAAGGCGACGTGATCGGCGTTTTCGCCGAAGGTTTCCAGGATGAACTCGCCGCGCGCCATCATCTCGTGGTGGTCGTCGGCGGTGATGTTGGCCGAGAAAAGCTTGGCCTCGCCGGTCTTGTCCTGGGCGCGCTTCATCGCGTCGGCGACCAGCGGGATGGTCTCGCGCAGCGGTGCGAACAGCTGGTTGCCCTGCGGTTCGTCGTTCTTGATGAAATCGCCGCCCAGCCAGAAATCGTAACAGGCATCGGCAAAGGGTTTCGGCCTCAGGCCCAGCTTGGGCTTGAGGATGGTGCCGACGATGAAACCGCCGTCCACATGGGGCCGTCCCAGCACCCGCCACAGATCGCTGATCGTGGTCGAGGGGCCGTCGAACAGCCGCAGGTAGGCAGGCGGCACGTAGAAATCGTGCAGCTTGGCGTACTCCACGTCGCCCATGCCCTGGTTGTTGCCGATCGCCAGCGTCAGGAACGAACAGATCATCGCCCGCCCGTCGATGATGTTGCGGTCGAACAACTCGACCGGATAGGCGATCTTCGTCACCTCCCTGTCTTCGTCGATTTCATAGACCAGCGCGTCGACGCCGCGGGTGAAATCGTCGGTGGTGGAGACGTCCACATTGGTGCCGGTCGAGCTTTCGGCGGCGAAATGGGCGGCGGTGGCGAGATAGGAGCCGAAGCCGGGTTTCGGCTTCATGATATAGGCCACCAGCACATGCTGGCCGCCGGCGATCAGGTCGGCCTCCTTCAGGTCGAGGCGGGCGTAGCGGTTGGATTGGTCCATTTTCGTTTCCTCCTTGGGGTCCCGGCTGTGATTACTCGGCCGCCCGGGGTGCGGCGATCTGGGGGGCAAGCGCGCCCGTTGCATAGCGGGCGGCCATATCGTCCATCGGGACGGGCTTGATGCGGGCCGCGTGGCCCGAGGTGCCGAAGCGGTCGAACCGGTCGGCGCAGAGCGCCTCGAGCGCGTCCATCGCGGGGATCATGAACTTGCGCGGATCGAACTCGGCGGTCTTCTCGGTGGCCACCTTGCGGAACTGGCCGGTCATCGCCATCCGGCAATCGGTGTCGATGTTCACCTTGCGCACACCCATCCTTATGCCGCGCTCGATCTCCTCGACCGGCACGCCGTAGGTTTGCGGCATGTCGCCGCCATAGGCGTTGATGATGTCCTGCAACGCCTGCGGGACCGAGCTGGACCCATGCATCACCAGGTGGGTATCGGGCAGCTTGTCGTGGATCGCGGCGATGGTCCGCATCGACAGGATATCGCCGTCCGGCTTGCGGCTGAACTTGTAGGCGCCGTGGCTGGTGCCGCAGGCGATGGCGAGCGCGTCGCATTTCGTGCGCATCACGAAATCCACCGCCTGGTCGGGATCGGTCAGGAGCTGGTCCTGGCTCAGCTTGCCGACCGCGCCCGAGCCGTCCTCTTCGCCCGCCTCGCCGGTCTCGAGGGAGCCCAGTACGCCCAACTCGCCCTCGACGCTGGCCCCGACCGCATGGGCGGCGCCGGTGACGCGGGCGGTGATTTCGACGTTGTAGTCATAACTGGCCGGGGTTTTCATGTCCTCTTCC
Source organism: uncultured Rhodobium sp. (assembly GCA_963675285.2). Classification (GTDB taxonomy): domain Bacteria; phylum Pseudomonadota; class Alphaproteobacteria; order Rhizobiales; family Rhodobiaceae; genus Rhodobium. Next base: position 11,062 of record CAXXGS010000002.1, read on the forward strand.
AGCGAGCCGTCCATCATCACGCTGGTGAAGCCGTGGCGGATCGCGGTGAGACAGGTGGCGTCGTTGTTGCCGTGGTCCTGGTGCATCACGATCGGAATGTCGGGAAACATCTCGGCCAGCGCCTGCACCATGTGGCGCAGCATGATGTCGCCGGCGTAAGAGCGGGCGCCGCGACTGGCCTGCAGGATCACCGGCGCGTCGCACTTCTGCGCCGCCCGCAGGATCGCCAGACCCTGTTCCATGTTGTTGATGTTGAAGGCGGGAACGCCGTATCCGTGTTCCGCCGCGTGGTCCAGCAATTGCCGGAGCGTGATCAGTGCCATTTCGGACCTCCTTGCCTCAAGCGGCTGCGGCGGCGCCGTTCAGCGCCGCGATACCGGGGAGCGTTCTGCCCTCCAGCCATTCCAGGAATGCCCCACCGGCGGTGGAGACATAGGTGAAATCTTGGGTGACGCCGGCCGCGTTCAGCGCCGCGACGGTATCGCCGCCGCCGGCCACGCTGACCGCGCGCCCCTGCCGGCTGTGGCCGGCGGCGCTGCGGGCCAGTTCCACGGTGGCCACGTCGAAGGGTGGAATCTCGAAGGCGCCCAGCGGGCCGTTCCACAGGATCATTCGTGCGCCGGAAAGCACCGTTTGAAACGCGGCCAGCGCCTCGGGGCCCGCGTCGAGGATCATCGCGTCGGGCGGACAGCCGGTGGCATCGACCACCCAGCTCTCGGCGCCGCCGCGAAACTCCCGCGCCACGACAACGTCCTGCGGCAGATGCAGATAGCAACCGGATTCCTCGGCCAGCCGCCAGATCTCGCGGACGGTCTCGATCTGGTCGGGTTCGTGCAGCGATTTTCCCATCGGCGCACCGTCGGCAAAAAGAAAGGTGTTGGCCATGCCGCCGCCGATGATCACCGCGTCAAGCCGTTGCACCAGGTGCTTCAGCACAGCGATCTTGCTGGAGACCTTGGCGCCGCCGACGATGGCCACCGAGGGCCGCCGGGGCGCGTCGAGCGCGGCGCCGAGCGCCTCCAGCTCTTCGACCAGCAGCGGCCCGGCGGCAGCGGGGAGGAGGCGGGCCAGCGCCTCGGTCGAGGCATGCGCCCGGTGGGCGCAGGAAAACGCATCGTTGACAAAGATGTCGCCCAGCCGGGCAAGCTGCGCCGCAAAACCGGGGTCGTTCTCGGTCTCGCCCGGGGTGAGGCGCAGGTTCTCGCACAGCAGCGCCTCGCCATTCGCAAGCTGGCGCGACAGGATCACGGCGGAGTCGTCGGCGCAAACGTCGGAGAACCGCACCGGACCCCCCAGCGCCTCGGCCAGCGCCGGGCGGAACTTGTCCACCGAATAGCTGGAATCGAGCTCGTTCGCCTGCGGGCGGCCGAAATGGGTCAGGATGACCAACCGCGCACCCCGCGCCAGCAGCGGACGCATGCCCTCGGCGAACCGGTCGATCCGGGTGGTGTCGGTGATGCGCCCGGCCTCGGTCGGCACGTTCAGGTCGGCCCGGACCAGCAACCGCTTGCCGGCAACGTCCATATCGGTGATGCGCGCGATGCTCATCCGACCAGCCCCATGTGAACCGCGTTGTCGGCCATGCGGCAGGAAAACCCCCATTCGTTGTCGTACCAGGCCAGCACCCGGACCAGCGATCCGTCGATCACCCGGGTCTGGTCGGCGGCGAAATTGCACGAATGGGTTTCGTGGTTGTAATCGACCGAAACCTTGGGCTCGGTCTCAAAGCTCATGATGCCGCGCATCGGGCCTGCGGCCGCCTCGGCGATGATCGCGTTGACCTCCTCAAGGCTGACCGATTTGCCGGGCCGAAAGGTCAGGTCGACCGCCGAGACGTTGGGGGTCGGTACCCGGATGGCAGAGCCGTCAAGCTTGCCCTTGAGCTCCGGCAGAACCTCTCCGATGGCCTTGGCCGCGCCGGTGCTGGTGGGGATCAGCGACATGGCGGCGGCACGGGCGCGGTAGAGGTCGGAATGCCGGCGGTCCAGCGTCGGTTGATCGCCGGTATAGGAATGCACCGTGGTCATCAGCCCCTGTTCGATGCCCACCGCGTCGTGCAGCGCCTTGGCCATCGGCGCCAGGCAATTTGTGGTGCAGGAGCCGTTGGAGACGACGATTTCCGACGGCTTCAGATCGCGGTGATTGACGCCGAATACCATGGTGCGGTCGGCGCCCTTGGCGGGGGCCGAGACGAGGACCTTTTTCGCCCCCTGTCCCAGGTGCACGGCGGCGGCATCGCGGGAGTTGAACTGCCCCGAGCATTCCAGCACCACGTCAACGCCGGACCAGTCGAGGTCGGTGGGGTCGTAGGTCGAAAACACCTCCATCGGTCCGTGTCCCACGTCCAACGTCGCCCCGTCGATGCGGATCTCGCCGGGAAAGCGGCCATGCACGCTGTCGTATTTCAGCAGGTGCGCGGCGGTCTCGAGCGGGCCGGTGGCGTTGAGCTTGACCACCTCGATGTCGTTGCGGCCGCTCTCGGAGATGGCGCTCAGGGTGCACCTCCCTATTCGGCCAAAGCCGTTGATTGCAACTTTAACCGTCATTTCAACCTCTTAGGCTAAGAGTTCGCGCGCTTTCGCGGCGGTTTGGTCGGCGGTGATGCCGAAATGCTCGTAAAGCTCGGGGGCGGGGGCCGAGGCGCCGAAACCGATCATGCCGATGAACCCGTCCTCGGGGCGCAGCAGCCCCTCCCACCCCTGCCGGACCGCGGCCTCGATCCCGATGCGGGGGGCGGTGCCAAGGACCGAGGCGCGCCAAGCGGCGTCCTGGGCGGCGAACAGATCGAAACACGGCGCCGAGACCACCGCCGCCTTGATCCCGTCCTGCGCCAGCAGGTCGGCGGCGGCGCAGGCGATCTCCACCTCCGAGCCGGTGGCAATCAGGGTGATGTCGCGCTCTCCCTCTGCCGCGCGCAGCACATAGGCGCCGCGCGCAGTCCTGTTCTCTTCCGTATGCTCCCGGCGCAGGGTCGGCAGGCCCTGCCGCGACAGGCACAGCACGCTGGGAGTCCTGTCGCTGGTCGCGGCAAACTGCCAGGCCTCGGCGGTCTCGACCGCATCGGCGGGGCGGAACAGGTTCAGGTTGGGCATCGCGCGCAGGCTGGCCATGGTCTCGACCGGCTGGTGTGTCGGGCCGTCCTCGCCCAGCCCGATGCTGTCATGGGTCATCACGTAGATCACCGGGCGCTGCATCAGCGCCGACAGCCGGATCGCCGGGCGGCAGTAGTCCGCGAAGGCCAGGAAGGTGCCGCCATAGGGCAGGAACCCGCCATGCAGCGAGATCCCGTTCATCGCCGCCGCCATGCCATGTTCGCGGATGCCGTAGTGGATGTAATCCCCGCCATAGTCCTCGCGGCTGACCGGGGTCATGCCGCTGGTGCGGGTATTGTTCGATCCGGTCAGGTCGGCCGAGCCGCCGATGGCGTTGGGCAGGGTCGCGTTGACCACCTCCAGCGCCATTTCGCTGGCCTTGCGGGTGGCAACCTTGGGGGCCTCCTGCGACAGCTTGGCCTTGTAGGCGGTGATCGCGGTGTTGAGCGCAGCCGCGTCGGGGGCAGCGAGCGAGGCGGCGAAGGCCTCGGCCTTCGGGCTGGTCTGAAACCGGGCCTCCCACTCCGTGCGGGCCGCGGCGCCGCGGGCGGCAACGGCGTGCCAGGCGTCATAGACATCGCCGGGGATCTCGAAGGGCGCGGCGGTCCAACCCAGCGCGGCCCGGGTGGCGGCGATCTCCTCTTCGCCCAGCGGGGCGCCATGGGTCGCGGCGGTGCCCTGCTTGGTCGGGGCGCCGAAACCGATCACCGTCTTGCAGGCGATCATCGAGGGGCGGGCATCGGCGCGGGCGGCCTCGATGGCCTTTGCGATGGCCTGTTTGTCGTGGCCGTCCACCGCCTGCACCTGCCAGCCGGCGGCGGCGAACCGTGCCTGCTGATCGGTGGAGGTGGAGAGGTCAGTGGAGCCGTCGATGGTGATGCCGTTGTCATCCCAGAACAGGACCAACCGGCCCAACCCCATATGACCGGCCATGTCGATCGCCTCGTGGCTGATCCCCTCCATCAGGCAGCCGTCCCCGGCGATCACATAGGTGAAATGGTCGACCAGGTCATCGTCGAAGCGCGCGTTGTGCATCCGTTCGGCCAGCGCCATGCCGACGGCGGTGGCGATGCCCTGACCCAGCGGGCCGGTGGTGGTCTCGATCCCCTTGGCGTGGCCGTATTCGGGATGTCCGGCGGTGCGATAACCCAACTGCCGGAAATTGCGGATCTGCTCCATGTCCATGTCGTCATAACCCAGCAGGTGATGGATCGCGTAGACCAGCATCGAGCCATGTCCCGCGCTCATTACGAAACGGTCGCGGTCCGGCCATTTGTCCGCCGCCGGGTCGATCCTGACGAAGCGGTTGAACAGCACGGTCGCCACGTCGGCCATGCCCATCGGCGCGCCGGGGTGGCCGGAGTTGGCGGCCTGCACCGCGTCCATCGCCAGCGCGCGGATCGCGTTGGCCATCAGGTCCTCGGAGGCGATGGTGATCTGGCTGTGCTGATTCATCGGTATCTCCTCAGGCGCGCTTGGATTCGCTCACCAGCCGGTGAACCATCGGGGTGAAGATCAGCTGCATCGCCAGGTCCATCTTGCCGCCGGGGATGACGATCGAGTTGGCGCGGGTCATCCAGCTGCCCTCGATCATCGAGGTGAGATAGGGGAAATCTATGCCGCGCGGGTTCTTGAACCGGATCACCACCAGGCTCTCGTCGGCGGTGGGAATCCAGCGGGCGCAGAACGGGTTCGAGGTGTCGACCACCGGAACGCGCTGGAAATTCACGTCCGTCTCGACAAATTGCGGACAGATGCAATGCACATAGGCGTGCATGCGGCGCAGGATGGTTTCGGTCACCGCCTCGGTCGAATAGCCGCGGCTGGCCTTGTCGCGGTGGATCTTCTGGGTCCATTCAAGGTTGATCACCGGCACCACCCCGATCTTGAGGTCGGCGTACCGGGCGATATTGACCTCTTCGTTCACCACCGCCCCATGCAGCCCCTCGTAGAACAGCAGGTCGGAATGGTCGGCAAAGGGCTCCCACCGGGTGAAATTGCCGGGCGCCGCGCCCCAGCGCTCGGCCTCCACCTCGTCATGGACATAATGGCGGGTCTCGCCCTTGCCGGTTTCGCCATAGGTTCGAAACACCCCTTCCAGCTTGCCCAGTTCGTTGGCGTCATAGCTGAAATGGCTGAAGGTATCCTCGCCGGCAGCCTTGTGCCGTTCCAGTTCGGCCTTCATCGAGGCGCGGTCAAAACGGTGGAACGCGTCCCCCTCGATCGAAACCGCCTCGATGCCCTCGCGGCGAAATATCTGGTCAAAGGTGGTCTTGACCGTGGTGGTACCGGCCCCGGAGGAGCCGGTCACCGATATGATGGGGTGTTTCTTGGACATTGAGACTCCTTCAGGCGCGGAACAACCCGCGTTTGCCGAACAGGGCAGAAACCTCCTGCTCGGGCAGATCGTGATAGGCGGTCACGCGATCGACCTTGTCGGGAGTGCCAAAGACAAGCGGCGTGCGCGCGTGCAACCGGTCGGGGCGCTGGTCCAGCAGCGGGTCGCGGCCCGTCGTGGCGCGTCCGCCGGCCTGTTCGACCAGCATGGCGATGGGCGCGCATTCATAGACCATGCGCAGCCGTCCGTGTTCGTATCCGGGGCGCGCATCGGAGGGGTAAAGAAATATCCCGCCGCGCGACAGGATACGGTGGGTTTCCGCGACCAGCGAGGCGACCCAGCGCATGTTGAAATTCTTGGCGCGCGGCCCGGCGTCGCCCTGCAGGCAATCGTCGATATAGGCGCGCACGGGTTTCGACCAGTGACGGTAGTTCGAGGCGTTGATCGCGAATTCCGAGGATTGCTCGGGGATCGTCAGCCCGTCGGTGGCCTGGTGGAACAATCCGTCACGCGGATCGCGCACGAAGGTCAGAACCCCATCGCCGAGGGTGACCACCAACGCGGTCATCGGGCCATAGATGAAATAGCCCGCCGCGATCTGTTCCCGGCCCGGGCGCAGGAAGCTGTCCTCCCCCGTCTCGCGGGCGGGGCGGATCGAAAAGATCGTGCCGATCGAGACGTTCACGTCGATGTTGGAGGACCCGTCCAGCGGGTCGATGGCCAGCGCAAGCGCGCCGGCGTTGTCGATTTCCTCGACCGTCTCGCGCTCTTCCGAGGCGTACCAGCGTACGCCGGTGCCGGGCAGGGCGGCGGCAAAGGCCTCGTCCGCGATCACGTCCAGCGCCTTCTGGTTATCGCCGTCGGTGTTGCTGCCGACCTCGGCGCCCAATGCGCCGCCCAGCGGGCCGCGGGCGATGGTCTGTGCCAATTCGGACGCGACGCGGCAGAGCGCCTGCATCGGGGCGGTCAACTGCGCCGGGATCAGCCCGGCGGGGGCAAGCAGGCAGGCTTCGTTTTTCAAGGTGTATTCCTCCGTCCTCGGAAAGTTTGATATCTGCAGTCCGGTATTATAATGAATTTAAAACTTGTGAAATAAGATTAGATTTTCCTGAATGAAGCGGCTCAACTCCATAACATTCAAGCAGTTGCGCGCGCTCGACGCGGTCTGCGAATTGGGCGCCATCAGTACGGCGGCCGAGATGTTATCGCTCACACCTCCGGCGGTGCACAGCCAGCTCCGCGCGCTGGAGGAGATTTTCGGCTGTGCCCTGGTGAGTCGGACCTCCGGTGGATTCGCCGCGACCGAGGCGGGAACCGCGCTGCTGGTCGCCTATCGCACCACCCGCGCCGCGCTGGAACGCGCGGTGCACCAGATCGAGACGCTGGGCAAGGGGCTGTCCGGAACGGTCGTGCTGGGGGTGGTCAGCACCGCCAAGTATTACGCGCCGCGCCTGGTGGTCCTGTTGCGATCCGAGTTCCCCGACATCGACGTGGTGCTGCGGATCGGCAACCGCGCCCGGATCATCCAGATGATCGAGACCGGCGATCTCGACCTGGTCATCATGGGTCGCCCACCGCGGCAGCCGGCGGTGGTGGCGCGGTCGATCGGCGATCACCCGCATCTCCTGGTGGCGCCGCCGGGCCATCCGCTGACCCGGCTCGACCGGGTCACGCCCGACGATATCCTGTCACAGCATTTCGTGATGCGCGAGGAGGGCTCCGGCACGCGGATCCTCACCATGCGGTTTCTCGACGAGATCGGAGAGGGGCGCGAGTTCGCCTATACCGAGATGGGATCGAACGAAACCATCAAGCAGGCGGTCGCGGCCGGGCTGGGGGTGGCGATCCTGTCGGGCCATACCGTGCATGAAGAGCTGAAGTCGGGCCGCCTGGTGGCGATCCCGGCCGACCGCCTGCCGATCCTGCGCCACTGGTTCGTGCTGCACGGCGCCGACCAGGACCTGTCGCAGCCCGCAACGCGGGTGATGGATTGGATCGTGGCCAACCCCGACCGCTTCCTGCCCGGAGGAGCGCGGGTCGAAAAGAAAATCGCTAAATGACCCGGCTTGACAAACATTATAATTTTACTCAGGAATAGGGGTGTTCAGCCAACCCGCACCGTGCCGGGTGAGCCATCCGCACACCACGGGACGAGACCGATGCACCAGGTTGCACACCCCTCCAGTTCGCCGGCGTGTCCGGCGGGTCGCGCTCCGCGCAAACGGGGCGACGTCTGGGCCATTCTTCTCGAGGTCGGCATCTGGCCCGGTCTGTCCGTGGATGCGGTCATCGACAGATTTGAGACAGAGACGAGGAAAAACGGATGACCTTCTACAGCCCCGACACCCAGACCGATCATGCCCAGCCCGTGCTGCCCGCCCACCGCGCCGAGGATCTGACCAGCGGCGGGCGCCTTGCCCATATCGCCCTGGGCGATCAGGTCTACACGCTGCGCATCACCCGGGCCGGCAAGCTGATTCTGACCAAATAGGTGGCCGCCCCTCCGGCGTCGCGCTTCGGCGCGGGCGCTCTGCCGCAGGACCGCGGGATTGCAAAATATTCTGCGGTGTGCATCTGTGTCCTGCGATGCGGCGGTAGCGAGGATTGGTCATGCGGACATTCATTTTGGCAACAGCACTGGCGATTCTGGGCCCGGGCTTGGGGCTTGCCGCGCCGGAACAGACCGCAGAGCTGCGCGAAGTCACCGAGTGGAAGGCCGTGTTCGGTCGCGTCGAGGCGCGCGACATGATCCCGGCCCGCTCGCGCATCGGCGGCACGCTGGTGTCGGTCGACGTGACCGAGGGCAGCACCGTTACCGAGGGCCAGCAGATCGCCGACATCTACGATCCCAAGCTGGGCCTTCAACTCGACTCGGTCCAGGGCCAGATCGATGCCTTGCAGTCGCAGCTCGAAAACGCCGAGACCGAACTCAAGCGCGGCGAGGATCTGTTGCAACGCGGGGTCACCACCGCGCAAAGACTGGACGCGCTGCGCACCCAGGTCGAGGTGCTGAAAAACCAGATCGAGGCGACCCGCGCCCAGAAACGCGTGATCGAACAACAGGCGGTCGAGGGCGCGGTCCTGGCCCCGATCGCCGGCAAGGTGATCGACGTGCCGGTCACCCGCGGCTCTGTCGTGATGCCGGGCGAGGTGATCGCGCAGATCGGCGGCGGCGGGTTCTTCCTGCGCCTCGCGGTGCCCGAACGGCATGCCGGTTATCTCAAGGAAGGTATCGAGATCCGCATCGGGGCCGATGGCGAAAGCCAGCCGGGCCACCTCGCCAAGGTCTATCCGCAGATCGAGAACGGCCGCGTCATCGCCGATGTCGAGGTCGAGCAGATGAGCAGCGAATTTGTCAACGCCCGGGTTCTGGTCAGCCTGCCGGTCGGCCACAGGATGGCGCTGGTGGTGCCGGCCGACCGGGTGGAGACCCGGATGGGGCTGGATTTCGTCACCGTGCGCGGCCCCGGTGGCGCGCCGGTGGACCGCGCCGTGGTGGTGGGCAATGTGCTTCCCGTCGATGGCACCCTGATGGTGGAGATCCTCAGCGGCATGGCCGAGGGCGACGTTCTGGTGGACGGCCATGAGTGAGGACAGCGAAAAGACCGGCGCGCTCGGCATCGCCGGCAGGCTGACCCGCAGCTTCATCCGCTCGCCGCTGACGCCGCTGATGATCCTCGCCGCGCTGGCGGTTGGGCTGGTCGCGCTGGTCAGCCTGCCGCGCGAGGAAGAGCCGCAGATCTCCGTTCCGATGGTCGACATCCATATCCAGGCACCGGGCCTGCGCGCCGAGGGCGCGGTCAAGCTGGTGACCGAGCCGATGGAAACCATCGTCAAGGCAATCAACGGCGTCGAACACGTCTATTCCCAGTCGATGGACGATTACGCCATGGTCACCGCCCGCTTTCTGGTCGGCACCTCGGCCGATGCGGCGATCCTGCGCGTGCACGACAAGGTGCGCGCCAACATGGACCGCATTCCCGTGGGCATCGGCGAGCCGCTGATCGTCGGACGCGGCATCGACGACGTGGCCATCGTGGCGCTGACGCTCACGCCCAAGGACGGCACCGAGGCGATGACGGCCAACGACCTGACCCGCATCGCGCGCGAACTTCAGGTCGAGATGGCCAAGATACAGGATGTCGGCCTGACCTACCTCGTCGGAGAGAGCCCCGAGGCGATCCGCATCTCTCCTGATCCCGACCGGCTGGCGCTGTTCGGCGTGACCTTGCAGCAACTCGCCGGCAAGGTGGAGGCGGCCAACCGGGCCTTTGCCATCGGCACGGTGCGCGACGGCGGCGAGCAGATCCCGTTGGTGGCGGGCAAGACCCTCAGTGCCCCGGCCGAGATCGGCAACCTGCTGCTCACCACGCGCGACGGCCGCCCGGTCTATGTGCGCGACGTGGCCGACATCAGCTTCGTTCCCGATACCTCGGACAAGATCGTCTCGAACATCACGCGCGGCGAGGACGGCGGTATTCGCCGCACTCCCGCCGTGACCCTCGCCGTGGCCAAGCGCGCCGGCGCCAACGCGGTGGTCGTCGCCGAGCAAGTGCTGCACCGCGTTCATCTGCTCGAAGACAGCCTGATCCCCGAAAGCGTGGCGGTCGAGGTCACCCGCGACTACGGCGAAACCGCCAACGAGAAGGCCAACGAACTATTGTTCCACCTCGGGTTGGCGACGATCTCGATCGTGGCGCTGGTGCTGTTCGCGATCGGCTGGCGCGAAAGCATCGTGGTCGCGGTGGTGATCCCGGTGACCATCCTGCTCACGCTCTTCGCCGCCTGGATCATGGGCTACACGCTCAACAGGGTGTCGCTCTTTGCGCTGATCTTCTCGATCGGGATTCTCGTGGACGACGCCATCGTGGTGATCGAGAACATCGCGCGGCACTGGGCCATGCCGGACAAGGCCGACCGCGCCACCAAGGCGATCCGCGCCGTGGCCGAGGTGGGCAACCCCACCATCGTTGCCACCCTGACCGTGGTGGCGGCGCTCCTGCCGATGCTCTTCGTCTCCGGCCTGATGGGCCCCTACATGAGCCCGATCCCCGCCAATGCCTCGGCGGCGATGATCTTTTCCTTCTTCGTCGCGGTGATCATCACCCCCTGGCTGATGTACAAGATCGCCGGTGGTGCGCCGCTGCACCATGACGAGGCGGGCGGCCATGGCGGCCGGCTGGGGCGGCTCTATACCGCCGTGGCGCGGCCGGTGCTCAAGACCCGCTGGCGTGCCGGGCTGTTCCTTCTGATCACCGCCGGGCTCAGCTTCGGTTCGATGGCGGCGTTCTATACCAAGGACGTGACGGTCAAGCTGCTGCCCTTCGACAACAAGTCGGAGCTTTCGGTGGTGATCGACCTGCCCGAGGGGGCCTCGGTCGAGGCGACCGACGCGGTGGCCCAGGACGTGGCGCGCGCGGTGCTCGCCCTGCCCGAGGTCATCTCGACCCAGACCCATGCAGGGGCCACGGCGCCGTTCAACTTCAACGGGCTGGTACGCCACTACTACCTGCGCGAGACCCCCGAGCTTGGCGACGTTCAGATCAACCTGCTGCCCAAGGGTGAGCGGGACCGCACCAGCCACGACATCGCGCTGGAGATCCGCGAGTTGATCGCAACGCTTGACGTGCCGCCGGGCACCAGCCTGAAAACGGTCGAACCGCCCCCCGGTCCGCCGGTGATCGCCACGCTTCTGGCCGAGGTCTATGGCCCCGATGACGAGACCCGGCGCGAGGCCGCGCGCCGGATCCGCGACGCCTTCGAGGCGGTGCCTTTCGTCGTTGACGTGGATGACAATTTCGGCGAGCAAAGCCGGCGTCTGCGCGCGACGATCTCCTCGGATCAGCTGGAATTCTTCGGCGTGCAGGAATCGGATGTCTTTACGACTATCGCGATCCTGAACGGTGGAACCACGGTGGGCTATTCCCACCGCGGTGACGGGCGCCGCCCGATCCCGATCCGGGTCGAGCGCGACAAGGCGCAGCGCGTCGTCGATGAAAGCTTCCTCACCACGCCGATCCCGGCAAACGTTCTGCCCGGCGCGCGCGGAGTGGTCGAACTGGGCGACGTGGTCGAGCTCCGCGAGGAACGCGCCTCCTACACCATCTTCCGGCACAACGGGCGCGCCGCCACCATGGTGATGGGCGAGCTTGCCGGCACATTCGAGGCCCCGCTCTACGGCATGCTGGCGGTGGCCGAGAAGCTAGATGAAATGGACTGGCCCGAGGGCATGAAGCCGACGATTTCGCTGCACGGCCAGCCCGAGGACGAAAGCCAGGTCACCCTGCTCTGGGATGGCGAGTGGGAGGTCACCTGGGTCACCTTCCGCGACATGGGCGCGGCCTTTGCCGTGGCGCTGCTGGCGATCTATATCCTTGTAGTGGCACAGTTCGGCTCGTTCCGGCTGCCGTTGGTGATCCTCACGCCGATCCCGCTGACCTTCCTTGGCATCATCGGCGGTCACTGGCTGTTCTCGGCGCCGTTCTCGGCCACCTCGATGATCGGTTTCATCGCGCTGGCGGGCATCATCGTGCGCAACTCGATCCTGCTGGTGGACTTCATCCGTCACGAGGGCAGCCCAGACACCCCGCTGATCGACACGCTGATCGCGGCGGGCGCGATCCGGTTCAAGCCGATCCTGCTGACCGCCATCGCGGCGATGATCGGCGCGGTCGTGATCCTGGCCGACCCGATCTTTCAGGGGCTGGCGATCTCGCTGCTGTTCGGGCTGCTCAGCTCGACCCTGCTGACGGTGCTGGTGATCCCGGCGATCTACCGGGTGTTCAAGGGCTGATCTGAGGCGCTTCGGGGGGCTCTCCGGCCCCCCGACCTGCCGGTCTTTTTCTGGCTGCAAGTACTCCCGCCGGAGGCCTGCGCCGAAGGCGCAGTTCCGCAGGGTCCGCTGCTATTTCAGCCGCTTGATCAGGCTGGAGGTGTCCCAGCGTCCGCCGCCCATCGCCTGCACGTCCTTGTAGAACTGGTCGACCAGCGCGGTCACCGGCAGGCTGGCGCCGATCTCGTCCGCCGTGTCCAGGCAGATGCCGAGGTCCTTGCGCATCCAGTCGACGGCAAAGCCGTAATCGAACTTGTCGTCGATCATGGTCTCATGCCGGTTCACCATCTGCCACGATCCCGCCGCACCGCCGGCGATCACCTCGACCACCGCGCGGCCGTCAAGCCCGGCCTTCTCGGCAAAGTTGACACCCTCGCTAAGCGCCTGCACCAGGCCGGCGATGCAGATCTGGTTGACCATCTTGGTCAACTGCCCGGCGCCGCTCTCGCCCAGACGCTTGATGCTGCGCCCATAGGCCTGCATCACCGGCTCGGCGGCGTCGTATTGCGCCGCATCGCCACCGCACATGATCGACAGAACGCCGTTCTCGGCCCCGGCCTGGCCGCCCGAGACCGGCGCATCGACGAACCCCAGCCCGGCGGGCTTGGCCAGACCGTACAATTCGCGGGTCACTTTGGACGAAACCGTGGTGTGATCGACGAAGATCGCACCGTTCTCCATCCCGGCAAAGGCGCCGTCCTCGCCGGTGCAGATCGCCCGCAGGTCATCGTCGTTGCCGACGCAGGACATCACGAAATCAGCGCCCGCCGCCGCCTCGTGCGGGGTCGCGGCCATGGCACCGCTGTGCTCGGTGATCCATTTCTCGGCCTTGGCCGGGGTGCGGTTATAGACCGTCACATCATGACCCGCCTTGGCCAAATGCCCGGCCATCGGATATCCCATCACGCCCAGCCCCAGAAACGCAACTTTCGCCATTCTCTCGTCCTTTCGGTTGTTCTCTTGCCGGGCGCGCCCGTCTGCGCGCGACCTTAGCGGCCCGGCCCGGGATCGGAAAGCCCGCCTTGGACCGGCGGGGATCAGGCGGGCATCATCGCTCAGGTGCCGCTGATATTACGCTCCATCAGCCGTTGAAACAGGCGCGGCGACAGCCGGTTGATCCGCCAGGCCAGCCGCGCGACACGGCCCACGGGGATGAACTCGTGGCGACGGTCCAGCCCGTGCAGGATTTCCACCGCGGCCCGGTCCGGGGTCATGTAATCCATCCCGTCGCTGGCCGAGCCGGGGCGCGCAATGCCGTCGGCGCCGCGCTCCGGTTTACCGATGTTGGTGGCGACGAAAGAGGGGGCGGCGATGGCGACATGAACACCATGCGCGCGCTCCTCGGAGCGCAGCGAGGAAAAGAACCCCTCCAGCGCGTGTTTCGAGGCGGCGTAGGCGGTGCGGTGATAGAGCGGCGAGAACCCGGCGACCGAGGAGATCGCCAGGTGCGCGCCCTTCGCCGCGCGCACCGGGGCCAACAGGGCGCGGGCCATGTCCACGGCGGCGAAGTAATTGATCTCGAACACCCGCCGATGGCTGTCGCCATCGGTGGCGTCGAATGCCCCGATCTGGGTTACGCCGGCGTTGTAGATCGCGAGATCGACCGCGCCGCCGCTCCACTCCGCGATGCGCGCCATGGACTGTGCAAGGCTGGCCGGATCAGTCAGGTCGCAGGTGAGGGGGAGTTGCAAGGGGCTCTCCTCCAGCCCCTCGACAGACAGGTCAAGCAGCGCCACGGCCCAGCCCTCGGCCTGCAATTGCGCCGCCAGCGCCCGGCCCAGCCCGCCGGCACCGCCGGAAATCACCGCGTATCTCATAGCCCCGCCCATGTTTTCCAAAGCTCGAAGGTCTCGGCGCTGGTCTTTTCAGGCACATAGCCGAAGTCGCGTTTCAGCGCGTCGTTGGCCAGAACCGGGCGGTATTGCAGGAAGCGCACCTGCTCCGGTCCATAGCGCGACAGCCGCAGCGGATGGGCGATGGCCAGCGCCGCCTTCAGGCCCCAGGCCGACAGGCGCAGCACCGGCTTGCCCAGCCGGTGGGCGATCTCGGCCATGCCGAGCGCGCCATCGCCGGCCACGTTGTAGATCCCCGCCGGACCATCGGTTGCCGCGCGCATCAGGATGCGGGCCAGATCGCGGGTCCAGATGAAGACAAACGGGCTGTCGCTGCCCTTGATCGTCAACAGCCGTTTCTTGCGGAACAGCGCGGTGATCTGGTTGTCGGTGCCCGCGCCCAGCACGGTGCCGACGCGCAGCACCACCTGTTCAAGGCCCGGATCGGTGCGGCGGGCCTTGGCCAGCATCTCCTCGACCTGTCGCTTGTGATCGGAATAGGGAAATTCCGGGTTGCCGCGGACCGGGTCGCTTTCCCGCAGCCAGTCGGGGTTGTCGGCGTGATAACCATAGGCCGCCCCCGACGAGGTGACCACCAGCCGCCGGGTTCCGGTGGCGAGTGCGGCGGCGAGGACCTTGCGGCTGCCCTCCACGTCCACGCGATGGGCAAAGGCGCGCCCCGCGCCGGGCGGCGGTGTGACGATCGAGGCCAGGTGCACGATCACCTCGGGCCTTTCCGCACCAATCACCTGCGCCGGATCGCCGCCGGTCACGTCCATGCGGGCGAAGCGCGCGTTTGCGGGCAGATCGGGCGGCGGCGCGAGGTCGGTCGCGATGATCTCATGCCCGGTCGCGGCCAGTTCGGCCAGCAGCGCGCGACCGACCATGCCGCCGGCGCCGGTGATCAGGATTCTGCTCATCGCGCCGCCTCGGTCCGCGACATCAGCGCGGCCAGTGCGATGCCGGAAATGGCGTGCCAGATGCCCCAGAAGGCGGCGACCACCGCCATCCCGCCCAGGCCGCCGAAAAAGGCGAAGATCAGGACCAGGCCAAGGCCGGAATTCTGGATGCCGGTCTCGATGGTGACGGCGCGGCGGTTGAAGGGGGACAGCCGGGCCAGGGTGGCCACACTCCAGCCGCCTCCGAAGGCCAGCGCGTTGTGCAGGATCACCAGACCCGCGACCGCCCCGGCATAGCCCAGGAAGAAATCCCAGTTCGCCGCCAGCGCCAGCACGATGAACGCGAAGAAGATCGTCATCGACAGCGCCTGCAACGGTCTGTGCAGTTTCGCGGTCAGTTCCGGGCGGCGCTGGTTGAGCTGCACGCCGAGGATCAGCGGCAGCACCAGCATCAGCCCGACGGTGATCGCCACCTGCACAGGGTCGATGGCGGTTTCGCGCAGGATGTCGCGGGTCGGGCCGTAGAGCCCGCCCCAGAGCGCGATGTTGACCGGCGTCAACAGGATCGCGCCCACCGTGGCAAAGGCGGTCATCGACACCGAGAGCGCGGCATTCCCCCCCGCGCGGTGGGTGATGAAATTGGAGATATTGCCGCCCGGGCAGGCCGCCACCAGGATCAGCCCCAGCGCGATCGAGGGGCGCGGCTGGGTCGCGAGGATCATCCCGAAGGTCAGGATGGGAAGCACGAGAAACTGTGAAAAAAGGCCGACGATCAGTGGCTTGGGAGCGCGGCGCAGGCGGTGGAAGTCCTCGGGCTTGAGGTCGATGGCGATGGAGAACATCACCACCGCGAGGATCGCGTTCAAGAGCGTCAGCGAGGCGGGGCTGAAATTCAGCGTGATCTCGTCGATGCCGCTCATGCCGCCTGTCCCCGCTTGAGCCGGGATATCCAGCCGGTGACGGCACTTCGATAGGTCGCCTTGTCGACGTAATAGGCCATGCGCGGCAGGTCGAGGTAGGCCATGCCGCCGGTCGCGCGCTCGAAGCCCTTGGCCTTGTCCCGTTGCAGGGTTTTCGCCTCGGTGGTGCCGTCGCGCAGCCCGGCGAGGTAGCGCGCCACCATCTCGGCCTGTTCGTGCCGCCCCTGCCAGCCCAAACCGCTCGCCTCGACCATGCCCAGAACGAAAAGATCGTCGCGGGTGGGATGCATGGCGTTGAGGTAGAGATGCGGCGCGTCGCCTTGCCAGTTCAGCAGCGCCTTGTCGATGAAGGGATAGTGCAGCTTGTAGCCGGTGGCGGCGACGATCATGTCGTAGTCGCGCGCGGTTCCGTCGGTGAAATGTACGGTTTTTCCCTCGAAACGTACGATGTCGGGACGGATCGAAAGATCGCCGTGCCCGGCGTGGTGCATCACCAGCGAGTTGACCACCGGGTGGCTCTCGTAAAGCTGGTAGTCGGGTTTCGGAAAGCCATAGCGCTGGGGATCGCCGACGAACCATTTCAGGATCAGCCCGTCGATCCGCCGCTTGAGCCACATCGGCAGCTTGATCATCCCGCCCATGGTGTCGGCGGGTTTGCCAAAGACGTATTTCGGCACGAAGTAATAGCCGCGCCGCATCGACAGATCGCAGCTTGTCCCGTGATGGATCGCATCCACCGCGATGTCGCAGCCAGAGTTGCCAGCGCCGATGATCAGCACCCGCTTGCCGTCGAACTGGCTGGCGGTGCGGTAGGCCGAGGAATGGATCAACTCGCCATCGAAGGTGCCCTCGAAACGCGGCATGTTGGGTTCCGACAGGGTGCCGTTGGCGATCAGCACGCCGGCAAAGACCTCGGCGTGTTCGCCCTCGGCGTCGCGCCAGCAAACGCGCCAGCCCTCGCCGGACCCGCCGAGCGGTTCGCATTTGGTCACCTCGGCGCCGAAGCGGTAGTGGCGGTAGAGATCGAAGGCCTTGGCGAAATCGCGGAAGTACTGTTTCAACTCCCGGTGCGAGGGGTAGTCGGCGACCCCCTCGCGCATCGGGAAATCGGTGAACTCCGTCATCCTCTTGGACGAGATCAAATGGGCGCTGTCGTACATCGTCGATTTCGGCCCGTCGATGTCCCACAGCCCGCCCACGTCCAAGTGTAATTCGAACCCCTGGAACGGGATATTCTGTTCGGCCAGTACCTTGGCAGCAGCCAGCCCCATTGGTCCGGCCCCGATAAGGGCGAACCTGTCGCGCGTTTCCGTCATGTCTCCTCCCTGCGTTGCGCTTATATTGAACATGTGTATAAAATAACGCAATATGCATTTGCCTGAAGGAAGGGCGAGATGGGGAAAGTCTCGGAAAATCAACGACAAAGGGCCCCTTCGAAGCGGTCGTTGCAGACCCGCGCACGCATTCTCGACGCCGCGGAAAGGATCTTTGCCGAGCGTGGTTTCGACGCAGCGACGATTCGCGACATCGCCGCTGCGGCGGAGGTTCAGGCGGGGCTGGTGCATCATCACGGCGGCGGCAAGGCGGCGTTATTTCACCAGACCGTGGCGCGCCGCGCCGAAGAGCTGTCGCGCCTGCGACTGGAGGCGCTGGAGGCGCGCAAGGCGGCGGGGCCGATGGGGCTGCGCGACGTGGTCGCCTGTTTCCTTGCCCCTTACGTCGGGCGGGCCCGGGACGGCGGGCCGCAATGGCTGGCCTATGCGCGGCTGGTGGCCCATGTCTCGGCCGATCCGCGCTGGCGCGACCTTGCGGCGGAGTGGTTCGATCCGACGGCGGGCCGCTTCATCGACGAGATCGCCGCGCTTTACCCGCATGCGCCGCGCCGCGCGGTCTCGGCCGGGTTCGTCTATTCCGTCGCGGCGATGCTGGCGCATGTCACCTCGGGCTGGCGGGTCGGGGCGCTGGCGGGCGGCGACGCGGGCGCGGTGCCGGTGGAGGACCTGGTGGCCTTCTGCGCGGCGGGGATCGAGGCCGCGTTGACGCCACGGCACGACGTCGGAGACGTTGCGTAGCACGCCCCAGCGCGGATTGCCTTTGCCCGGCCACCGCCTAGGATCGCGGGCGACACCGCATTTCTGGGAGGAACGGAACATGAGCCTGATCACCAAGACGTCCGGCTGGGCGCAGGAAGAGCACCAGATGTTTGCCGACAGCGTCGGCCGCTTTTACGATGACGAGTTGGTGCCCAATATCGAGGGCTGGAACGACGCCGGCATGGTCGACCGCGCCTTCTGGAGCAAGGCGGGACAGGCCGGGATAATGGGCGGCGCGATCGCCGAGGACTTCGGCGGCTCGGGCGGCGGCATCGGCTTCGATTCCATCGCCGTCTACGAGCAGGGCGCGCGCGGCGACAGCGGCTGGGGCTATTCGATCCAGTCCATCGTGATGCATTACCTGGTGAGTTTCGCCACCGAGGAGCAAAAGGCGCGCTGGCTGCCGAAACTGGTCAGCGGCGAGATGGTGGCGGCCATCGCGATGACCGAACCGGGCACCGGATCGGACCTGCAGGCGGTGCGCACCACCGCCGAGAAGGATGGCAATTCCTATCGGCTGAACGGATCCAAGACCTTCATCACCAACGGCCATACCGCCGACCTGATCATCGTGGTGGCCAAGACCGACAAGACCGCCGGCGCCAAGGGCGTGTCGCTGATCGCGCTGGAAACCGAGGGCGCAGAGGGGTTCCGCCGGGGCCGCAACCTCAAGAAACTGGGGATGAAGGCCAACGACACCGCCGAGTTGTTCTTCGAGGACGTCAAGGTGCCGATGACCAACCTGCTGGGCGCCGAGGAGGGGCAGGGATTTTACCAGCTGATGAAGCAGTTGCCGTGGGAGCGGTTGCTGATCGCGCTGACCGCACTGGGCGTGATCGATTTCGCCATCGCCGAGACGGTGAAATACGTGCAGGAGCGCAAGGCCTTTGGCAGCCGAGTGATGGATTTCCAGAACACCCGCTTCAAGCTGGCCGAGATGAAGACCAAGGCGGAACTGCTGCGCAGTTTCGTCAACGATTGCATCACCCGGCTGGAAGCGGGCGAGTTGGACGCCGCCACCGCATCGATGGCGAAATACTGGGGCAGCCAGACCCAGAACGAGGTGGTGCATGAATGCCTGCAGCTGTTCGGCGGCTATGGCTACATGATGGAATACCCGATCGCGCGCCTTTACGCCGACAGCCGGGTGCAGATGATCTATGGCGGCACCAACGAGATCATGAAGGAGCTGATCGCGCGTTCGCTCGACGTGTGAGCCGCGCGCGGCGGGCGTCGGAGCCTCCGGCGGGAGTATTTGGCAAGAGAAGAAGGGAGCGTCGCCACGTCAGGGCGGCGCTTCTGCGCTTTTCTCCGGTTTGAACTTGTGGTGATGTGCCCGGCGCAGGACAGCGACAGCAGAAGGGGCCGAGATGGACCGCGCCGAGATCGTTCACCGCAATTTCCTGAACCGGGTAGCCGCGCGCGACCTGCCGCCGGGGGCCGCGCCCCGGGCGGGGCTGACGCAGGAGGCGGCGGTATCGCTGTTTCGCGCGCAATGCCTGAGCCGGGCGCTGGACCGCACCAGCCGGGCGATGCAGAAGGCCGGGACGGGGTATTACACCATCGGCTCCTCGGGGCACGAGGGGATGGCGGCGGTGGCGCACGCCCTGCGCCCCGATGACATCGCGTTCCTGCATTACCGCGACGCCGCGTTCCAGATCGCCCGGGCCGACCAGGTGCCGGGGCAGGACATGGAATGGGACATGCTGCTGTCCTTCGCCTGTTCCTCGGAGGACCCGATCAGCGGCGGTCGGCACAAGGTTCTGGGCTCCCGGGCGCTGATGATCCCGCCGCAGACCTCGACCATCGCCAGCCACCTGCCCAAGGCGGTGGGCGCGGGTTATGCGCTGGGGCTGGCGCGGCGGCGGCCGCCCGAGCATCGCGCGCTGCCCGAGGACGGGATCGCGATGTGCTCCTTCGGCGATGCCTCGGCCAACCATTCCACCGCGCAGGGGGCGATCAACGCCGCCGGCTGGACCGCGGTGCAGGGCGGGCCGCTGCCACTCTTGTTCGTCTGCGAGGACAACGGCATCGGCATCTCGGTGAAGACGCCGAAGGGGTGGATCGCGGCCTCGATGGCGCAGCGGCCGGGGATCCGGTATTTCTCCGCAGACGGGCTGGACATCTACGAGACCTTTGCCGTGGCGCGGGAGGCGGCGGAGTATGTGCGCAGGCGGCGCAAGCCGGCGTTTCTGCATTTGCGCACCGTGCGGCTGTATGGCCATGCGGGCGCGGACGTGCCGACCGCCTATCTGAGCCGGGAAGAGGTCGAGGCGGACGAGGCCAACGATCCGCTGCTGCATTCGGTGCGGCTGTTGGAGGCAGCGGGGGCGCTGGATCCCGCTGCGGCCCTGGCGATCTACGAGGAGACCTGCGCCCGGGTCGCCGCGCGGGCGAACAAGGCGGCGGCGCGGCCGCACCTGCAGACGGCCCCGGAGGTGATGGCGAGCATCGTGCCCCCGACGCGGGTTTGCGCGCCCTCGAACGGGCCGTCGGAGGCGGCGCGGGCGGCGGCCTTTGGCGCCGATCTGAAGGCGCAGGGCGAGCCGCAGATCCTGTCGCGGCTGATCAACTGGGCGCTGACCGACCTGATGCTGGAGCATGGCGAGATCGTGCTGATGGGCGAGGACGTGGGCCGCAAGGGCGGGGTCTACGGCGTCACGCAGAAGCTGGTCGGGCGGTTCGGACCGGACCGGGTGGTCGACACGCTGCTGGACGAGCAATCGATCCTCGGGCTGGCGATCGGCCTGGCGCACAACGGGTTCGTCCCGGTTCCCGAGATCCAGTTCCTTGCCTATCTGCACAACGCCGAGGACCAGATCCGCGGCGAGGCGGCGACGCTGCCGTTCTTCTCGGACGGGCAGTTCACCAACCCGATGGTGATCCGCATCGCCGGGCTGGGATACCAGAAGGGGTTCGGTGGGCATTTCCACAACGACAATTCGCTGGCGGTGCTGCGCGACATTCCCGGGCTGATCCTGGCCTGTCCCTCCACCGGCGCCGACGCGGCGATGATGCTGCGCGAATGCCTGCGGCTGGCGCGCGAGGAGCAGCGGGTGGTGGTGTTCCTGGAGCCGATCGCGCTTTACCCGATGCGGGATCTGCACGAGCCGGGCGACGGCGGCTGGATGACGCCCTATCCCGCGCCGGACGCGCGGACCGCGCTGGGCGAGGTCGGGGTGCACGGGGAGGGCCGCGACCTGGCCATCGTGACCTATGGCAACGGGCACTACCTGTCGCGGCAGGCGCTGCCGGAAATCGCGGCGGCGGGGATCACGGCGCGGGTGATCGACCTGCGCTGGCTGGCGCCTTTGCCGGAGGCGGCGCTGCTCGATGCGGTCAAGGGCTGCGGCAAGGTGCTTGTGGTGGATGAATGCCGCCGCTCGGGGAACATTTCGGAGGCGCTGATGACGCTTTTCACGGAGCGCGGGATCGCGGCATCGCGGCTGACCGCGCAGGACAGTTTCATTGCCACCGGCCCGGCCTATGCCGCGCCGCTGCCCTCGCGCGCGGACATCGTGGCCGCGGCGCTGGACCAGGCGGTGGTTTCATGAGCGGGGCGGAACAGGGACTCTGGGCGCAGAGCTGCGCCGAGACGGTGCAGGCGCCGCCGCTGAGCGGCGATGTCGGGGCCGACCTGGTGGTGATCGGGGGCGGGTTCACCGGCGTCTCGGCGGCCTTGCACGCGGCACAGGCCGGCGCCGAGGTGCGCCTGCTCGAGGCGCGGGAGATCGGCCACGGCGGCTCGGGGCGCAACGTGGGGCTGGTCAACGCCGGGCTGTGGTCGCCGCCGGACGAGATCCGCGCCCAGATGGGAGCGGCGGCGGGCGACCGGCTGATCGCGGCGCTGGCGGGGGCGCCCGAGCTGGTGTTCGCGCTGATCGGGCAGCATGGCATCGCCTGCGAGCCGGTGCGCGCGGGCACCCTGCATTGCGCGCATTCGGCCGCCGGCATGGCGGATCTGCGGCGGCGATTCACCCAGTTGCGCGACAGCGGCGCGCCGGTGGAGTTGTTGCAGCGTGATGACGCGGTGCGCCGGATCGGGTCGGCCGCCTATCACGGGGCGCTGTTCGATCCGCGCGCCGGCACGGTGCAGCCGCTGGCCTATGCGCGCGGGTTGGCCCGGGCGGCGGTGACGGCGGGCGCGGCCCTGCACGGGCAAAGCCCGGCGCAGGCGGTGCGCCGCGACGCCGGGCTTTGGCATGTGGATACCCCCGGCGGCACGGTGCGGGCCAGGGCGCTGTTGCTGGCGACCAATGCCTATCACCTTGGCTGCGCCGGTCTGCCGGCGCCCTCCTACACGCCGGTGCATTTTTTCCAGCTGACCACCGCGCCCCTGCCCGAGGCGCTGCGCGCCGACCTCCTGCCGGGCGGCGAGGGCGGCTGGGACACCGGGCTGATCATGACCTCGTTCCGGATGGACGCGGCCGGGCGGCTGGTGATCGGGGCGATGGGGGACCTGGGGCATGCGGGCAGCGGGCTGCATCGCGGCTGGGCCGGGCGGGCGCTGGCCCGGCTGTTCCCGGCGCTGGCAGGGCAACCGCTGGAACATGCCTGGTGCGGGCGCATCGCGATGACCGCCGACCACCTGCCCAAGCTCGTGCGGCTGGGCGCGGGGGCGCTGAGCGTGTTCGGCTATTCCGGGCGCGGGATCGGGCCGGGCACGCTGTTCGGGCGCGATCTGGCCGGGGCGCTGTTGAGCGGCGACGAGGGCGGCCTGCCGGTGCCGGTGAGCGATGCCTACGCAGAGCGGTTCACCGGGCTGCGGCAGGCGGTCTTCGAGACCGGCGCGGTATTGCGGCACCTGGTGGGGGCCCGGCGTTGAGGTGTAATCGAGGGGCCAGCCCCTCAAGCTCCCCGGAGTATTTCCAGCCTTGTGTATCTAACGCACCAAGCGTGTCACCGCGTCAGCCGGAGGGTTGAGCGGCGATTACGGTGTTCGTGTTGACCATGGCCTTGGTCATGTCGCCTTTGGTCCGACCAATCAGGCGTCCACGTCCACTTTTTATTTGCCCAAACCGGACGCTGTACGGTGCGCTTTCAGATAGGTCGCGTCCACTTTCAGGCAGTTGATTGCGTCGCAATCAAGAGCGGATCATGACCGCCTTCTCTTCGCGGTGTTCGACTGCTGGACCGGCCATGATCCGGGCAAAGACACCCTTGGCGCATCACGCCAACGTAAACCATTGCGGAAGATAATCCGGCGCGATGCGCGCGCGCTGATTCAGATGGGCTTGGGGGGCGATCCGTTCCAACGATGCTGCGACCTATCCCGCCGACAGTTTCGACAACATGCGCAAGCTGGCCGAGAACCAGGCGTTTCCCCTTTCCCTACCTCCACGACGCGGATCAGCGCGCCGCGCAGGCCTCCGGGGCTGCCTGCACGCCGGATTTTTTCGGTTTCAATTCCGATCTCGGGCTGCAATATCGCAGCCATCTCGATGCCTCGCACAAGCAGGCGGGCGCGCCGGAGTTGCGCCGCGACCTCTATGAGGCGATGAAACAGGTTGCAGAGACCGGTCAGGGACCGGCCGAACAGATCCCCTCGACGGGGTCTTAGATCAAATGGAAGGGGGCGGCGTGACCGCGATCATCTTCGACCTCGACGGCACGCTGGTGGACAGCGCGCCCGATATCCGCGCCGCCGCCAACAGGATGCTGGAGAGCGAGGAGCGGCTGCCGCTTGATCTGCCGACGGTCATCTCCTTCATCGGCAACGGTCTGCCCAAGCTGGTGGAGCGTGCCATGCGCGCCCGCGATCTGCCGATGGAGCGGCACGCGGAGCTGACCGCGCGCACGCTGGCGTTTTACGACGCCGAAAGCACTGCGCGCACCCTGCCCTATCCCGGGCTGACCGAGGCGCTGGACAGCCTGCGTGCGCGTGGTTGCATCCTTGGCGTCTGCACCAACAAGCCCGCCGCACCGGCGCGCGACATCCTCGCGCGGCTCGATCTTGCCGGGTATTTCGAGGTGGTTATCGGCGGCGATAGCCTGCCGGTCAGGAAACCCGATCCCGCGCCCCTGCGGGCCGCCTTCGCCGCGCTCGGGCGCGACGGGCTCTATGTCGGCGACAGCGAGGTCGACGCCGAGACCGCCGAGCGGGCGCAGGTTCCCTTCCTGCTGTTCACCGAGGGCTATCGCAAGCAGCCGGTCGAGGCGTTGCCGCACCTTGCCCGGTTCGGTCATTTCGATGATCTGCCCGGGCTGGTCGCCCGCGCGCTGGAGCGCGCGACGGGCTGAGCTGTCTCACGCCGCGCGGATCATGTCGGCGGCCTTTTCCGCGATCATGATGGTGGGGGCATTGGTGTTGCCGCCGATCAGCGTCGGCATCACCGAGGCATCGACGACCCGCAGCCCCTCCAGCCCGCGCACCCGCAGCGCGGGATCGACCACCGCCATCTCGTCCACGCCCATCCGGCAGGTGCCGACCGGGTGATAGATGGTATCGGCGCGGGCGCGGATATGACTTTCCCAGGTGGCATCGCTCATCCCGTTGTGCAGCCCGAAAAGCTCCTTGTCGCGATAGGGCGCCAGCGCCGGGGCCTGCAGGATCGCGCGCGCCATCCGGGCACCCTTGATCGTGGTCTCCAGGTCGCGCGGATCGGAGAGGAACCCCGGGTCGATCGCGGGCGCCACCAGCGGATCGGCACTTTCCAGCGTGACCGTGCCGCGGCTGTGCGGGCGCAACGCGCAGACATGGCAGCTGAACCCGTGGCCCAGGTGCAGCTTGCGGGCGTGATCGTCGACGATGGAGATCACGAAGTGCAACTGGATATCCGGGCGGTCCAGCGCCGGGTCGGTTTTGAGAAACCCCGCCCCCTCGGCAAAGGGCGTGGCCACCATGCCGCCGCCGTCGCGCCGCCAGCGCAGGATGTGCCTGACAAGGTTCGCGGTGGCCCTTGCGCCGATTCCGAAATTATCGGTGTCTCGGCTCTTGTAGGCGAGGATGAAATCGAGGTGGTCCTGCAGGTTCCGGCCGACGCCGGGCAGCGCATGCACCGTCTCGATCCCGTGCGGGCGCAACTCGTCGGGGTTGCCGACGCCGGACAATTGCAACAGTTGCGGCGAGTTGAAGGCGCCGCCGCACAGCAGCACCTCGCGCCGCGCGGGCACCTCCTTCTCCGCGCGTCCACGCCGATAGGCGACACCTGTCGCGCGCTTGCCGTCGAACAGGATGCGGGTGGCATGGGCGCGGGTGATCACCGTCAGGTTGGGCCGGTCCATCACCGGATGCAGATAGGCCGCCGCGGCCGAGCAGCGCTCGCCATTGCGCGCCGGATCGTGGAACTGGGTCACCTGGTACAGGCCGACCCCCTCGTTGTCGCCGGTGTTGAAATCGGCGCTGCGCCGATGCTGCATCTCCGCCGCCGCCTCGACGAAAGCCCGGCTGATCGGGCGCGGATCCTTCTGATCCGACACCTGCAACGGCCCGGCATCGCCATGAACCGCATCACCCCCATTCTCGTTGTTCTCTGCGCGGCGGAAATAGGGCAGCACCTCGTCCCAGGACCAGCCATCGCAGCCCAGATCGGCCCAGCCGTCATAGTCCGAGCGATGCCCGCGCACATAGAGCATGGCATTGATCGCGCTCGACCCGCCCAGCGCCTTGCCGCGCGGTTGATAGCCGCGACGCCCGTTCAGCCCGGCTTGCGGCACGGTCTGATAAGCCCAGTTGCTGATCTTGCCATGCCCCGGCAGCATCGCCACCACACCCGCCGGCGCGCGGATCAGGATGTGCTTGCCCGCGCCGCCCGCTTCCAGCAGACAAACCTTGACCTTCGGGTCCTCGCTCAGCCGCGCGGCCAGAACCGAACCCGCCGATCCCCCGCCGATGATCACGTAGTCGAATTCCATCACGCCCTCCCCTGCGCTTTTCTCCAGCAGGCGGGATCGCCGCGCCCCTGTCCAGAAAAACATGGCGTCAGCACGGCCCGACAAATCCGGCGCCCCCCCGCTTCTTCTCTTTTTCAAATACTCCCGCCGGAGGCTCCCCCGGCCTCCACAGGCGCGCCGACTGCCAGACCGGGGGCGCCCCGCTCAGCCTCTGACGATCCGGTTGGCCAGAACGCCGATCCCCTCGATCTCCAGTTCGAACCGGTCGCCGGGTGCCAGCCGCTTGCCAATCTCCAGCCCGCAGCCGGTGCCGACGGTGCCCGAGCCGATCACCTCGCCGGGGTAGAGCGTTTCAGAGGACGAGATATGCTCCAGAATCCGGCCGAAATCATGCTGCATCTGGCCGCTGTTGCCGCCACCCCAGCGTTCCCCGTTGACCCGCGCCTCCATGTCCAGCGCCACCGGATGCGCCACCTCGTCGGCGGTCAGGATGAAGGGGCCGAGGATGTTGCCGGTGTCGAAATCCTTGCCCTTCGCCGGGCCGAGTTGCCCCGGCATCTCTTTCATCTGGGCATCGCGGGCCGAGACATCGTTGAGGATGCTATAGCCGAAGATGTACTCCCCGGCCGCGTCGGCCTTGATATCCTTGCCCTTCTTGCCGACGACGATCGCCAGTTCCAACTCGATATCCAGATGTTCGGCATAGCCGGGCCAGATCACGTCCTGCCCGTGACCGATGAAGGACAGCCGGTTGCCCTTGTAATAAATCGGCTGGTCGTACCACACCGGGGGCAATTGCGGCTCGGGCTGGCCAAAGGCGCGCAGGCAGTTGAACAGATGTTCCTCGAACACCAGGCAATCGCGGTACTGCACCGGCATCAGCGGCGGGCGAAACGCTACCTCGCCTTGCAGCAGGATCGCGCGGTCATCGGCGGTCGCGATCAGCGCGCGGGCCAGCGCCAGCGCCTCGTCGCCGCCATAGATCACCGCCATCATGTCGACGAAATGCGCGGTCTCCTCGCCGGCCAGTTCGGCGGCCAGATACAGGTCGACCAGCCGGTCATCGGGCAGCGCGGCGACCACGCGGTCGCGGCTCTCGTGGCAGACGGTTGCAAGCCTCATCTCAGTCCTCCTCGAAAATCGCCACGGCACGGGTGAAGCCGGCGCTGGCGGCCTTGATCTTGTAGGGGAAGCAGGAAATCTCGAACCCGTCGCCGGGCAGTTGATCGAGATTGGTCAGCTTCTCCATGTGGCAATAGCCGATATCCATGCTGGCGCGGTGCCCCTCCCAGATGATCGAGGGGTCATGGCTCTTGGCGTATTCCTGCGCCGTCAGGGCAAAGGGGGCGTCCCACGACCAGGCATCGGTGCCGGTCACCCGCACCCCGCGCTCGAGCAGGTAGAGCGTGGCCTCGCGCCCCATGCCGCAGCCTTTCACAAGGTAGTCGTCCTTGCCGTAATGATCGCCGGCCGAAGTGTTGACGACGACGATGTCCAGCGGTTGCAGATCGTGGCCGATGCGTTTCAGCTCCGCCTCCACGTCCTTGGCGGAAACGACATAGCCGTCGTCGAAGTGGCGGAAATCCAGCTTGACGCCGGGGTTGAAGCACCACTCCAGCGGCACCTCGTCGATGGTGATCGCCCGCTCGCCGTTGCTCATGGTCGAGTGGTGGTGATAGGGCGCGTCCAGATGGGTGCCGTTGTGGGTGGCGATGCTCAGCCGTTCCACCGCCCAGCCCTCGCCACCCGGCAGATCCTCCTTTTTCAAACCGGGGAAGAAGGCCATCACCTGCTCGGCGGTCTGGTCGTGGGTCATGTACTCGATCTGCGGCAGCATGATCGGAGGGTCCGACACGATACCCATTTCGAGGGGAACGGAGAGATCGACGTAACGGCGTGCCATGGGCAGCCTCCTTTATCTAATGCACAAGAACGGTTGCGAGAGAGGGAAAGATCATCACCAGCGCCAGCAGCACCCCCATCATCAGCGCGAAGGGGGCGGCGCCGCGAAAAATCTCGCCCAGCGGGATGTCGGGATCGTCCAGCGCGGATTTGATGACAAAGACGGAAATGCCGAAGGGGGGCGTCAGCAGCCCGATCTCGACCGCGACGATGGTGATGATGCCGAACCAGATCAGATCCACCCCCATCTGCGTCAGCACCGGCAACATCAAGGGCACCAGGATCAGCATGATCGAGGAACTGTCGAGGATCGTGCCCATCACGATGACCAGCGCCACATAGGCCAGGATCACGCCCCAGAAGCCGATATCGGCATGGGCCACGAATTCGCCGAAGCCCAGCGGCACACCCGAGAGCGCCAGCATCCGCGAATACATCTGCGCCGCGATGATCAGGAAGGAAATCGCGGCGGTCACCAGCCCGGTATCTGTCAGAACCTGCCAGAAATCCCGCGCCGACAGGCTGCGGCGGGCCAGCCCGATGACGATGGCGCCAAGGCAGCCGACCGCGCCGGCCTCGATCGGGGTGAAGAAGCCGCCGTAGATGCCGCCCAGCACCAGCCCGATCAGCGTGGCGATCGGCAGGCCCTTGCGCGCCACCTCGCCCCGGCTGAGCACCGGCATGTCGTCCGCCCCATGCGCCGCGCCCAGCGCCTGTGGCCGGATGCGCGCGGTCAGCCAGATGCTGCCGCCGAATATCGCGGCCAGAAGCAGCCCGGGGATCACCCCCGCGATGAACAGGTCCCCCACCGATTGCTCGGTCAGCAAACCGTACAAAATCAGCAGCAAACTGGGGGGTATCAGCATCCCCAGCACCGAGGAACCCGCCACCACCCCGACCGAAAAGCGCGGCGAATAACCGTGGCGGATCATCTCGGGCACCGCGATGCGGGTGAACACGGCAGCCGAGGCGATGGAGATGCCGGTGATCGCGGCAAAGATCGCGTTGGCCCCCACCGTGCCGATACCGAGGCCGCCGGAAAATCGGCGGAACAGGTGGTGGGCCACGTCGAAGGCGTCGCGCCCCATGCCGGTGACGGACACCAGGTAGCCCATCAGCACGAACAACGGCACCACGCCGAAGAAATAACTGGAGACGGTTTCCGAGGCCGCCAGCGCCAGCAGCTTGCCCGCCAAGAGCGGCGATCCCTTGATCATCCAGACGCCCACGTAGGAGGACAGCATCAGCGCGAAGGGCACCCAGAACCCGAGGTAGACCATCACCACCATGGCCCCGAAAGAGGTCAGCCCGATCTCGAACGGGGTCATGCGCGGTCCTCTCTGGTCAGCAGTCGCAACAGGGTCTCAAAGGCCGAAAGCACAAGCTGCACCCAGAGCGCGGCGCAGCCCACGAGGATGATCAGCTTGACCGGCCAGATCGGCGCGGTGAAATCGCCCACCGTCCCCTCGTAGGTGCCGCGCACCCATGCCTTTTCAAACAGCGGCAGCGAGGCCGAGAACAGGATCCAGACCAGCGCGGCCGCGGCGATGGCAAAGACCAGTTCCAGCCCCAGCGACAGGCGCGGCGCATGGGCGCGGAGCGTGGTGATCAGCGCCTCGGCGCGGGTCAGCCGCCCCTTGCGAAAGGTCTGGGCGATCTGAAGAAAGACGATGGCGACGATCGACATCGAGACCATTTCCGGAACCCCGGAAATCGGCGCGGAAAACGCCCCGCGCCCGATCACGTCGGCGTTGACCAGCAGCATCAACGCCAGGATCAGCAGGGTGCCGGCCACGTTGAGCCCGCCGGTCACCAGATCGACCATGCGGCGCAGGGCAAGGAACCAGCGCGGCAGCGTGGGGCCGCCGGCGTGTTGAGGGGAACGGGTGTTCATGCGTGCCTAGGGGATGCGGCGCCCGGATCCGGGCGCCGCGCTGCCCCTACTCCTGATCCCAGTTGCGGACCGGGGTGGCCCCGGCGGCGCGCATGGTGTCCATGTAGGCCTTGAGCACGGCACTGCCATTCTTGCCCTCGGCATCAAGCTGATCGGCCCAGAGCCGCGCCACGTTGTCCATTCCGGCGGCCCATTCCTCGCGGAAGGCCTGGTCGACCTGGGTCAGGGTCGCGCCCTGCTCCTGCATCAGGCCGAGGAACTTGGTCACGCTGGCATCGAGATCCTGCTGATAGGCCTCGGCGTCGGCCTTGGCCGCCGCCTTGAGCGCCACCTGCACCTCGGGTGGCAGGCTGTCGTACCAATCCTTGTTGGCCGCGAGGCCGCCGGCGTATTGCGCGCCGAACCCGATCTTGGTGATATGGGGCGCCACCTCGTAGAGCTTGCCCGGCAAGGCGGCCGAGGCAAAGACGATCACGCCATCGTACACGCCGGTCTTGATCTCGTTGTAATAGGTGGTCAGGTTGCCCGAGACCCCCACCGCGCCGGTGCCCTTGAGCCAGTTCACCGCCGGGCCGGGCGCGGCAATCTTGTGGCCGTCGAGATCGTCGATCGAATTGACCGGGAAATTGGTCATCAACAGGTAATCGTCGATCCCGATGCCACCGCCGAGGTATTCCAGCCCGTTCTCCTCCCAGGCCGCGCGCATGTCGGCGTTGCTGTGCTGCAACTCGTCCATCCACGAGCTGACAAGCGTGGAATCGCTGGACACGAAGGGCGTGAAATAGGTCACGTTCTGCGGGCTCAGCTTGGCCGGGTCGAACAGCGACGAGACCAGCCCGATCTCGGCCAGCCCCTCTTCCACCGCCTCGAGCTCATCGCCCACCTTGGCCAGCGAGCCGCCGTATTGCTCGGACCAGGTGATCGAATGGCCGGTCCCTTCGAGCGCGGCGTCGACCGCCGGAATGAAGGTCTGGCTGGCGTGTTTGACCCAGCGGAACACCGGCGGGTGACCGGCCACGATGGTCACGCTCATGTCCGCCGCCTGCGCCATCGGCGCGGCGCCCCATCCGCCCAGCGCCACAACGGCGGCCAGCAGCCCTGTCCTTATCGTTTTCATCATCCTCTCCTCCCGTATTGGATGAACCTGTCGTTCGTCAGTTCTCGACCAAGGCCCGCACCCCACCGCAGATGAAGGGCACGATGCGGCTCAGCATCGCCTCGGCATCGCCATCATCGCAGACCCCGCCGGACAGCCGCGCGGGGCGGCCGGTCTTGGCCATCATCGTCATGCCGACGCCGATCGCGAACATGTAGGCCCAGACCGCGTCGGCCCGGCTCAACCCCGGTTCGATCCGCATCAGCGCGTCGATGAAGGTCCGCGCGATCGGGTCGTAATGGGCCTCGATCAGCCTCTGGTCGCGCGGGTCCGCCGAGTTGGCGAAAGAGACCAGGATGCGCGCAAAGGCGCCGCCGTCGCGGGCCAGGTCCAGCCCGGTCTCGATGGTGGGGCGAAACAGGGCCTCGACGATCTGCTCCAGTCGCGGCGGATCACCCTGCGCGAACAGCTCCGCCACCAGCGCCGCGCGGCGTTCGTTGATCTGGCCCGAGCGGCGGACGACCATCGCCTCGAACAGCTTTTCCTTGGTCTTGAAGTGATAGTGGATCAGCCCCTGCGCCACGCCGGCCGCCTCGGCGATCGCCCGCATCGCCGCGCCCTGGTAGCCATCGGCGGCGAACACGCGCTCGGCTGCGTCCAGGATCGCGTCCTGCCGGCTTTCGCCATGGCCCGTTCGCGGGCCGATGCGGGCGGCATGTGACGTCATCAGACCCCCTCCCCGAATCCTGACTGATCGCCCAGTCAAGGTTTCTGCGCTTTGCCATCCTGTCAAGCACCACGTCGCATGGCCCCCGAACCGCCGGGTGCCGGCCACCACGCGAAACCGCGAAACATCGTTACGTCACGCGCCCGAAACGGCGCCGGGGCGCCGTTGACTTGGTTTCGGCCCGCCTGTTCAAATCCGCCGCAACGCCCGCCCGGCCGCACCCGGGCGCGTCCATGAATCCGGGAGGAGACCCAGATGACCGAAACAGCCTATATCTACGACGCAATCCGCACGCCCCGATCCAAGGGAAAGCCCGACGGCAGCCTGCACGAGGTCAAGCCGGTGAACATGGTGACCACCTTGTTGACCGAAATGCAGACGCGGCACGATCTGGACACGGCCCGCGTCGATGACGTGATGCTGGGCTGCGTGACCCCGGTGATGGAGCAGGGCGCGGTGCTGCCCAAGATCGCGCTGCAAAAGGCGGGCTGGGACGAATCCGTGCCCGGCGCGCAGCTTAACCGGTTCTGCGCCAGCGGATTGGACACCTTCAACACCGCCGCCGCCAAGATCGCGTCAGGCTGGGAGGACATGGTCTGTGCCGGCGGGTTCGAATGCATGAGCCGGGTGCCGATGGGCGCCGACGGCGGCCCCTTTGCCGAGGATCCCGAAACCGCGATGCAGACCGGCTTCGTGCCGCAAGGCATCGGCGCCGACCTGATCGCCACCATCGAGGGCTGGAGCCGCGACGACGTCGACGCCTTTGCGCTGGAAAGCCAAAGGCGCGCGGCACAGGCGCGCGACGCGGGCTGGTTCGACCGCTCGGTCGTGCCGGTGCGCGACGAGAACGGCATCGCCATCCTCAAGCGCGACGATTTCATCAAGCCCGACACCGACATGCAGAAGCTGGGCGCGCTGAAACCCTCCTTCGCCATGCCCGGCGCGCTCGGGTTCGACGACGTGGCGCTGGCCAAGTACCCGGATGTGGCGCGGATCGACCACGTGCATACCCCCGGCAACAGCTCGGGCATCGTCGACGGCGCCTCGCTGATCCTGCTGGGCAACGAGCAGTCGGGCAAGGACCTGGGGCTGACGCCGCGCGGGCGGGTGGTCTCCATCGCGCTGACCGCCACCGATCCCACCATCATGCTGACCGGTCCCGGTCCGGCGTCGAAAAAGGCGCTGGCCAAGGCCGGGCTGACCATCGACGACATCGACCTGGTCGAGATCAACGAGGCCTTTGCCTCGGTCGCGCTGCGGCTGCAACGGGATCTGGACGTGCCTGACGAGAAACTCAACGTGGTGGGCGGCGCCATCGCCATGGGTCACCCGCTGGGCGCAACCGGCGGCTGCCTCGTCTCGACCATGCTGGACGAGCTGGAGCGGCGCGACCTGAAACGCGCGCTGATCTGCATGTGCGTCGGCGGCGGCATGGGCATCGCCAGCATCATCGAGCGCGTGTGAGGGGGGAACGGACATGAGCGATTACACCTACGACAAGGATGCCGACGGCATCGTCACCGTCACCCTCGACATGGAAGGCCAGTCGGCCAACACCATGAACAGCCGCTACGTGCCGATGATGGAGGAGATCCTCGGGCGGCTGCAGGCCGAAGAAGGTTTGACCGGCGTGGTCTTTGCCTCGGCCAAGACAACCTTTTTCGCCGGCGGCGACCTGAACATGCTGCGCGCCATCGACGATGCGGGGGAAGAGACCCTGCGCTATCTGGAGGCCAACAAGGCGCCGTTTCGCGCGATGGAAAAACTGCCTGTGCCCATCGTCGCCGCGATCAACGGCGCGGCGCTGGGGGGCGGGTACGAGCTGTGCCTCGCCTGCAACCACCGCATCGTGGTGAATGACCCCAAAGCCATTGTCGGCCTGCCCGAGGTCACGCTGGGGCTGCTGCCCGGCGCTGGCGGCGTGGTGCGGCTGACCGCGCTGCTGGGGCTGGAAAAGGCGCTGCCGCACCTGCTGGAAGGCAAGCCGGTGAAACCCGCCGCCGCGCTGAAGGAAGGGATGGTCGACGAGATCGTCGAAACCCGCGACGCGCTGATCCCCTCCGCCAAGGCCTGGATCAAGGCCAACCCGGGGGCGCACAGCCAGCCCTGGGATCAGAAAGGGTTCCGCTATCCCGGCGGCGATGCGCTGCACCCGCGCGTGCGGCAAACCATCGTCGCCGCCCCGGCCATGCTCTACAAGAAGACCCGCGGGCTGATGCCAGCGCCGGAAAAGATCCTCGACATCGCGGTCAATTCGATGCGGATGGGGTTCGAGGCGGCGCTGCGGGCGGAAAGCCGCGGCCTTTGCGCGCTGGTGGTCACTCCGCAGGCCAAGGCGGCGATCGGCACCTTCTTCTTCGGCACGCAGGCAATCAAGTCGGGCAAGGTGCGCCCCGAGGGCGCGGCATGGCGCGCGACCTCCTCCGCCGTCCTCGGCGCCGGCATGATGGGCAGCGGCATCGCCTGGGCCCATGCCTCGGCCGGGCTGGCGACGGTGCTGAAGGACACCGAACTGGCCAATGCCGAAAAGGGCAAATCCTATTCCGCCACCCTCGCCGCCAAGCGGATGAAGCGCGGCCGGATGAGCGAGGCGCAGAAAGAGGCGCTGCTGGCGCGGATCACCCCGACCACCGATGACGCCGCCTATGCCGGCACCGACATCATCATCGAGGCGGTGTTCGAGGATATCGACCTCAAGGAAAAGGTGATCGGCGCCACCTTCGGGCAGTTGTCCGAGGACGGCATCTATGGCTCCAACACCTCGACCCTGCCGATTTCCGTGCTGGCCGAATTCTGCCCCGATCCCAGCCGCTTCATCGGGCTGCATTTCTTCAGCCCGGTCGACAAGATGAAGGTGGTCGAGATCATCATGGGCGAAAAGACCAGTTCCGACACCCTGCGCAAGGCCTATGATTATGTCCAGCAGATCGGCTACATGCCCATCGTGGTGAACGACAGCCGGGGTTTCTTTACCTCGCGCGTGTTCGGCACCTATCTGGACGAGGGGCTGGCGCTGTTGCGCGACGGCATGTCCCCGGTTGCGCTGGAACGCGCCGGCTGGATGGCCGGCATGCCGGTGGGTCCGCTGGCGGTGCATGACGAGACCTCGCTGGTGCTGTCGCAAAAGGTGCGCAAGACGCATGAGGCGCTGGATGCCCGGCTGGGGGTCAAGAGCGGCTTTGGCGCCGACAACACCGCCTCGCGCGAGATTGTCGATGCGATGATCGAACAGGATCGCGGCGGGCGCCACTATGGCGGCGGGTTCTATGACTATGCCGCCGACGGCTCCAAATCGCTCTGGTCCGGGCTGTCGCAATTCGCGCAGGGCAACGCGGAGATCCCGGTGCAGGAGGCCGTCGACCGGCTGCTCTACCGTCAGGCCATCGAAACCCTGCGCTGCCTCGACGAGGGGGTGTTGAACACGGAGGTGGAGGCCAACCTCGGCGGCATCTTCGCCATCGGTTTCCCGGCCCATACCGGCGGCGCGATCCAGTTCATCCGTGGCATCGGCATTGACGCCTTTGCCGCCCGCGCCAATCAGCTGGCCGAGATCTGGGGCGACCGTTTCAAGGTTTCACCCACGGCCCTCGACAAGCTGCGTCACAGCGCGGAACTGGCGGCATGAGCGGCCCGCTCAAAGGCCTGCGCGTGGTGGAAATGGCCGGCATCGGCCCCGCCCCGCTGGCGGGTCAACTACTCGCCGATCTCGGCGCCGAGGTGGTGCTGATCGCCCGCAAATCGGCCGCAGCCGATCCCACCGACATCAACAATCGCGGCAAACGCTCCGCCGCGCTGAACCTCAAGACGCCCGAGGGGATCGAGGCGGCGCGAACCCTGATCGACCGCGCCGATGTGCTGATCGAGGGGTTCCGCCCCGGTGTGATGGAACGGATGGGGCTGGGGCCGGAAGACTGCCACGCCCGCAATCCCGGCCTGATCTTTGCCCGCATGACCGGCTGGGGCCAGACCGGCCCGATGGCGCAAATGGCGGGGCACGACATCAACTATCTCGGCCTGACCGGGTTCCTGCACGCCACCGGCAAGGGCGATGACGTGCCCACCCCGCCGCTCAACATCGGGGCGGATTACGGCGGCGGCACCATGTTCCTGCTGTTCGGCATCATGGCCGCCCTGTTTGAACGCCAGGCCTCCGGCAAGGGGCAGGTCATCGACGCCGCCATGGTCGATGGCGCCTCGGCACTGATGGGGCTGATCCATACGTGGATCGCCCGTGGGCACTGGAGTGAGGCGCGGGAATCCAACCTGCTGGACGGCGGCGCGCCGTTCTACCGCGCCTATGAATGCGCCGATGGCAAGTTCCTCTCGGTCGGCCCGCTGGAACCGCAGTTCTTTGCCGAACTGGTCCGCCTCGCCGGCCTGCCCGAGGATCACAAAGCCACCCAGATGGAGGCCGCGACATGGCCCGAGCGCCGCGCCGAATACGCCCGCGTCTTTGCCCGCAAGACCCGCGATGACTGGGCCGCGATCTTCGCCGGCTCCGACGCCTGCGTCGCCCCGATCCTGACCTGGTCGGAGGCGCCAACGCATCCCCATCTCGCCGCGCGCGGCACCTTCACGACAATCGACGGTGTGACCCAGGCCGCCCCCGCGCCGCGGTTCGACCGCACGCCCCCCGCCCCGCCGGGCCGCCCCGCCGCGCCCGGTGCCGAGACCGAGGCGCTGCTCACCGAGGCCGGCTGCGATGCCGAGACGCTGGCACGCCTGCGCGCCGCCGGTGCCCTGACCTGAGCCCGAAAGGCCCTGACATGACCGACACCGCCCTGACCCTCACCCGCGACGGCCCAATCGCCACCGTCACCATGACCCGGCCCGCCGCCTTCAACGCGCTCGACACCGCGCTGCGCGACGCGCTGCGCCGCGCCGTGTCGGAACTGGAGACGGACGCCGCCATCCGCGTCGTCATCCTGCGCGGCGAGGGGCGCGGGTTCTGCGCCGGCGCCGACCTGACAGAGGGGCTCAATCCCCCGGTGCATCAGCAGATCGAGACCGAGTATCGCCCGATCCTGACCGGCATTGCCGCCTCGTCCAAGATCTGGATCGCGCAGGTGCACGGCTCTGCCGCCGGAATCGGCGCCGCCCTTGCACTGAACTGCGATCTGGTCGCGATGGCCGAGGACGCCACGCTCTATCTGGCCTTCGCGGCGATCGGGCTCATTCCCGACGGTGGCAACGTCTGGCTGCTGGAGCGCGCCATGGGCCCGCGCCGCGCCCTGCAAGCGATCCTAGAGGGGCGCAAGATCCCGGCGCAGGAGGCCTTGGACCTGGGGCT
Source organism: uncultured Rhodobium sp. (assembly GCA_963675285.2). Lineage (GTDB taxonomy): Bacteria > Pseudomonadota > Alphaproteobacteria > Rhizobiales > Rhodobiaceae > Rhodobium. Next base: position 47,810 of record CAXXGS010000002.1, read on the forward strand.
GGTGAACGAACTCCACCCCGCCGACAGTCTCGACGCCGCGACACAGGCCATGGCCGGTCGCATCGCAGCCGGCGCCCCGCTGGCCGCCGCCGCCGCCAAGCGGCTGATGCGGCGGATGGACGGGCTCTCCTACGGCGACGCGATCAGCGCCGAGGCGGTGGAACAGACCGCCCTGAGCAACAGCGCCGATTTCGTCGAGGGGGTCACGGCCTTCCTTGAAAAGCGCAAGCCGGTGTTCAAGGGCCGCTGAGCGGGGGCACGTCGTTTTCCGGCGGCTCTTTTTCTGGCCCGAAATACTCTCGGGGGGAGCGGCCCCCGGGCCGCGAGGGGGCGGACAGCCCCCTGTCTCACCGTGCCGCCTCAGAACCCCAGGTACTTCTGCCGCACCTCACCGTTGCCCTCCAGCTCGGCGCTGCTGCCTTGCCATTCCACCCGTCCGCGCTGGATGATGAAATGCCGGTCGGCGATGCGCAGCAGGTCCTTGAGGTTCTTGTCGACCACCAGGATCGACATCCCCTTCCCGGCGATCTCGCTCAGCGCATGCCAGATCTTTTGCCGCACCAGCGGTGCCAGCCCCTCGGTCGCCTCGTCGAGGATCAACAGCCGGGGATTGGTCATCAGCGCCCGGCCGATGGCCAGCATCTGCTGCTCGCCCCCGGACAGCAGGTTGCCCATCGAGCCCACCCGCGTCTCCAGTTCCGGAAACAGGGCAAAGACCTTCTCCACCGTCCAGGGGTCGGGGGTATTCAGGTGGTTGCTCGCGGTCGCCACCAGGTTTTCCATCATCGTCAGGTTGGGAAAGATCTGCCGCCCCTCGGGCACCAGACCCAGCCCCAGATTGGCGGTCCTGAAGCTGGGCCGCCCGACCAGTTCCTGCCCGTCGAAGGTGATCGAGCCGCCGCTGGGTTTCACGATCCCCATGATCGAGTTGATGGTGGTGGTCTTGCCCATGCCGTTGCGGCCCAGCAGCGTCGCCACCTGCCCCGCCTCCAGCCTCAGGCTGACCCCGAACAGCGCCTGGCTGGAGCCGTAATGCGTCGTGAGATTGTCCAGCACCAGCATCGGCTACTCCTCGCCCAGGTAGGCATGCTGCACCGCCTCGTTGCCACGGATCTCGTCCGGGCGGCCGGTGGCGATGATATGGCCATAGACCAGCACCGAAATCCGGTCGGCCAGGGCAAAGACCGCGTCCATGTCATGCTCGATCAGCAGGATCGTGTGCCGGCCCTTGATGCCGCGCAAAAGCTCGACCATCTGCGCGCTTTCCTCGATGCCCAGCCCTGCCATAGGCTCGTCGAGCAGCATCAGCTCCGCTTTTGATGCCAGCGCGATGGCGATCTCCATGTGCCGGTGCTCGCCGTGGCTCAAGGCGACAGTGGGCTGCTCGGCCTTGTCGGCCAGCCCGACCCGGTCCAGCAGCGCCATCGCCTCGGAGCGCAGCCGCGTCAGCGCATGCGCCGGGCGGATGAAGCGGAAGGAATGCCCCTCGCGCGCCTGCAGCGCCAGCGCGATATTGTCCAGCACGCTCATCCCCAGGATCAGCGAGGTGATCTGGAACGACCGCGTGATGCCCAGATGCGCCCGCTTGTAGGGGGCCATCGCGGTGATGTCGCGCCCCTTGAAGCGGACGCTGCCGCTGTCCGGTTTCTGCATTCCGGTAAGCTGGCTTATCAGTGTTGTCTTGCCGGCGCCGTTGGGTCCGATCACCGCGTGCAACTCGCCGGCCTCGACGCCAAGGGTCAGGTCATCGGTTGCCTTGATGCCGCCGAAGCTCTTGTTCAGGCCGGAAACCTCCAGAACCGCCGTCATTCGCCGCCCTCCCCGCGCCCGCGCAACAGCCCCATCAGCCCGCCGCGCGCGAACAGGACCACGCCCATCAGCATCAACCCGAAGGGCAGGTGCCAGTAGATGGTGAAGGAGGACAGGATCTCTTCGATCACGATGAAGGCGATGGCGCCCAGCACCGGCCCCAGCGTGGTCGCCGCACCGCCGAGGATGACCATGAACATCAGCTCGCCCGAGCGTGACCAGTCCATCATCTCGGGACTGATGAAGGTGGTGAAATTGCCCAGCAGCGCGCCGGCATAGCCGCACATCGCCCCCGAGATCACATAGGCGGTCAACCGGTAGGCATAGATGTTGAAGCCCAGCGTCACCATCCGCTCCTCGTTGCCCTTGGCGCCCTGAAGCACCATGCCGAAGCGCGAGCGGGTGATCATCCGCACCAGGAGCATTGCCACCAGCAGCGACACATAGGCCAGGCCAAAGAGTTGCAGCGGATTGTCGAGGTCGATCAGCGGCAGCTCCGAGCGGGTGTCGATCACCAGCCCGTCGTCGCCGCCGTATTCCTCGATCGACACGATCAGGTAATAGATCATCTGCGCAAAGGCCATGGTGATCATGATGAAATAGACCCCCTTGGTGCGCAGGCAAACCGCGCCGGTGATCAGCGCGAACAGCGCGGTCACGGCGACGGCCAGGGGGATCTGTACGAAACCGCTGGTGGTGGCGAGGGCCTCCATCCCGCCATAGAGCCAGTGATGCGCCGGGATCCCCACCGCATAGGCCCCCAAGCCCACAAAGGCGGCGTGACCGAAGGACACCAGCCCGCCATAGCCCAGGATCAGGTTCAGGCTGACCGCGGCGATGCCCAGGATCGACAGCCGCGTCGCGAGGTCGAGGTAAAAGGCGTTGCCGGTCAGGTAGAACACCGGCGGCAGCACGGCCAGGAGGGCCATGACACCGGCCGATATCCAGCCACGGCGGGTCATTCGGGTCATCAGCGGGTCCTTGGCGGAAACAGGCCCTGCGGGCGCAGGGCGAGAACGAGCGCCATGATGATATAGATCAGCATGGCAGAAACGGCGGGGGCCGAGGTTTCGGCGGCCTCGGGCGACATCGCCAGTTTGAACAGGTCATCCAGGAACGACCGGCCCATGGTATCGATCAGCCCGATCAGGATGGCAGCGATGAACGCGCCTTTCATCGAGCCGATGCCGCCGACGATGATGACGACAAAGGCGGTGATGATAATGTTGTTGCCCATCCCGATCGAGGCCTCGGTGATGGGGGCAATCAGCATGCCGGCCAGCCCGGCCAGCATCGCGCCCAGCGCAAAGACCAGCGCGAACAGCGTCTGGATGTCGATGCCCAGCGCCGACACCATGGTCCGGTTCGACGCCCCGGCCCGGATCAGCATTCCCAGCCGCGTGTAGTTGACCAGCCAGAACAATCCGGCGGCCGCCCCCAGCCCGGCACCGATGATCACCAGCCGGAAGCTCGGGATCACCAGCGTCTCGCTCAACGCGATCTGCCCCTGAAGCCACTCGGGCAGCGGCACGGCAATCCCGGCCGGCCCCCAGATCAGATGCGCCAGCGTGTCCAGCACGAGGATCAGACCAAAGGTGCCCAGCACATGATCCAGATGATCCCGGTCATACAGCGGGCGGGCGACGAAACGCTCGACCAGAAATCCGAGTATCCCGGTCAGCGGCAGCGCCACCAGCACCGCCAGAACGAAACTCCCGAACAGAAAGGTCAGCGAGGCGCAGATGAACGCGCCCATCATATAAAGCGAGCCATGCGCGAGGTTGACGAAATCGAGGATCCCGAACACCAGCGTCAGCCCCGAGGCCACAAGGAACAGCAACAACCCAAGCTGCACCCCGTTCAACGCCTGAATAATCAGCAGAGAAAAGTCCAAACCAAGCCCCGTGTCTTGCAGGGGCCGGACAGCGCGCCGTCCGGCCCGGTCAGTGTCAGGAGATCAGCTCACATCTTGCAATCGGCAGCATAGCTGTCGATGTGATCCTCAAAGACCGTCTCGACCACCTTGGTGGTCCAGACCCCATCCGCATCGACCACCGCTTCGCGCAGGTAGAAGTTCTCGACCGGGAAGTTGTTGGTGCCGAATTTGAACTTGCCGCGCACCGAGTCGAAATCGGCCGCTTTCAGCGCCGCACGCAGTGCGTCCTTGTCCTCGGTGTTGCCCACCTTGGCGACCGCGCTGGCAATCAGCATGATCGCGTCATAGGACTGCGCCCCGTAATAGGACGGGTAAGCGCCGTATTTGGCCTTGTAGTCGGCCACGAATTTCTTGTTCGCGGCATTGTCCAACGTCGGGTCCCATTCCTGCGTCGTGCGCGATCCCAGAACCCCGGTCAGATTGGCCGCCTGCAGCTTGGGCAGCGACAGCGCGTCCACCGTGAACACCGAATACAGCGGCAGAATATCCTTCAGCCCGGCCTGATCGTACTGTTTCATAAAGGCCCCGCCCGCAGCGCCGGGATAAAACACAAATATCCCGTCCGCTCCGCTCGCCTTAGCCTTGGCCAGTTCCGCCGAGAAATCGAGCTGCGCGTCGGCCCCCCACTTGGTCAGGTCGCGGCCCACGATCTCGCCCTTGAAGGTGCGCTCGACACCCGCGACCATGTCCTTGCCCGCGGCGTAGTTCGGCGCCATCACGTACAGCGACTTGACGCCTTGCCGGTTCAGAACCTCGCCCATCGCCATCGGTGTCTGGTCGTTCTGCCACGAGGTCGAGAAGAAGTTCTCGTCGCACAGCTTGCCGGCGATCTGGCTGGGGCCGGCATTGGCCGAGATCAGGAACTTGCCTGCGTCCAGTGCCGATTTGCGCGAGGCCAGCAGAACGTGGCTCCAGATATAGCCGGTAACGAAATCAACATCGTCCTGCTTGACCAGCTTGTCGGTGGCCTGCTTGCCGGTCTCGGGCGCGAACCCGTCATCGGCAAAGATCACTTCGATATCCAGGTTTCCGGCCTTGCCGCCCAGGTGCTCCACCGCCAGATTGGCAGCGTTCTGCATGTCCTTGCCGATGACCGCCGCGCCGGTGGTCAGCGTGGTGACAAAGCCGATCTTCACGCTCTCGGCCCAGGCCGCCGTGGACATCAGGCTGGCGGCAAGCGCCAGCGTCATAAATTTCCTCATCTTTTCCTCCCTGTTGGTCGCGCGACTGTGCCGCACTTTCTTTGTTAACCTTTTGTGCCCACTCCGGGGCGTTCGATCAACGTTTATCCTCCCGCTGCCAGCATATCGGCGGTGACCCCGCGGTCAATCTTGCCGGGGCCGGCCCGGAAAATCGCACAATGACGTCCTGCCCCCCCCAAAGACACCGGGGGCTTTCCTCCGGCCCTCACTTCGTGCTTTTGCACAGCACGACATGATTCCTCACGACATGGAGCACGACATGCCCGCCCCCGACTTCTCGATGGATATCCAGATCAGTTTCGGCCATTGCGATCCCGCCGGAATTGTCTTTTATCCCAACTACTTCCGCTGGTTCGATCGGTGTTTCCACACCTATCTTCAAAAGACGGCGGGCGGACATCGGCGGCTGTGCCGGGAATTGGACGCCAAGGGAATCGGCCTGATGGACGTGCGGGCGAACTTCGTCTCGCCGGCGATGGACGGGGATATGATGACTCTGGACATGACCATTCGGGACTGGGGCAAAAAATCCCTCACACTGGGGTATCTCGGTCGCGTCGGCGAGCGCGCGGTGGTCGAGGGCACCGAGCTGCGCGGCATGTTCGTGACACGCGACGGCCGGATGCGGGCCGGCGAGATGGCGCCGCTGCGCGCCCTGCTTGACGCCGGGCTGCCCGACCCCGGCTGATCCCAGCCCCGTCCGGGCCGCCCGTGCAGGTCCAGCAGCCCCCTTGTCGCCCTGCCGATGGGCTAGCCAGCCCACCGGCCAGGATCACGCCAGGCGGCTGTTTCATCGGGATCTCACAAGGTTGTCGGACGTGACCAATTGCACCCCCTTGCGTTCGTGTATAGGGCAGTCTCTGCACAGGTTAAGGACAAGCCATGGCTTTCTCCACCACTGGTTCTTATTACTGGAAAGGCTTCCGCGACGGGGCGCCCTTCGTGCTGGTCGCCGGGCCCTTCGGCATGCTGTTCGGCGTGCTGGCGACCGAGGCGGGGCTCAACCTGACCGAGACGCTGGTGCTGACCGCGACCGTCTTTGCCGGCGCCGCACAGCTCACCGCGCTGCAACTGATGCAGGAGAACGCGCCGACGCTCATCGTTCTGGCCTCGGCATTGGCGGTGAATTTGCGGATGGCGATGTACTCGGCCTCGCTCACCCCGTTCCTGGGCCGCGCCCCGTTGTGGCAGCGGGCCTTCGCCGCCTATCTCACGGTGGACCAATCCTATGCATGTTCGGTCGTCAGGTTCGAGACCGAACCAGATCTGACCGTCTCGCAGCGCATGAGGTATTTCATGGGGTCGGTCACGCCGGTGGCAACCGCGTGGTACTGCCTCACGCTGGTCGGCGCGCTGCTTGGTGCCCGCATCCCCGAAAGCTGGGCGCTGGATTTCGCGCTGCCGATCGCCTTTCTCGCCATGGTCACGCCGATGCTGCGCACCGCCGCGCATGTGGCCGCGGTGCTGGTGTCGGTCGCGGTGGCGGTGCTGGCGGCGGGGCTGCCGTATAACCTCGGGCTGATGGTCGCGGGACTGGCCGGCATGATCGCCGGCGCCCGCGTGGAATTGGTCCTGCGCAAGAAGGGGACGTGGACATGACCCCGGAGCAAAGCGGGTTCGACCCGGCCACCATGTGGACCGTGATCGCCGGTCTGGCAGTGGGCACTTTCGCGCTGCGCTTTGTATTCATCGGGCTGGTGGGCGACCGCCCCATGCCCGACTGGCTGCTGCGGCACCTGCGCTATACCGCCGTGGCGATCCTCCCCGCGCTGGTCACCCCGCTCGTGGTCTGGCCCAAGGCCACGGGCGGCGCGCTGGACCTGCCGCGCCTGCTGGCGGCGCTGGTCACGGTCGGGGTCGGGCTGGCTACCAAGAACGTGCTCGCCGCGATCTTTTCCGGGGCGGGCACGCTTTACGGTCTTCTTTATCTACTCTGAGACGCTGTTGTTCTGCCGCGCCGCAATCAGGCGGGCATTGTTCCGGGCGATCCCCTGATCAAGGTCAGGGCTGTCATTCTCGAAGTACCGCCGTGTCTCGACCCCGGGCAGGCTGCCGAACTGCTGCTCCAGCCGGGTCGGGTAGAAGGTGACGTCGATATTTTCGAAACCGGGCACCTGCTTGAGCAGGCTCGAGGTCGCGTTCGCACAATAGACCCCCGGAACCGGACCGTTCTTCAACGCCAAGCGATAAGCGATCTCGGCCTGCTCGGGGGTGACCTCGGCGGTCTGGACCACCACGTGGAACGTGCTGCGCGCGTGCGAGCCGCGATAGGCCAGCTCCACCCCCGGCGTGATACCGAACAGAACATCGTCCCGTTCCGGCACCACCGGGGACTTGAACGACCCCGCCGGATCGAAGATCACCCGCTCCGAGGCGTTGATCATCAGCGAGGTATGCCCGCCCTTGCCGGTCCGGTTGTTGACCATCGTGTAAAGCGTCAAGGTCGATGGCCCGGGGTCGCGGTAGGACACCGCCGCGATGGCTTCGTTGTCAGCGTAGATTTCCTGTTCGGCACATCCCGCGACAAGCAGAAGGGCCGCACAAAGGCACAGCAAGCGCGTCATGTACAACGTCCCCGTGTGAGGCCTGGGATCGGACCGATCAGGAAGCGAAGATCAACAGGAACAGCGCCACGACGATCAGCGCCACCACCGACCAGGTGACGAATTTCACGAATCCGTTGAAAGTATCGGTCTGCACCGAGATGTCCATCTCGCCCTGCTTGTGTTCAGCCATTGGTACCCGTCCTGCTAGAATGCGGTCATGTCGCAAACTGGATACTGAATTCGCGGCGGGCTGTCACCCGGTCAATTCGGGGATTTAGGTGCGACCGCTGCATTTCTGCACAGGCACGCCGCGCCCGGTCATTCCGCGTCGAGATCAGCAGCGAGGCGAAACCCGATGCGGGTCGGCGGGCTGTCCGGTTTCGGTTTCGGCAGGGCGCGCAGCATCACGTTGAGCTGGCTCACGTGCTGGATCAGCTGAGTGCGCACGCCGTTCGAATCGCTGCCGTAAAACGTAACGATATCGGGATCGAAATAGCCGATCCCTTCGATCCGCAGCACGCCGGCATCGCCGCCGGTGAACCCCATGGCCACCTCGTGCGCGTTGTCGAGCTGGTCTTCGAAATTGCGGATGTAAAGGATGATCCGCTCATAGGCCCAGCGTGCCGTACTCTTGCCGGAGGCGGGCTTTTTTGCCCCCGCCCGCAAGCCCTCCAGACAGGGGCTGGCTTTCGGGTCCGCATGCACCTCGTGAACGCGGGGGATGGCCTCGCCTTCTTCGGCCTCGGCGGCGGTCCTGATCTTGTCGTCCATCCCGCTCACTCCCTGCGCTGATAGAGCCAGGCGCCATCCTCGCCCCTGGTTCGTGTGACCTGCCCGGTGTGGTAGAGGTGATTGACATGCGCCACCGCCTCCACCAGCGCGAGCCCGTATTCCCCCTTGCCGATCGTGCGCTTGAACAATGGCGCGAAACAGGCCGAGGCGGGTTTCGGCGTATCCAGGTAATCCAGCAACCGCCGCAGCCCGCTGTGATGGTTCTCGATCAACTGGCGCATCCGCAGGGGCAGCCCGACAAAAGGCAGCTTGTGGCCGCCCAGCGCGATCTGCTCCGGCCGGGCCAGGTGGCTCAGACGTTCGCAGGCTTCCAGCCAGTCGGCCAGCGGATCGGCCTGCGGCTCGGTCGCGTAGACCCCGATGTTGGGGCTGATCGAGGACAGGATCTGGTCCCCGGAGATCACCAGGTTGTCATCCCGGCTCCAGAACGTCGCGTGCTCGGGCGCGTGGCCGTTACCCATGTGCACGTCCCAGTCGCGCCCGCCCATGCGGATCACGTCGCCCTGCTGGACACGGGTAAAGCCCAGCGGCATCGGCGCCACCATGTCGGAATAATTGAACGGACGTTCCGCGATCCGCTCGGCCAGGATCTCCGGGTCCATGCCCGCCCCCTGGTAATAGGCGCGGGTTTCCTCCGGCATCTCTGTCTGCACGTCCAGCGTCAGCATCCGCGCAAACAGCCAGGCGGTGCGGGTGGTGACCAGTTCGGCGCCATGCGCGGTCTGGAACCAGCCGGCCAGGCCGATGTGATCGGGGTGGTGATGGGTGACCACCACCCGGCGCACCGGCTTTCCCGCCAGCGGACCGGAGAGCAGCGCGCCCCAGATTTCGCGGGATTTGCCGGTGTCGAACCCGGTGTCGATCACCGTCCAGCCGTCGCCGTCATCCAGCGCATAGACGTTGACGTGATCCAGCTTCATCGGCAGCGGCAGGCGCATCCACAGCACGCCCTCGGCGATCTCGACGGCCTTGCCCGGCTCCGGCGGGGTGTCCCAGGGGTAGCGCAGGGTCAGGGTCGGACCACCATCCATCGCTCAGCCCCCCGCCAGGTCGTCGATGCCCAGTGCGTAAAGCCCCTCGGCCCCGGCCTGGGCATGGGCCAGCAGCGCGGCATGTTCGGGCAGCATCCGGTCGATATAGAACCGTGCCAGCGCCATGCGCGGCCCGTCCTTGTCGGCCACCGCGGCGGACAGGTGGTAATGCCCGCCCAGCACCCGCGCGAAGGCCCGCAGATAGGGCACCGCGCCGGCGAAACGATCATTCATGTCACCCTGCGAGACCAGCCATTCGGTGGCCTCGCGCATGGTTTCGGCCGCCTGCCAGACCGGCTCGGCCAGTCCGGGCAGGGTGCAGCGGGCACGCTCGGCCTGTTTCTGGATCTCTTCCAGCAGCCGGCAGGCCGCCTCGCCGCCATCCATCATCTTGCGCGCGACAAGGTCCATCGCCTGGATGCCGTTGGTGCCCTCGTAGATCGCGGTGACCCGCACGTCGCGGTAATACTGCGCCGCGCCGGTCTCCTCGATGAAACCCATGCCGCCATGCACCTGCACGCCGGTCTCGGCCACGCGGATGCCGGTGTCGGTGCCGAAGGCCTTGGCGATGGGGGTCAGCAGCGCGGCGCGCGCCGCCCAGTCGGCCTCGCCGGTAGCGGTCTGCATGTCGATCGCCACGGCGCAGGCCAGCAGGATCGCGCGGGAGGCGAAGAGATCCGCCTTCATCTCCAGCAGCATGCGGCGCACGTCGGCGTGATCGACGATGGTACCCGACGGGGTCCGGCCCTGCTTGCGCTCCAGCGCATAGGCCAGCGCGTGCTGATAGGCGCCCTCGGCGACGCCAACGCCCTGGCCGCCGACCCCCAGCCGGGCATTGTTCATCATGGTGAACATCGCCGCCATGCCGCCATGTTTCTCGCCCACCAACCAGCCGGTGGCGCCGTCATACTGCATCACGCAGGTCGGCGAGCCGTGCAGCCCCATCTTGTGTTCAAGGCTGACCACCTTCAGCGTGTTGGCCACGCCCGGCTTGCCCTCCGCGTCGGGGAGCAATTTCGGCACCAGGAACAGGCTGATCCCCTTGGTGCCCGGCACCCCGTCGGGCAGCCGCGCCAGCACCAGGTGACAGACGTTCTCGGCGAAATCGTTGTCGCCCCAGGAAATGAAGATCTTCTGCCCGGTGATTGCATAGGTGCCATCGCCATTCGGCTCGGCCTTGGAACTCAGCGCGCCCACGTCCGAGCCCGCCTGCGGTTCGGTCAGGTTCATCGTGCCCGACCACTCGCCGCTGATCAGCTTGGGCAGGTAAAGCTCCTTGAGCGCGTCCGAGGCGTGATGCTCCAGCGCCTCGATCTGGCCCTGGCTCATCAGCGGCGCCAGTTGCAACGACAGGCAGGCCGCGCTCATCATCTCGTTGACCGAGGTGGTCAATGCCATCGGCAGCCCCATGCCGCCATGCGCCTCGGGCGCGCTCATGCCGATCCAGCCGCCCTCGGAGATCGCCTTCCAGCCCTCCGCGAATCCGGGCGAGGTCCGCATCTTGCCATTTTCCAGCCGGGCCGGGTGCAGATCGCCATCGCGCTGCATCGGGGCCATCACCTCTTCGCACATCTTGCCGGCCTCGGTGAGGATCGCGCTCACGGTGTCGCCATCGGCCTCGGAAAACCGGTCGGTGGCCGAAACCTGATCGTATCCCACCACGTGGCGGAACAGGAACTCATACTCGGAAACGGGGGCACGGTAGGGCATGGATATCCTCTTGTCTGCGGGGCGCCGCCGGCGCGGGCTTGGCTTCTTCAGGCGGCACGGCTATGGGTCAATATCCGTCCGATACCTAGCCACACCCGCCCCACAAGCAACCAGAACGCCGCGTCATCGTCATGCCCTCCATCGAAACCCTGCACCTTGGCGCAAGCGCCCCGGACCTGGACCGGGCGGCAAGGCTGCTGACGGCCGGGCAGCTCGTCGCCTTTCCCACCGAGACAGTATACGGTCTCGGGGCCGATGCGCGCAACGGCCGGGCGGTGGCGGCGATCTACGCCGCCAAGGGACGGCCAAGCTTCAACCCGCTGATCGTGCACGTGGCCGATGCCGAGGCCGCCCGCACCCATGTGACATGGAACGACGCGGCACAGAAACTGGCCGATGCCTTCTGGCCCGGCCCGCTGACGCTGGTGCTGCCGCTGCGGCCCGGACACGCGATTTCCGATCTGGTCACCGCCGGGCTCGACACCCTCGCGGTGCGGGTGCCCGCCCACCCCACGGCGCGGGCGCTGCTGCGGACGTTCGACGGGCCGATCGCAGCCCCCTCGGCCAACCCCTCGGGCCGGATCAGCCCGACCACGGCGGCGCATGTGCTGGCCGGTCTCTCGGGGCGTATCGCGGCGGTGGTCGATGACGGCCCCTGCGCGGTGGGGCTGGAATCCACCATCGTCGGGCTGGCCGGCGCCCCCGCGCTGCTGCGCCCCGGCGGGGTGGCGGTTGAGGAGATCGAGGCGGTGCTGGGCACCGATTTGCTGCGAAACGCCCCGGGCAATGCGATCAGCGCGCCGGGGCAGCTGCTGTCGCACTATGCCCCCGCCGAACGGGTGCGCCTGAATGCCGAGGCGCCGCAGCCGGGCGAGCTGTTCCTCGGATTCGGCCCGATGGTGTGCGACCTGAACCTCTCCCCAACAGGCAATCTGGAGGAGGCGGCGGCCGCCCTCTTTGGTCACCTGCATGCGCTCGATGCGCGGGCCAGACCGATCGCGGTGGCGCCGATCCCCGATCACGGGCTGGGTGCGGCGATCAACGACCGGCTGCGGCGCGCGGCGGCCCCGCGCGACTAGCCGCGCCTCAGGCCCGACCGGCGCTGGCCGAAAGCGTCAGCGGATCGACCCCCAGTGTCTTCAGCGCGCCTTCCCATTTCGCATCGTCGGGCAGGCCGAAGACCAGATCAGGATCGGCATCCGTGGTCAGCCAGCCGTTCATCGTGATCTCCGATTCGAGCTGCCCCGGCCCCCAGCCGGCATAGCCGAGCATCAGCAACGCGCGCTCCGGCCCCTGCCCGGTGGCGATATCCTCGAGGATGTCCAGCGTCGCGGTCATGCTGAAGCCCGGCGACACCTTCATCGAATGCAGGTTGGCGTCGTAGCCGTCCGAATGAAGGACAAAGCCGCGCGCGGTCTCGACCGGGCCGCCGAAATGCACCGGCATCCGACCACGCTCGGGCCGGTCGGGCTTGATCTCCAACTGCTTCAGGAGGTCGGACAGCTGCACGTCCCTGGCCGGCTTGTTCACGATCAACCCCATCGCCCCGTCATCGCCGTGGCTGCACAGGAACACCACCGACCGCTCAAAGCGCGGGTCGCCCATGTCGGGCATCGCGATCAGGAGTTTCCCGGTCAAGTCCATGGTTGTGCGCTCCGGTTCGGTTGCCTCTTGTTTTCAACATGACCCCCGTGCGGTCCGGGCGCAAGACCGGGGCGGCAAAGCGGCGCATTCGGGCGCATTGACGCGCTCGTGACTTGGCAAGCGCCGCCCGAGCCGCCATTTAGGATGCATGTTGAAACTCGCCTCACTCCTGATTGTCAGCCTCGCCCTTGCCGCGCCCGCGCGGGCGGAAAACGGCCTTGAGACCCTTGTACGGATCGAGGTGCTGGATGGTGGGCCGACCGCGCGCGGCACCCATCTGGCCGCGCTGCGCCTGACCCTCGCCGACGGGTGGAAGACCTATTGGCGCGCCCCGGGCGAGGCCGGGATTCCCCCCAGCTTCGACTGGCGCGACTCGCGCAACCTGCGCGATGTGGCGATCACATGGCCGGCGCCCGAGGTGTTCGAGACCAACGGCATGCGCACCATCGGCTACAAGCATCAGCTCGTGCTGCCGGTCGAGGTGACTCCCTCCGCTGACGGCGCGCCGGTGCGGTTGCGCGGGCGGATCGAGTTCGGGCTGTGCAGCGATGTCTGCATTCCCGGCACGCTCGATTTCGATGGCGATCTCGACCCGCAGGCCGGGCGCAACCCCGCCATCGCCGCCGCGCTGGCTCAACGGCCCTATTCCGCCGCCGAGGCCGGGGTGACATCCGCCACCTGCCGCCTCACGCCCAGCGCCGACGGGCTGCGCGTCGAGGCCCGGATCAGGATGCCCTCGGCGGGCGGCACGGAAATTGCCGTGATCGAGCCCGGCACACCGGGCATCTGGGCCGCCGAGACCGAGACCCGGCGCAGCGGCGACACACTGATCGCCGTCAGCGATCTGGTGAACGAGGCCGGCGGCGCCTTTGCGCTGACCCGCTCGGCCCTCCGCATCACCGTTCTGGGCACGGCGCACGCGGTGGATATCCGCGGCTGCGACGCCGGCTGAGCGAAATGACGGCCACGCCCCGCCTTGGTGCCATCGCGGTCCTGGTCGAGGGCGACCGGGTCCTTTTGGCCCAGCGCGGCAAATCCCCGGACATGGGACTCTGGGGGTTTCCCGGCGGTCATGTCGAGCCCGGCGAAACCGCGCTGGAGGCCGCCCGGCGCGAGTTGCGCGAGGAAACCGGCCTGCGGGCGACCCCGGTGGAGTACCTCACCAACGTCGACGTGATCCGACACGATGCGCAAGGCCGGGTCACGGTGCATTACCTGCTGGCCGCTGTCCTTTGCACCGATCCCGAGGGCACGCCCCGGGCCGATGACGACGCCCGCGACGTGGCCTGGGTCGAGGTGGAGCAGGTCCGCTCCGGGGCCCTGCCGATGAGCGCGCAGGTGGCCGAGGTGATGGAACTGGCCTTGCTGCGCCGCCGCGCCCTGTCGTCTTAGGCCGCGCGGGAGGCCCGCCGCGCCGCGCGCGCATAGACCAGCGCCGAGACCAGGTAGACCGCCAGCACGATCGCCGCGGCCCCGGCAACGAAGACGGCCAGCGCCGCCCGTATCGCGTCGAGCCCCGCCAGCACCGGCAGCGCCTCGAGAAGCGCCGCCGGCAAACTGCCCTGCACCAGCGCCCAGCCCAGCGTCGCCGCGAACCAGGCCAGCAGCAGCCCGGCGGTCGCCACGACCGCGCCGCGCAGCGCCCGGTTGGGATTGTGCAGCGACCGGCGCAACGCGGTCAGCGGCCGCGACACGTCCTGTTGCATCGCCACCAGCGCCGGCACCACCAGCAACACGATCACCACCCCGAAGCCCAGCCCGTAGACCAGCGTGATCACCGTGGGCTTGAGGAACTGCGCCTGCTGCGATTTCTCGTAGAGCAGCGGCGCCAGCCCCAGCACCGTGGTCAGCGTGGTCAGCAGCACCGGCCGCAGCCGGTCGGCGGCGGCGTCGATGATCGAGGGGATCAGTCCGCGTTCTTCCGCGTATTGGTCGATGGTGCTGACCAGCACGATGGAGTCGTTGATGATGATCCCGGTCATGCCCAACAGGCCCACCACCGTGAACATGCTCAGCGGCACCTCCCAGATGTAATGCCCCCAGATGGTGCCGATCAGGCCGAACGGGATCACCGCCATCACCACCAGCGGCCGGGTCCAGCTCGCGAACACCCAGGCCAGCACCAGGTAGATGCCGGTCAGGCACAGGATCAGGCCGGTGCGCGCGTCGTTCAGGAAGTCGCTCTCCTGCTCGCTCAGGCCGGACAGGGTCCATTCCACCTGCCGCTCGCTGGCGATCCTTGGCAGGATCTCTTCCTTGAGCGTCTCCTGGATCTCGCTGGCGCGGGTCGGGTCGTCCTCGGAGATGTCGCCGGTCACGGAAATCACCCGCAGCCCGTTCTCGCGCCGCACGGAGGAGAACCCGGTGCGCTGCTCGACGCTGACGATGTCGGCCAGCGGCACGTAGAAGCCGCCGGGCGTGCGCAACTGGGTGCGTTCGAGGAAATCGGCGGTCAGTTCGTTCTCGGGCAGTTCGACCCGGATCGCCGCGCTGCGCGGCCCGTCGGGATAGGTCGCCGCCTCGATCCCGTTCAGCCGGTTGCGCAACACCCGCCCCAGCGTGTCGATGGTGAACCCCAGCGCCTGGCCCTGCGCGGTGAGATCGAGGATCACCTCCTCCTTGTCATAGGCGAGGTTGTCCTCGACCGCAGAAACCTCCGGGTAGCGCAGCAGCGCCGTCTGCAGATCCTGGCTCGCGGCCTTCAGGGTTTGTACGTTTGCGCCGTAGAATTGTACGTCCAGCGCGTCGCCGCCCGGCCCCGAGCGCCAGCCGCGGAAACTGACCGTTTCGGCCAGCGGATGACGGCGCACCGCATCCTGAAGCTCGGCGACGAAGGCAAAGCTGGAATAGGGCCGCAGGTCGGCGTCGATCAGCTCGATCGAGATGCCGCCCAGCAGGTCGGTGTCCTTGGTATCCACCCCGGCCAGCCCGCGCCCGGCGTTACCGCCGATCTCGGCCATGACGTAATCGAGCGGGTTGCGGCCGTGGCGCTCCTCGTATTGCCGGCCCAGTTCCTCGGTGGCGCGCTGCATCTCGCGCATCATCGCCAGGGTGTCGGCGCGGGTCGCCCCCTCGACCATGGCGAAGTTGCCGGTGACCGAGCCGCGCTCGGGCGCGTTGAAGAACCGCCACTGCACATCGCCCCGGATGAACAGCGCCAACTGGCTTGCCAGAACCGCGATCACCCCGGCCAGCACCACGTAGCGGCCCCGCACCACCCAGGTCATCACCCGGCGGAACAGGTGGTCGCGCACCCAGCGAAAGCCCCGGTTCACCACCCGGTTCGGCAGGTCGTACCAATGCTCCTTCGCCGAATGGGCGATGGCGTGGGACATGTGGTTGGGCAGGATCAGGAAACATTCCACTAGCGAGGCCAGCAGCACGACGATCACGGTAAAGGGGACATCCTTGATCAGGTCGCCGAACCGTCCGCCGATGGCGGTGAGGCCGAAAAAGGCGATCACCGTGGTCATCGTCGCGGCCAGCACCGGCATCGCCATCCGCCGCGCCGCGTTCTCGGCCGCCGCGACCGGATGCTCGCCCAGACGCCGCGCCCGGAAATCGGCATGCTCGCCGACCACGATGGCATCGTCCACCACGATGCCGAGGGTGATGATCAGGCCGAACAGGCTGATCATGTTGATGGTGATGCCAAAGGCATACATCAGCGCGATGGCGGCGAACATCGAGGCCGGGATGCCGGCCGCCACCCAGAAGGCGATGCGCGCGTTCAGGAACAAGAACAGCAGCGCCACGACAAGCACCAGCCCCATCAGCCCGTTGTCCAGCAGGATGGTCAACCGCCCCGAGATCGCCTCGGCGCGGGTGCGGATCAGCTCGACCGTCACCCCCTGCGGCAGGCTCAGCTGCATTTCGGCGGCGACATCCTCGACCTGGTGCTGGATCTTGATCGCGTCGCCCCGGTCCGACCGGTCGATCCGCACCGACATGGCGGGGTTCTCACCGACGAAATAGGCGCGTTCGCGGTCCGCCCCCTCGACCCGGATCGCGGCCACGTCGCCGATGGTCAGTTTCGAACCGTCGGGATTGGAGCGCAGCACGATCCCGGCGATATCCTCGGCAGTCCGCTTTTCGCTGCCGGTGCGCACGCGGGCATTGGCGCCAGTCACGTCGCCCGCCGGGTCCGTCGCGACCTCGGCGGCGACGGCGGCGGCGACCTCGGCCATGGTGATGCCATGTTCGATCAGCGCGCGCGAGGGCACCTCGAGCACGGTTTCGGGGGCCGCGACGCCGCGAATGGTGGTCCGGGTCACGCCGACGGCAAACAGCCGCGTGACAAGTTCGTCGGCGAACAGGCCCAGTTGCTCGGGGGCGACCGGGCCGGTGATCACCACGTCGGTGACGCGGTCGCGCCAGGCACCACGGCGCACGGTCGGCTCCTCGGCCTCCTCGGGCAGGGTGGTGATCGCATCGACCGCCGATTGCACGTCATCGGCGGCGCGGGCCATGTCCCAGCCCGGCTCGAACTCGATCGAAATGCTCGCCAGCCCCTCGCGCGAGACCGAGGCGGTGCTCTCGACCCCGTCCACGGCCAGCAGGGAGGGCTCCAGCACCTGGACGATGGCGCCGTCGACATCCTCGGGGCCGGCCCCCTCCCACTCGACGCCGACGCTGACGGTATCGACGATCACGTCGGGAAAGAACTGTGCCCGCATGTTGGGAATCGCCGCCGCGCCCAGCACCAGCAGGATCACCAGCAGCAGGTTGGCGGCGGTCTTGTGGCGGGTGAAATAGCTGAGCAGCCCTCCCGCCGGGCGCGGCAGATCGCGCAGCATCTCCTAGCCCCCCATCCGGGATTCGATACGCTCGACCAGTTGCGCGGGCACCCGGTCGCCGCCCAGTTGGGCCAGCACCCGGGCCTTGACCTCATCCGGCATCCGGTTGTTGGCCTCAATGAAGGCGACCAGCCGCGCGCGGCGTTCCGCGCTGAGTTCCAGCAGGCTCGCCTCGGGCGGTTCGTCCTGCGCCTCTTCGCGCAGCGGGCGCACCCGGATCCCCGCCCCGAGGAGCGGCGTGCGCCCAATCACCACCTCGCGCCCGGCCAGGCCGGCGCCGCGCAACAGCACCTCGTCGCCCTGGCGGCGCACCAGTTCGACCGGCAGCGCCTCGAGCCTGTCCTCGACACCCAGCACCAGCACCGTGCCCGAGGCGTCCAGCGCCGAGGCCGGCAGGCGTGCGACCCGCTCGACCGGCGGTTCCTCGACCTCCACGGTGACGAAATCGCCCGGCTTGAACCCCGGCGCATCCTCCAGCCGGGCGTAGATCATGCGCCCGGTCTGCCCGTCGCCTGCCGCGGCGCTGTCGCGGCTGATCCGCCCGGTCGCGCGCAACGCCGCGCCGCTGACGTCCAGCGTCGCGATCACCGGGGCCGTCGCCAGATCGCCCGTCGCATCCAGCAGCCGGGCGTATTGCGCGGTGGAGACGCGAAAGGCGACCTCGAGCGCGTCGGGGTCGATCAGTTCGGCCAGTTTCTCGTTGGCCGAGACCAGCCGCCCCTCGACCAGGGTCACGTTGGACAGCGTGCCGTCGAAAGACGCGGCGATGGTGGTGTCGGACAGCGCCCGTTCGGCATCGGCCAGCGCGATACGCATCCGCGCCAGCCGGGTCGCGGCCTGATCCACCCGCGCCTCGGCCTGGGCGACAACCTGCCGCCGGGCCAGCACCGCCTGCCGCGCGGCGGCCAGCGCCAGTTCGGCGGTCTCGACCGTGGCGGCGGTGCCGACGCCGCGCTCTTGCAGGTTCTTCTGCCGCTGAAAGGCGCGGTTGCGCAGATCCTCCTGGTCGCGGGCGGCGGACAGCTCATCGCGCGCCAGGGTCAGGGCGCGGGCGGCGTCCCGCTGTTCAGCCTCGGCATCGAGCAGGTCGCTTTGCGCCCGGTCCCGCGCCGAATGCGCATCGGCCGGGTCGATCCGCACCAGGTCCTGCCCGGCGGTGACGCTGCCGCCATCCTCGAACCCCTCGGCCAGCCAGATCACCCGACCGCCAACGGCGGCGCGCAACTCCAGCGTGCGACGGCTGAGCACCTGTCCGAAGGCGGGCAGAACCGGGGTGACGGTTTCCATCCGGGCGGTCCGCACGTTGACCGCGAATACCCGTTCGCGGGCCTGTGGCGGCCGGGGATCGTCGGCCAGGCGGCTCTGCACCGCGCCGAACACGAGCTGGCCGGCATAGACCAGCAGCGCCAGCATCAGCGAGGCCAGAAACAGCCCGGTCAGGCTTTGCCGCAAAAACCGCATCGTCAATTCTCCCAGGCCCGCAACAGGACGCCGTGATACAAAGTAGCCGCAGCGCAAAAAATGCCAAGATGCGCAGGGTATCCGGGGTGTTATACGCCGCAGAAAGTTACTTCCGGCGCTGGTTTTCAGTCAGACGCGGAAAAATCTCGACAAAGTTGCAGGGTTGATGGCGGTAATCCAGTTGCAGCGACAGGATTTCGTCCCAGCCATCCTTGCAGGCGCCCGGGCTGCCGGGCAGCGCGAACAGATAGGTGCCGCCCGCGACCCCGCCGGTAGCGCGCGACTGTACCGCGCTTGTGCCAATCTTTTTCATCGAGACGATTGTAAAGACGGTGGCAAAGGCCTCGATCTCCTTCTCGTACACATCGCGGTGCGCCTCGACCGTCACGTCCCGACCGGTCAGCCCGGTGCCGCCGGTGGAGATCACCACGTCGATCTCCGGGTCCGCCACCCAGGCCCGAAGCTGCGCGGCGATCTCCGCGCGCTCGTCGGGCAACAGTTTCCGGTCGGCGAGGGTATGGCCCGCCCCGGTGATGCGGTCGGCCAGCACCTGGCCGGAGCGGTCCTCGTCCAGCGCGCGGCTGTCCGAGACCGTCAGCACGGCGATGCGGACCGGGATGAAATCCTTGGAGTCGTCGATGCGCGACATGGCGTTCACGTCCTTTCGAGAATGGCGCGGCGCAGGGCCAGCGCCGCGACTATGCCGCCGAAGGCACGCCCGGGCCAGAGCGGACCCCGCGACGGGACGAAAAGCCGCTGTCCCGACAGCGCGGCGGGGACGGCCAGACGCGCGGCAGGGTCGATCATGCCCGCCCCCCGATGACCAGTCGCGCGGCCAGCGCGCCGAATACCCCGGCGGTGAACCAGCGCAACAACCGCCCCAGCCCCGGGTTCCGCATCAGCAGCGGAGCGACCCGCCCGGCAAAGGCACCGACGGTGGCATTCACCGCGAAACCGGTAGCCGCGAGGATCGTTCCGAGGAACAGGAACTGCGCCAGAACCGGCCCGGCAGGGTCGATGAACTGCGGCATCAAGGCAATGACGAACCCCGCACCCTTGGGGCTGGTGAGCCCCACCAAGAGACTGCCGCCGAAGCTGCGCCCGGCCCCGGACCGGGCATCCTCCGCCGCCACGCCGCCGCGCAGCGTGCGCCACGCCAGCCACAGCAGGTAGAAGGCTCCGATCCAGCGGATTAAGGTAAAGGCCCCCGGGGTCGCCTCGGTTACCGAGGCCAGGCCCAGCGCCATCAGCGTCACGCCGGTCAGCGGGCCGGGAACCAGGCCGGCGGCGGCCAGCACCCCGGCGCGACGACCGCCGTGCAGCCCCTGACCGAGACAGAACATCATCTCGGGGCCGGGGCTGAGCGCCAAAACCAGCGCGGCAGGGAAGAAAGCCAGTAGCGTGAGCGGATCGATCATGGCGCGATATCGAACCAGGTGCCCTCGGGGCCGAGGTTGACCACCTCGGAGACGCCGATATGGCCGCGCTCGCCCCAGCAGTCATGGATATGACCGCACAGCACCAAGGGCGGCGCGATGCGTTCGATGGCAGCGCGGACCGCCTCCGATCCCACCGACAGCCCCTGCGAGGTGCGGTCGGCCACGCCCTTGGGCGGCGAATGGGTGATCAGGATGTCGACACCCTCGCAGGGGGCCAGCAGGGCGGCGGCCTCTTCCTCCGTCAGGTTCCACGACCAGGCACCGAAGGGCGGCGCCGGCACCCCGCCGCCCAGGCCGAAGACCCTCAGCCCTTCGACCTCGGCACCCTCACCGTGCAGAACGGTGGCCCCGGGCAGGGCTGCGGCCCGCAGCTCATCCACGCTTTCGGCGTTGCCCGGCACCAGCACCATCGGCGCGGTGATGCCCGACAGCATCTCCATCGCCTGATCGAGCCCCTCACGCGCGTTGCAGAAATCCCCCGCACCGACCACCAGGTCGGCGTCGATGCTCGCCTCGACCAGCCCGCGTGCCGCCCGCCGGGCCAGGTGCAGGTCGGAAAATGCCAGTATCTTCATTCATCTTCTCTCATCTCAACTTGGCCTGAAGCGCCAACAGGTCGGCCCAGGCCTCTCGCTTGGCCGCCGGATGGCGCAACAGGTAGGCGGGATGGAACATCGGCAGCACCGGCTTGTCCAGCGCCTGAACCCAATTCCCGCGCAGCCGGGTAATGCCGCGTTTTCCCAGCACCGCCTGGCAACTGATGTTGCCCATCAGCACGATCGCCCTTGGATCAGCCAGCGCCACGTGCCGCTCGAGGAACGGCTTGAGCATGGCGATCTCGTCCGGGCGCGGCTCGCGGTTCTGCGGCGGACGCCAGGGCAGCACGTTGGTGATATAGACGCTGTCTTGCCGCGACATCCCGATCGCCGCCAGCATCCGGTCGAGCAATTGCCCGGCGCGACCGACAAAGGGGCGCCCCTCGCGGTCCTCGTCGCGGCCCGGTGCCTCGCCGATGATCATCACCGGCGCGCCCGGCGTGCCGTCGGAAAAGACGAGGTTGCGCGCGCCCTTCTTCAGCTCGCAATGCTCGAAGGCGCCCATCGCATCGCGCAACTCCTCCAGCGTGCGGGCCGCCGAGGCCGAGGCGCGGGCGGTGGCGACCGGGTCGATCTGCCGGATGGCGACGGGCTCCGCCGGAACCTCGGCGACGGGATTGGCGGCCTGACGGGCCACCGCCCGCGCCTTGTCGGGAAGATCATAGCGGTTGATCGGCGCGTCACCGATGGCATCGGTCACGCCCAGTTCCACCTGCCATTCCAGCAGGGCGCGGGCCGTATGATAGTCGATCTGCGATTCCATGGCGCCGACCCTAGCGCCGAAACCGATGCCGAAAAAGCGCATAGCGCAGGGGGAATTCCGCAATCGCGGGGAAAAAATCCTTGTGCGGCGACCGATTGGCGCCAAGCATGGCCGGTAACGAAAACGGGAGGACGGACCATGCAGACTTCGCGGCGACGTCGGCGATCCATATCTTGCGCCTTCCTGTTCTCCCTCGCGTCGTTGATGATTCTCACCGTCGGGCTCGCCGCGCCGCTGCGTGCGGAGCCGCCCGGACCGATCCTGCAAAGGCTCTTCGACCTTGCCGGCAGCGTCGCCCTCGATCAGGCCGAGACCCCGCGCGCCGCGCCGGACACCCCCGCCGCCGCGGCGGAGACAGGCCCGATCCGCCAGCGCCTGTCCCGCCTTGCCGCCGCGCGTGCCGTCGAGACCGAGGTCATTCCAAGCTTCGACCCGGTCCAAAACGCCACGCCCGCAGAACTGGCCGCGACCGACCCGGTCGCGCTGTTGCCGCCGATGCCGGGGGACACCGGCACGGCGCGGCTGCTGCAGGTCTCGGACGGTGGCTATCATTTCGACTGCCCGCCGGGTCAGGGCTATTGCGGCGGCGGCACCTATTGCTGTCCGCACGGCTGGGGCTGCGCGCGCGACGGGCAATGGTGCATCCGCCCCGGCTACAGCTACTGCGGGCGCGGCAACAGCTGCGCCCCGGGGTCCCTCTGTTCGCGCGGCGGCGGCTGCATTCCCCGCGGCAAGGTCGATTGCGGCCGCGGCCGTTGGTGCAACCCCGGCGCCTATTGCCTGACCGGCAACCGCTGCTCGGCCGTCGGCGCCACCAAGTGCCGCGACGGGTCGATCTGCAATCCGGGGAACAAATGCGCCTCGGGCGGCGGCTGCGTGCCGAACAACGTGCGGGACTGCGGCAGCGGATCCTACTGCAAGCCGGGGGCCTATTGCCTGAGCGGTGGCGGATGTTCGCAGATCGGCGCGGTCAAATGCTCCAGCGGCAGCATCTGCAACCCCGGCTATACCTGTTCACGCGGGCGCGGCTGCGTACCGGTCGGAGCAGACGACTGCGGCAACGGCGTCTTTTGCAAGGCGGGCACCTATTGCCTGGGCAACCGCAAGTGTTCGGCCCCCGGATCGACCAAATGTTCCAGCGGCGATATCTGCACCCCCGCGCAGAAATGCTCCAAGGGTGGCGGCTGCGTCCAGAAGGATCGCGTCGATTGCGGCTATGGCAAAAGCTGCCCGCCGCGCAGCTATTGCCTGGCCGGCGGGAAATGCTCCAAGCCCGGTGCGGTGAAATGCAACAGTGGCGTGATCTGCCCGCCCGACACCATCTGCTTGCCGGGCAAGAAATGCTCGCCCCCCGGGCACAAGCTGTGCGAGGGCGGCACCTCTTGCCCCAAGGGGACGTTCTGCCTCAAGGGCGGGCGCTGTTCGGACCCGGGCGCGGAACAATGCGACGACGGCAAGATCTGCCCGCCCAGCCGACAGTGCATCCCCGGCGGTGGCTGCGCGCCCGAGGGGCACAAGGTCTGCGCCAGCGGCACCACCTGCCCCAAGGACACCATCTGCCTGAAGGGCGGCAAGTGTTCGTCGCCCGGCGCCACGCTCTGCGACGACAACAAGGTCTGCGCGCCGGGCCGGCTGTGCCTGCCGGGCGGAGGCTGTTCCGAACCGGGGGCGAAGCAATGCGCCGGCGGCCAGATCTGCGGCAGGGACGAGATCTGCCTCAAGGGCGGCAAATGCTCGGCCCCCGGTGCCACCCTCTGCGAGAGCAACAGCGTCTGCGCGCCGGGCCGCGCATGCCTGCCCGATGGCGGCTGCGCGCCCGAGGGACACAAGGTCTGCGCCAGCGGCACCACCTGCCCCGGGGATACCATCTGCCTGAGCGGCGGGCGCTGCTCGGACCCCGGTGCGGTGCTCTGCGAGGATGGCGGCGTCTGCCCGCCGCGCACGCTGTGCCTGCCGGACAACAAGTGCTCGAAACCGGACATGAAGCTCTGCAAGGGCGGGCAGGTCTGCCCGAAGGACTCGATCTGCCTGCAGGGCGGCGAATGCTCGGAGATCGGCGCCAAGCTCTGCGACGGCGGGCTGGTCTGCGACCCGGACGAGGAGTGCGGCGACGACGATCACTGTTACCCCACCGGCAAGACCTATTGCGGCGAGGGCTATTGGTGCGACGCGGACCAGGAGTGCCGGCCCGAGCACAAATGCGGGCCGAAACAGGACTAGAGGACCACGCGCGATGTTGCCCCGCCTGCCGCAGCTTTCTATAAGCGGGCGAGCAGCCTAGACGGAGCGCCGCCCGCATGTCATTCGCCCATCGCCACCTTCTGGGGATCGAACCGCTCAGCCCGCAGGATATCACCGCGATCCTCGACCTGGCCGAAACCTATGTCACCCTGAACCGGCAGGCCGACAAACACGCCGACGTGCTGGCCGGGCTGACCCAGATCAACATGTTCTTCGAGAACTCCACCCGAACCCAGGCCAGTTTCGAATTGGCCGGAAAGCGGCTGGGCGCGGACGTGATGAACATGGCGATGCAAGCCAGCTCGATCAAGAAGGGCGAGACCCTGATCGACACGGCGATGACGCTGAACGCGATGCATCCCGACCTGCTGGTGGTGCGCCACCCGCATTCCGGCGCCGTCGACCTCCTGGCGCAAAAGGTCAACTGCGCGGTGCTGAACGCCGGCGACGGGCGCCACGAGCACCCCACGCAGGCGCTGCTCGACGCGCTGACGATCCGGCGCGCCAAGGGGCGGCTGCACCGGCTCAACATCGCCATTTGCGGCGACATCGCGCACAGCCGCGTTGCCCGCTCGAACATCCTGCTTCTGGGCAAGATGGAAAACCGCATCCGGCTGATCGGGCCGCCGACGCTGATGCCCTCGGGCATCGGAGAGTTCGGGGTCGAGGTCTTTGACGACATGCGCGAGGGGCTGCGCGATGTCGACGTGGTGATGATGCTGCGCCTTCAGAAGGAACGGATGGACGGCGGATTCATCCCGTCGGAGCGGGAATATTACCACCGCTACGGGCTGGACGCCGAGAAACTGGCGCTGGCCAAGCCGGACGCCATCGTGATGCACCCCGGGCCGATGAACCGGGGCGTCGAGATCGACGGCACGCTGGCCGACGACATCAACCGCTCGGTGATCCAGGACCAGGTCGAGATGGGCGTCGCGGTGCGCATGGCGGCGATGGAACTTCTGGCGCGCACCCTGTCGGCGGAGACGGCGGCATGAGCGACGACGCCCTGATCGTGCCGGAAGGGGAACATGGACGCATCCGCGTCTTCGCCCTCGACATGCGGCCCGAACAGGCCGACTTCCTGCGCGAACCGGGCGCCGTCGACCAGGTGCTGGGGCTGGCCGGGCTGGACCCGGCGCAGATCGACGTGATCCGCATCGCCGATCTGGAGGACCTTGGGCTGGCCGGCTACCTGACCGAGGGCTGCGGATTGCCCGAGGAACAGATCGCGCCCGACCGGGAGATGCTGGCGGCGCTGGAGGGGCATGTCATGGTGCTGCGCAGCCGCGCCTTCGGCGGGAAGGCGGCGGTGATCGCGCCGGAGCCGGAGGTCCGGCTGATCGCCACCTATGACGAGCCCGGAGCCAACTGGAGCGCCGAACCGCTGCGCAGCGACAGCGCCCTTCCCTACTCTGCCCCGCGCCAATCGCCCCGGGCGGCGCGGGCCCGGGCGCGGCGCATCGGCGGCAGCCTGTTCGCGGTGGTGATGGTGCTGATCGCGCTGCTGGTCTGGGCGGTGGTCTTCTGATGGCGGCGCTGCGGTTCACCCCCGACCGTGGGGCCTATCTGCGCACCAATGCCTGGCTGGCGGCGGCGGCCATGGCCGGGGCGATGGCGCTTCTCTGGGTGATGGGGAACGCCCATGTCTGGACCGGCGCGGTGGCCGGGCTGGCGGCGATCGGGGTGCGGGCATGGTATCTTGCCTCGGAGGAACTGGCCGTGGTCTGGGAAGTGGACGGTGCGGCGCTGACCGGTCCCGGCGGGCGGCGGGTGCCGCTGAGCGAGATCGAAACCGTCCGAAAGATGGGCAGTTTCGTACAAGTCATCACCAGGGGCGGCGACAAGCACCTGATCAAGTACCAGGCCGACCCCGCAGCGACGGCGGCGGCAATCGAGAGGGCGGCGGCATGAGCGATCTTCTTTTCACCAATGCCCGGCTGATCGACCCCGAGGCGGGCACCGACGAACTCGGCGCCCTTTTGGTGCGCGAGGGGCGGATCGTGGACCACGGGCAGGAAGTCGGCCTGCCCGGCGAGGATGTCACGGTCGTCGATTGCGGCGGCAAGTGCCTGGCCCCCGGCATCGTCGACCTGGGCGTCAAGGTCTGCGAGCCGGGCGAGCGGCACAAGGAAAGCTATCGCAGCGCCGGGCGGGCAGCGGCCGCGGGCGGGGTGACCACCATCGTCACGCGCCCCGACACCGCACCGGCGATCGACAGCCCCGAGACGCTGGAATTCGTCACCCGCCGAGCACAGGCGGATTCGCCGGTCCGGGTGGTGCCGATGGCGGCGCTGACCAAGGGGCGCGCGGGGCAGGAGATGACCGAGATCGGCTTTTTGATGGATGCCGGCGCGGTGGCCTTTTCCGATTGCGATCACGTGGTCGCCAACACCAAGGTGCTGTCGCGCGCGCTGAGCTATGCCGGGGCGCTGGGGGTGCTGGTGATCGGCCACCCGCAGGAGCCGGGTCTGTCGGCGGGCGCGGCCGCCACCAGTGGCAAGTTCGCAAGCCTGCGCGGGTTGCCCGCCGTGTCGCAGATGGCCGAGCGGATGGGGCTCGACCGCGATATCGCCCTGCTCGAGATGACCGGGGCGCGCTATCATGCCGACCAGATCACCACCGCCCGCGCCCTGCCGGCGCTGGAACGGGCCAAGGCCAACGGGCTGGACATCACCGCCGGGGTGGGAATCCACCACCTGACCCTGAACGAATTCGACGTCGCCGATTACCGCACTTTCTTCAAGCTCAAGCCGCCGCTGCGGGCCGAGGACGACCGGAGCGCGGTGGTCGAGGCGGTGCGCAGCGGGCTGATCGACGTGATCTGTTCGATGCACACGCCGCAGGACGAGGAGAGCAAGCGCCTCCCGTTCGAAGAGGCGGCGAGCGGCGCGGTGGGGCTGGAAACCCTGCTGCCGGCGGCGATGCGCCTGTATCACGCGGGCGATCTGGACCTGCCGACTCTGTTCCGCGCCATGAGCCTGAACCCGGCCAAGCGACTGGGGCTGGACGCCGGGCGGTTGGACGCCGGGGCGCCGGCCGACCTGGTGCTGTTCGATCCGGATGCGCCCTTTGTGCTCGACCGGTTCACGCTGCGGTCGAAATCCAAGAACACGCCCTTCGACGGTGGTCGCATGCAGGGCCGCGTGCTGGCGACCTATGTCGGCGGCGCGCCCGTCTATCGGAGGGACTGATGCCCGAGATCACATCCCCCGCCGCGATGCTGATCCTCTGGGCCGTGGTCGGCTATGGGCTGGGCGCGATCCCCTTCGGCATGGTTCTGGCCCGGATCATGGGGCTGGGCAACCTGCGCGAGATCGGCTCGGGCAATATCGGCGCCACCAATGTGCTGCGCACCGGCAACAAACCGGCCGCCGCGCTGACGCTGTTGCTGGATGGCGCCAAGGGGGCGGTGGCGGTGCTGCTGGCGCGGGTCTTTGCCGGGGAGGACGCGGTGATGCTGGCGGGCTTCGCGGCCTTCGTCGGCCATTGCTACCCGGTCTGGCTGGGGTTCCGGGGCGGCAAGGGCGTGGCCACCTTCCTCGGGCTGTGGCTGGCGCTGGCCTGGCCGGTGGGGCTGGCCTGCTGCGCCACATGGGCCGTCGCGGCGGCGCTGAGCCGGATCTCCTCGGTGGGGGCGCTGGCGGCGGCGGCATCGTCGAGCATCTGGGTGGTCCTGCTGGGATACGGTGACGCCTTCGTGATGGCGGCGGTGCTGACGCTGCTGGTCTACTGGCGCCACCGCGAGAACATCGCGCGCCTGCGCGCCGGGACCGAAAGCAAGGTCGGGCAGAAGTAGCGGCACCGGCGGCCGGATCGCCGCCAGATCCGACGGCCATTCAGGGACAGCGCCTCCGGGCGGGAACGAAGCCGGTTATGGCCGCGTCGCCTGTTTTTGGAAAACCAATAATTTACAATGGCTTCCCCCCCACGTCGCCCCTGTGCCGTTTGGGGCGAAAGGGGCCGCGCGGC
This sequence comes from uncultured Rhodobium sp., assembly GCA_963675285.2. GTDB lineage: Bacteria > Pseudomonadota > Alphaproteobacteria > Rhizobiales > Rhodobiaceae > Rhodobium. The sequence goes on from CAXXGS010000002.1 coordinate 75,748, forward strand.
CCCTGTGTCACCCTGTTCACAGCCAGCTCAAAACAGGTTGATTTGAACGTGACCAACGAACCCCCCAATTGCGTTTCGTGACGGTCAATTCCGGCCGCACAGCCCAACACCATCCCTCCGGGCGCGGGGGCATCGCCCCCGGCACCGGGACACCTGAGAAAAGGAACACTCATGATCAAGATGGGATCTCTGCTTGGCGGCCTCGCGCTTTCGGTCGCGGTCGCAACTTCCACCCTCGCCGCTGGCGTGGACATCAATGCCTCCTCCACCGGGCTGGCGCTGCAGGGCTATGACCCGGTTGCCTATTTCACCGATGGCGAAGCCACCAAGGGCGATTACACGATCACCACGATCTATGACGACGCCCTCTACCGGTTTGCCTCCGAAGAGCACAAGGCGCTATTCGAAGAGAACCCCGAAGCCTATGTGCCGGCCTACGGCGGCTATTGTGCGTTCGGCACCGCCATGGGCTTCAAGTTCGATGGCGATCCGACCTACTGGAAAATCGTCGACGACGTTCTGTACCTGAACCTGTCGGAGGACATCCAGGAGCGCTGGGAAGGCGACGTTCCGGGCTTCATCGTGAAGGCCGACGCCAACTGGACCGACATCGCCGACAAGGACCCGTCGGAACTGCAGAGCAACTAAGCTCCTCGCTTGATCGGGATCGGGAAACGGCGGCTCGGGGAGCCGCCGTTTTTCAGTCCCCGTGATGTCCCTGCCTTGGAGGAACGCCGGGGATCAGCGCACCAGCCGCTCCAGCGCGGTGCCGTTGGCCCAGGTGCCGTGCAACTCACCGCTGGGCATCCGCACGTAGACGATCGGGTAATCGCTGCCCCAGTCGACCCGGATCACATCGCCGTTGCGGGTGCCGGTGCCGTTGTAGCCTTGGTTGCCGACGCGCCAGGCGATATAGACCAAGGCGCCCTCTTCGCGGATGGTGACCACGCCGCGATAGGCCGAGCCGTCGGGATTGCGCCCCTCGGCCCGGTAATTGCCCGCGATCGATTGCGCCGCGACCGGCGCCGCCAGTGTCATCACCCCCGCCGCCAGCCCGGCCATGACCGCGCGGCGGCCCCATGTCGTGATCGTCATGCGTCTTCCCCCTGATGTATCGTGGGGGCAGTCTGGCCCGGATCGGGCCCTCTGTCACGCATTCAGGGGGCGAGGTGACTCAGTAGGCAAAGGCCTCGTAGATCCGGTCGAGATCGCCGTTCCAGTCGCCGTTGTACTGCTCCAGCAGCTCATCGGCCGGGGTCATGCCGGTTTCGACGCTGTCCTCGAGCGCGTGCAGGAAGTGGCGTTCGTCCTGCACCATGCCGCCGAGGCCGGGGCGCGCGCGGGCCTTGAGGCCGGAGCGGGCGATGTCGAGCACCTCCTTGGCCAGGTCCTGCATGGTCCGGCCGCCGACCTCGGCCTGAAGGCCGTGCTCGGCGGCGCGCAGGCGCCAGGCCTCGCGGGTTTCGGTATCCCAGTCCTTGACCAGGTCCCAGGCCGCGTCCAGCGCACCCTGGTCATAGGTCAGCCCGACCCAGAAGGCCGGCAGCGCGCAAAGGCGGCGCCACGGGCCACCATCGGCGCCGCGCATCTCGATGAACTTCTTCAGCCGCGCCTCGGGGAAGGCGGTGGTCAGGTGATCGGCCCAATCGCTGAGCGTGGGTTTCTCGCCCGGCAGCGCCGGCAGCTCGCCCTTGAGGAAATCGCGGAACGACTGGCCCAGCGCGTCGATATACTGGCCGTCGCGGTAGACGAAATACATCGGCACATCGAGCATGTACTCGACCCACCGTTCGAAACCGAAACCCTCGTCAAAGACAAAGGGCACCATGCCGGTGCGGGCCGGGTCGAGATGCTGCCAGACCCAGGAGCGATAGGATTTCATGCCGTTGGGCTTGCCCTCGAAGAACGGCGAATTGGCGAACAGCGCGGTGGCGACCGGCTGCAGCGCGATGGCGACGCGCATCTTTTGCACCATGTCGGCCTCGGAGCCGAAATCGAGATTCACCTGCACCGTGCAGGTGCGCCGCATCATGGTGGTGCCGGTGGTGCCGACCTTGTCCATATAGGCGTTCATCAGCTTGTAGCGGCCCTTGGGCATCAGCGGCATCTGGTCGTGGGTCCAGATCGGCGCGGCGCCCAGCCCGATGAACCCGACGCCGATCTCGTCGGCGATGTCCTTGACCTCGCGCAGGTGCTCGTTCACCTCGTCGCAGGTCTGGTGGATGGTCTCCAGCGGTGCGCCCGAAAGCTCCAGCGCCCCGCCCGGTTCCAGCGAGACATTGGCGCCGTCCTTTTCCAGCCCGATCAGGTGATCGCCCTCGCGGACCTCGTCCCAGCCATAGCGATCGCGCAGCCCTTCGAGCACGGCGCGGATCGAGCGCGGGCCATCATAGGGCAGCGGATTGTGGCTGTCCTTGCAATAGCCGAACTTCTCGTGCTCGGTGCCGATGCGCCAGTCTTCCTTGGGCTTGCAGCCATCGGCCAGGTATTCGGCCAGTTGTTCATGCCGTTCGATCGGGCCGCCGCCGGACTGGGGGATGGACATACGCGCACTCCGATGCTGCTTGCTCTCGTTTCCGGGGCGCAGTCGTGCGGTGAAATGGCGGGACTGTCAATGCAGCCTTTGGTGCGCGGGGCGCATCGGGCGGCGTTCCCAGATCACAACCGCATGAGCGTTGTCGCGTTTGAGCTCGGCCAGCATGCGCTCGGTACGCAGCCCCGGCAGCGCGGCGAAGACGTCGAACAGGTCCTGTGCGCCCTCGGCGTTGACCGGGATATGCAGCATCGGCTGGCCGGGCTGTTCCAGCCCCCAAAGCGCCGGGCTTGCGGTGGGGTCGAGCACCAGCCGTTCGAGATCAATGACCGAGACCGAGCCGCCCGAAAGCGGCCCCATGTAGGTGATCTCGCCCTCGTCCACCAGCACCACGCCTGGCCCCTGGCCGGTGGTGCGGAACCGGCCGCGCTGCACCCCGATCACGGCGATGCCGGCCCCGGCGGGCACCAGCAGCCAGCCGATCCAGCCCAGCAGCCCGCCCACCGAAAGCGCCCAGTAGAGCCCGAGTACCACCACCGCCAATCCGATCAGCGCCTCGTGCCAGCGGGCGAGGGATGCGCGTACCTCGGGGCGAATGAAACTCATGCCCAGTCCCCCAGCGCCCGCTGCCAGAGGGTCATCGCGGCGACGGCGGCGGTGTCGGCGCGCAGGATGCGGGGACCGAGGGCGACGACGTGCGCCTGCGGCAGGGCGCGCAGGCGTTTGCGCTCGGCCTCTGAGAAGCCGCCCTCGGGGCCGATCAGGATCGCCCAGGGGCCGGGCGCGGCACCGGCAAGCCCCTTTTGCGCGCCGACCTCGGCCTCGTCGCAGAACATCAACTGCCGCTCCTCGGGCCAATCGGCGAGCAGCCGGTCGAGTTTCTGCAACTCGGTCACCTCGGGCACATAGGTGCCGCCGCATTGCTCGGCCGCCTCGATGGCATGGGCCTGCAACCGGTCCTGGCGGATGCGGTCGGAATTGGTGAAATCGGTCTGCACGGGAATGATCCGCGCCGCCCCCATCTCGGCCGCCTTCTCGACGATGAAATCGGTGCGCGCCTTCTTGATCGGCGCGAAGATCAGCCAGAGATCGGGCGGCATCTGCAACGGCCGGGTCTGTTCCGCGCAGGTCAGAACGCCGCCGCGCTTGCCCGCCTCGGCCACCTCGGCGCGCCATTCCCCGTCGCGCCCGTTGAACAGCGCCACAGGGGCGCCCGGCCCCAGCCGCATCACCCCGAAGAGGTAATGCGCCTGCTCCCGCGTCAGAGGAACCGATTGCCCCGCCCCCAGCGGGTGCTCTACATACAGCCTGACCTTTGCCTTCATGCGAGACTACATATGCAACCTCACAGCCCGACGCCAGATGCGACCGCCAGCGGACAGGTGGCCGATGCGGTCAGGGGAAACTGGGTCGACCGGCTGGCGCCCCCCGCGACGCGGCCCTATCTGCGGCTGAGCCGCGCCGACCGGCCGATCGGCACCTGGCTGCTGCTGCTACCGTGCTGGTGGGGGCTGGCGCTGGGGATGCTCTGGGACCAGTCGCCGCGCTGGGAGGACCTTTGGATCTTTGTCGGCTGCGGGTTCGGCGCATGGCTGATGCGCGGGGCCGGCTGTACCTGGAACGACATCACCGACCGCGACATCGACGGCAGCGTCGAGCGCACCCGGTCGCGGCCGATCCCCTCGGGACAGGTGAGCGTCAAACAGGCCGCCGCCTACATGGGCGCACAGGCGCTGGTGGCCTTCGCGATCCTGCTTACCTTCAACTGGGCGGCGATCGGGCTGGGCATCCTGTCGTTGCTGCCGGTGGCGGTCTATCCCTTTGCCAAGCGGTTCACCTGGTGGCCGCAGGTGTTCCTCGGGCTGGCGTTCAACTGGGGCGCGCTGCTGGCCTGGACGGCGCATACCGGGTCGCTGCACTGGGCGCCGGTGATCCTCTATCTCGCCGGGATCTGCTGGACGGTGTTCTATGACACGATCTATGCCCACCAGGACGCCGAGGACGACGCGCTGATCGGGGTGAAATCCACCGCGCGGCTGTTCGGCAGCCAAAGCCCGCGCCGGTTGCGCCAGTTCCTGGTGGCCACGGTGGCGCTGATGGCGGTGGCGGTGTTCGCGGCGGTGGAGCCGCGCGCGTCGCTGGCGGCGCTGGTTATCGCGCTGGCGGGGCCTTGGGCGATGGGCTGGCACATGCTGTGGCAGTTGCGCCGGTTCGATCCCGACGACAACCCGATGTTGCTGCGGCTGTTCCGGGCCAACCGCGACACCGGCTTGATTCCGCTCATCTTCTTCCTCGCCGCGGTGCTGGCATGATTGCACGCCGCGTGGCCGGGTTGTATGACAACGGCAACCCGAAGAGTTGAAGACCGATCCCTTGATGCGCCTTTCCTCCCTGTTCACCGTCGGCCTGACCTTTCTTGCCGCGGCCATCCTCTGCCTCGTCGCGGCAGGATTCGCGGTGTCGGCGGTGGAGGATTCGACCGAGATCGGCGTGCGCCGATCGCTCGACGAGGCCGGCCATCACTGGGCCGAGGTCGAGGCCGACGGGCTGCGCGTGATCCTGGCGGGAACCGCCCCGGACGAGGCCACCCGGTTCAATGCCATCACCGTGGCCGGCGAGGTGGTGGACGCCGCCCGCGTCATCGACCAGATGCATGTCACCCCCACCGAGGACCTGACGCCGCCGCGTTTCTCCGCCGAGGTGCTGCGCAACGACAGCGGCATCTCGATCATCGGGCTGGTGCCCGCCGGTACCGACCGCGCCGATCTGATGGACGATTTGAAGAAGATCGCCGGGCGGGACAAGGTGGCCGATTTCCTGGAAACCGCCGATTACCCGGCACCCGATGGCTGGGCCGACGCGATGCACTTCGCCGTGGTCGCGCTGGCCGAACTGCCGCGCTCGAAGATCTCGGTCGAGGCCGGGCAGGTGGAGATCACCGCCATCGCCGACAGCCGCGAGGACAAGGCCGCGCTGGAACGCAAGCTGACCCGCGCCGCGCCGGCCGGGCTGCGGCTGGGGCTGGAGATCGCCGCGCCGCGCCCGGTGATCACGCCGTTCTCGCTGCGCTACATCATCGACGAGGAGGGCGGGCGCTTCGACGCCTGTTCCGCCGAGACCGAGGCCGCCCGCGACCGCATCCTGGCCGCCGCCCGCGCCGCCGGGATGACCGGCACCGCCACATGCACCATCGGCCTTGGCGTGCCCTCGCCCAACTGGGCACGCGCGGCGGAACTGAGCCTGGCCGCGCTAGCGCGGCTGGGGGCCGGGTCGGTGACCTTCGCCGATGCCGACATCACGCTTGTCGCGGTTCAGGGCACCAACGAGGGGCTGTTCGACGAGGTGGTGGGCGAGTTGGAGAACGACCTGCCGGAGGTCTTTGCGCTGCACGCGGTGCTGCCCGCCCCGGCGGACGACGGTACCGGCGGCCCGCCGGAATTCACCGCCACCCGCAGCCCCGAGGGGCTGGTACAGCTGCGCGGCCGGCTGAACGACGAGAGCCTGCGCCGCATGGCCGAAAGCTACGCCCAGGCGCGGTTCGGCTCGGAAAGCGTGCACACGGCCGCGCGCGTGGTCGAGAACCTGCCGGCGGACTGGCCGGTGCGGGTTCTGGCCGGGCTCGAGGCGCTGTCGAAACTGGCCAACGGGGCGGTGACGGTGCTGCCTGACACGGTGCGCCTGCGCGGCACAACCCATGACGAGGAGGCCAAGGCCGAGATCGCCGGGCTGCTGTCGGACAAGCTGGGCGAGGCCGAGGACTTCACGCTGGATATCACCTATGTCGCGCCGCCGGAGCCGGAGGACAGCATGCCGGACCCCGAGGAGTGCGAACGCCGGCTGAGCGCCGCGCAGCAGGGCGGCAAGATCACCTTCGAGCCGGGATCGGCCACCATCGCCGCCGCCTCGCAGGACATCATGAACCGGATCGCGGACATCCTGACCGAATGCCAGGAACTCCGGCTGGAAATCCAGGGGCACACCGACAGCCAGGGCCGCGAGGAGATGAACCTCAACCTCAGCCAGGCGCGGGCGCAATCGGTGCTGAACGAGTTGCGGGCGCGCCGCGTCCTGACCTCCACCTATGTCGCGGTCGGCTATGGCGAGACTCGTCCGATCGCCCCCAACGACACCGAGGAAGGCCGCGAGGCGAACCGCCGGATCGAATTCCGCCTGATCCGGATCGAACCGACGGCGGAGGAGGAAACCACGCTGGACGCCTTGGCCGCGGACACCGTCCCCGAGGACACCGAGACCGAGGAGGACGCGGGCACCGAACCCGCGATGGAAACCGGGTCGCAGGCCGAAGACATGCCCGACGCCGGAGAGGAGACGGAATGAACAGAAGCGAGTTCATCATAACCACGGCGATCATCCTGTTCGTCGCCTTTGCCGTCGGCTGGTTCGCCCATTGGCTCGTGCACCGGTTCACCCGCGTGAACCCGAGCGACGTGGCCGACCTCGACCGGATGAGCCAGGAGCTGCACGAGGCCGAGGAGACCCGCGACCAGGCGATCACCTATCTGCAGCAGCGCGAGGCGGAGCTGACCAACCAGTTGACCCAGACCGAGGCGGAGCTGAAGGCCGCGATGGACGGGCTGCGGGACGCCCGTCAGGAGGCCGAAGAATTGCGCGCCCATCTGGAGCGGGCTGCCCGCGCCTGATCGCCCCGCCGCGTCATTGCCGTCTCACCAGCGGTCGAGGGCGTCTTCGTCCTCGGGTTTGGCAGCGACCCATTCGGCCCCGCCGGCGGCGATTTCCTTTTTCCAGAACGGCGCGCGGGATTTCAGGTAATCCATCAGGTATTCGGCGGCCTCGAAGGCATGGGTGCGATGCGGCGCGGCGGTGGCGACCATCATGATCGTCTCGCCCGGCCGCAACCGTCCGTAACGGTGGATCACCAGCACGTCGCAGAGCGCCCAGCGTTGCGCCGCCTCTTCCGCTATGGCGGCGATCGCCTTTTCGGTCATGCCCGGATAGTGCTCGATCTCCATCGCCTCGAGCCCGCCCTGCGGCAGGTTCCGCACCACGCCGGTAAAGGTGACGACGGCGCCGGCCCCGGTGACGCCCCCGGCAAAGCCGTTGGCCTCGGTCCCCAGGTCGAACGGCGCGCTCTGGACAGACACGCGCACGGCTCAGCCGCCCGTCATCGGAGGAAAGAACGCCACCTCGCGCACGCCGGCCAGCGGCGCGTCGAAATCCGACAGTTCCTGATCCAGGGCCACGCGCAGCGCCGAGAGATCGGCAAAGGCGGCGGCATAGCGGGTTTCCCGCGCGCTCAGTTCCGCGACCAGGTCCGAGACAGTGGCCGCACCGGTTTCGACCGTCTCGCGCGGCAGCCCGATGCGTTCGCGCACCCAGGCGAAATACAGAACATCCATCAGCGCGTCTCCCTCAGATGCGGCAATGCCTTACGTAGGTAGTCGGCGCCGGTGATCAACGTCAGCGCCGCCGCGATCCACAGCAGCCAAAGCCCCAGCCGACCGGACCAGACCATGCCATCATACATCATGCGAAGCCCGTGCAGGTCCTCGGCCGTGCCGTTCAGGACCTGCTGCAACAGCGCCTCGTCCATGCCCCAGGACTTCATCACCAGATGATGCTCGAAAATCCCCTGCGAGAACAGGGTGGCGATGGCGATCATCTGTGCGGTGGTCTTCCACTTGGCCAGCTTTGTCACCTTGAGCGTGCCGGCGGTGTCGCCGAGATATTCGCGCAGGCCGGAGACGAAGACCTCGCGGAACAGGATCACGGTGGCCGGTAGCACCAGCCAGGGCGTCCAATGCTTGGCCGCGTACCCCACCAGGATCATCAGCGCGATCACGACCATCGCCTTGTCGGCAATGGGATCGAGCATCGCGCCCATCTTGGTTTCCTGTTTCCAGGCCCGCGCCAGGTAGCCGTCGAACCAGTCGGTCACCGCCGCGCCGACAAAGAGCACCAGGGCGTACCAGTCGGCATAGGGGCGCGAAAAATAAAGGAACATGACGGCCAGGCCGGGGGCCGCCAGAAGCCGAAGCAGGGTCAGGATATTGGGCAGGTTCCAACGCATGCCCGGACCCTATACCGAGGGTTTGCAACTTGAAAGCGGGCGGAAAAGAAATCTGCCCGTTCCGGACAGATGCCTCCGGCGGGAGAATTTGCAAAGAGAAGAAGCCGGCCGACGGTCAGCCATTTTCGTGGAAAAAGCCGTAGATCTTTTCGGCCAGCGAGTCCGATATCCCCTCGACTGCCTTGAGGTCGGCGAGATTGGCGCGGCTGACTGCCTTGGCGCTGCCGAAATGGGCCAGCAGGGCGCGTTTGCGCGTGGCCCCGACCCCGGCGATGTCGTCGAGCGGGGTGGCGCCGACCGCCTTGGCCCGCTTGGCCCGGTGGGTGCCGATGGCAAAGCGGTGCGCCTCGTCGCGCAGGCGCTGGACGAAATAGAGCACCGGATCGTTCATCCGCAGGGCAAAGGGGCGTTGGCCGGGGCGGTGGAACTCCTCCTTGCCGTGGTCGCGGTCGACGCCCTTGGCGACGCCGACCATCGGGATGTCCTCGACCCCGTGCTCCTCCATGATCTCGCGCACGGCGCTGACCTGCCCGGCGCCGCCGTCGATCAGCAGGAGGTCCGGCCAGAGCCCCTTGTCGCGGTCGGGATCCTCTTTCAGCAGGCGGGAAAAGCGGCGCGTCAGCACCTCTTTCATCATCCCGAAATCATCGCCCGGGGTCAGGTCGTCGCCGCGGATGTTGAACTTGCGATAGCTGTTCTTCATGAACCCGTCAGGGCCGGCCACGATCATCCCGCCGACCGCGTTGGTGCCCTGGATGTGGGAGTTGTCATAGACCTCGATCCGCTGCGGCGGACCGTCCAGCCCGAAGGCCTCGGCCAACCCCTGCAACAACCTGGCCTGGGTCGCGCTCTCGGCCATGCGGCGGGCGAGGCTTTCGCGCGCGTTGCGCAGGGCGCCCGAGACCAGCTCGGCCTTTTCGCCGCGCTGGGGGACCAGGATCTCGACCTTGCGGCCGGCCTTTTCCGACAGCGCCTCGGTCATCAGGTCGGCGTTCTCGATCCCGTCGGACAGGATCAGTTGACGTGGCGGTTCCTTGTTGTCGTAGAACTGGCCGAGAAAGGCCTCCATCGCCTCGGCCGGCGAGACATCGGCGCCGACGCGCGGATAGAAATCCCGGTTGCCCCAGTTCTGGTTGGCGCGGATGAAGAACACCTGCACACAGGCCTGCCCGCCCTCCATGTGCAGCGCGATCACGTCGGCCTCGGAAACGCCGCGCGGATTGATGCCCTGCGCCGTCTGCACGCTGGTCAGCGCCCGGATGCGATCACGCAGGGCGGCGGCGCGTTCGAATTCCATCGCGTCCGAGGCCAGTTGCATCTGCTCCGCCAGCTCTTCCTGCACCTTGGTCGAGCGCCCCGAGAGGAACCGTTCGGCGTCACGGACCGCCTCGGCGTAGTCCGCCTCGGAGATCAGGCCGGTACAGGGCGCGCTGCAGCGTTTGATCTGATGCAGAAGACAGGGGCGCGTGCGGCTGGAGAACATCGCATCGGTACAGTTGCGCAGCAGGAACGCCTTTTGCAGCTGGTTCAGGGTTCGGTTCACCGCCCCCGCGCTGGCGAAGGGGCCGAAATAGCTGCCCTTCTCCTTTTTCGCGCCGCGGTGTTTCTTGATCTGGGGAAAGGCGTGGTCCTTGGCGACGAGGATATTGGGAAAGCTTTTGTCGTCGCGCAGCAGCACGTTGTACTTCGGCTTGAGCTGCTTGATCAGGTTCTGTTCCAGCAGCAGCGCCTCGGTCTCGGTGCGCGTGGTCAGGAACATCATCGAGGCGGTCTCGCGGATCATCCGGGCGATGCGCGGGGTGTGACCGGTTGGGCGGGCATAGCTGGAAACGCGGGCGCGCAGGTTGCGCGCCTTGCCGACGTAGAGAATCCGCGCCTGTGCATCCAGCATCCGGTACACCCCCGGCGACCCGTCGAGGGTTTTCAGGTAGCCTTGAATGCAGGCATGACCGGTCAGGCGCGGCTGGTCGGCGGTGTCGGTCGGCTCGCTCATGTTACAGAATTATGATTCTTCGCCCGAGGCTGCAATCTCACCGCTTCGTTTTCAAGGGAAAACAAATCCACCGAACCTGTGGACAAGTTTGCAGATAACTTCGAGGCAACGGAAAAATTTCCTTGTTCCACGGGCGGTTCCTTGATTTGCCTAAAATTTAGGCAGTTATCTAACACATTGAATATACGGGCGTTTTTTCTTACATTCCGCCAAGTGAATGAAATCAAAGGGGTTTTTGTGACACCCATGTAACGCGTCTGTGACCAGTGCAAAACTCTGACCGCACCCGGTCATTCCACCCCCAGTACATCGGGGGTCTGCCATCCAAGGTGCTGGCCACCATCGACGCAAAGCAGCTGTCCCGTCACCGCGGGCGCGTCCAGGAAGTACCCCAGCGCGGCGGTGATATCGTCGGAATTGGCCCCTCGCCCGGCGACCGTGTTGGCCCGCTGGGCGGTGAAATGCGCGTCGGACTGCCGATGCCCCCGAAGCGTGGGTCCGGGTCCGATCGCGTTGACGCGAATGGCCGGGGCCAGCGCCTGGGCCGTGGTGCGGGTCATCGCCCAGAGACCCATCTTGGCGATGGTATAGGTCATGAACTCCGGCGTCAGCTTGCGCACGCGCTGGTCGACCATGTTCACGATCAACCCGGTGGCCACCGGCTCGCCCGCGGCATCCCGCGTCGGCTGGAGCCCCTGCGCGGCCATCGCCTGGGTCAGCACGAAGGGCGCGCGCAGGTTGCTTTCCATGTGCCTGTCCCAGCTTTCGCGGGTGGCGGTGGACACGGTGTCATATTCGAAGATCGAGGCGTTGTTGACCAGGCAGGTGATCGGACCGCCCAGCGCCTCGGCCGCCGCGGGCAGCAGTTCGGCGGTTCGGTCCTCATGCAGCAGATCCGCCGACAGGGTCACGGCCTGACGGCCCAGCGCGCGGATCTCGGTGGCGGTCTCTTCCGCGCCCTCGCGGGACCGGGCATAATGCACCGCGACATCGTGACCGCGCCGCGCCAGATAGAGCGCCATGGCCCGGCCCAGCCGCATTCCGGCCCCTGTAACTAGACAGCGTGACATCGCTTTGCCCCCCGTTTCCCAGCGCGGCGGGCTAAATCAGCACCGCGACGATATATGCGATATATAGCGCACTCAGCCCGAAGCCCCACACCCGGGTAATGTCGCGGCGGAAGAACACGAAGGGCACCAGCAGAAGCGACGCGCCCAGCATCACCCAGAGATCGAAGCGCAGGAACTCCGGGTCGACCGGGATCGGGCCGAACAACGTGGCAAGCCCGATGATCGCAAGCAGGTTGAACATGTTCGACCCGATCACGTTGCCCAGCGCCACGTCGGCCTGGCGACGCAGCGCCGCCATCACCGTTGTCGCCAGTTCCGGCAGAGAGGTGCCAAGCGCCACCAGCGTGAGCCCGATCACCGTGTCGCTGACGCCATAGGTGCGGGCGATGAGCGTGGCATTCTCGACCAGCAGGTTGGCGCCCAGCGGCAGCCCGATCAGCCCCAGCCCGGTATAGATGCCGATGCGCCAGAACGGCATGTTCGGATCGGCATCCTCCAGCGCCTCGAGAAGCTCTTCGGCCGCCTGTTCCTTTTTCTCATTGCGCCGATGGCTCAGGGCGTCGCGCATCTGGTCCCAAAGAACCAGCGCCAGAACAGCCAGCAAGAGCAGCCCGGTCCACAGGGTAAAGTCGCCCAGCATCGCCAACGCGATGAACAGGATCGAGGAGGCCAGCATGAAGAGATAGGTTTTCCGGCTGTCGCACTCGCTGGTGTGCATGCGGGCAAGGATGGCCGGAATACCCAGCACCAGCAGGATGTTCGCCGTGTTCGACCCCACCACATTGCCCAGCGCGATGCCCGGCGCGTTGTCGAGCACGGCCCGGATCGAGATCAGAAGTTCCGGCGCCGAGGTGCCAAAGGCCACGATCGTCAGGCTGACGATCAGCGCCGGCACCCCCAGCCGCAGGCTGAGGTTGACCGCGCCGCGCACCAGGGAATCGCCCGCCAGAAGAAGAATGACCAGACCCAGCCCGGCCAGTATCCAAGGCATCATGAGTGTCGTCCCTTGTGGCCACAGTCGCACGGCCCCTTGCCGATCCGGAACCGGCCGCATTTCGGGCAGCGCGCCGAGGCGATCTTGTCCTGCCCCGGAAAACGCAGTTTTCCGAACATCGCCAGCACCACCATCGCCACGAGGAAGAGAGAAACGATCTTCAGAATCACGTCAGAGGCCAAAACGCGCGTAGGCCGCGCGCTCCTCGATTCCGAACAGGGCATCCTGCGCCATCTGCGCGCCGAAGCGCGACCAGACCGGGCGGCGCATGGCATAGCGGCGGAACTGCACCTTGTTCCCGAAGCGGTCCTGCATCCTGGGCTTGAGATGGCCGATCCCGTCGATCAGGCCCAGTGCCGTGGCCCTTTGGGCGGCCCAGATCTCGCCGGTGAAAAGATCTGCGTCGTCGGTCAGCTTGCCGCCCCGGCGGGCCTTGACGTGGGCGATGAAATTCCCGTGCAGGTCATCCAGGATAACCCGGAGCCGGGCCACGTCCTCGGGGTTTTCCGGGCGGAACGGGTCGAGCATGGATTTGGACTCGCCTGCGGTATAGACGCGCCGTTCGACGCCTTGGCGCGCCAACAGCACATGCGCCCCGAACCCCGAGGAAATCACCCCGATCGACCCGAGGACCGAGTTCGCATCGGCCCAGATCTCGTCCGCGGCCACGGCCAGCCAGTAGCCACCGGAGGCCGCCAGATCCTCGACAAAGGCGAAAACCGGCACCTTGGTCTCTTCCGACAGGCGGCGGATACGCGATGCGATCAGCGAGGATTGCACCGGCGATCCGCCGGGCGAGTTGATCTCGAGCGCGACGGCGGCCGGCTTGCCGCGGCGAAACGCCTTTTCCAGCAGCGGCGCCACCGCGGCATCGTTCAGCGTGCTGCGCCCGCCCGTGCCGATCATGCCGGTCAGGCGAACCACCGACACCAGCGGAGGGTTCTTGATGAAGGGAAAGCGCAGGTTCATGCAATCCGATGTAGAATGCCGCCCCCGAACAAACAAGACGCCGGCGCCGCAGAAAAACCCGCAGCGGGGATTTCACGTCACGTCCGCCTCCGAGGCGCGCACCGGTCAGTTGCGCAACCGCCAGCCGGTCCGGAAAATCCACCAGATGACACCGAGGCACAGGCAGGTGAACCCGCCGATCGCCAAAAGGCTGAGCCCGACCGGCACGTCCGAGGTATCGAAGAACGCCCAGCGGAACCCCGAGATCAGATAGACCACCGGGTTGAACAGGGTGATGGTCTGCCAGACCGGGGGCAGCATCGAGATCGAGTAGAAGGAGCCGCCGAGGAACACCAGCGGCGTCACCACCAGCAACGGCACCAGTTGAAGCTGCTCGAAGTTCCGCGCCCATATCCCGATGATGAATCCCATCAGCGCGAAGCTGAGGCAGGTGAGAAGCAGGAACATCACCATCGCCAAGGGGTGCGCGATGCGCAGGTCGACAAAGAACGCGGCGGTGCACAGGATCACCGTGCCGATGAACAGCGCCTTGCTCGCCGCCGCGCCGACATAGCCCATGACAATTTCCAGGAAACTCACCGGCGCCGACAGAAGTTCATAGACGGTGCCGATGAACTTGGGGAAATAGATCCCGAAAGAGGCGTTCGAGATCGCCTGCGTTATCACCGACAGCATGACCAGACCCGGCACGATGAAGGCGCCGTAGCTGATCCCCTCGACCTGGTCGATGCGGCTGCCGATGGCGGTACCGAACACCACGAAGTACAGCGAGGTCGACAGCACCGGCGACAGAAAGCTTTGCAGCAGCGTGCGAAAGAACCGCGACATCTCGAAACGGTAGATCGCGGCGACGGCGCCCCAGTTCATGACCGGCCCTCCGATACCAGGTCGACGAAGATCTCTTCCAGGCTGCTTTGCCGCGTCTTCACATCGCGCAGGACCAGCCCGGCGGCGGCCACGTCGTTGAGCAGTTGGGTGATGCCGGTGCGCTCGGCCTGGGTGTCGTATTCGTAGACCAGCGTATCGCTGTCCCCGGCCAGCACCAGATCGTGCGCCGCCAATTCCGGCGGCACCTTTGTGATCGGTGCGCTCAGCATCACCTCGATCCGCTTCTTGCCCAGGCGGGCCATCAGCCTGTCCTTGTCCTCGACCAGCAGCAGCTCGCCGCCGTTGATCACGCCGACGCGGTCGGCGATCGCCTCGGCCTCTTCGATGTAATGGGTGGTCAGGATGATGGTCACGCCGCTGGCCTTCAGCTCGGCCACGGTGTCCCACATGTCCTTGCGCAGTTCAACGTCGACCCCGGCGGTGGGCTCGTCGAGAAACAGAACCCGGGGTTCATGCGCCAGCGCCTTGGCGATCAGCACCCGTCGTTTCATCCCGCCCGACAGTTCCTTGACTTGGGCATCACGCTTGTCCCACAGCGACAGCCGGCGCAGGATGCGTTCGATCAGGGCCTCGTCGCGCGGGTGTCCGAACAGGCCGCGCGAAAAGCGGACCGTCCGGATCACCTTTTCGAAGGGTTCCAGCGCCACTTCCTGCGGGACCAGCCCGATCATCGCCCGGGCGGCGCGGAAATCGCGGACAATATCGTGCCCGCCCACCGTGACCCGGCCCGAGCTCGGCGTGGTGATGCCGCAGACGGTGGAGATTAGCGTCGTCTTGCCGGCGCCGTTCGGCCCCAGCAGCGCGAGGATCTCGCCCTGTTCGATCTCCAGCGAGACCCCCTTGAGGGCCTCGAACCCGCCGTCATAGCGTTTGCGCAGATCGTGGATGGACAGGATTGCGGACATGACTTTCCCCCTTCGCGCGGACCCTAATGCGGGCCGTCGCGACTAAACAGCGCCCCCGCGCACAGGCGGTTGCGCGCCTGTGCAGGGATCACTCGCGGCCGGTGACGCGCTTGAACCAGCCCTTCTTCTCGCCGCTCTCCTCGCCCTCGGCCGCATCGTCCGCCGGCTCTTCACCGCCGCCCTCGATCCGGGCCTGCAGGTTCTGGAAGAACTGGTCGGCCATCTTCTTGGCGAAGCCGTCGATCAGCCGGCTGCCCAGTTGCGCCAGCTTGCCGCCGACCTTGGCCTCGACCTCGTAGGACAGCAGCGTCGCGCCCTCGCCCGCCGGGGCCAGCGTCACGGTGGCGCCGCCCTTGGCGAACCCGGCAGCCCCCCCTTTGCCCTCGCCGGTGATGGTCAGTTTCTCGTTCTCCACCATGTCCGACATGGTGACCTGCCCCTTGAAGGTGGCCTTCACCGGGCCGACCTTCTGCGTCACGGTGGCGGTGTAGCCATCTTGCGGGTTGCCCTCGACATCCGAGGCGCCCGGCACGCAGGCCTTGAGCATCTCCGGGTCGAGGATGGCGGCATAGACGGTGGCCGGATCGGCCTTGATCTCGCGGTCGTCGCTCATGTGCATGGCGCGCTGTCTCCCTGTTCCTCTGATCCCGGTGTAGCCGACGGCGCGGAGCGGGCCAAGTAAACTTGCCCGACCCGCCCGCGGGAATTTTCGGCAGACCGGTGCCCAGGCGGCCGGTCAGGCCCAGACCTGGTCCAGGTCGGGCAGCGGGATCGCATCGAGCAGTTCCCGTGTATAGGCGGCCTCCGGTGCCTCGAACAGCGCGGCGGTCTCGCGGTATTCCACCACCTCGCCGCGATAGAGCACCAGCGTGTGCCGGCACAGCCGCCGGATCACCGACAGGTCGTGGCTGATGAAGGCCAGCGTCAGCCCCAGCTCTTTCACCAGCTGATCCAGCAGGTTCAGCACCTGCGCCTGGCTCGACACGTCGAGGCCCGAGACGATTTCGTCGGCAAGGATGAAATCGGGCTCGGTGGCGATGGCGCGTGCGATGCCGACGCGCTGACGCTGCCCGCCCGAAAGCTCATGCGGATAGCGCTTGCGAAAGGCGCGCGGCAGACCGACGTGGTCCAGCGCTTGGTCGACCCGCTGCGACACCCGGTCGAACCCCTGCAGCCGCAGCGGGCCGGCGATGATCGCCCCCACCGTGCGGCGCGGGTTGAGCGAGGACATCGGATCCTGGAATATCATCTGGAACCGGCGGCGCAGCGGGCGCAGCGCATCCTCGCCCAGATGGGTGATGTCCTGCCCCTCGAAGCGGATGGCGCCGCTGTCGGGTTCCAGCAGGCGGATCATCGCCCGGCCCAGCGTCGACTTGCCCGAGCCGGAACCGCCGACGATGCCGACCACGTCGCCGCGCGGGATCGTCAGCGAGATGCCCTTGAGGATCTCGATCCTTGGCGCGGGACCGAACAGCGGCTTGTGCGCCATGTCGGGAAACGACAGGTGCAGGTTCTCGACGTCATAGATCGGCGCGTCAGACATGGGCCTGCCTCCGGTCGTGGGCTTCGATTTCGGCCTGCACCGCCTCAATCACCGTCTCCGGCACGGGTGTCAGGCTGGCGTCCGGGTCGGTGTATTTCGGCGTCGCCGCCAGCAGCGCGGCAGAATAGGGATGCGCGGGCCGGGCAAAGAAATCCCCGACGCTGGTATCCTCCAGCACCTTGCCCCCGTACAGCACCGAGAGCGACTGGCAGATCTTGGACACCACGCCGAGGTCATGGGTCACGAACAACAGCGCCGTGCCGTGGCGCGCCTGCATCTGCTTGATCAGCTTCAGGATCTGTTTCTGCACCGTCACGTCTAGCGCCGTGGTCGGCTCATCCGCGACGATCAGCCGGGGCTCGGCGGCAAAGGCCGAGGCGATCAGGATGCGTTGGCGCATGCCCCCCGACAACTCGTGCGGATAGGCCTGCATCACACGCTCGGGCTCGGGGATCGACACCTCGTCCAGCAATTCCTCGGCGCGGTGGCCCGCATCCGATTTCATCCAGCCGAGAATATCGACCAGCCGGTCGGTGATCTGCGGCCCGACCCGGCGCGAGGGGTTCAGCGCGGTCAGCGGGTCCTGCGGGATCAGCGCCGCCTTGGCGCCGATCACCCGTCGCCGGTCGCGCGGGCGCATCGCCTGCAGATCCTCTCCATCCAGCAGGATCCGCCCCGAGGTGATCCGGATCGCGCCGGGCAGCGTGCCCAGGATCGCCTTGCCGATCATGCTCTTGCCGGCGCCGCTTTCACCGACCAGCCCGCGCACCTCGCCGGCCTCGACCGACAGCGACACGTCGCGCAGGATCGGCGCCGGGCCGACCATGGCATTCAGGTTCTCGATTGTCAGGAAACTCATCGCAGCACCGGATCGAAATGGTCCTTCAGCCCTTCGCCCAATTGGCTGAAGCTGAGGACGGTCAGGAAAAGCGTGACCAGCGGGAACACCAGCACCCACCACGCCTGGTGGATCGACAGCCGCCCCTCGGCGATCATGCTGCCCCAGGTCGGCTGGTCGGTCGAGATCGACAGGTTCACGAAACTCAGGATCGCCTCGACGATCACCGCGATGCCCATCTCCAGCGTCAGCAGGACCACGATGGTGGGCAGCACGTTGGGCAGGATCTCGGCCAGCATGATCGAGAACCGCTTGCGCCCCGCGACCTGGGCCGAGGCGACGTAATCCATCGCGCCCTGGCTCATCGCCTCGGCCCGGATCACGCGGGCAAAGCGGGTCCAGTCGATCACCACGATGGCGATGATGATGGAACTGAGGCCCGTGCCCAGCACCGCGATCAGCAGGATCGCGAAGAGCACCGGCGGAAACGCCATCCAGATATCGACCAGGCGCGAGATCACCATATCCGGCCAGCCGCGGAAATACCCCGCGATCAGCCCCAGGCCGGAGCCGATCACGCAGGTCAGCGTGCCCGCGATCAGCGCCACGCCAAGCGCGATCCGCGCGCCATGGATGATCCGGCTGAGCACGTCGCGGCCAAGGCTGTCGGAGCCCAGCGGAAAGGCCGCGTCGGCCCCTGCCTCCCAGAACGGCGGCAGGCGGGCAGCGAACAGATCCTGCATCAGCGGATCCTGCGGCGCGATCAGCGGTGCAAAGACCGCCGCCAGCACCAGCAGCGTCAGCCAGGCGGCCGAGAGCCAGAGACGCGCGCCGAAGCGGCGTTTGACCTGTGCGCGTCCATCAGCCATGTCGCAACCTCGGGTTCAGGGCGGCATAGGTCAGATCGACAACCAGATTGACCACCGAAAAGATCAGCGCGAACAGGATCACGATCCCCTGGATCAGCGGCAGGTCGCGGTTGATCACGGCGTCGATGGCCATGTTGCCCAGCCCTTCGTAGGAGAACAGGCGCTCGATGATCACGGTGCCACCGATCAGAAAGGTGAACTGCACCCCGATCAGGGTCAGCGTGGGCAGCACCGCGTTGGGCAGCGCCTCGCGGGTGATGACGTGGTTCTCGCCATAACCCTTGGTGCGCGACAGGGTGACGTAATCCAGATGCATGGTTTCCTTCAGCGATTGCTTGAGAAGCTGGGCGATGATCGCCGCCAGCGGGATCGCCAGCGCCAGCGCCGGCATGAACATGTGCGCGACGAGATCTGCCCAGATGTCGAAGCGCAGCCGCAGCACGCTTTCGAACAGGTAGAAATTGGTGGAGAACGGCAGGTCCAGCGCCGGCGAGACCCGGCCCGAAATGTGGAACACCGGCCAGAGCACCCCGAACAGCAGGATCAGCACCAGCCCCCAGAGGAAATCGGGCACGCTCAGCGCCATGCCGTTGGCCACGTCGATCGCACCCTCGGTCCGTGTGCCGCGCAACCGTGTGCCGGTCAGCGCCAGCGTGCCGCCGATCGCGACCGCGATCACCAGCGCCACCACCGACAGTTCCAGCGTCGCCGGCAGCCGCGACAGCACCAACCCCAGCACCGGCTGGCGGGTGGTGATCGAGGTGCCAAAATCGCCGTGCAGCACGCCCGACAGCCAGATCACGAATTGTTCGGGGATGGTCTTGTCCAGCCCGTAGAGCGCCTTGAGCCGCGCGATGTCCTCTTCGCCCGCGCCGGGCGGCAGCATCATCGCGATCGGGTTGCCGGGCACGACGCGAATGACGAAGAACACGATGACAGCCACGCCGAGCAGCGTGATCGCCATGGTCAGCAATCGCAGCAGGATCCGTCTGATCAATGTCATGGGAATGATTCCGAAAGCCGGAGGGCGGATCGTGCCGCCCCCCGGTCAAAGGTTTGCGTGAACGCGATCAGGCGCGGGTCATCAGGTGCGGCAGCAGCGCGCCCGAGGCATGCGGCGTGACCTTGACGCCCGGCGCATGCAGGATCGGTTGCACGTATTGCAGCAGCGGCAGCACCAGCGCGTTGTCGGCGATGTAACGGCTTACGCCCTTCCAGCCCTCGATGCGCTTGGCCTCGTCCGCTTCGCCCCAGAGCGGGTTGATCATGTCGATCAGATCCTGCCCGTCCCAGACCGAGTGGGGCGAGGGGCCATACATGGCGAACCCGGTCGAGGTGGTCGGATCGCCCACCGAGTTGCCCCAGTTGTAGAAGGCCGCCGGGGCAAGCTGGTCGGCCGCGCGCAACTCATAGTGCTTGGCAACCTCATACACCTCGATCTCGGCCTCGATGCCGACCCGACGCCACAGCCCGACGATGGCCTGGATGATCTCGTAGTCCTTGGGCTTGAAGCCGCGGGTGGTCTGGATCGTGAACTTGACCGGGTTGTCGGTGGAATAGCCCGACTCCGCCAGCAGCGCCTTGGCCCCTTCGGGGTCATAGGGCGTCTTGATGGTGGGATCGTAGGCGTCGTATTCCGGCGTCTCCAGCGTGTCGATCGGCACGCCATAGCCCGACAGCAGACGGTCGACGATGGCCTGTTTGTCCACCGCCATCACGGCGGCCTTGCGCACGTTCGGGTCGGTCATCACCTCGATATCGTTGAAGAAGATCATGCCGATATCCGAGATCGGGGCGGCGACGCCCTCCAGCTTGCCGGCCTTGAGGCGGTCGAACTCCTCATAGGGCATTTCCAGCGTGACGTGCGAATTGCCCGATTCCACCTCGGCCACGCGGGCGGCGGCGTCGGTGACGAACTTGATGGTCACGGATTTGAACTCCGGCGCGCCGCCGCCCCAGTAATTCTCGTTCGCCTTCAGGCGGACATAGGCGTTGCGCTCGTATTTCTCGACCATGTAGGGGCCGGTGCCGATCGGCGCGGCCTCGAACCCGTCGGCGCCGACCTTTTCGTAATAGGCCTTGGGCAGCACGTAACCGGTCAGGAAGTACATCCACTTGAAGATCGTCGGGTCGAACTGTTTCACGTCGGCAATGACGCGGTTGCCCTCGACCCGGTGGTTTTCCAGCGTGCCCCAGACGAACTGGATCGGGCTGCCGGTCTCGGGGTTGGCGACGCGGGCCAGGCTCCAGGCGACGTCCTCGGCGGTAAAGTCCGAACCGTCATGCCATTTCACGCCCTCGCGCACGTCCATCCAGACCTGGCTGTGGTCGTCGTTCCAGCCCCAGTCGGTCAGCAGGCCGGGCGCCGGCGACAGGTCGGGTTGCTGCAGGATGAACTGGTCGAACACAGATTGGTAGATGCCCTGGATCGTCGGGTTCACTGCCGAGGCGCCCACGGTGGGGTCCCAGCTGGGCAGGTTGACGTTATAGGCGATCACCAGGTCATCGATCTGCTGCGCCCAGGCGAATGTCGGAGCCGCGGCGGCCAGTGTGGCGGCGGCGGCGGTGCCCTTGAGCAGGCTGCGTCGTGTCAGTTTGGTCATGTTGTTCCCCTGTTGGTTTTGTGTGGTTCGACGTGGGTTTTGTACGTTTCATTTCCCGGCCAGTTTCCGGCCGAGTTGATGGCCCGGCCCGGCGCCCGTCCCCGCCCCGGGCCAGACAGCGGCCCCGGTGTGGTAAAGGCCCCGGATCGGGGTGGTTCCGTCGGCGTATCCGCGCGCCGGGCGGAACAGGAAATGCTGGCTGATGTGGTGGCTGCCGCAAACCTGGTCGCCACCGACGAGGTTGGGATTGTCCGCCTCCAGTTCGGCCGGGCTGACGACCCGCTGACCGAGGATCTTGGCGCGGGTGCCGGGGGCGTACCACTCCAGCAGGTCCAACGCGCGCTCGGCAACCGGCTGCGCCGCCTCGTCCCAGCTGGTCGCCGTGATCTCGCCGCCGGCATCGCCACGGATCTCGCCCGGCACCATGCGCACCTGCATCCAGAGCGTGTGCTGCCCCTCGGGCGCGCGGGAGGGGTCGACCACGGTGGGCTGGCCGACCACGATCACCGGCTCGTCGGGCAGCAGCCCGGCGACCGCCTGCGCATAGGTGCGCGCCATCTGGTCGAGCGAGGGGGCAATATGCACATAGGCATAGTCGCTGAGCTCGGGCCCGGCGGCCCATCGCGGCAGGTCGGAAAGCGCCAGGTGGATCATCATCGTGCCCGGCGCATGGCGGAACTTGCGCATCGCGGTGTCATAGCCCGCGTCGCCGCTGCCGCCGGTCAACCTCTCCATCGCCCCGGGCGCCACGTTGGCGATAACCGCGCGGTTGGCGATGATGGTCTCGCCGCCCGCGATCACGCCGGTCGCCTTGCCGTTCTCATGCAGGATGGTCTCGACCGGGGTGCTGCACAGGACGCGACCGCCGCGGGCCTCGATCGCGCGTTGCAGGGCGGTGACGACGGTGCCCGCCCCGCCCTTGCCCAGCGCCATGCCGAACGCCTGATTCGTCATCGCCTCGAGATAGGGAAACAGCGCCCCGCCGGCGATATCGGGGGCGAAATCCAGGTGCATGCCCCAGGCCGCCAGTGTTGCCCGCAATTTAGGCGATTCGAAGGTCTCCTCGAGCCAGGCCCGCGGCGAGGCGGCGAGGAACCGGGCCAGATCGAGTGTTCCGCCAGCCCCTTTCTTGCGCAGCGCCTTCCAAGTGATAGATGCCAACGCATGCATTTTCATGGAAGACCCGAGCAGCCCGAACAAATGCTCGGCCTCACCCGGGAACGCCTCGGACAGCGCCGCCCAGGTTTGCGCGTCCTGCTCGGACAGCGCGGCGATGCGGGCGCGGTTGGCGGCGGCGTCGGTGCCGATGCCCATCCAGGTGCCGTCGGGAAACACGCTGGAAAAACAGTTGCTTGCCGGGGCGAACTCCAGCCCATGCTGGGCCAGTTCCGCGCTGTTTTCCTGAAAATGCGGCGATCCGGCGAAAAGCGACAGGTTCATCGCCGCCCAGTCATGGGCAAAGCCCTTTACCGTATATTCCCCCGTGCGCACGGCGCCGCCGGGTTCATCCGCCTGTTCCAGCACAATCACCGACCAGCCACGCTTGGCCAGGTGGTGCGCGCAAACCAGCGAATTGACGCCACTGCCTATGATGACCGCATCTGCGGATAACTGTGTCAATCTACGCCCCCTGTTCTTGCCAAGATATTTGCAAAAGCATTTAATCCTGTCTAGCATTGATTCACACCGACGCGCCTCGGGGAGGCGCCAAAACATGTAGGGAGCTAAAAAGATGAGCGCATCGAACACGCTGCAGAGCCTGGGGGCGATGATCGCCTCGGGCGGGATCGAGGTGGTGGACTGCACCGGGGTGCTGGGACCGGACACGCCGATCCTGCAACTGCCCGAGGATTTCGCCAAGAACACCCCCAAGGTCGAGATCCACAAGATCAGCGAATACGATGAGGACGGCCCGTTCTTTGCGTGGAACTGGATGGTCCTGGGCGAGCACACCGGCACCCATTTCGACGCGCCGCATCACTGGATCACCGGCCGCGACAACCCCGAGGGCTATACCGACACGCTGGACGTGCAGCGCCTGATCGCGCCGGTCAACGTGCTGGACTTTTCCAAGGAATCCGCCGCCGACGCCGACTTCCTGCTGACCATCGACCACGTCAAGGCCTGGGAGGCCGAGCATGGCGAGATCAAGGCCGGCGAATGGGTGGTCATGCGCAGCGACTGGGACCAGTACGGCGATGATGAGGCCAAGTTTTTGAACGCTGACGAAAACGGCCCGCACACCCCGGGGCCGACCGCCGAGGTGATCCAGTACCTGATCGACAAGGGCATCGTCGGCTGGGGCAGCCAGTGCATCGGCACCGATGCCGGCCTGGCCGGCGGGATGGAGCCGCCGTTCCCGGCGCACAACCTGCTGCATGCCAACAACCGCTTTGGCCTGGCCTCACTGGCCAACCTCGACAAGCTGCCGGCCAAGGGCGCGATCCTGATCGTCGCCCCGCTGAAGATCCAGAAGGGCACCGGCAGCCCGATCCGCGCGCTGGCGCTGGCACCGAAGGGCTGAACCATGGCAACGGTCGATCACGTCATCATCGGCACCGGGATCAATGCCCTGGTCGCCGGGGCGCTTCTGGCGCGAAAAGGGAAAAAGGTCGTGTTGCTGGAGCGGGAGGATCGCGCCGGTGGCTGCATGATGACCGAAGAGGCAACGCTGCCGGGTTTCCACCATGACGTGATGGCCACCACCTTCGTGCTGTTCCTGACCTCGCCCGCCTATGCGGACCTGGCCGAGGACCTGGGACGGCACGGGCTGGAATTCTGTCACACCGCCCATCCGACCGCCGTGTTGCGGCCGGGCGGGCGGGCCACCGTCCTGGGCATGGACCGGGCCGCCAACGTGGCCGCCTTCAACGGGCTGGCCGCGGGCGACGGTGACCGCCACGCCGCCGACGTGGGTGGGATCGAAGCCGACGCGCCGTTTCTCTTCGCGCTGCTGGGCGGTGACCTGTGGTCGCGCGGCACCGCGAAACTGCTGGCCGGCCAGGCCTGGAAACGCGGGCTGAACGGGCTGAAAAGCTGGATTGGCGCGGCACTGATCCCCGCACGCGGCTGGCTTGAGACGAGTTACGAGAGTGAAGACATCCGGGCGCTCTGGGCGCCCTGGGTCCTGCATTGCGGGCTGACGCCCGAGTCGACCTATTCCGGCCAGATGGCCAAGGTCGTCGCCTTCGCGCTGGAGGCCGCCGGTGCGCCGGTGGTCAAGGGCGGCTCGGCCCGTGCGGTCGACGCCTTTCGCGGGCTGATCGAGGAACATGGCGGCGAGATCCGCACCGGTGTCGACGTGGACCGCATCCTTGTCGAGGGTGGTCGCGCCACCGGGGTCGAGACCGCTGCGGGCGAAAAGATCATGGCCGGCAACGTGCTGGCCTCGGTCGCCCCCGGCCAGCTTGTCAACCGGCTGCTGCGCGATCATGCCCGCCCCGAGGAACAGGCCGGCGTGCGCGCCTATCGGCACGGGCGCGGCAACTTTCAACTGCATTTCGCGCTGGACCGCGCCCCCGAATGGCTGACCGAGGGGCTGGACGACGTGGCGCTGATCCACCTGTCCGACGGCATCGACGCGGTCTCGAAATCCGCCAACGAGGCCGAGCGCGGGATGATCCCGCAGACCCCGACCATCTGTGTCGGCCAGCCGCACCGGCTGGACCCGACCCGCTGCCCCGAGGGCAAGGCGATCCTGTGGTTGCAGATCCCGGACGCGCCGCGCGTGATCAAGGGTGACGCGGCGGGCGAGATCGAGGCCAGCGGCACTTGGGACGAGGCCACGCGCGAGGCATTTGCCGACCGGATCGAGGCGATCCTGGCGGCGCATATCAAGGATTTCGACCAGATCAAGCTGGCGCGCCGCGCCTATTCCCCCGCCGACCTCGAGGCGATGAACGTGAACCTCGTCGGCGGCGACCCCTATGGCGGGCAATGCGGCATCGACCAGTTCTTCGTGTTCCGCCCGTTCCCGTGGTCGCGCAACGGCACCACGCCGGTCAAGGGGCTGCATCATATCGGCGCCTCGACCCACCCCGGCCCGGGGCTGGGCGGCGGGTCGGGCTTCAACGCGGCCAAGAGGCTGGGCGGATGAAGGACCAGGCCTCTGCATCGCGCCGCCTGGGGGAAATCGGGCTGAACAATTTCCCGCCCTACCTGATGAACCGCATCATGGGGCGCTACAACGCCAGCCTGCGCGAGGACATGGCCCACCAGGGCATGAGCACGCCCAAGATGCGCTCGCTCGCCGTGCTGTCGGTGATCGACGGCATCCTGATCCGCGAGTTGGCGATCTATGCGGTGGTCGAGCAATCCACCCTGAGCCGGGCGCTGGACGGTCTGGCCGCCGACGGGCTGGTCCGGCGCGAGACCGACCGCGAGGACAGCCGCGCCACCCGCGTTTTCATCACCGAACAGGGCCGCGCCACATTCGAGCGGCACTGGCCCGCGATGGCGCATGCCTATGACCAGATGTTCCAGGACATCCCGCAGGCCGAACAACAGGCCTTTCTGGCAACCCTACACAAGATCCTGCGCAATGTGCGCCGGAACGAATTCTGAGGACGACACATGGCCGAAAGATCCTTCAAGAAGGAAGTCGAACACCTGCGCAAGGGCAAGGGCGAGACCTTTACCGGCGAGGGCATCCTGGCGATCACCAAGGCGCTGCTGGAAAACGGGGTCGGCTATGTCGGCGGCTACCAGGGGGCACCGATCAGCCACCTGATGGACGTGCTGGCCGACGCAGAGGAACTGCTGGGCGAATTGGGCGTGCGCTTCGAGGCCAACGCCTCGGAGGCCGCCGCCGCCGCCATGCTGGCGGCCTCGGTGCACTACCCGATCCGCGGCGCGGTGACCTTCAAGGGGCCGGTGGGGGTGAACGTCGCCTCTGACGCGCTGGCCAACCTGGCCTCGTCCGGGGTCAACGGCGGCGCGCTGATCATCGTCGGCGAGGATTACGGCGAAGGCTCCTCGATCATGCAGGAGCGCAGCCATCCCTTCGCGATGAAATCGCAGATCTGGCTGCTGGACCCGCGCCCCAGCCTGCCCTCGATCGTCAAGGCGGTGGGCGACGGGTTCGAGTTGAGCGAGGCCTCGAACACGCCGGTGATGATGACGGTACGTATCCGGTCCTGCCACGTTACCGGCAGTTTCGAATGCAGCGACAACGTCGCCCCGACCCTGACGGTCAAGGACGCGCTGTCTAGCCCCAAGAAGGATTTCAACCGGGTGGTGCTGCCGCCAGCCTCCTTCGTGCATGAGCATGACAAGATCGACAACCGCTGGCCGGCCGCCGAGAAATACATCATCGAGCACAAGCTCAACGAGATCTTCGGGCCGGACCAGGCCAAGATCGGCCTGGTCTGCCAGGGCGGCATGTACAACGGCGTGATCCGCGCGTTGCAGCGGCTGGGGCTGGCGGACATCTATGGCAACTCCGATATCCCGGTCTATTGCCTGAACGTGACCTATCCGCTGGTCAGCGACGAGTTCGCCGATTTTGCCGAGGGCAAGGATGCGGTTCTGGTCATCGAGGAAGGCCAGCCGGAATTCATCGAACAGACGCTGTCCACCTTCATCCTGCGCAAGGGACTGAAGGTGCGGCTGCATGGCAAGGACATGCTGCCGATGGCGGGCGAATACACCGGCAAGGTGTTGCTGGACGGGATCACCGCGTTTTTGAAGGAACATTCCCCTGACCTGCTGCCGGGTCAGGCCCGCGCACCGAACCAGCCGGCACCGGCGATCCCGGACCTGTCGCAAACCGTGCCGACCCGTCCGCCGGGGTTCTGCACCGGCTGCCCGGAGCGGCCCATTTTCGCCGCGATGAAACTGGTGCAGGAGGAACTGGGCGAGCACCAGATCACGGGCGACATCGGCTGTCACCTGTTCGCCTGCCTGCCACCTTTCGAGGTCGGTGGATCGACCATGGGCTATGGGCTTGGCCCGGCCTCCAACGCCGCCTTTGACGGCGGCGGGGAAAAGCGGGCGATCTCGATCCTGGGCGATGGCGGCTTCTGGCACAATGGTCTGTCGTCCTCGATCGGCAACATGGTGTTCAACAAGTCCGACAGCGTCGCGGTAATCGTCGACAACTATTACTCGGCCGCCACCGGCGGGCAGGATGTGCTGTCGTCGCGCGCCGACAACCCGACCAAGGCGACGCAGAACTCGATCGCGGACGCGGTGAAGGGGATCGGCGTCAAATGGGTGCGCCAGATCGACCGCACCTATGACGTGACCAAGATGCGCGACACCCTGCACGAGGCGCTGACCACCGATGTGCCGGGACCAAAGGTCATCGTTGCCTCCTCCGAATGCATGCTGAACCGCCAGCGCCGGGAAAAGCCGCTGCGCAACAAGGCGATCAAGGACGGCCAGCGGATGGAGGTGCCACGCTTTGGCGTCGACGAGGATATCTGCACCGGCGACCACGCCTGTATCCGGCTGTCGGGCTGCCCGTCGCTGTCGCTGAAGAAGCTGGACGATCCGCTGCGCGACGATCCGATCGCGCATATCGACCAGTCCTGCGTCGGCTGCGGCAACTGCGGCGAGGTGGCCGATGCCGCCGTGCTCTGCCCCAGCTTTTACCGCGCCGACGTGGTGCACAATGCCACCGGGTTCGAGAAATGGTGGCAGGGCGTTTCGACCGGCGTGATCCGCTGGCTGCAATCCCGCCGCGCCGCCAAACGCCTTGAATTCCCGGAGACCGTCTGATGACCATCCAGCAAGCCCTGGCCCCGCGCCAGCCCGACGAGAAACTGAACACCATCATCAAGCTCGCTGTCCTTGCCGTCGGCGGCCAGGGTGGCGGGGTGCTGACCAACTGGATCGAAAGCGTCGCCCGAGCCCAGGGCTATGCCTGCCAGGCGACCTCGGTCGCGGGGGTGGCGCAGCGGACCGGCGCCACCATCTATTACATCGAGATGGCGCCGATGGGCGCGGTCGCACCGGTGTTTTCGCTGGCGCCCTCGGCCGGTGACGTCGACGTGATGATCGCCGCCGAGATGATGGAGGCCGGGCGCGCCATCCTGCGCGGCTTTGTGACCCCGGACCGCACCACGCTGATCGCCTCGACCCACCGGGCGCTGGCGGTGTCGGAAAAGATGGTGCCGGGCGACGGCATCGCCTCGTCCGAGGAGGTGCGCGCGGCAGCCGAGGTGGCCGCCGACAAGTTGATCATGTTCGACATGGACCGGCTGGCGATCGAGAACGGATCGGTGATTTCGTCCTCGCTGTTCGGGGCGCTGGCGGGATCGGGCGCGTTGCCATTTCCGCGCGACGCCTTCGAGGAGGCGATCCGCGCCTCGGGCAAGGGGGTCGAGGCCTCGCTTCGCGCCTTTGGCGCCGCCTTTGACCGGGCGCAGAACGCCGCCGTCGACCCGGCGGAGGTGGCACAGCCCAAACCGGCCGCGACGATCCCCGCGCCGCAGGGCCCCGGACGGCTGATGAAGAAATGGGAGGCGTTGAATGCCCGCGTCGCCGCCCTGCCCGCCCCGGCGCAGGAGATGGCGCAGCACGGGTTGCGCAAGGTGGTGAAGTTCCAGGATGTGGCCTATGGCGCGGAATACCTCGACCGGCTGGAAGAGATCGCGGCGCTGGATCAGGACGGCCACGGCTACGAGTTGACCGCGGAGGCCGCGAAATACATCGCCAATGCCATGGCCTATGACGATGTGATCCGGGTGGCGGACCTCAAGACGCGCGGGGCACGTTTCGCGCGCATCCAGGACCAGATGGGCGCGGGCGACCGCCCGGTCGCCCTGACCGAGTTCATGCACCCCCGCGCCGAGGAGATCGCCGGCATGCTACCCGCCACGATGGGCGCCAAGGTCGAGGCCAACCCGAAGACCATGGCGCGACTGGACCGCTGGTTCAACAAGGGCCGGCGCGTGCGCACCCACCGGCTGGGCAACTTCCTGATGCTCTACGTGCTGGGCGGCTTGCGCGGTTATCGCCGTCGCACCCTGCGCCACAAGTACGAGCAGGAGCACCTGGCGCGCTGGCTGGACAAGGTGAAGGGCGCGGTGGCGCAGAACTATGCCTTTGCGGTGGAACTGGTCCGCTGCCGGCGGCTGGTGAAAGGATATTCCGACACCCATGCGCGCAGCCTGTCGAAATTCGACCGGGTGATGGAGGCGGCCGAGATGGTGCGCCATCGCGAGGACGGCGCCGACTGGGTCGCCCGGCTGCGCGAGGCCGCGCTCAAGGACGAGAAGGGCGCGGCGCTGGACGGCGCGATCCTGACGGTGAAGAGCTTCGCCTGAGGGCGGGTTGGCCCCTGGGGGCCGGTCGCTCCCGCGCAAGCCCTGTCATCCCCGCGCAAGCGGGGATCTCCTGATGCAGGCGCGGGTTGAGAGGTCCCCGCTTGCGCGGGGATGACACTCGCACCGTTTCCCGATGACTTGAAAAGGCCACCGGACACGAAAAAGCCCGGCGTCGGAACGCCGGGCCGGTTCGGGGCCGTGTTCTGGAGACGCCCCTACTCCTCCATCCGCGCCAGCGCCCGGAAGGCCGAGCGTTCGTACAGCAACGGATCGCCTTGGCCGAAGCGCACGGAACGGATCTGGCCGATAAAGACAACGTGGCTGCCCGCCTCGGTCCGTTCGCTCACGTCGCAGGACATGCTCAGCAGCGCGTCGGCGAGATAGGGCAGCCCCTTGTCGTCGGTACGCCAGTCGCCGGTGGCGAATTTCTCCTCGCCGGTGACGCCGCCCGCACCGGCAAACCGCAGCGCCAGATCCTCGGCCTCCTGTCCCAGCAGGTTGACGTTGAAATGCCCGCTCTCGCCGACGGCCGCGCAGGTGCCGGTTGCCTTGTTCAGGCAGACCAGCAGGCTGGGCGGATCGGCGGTGACCGAGCAGACCGCGGTGGCGGTGATCCCGCGCCGCTCCTCCCCGTTGCAGGTGGTGACCAGTGTCACCACCCCGGGAAACCGGCTCATCGCGTCGCGAAAGACGTCAGGTGAGATCCCCATGCCCATCTCAGGCCGCCCTGAGGTCCTGAAGGTAGGCCGCAGCCGCATCGGGATCGGCGAACCACGGGAAGAAATCGCGCGGATCGTCGAAGGCATTTGCCATCCGGTGCGCCAGTCGCGGCTCGACACAGGCGGTGCCCATGATTTCCAGCACGAAGTCGGGCGGTGGCATCAGCATCATGTTGGTCCATTGCACCACCCACTGGGCATAATCCCAGTAGGCGTCGAAGGTGCCCTGCATCCAGGCCGCGTCAAAGGCCTGATCCTCACGGTCGAGGATCCGCTTGAGATAGACCGCCGCCGCCTTGGCCGCGTTGTTCGACCCCTGCCCGGTGATCGGATCGTTGAGGCAAACGGTATCGCCCAGCCCCAGCACCTGCCGCCCCGAGGGCAGCGTGGCGACGGGTTTGCGCACCGTCGGGGGGAAGCGTCCGGCGAGGATGCCGTTGTCGTCGGTCAGTTCAAGGTCGCGGCAACGCTCGGCCTCCCACGGCAGGAAGGTATCGAGGATCCATTTCGACTTGTCCAAATGCTGCTCGGGCGAGGTGACTTCGCCCCAGCAATCCATCGGGCCGCCCGGCACGCCTTCCATCACCATGATCTCGCAGGGACCGGTGGTGGTCAGCGCGGGAAACACGAAATATTCGCCGACGCCCGGGATCAGGTTGAAGCAGACCGCCGAATGCTCGGGGCGCGGCGTCATGCCGGTGACATAGGTCAGCGCCAGCGCGCGCTGCGGTTTGTCATAGGGGGATTTCTCGGCGTCGCGTTCGAACATCCGGCCAATCTCGCCCTTGCCGGAGGCGACGATCACCAGATCGTCCTCGGCGGCATAGCGTTCCAGCTCGTCGATGCCGGCATCGGCAATCACCAACTCGCCGCCCAGCTTGGTGAACTCGGCCAGCCAACGCGGAATTTTCACCCGCTGATCGACCGAATAGGCGTTGCGGTCCAGCCGCCCCGTCCAGTCGATCGCCTTTGCGCCCGGCTGTTCGGGGTGCGGCACCGAGAAGTTGATGCCCTCGACCGGCGGACAAGTGTCCGTCCAGAAGTCCAGCCCCAGGTCCCGCTCATGCTGGATCGAGGCGCCGAACATGCACTGGCTGGACAGGACCTTGCCCTTTTCGATCTCTTCCGCGGTGCGGTTCTGCACCACGCGGACAGCGTTGCCCGCTTTCAACAGGCCGATGCCCAGTTGCAGCCCGGACTGGCCGCCGCCGACGATTGTGAACTTGCGCATTTCCTTGGATCTCCCGTGTTGGTTTTGTCTTGGGGGGTTTTGTCCCGACCTATTCCATCAGCAACGGAATGGCGGGTTTGGCCTGTTCCGGGCCCATGGCGGTATAGCCACCATCGACGCGGATATCGGTGCCGGTGATGAACCCGGCCTCGTCCGAGCACAGGAAGAGGACGGCGTTCGCCACCTCCTCCGGATCGCCGACACGCCCCATCAGGTGAAACGGGGCCGCGACACTGTCGGTCTTTTCGCGGTTGCCGCCGGTCAGGTCGTCCATGATGTTCGACCAGGTCCAGCCCGGCGAGACCGCGTTGACGCGGATGCCCTCGGGCGCCAGGTCCATCGCCTGATTGCGGGTCAGTTGCAGGATCGCCGCCTTGGAGACGGGATAGAGCCAGCGCCCGGTCTGGGCGACCCGCGCCGAGATCGAGCCGAAGTTGACGATGGCGCCCTTGTTGGCGACCAGGTCGGCGCGCGCCGCCTGCATCAGCATGACCGAGCCGACGATGTTCACGTCCAGCGCCTCGAGCCATTCGGCGCGGGTGGAATCGGCGCCGTTGTCGAGATAGGTGCAGGCGACATTGACCAGGAAATCGATCCGCCCGAACCGCTCCCTCGTTTCATTGACCAGCGCGGCGACCTGCGCGTCGTCGCGGATGTCGGTTTCGCAAAAGGCCACGCCGTCCCCCTCGAGCGCGCGGCCCGCCTCGGCATTGATGTCGGCCACCATCACCTGTGTCCCGGCCGCGCGGAACGCCTTGACCACCGCCGCGCCGATCTTGGTCGCGCCGCCGGGAATGATGGCAACCTTGCCGTCCAATCCTCGCATGTCCGTCTCCCTGTTTTGTTTTAAGATTGAAATAAATCTGCCCGTGGCCCCGCTCCCCCGCTATCCGCCGGGCGCGGCGCCTATCCGAAAAACGAAACTTTTTGACCCCGCGACGATCTGACTGCTAGCATCCTGCAATTCTCCTGCCGGGGATGCTTGGAGAGAGAACGATGGCCACAACGGCAAGCCACGCGCCGCTTTCGGCGCATCGGCTGTTTCGCAGCCGCGATCTGGACGAAACCCGCGACCGGGTGGCGCGGGTATATTGCCCGCATCGGCTGGAGACCGTGGGGCAAGGCCCCTTTGACGCCTGCCACAACCACATCCGCGGCGAGCGCCTGTCGCTCAATTACATGGAATACGGCGCGCAAACCCGGATCGAACCGGGGGAGCTGGGCGGGTTCTACCTGATGCAGATCCCGCTGAGCGGCGGCGCGCGGATCGTCAACGGAACCGATCGTTACGACTCCGACCCGCAGGCGGCGGCGGTGCTGAACCCGCACAAGCCCACCGCCATGACCTGGAGCGGGGGCACCCGGCAACTTCTGGTGCAGATCGACCGCGCCGCGATGCAGGACTTGCTGTGCGACCTGCTCGGGGCGCAGATGGATCGCCCGCTGAACTTCAACGGTCCGCTGGACCTGCGGCAGGGGCCGGGCACCGCGCTGCGGCAGTTCGTGCTGCACCTTGTGGGTGAGATCGACGCCGGGCGGTCGAGTTTCGGCCAGCAGGGATTGATGAACCGCCAGATCGAAAGCACCCTGATGACCGGGCTGATCGAGGCGCTGGACAACAACTACTCGGGCTTTCTGGGCCGCCCGGTGGGCTCGGCCGCGCCGCACAAGCTGCGCATCGCCGAGGATTACATCGAGGCGCGTTTGGACCAGCCGCTGACGGTCGAGGAGATCGCCCGCGCCGCCGGTACCACCGCGCGCAGCCTGCAGATGGCGTTCCGGCAGTTTCGCGGTACCACGCCGCTGAGCTTCCTGCGCGACCGGCGGCTCGACAGGGTGCACGAGGCGCTGCTGAAGGCCCGACCCGGCGATACCGTGACCGACATCGCGATGACCTGGGGGTTCACCCACCTGGGCCGGTTTTCACAGGTCTATCGAAAACGGTACGGACAACCCCCGAGAGAGACGCTCAACGCCGCCCTCGGCGGCGGGCGGTTTCACTGAAGCGCGGCTAGTCGGGGCGCGCGCAGGTCCAGACGCTGCGCGCGGATTTCTCGGCGATCCGCTCGATCCCCGAGGCCCGCAGGATGGTCTTGCATTCGCGCAGGCCGTCGACACCATAGGCGTTGGGATGGAACTCCAGCACCATCGCGCGGAAGCCGGACAGGTCCGCGTGGCGCAAGAGTTCCAGTTCGCCCCCCTCGATATCCATCACCAGAACGGTGGGTTTCAGCGCCGCGCAAACCTCGGAAAAACCCTCGGTCGGCACCTCGACCGCCCGTGTCTGGCGCCCTTCCGGTTCGATCAGGGACGAGCCGAGATAACTGCTGTGCAGGTGAAAGGTCATCGTCTCGGGGCGGTCCGGCGCGCTGACCAGCACCGCGTTTTTGACCGAGATGCGCCCGCCCAGGTCGTTGGCGGAATAAAGCGCCCTGATCGAGGGGATCAACTCGGGATTGGCCTCATAGGAGTGTACCGCGCGCGGTTTCGCGTTGGCCGCGATCACCGCGCCGACCAACCCGATGCCGGCGCCGATCTCGAGCACCACGTCATCGGGGCGCACCACATGCAGCGCGCCGGCCATCTCCTGCCTCTCGTATTGTGCCGCGTTGATCCGCTCGATCCGCTTTTCATTCAGAAACGGCGAGGCCGGCACCCGCACCCCGAGGCACTCGGCCGCGATCTCGGGAGAGTCTGTCGGCTCGTTCACGGTGGAACCCCCGGGTTGTTTGCTTTGCCCGCATCCTGTTGCCCCCGCGCCGCGAAAGCAAGCGGTCCTCCCCCATCGGCGCCGCAGCAATCGCGGGCGAGTCCCGCGAGCATCACCTCGCGCAGGCTTTGCCCCGGCGGGCAGGGATGCCACCGCCATCTCACCCCAGGGCCGCCAGGAGGTCCATCACGGTGACCTGGTCGAACTCGACGTGAGCGGCCATCGCCGCCTCGGCCTCGCCGCTTTTTCGATCGATGATCAGCGTGGCGATCTCGCGGTGGTCCCGCGCCGATGCGGCGATCGCCTCGGGGTAACGGTAGCGCGCCCGGTAATAGGCCATCAGCTTGCGCGCGTTGGCCTTGATCAACTGGACGAGGAACGGGTTGCCGGCGCCCTGCGCGACGGCCTCGTGGAAGCGCAGGTTCAGGCGGTAGTACCCGGTGGGATCGCTATCGCCGCGATCTTGCGCATGCGCCTCGCAGGCCCGCACCACCTGTTCCAGTTCCCGCGCCTGCTGGTGCGAAATCCGCCGCGCGGCCAGCCCTGCCGACTGCCCCTCCAGCTTGGCGTGCACCTCGGTGATCGCCAGGAACTCCTCCAGCGTCGGCTTGAACAGAATGGCCCCCTTGCGCGGCAGCCGCCGGATCAACCCTGCGGTCTCAAGCTGGATGAACGCCTCGCGCACCGGTGTGCGCGATACCCTGTGCGCGCTCATCAACGGGGCTTCCTCCAGCACGTCGCCGGGCTTCAGCCGCCCGGCTTCGACATCCGCCAGCACCGCGTTGAGTATCTGTTCCGTCTGTCCGGCCATGCTCCCCCCCTCTTCCCATCCGGCGCAGGGTAGTGGCGTGGGCGCCTGCGCGCAATTCGCGACTGCCTGCCGCACCGTCACCCCCCGCAGATGATGCAGACGCACGGAGAACCGCGTGCTATGTTCCACTCAAGCCGGGCCGAAAAAGCGCCGGCCAACGAAAAAATCCGAAAGATCAACAGACAACGGAGTACGAAGATGTGCGATCCACGCATGATCAACGCGGTCAAGGACAGGATGCTGTCGCACCGCGGTTTCCTGGCCGACCGCGCGGCCGGCATCACCGGCACAACTCTGGTGGCCGGCGCGCCAAAGACCGGCGGTGCGGCGCGCGTCCGCGCGGGGGAGTGACATGGGAACAGTTCATCTTCTGACCGACGAGGAGGCAAGCGCCGAGGCCTTGGCCGTCTTCGACGAGATCCGCGCATTGCGCGGCACCGAGTACGTCAACAATTTCTGGCGCGCGCTGGCCCATGATCCGGCCTTGCTGCGCGCCACCTGGGACCGGCTGAAGCCGGTGATGGCGCCCGGCGCGCTGGATCCGCTGGTCAAGGAAATGCTCTATGTCGCGGTCTCGATCATCAACAACTGCGATTATTGCATCCATTCCCACACCGCCGCCGCGCGCGCCAAGGGAATGACGCCCGAGATGTACGGCGAGCTCCTGGCGGTGGTCGGCATGGCCAGCCAGACCAACGCGCTGGCCAACGGCATGAAGGTTCCGGTGGACGACATGTTCAAGGCATGACACCGCCGCCGGGCGAGCGCGGGGCCACACGGCCCGGCGTTGCGCCCGGCGCATAGCGGATGTGTGGCCAGCCCTCTGGCCGATGCTGCAGGTGCAGCATATCTTGGGAGGTGCCCAAGCAAACCCAAGCATTCGCAGGATCAGACAGATGGCCGATACCACTGCCGCCGCACCGGCCCCGCAGAAGCACCTTGCCTTTCTCCTCAGGATTCTGGTCGGCGCCCTTGACGACAGCCTGTCGCGCAGCCGTCAGATCTTTGCGCTGTCCGGGCTAAGCGACGACGAGCTTGCCGAACGCGGGCTGCGTCGCGGCGACATCGCGCGCCACGTCGCGCATGATGATTACTGGCGTTAGTCCACTTGCCTGCCCACGATGCACGGCCCTGCCCAGTCGGCGGGGCCATTTCATGTTCCGTGGGGATTTTTCGGGCAGAAAATTTACGCTGCATTGCAGCAAACGCAAGCCGGGTATGTGGAGTCACCCCCTACTCATG
Source organism: uncultured Rhodobium sp. (assembly GCA_963675285.2). Taxonomy (GTDB): domain Bacteria; phylum Pseudomonadota; class Alphaproteobacteria; order Rhizobiales; family Rhodobiaceae; genus Rhodobium. The sequence goes on from CAXXGS010000002.1 coordinate 111,985, forward strand.
TCAGCATTATTGACCAATTATAAGGGCACGGGGGGGGCCGAAATGAACAGTATATCCAGAGGGTCCAAATGGCACATATTTCGACGCAACCCACCAACGGTTTTTCCATTCTTCGTTCGCTCACCGCGATTAGCCATGGCCTGATGGCATGGATGGATCGGATCGCGGTCGCGAATTCGCGGATTGACGAAATCCAACGACTGCAGTCGCTGAGCGACGAGGAACTGGCCAAGCGCGGCATCGAGCGCGAGCGCATCGTCTACCACGTCTTTGCCGACCGTATCGGCATCTGATCTCGGTCAGGCGACAAACGATCCTTGCCAGTACCGGGGCGGACGCCGCCCCGGTCTGACCATGCCTCACTCGGGCCACAGGCGCGAGACCAGCGGTCGCAACCGTTCGCGCAGGGCCCGGTCGGACACGGTTGCATCCAACAAGGCCAGCGCCGCCTCACCGCTGCGCACATCCGCGCGGCGCAGGTCTGCGAGCAGCCCGATCAGGGCCGGATCGTCACAGATCCCCTCCCCGTATTTCCAGACCGGCACATCTCCCGTCCCTGCCGGCTCCGGCGTCAGGCCACAGCGCCGGTCGGGCGGTATATCGCGCCATAGCAGCATCGCCAGATCCGACAACATGCCGGGCCCCGCCAGCAGGTCGCCCAAGCGCGCGGAGAAATCGACACTGTCCACCGCCGGGTCGGTCAGCGTGGCCTCGCCGCCCCAGCCCGCGCGCAGGGCGGGCCCGTAGAACCGGTGTGCCACCTGCATGCTCCAATCCCGATCCGAGGTATAAAGCGTGATCCGCTTCGCCAGCGGGCGCAGATCGGGCAAGATGTCGGTAAACCGTTCCGCGTCCATGTCGGGCGCGATAAAAATCACCTGGTCAAACCGGGGCGGATCATCCGGCCCGCGGCGCAGGGCGATCCGCTCCAGCGCGCCCGCCAGCACCTGCGCACCCATCCCGCGCGCCAGTAAATGCAGAGGGGACTGGTCGGGAAGATCCGACACCAGCGCAAGCAGTCCGTCAAGATCGCGCGCACTGGCGCCGGCGGCGGCGCTGTCGCCCATGTAGTCGAGCGAGGAGGCGCTTGCCGGCCAGGAAAACAGCACCGGCTGATCGACCCCGCCAAGACCCTGCGTCAGCAGCGCCGCCCGGCGTGCCGCCTGCTCGAACCCGGTGGCGGCGCCATGAACGTAGACCAGCACGCTTCGCGGCGCGGCCTCGGCCACCCCGTTTGACCATGGCCCCTCGGCCAAGGGCCGGACCCCGCGCAGCTTCGAGAGGTCCACCGGGCCGGGCGTGGCCGGGAGGGTCACCATGGCACGGCCAAGCGCCAGGTCACCGCGCCCACCATCGTAGTATCGCGCCGCGCCGGGCTCACCGCTCGGCGCCCGGTTGGTGGCGTAGTAGATTGGAATACTTTGAAAATTTTCGCCGGGAAGTGGTCCGGGCAGGTCCGGCGCATCCGCGCCCAGCGCCTCGGAGAGTTGCGCGATTTGCCGGCCCCTTTCCGCGAGCACGCGCTGATCCGCACCGCTTGAGCGTTGCTCGTCATACATCGCCAGCAGCGTATCGCGCGCCGCTTCGTTCTGCGCTGTGTCCCGCAACAGGGCCACGGCCCGAGTGAAAACGGGCAGCGGATCGATCCCGAGGAAATCCCGGTATTGCACCGAGAAATCGGCCAGCCGGGCGCGGATCAGCCCCGCCTGCGCGGCCTGCCCGCCCTCGACCAGCAGATCGGCGGCCAGGTCGTAGAGATCATAGATCACGCGCGGGTCGGCATCCTCGCCCTGCTCCATCGCGTCCAGCATCGCACCGATCCGATCGAGCGCGGCGTCCGGGTCGGCCGAGGCGAGGTAGGGCAGCGTCGCGAAACCGTCGAGGGTCTGGGCGGGAGCCATCGGGGCAAACGCGGTCCAGAGCGCAATCACGCAGAGCGGGAGCGGGGCAAGGCGGAACATGAGGCCGATCATCTCATCGGGGCGGCGGCGCGGCCAGCCTGAAATCGGGGAGTTTCGGCCCCGGATCGTACAATCCGTCGCAACCGGGCCCCGCTGGGCACGATCACGTCATTTCGGCTTGTCCCCTTGCCCCGAACTCCGCAGAACTGGGTATGCCGAGCCAGGGGGAGGATCCGGAGTTATGTTACGGATTTTTTGACGAACAGGATTTTTCGTTACATTTCGCTTGCCTCGAATCACCTCTGATCGTATTACCCGACCAATCGGTCACCTATTTGGACTCGAAAGACTGGAGAACCGAACGAATGGACGCTTTCATCTGCGACGCGCAACGCACCCCGATCGGGCGCTATGGCGGGGCGTTGTCCCAGGTCCGCACCGACGACCTGGCCGCGATCCCGATTACCGCCCTGATGGAGCGGAACCCGCAGGTCGACTGGGCCAGCCTTGATGACGTCATCTATGGCGATGCCAACCAGGCCGGCGAGGACAACCGCAACGTCGCGCGCATGGCAGCCCTGCTGGCCGGTCTGCCGGTCCAGGTGCCAGGCACCACGGTGAACCGGCTCTGCGCCAGTGGCATGGACGCGGTCGGCATGGCCGCCCGGGCGATCCGCGCCGGTGATTTCGACATGGCGATCGCCGGCGGCGTCGAGAGCATGAGCCGCGCGCCCTTCGTCATGCCCAAGGCGACCAGCGCATTCAGCCGCGCCAACGCGGTCTATGACACCACCATCGGCTGGCGGTTCCCGAACCCCAAGATGAAGGCGCAGTATGGCATCGACTCGATGCCCGAGACCGCCGACAACGTCGCCGCCGACTATAACGTCAGCCGCGAAGACCAGGACGCATTCGCCGCCCGCAGCCAGGCCCGCTGGGCCGCCGCGCATGAGGCCGGCGTCTTTGCCGAGGAGATCACCCCGGTCACCATCCCGCAGCGCAAGGGCGATCCCCTTGTCGTCGACACCGACGAGCATCCGCGCCCGGGCACCGATGCGGCCAAGCTGGCCAAGCTGCGCGGCGTCAACGGCCCCGATCTGAGCGTGACCGCCGGCAATGCCAGCGGCGTCAACGACGGGGCGGCGGCGCTGCTGCTGGCCAACGAGGCGACAGCGGCCAAGAACGGCCTCACGCCGATGGCCCGCGTGGTGGCGATGGCCGCCGCCGGGGTCGAGCCGCGCGTGATGGGCATCGGGCCGGTTCCCGCCAGCCGCAAGGTGCTGGCGCGGGCAGGACTCACCATCGAGCAGATGGATGTGATAGAGTTGAACGAGGCCTTTGCCAGCCAGGGTCTTGCCACCCTGCGCGAGTTGGGCGTGGCCGACGACGCGGCGCATGTGAACCCGAACGGCGGTGCCATCGCCATCGGTCACCCGCTGGGCATGTCGGGGGCGCGGCTGGTGCTGACGGCGGCCTATCAGTTGAAACGCACGGGCGGGCGCTATGCGCTGTGTACCATGTGCGTCGGAGTTGGACAGGGCGCCGCCCTGATCCTTGAACGCGTGTAACCCGGGAGGAGAGCCCAGATGTATGCACAGATGTATGCACAGATGATCAAGAGCGCCGGAACCGGTGTCAAATCCCCCGAGGAGATGACGCCGGAGGAACGCAAGTTCCAGGCACATGTGGACGCCAACGAAAAGGTCGAGCCCAAGGACTGGATGCCCGACGATTACCGCGCCACGCTGATCCGGCAGATTGGTCAGCATGCGCATTCGGAAATCGTCGGCCAGTTGCCCGAGGGCAACTGGATCACCCGCGCCCCCACGCTGGAGCGCAAGGCGATCCTGCTGGCCAAGGTGCAGGACGAGGCGGGCCATGGCCTCTACCTCTACTGCGCCGCCGAAACGCTGGGCATTTCCCGCGACGAGCTGACCGAGGACCTGCTGTCGGGCAAGATGAAGTATTCCTCGATCTTCAACTACCCGACCCTGAACTGGGCCGATATCGGCGCGGTGGGCTGGCTGGTCGATGGTGCCGCGATCATGAACCAGGTGCCGTTGCAGCGCACCTCCTACGGGCCCTATTCCCGCGCGATGATCCGCATCTGCAAGGAGGAATCGTTCCACCAGCGGCAGGGTTACGACATCATGATGAAGATGGCCCAGGGCACCAAGGAACAGAAGCGGATGGCGCAGGACGCGCTGAACCGGCTGTGGTTCCCCTCGCTGATGATGTTCGGTCCCTCGGACAAGGAATCGGTGCACAGCGCGCAGTCGATGGCGTGGAAGATCAAGATCAACACCAACGACGAGCTGCGCCAGAAATTCGTCGACCAGACCGTGCCGCAGGCCGAATACCTTGGCCTGACCGTACCCGACGAGACCCTCAAGTGGAACGAGGAGCGCGGGCATTACGATTTCGCCGAGCCCGACTGGAAGGAATTCTTCGACGTGCTCAAGGGCAACGGCCCGTGCAACACCGACCGGCTGACCGCGCGCCAGAAGGCCTGGAACGACGGTAAATGGGTGCGCGATGCCATGCTCGCCCATGCCCGCAAGAAGGCCGCCGCCAAGGTCGCGGCCGAGTAGCAAGACACAGAGACCGGACCGGCGGCCGCCTGCCGCCGGACCAAGACCCAGTTTCCGGCGCGGCGCAAGGCCGGCCGGTGCCAGGAGGAGATACCATGAAAAACGAATGGCCCCTTTGGGAGGTGTTCATCCGCGGACAGCACGGCATGTCGCACCGCCACGTCGGCAGCCTGCACGCGCCCGATGCCGAGATGGCGATCAAGAACGCGCGCGACGTCTATACCCGCCGCAACGAGGGCGTGAGCATCTGGGTGGTCGAGGCCAAGCATATCGCCGCCTCCTCGCCCAGCGACAAGGGCCCGCTCTACGAGCCGAGCGAATCCAAGGTCTATCGTCACCCGACGTTTTTCGACATCCCCGAGGAAGTGGGGGCGATGTGATGAACGTGCAGGTGACATCGGGCGACGCGGCCCTGTTCGAATTCCTGTGCCGGCTGGGGGACAACACCTTGGTTCTGGGGCACCGGGTCAGCGAATGGTGTGGCCATTCGCCGGTGCTGGAAGAGGATATCGCGCTGGCCAATACCGCGCTGGACCTGATCGGCCAGACCCAGCTCTGGCTCGGGCTGGCCGGCGAGGTCGAGGGTGAGGGCCGCGATGCGGACAAGCTCGCCTTTCTGCGCGACGCCTGGGATTTCCGCAACGTCCTGATGACCGAGGTGCCCAACGGCGATTTCGGTCGCACGCTGATGCGCCAGTTCCTGTTCGACGCCTGGCATTCGATCTACCTGGGGCGGCTGCTGAAAAGCAGCGACAAGCGGGTGGCGGACATCGCCGAGAAGGCCAGCAAGGAAGTGGCCTATCACCTCGAACGCTCGGCCGACACGGTGGTGGCGCTGGGGGATGGCACCGAGGAAAGCCATCAGCGGATGGAAGAGGCACTGGCCTATCTCTGGCCCTATGTCGGCGAGATGTTCGCCAGCGACGCGGTCGATGCGGCGATGGTCGAGGCCGGGATCGCCCCCGATCCGGCCAGCCTGCGCGAAGAGTACGACGCGCTGGTGGGTCGCATCCTGAGCGATGCGACGCTGGAGATGCCCGAGGCCCGGTTCGCCCACAAGGGCGGGCGTGACGGGCGCATGCATACCGAGCACCTGGGTCACATCCTGACCGAGATGCAGTGGTTGCAGCGGGCCTATCCCGGCGCCAGCTGGTAACAGTGATGACACATCCAAGCGTTGAACAGGTCTGGGATTGGCTCTCTGCCGTCCCGGACCCCGAGATCCCTGTGATCTCGCTCACCGATCTGGGCATCATCCGCGACGTGGCCTGGGCTGACGACACGCTGATCGTGACGGTCACGCCGACCTATTCCGGCTGCCCGGCGACCTCGATCATCAACCTCGATATCGAGACCGCCCTGCGCGGCCACGGCATCGAGAAGATCGAGCTGAAGCGGCAGTTGTCGCCGGCCTGGACCACCGATTGGCTGAGCGAGGAGGGTCGCGCCAAGCTGGAGGAGTTCGGCATCGCCCCGCCCCAGCCCGCCGGAGGCCCCGATCACTGCCCGCATTGCGGGTCCAAGAACATCGAGAAGGTCAGCCAGTTCGGCTCGACCCCGTGCAAGGCCACCTGGCGCTGCAAGGACTGTCTCGAACCCTTCGATTATTTCAAGTGCATCTGAGGAGAAGCAGATGGCGCGTTTCCACGATCTGACCGTGACCGATATCCACAAGACCATCCGCGACGCGGTGGTGGTCACGCTGAAACCGCAGGACGGCGACGAGGCCGCCTTCGATTTCATCCAAGGTCAATACCTGACCTTTCGCCACGATTTCGACGGCGAGGAGTTGCGCCGCAGCTACTCGATCTGCGCCGGCAAGGATGACGGCATCCTGCAGGTAGGCATCAAGCGGGTCGACGGCGGCGCGTTTTCCACCTGGGCCAACGAAGAGCTGAAGGTGGGCGACAAGGTACAGGCGATGGCGCCGATGGGCACCTTCCACACCGCGATCGACGCGGGCGCCGAGCGCAGCTATCTGGGCTTTGCCGGCGGCTCGGGGATCACCCCGGTGCTGTCGATCCTCAAGACCACCCTGTCGCGCGAACCGAAATCGACCTTCACGCTGGTCTATGCCAACAAGGGCGTGAACACGATCATGTTCCGCGAGGAGCTGGAGGATCTCAAGAACCTCTACATGGGCCGGCTGAACATCATCCACGTCCTTGAGACCGACACGCAGGAAATCGACCTGTTCACCGGGCTGGTGACGGAAGAGAAATGCGGCGAGCTGTTCAAGCACTGGATCGACATCGAAAACGTCGACACCGCCTTCATCTGCGGGCCGGAACCGATGATGCTGGGCATCGCGGCGGCGCTGCGCGCGCATGGGCTGGAGGACGGCCAGATCAAGTTCGAGCTGTTCGCCAGCGCCCAGCCGGGGCGGCTCAAGCGCAAGGCGGTGAGCAAGGACGCGGCCAGCGGCGCCAACCAGACCACGGCGGCGATCACGCTGGACGGGGCGACCCAGACCATCACCATGGGCAAGGACACCTCGATCCTCGACGCCGCGCTGGAGAACGCGATGGACGCGCCCTATGCCTGCAAGGCCGGGGTCTGTTCGACCTGCCGCTGCAAGGTGATCGAAGGCGAGGTCGAGATGGTCGCCAACCATGCGCTGGAGGATTACGAGGTCGAGAAGGGCTATGTGCTGTCCTGCCAGTCCTTCCCGCTCACCGATACCGTCACGGTCGATTACGACCAGTAAGGGGGGCTGACCATGGCCGAAGACATGAGCATCGAAAGCTACCTGGCCCAGGGTGGGGTTCTGACCAACCCGGCCAACGTGCCGCCGCGCTATCGCGCCGAACTGATGAAGCTGATGGCGACCTTCGTCGACAGCGAACTGGCCGGCGCCGCCGGGTTTGCCGACATCATCAACGCCGGTCCCGGCATCAAGGAGCGGATCGCCGCCGCCAAGATCGTGCTGGAAAAGACCGACAACGCCGACCGGGTGCTGCGCATCATGGGCGATTTCGGCGCCGATACCGATCGCTATGCCAACCACCATCCCTGGACCGCGCGGCTGGAGCGCGGCGCCGATATCGGCACCTCGCGCACCGAGCGGGACATGCGGCTTGCCGTGTTCAACTATCCGCTGGAGGGATGGGCCGACGCGGTGGTGATGAACCTGCTGATGGGCCGTGCGGTGGCGGTGCAGATGGCCGAGTTCTCGCTGGTGTCCTACCAGCCGCTGGCCGAGGCGTTCCGCGCCATCGCGCCGGTCGAGGCGCGCCATGCCGAACTGGCCGAGGAGGGCCTGATCAAGCTGATGGAGCAAGGCGAGGACGCGTTGCAGGGCAGCGTGGATTACTGGTGGCCACGGGTGGCGGCGAGCTTTGGCTCCACCACCTCGACCAAATCCGAGAGCCTCAAGGCAATGGGTCTGCGCCGCGCCACCAACGCCGAGTTGAAAGCCCGCTGGGAGGCGGAGGCCGGCGCGGTGCTGAAACGGCTGGGGCTGGTGGTTCCGGCGTAAGGTTTTGGCGTTTATCGAAGCATGGAGCAGCCCGGCCTTTGTGCCGGGCTGTTTCGTTTTGATGGGGAGGAATAGAGAGATGCCCTCCTTGCCTAAACGTGCAACGGAGGGCAACGCCCGTCCGGGCGGTCGGGCGCTGCCCGGCGGCGCTGCGCGCCTTTGTTCCGGGCAAAGCGGCGGCGCGCCAAATTCCGTTTCAGACCTCCGCCTGCCCTTCAGCGTCAGATCGCGAGCCAGATCGGCGCAGTCGTCGCGCTCCTGCGCCTCTGCGTCCGCGGGCCACATGAATTCGATCTGGCTCCACCGCCCCGACTGGGTCATCGCCCAGCGCAAGCGCCAGCCGGGACAAGGCGCGTTCGGCGGTGGCCAGCGCACCGACTGGTTCGCCAACCCGCCGCCCTGGCAGGCTGCCGTCGCGCCCCTACCCGGCCTCCAGCCTGTCCAGCGTGCCCAGCAACATCCGGGCCAGGTCCTCGACCTGCGCGCGCGAGAGCGCGGCGGAGAGGAGCGCCCGGTCATGGTCGCCGACCGCCTGCATGACCCTCTCGATGTGTGCCGCTCCGGCGTCGGTCAGCTGCACATGGCGGCTGCGGGCATCCGTCGCGTTGTCCAGCCGGGTGATCAACCCGTCCTCTTCCAACTGGCCGAGAACCTTGGTCATGCCGCCCGAGGTGATCAGGATGGCGCGGTAAAGCTCGGTCGGGGTCATTCGGCGCGGCGCAGGCTGGGCGCGCAAGGTCATGAGAACCTCGAACCCCGCCTGCGTGAGCCCGAAGCCCGCGACCAGGCTCTTGGTGCTGTCGATCACGATGTCGTTGAGGCGCGTCAGCCCCAGCATGACCTCGGTTTCCGGACCGGACGCCTCGGGCCAGTTTTCCGCGAGTTGCGCCAGCACCTGCGCGATGGTGTATTTCGGTCCCGTCATTTCAATCCTGCCGCCGCATTTTGCCTTGCGAGAAAGATACAGGTTTACTAGGTAATGGAAAATATCTTTCTGGAAAGGTTGTTCCGTGCGGACCTTCTTCGATCGTTTGCGCCACACGCTGTTATTCGAGGCGATCGCCCTGTCGATCGTGACCGTCGGGGGCGCATGGGCCACAGGCCACAGCCTGTTCAGCATCGGCACGCTGGGCCTGATCTTCAGCGGCCTCGCGATGGTTTGGAACCTCGTCTACAACTGGGTGTTCGACCTTTGGGACCGGGCCCATCGCGGCATGGCGCCGCGCGGGCCCGGCCTGCGCGCGGTGCATGCCACCCTGTTCGAGGCGGTGCTGTTGTTCGTCGGCCTGTTCATCACCGCCTGGTGGCTCGGCGTGTCCTATTGGGAGGCGCTGATGCTGGATCTCGGCTTTTCCGCCTTTTTCCTTGTCTACGCGTTCTGCTTCAACTGGACCTATGACCTTGTCTTTCCGGTCCCGCGCGAGGCATGAGCGGTCCGTTCAGATTCCGCCCAGCCCCTTGAGCGTCAGGTCGCAGACGAGATCGGCGTAATCGTCGCGCTCCTGCGCGCCGGCATCCGAATTCCACATGAAGTACCAGTTCAGCATGCCGTAGACCGACATGGTGGCCCCGCGCAGCTTGTCGGTGTTGCCGTCGAACACCTCCGGCGCGGCCTGGCGCAGGCAATCGCCCATGAGCTTGACCATGTCGCGCTGATAGGTGCGCATCTGGTCCTGCTGCTCCTCGGGCAGGGCCGAGAGCGCGCTGATCTGCACCTGGTGTTCGTGGTCGGCCCCCTGGTAGGCGCGCAGGATCTCGCGGATCACCCGGCGCAGACGGTCCTCGGGGGGCAGACCCTCGGTGTCGACGTCAAGAATGCGATCCCTGAGGGTGGACAGGTAGCTGTCCAGGATGTCGTAGAGGATCGCATCCTTGCTGTCGTAGTAATGATAGATATTGGCCTTGGAGATCCCGCACTCGGCCGCGAGCTTGGTCATCGACGCGCGGTCGAACCCCTCCTCGGCGAACACCTTGGCCGCCGACTTGAGGATCTGCGCGCGTTTCTGATCATGGTCCTTGGCGATGGTGCGGGCCACGGGTCACTCCTTCGGGCGGTTGTCGACGACGCGCACGGCCTTGCCCTGGCTGCGCACGACCTCGCCGGGATCCTTGATGTCGATCTCGGTCGAGACCCCGACCACGTCCTTGATCCGTTTGTACAGCATCCGCGCCGCGGCGGTCTTGGACGCCTCGTCGGTCGAATCACTGGCGCATTCCACGTGCACGCGCATCGCGTCCATCCGGCCCGAGCGGTACAGCTCGATCTGGAAGTGGTTGGTCAGCCCGCCGGTGGCGATCACCTGCTCCTCGATCTGGGTGGGGAAGACGTTGACGCCGCGCAGGATCATCATGTCATCGCTGCGCCCGGTGATCTTTTCCATCCGCCGCATCGAGCGCGCGGTGCCGGGCAGCAGGCGCGTCAGGTCGCGGGTGCGATAGCGGATCATCGGCAGCCCTTCCTTGGTCAGCGTGGTGAACACCAACTCGCCCATCTCGCCGTCGGCCACTGGTTCGCCGGTCTCGGGGTTGATGATCTCGGGGAGGAAATGATCCTCCCAAATCACCGGGCCGTCCTTGGTCTCGACGCATTCGTTGGCCACGCCCGGCCCCATGATTTCCGATAGCCCGTAGATATCGACCGCGTGCATGTCAAAGGCCTGCTCGACCTCGTGGCGCATGGCGTCGGTCCAGGGTTCGGCCCCGAACACGCCGACCGAGAGCGAACAGTCGCGCGGATCAAGGCCCGCCTTGTGGAACTGCTCGAGGATGTTGAGCATGTAGGACGGCGTGACCATGATCCCGTCGGGCTTGAAATCGTCGAGCAGGGTGACCTGTTTCTCGGTCTGCCCGCCACTCATCGGCACCACGGTGGCGCCCAGACGTTCGATCCCATAATGCGCGCCGAGCCCGCCGGTAAAGAGTCCATAGCCATAGGCGTTGTGCACGATATTGCCAGCCCGCAGCCCCGCCGCGCGCAGGGAGCGCGCGACCAGGTCGGCCCAGTTCTCGATATCCTGCTTGGTATAGCCCACCACGGTCGGCTTGCCGGTGGTCCCGGAGGAGGCATGCAGGCGCATGATCTGTTCGCGCGGGACGGCGAACAGGCCGAACGGGTAGTTGTCGCGCAGGTCGTTCTTGTAGGTGAACGGGAACTTGGCCAGATCCGACAGCGACTTGAGGTCGTCGGGATGCACGCCGGCGGCATCGAAGCGCTGTTTGTACATCGGGACGTTGTCATAGGCATGGCGCAGCGACCATTTCAGCCGCTCGAGTTGCAGCGCCTCGATCTCGTCGCGCGAGGCGATCTCGATCGGGTCAAGGTCGGCTTTGTTCGGGGTCAGGTCCTTCATGGCGTCCTCCTCACCAGGTCATTCGTCGAAAAGATGGCCCTTGATCGCGCGGGACATGCCCCGGAATTCCGCGATCTTCTGCCCATCCTGATTGGTCACACTCACGTCGTAGATGCCGCTGCGCCCGGTCAGGGAGACCTCGCTCGCATGGGCCGTCAGCCGGTCGCCCTGCTTGCCCGGAGCAAGAAAGTTGATCAGGTTGTGCTGCGCCACGGTCGATTGGTTGCGGCTGTTGCAGGCAAAGGCAAATGCGCTGTCGGCCAGCATGAATATCACGCCGCCGTGGCAGATCGCGTGGCCGTTGCAGTGGTGCGCCTCGACGGTCAGCTCCAGCGTCGCGGTGCCCTCGTCCACATGGGTGATCTCCATGCCCGCCCATTTCGAGGCGTTGTCATTGGCCCACATCGCCTCGGCGGATTTCCTTGCGCGGTCGGTCGGGGTCATGCTCATTCTCCCTTGAACACGGGGGCGCGCTTTTCGAGAAAGCTGGCGACCCCCTCGGCGTAATCCGCGCTCTCGCCGCAGGTCTTCATCGCCTCGGCCTCAAGCTCCAGGTGCTCGGCCAGCGTATCAGTGGCGGCGGCCTGGATCGTCTGCTTGGTCAGCCCCAGACCCAAGGTCGGGCCGTTGGCAAGTTTCTCGGCCAGCGCGCGCGCCTCATCCATCAGCGCATCATCGGGCAGCGCCTTCCAGATCAGGCCCCAATCCTCGGCCTTTTGCGCGCTGAGCGGCTCGGCGGTAAAGGCCAGCCCCTTGGCGCGCGCCTCGCCCAGCAGGCGCGGCAGGTGCCAGCTTCCGCCCGTATCGGGGATCAGGCCGACCTTGGAAAACGACTGGATGAACTTGGCGCTCTCACCGGCCAGAACCATGTCGCAGGCCAGCGCGATATTGGCGCCGGCCCCGGCGGCCACGCCGTTCACCGCACAGATCACCGGAAAATCCAGCGACCGGATCAGGTTGACCAGCGGCGCGTAAAAGGTGCGCACGGTGTAGCCCAGGTCGGGCGGGCCGTCCATCTTGCGCGGGTCGCGGTCGCCCAGGTCCTGCCCGGCGCAGAAGCCGCGCCCGGCCCCGGTCAGAAGGATCGCCCGCGCGCCGGCGTCGCGGGCCGCCTCGATAGCGGCGCGCAGGGCGTGGTGCATCTCTTCGGTAAAGCTGTTCAGCCGGTCCGGCCGGTTCAGCGTGATCTCGACCCATGTGCCATGATCTGTGGTCAGAATCGTGTCCGACATGTCGCCCTTGCCCCTCCTTAGACGTGTCTTGCGCTGGGATCGGGGCCCGCCGTGCAACGGCGCCTCCCCCCGGTCTCCTGACAAACATCTTGCATAAACCGACCGGACGGTCAATAATTGAATCAAATATCTTGGCCGCCCCGCAGGGCCGCGGCCATCCCGGGAGAGAGGATCATTTCATGAGCATTCGACAGATTTCCAGTTTCGCCGCCGGTGAGTGGATTGCACCGGGCGCCGGTGCCCGCGACATCGCCAGCGCCATCACCGGCGCGGTGATCGCCAGCGCGGGCAACAGCGCGCTCGACGTGCAGGCAATGCTGGATCACGCCCGCGATGTGGGCGGCCCGGCCCTGCGCGCGATGACGTTCCATGACCGCGCCCGCATGCTCAAGGCGCTGGGGCAGCATCTGAACGCCAACAAGCAGGCGCTTTACGATATCTCCTTCGACACCGGCGCCACCCAGTCGGATCACATGATCGACATCGACGGCGGCATCGGCACCATGTTCGTTTTCGCCTCCAAGGGCCGGCGCGAAATGCCGGACGACCATGTTTACCTTGATGGCGAGTTGGAGCAGCTGGGCCGCACCGGCACCTTCATGGGGCAGCATATCTGCACCCCGCTGCACGGGGTGGCGGTGCATATAAACGCCTTCAACTTCCCGGTCTGGGGCATGCTCGAGAAACTGGCCCCGACCCTGCTGGCCGGGGTGCCGGCCATCGTCAAGCCCGCGACCAACAGCTGTTACGTCACCGAACTGGCGGTCAAGCTGATGCTGGAGAGCGGCATCCTGCCCGAGGGCGCGTTGCAATTCGTCGCCGGCGGGCTGGGCGACATGCTGGACCGGCTGGGGATGCAGGACGTGGTCAGCTTTACCGGCTCGGCCGATACCGCGCGGATGCTGCGGTCGAACAAGACGATCCTTGAAAACTCGGTCCGGTTCGTGGCCGAACAGGACAGCCTCAACGCCTCGATCCTCGGGCCGGATGCGGCGCCGGGCACGCCCGAATTCGATCTGTTCATCAAGGAGGTCAGCCGCGAGATGACCACCAAGGCGGGGCAGAAATGCACCGCGATCCGCCGCATCATCGCGCCGCAGGCGCAGGTGGATGCGGTGATCGAGGCGCTGAGCGCGCGGCTGGCCAAGACCGTGATCGGCGATCCGAGGCTGGAGAGCACCCGGATGGGGGCGCTGGTCTCGACCAAGCAGAAACAGGACGTGCTGGCCAAGGCCGCGATCATCGGCACCGAGGCCGAGCGGGTGTTCGGCGATCCCGAGAATTTCGAGGTGGTGGGCGCGGATGCCGACAAGGGCGCCTTCCTGCCGCCGATGCTGTTCCATTGCGCCGATCCCGACCGCGCCGAGCGGGTGCATGACACCGAGGCCTTTGGCCCGGTCTCGACGATCATGGGATACCGCGATCTGGATCACGCAGTGGAAATCGCCAAGCGCGGTCAGGGCTCGCTGGTGGCCTCGGTCATCACCCATGATCCTGCGGTGGCGCGCGCGGTGGCGATCGGCGCGGGGGCCTATCACGGGCGGATCTATATCAACGACCGGGTCTCGATGAAGGAGAGCACCGGGCACGGCTCCCCCCTGCCGCACATGGTGCACGGCGGACCGGGCCGCGCCGGCGGCGGCGAGGAGATGGGCGGCGTGCGCGGAGTCAAACATTACATGCAACGCACCGCCGTGCAGGGCTCGCCCGACATGCTCAGCGCCATCGGCAACAGGTGGGTGCCGGGTGCTGCCGAGATTGCCGCGCCCGCGCATCCCTTTACCCGCAAGTTCGGCGAGTTGCAGATCGGCGAGACCCTGCACAGCGCGTCGCGGGTGGTGACGCTGGAGGATATCGAGCATTTCGCCACCTTCACCGGCGATACCTTCTACGCCCACATGGATGATGCGGCGGCCAAGCGAAACCCGTTCTTCCCCGGCCGGGTGGCGCATGGCTATCTTCTGCTGTCCTTCGCCGCCGGTCTTTTCGTCGAGCCGAACGAGGGGCCGGTGCTGGCCAACACCGGGCTGGACAACCTGCGCTTCATGAAGCCGGTGAGCGCGGGGGACAGCATCAAGGTGCGCCTGACCGTCAAGCACAAGACGCCGCGCAACGACGACTATGGCGAGGTGCGCTGGCATGTGACCCTGACCAACCAGGACGATGAAAAGGTCGCGGAATACGAACTCCTGACCATGAACGCGTTCTGACCGGGCCGAGGGGCTTTTCGAAACCCCGTGATTTCAGGATGGTACGCCGGCCACGGCGACGATAACCTGAGGCCATGGAGGAACGCCCGCAAACCTGGTTCGAGGCCTGTGCCCGGATACTGACAGACCCGCAGAACCAGCGGGTCTGGTCGATCATCATGTCGTTGTTCGGCGACCTGGCGCAGAGCCCCGGCGACCGTCTGACCGGCAGCGCCTTGTCGCGGATCATCATGCCGGTCGGCATCAAGCCCGAGGCGATCCGCGTCGCCCTGCACCGGTTGCGCAAGGACGGCTGGATCGACAGCGCACGCACCGGTCGGGCCAGCGCGCATTTCCTCACCGACTACGGCCGCGCCCGAAGTGCCGAGGTGACGCCGCGATTCTACACCCGCATGCCGGATACGCCGACCGACTGGCACCTGCTGATCGCCGAGGATGGCCCCGGCCAGTCGGTACTGGACGAGATGCTGCTGACGGCCGAGTATTTCAGCCTCGCGCGGAACGTGGCGCTGGGCGCCGGCCCCGCGCCGGATGTCAGCGGCGAGTTGATGAGCTTCGACGTGAAGGCCCGGGCCGTGCCCGACTGGGTCAGGGCGCGGGCCTGCCCCGCGGACCTGGCCGCAAGCTGCCGCAGCCTGCGCGATGCGCTGGAGCAGGCGGCGGCGCTGCTGCCGTCCGAGGGGGGAATCACCCCGCTGCAGACCGCCACGCTGCGGATGTTGATCGTGCACCGCTGGCGCCGGGTCGTCCTGCGCATGCCGGATCTGCCCGCCGCCTTCTTTCCGCCCGACTGGCCAGGCCCGGATTGCCGCTCGGCGGTGTTCCGGCTGCTCGACCGGCTGCCGCGCCCGGCGCTGTCGGATCTGGACGCCGACTGACGCGGCGTCGCGGTACGTTTTTGGCATTTTTTTGTACAATCGCGCGCGCCCTGTCGGAGGTGCGGCGGCGCGGGATTCGCGCGCGGGTGCCGCGCGCGGAGGCACAGGCCGGTTTCGGGGCTAAAATCGAGACCCGGCTGAACAGTTCGGTCTGGCAGATCGGCAAATGCCTGTCATGGTGCCGAGGAAAGAAGGAAACTGACTCTTGGCAAGCATTTTGATCGGTCTGGTCCTGACGATCGCGGCGTTGATTGCCGCGCTGGTGCTGTGGACCCGGTATCTTGGTCGCGACGTCGAGAAACTGGTGCCGCAGGCAGGACAGGTCCAGCCGGTGCCGGGCGGTGCAATCCACCATGTCGACCTGGGGCCGCGCGACGCCCCCGCCGTGGTGCTGATTCACGGGCTGTCGGGGCAGTTGCAGCATTTCACCTATGGCGTCGCGGGTTTGCTGGAGCAGGAGTTCCGCGTCATCGCGCTGGACCGGCCCGGCTGTGGCTATTCCACCCGCGACAGCGATGATCTCGCGGCGCTGCCCGAACAGGCGCGTATGATCTGGGCGCTGCTGGATGAGCTGCAGGTGGCCCGGCCCGTGGTGGTGGGCCATTCGCTGGGCGGTGCGGTGGCCTTGGCCATGGCGCTGGACCGGCCGGAGCAGACCGGGGCGCTGGCCCTGATCAGCCCGCTGACCCATCCGCAAACCGACGAGGCCGGCGCCTTTAACGGGCTGGCGGTGCGGTCCGCGCTGATGCGCCGGGTGATCGGCCATACAATCGCGGTGCCCGCGGCCCGGCGTACCGCCGGCAAGGTGCTGGACGAAGTGTTCCGCCCAGAACCCTGCCCCGAGGATTTCCTGGCGCGCGGCGGCGGGGCGCTCGGACTGCGGCCCAAGGGGTTCATCGCCGCCTCGGCCGATTACACGGCCGCCAATGCGGGGATCGCCACGCAACAGGCGCGCTATGCGGAGGACCTGACAACGCCCGGTGGCGTGCTGTTCGGCGCCACCGACGCGGTTCTGGATCCGGTGCAACACGGCACACCGATGGAGCGCTTCGGATTGAGCGCCGAGACCCTGCCGGACCGGGGCCACATGCTGCCGATCACCGCGCCCGCACCCTGCGCCGATTTCATCCGCCGCATCGCCGCGCGGGCCCCCTGACCGGCCCCGGCGCCTGTCCCCATCGTCGAACCCGCGACACCGGGGAAGGAATGGCAGAAAACCGGCCAATTCCCGCTTGACCCCCCCGGCCGTCTCCCCTAAATGCCTCTCACTCGTGGCGGAGTAGCTCAGTTGGTTAGAGCAGCGGAATCATAATCCGCGTGTCGGGGGTTCAAGTCCCTCCTCCGCTACCAGATTTCCTAAGATATTTCAAAGCCTTGAGGTCGTCACCCTGCGGTCGCGACCGCAGCTATCCACTTCCGGGTATCACTCGGGTATCAAAACCTTCTTCAAGCATTCCCCGCCGCGTCGCGGCCGCGCTGATCAGCAATGAGGCTTGAAAATCCTCGTGTCGGTGGTCCGATTTCGCCCCCGGGCACCACTTTTCCGAACGATAACAGAAGGTTGCGACCATCTTCGCCAACCTAATGAGTGGGCTATTCGCGCTTGGGTACCATTCGGGTAGCACAATCAACGACTTTTTGACTGATGCTATAAGCAGAACAAAGGGACCATCGGAGCAAGCAGGGTAAAATTTTCTTTCCGAGGGGCCTTGAAATACACTGGCAATGCGCAGATGTTTGGAACACCGGAGGTCTGACGGATCAACGCGGTCATAGCGACTGCAGAATGAAGGCGGACAGATAAAGCAAGGCTCTGAGCCGGATCATTCGGCCCGTACTGCAAGAGTGCGCTACCGACACGAGATGTGATTTCACCGGTCTCAAACTTCAAGATATTTGGCGCTACTTCAGATACACATGGTCTCTCGAATACAATCCGCTTCCCGGCAGGACGCAAAGGTTTTTGATCCGAAACTCGGCTCGAAAAAACCAACCAATTATCGGCATCGCTATGTTTGCAAGTCCAACGGCAAATTTGGGAAGTCGGGACAAATGGATAGGCTGGCAGATCGATGCCGTCGCGGAAAAAGTTGCTACGGGTGAGTATCAAGCAGCGAGCATTGGAAATGCGCTTGATGCGAGCGTTGGAGAACGCAATTGAAGATGTCAGATTTGACGATCTGGTTGAAAAGGCAGAGATCAAGAACCCAACCTTCGATACTTTGATCCGTTTGGAAAAGAAAGCCGCCGAGGGAGCAGCAAGAAGGAAGATGGACCTTTCCTCAGGCGGTGACGGTACTGCAATCGACATCCGGGGATACAAGAAAGACGAGATTGAGGACGATGACTGGCGTCGCCTTTCTGAAACCGGGCTTTTTTTGAAGAAGAGGGCTGAGCAGCTTATTCCATTGCTTCGGGCGGTTCAAACGCTAAATGGCTTTGGAATGCGGAGGGAGCCTGCTACGGCAACGTATCTAGCATTCACAGATAACGAGGGGCGGAGCGCGATACGCACCGCGCTAAATGAAATTAAGAAGAGACATCTTGCAACCGAGGTCGCGGACTTGGCAGTGTGCGGTGCAATTCCACCTTACAATACGTTGTTAGGCGGCAAACTTGTTGCGCTCGCAATGGCCTCTCGCGAGGCTCGGAAACTATATGGTCAACGATACTCAAATCAAGTTAGTGAGATCGCCTCTCAGATTGCTGGTCGTTCGATAGTTCGAAGTTCAGACCTGCGGCTTGTCACAACGACTAGTCTTTACGGAGTCGGCGGCAATCAGTATTCAGGTCTTTCGCTACGCCGAAGTAAGTTCCCATCACTGAATACGGACGTAGTCTGGAAAAAGCTTCAAAGCGGCACGGGTGTGAGCATTACACATTTAAGTGAGGAGACAGTCTCCCTTATGCGCGAGTTGGGCACTGCTGTATATGGGCGACGCAGGATAGAGGTGGTCCTGGATTTTCGACCAATTTGCCGCCGGGCTAAGCTATCGCATTGGTTTCATTTCAGGCGGCGGCTTTCAGGTTCGGGGCCCGACTATCATATGCCTCGCCCGGCGTCAGCAGCCCATGCGATGAGTGCGGGCGTTTTTCATTGTAGTAGCTGATCCAGGTGCCGATCCCGCGTCGGGCCTCCGAGCCGGTCTCGAAGGCGTTCAGGTAGACACACTCGTATTTTAGGGACCGCCAGAAGCGCTCGACCATCCGATTATCGATCCAGCGCCCACGGCCGTCCATCGAGATCTTCACCTTGGCATCTTTCAGGACATCGGTGAAGTCGGCGCTGGTGAACTGCGAGCCCTGGTCGGAGTTGAAGATTTCTGGCGGGCCGTATCTGGCCAGCGCCTCCTTCAGTGCCTCGACGCAGAACCCGGCATCCATGCTGTTCGACAGCCGCCAACTCAGAACTTTCCGGCTGTGCCAGTCCATGACCGCCACGAGGTACAGGAAGCCCCGGCGCATCGGGATATAGCTGATGTCCGCACACCAGACCTGATTGGGTCGGGTGATGGCCACGCCTTTGAGAAGGTACGGGTAAATCTTGTGTTCCGGGTGTTTCTTGCTCGTCTTCGGCTCTTGGTAAATCGGCACCAGCCGCATGAGCCTCATCAGTCGCCGCACCCGGTGGCGCCCGCATCTGTGTCCCTCTCGCTGCATGTGGCGGGCCATTTGCCGCGAGCCGTACCATGGCGTTTCCAGGAACTGCCGATCGATGATGTTCATGAACGCCAGGTTCTCGGGGCTTTCTCCGCGCGGGTGATAGTAGAGGCTGGAGCGTGCCAGCGACAGCAGGCTGCACTGCCGCCGGACGCTGAGATCGGGATGATCCTGCTTCACCGCTTTCTGCCTCCAGTGCCGAGGATGAGACTGGAGGCTTCCGACAAAAAATCGCGTTCCACGACCAACTGACCGATCTTGGCGTGCAGCTTCTCGACATCCTTCTCGGAAATCGCCGGCGCAGACGATGCCGCACCGCCAAATGCCGATGCCATGTTCTCAATCGCCGCTCTCTTCCATCCGCTGATCATGGTCGGATGGACGCCGTACTTCTTGGCCAACTCGGCCGTCGTCAACTCTTCACGGATGGCTTCAAGCGCAACCTTGGCCTTGAACTCCGCCGAATAGCGTTTCCGCTTCGTCATCTGGGGTATTCCTTCGTCAGTCGCTACAGCTTAGCAACTGGTCCGAAATCTCGCGACCACCTCTGATCAACAGCGTTTTTGGCGAAGGCAGCAGTCCCAGAATGCGCCAAATACGTGAGGGATTAAACCTTATCGGGATTAACGATGATACCCTTTTGAAGCAATCGCACGGGCGCAAGGTGTACGGATGCGAGCTGTATGACAACGCGAAGGACGACATGCTCGGCTTCGGCAACCGGTCGAAGAGAAAGTCCTCATCCACGCTAAGAAGTATTTCGAATTGTTGGGTAGAACGTTGGCTAAGGCCCCGCATCAAAAAACCGGGCATCCTTGATGGCATGAAAAGTCTAGGTTCTCATTCCGTCAGTGGCGAGTTGAGGCTTCGTGCAATAAAGGGAGGGCTTGTATATCAGCCCTCACCCGATGATGTTGCGACACCATCCAATACTACGTCGATTGCGGACAGCAACTCGGCTGAGTCAAGTGCCTCTCCCGCTCTTAGAGATGCGGCCACGGCTTCCAAGACATAAAGCATCTCCGGCGCGGCACGAATAAGAGCTAGGCTACGCTCGAAGCGGTCGATCTTACTCCTACTGCCAGAAATGATTGTCCCTACATGATATCCATGCAGGGGATCGATGCTGAACAGGTTTTTTCGTGTGCTGCAAACGGTGTCAGTGATCTGCCATTCGCCGTAGACGTTGGTTGGTTTGGTCGTTGGCGGCGCGGTCTGTGCGTGCCCTTTCGGTGTATTTTCGTTTTTCATCGGCTCACTTGGTCTTTTTGATTTCCTCATCGGTCAAAGCGCGGCGATTGCAAAGTGCTTTTCGAGCTTGCTGTTCAGCTACGGACCCCTTCACCCATTGCCACGGGGTGCGCGGCTTGCGAGCCTTCGCCAATTCGGGGTTCGCCTTGGCGTCGCTGGCGGCGGCGCGCAGGCGTTCGCGGGCGTCGCGCGGGTCGATCTTCAGTTCGTCACAGATGGCCTTGAGCGTCACGATATCGGTCATGTCGATCTCCTAAGTTGCAGATGAAGATCGATAAGACGCAAGGCCAGAGCGTGTCAGGCATCGTGGTCCGGGCCGCAAGGGCGGCCCGGATGGTCTGAAACGCCCCCAGGACAAGGGACACGTCGGGAAGCGCGGAGTCGAACTGGCCGTGCAGGTCGCAGAGCGCGTCGAAGGCGATCTCGTCGGCCAGCAGGCCGAGAAGATCACAGAGCCCGGCGCCGTGCCGGCGGTAGAAGTCGAGGGCGGTGAGGGCCGCTTCGTAACCCGCATCGGCCTCATCGGTGGCGGGTGTCGTGGTCGTGAGCATTTTGGGATCTCCCGACATCCAGCCTGCGGCGGAGGCCGCACGTTTCTCGCTGGTGTCAAATGGGGTGGTGCCGGGAGTGCGGGGTGGTGTGATCCTGGGTCTGGCAAGGCTCCTCTGTCTGTTTTTCTGGTCTGTGTCATGCTGGTGATTTCTACATGGGCTCGATCCCGTGCAGACGAAGAAAAAAATTCGGTTGGCCGAAAAAAAACTCATGGCCAGGCGTATGCCCGCGCCGCTGAATGTGAACGGCGCGGACCGGGCCTCACGCCAGATGGAGGTCTGCCACCCCTCTCAGGTCGGCCTCTTGCAGCACCGCTTTGAGGCCATCTGCGAGAAGGCAGATCTCGGGGACGATCGGGTCGTTGGGGCTAAGCCGATCGAACAAGGTGGTTTCTTCGAGGGGTTCGTCCTGCAAATGTTCGAGAAACAGCAGGTCCTGGAGTTCGAGAAGATGCCGGCCCAGACGGCGCGTGGCGGGCCCGGGTTGGGTCAGTGCCTCGCGGATCTCTCCGACAAGCCGCGCGCCGCGCTGCCCGGCGATCAGCGTCGCGGCATGGCCGAGCGCCTCGTTGTGGGTTTCCCAGAAAGACCGCAGCGCGATTTCGCCGACGGGCCTGGTGCCGGTTGCGGGACTGGGAATGATCGTTGCGTGAAACATGTTGCCTCCTGATTGATGGGAACTTCGGGTTTCGTCCCGAAGGGTCAGGGGAAGCTCGGAGGGTCATGTCATCACCCGCCACCGGGTTTCGCGCCTCATGGAAGAGCGTGGAGACCCGCAGGGGGGGAGGGGCGTCATGGGAGCTTTCGTCAGTTGGATATGGCTGTGTGCTGGCCTTCACGACTGACATTGGCCGCCATGCGCGGAGGCGAAACAGATTTTTCATTTTTTTGGGAATCAGTAGAGGCAGGCGAAACTCACTTGGATCTGGGCCGGGATGTACACGAAGGAGCCTGAATGGCCGTTCGCGGAGTAGGGGGCCAGGGGCCGTGACGCGCAGGGAGGGCGGGGGTGCCTGGCACGTTCAACCGTCGCGACCGGCCCTGACCTGCCGTTGATCGTGACGCCCGACGCCGCAGCGCAGCGTCACCGAAGCAGCCCTTCGTGCATGACGCAGCATCTTGACCTGCGGGATGGTGGTCCGGCGGGTTTTTTTGCCATTCGAAATGACCGGTCTGCCCATTGGCTCGATACGGTGTGACCCATCCGTATCGAGCCTTTTTCTACACGCGACCTGTGGTGGGAGCGGGACCCTTTACAGCAGGAAGTCACCGTCCGTCAGCGTCAGCTTGCCGTCCAGGGTGATCTTGAAATCCGCCGATCCGTCGCCGTTGATATCGCCGGCGACATAGGTGTCGCCCTTGGCGGTCCAGCTTCGAAGCTCTCCCGCGGTGCCGGAAAAGGCCGCGTCGCCGATCAGCACGAAGTTCTGGTTTCCCTTGGTGATAGGGTCGGCGTCGATCTTGCGAAGGTCGATGATGTCGCCCTGGCCAGGCCGGAAATCGGCGATGGTGTCGCCCCGCGCCTGCTTGGCCGCAGAAAACACAAAGCTGTCGGCCCCTTTCCCACCGGTCAGCAGGTCCGCCCCCGCGCCGCCGTTTAGAGTGTCCTTGCTGCCGCCACCCTTGAGGACATCGTCTCCACCCCGGCCAATCACAATATCCTTGCCCCGGCCACCATGAACGAGGTCGTCACCAGAACGTCCGACAAGCCGGTCATTCCCACCAAGACCCCAAAGCTGATTATCCGCGCCGATGGTGGCACCGCTCTCAGCCGCCTTGATAACGTCTGCATCCTGCGATCCGATCAGTAGTTTCGAGCCGTCCGCGAATTGAAACGCGTCGCTTCCCAGCTCGGAAAGCGATCCATCCAAGGTGATGGAGGCATCTTTCGCGAAGATGGTGACGTCGCCATCATCGGCCCGAAAGCCGAGATCAGCGGCGCTTGCATCTTCAACCAACACCGGACCTGAGGCAATCGCCGACCATACCTCATCATTGGTGGCGAGATCGGCTGCGTAGATCATGGCCCCGGCGCCCGAGGCGTCCAGATTGGATTGCGTAAGCGCCGTAGAGATGATCCTGCCGCTTTCCACATGCAGAAAGGTCGCGCTGTCTGTTCCGAAGGTGCCGCCTGAAAAGCCGATGAACGTCCCGACCCCCTCGAATTCCAGGGACACGAGGCCTTTGCTGAACACAAAGCCGCGATCATCGACGCCACCTGTTTCGAAATCCATCATGGCGGCGAGACTTTCCGGCGAGGCCAAGGTCTGATCGACCAGAAGCGCCTGAAGGAATTTTGTCATGTCGGCGGTCGTGGAAATCACCCCGCCTTCGCCACTGGCGTCGACCAAGAGGTCGGTGACGTCAAACAGATCGCCATCAATGCCGAGATAACTGGACAGTTTGTCGGGATCGTTTCGGAAGTCGTTCAAGTATGTGTCGTGCATATCGAGCGGCTCAAAGATGCGCTCTTCAAAAACGGCGCCCAGGCTCTGGCCCGTCACGGCCTCAATCACCTTGCTGAGGTAAAAGTAGTCGGTGTTTGAATAGGCGTACTCTGCGCCTGCAGGCCCGGCTGCGGGCAGGTCGTTCAGAAAGGCGACGATTTCTTCTGAATCAAACACCTCATCCGGATTCGCGAGGATAATATCGCTTATGGAGGTTCCGTCCGGGCGTTCGATGTCGGTGTAATTCTGAAATCCTGTCCGCATTTCGAGAGCGTTGCGAACCGTAACGATGTCGGCGTTTGCAACGCCATCGGTCAGGCGGGGGTGAAGGTAGGCGGTGAACGACTGGTCGAGATCGACCCGGCCTTCTTCGGCAAGCTGAAGAATGACGAGAGCCGTCATCATTTTGGTCTGGGAGCCGATTTCAAACGACTGATCAGCGCGGGCATCCGGCCCACCCAGCGCGCTCACGCCACTGGCGGCAGATCCGAAGAACGTCCCGTCAGAAATGGAAACGACGGATGCCGGCGCGCCCGCTTCCATGGTCATCGTGTCGGCCACGATCTGAGGGCTTTGGGTCAATGCGGAAGGTGAAAAGGTGGTCATATCTGAGCCTCGTATTGGATGGCGAATTGATCGGGAATGACGTCAGGCGTTGCTGTTTGAGGTAGATACCTATCCGCGGTTGGGCTCTGCATGACCGCAGGGCTCAACGGCTTGACCCACTGTATCAATTTTTAGTCTCGTTCCGATCAGGCGGTGGGCTTGTCCCGGTCCAGCGTCGGAAGGCAGCCCCGAGGCCGTCAGCAAGCGGCCGCGAGGCACCCCTTCGGCCACCGCATAGTCAAGGAACGCGGTTGCGAAACCGGCGGCCATGGCCTGATCGGACATGCTGCAGTCCCCCGAGGTCAATATCTTGGTACGCCCGGTCATGCCGTTCCCGAACCAGCGCTGGCAGATTGTCCTGCGACATGACGTTGGAACACCCCCTATGCTGCGCCGTATGCTTGCACTGATCGCCACTCCACTCGCTCTCTCCGACCTGCCTTCGCCGTGCTTCTGTGGATCACGCGGATGGAGGTGATCGAAGGCGCGGGCCACGATACCGTCTGGGACCAGCCCGGGGCGGCGCTTACCACGGTCAGATCTTTTCTTGCCGCGTCATCGGGGCAGCGGCCGCAAGACCGGTGAAGCGGCGCAGCGCCACGATGGCGGTTTCCATTGCCGGTCGACCAATATTTTTATTCTCAAGCCACGCGTGTGAGGTAACATGGACATCGACGTTAAGGACCAACGCCTCCGGGGCATGATGCGGACCTATGCGAGCCCCCGGCACACGGTTGTCGCGACCGGTGTCCGCGACGCTAACCCCTGGTTCATCAGTTCGGGAGCACCCGTTCCGAATACCTCGGCCGCGGACACGATCTTCGAGATCGGCTCGATCACCAAGGTGTTCACCGCCATCCTGCTTTGCCTGCTGGTCGAGGAAGGAAAGGTCGATCCGCGCGCGCCCCTGCGGCACATGTCGGGCGATCTGGCGGAGGTTCCGGACTGGATCACACCGGAGCGCCTGATCTCGCACACGAGCGGCCTTCCCAATTTTTACCTGCCCATCTGGAAGGCGCTGATACGCCCTTGGCCCGACGGGCCCTATGTCGGGTTCTCCCGATCCGATCTGCTGAAATGGCTTCACAGGTGGCGGGGCCGGGCGTCCGAGCCCCGACCGCGCCACGACTACTCGAACCTCGGGGTCGGCCTGCTTGGTGAAGCCATGGCCATGCAAGAGGGCGCGCCCTTCGTCAACCTGCTGGCTGAGAAGATCGTGGCCCCGCTTGGGTTGAAAGACACGACGCACCGCCTTGACGATGACCGGCGGGGTCGATTGGCGCACCCGAGATATCCCGGCGGGAAACCCGTTTCGCCCTGGAGGTTCGAGGCCCTGGCAGCCGCCGGATGCCTGCGGTCTTCGGCGCGCGACCTCGCGCGCTTCGCCCTTCGCGTGATGGGGGCACTGAACGCACCGGAAACCCCAATGGATCGCGCGATCTGCCGGTCGGCGATCCCCGTGTTCGGATTGGGCCGCCGAGATCGCATGGACCCGGCCGCGCAATGCTCGGGCTGGCTGTCCATGAGGCCTGCAAAGACCGGACCTCGCTTTCTCTATCACAACGGCGGAACAGCGGGGTCGACGTGCGCCCTCTACATCTGTCCCGAGAGCGCGGAGGCCTGCGCGGTTCTCTCCAACAACGGAATCGCCGGCAACCTTTGGGGCAGCATCAAGCTGGATTGGTCCAACCAGATCAGGCAGGCGCAGGAGTTCTTCGAGGCAACTTGATCTCGCAGTGACAATCTTGATGCATGATAATTCCTGCATTTCCGGCCCTTACCAGACCTTGAAAACAAAACTTGATGCCGCGGTGCGGCATAGCAGTTTTCGGGACGGGATTCACACATCTATATCGCCAAAATCAATTGCGGCCTCCGCAATCCAAGTAGACGCGTCCCTCGACCTGTTGTCGTACGAGATGCTGTCTGAATGAGCCACGTTCTGCCTGAATCCGTTCTGGCTCGGCTTTTTTTTCCTTGCCGTTGCCGACCAGTACGCGTCCCACCATACTGTTAGGCGCGATGCCGAGCAAGTAGAGCACGGTCGGCGCGATGTCGACCAGCGCGCAAGGCGCCTCAGAAACGACGCCCTCGGCGGCTCCGGGGGCCGAGATCATCAGCGTCGTATTCATCTCGTGCCGGTTCAGTCCGCCATGCATGCCGCCGCCCACCGGCGGGCCGCCGCTGCACAGGGTGGTACCGGGCAGGCCGTTCCGGTCCGCTCCATCATCCGAACGCATGACATAGAACAGTTCAGGCGCCCGGTCGTGAGACTGGTGGACCAAAGACAAGGGGAAAGCGCCGGGAACGGCACCGGCCAGATCGTCACGGGCGAAGACCATGCCGATCTCGTCGCGCGACATCAGCCATTCGGCAGCGCGCGGCACCAGCGCCGGGTTGTCGGTCAGCATGCGCAGCTCGCCGGAATTGCCCAGCGTCAGCGCGATCTCGGTCCCGGCGTCAGGTGCGGTCGCGGCGGTCAGTCCGTCGGCAGCCATCAAGCCCGCCAGATCGACCTGGTCGGTGATGGTGATCTGGCCGTGATCCGACATCGCGATCACAGCCGTGCGGTCGGCATGAGGGCCGGTGCGCACGGCGTCCAGAATACGGCCGAAGACCTCGTCCGCCGCCCCCATCACGGCGCGCGAGGCGTCGGAGCCGATCTCCCGGTAGTGGAACGAGGTGTCGGGTTCGGGCAGCCAGACCAGCGACACGTCGGGCTGTTCAGCGCCCAGAACGACCTGCTCCATCGCCCGGCAAGCATAATCTACCACCTCGAATTTCGGAATGTCCTTACCCGGCAGCGGTCCCAGCCGGGCGATCACCTCTCGCACGGCCTGCGGCGTCTGACTAAAGGCCTCGCCCTGCACGGAAAAGGTCGCGTGCCCATTCGCCGCCGCCTTGTGGTTGACCAGGTAGGCCGCCCCGGCCGTGCCGCAATGCACCGCCGACATCGACAGCCCCCGCGTTGCCAGTGCCTGGCCGAGGCTGCCGGCGGTGACAAATTCGCCCATGAGGTCCTGCGCCAGCGACAGGTGCTCGAAGCTCCCGGTGTCGATCGCCTTGCCGTTCAGCACCTGCGGCTGGTGGAAGGCATTGTTGATGATGCCGTGGGTGCCCGGCCAGTTGCCGGTGGCGAAGCTGGTGGTGGCGACCCGCGTGACCGATGGGAAGACTGACCGCGCCTCGCGATACCAGAGGCTTTGCTTGGCGAAGGCTTCCAGGTGCGGCATGCGACCCGCGATTATATCAGGGCGCAGACCGTCGAACACGACAATGACGACTTTCTCGATTTTCTCGGGCATCAGCCATGCGCCTCGTTCACGGCGCGGGCAAAGGCTTGCGCGTCGGCCAGGGTCGTCGCCTCCGAATGGACCAGGTAGTTACGCTTCAGCTCGATCACCACGCGGGTGCCGGGGCGCAGGGCGAGACGCGCGGCCAGCGCCCCGAAATCGACCGCACCCATGCCCTTGGGCGCGTGCATGTCGCCCGTGCCAAAGAACGCGGTTTCGGACGGGTGTACTGCGGGGAAGGTGGCGGGTACGCCGGTGGAGTCCGAGAAGTGGATATGGCCGACCCAAGGCGCGAGCGCCTCGCAGGCCGCCAGCATGTCGAAGCCCCACAGCCCCGCGCCTTGCTGGGCGTGGCTGATATCGAGGCAGGCCATCACGGCCTTGTGGTTCAATCGCTTCAGTTGCTCGGCCAGTTGCGCCGGGTCCAGCGAATAGGAAGTTTCCAACCCGCCAATCACCCGCGGGTTGGGAGAGATGTTTTCATAAGCGATCTCGATACCCAGTTCCGCCGCGCGGTCGGCCACCGGGCCGAGTTGGTCGATCTCGAATTGCAGCAGCGCCGCGCGCCGGTCGATCCAGTCTTTCGGCGCGACGCGGCCGGGATGCAGCACGACGGCCTTGGCGCCGATCTCGGCAGCCAACTCCATCGACACGATCGCCGCACGCTGCATGATATCGGCATGAGCCTCGTCCATCAGGTTGATGGCGATGGGGGCGTGCATCGAGTAGGCCAGATCATGGCGCGCCATGATCGCCTTCAGTTGCTTCACCCGCTCGGGCAGCATGCGGCAGGACACCACTGCATCCAGCCCCACCGCCGTGATCTCGGCCCCGGAGCAGCCGAGGCTTTCCATATGTGCCAACCGCGCCGCCAGACGGTCGAGGTTACCCTCGATGCCCCCGGTGTTGAACCCGCAGGAGATGATCCGCTCAGTCATTTCGTTTCTCTTTCTTTGAAAATCAGCCTTCGAGGCTGGGGTCGAGCTTGGCCCGCAGCCAGTCGCCGAGGATCGACATCGACAGCGTGGTGAAGAAGATCACCGCGCCAGGGACCACCGCCAGCCACCAGGCCGAGATCAGGTAATCGCGCCCTTCGCCCAGCATCTGCCCAAGCGAGGTCATCGGCGGCCTGATGCCGAGGCCGAGGAAGGACAGCGAGGTCTCGAACAGGATGGTGTTGGGGAAGTTGATGGTGAGTTGCACCAACAGCGGCCCCGCGATGTTGGGCAGAACGTGGCGACAATAAATCCAGCGCGGCTTCGCGCCCAGTCCGCGAACGGCCAGCGCATAGCCCTGTTCGCGCGCGGCGATCACCAAGCCGCGGGTTATACGGGCATAACCTTCCCAGCCGTAAAGCGCCATAAGCGCCAGGAAAACGACCATGGAGTTGCCCATGAAGGCCAGAATCGCCAGCGCGACGATGAACCAGGGCATGGCGGCCTGGAAATCGACCAGCGCCATGATCGCCTCGTCCCACAGCCGCCCCTTGTGCGCAGCAACAAAACCCAGCGCGATGCCGACCACCGCGCCCAGCACCGTGCCCAGCAGCGACAGCGCCATCGAGGTCTGTGCTCCGACCAGAAGCCGCGACAGCAGATCGCGGCCCAGCGTGTCGGTTCCCAGCGGATGCGCCCAGGTGAAGTCCCCCAGCGGCGCTGGCGGCTTCATCCGGTTCATCAGGTCGATGTAGTCGAAGTCGTAGGGCTGGATGAACTGGGCGAAAAAGGTCACGATCAGCATCGCGATCAGAAGGACCATCGCGACCAGCACCATCAGGGGCATGTGTCTCAGCGCCCCGAGGATGCGGGAGGGGCCGGTCGCGCGCGGGGCGGTATCGGAAAGAGAGGTCATTTGCTGGCCGTTCCGGCGCCAACGCGCACGCGCGGGTCCAGCCAGCCATAGATCAGGTCGACGATCATGTTGGAAAATACCATGGTCAGGGCAAGGATGATCATGATGCATTGCACCACGGCGAGGTCGCGCACGGCGACGGAGTGGGTCAGCAACCGGCCGATGCCGGGCCAGGCGAAGACGGTTTCGGTGACCACGGCCCATCCCAGCAGTTCACCCACCTTGAAGCCGAGGATGGTGATCACGGGAACCGAGGCATTGGGCAGCGCGTGCTGCGCCAGTCGGCGCAGCGGCCCCGCACCCTTGGACCGCGCGGTGCGCATGTAGGGCCGGATCAGTACCTCGATCATCGATGACCGGGTGTAGCGTGCGATCTGAGCGGCAAAACCGGTGCCCAGTGTCAACGCGGGCATGATCAGATGCGCCGCCGTCCCCGATCCCGACGAAGGCAGCAACCGAAGCTGCAGCGAAAAGATTAGGATAAGCAGGATACCGAGGAAGAAATTCGGCATCGAGAAGCCGAACACCGCCGTGGTCATGATCACCCGGTCCAGCCATCTGTCTTTGTAAAGCGCGGCGAGGATGCCAAGCGGCATGCCGATCACCAGCGCGATCAGAAGCGCCGAGCCGCCCAGCAATGCGGTTTTCGGCACCCGCGCCCAGACCAGTTCGAACGCGTCGATATTGTTGCGGAAGGAAATCCCGAAATCGCCATGGAACAAAGCCTTCCAGTAGCTCAGGTACTGTTCCCACAGCGGCGCGGAGAGGCCCCATTTGTCGCGATAGAAATCCAGCGTGGCCTGATCGATATCGTCGGGCAGCAGGATCGCGGCCGGATCGCCGGTCGCACGCAGCACGAAGAACACGAAGCTCACGACAAGCCACATCGTCAGCGCCGCGCGCAGGGTCTTGATGGTGATCCAGCGCATCAGGAAATCTCCTCGGCGTGGTGACAGGCGGCACGGCGGCCGCCGAAATCGCGCAACGCCGGGGCTTCGGCCTTGCAGATGTCTGTGGCGAAGGGACAGCGCGGATGGAACCGGCAGCCCGAGGGCGGATTCGCCGGGTTGGGCGGATCGCCCAGGCGCATCGCCTGAGTGCGGCGGTTCGCCGGATCGGGAACCGGGACCGCGTCCAGCAACGCGCGTGCATAGGGATGCAGCGGTCCGTCGAAGAAAGCGTCTTTCGGCGCATCCTCGACCACACGGCCCAGATACATCACCGCCACCCGGTCCGAGATATGGCGCACGACGCCAAGGTCATGGCTGACGAAGACATAGGTCAGACCACGGTCGGCCTGCAGCTCCATCAGCAGATTGATGATCTGTGCCTGGATTGAAACGTCGAGCGCCGAAACCGGTTCGTCCAGCACCAGCAGGTCGGGACCCAGCGCAAGCGCGCGCGCAATGACCACGCGCTGCAACTGACCGCCGGACATCTCATGCGGATATCGCTCCGCCATTGCGCCACGCAAACCGACGGCGTGCAGGGCTTCTTCGGCACCATCGAGCGGCATGTTGTGGATGCGCAGAGGTTCTTCGACCTGCGCGCGCACGGTCATGCGCGGATCGAGCGCCCCGGCGGCATCCTGATAGACCAGCTGCATTCGACGGCGCAGCGCGCGCCATTCGCTGTCGGACAGGTTCAGCGTTTCCTGCCCGTCGAGCCGGACCGATCCGCCATCGGCCTCGATCAAGCCGAGGATCAACTTCGACAGGGTGGACTTGCCGCAACCGGATTCACCCACGATGCCCAGCGTCTGGCCCTTGTCCAGATCGAGTGAAACGCCGTCGACAGCAAAGAACCGCGGCGCGGCGCGGAGGACCCCCCCACGACCGGTGGCGAAGCTGCGGCGGAGATTTTCCGCGGCGAGAAAGGCGCTCATTCCGCGGCCTCCTGAAACGGGTGATGGCAGGCAAGTCCGGACGCGGTTTGGGGCTGCGTTTCGGCACAGAGCCCCGAAGCCTGCCCGCAGCGCGGGGCGAAGGCGCAGCCTGCCGGTAGGGCGTCCACCGGCGGTACCGTGCCGGGGATGGTGTGCAACTGTTGCTCCACCGGTTGGCCCGTTTGTGGCAGCGCGGCCAGAAGGCCACTGGCATAGGGGTGACGCGGAGCGGCGAACAAGCCCTTTACGGTGTTGGTTTCGGCCACCCGGCCGGCATACATCACCGTCACCCTGTCGGCCGTCTGGGCGACGAGGCCGAGATCGTGGGTGACGAACAACACCCCCATCCCCAGATCGTCGCGCAAAGCCGAAATCAGATCGAGGATTTGTGCCTGCAGGGTGACGTCCAGCGCGGTGGTCGCTTCGTCGGCGATCAGCAGGCGCGGATTGCCCGCCACCGCCAAGGCAATCATCGCGCGCTGGTTCATGCCGCCGGAAAACTGATGCGGATATTCACGGGCGCGATTTTCGGGATTGGGCAGGCCGACAAGGCCCATCAGCCGAACCGCTTCTTGCTGCGCTTCGTGACGGGTGGCGCCCGTGCGCAACCGGTAGGCTTCGGCGATCTGCCAGCCGATGCTGCGCACCGGGTTCAATCCGCCGGTGGCGTCCTGGAAAACGCTGGCCATGGCGCGCCGGCGCAGGGCGCCAGCCTCGGCCGGTGCAAGCCGGACCAGATCTTGGCCGTCAAAGAGAATTCTGCCGTCGCTGACGCGTCCGCGCCGGGGCAGGATGCCGGCCAGCGCGAGGCAGGTCATCGACTTGCCGCAGCCGGATTCGCCCACCAAGGCGACAGTTTCACCTGCCTCAACATGCAGGCTGACGCCGCGCACCGGGCGGACCGGATCGCGGCGCGGGCGATCGATGGTGACTTCGAGGTTTTCAACGGAGAGAAGCATTGGGTTCTTTGCATTCGCGAAAAACCTGGGGGCGGTTTTCCGCCCCCAGGCTGCATACGCGGCCTTAGTTGGAGACGCCGAACTGCAGGTTGTAGGGGCGCAGGTCCATGTAGTAGAGGCCGTAAGGCTTCCAGTTCACTTCCTTGCGCATCGCGTAGGTTTCCAGCGGGTTGTACAGCATGGTGCCGGGTGCCTCATCGACCCAGATTTCCAACGCTTCGCGGTAGGCTTTCTGGCGCTCATCCCAGTCGGTCGAGGTAACGATCACGTCCTGCAATTCGTTGAACCGTGCCGGGGCCTTCCAGGAACGGTCGGCGACCTGCTTGTTACGCTGGATGTCGCTATCCCGACCCCATTGCGGCACGAAGGATCCCAGCGGATCGGGCATGCGGTGGGTGTTCGACCACGGCCGCATGTGAACGGTGGCGGTCTTGTCGTTGACCTGGCTCCAGTTCTCTACCGGCTCCAGCTTGACGTTCAGGCCGACGGCGCCCCACATCTGCTGCATCGCCTGCGCCGCTTCCATCGACAGCAGGTAATAGTTCATCGGCAGACGGTAGACGATTTCCTCGCCGTTGTACCCGGCGTCTTTCAGCAGTTCGCGGGCCTTGTCCGGGTCGTAGGCGAATTCAGGGAAATCCTTGATCCACATGGTGTAGGCAGGCAGCTGATGACCGTTGGGCGTGTAGTTCTTGTCGTTCCACAGCGCCTCGCGCAGCAGGGCGCGGTTGATGGCCAGCGACATCGCTTGGCGCACACGCTTGTCCTTCAGCGGGCCGGCGTTGAAGAAAACCAGCATGTGGGTGTTGTCGAGAACGATCTGTTCGACCTTCAGGTCGTCATAGTCCTCGATCACCGGGATCTGATCCGGCGGGATGTTCACGGCGATGTCGTATTCGCCCGACACCAGCCCGGCGATCCGGGCCGACACCTCGGGAACTTCGACGAAGGTGACCGACTTGGCGGTCGGCTTGCCGCCGAAATAGTCGTCATGGGCGGCCAGCTTGATGTATTCGCCATCGACCCATTCCGAAATCTTGTAGGGACCGGTGCCGACCGGGTTGCGGGCGAAGGCATCCTTGCCCTCGGTCATGTAGGCCTTGGCATTGACCACCCAGAAGGCGTAGCCGGCAAGGCGCTGTTCCAGCAGCACATCGGGTTCTTTCGAAATCACACGCACGGTGTATTTGTCGACCGGTTCGATATGGCTGATGGTCAGCATGAAGCGGCGGGCGCCGCCGACCAACGGAGCATATCCGTGGCCGCGCCCTGCCGAGAAGGAGAACACCACGTCATCCGAGGTCATTTCCTCGCCATTGTGGAACTTGACGCCTTCGCGCAGCTTCAGTTCCAAGGTACGGTCGTCAATCCGGGCCCAGCTTTCCGCGAGCCCCGGTACCAGCTTCGACGCGGTGCCCGAGCCATCCGCCAGAAAATCCCGACGGATCAGGCTGTCGAACATCGAATAGGTGATGCGGACACCGACATTGCCCAGTTCCTCGAGCGGCTCGAGGCTGCCGGGTAGGTTGTTGACGGCGACCGTCAGATCGGGACGGTCATCGGCTTGAGCCGATGCGGAGACTGGCGCGAACAGCGAAGCTGCACCGAGAGCCAATCCCAAAAAAAGTGAGCGAAGCATTGGGTGCAATGCCTTTCTTTTGACCGATGGGTTGAAATGCCCGCGCCGAGAGTGAGGCGCTGACTCGACGTAGACTTCGCCGTTGCAGATGACGCCTCGATATCGAAACGGTGAACGTTTCATAAAATTCATATGTATGAAACGTAACGCCACCACCGGATGTTTGCGGCAAAGCCAAAGGCTCTCGGCCTTTTCAAATGAGCATATGTCTTGAGATTGCCCAGTCAGGGTTGCTGAGCTTCGCGGGATTTTTTTCTACTGCGGCGAATGGCCGGTTCCCGCCCTCTCTTCCAAATTCGTTTGCTACACGCCGTACAATTCGCGTGGAATAGATCGCGACCATGGGGAGCACGGGAGCGGAACTGGAGGCCCTCACTCCCAATTTCTTTCTGACGTCTCCGCTCCTCGTACGAGCCCGATCAAGCGTCGGAACTCTGCGTCGTCAGATGCCTGCTTCCAGAAATTGATGAAGCGGCACACGATCTGCAGGTTGTCTCGGGCGTAGTGGCTGACCTGCCCCCCGCGAAATCCCTCATCATGATGTAGAGTCTGCCCAACCTTGAAGGAGCAAACACATGCGAAAGAGCCGTTTCACCGAGGCGCAGATTATCGAGATGTCAAGGGGCGGTGTCCCACCGCTTGGTGTAAGAGGCCGCGCGCGGAGCCCCCGGCGTAGCGCAGCGCGCGGCCGGTGGTGACGCTGGTGGTCATCGTCGATCTTCGGCACAGGCTCGGGTTGCAAAACTCGAAACAAAAAACGGAGATGACGATGACCGATGAGAGAATGGCACTGCTCGAGCTGGTTGAACAGCAGGCCGACGGCGATCTTGTGCGCGAGATGCTGGCCTTCGCCGCCGAGCGGATCATGGAAGTGGAGGTCGAGGCACGGACGGGCGCGGCCAAGGGGGCGCGCTCGCCGGTGCGGGCAGTACAGCGCAACGGCTACCGCGACCGTGACTGGGACACCCGTGCTGGCCGGATCGCGCTGGAGATCCCGAAGCTGAGGAAGGGAAGCTATCTTCCCAGCTTCCTGGAGCCGCGCCGCACGGCAGAGAAGGCTCTCGTGGCCGTCATCCAGGAGGTTTATGTCCACGGTGTCTCGACCCGCTCTGTAGATGATCTGGTGAAGGCCATGGGCGCGGGTGGCATGTCGAAAAGCCAGGTTAGCCGCCTGTGCGTCGGGTCACGTCCGTCAAGTTGGTGTAATTTCCCAGATGGCCTGAGGTCATGATCAGGCGGCTTGAGTTGTGATGCTGAGAATGGGGTCTGTCTCCTCGTGGTCGATCTGAGCGAAGGCCTCGACCATCATGTAGCGACTGGCGGTCTGAGGTGGTCGCGAGATTTCGGACCAGTCGATTGGGTTTGTGCTAAGCTGTAGTAGGCCAGACTGACGAAGGAATACCCCAGATGACGAAGCGGAAACGCTATTCGGCGGAGTTCAAGGCCAAGGTTGCGCTTGAAGCCATCCGTGAAGAGTTGACGACGACGTCCGAGTTGGCCAAGAAGTACGGCGTCCATCCGACCATGGTCAGCGGATGGAAGAGAGCGGCGATTGAGAACATGGCATCGGCATTTGGCGGTGCGGCATCGTCTGCGCCGGCGATTTCCGAGAAGGATGTCGAGAAGCTGCACGCCAAGATCGGTCAGTTGGTCGTGGAACGCGATTTTTTGTCGGAAGCCTCCAGTCTCATCCTCGGCACTGGAGGCAGAAAGCGGTGAAGCAGGATCATCCCGATCTCAGCGTCCGGCGGCAGTGCAGCCTGCTGTCGCTGGCACGCTCCAGCCTCTACTATCACCCGCGCGGAGAAAGCCCCGAGAACCTGGCGTTCATGAACATCATCGATCGGCAGTTCCTGGAAACGCCATGGTACGGCTCGCGGCAAATGGCCCGCCACATGCAGCGAGAGGGACACAGATGCGGGCGCCACCGGGTGCGGCGACTGATGAGGCTCATGCGGCTGGTGCCGATTTACCAAGAGCCGAAGACGAGCAAGAAACACCCGGAACACAAGATTTACCCGTACCTTCTCAAAGGCGTGGCCATCACCCGACCCAATCAGGTCTGGTGTACGGACATCAGCTATATCCCGATGCGCCGGGGCGTCCTGTACCTCGTGGCGGTCATGGACTGGCACAGCCGGAAAGTTCTGAGTTGGCGGCTGTCGAACAGCATGGATGCCGGGTTCTGCGTCGAGGCACTGAAGGAGGCGCTGGCCAGATACGGCCCGCCAGAAATCTTCAACTCCGACCAGGGCTCGCAGTTCACCAGCGCCGACTTCACCGATGTCCTGAAAGATGCCAAGGTGAAGATCTCGATGGACGGCCGTGGGCGCTGGATCGATAATCGGATGATCGAGCGCTTCTGGCGGTCCCTAAAATACGAGTGTGTCTACCTGAACGCCTTCGAGACCGGCTCGGAGGCCCGACGCGGGATCGGCACCTGGATCTGCTACTACAATGAGAAGCGCCCGCACTCATCGCATGGGCTGCTGACGCCGGGCGAGGCATATGATAGTCGGGCCCCGAACCTGAAAGCCGCCGCCTGAAATGAAACCAATGCGATAGCTTAGCCCGGCGGCAAATTGGTCGGAAATCCAGGACCACCTCTGGGCATGGGCTGCGTGGCGGCACCTGGGCAGGCTCGCTGAGCGCCACCGTTCTGCTCGCCGGAGCGATATCGGTAGTTGCGCTGATCGGGGCGGGCTTCGCGGCGGCCCTTGCGGCGGCGCGTTTGAGCTCGGAATTCCTGTTCGATCAGCCGCAACCGACCTTCGAGACCGCCCTCGCCATGGGCAACATGGTCGCGGTGGCCGCCCCTCTCGCGCTACTGGCGCTCGTCCCGGTCTGGCGTGTTGCAGGCTGGAGCGTCTGGCGGCGCATCCACGACACGGCCTTCGCGCTGTCGCTGATCGCGCTTGCGGTCTTCCTCCTGCGTTGGGGGCTGGCGTTCGGAGGACCAATTTGATGGGATGCGCACAAGACTCCAACAGCAAGAGGTCGCCATGAAGGCACTGATCCTTCTGACGCAAGTGGCCTTGCCGCTGTCTCTGCTGGTCTGGCTAGCTCTCTGGCCCGCCGACAGCGTGACCGGGCTTCTGTTTCAGGCGATGGGCACGGGCGCGCTGCTTTTCGCGTTAGCGCGGGTTGCGCAATGGGCGGTTCCGGTCTGGTGGCTACCGAGGGTCTACGCCGCGCTCTGGCTCGTTCTGGTGATCGGTGCACTCTTACGCCGGTACGTCTTGGGGCTGCCATGGCTGCCCGACGCGGTCGCGGGATGGGGAGCGATCGCCTTGTCCGTCGTGCTCCTCGGTCTCGGCGGCTGGTACGGCGCCCGGGCGATGCTGGGGCAGCGTCCGCCGCCGGTAGAGGTGGTGGATATCGCCAATCCCTTCGGCCCGGGGCGCTATCTGATCGGCCATGGAGGTTCCGATCCGTTGGTGAACGGGCATATGCGGACGCTCGATACCAGTGTTGCGCGGTTCCGCCCTTGGCGCGGTCAATCTTTCGCGGTCGATTTCTTCGGGCTGGGGCCGTGGGGGCTGCGTGCGTCTGGCTGGCGGCCTGCCGATCCGGCTGCCTACGCGATCTTCGGGGCCGAGCTGCGCGCGCCCTGCGCCGGCACGGTCGTCGCCGTCGAGAACGACCGGCCCGATTTCGAGGTGCCGGAGCAGGACACGGTCAACCGCCTCGGCAACCACGTCATCCTGCGCTGTGGCGAGGCCGAGATCGTGTTGGCGCATATGCGGCAAGGGAGCATAACGCTCGTGCCCGGCGACCGGGTGGCGGTGGGCGACCGGCTGGGCGAGGTCGGCAATTCCGGCGCCTCGACCGAACCGCATCTGCATATCCATGCGCAACGGCCCGCACCCGATGATGCGCTGCCCATCTCGAGCGAGCCTTTGGGCCTGCGGATCGACGGTCGGTTCCTCGTGCGGGGCGACCGCTTGCCCGGAGCGAAGAACTGAACGGGCGCTCAGGCAAACAGGGTCAGCACAGCCAGAACCGGAACGAGCGGCAAACGGGCCAACCCGATCTGCCGCCATGCCTTGGGGTCGGCTATCGAGGACACCACGGCGCGCCCTTTGGGATTGAAAACCAGAGCGACGGACTTGATCGCCCAAAGGGCCGGGACACCGGCGATGAGCGCCCATCCGGCCCAGGTTCTGCCGTCTGCGGGGCGCAGCGCGAAATCCACCGCGCCAAACCCCCAGAGCATGAGCAGGAGCCCGGCCAGAACCCAGACCCACCAAGGCCGTCTTGCGCCGCCATAGGCCCGGGCCTCAAGCTTGCTCCAGCGTTCGGGAAAAAGGAGCATGCCGAGGCTCGTCGCCACGGCCAGAGCGGTCAGCGCGACGCCAAAGATCGTCAGCCATGCCATGGTCATTCTGGGGTCTCCTCGATTTCCCCTGCGAAGGCGCGCACCGTGTCCACGAAGCGCGCCGTCTCGGTCAGGAAAGGCGCGTGGCCCGACAGGTCAAACACCTCCATCCGCTTGCCCTGTGGGGCTTCGACCGCCGCGAACCACTCGCGCACCAGTGCCATGGGTGTGTTCCAGTCCCGCGCGCCCGAGATCAGCAGCATCGGCACCGGCATCACCGGCACCTCGGCGATCAGGTCCCGCGCGAGATATTTGGCCCACATCGGCCCGCTGCCACGGTTCGCACCGGTAAACCAGCGCCAGTAATCGGGCAGCCGATATTCCGGTGCGGCGAGCGCGCGCGGCATCATGGAGAGAAGCGACACATTCATGCCGCCACCATGGGTCTCGACCTCTTGCATGAGACGGACGTAGAGATCGTGGTCGCGGAAGGCCTGCGGATCGAGGCGCGCGAGGTCGGACGGGGCCATCTCGTGCAGCCAGTCGCGTGTCAGGGCCACGCCGCGCAGCGTGTTCACTTGCTGGCCGACTCCGATATAGCCCGCGTATTCGCCGGGCCAGCGTGCCACCAGCCGCGCGCCCAGCATCGTGCCCCAGGAATGGCCGAGCACGATGAGAGGCTGTTCACCTAACCGCGCGCGCAACAGGGCCGTGACCTCTCGCGCGTCCATGACGAACCGCTCAAGCGTCATGGTCGCCGGGTCGAAACCGCGCGGGTTCGACTTGCCCGCCCCACGCTGGTCCAAGTGCACGACGACGAAATCGCGCTCCAGTGCAGCGGTGAGGCCGTGGACAGGCATCTGGGCCGCGCCCGGGCCGCCATGCAGCCAGAGCAGGATCGGCGCATTTCGGTCCGCCCCCCGGAGCAGCAGCCACTGGGTCATCCCGCCGATTTCCGCCGGGATCAACTCGGCGATCGGGTCGGGGCCGATGATGGGAGAGGTGCGGGCGGGCAGGGTTTTCCAGACCAGTCCGCCGGCCAAAGCCGCCATCAGGACAAGGGGTGCAAGGCGCAGGAGGATCATCGCCGCCGCTTCGGTGCAAGGGCCATTGCGGCAAGGCCCAGCCCCGCCAGGCCCGAGGCCGCGCCAAGCCACGGCCACAAGCCCGGCAGGATCGAGAACAGGAACAGGTAATCCTGCGCCGCGGCCCAGAGGGGCCAGAGTATCATGGCCGCACCGATCCCACCCGCCGCGACCCGCGCAAATCCTGCCCGCCGTCCGGGTCTGCGCGCCATCCATGCACTGAGCGCACCGACAAGAAGGCCGAGTCCGATGCCGAGACGTGCCAAGCGCTCTGCCCAAAGCACGCGCGTCATTCCAACCGGGGCAACATCAAGGCTTTCCGACCAGTCCCGCAGAAGGGCGGCAAAGAGTGGCCAGGCCCGCTGGCTGTTTGACAGGATCACGATACCGTCGCCGGTTTCGGGCACGATGTGCATGTGGCTCATCCAGCCATGGCCCTGTCCGCCGTGCCAGACTGCCGCGCGCCCGTCCGACAGGACTTCGGTGAAATGGCCAAGCCCGTAGC
This sequence comes from uncultured Rhodobium sp., assembly GCA_963675285.2. Classification (GTDB taxonomy): domain Bacteria; phylum Pseudomonadota; class Alphaproteobacteria; order Rhizobiales; family Rhodobiaceae; genus Rhodobium. Next base: position 151,675 of record CAXXGS010000002.1, read on the forward strand.
CTTCGGCGGCGAAGCCGAACAGGCCGCCAACCGCAACTTGGGGTCGGTACAGGGCCGCCACGCCCTCGGGCGAAAGAACCGGTTGTTCGGCACCCTCCATCCCGGCCACGGCGAAACGCGCGATGTCGGCGGCGGTAGCATGCAGCCCGCCCGAGGCACGCCCCGGATAGACGTAAGGTGCCCCGGGCCGTCCCCGCAGGTCGTGGCCCACGGGCATCTCTGCGCCGGTCCAGTCGAAGCTCGCCCCTGTCATCCCGAGCGGCGCCAGCACCTCGCGCTTCATGAACGCGGCGAAATTCTCGCCGGTGCAGTCCTCGACCACGAGTTCCATCAGGTTGTAGCCGGTATCGGAATAGGAAAATCCCGAGCCGGGCGCGGCGATCAGCGTGACGTCCTGCGCGATATGCGTGGGCAGGTCGGGCCTTGTACCGTTCGGCGGATAGCGTGCGGTAAAGTCGCCGAGGCCGATCCCGGCGGTGTGACTGAGCAACATGCGCGGGGTGACCTTGCGCACCGCCTCGGGCGGGGACCAGCGCGCAAGGCACGGACCGATCGGCGCGTCGAGGTCAATCCGCCCCGTCTCGGCCAGCCGCATCGCACCCCAGGCGGTGACGGGTTTCGAGATCGACTCGACCCGAAACAGGGTGTCGGTGCGCATCGCTCGACTGGTCGCCGGATCGGCCATGCCGAAGGCCTCGGTCCAGACCGGCGCGCCGCCCTCGATCAGCACGACAACGGCACCGGCTACGCCATCGGTGGCAATGCGTGCCTCGACGGTTTCGCTCAGCCGGTCCGGCAGCGTCCCGTCAGCCCCCATGTCGGGCAAGACAGGGGTGGTGGCGAGGAAAAGCGCCACGAGACCGGAGGCGACCGCCAGACGCATGCGCTCACCGGACATGGAAAGCCACCGGATCGTTGGCTAGAAGCGTCCGCATCATGACCGCGCCTCGTCCGGGATGATCTCGGTCACAGCGCCCTCGCGCGAGAACATCGTCTTGCGGTTCCACCAGACGACGACTGCCGCGACGCCGACGAGGATCCAGGTGTCCCACGGCTGCGCATCCGGCCAGAACGGGTTGATAAGCTGCCAGTGGAACAGCATCGGCAACAGAAGGCTGCCGCGCGCCGCGTTAAAGATCGGCGTCACGAGGATCGCCAGCGTGATGTTGCCGATCAGGAACGGCAGGAAGCTCCAGTTCTCGTAGACGACGCCTGCGAGGTAGAAGGCTGGCAGGTGCCATACGCCCCAATCGGTGCCGATGATTGCGCCAGTCCAGAATGGTGCGACGTATCTTTGGAGGAGCGGTTGGGCGACGCCTCGCCAGCCCAGTTCCTCGATCGGGCCGAGAAACAGCATCATCACCATCGTGGCCATGATCGGCCCCACGCCCTCGGGTGGCAAGGGCGTCAAGAGCGGCCCGCCCTTGATGAGCGACCCCGCGATGAAGACGAGCGGGATCACGACGAGGATGAACGCCCAGTAACCGGGCGGACAACGCCACATCAACAGACGCGACAGCAATCCGCGCAAACCCGAGATGCCGAAGAGAGCGAGGACAAGCACAACCGCCGAGATGGCTGGTGCCCATGTGGCCAGAAAGTAGAACGGATGAGATCCGCTGATCTCGCCGAACCGGGTCGCCATCGCCTCTGGCCAAATGATGTAGCTGCCGATCACCCCCCAGGTGATCGCGAAGGTGATGGAAAGAAAGGCCACGAACCCGGCCGCACCCCTGCGCCTCTCACTGGTTTCAAGTGCGACGAGCAATCGAGTCTCTCCCTGATGCCATGCCGTTGAAATATACGAACTGTGGCCTTGGGCTCTCTGATCAGGATCAATCCGCGACGGCTCCGATGCGGACTTTTGCGACGCATGGATCGATGGAGAACGTTGGATTCCGGTCCCATCCCCTCCGCCACTTGCCTTTGAGAAACTGTTCTCCCGATCCGGCTGCAGCCGGATTTTTCCGTTGTTTTCGAGGGTTATGCGGGAGGGGCTGAACACCGGCCTCCGCGCTGGTAGGGCTGGATGTGGTCTCTCGGGGCCGATATTCTCCGGACCTCATGACTGGACGGATTTGGTGAATAGTTTGCAAGCGTCTGAAACTAGAAAACTTTTTCTGCGCTGGGGTTAGACATGTCGAAGACGGTGGCGTTCGCCATGGCGACTGGGATCCCCGTGGTGGTGAACAGGTTGGCGGCCAGACCGACGGCGGCGTCGAGCAGGTTTTCCTCGATCAGCTGCTGGCGGATGCGCGCCTTAGGCCCGACGTCTGCCCGATACACTCGGTGGCACAATCCCCGGGTCCGGCAAAGCGCGGGTCCGCGCGGTGGCGCGCGAGTCCTCATGATCCGCTGAACCCGGCTCTCCTTCTGCAGGTTGCGGGACAGCGAGGTTCGGCTCCAGTTCCACGCATTGGCCTACATCCTCGCTGTCTTCCTCGCGAATGTCGGCTTGCCCGAACCCATGGCGGATTGGTCGCTGACCAGCCTGCAGCTCAAGTTGATCAAGATCGGTGCCCGCGTCGTGCGCCACGCCCGCGCCATGACGACAACTGCAACCGTCACGACCGAAGTAACACGGCCCGACCCGTGTGTCCGCGGTTTTCAATCGACGGGCACTTGGGGGGCAAACACCGCCCGACCAAGGCCCGTGTCCAAAGGCCCGTGTCGGGGTCATCGGAGGTTCCCGAGGCTCGTAAAGGACGCCTTGGATCGAAGATTGTTGATGAAAGGCGGTGAATACGGCATACTTTCCTCTAACGACAGTCACCCGGGACATATCGGCTTCAAGGTGTTGCCGAGCCCAATAGAACTCGCTGCGAACGAAGGTTTCCTGCAGAGCTGCTTGCTGCATCGCAGCATGTAGTTTGAGCTGGGGTATTGAAATTCAGGTGTTCAGGGGGGCGTCATGCGCAAACTGGGAAATACGATTGAATTGGCCGGCGATGGTCCGCTCGAACTGGGCGTGCGAAACGATGGAACCATTTTCGGCGTCGCGAACTACACGATCTTCGCCGACCGGCTTATTCAATACGACACCTACGCGCCGGATGGCTCCTTGCTGACCACCAGCGGGAAAGTCACCGTGGACGCGGAAAGCCGGACCGCAATCATCGAGGATGTTGCGGTGCTGACCGACGGCAGCCTGGTGACGCTTTATACCTTCGGCGCCGGCAGTTACCGTCCCTACTTTCGCGTTCACGAAGCCGACGGCACGCCCACGACCGACTATACCATGGTCCCCGGTGCTGGGACGGAGGACGGCGGCAATTCGGTCCTCTATTCGTTGAAAGCCGCCCCCGATGGCGGCTTTTCTATCATGGTCGGGGACGACTTCAGCAACCCAACCGAAAGCGTAAAGATCAGCAACCTACAATTCGGAACAAGGTCGCGTCTCTCTGACGTGCGTATCGCCGAATATGATGCCGAGGGCGCGCTGATCCGTCCGGTTTACGTCGCCCACGAGACCGCAGGCGTGCGTAGCTGGACCGACTCGCAAGCGGCGCAGGGCCACTGCGTGCTGTCGGACGGACGGATAGTCGTCGCCTACAGCGACCAATACTACGGCTCGGTTGGGATCAGCTTGGCGGCGCCGTTCGGGGTTCGCGCAACCATTCTGGACGAAGGCGAGATAGAGCAGACCCTCGATGTGTATCGCCCGCCCTTCGACCCGGTTCGAAACTTCTGGGTCGAGCAAAGCTACGGACAGGGATCGAAGCTGTACACGCCAACGACGGTCGCCTTGGCCGACGGCGGCTTTGCGATCTTCTACGCGCACCAGGCGCGGGTTCCCGGCGATCCGATCCCTTGGATGGCCCAGTTCTACGATGCCTCCGGCGCGCTATTGAGCCGCTTTGACCTGTCTGACGCCGGCAAATTTGCCACTGGGGCCGGCGCCCCCGAGTTTCTGGCGCTGGAGGATGGCACCGTCGCCGTCGTCAGTAGCCAGAACACCAGCCTGACGGGTCGCAAGATTTTCCTCAAGATCATCGACGAGGACGGGACCATCGAGGGCACAAGGGTTGCCGAGATCGGCCGTCCACAGAATGACGACGGGATCGACGGCATCGACGAGGGGCCGGACGGCAGCCTCTATGTCTCCTTGTCACGTACCAACGAAGTCGTCCGCTTCCTGCGCGAGGACGGGCTGTTACGCGCCGAGGCCGGCGAGACTCTGGGTGCCACCCGCGGTGACGACGCGGTGCTCGGCTCGCGCGGCGCTGATGGGATTCGCCTCGGCCGCGGGGATGACGCGGCCTATGGTCTGAACGGCAACGACCGGATCAAGGGCGGGGTTGGCAACGATACGCTGGAAGGTGGGGGCGGCAACGACCGCCTGCTCGGAAATGCCGGCTCCGACCGGCTCTTCGGCAGCAAAGGCAAGGACGCACTGTTCGGCGGCAACGGCGACGACGCGCTTTATGGCCAGACCGCAGACGACCGCCTGATCGGGGGCCGTGGCGCCGACTTGTTGCATGGTGGCGACGGGAATGATTTTTTGAATGGCGGCGCCGGTGACGACACGCTGGCGGGCGGCGAGGGCAATGATACCATGATCGGCGGCGCCGGGGCCGACACTTTCATCTATTCCGTTGGCATGGACAGGGTGAAGGGCTTCGCGGATGATGTTGATACCATCGTTCTGCATTCCTCCCTATGGGAGGGTGATCTGAACCGGCGTCAGGTGCTCGACACCTTTGGCGAATTCGACAAATTCCTGGTCCTCGATTTCGGCGACGGCAACGTGCTGCAAATCACTGGACAGCCGCTGGACCGGATCAAGGACTTCGTGGACGACCTCGTTATCGTCTAGGTCACATACCCATAAAAAGGTACTGTCAAAGGAAACGGGCTTGAGGCGGGCAGGGCGGTTCCGAAGCGTCTGGACATGACCAGACGATCGCCCTTTCGCAAATTCAAAACGCACCCCGAAATCATCCGCCTGGCGGTGATGTTGCAAATCGGGTTCCCGCCTTTCGTACGGCGGAGGGTCAAGGTGACGTTACCCTCCACGGGGTGCGCGAGGCCTTTGGCATCATCCCAGGTTGCCATGGGCATGACCATTATGCCCTTGCCGAGATTGGTTCGCATTCGTCTGGCAGCACCCCTAGACTTCATGTTCCGCCATTGTCGCCTCCGATCCTAGTTCGGAGGCATAGTAGCCCAGAGCATGGGCAATGGTTCAGATGCCAAACAGGGGGGGAGATGCAACGCTTACGGGAATGCAGCCAACCTTGGGTGCAATGGACGCGATCACGTCCGCCTGTGTTTCGTAGGAGCCTTGATGCTCGAACGCCAGCCGGACCCGCACGATCAGGGGCCTCAGGCGAGTAGCGATTTGCCATTTTGCTTTTTGTCATAACCATCATCCTTACTTAAGTTGATGGTCTCCGACAAAGCCGGGGCGATTCAACCTTCTACAACGACCAACACCCACACTCAGCCCTTGGTGGCAGACCACCTGCCGTTAGTCTATTGGCTGAGAAGAGACGAAGCCCAACCCGATCAGCAGGCGCAAAGAGTAGCTTAATCTACGCCCGATCCTGTCCAAACGATGGGAAGTAGCTCGGACAGCACCCATTTATGCCTCTGAGGGCGTTACGAGCAGACTTGCACCCGCCCCCTCGATCGCGGCGCGAAGGTCTGCGTCCGGCTCCCTTTCGGTGAGCAGGCTGGTTTTCGGGTTCCACCTGAAGATCATCCGCAAGGAGCGGCTGCCCATCTTGGAGGAATCCGCAAGCACCATGGTATGATCGGCGCTTCGGACCATTTCTTCGTAGACCTGGGCCGAATTGAGCAGGGCCTCGCTCACGCCCAGTTCATCCACGGCCGATGCGCCCATGATCGCCAGTGGCGTTCTGTACCGCCCGATATACTGAAGCGTTTCCGGGCCATAGACGAGACCCTCGCGAGGCTCGACCCTGCCTGGCAGAAAGATCACCTCGATCAGTGGGTTGGCCGAGAGCTCGGTCGCGATACCGAACGAGGCGGTTAGGACGGTCAGCCGGCGGTCGATGGGTTTCAACGCACGCGCGAAATGCAGCGTCGTCGCTCCGCCGCCGATGAAGAGGCTTTCGCTCTCTCCCATCAGGTTCAGCGCCAGGCGCGATATGCGCTCTCGTGGTTCGATGTGCAGCTTCAGCCGTTCCGAGAGATCGGGTTCAAAGCTGTTGGTCCGGACGGCGCCGCCATAGGTTCGCCTGATCCGACCGCTTGCGTCCAACTCGTTCAGATCGCGCCGAACCGTTTCCTGAGACACTTCAAGCTGCCTGGCGAGCTCGTTCACGCGCATAGCTGGATCGCGTTCGAGTGCTTCCAGTATGCGGTCCTGGCGTCTTTTCTTCTTGGGTATTCGCGGGGTCAAACCTGTCTCCTTGCCCATAGGATAAGGAAATTTCTATGGATGTTAAGTAAGAAAATGACCGACTTGCAGCAAAAAATATTGATAGACGGGCATTCTGGCGACATGATGAGATCAGCTAGACAGGGGAATCACGTGTTTAACTACGGGTACTTTTCGTTCGACTCCAAAGAGGAGCTTCTGGCCAAGGCGGCGGAATACTGGAATCCCGGAAAGGTCAGTTTCTGGAAGGATGCCGGGACGCCGATGGTGATCGACCGGCGCGAGGGCTACAGCCTTTACGACATGAGCGGGAAGCGCTTGATCGACCTTCACCTGAACGGCGGAACCTACAATTTCGGCCACCGCCATCCCGAGTTGGTTCAGGTGCTGAAATCCGGACTCGATTATTTTGACATGGGCAACCACTGGTTTCCTTCCGTCGCACGCGCTGCCTTCGCGGAAAAGCTGGTCGCCACCGCGCCGCACATGAAATACGCGATCTTTGGGGCCGGGGGCGCGGAGGCGGTCGAGATCGCAATCAAGACCGCGCGTTACGCAACCAAGCGCAAGAAGATCATCTCGATCATCAAGGGATATCATGGTCACTCCGGTCTGTCGGTGGCGACCGGCGATGAACGGTTCACCAAGATCTTCCTCGCTGACCGACCCGACGAGTTCGTGCAGGTCCCCTTCAACGATGCCGATGCGCTGGAGAGCGAGTTGAAGAAGGGTGATGTGGCCGCCTTCATCATCGAGACCATCCCCGCGACTTACGGCTTTCCGTTGCCGGAGGAGGGGTATCTCAAGACTTGTCAGGACCTCTGCCACAAGTACGGCGCCAAGTTCATCTCGGACGAGGTGCAGACCGGGTTGATGCGCACCGGCGTGATGTGGGGCTGGCAGGGTTATGGGCTGAGGCCGGACATCTTCGTCTGCGGCAAGGGCCTGGGAGGCGGAATCTATCCGATCAGTGCCTGCTTGGTGACCGAGGAATGTGGCCAGTGGCAGGTCGAGGATGGCGCCGCGCATATCTCGACTTCCGGTGGGTCGGAACTCGGCTGTCTTGTCGGGCATCACGTGCTGGAGATGCTGCAACGGCCCGAAGTCGTCTCGAACATCGACTTCGTCTCCAGGTTCTTTGCGACCTCGATGGCCGAGATGATGGCGCGGCATAGCGACCTGTTTGTCGGCGTTCGGCAGCGCGGAGTCGTGCTGGGGTTGGAGTTCGACCATCCCGAAGGGGCCGTCGCGGTGTCACGGGCGCTGTATGAAAACGGGGTCTGGGCGATCTTTTCCTCGCTCGACAAGCGGGTGCTTCAATTCAAGCCCGGCGTCGTGAAGGACGTGGAGCTGTGCCAGGAGATCATGGACCGTTTCGATGCGGCGATGCCCCGCGCCCGTCAGCTTCTCAAAACCATGCGGAGGGCGGCATGATGGACGGCGGCGCACTCCTCCAGGTCCCCGACCGGAACCTTTCGGCGGCCCATATGAAAGTGGGGCGGGCGGCCTGGGCGGCAAAGTATTATCAGGGTTTCGATCGCGACGCGGTCCTGCGCATCGCCGAGGCCGTGGCGAAGGCCGCCTATGAAAAGGCCGCGCATTTCGCCGAGGCTGCGGTGCGCGAAACCGGCTATGGTGTGGTTGAGCACAAGACCCTCAAGAATCAGCTCTGCACGCATGAGTTGCTGGATTTCTACCGCGACCTCGATCTCGTGACGCCGCGCGTGGACGAGGATCGCAAGATCGTCGAACTGCCGAAACCCGCAGGCGTGATCTTTGCTTTGGCGCCGGTCACGAATCCGGTGGCAACCGTATACTACAAGTCGATGCTGGCCATCCTCAGCCGCAACGCCATCGTGCTGAGCCCACACCCCGCCGCCCGCAAATGTTCGGCAGAAGCTGCCCGCGTTGTGGCTGACGCAGCCGAGGCGGCCGGCGCACCCTCGGGCCTGATCCAGTGCGTCGAGGAACCCTCGGTGCCGCTGGTCAAAGAGATCATGGCCTCGGACAAGATCAACGTGATCATGGCCACTGGCGGGAACATGATGGTACGTGCCGCCTATTCATCGGGCAATCCCGCGCTGGGGGTCGGTTCGGGAAACGCGGTGGCCTTTGTCGATCCCTCCGCGCAGGTCGATGCGGCGGCCAGGTGCCTCGTGGACAGCAAGAGCTTCGACAACTCGATCCTTTGTACCAATGAGAGCATCTGCCTGACGCTGGAAGAGAATTTCGACAACGTCAAACGTGCCCTGCGTACGGCGGGCGCACATATCTGCAACGCGGAAGACACCGGACGTTTGCGCGACTATCTCTGGACCGACAAGGGCTTCAATCTGGAGGCCATCGGAAAATCAGCGGCCTTGATCGCCGATCGCGCTGGTATCAGGGTCAGCCCGTCCGCGAAAATACTCGTTCCGGTGGTGGAAACGCCCGGACAGGACGATCTTCTGTTCAAGGAAAAGCTCTGCCCGGTTCTGACCCTGACCGCAGCGGTTGATTTTCAGCAGGCAGTGACCTTCGCCAAGCATGTGGCGAAGCGCGGCGCCGGCCACTCGGCGGCGTTCCACGGGACCGATCAGGCGCGGCTTGTCGCCTTTTCCCAATCCATACCGGTCTATCGCGTCGTGGTGAACGCGCCCTGCAGCCAGGGGGCCGCAGGTTTTGCTACCTATCTGCCGCCGTCCTTCATGATCGGTACGGGATATGCGGGTCGGTCGTCGGTCGGCGAAAACGTGGGCCCGCAGCATCTGGTGCACTGGACCCGGATCGCCTTCGGCCGGGATGTACCCGCCGATCTGGGCGCCATCGATCTTTCGGTCGCACCCTCTGCGCAAACACCTGTCGCGGGTCCTGTCGTCGCGACGCCGACGCCCGCCGAGCCCTCCAACAGAGACGAGATTAGACAGTTGATCCTCGAAGAACTCCGCAGCCTCAAGGGAAGCCTCTGATGACCGATCTGCGTGCTTCCATTTTCATCGACCAGCTACAGCCTCAGACGCTTTCCTATATCTCGACCTGGATGCGCGGTACGCTGCCGCGACTGCGCATGGCCGCGCAGATTGTGGAAATCGCGCCGGGCCTCGATATCGAAGCGCTTACGGATGTGGTGCTGAAAAGCGCCGATGTTCAGGCCGGCCTGCTGGTTGTCGAGCGTCAGTTCGGCACACTGCAATTTCATTCCCGTTCGACGGCCGAAGTGCATTCGGGCGCGGCGGCGATTCTCGAGGAACTGGGCCAGACGTTGGATGACGTGGCGCCGCCCAGGATCTCGGCGTCGAAGCTGGTGACAAATGTGGACGATCAGCACGCCTTCCTCATGAATCGCAACAAACTCGGCTCGATGGTGATCGGCGGCGACAGTATGTATTTGTTGGAATGCCAGTCGGCGGCCTATGCCATTCTCGCCTGCAACGAGGCCGAGAAAGAGGCCGATATCAAGCTGATCGACATGCGCATGGTGGGGGCCAACGGTCGGCTTTACCTCGCCGGGACCGAGGCCGATGTGCGGAACGCCCGAAACGCGGCGGAACAGGCATTGCGTGATGCCGGGGCCGTGTGATGTCAGCATTGCGCGACGAAATACGAGCCATCCTGCGCGAGGAACTGACGTCGCTGCGTGCCGAAATGGCACCGGTTGCGGAACCCGTCCACATCGCGACGTCGAACGATCTGAACCGGTTCGCGCAAGAGGTGCTGGAGCGGGCCCAGGACCCGTCCTTTGCCGCCGGGGTTCGGGACGGACGCATCCGGTTCTCGCTGGTCGCCCCGGCCGCGGCGCCAGCCACACTTTCGCGCCCGATCGTCAGCAGCCCGCCGAAACCGGCGGCCGTGGTCCTGGACAAGAAACTTGTGACCGAACGCGACATCGCGGAGTTGCAGACGCGACATGTCCGTCTGTCCAAACATAGCCGCATCACGCCGCTTGCAAAAGACGAAGCCCGTCGCAAGGGCATCCGGATCGAAAGGACTGCGTCATGATCAAAGCTCGCGTCAAGGGAAAAATCTGGTCCTCCCGACATGTCGAAACGCTACCCGGCGGCGGACTGTTGGAGGTGGAGACCGAAGGGGGCGTGCGCTTGATCGCCTTTGACCCGCTCGGCTGTGCCGACGACGAGGCTGTTCTGGTCACCCAAGGCTCGGTCGCTGCCGCCTACTTCAAAGAAAAAAACGCCCCGATCGATGCGCTTATCATCGGGTCTATCGACGAAACATCCAAGTAAACTCAAGAGGGAAATCTCATGGCAAATCTCGCTATTGGAATGATCGAAACCAAGGGTTATGTGCCCGCTCTGTCCGCAGCTGACGCGATGGTCAAGGCGGCCAACGTCGAAATCGTGGCCCGGAACGAAGTCGGCGGTGGGCTCGTGTCGGTCGTCGTCAGGGGCGATGTTGGCGCGGTCAAGGCAGCGACCGAGGCCGGCGCGCAGGCGGCCAGCCAGGTCGGCGATGTCACCGCAGTTCACGTCATTCCTCGCCCGCACGCCGATCTCGGCAAGCATTTTGACGCCGCCAAGTAAACCCGTCGAGAAGGAAGGTGGATAGGATATGACGGAACTTCGCGTTTATCTCCCGATCGAGGATCTGCAACCTCAGTTTGCGGCGTATCTGTCCTCGCCGACACGGGCCAGAGCTTATCCACCGTTCAAGGGGCAGAATTCACTGATCATCGAGGTCGCTCCGGCGCTCAGCATTCACCGGATCACGGATCTGGCCCTGAAGGTCGCGCCGGATCTGGAGCCGGGGATCCTCTTTACGGAACGTCAGTTCGGTTTGCTGGAATTGCATGCCGACACGACGGAAGAGATCGACGTGGCGGGGAAGGCAATCCTTGACGGTATCGGAGCCAAGGCTTCCGATCAGCTGGCGCCCAAGGTTCTTTATCACGACATCATCGAAGATCTGTCGGACCAACACGCGATCATCCTGAACCGATCACGCGACGGGTCGATCCTTGTGCCCGGGGTGGCGCTGCTGATTTACGAGATGTCGCCTGCGCTGTTTGCCTGCGTCGCGGCCAACGAAGCCGAAAAGGCCGCGCCGGGACTGACCATCAACGACGTTCAGATGATGGGGGCGACCGGGCGGATATTCATGTCCGGCGGACTAGAGGACGTAACCGTCGCGCGCGATCGTATAACCGAAGTTCTGGAGGGCATCGAAGGCCGCATGAAATAAAACAAGAAAAACGATCGGGAGCAGCAAGAAGCTGAAAAAAACCCGGCGATTTCAGCAACAAGGAGAGAAGACCATGACCAGACTATCCAGACGCCAGTTCATGCATCGTACCGCCGCCATGGGTGGCGCGGCAATCATTGGGCCACTGGCCAGCCCGGCCCTTGCCGCCCGCGACGACCAGATGAATATCCTGTGCTGGGAAGGCTATAATTCAGATCAGGTGCTTGGCCCGTTCAGAGAGATGCACCCCAGTGCCAGGGTGCGCGCCGAAAGCGGCACATCTGACCCCGACATGATCAACAAGCTGCGCGCAGGCGAGGTCAACGTCTGGGACTTGATCAACGTAAACCAGCCCTGGGCGCGCGACCAGCTTTATCCCGAAAGCCTGATCAAACCGTTGAACAAGGACCGGTTCGAGCCGTACTTCAACAAGATGCTGCCGGAATTCGCGAACTATCCGCTGGCCTATGCCGACGACGGTGAACTGATCGGGATGCCGCAGCGCTACGGCCCGTTCAGCTTCGTGGTGAATACCGATGTCATCAGCCGTGAGATGGCCGAGGACCAGGGATGGAACCTATTCCTCGATCCCGCGATGAAGGATCGCTACGGCGTTCTGACCTATGACAATTGGAACGTCATTCATATGTGCCTGACCGCCGGCCTGAACCCCTTCGCACCTGTCGAGGGCGGAGACCTCGAGACGTTCAAGTCCACCGCAGAGGCGATCTTTGGCGGCTCGAAGCTGTTGACCGACGATCTGGTGGCGATGAACACCGCGCTGATCAACGGCGAAATAGACGCCTATTTCACCGGTGGCACCTATACAGCCTCGCCCGCACGATTTGACGGAGTGTCGAATGTCCGCGCGATCACGCCCAACAGCGGCCCTGTCGACGGCAAGGGTGGCGTTGTGTGGATCGAATTGACCTCGCTGGTCAACAATCCCGATCCAAGCGGCCTGGCCGAGGACTTCCTTGAATTCGTGCAGACGCCGGATATTGCCAAGTCAGTGGCCTTTACCGAAGGCACCTACAACCCGGTCAGCCAGATGGGAAATCCCGAGGTCATGGCCAAGTTCGACGCCGAAGAGCTGGACGCGATCCAGATGGATAGCCTCGCCGAGGAAATGGCGCGCTCGCTCGATTACAGCGTTGTGTCCTCCTACGACGCCCTGATCGACATCTACACCCAAGCGCGTCGGTCCTGACATGTCACGCCTGCTGCGACCAAGGTCGCGGCAGGCAGGCCTTTCGGAGAATACACATGACGTCTCAAGCTCTGTTGCGCCTGCGCGGCGTGGTCAAGAAATTCGGCTCCTTCACAGCGCTGAAAGGTATTGATCTGGATATCCGGGAAGGTGAGTTTTTCACCATCGTCGGCCCGTCGGGCAGCGGCAAGTCGACGTTGATTCGGCTGCTTGTGGGCATGGAAGAGATCAGCGGGGGAGAAATCCTTTTGCGCGACAAGCGCATCGACCAGACCCCTGCGAACCTGCGCCCGACCTGCATGGTGTTTCAGTCTCTCGCGCTGTTCCCGCATATGTCGGTGGGCCAGAATATCGAATTTCCCCTGAAACTGCGAAAGGTTCCGCCTGCCCAACGGCGCGAACGCGCGCTGGAGCTTCTGGACCTGCTGCACCTTCCGCGCGACTTTTTCGACAAGCGGATCTCGCAATGTTCGGGGGGCGAGCGTCAGCGCGTCGCGCTGGCCCGGGCGCTGGCCTTCGATCCTGAAATCCTGTTCTTTGACGAGCCTCTTTCGGCGCTCGATTATCGATTGCGCAAGACGCTCGAGAAGGAACTCAAGGACCTGCACCATCGCACCGGAAAAACTTTCGTCTACATCACCCATTCGCTGGAAGAGGCGATGGTCATGTCGGACCGCATCGCAATCATGAAAGACGGCCTGTTCGAGCAGATTGCCGTGGCGGACGAAATCTATGGCCGTCCAGTCAGCCGCTTCGTTGCGGAATTCATGGGCGAAGTGAATCTGTTTCCGGTCGTTTCCGAGGGCGGTCGCTCGATTTCGGGAGCCGGCCTGACGGTAAGACCGGGAACTACGCAAGATGCGATTCCCGCTGGCGGACAGGGGCTTTTGATGGTGCGACCCGAGTACGTGCGATTTGCGAATGATGCGCACACGTATGATTTTACCGTCAAGGGGCGGGTTCTGGAGGAATATGCGCTTGGATCGCGCATCCAGTATCAGGTCAAGACCTCTGAGGGGCAGATCCTCACCATCGAGAAACTGCGCGAAGATCGGTTGCCGCCCGACGCCGACAAGGACGTGGTCCTGGGCTTCGACAGGGCCAATGCCCATATGATGGAGGACCGCTGATGGAACGGTCGGACCGCAAGCTGGGGCTATTGTCGTCACTTCCCTTGGCGGCTGTGATGGCCATCGCCTTCCTCGCGCCGATGGTGGTCGTGGCGCTGTTTTCCTTCATGCCGCAAAAGGTGTTCAGCCTGGCCAACACACCGGACTTCTCCTCCTATGCGGTGTTCCTGACCCAAGGTTATTACAAATCGCTTCTGTGGTCGCTGGGCATGGCCTTGGCCTCGACTGTCATTCTTCTCTTCGTCTGCTGGCCGCTTGCCTACGGCATGGCCAAGGTCTTTGGCCGCTTCACGCTTGTGTTGACTGTTGCAGTGGTAATGAGCCTTTTCGTATCGGAGAATATCCGGCTGTTCGGCTGGGTGCTGACGTTGATGAAGGGCGGTCTGATCGAGGGCCACCTGCGAGCCTGGACCGGCATCGGTCTGGAAAGCCCGCTTTACAGTGTCCCGATCATCGTTTTCGGGCTCGTTTATGTCTACCTGCCCTTCATGCTCTTCCCGCTGGCTCAGGGGATCGCGATGGTGCCGGACGACACCCGGCAGGCCGCCGCTGATCTGGGGGCGACGCGCTGGCAGATCCTGACGCAGATCGACATCCCGCTGGCTGCGCCCGGGATCGTGGTGGGCTCGCTGTTGAGCTTCGTTCTGGCCGCAGGTGCGCTGGCCGAAAGCAAGATCCTGGGTGGCCAGGCCGTCATCGCGATCGCCGACGATATCGAAACCGCCTTTACCTTTGGACAGAACTGGCCGCTGGGTTCGGCATTGTCGATGATCCTGATCGTGATCATCGGGGGCTTTGCCCTCTTTGGCGTCAGCAAGGTCGACCTTGACGCGATCATGGGGAGGAAACGCTGATGCCGACGTCTCGTGCGACCCGTATCGCCCTGTTTGTCTACGGGCTTGTGATCATTGGTTTTCTGTACCTGCCGCTGGTGTCCGTCGGCTTTGCCTCGGTGTCTCGGGCACGATATCTCAGTTTCCCGATCAAGCGCTATTCGACCAAGTGGTATTCCGAAGCGTTGGACAGCAGCACGGTCATGGAACTGCTCTGGACATCGCTTTCGGTGGCTGTGATCGTCACGCTTCTATCGGTGGTGATCGCCTTTTTCGGAGCGCTGGCCTTTGCGCGCTACCAGTGGCGGTATCGCACTCTGTTTCAAAAGCTGATTTTGTTGCCGATCTTCTTTCCGCAGACGGTTCTGGGGTTGGCGCTCTTGATGTGGTTCAACTCGCTCGGCATCATCCCGACATGGAAAACGGCGGTCGTCGCCCATCTGGTCTGGATCGCGCCCATCGCCACGCTGATCGTCGCGATCCGCGCCTATAGTTTCGACCCCTCTCTTGAAGAGGCCGCGCGGGACATGGGCGCCGACACAGCCACGATCCTGCGCGAGGTGACTTTACCGCTTCTGATGCCCGGGCTGATCTCGGCGGGCCTGTTTGCATTCCTGCTGAGCTGGGGCAACTTCCCGTTGTCACTGTTTACGACAGGGGCGGATTCGACGCTGCCGGAATGGCTCTATGCTAAGATGGTCTCCGGCTATTCGCCGCTGGTTCCGACCCTCGGCATCATGTCGGTCGTCGGGTCGTTCGTCATCATTATGCTTGCGTTCGGAATCGCATGGATGGTGCGCGAGAACAAGGAAAGCAAAGCTGCAAAAGGTTAAATAGGGAGGTTCAAATGCTCACATCGCTCAAGGGAAAAAGCGTCATCGTCACCGGCGGATCCAAGGGGATCGGGCGCGGGATTGCCACGGTCTTTGCCCGGCAGGGGGCCCGGGTCACGATCACCGCACGTGGAGAGGACGCGTTGAAACAGGCCGCGAACGAGATTGACGGCGATGTGCGCTACGAGGTTTGCGACGTGTCCGACTGGTCCTCGGTCAAGGGCATGATCGACAGCGTCGCCGAGACGCAAGGCAGGCTTGATGTCCTTTGTGCCAATGCGGGGACCTTCCCGCAGACCAAGATCATCGACATGGACCCCGCGGAATGGGACGGCGTGATGGCCACCAACCTGCGATCCTCCTTTCTTTGCGTCAAAGCTGCGATCCCGCATTTCGAGAAGGCGGGCAAGGGGCGCGTCGTGCTGACCTCCTCGATTACCGGCCCGATCACCGGATTTCCGGGCTGGTCGCATTACGGCGCATCGAAGTCCGGGCAGCTTGGCTTTCTGAAAACCGCCGCGATGGAGTTGTCGCGCTACAACACCACGATCAACGCAGTGATGCCGGGCAATATCTATACAGAAGGGTTGCAGGACCTCGGCCAAGAGTATCTTGACACCATGGCCGCCTCGATTCCGCTCAAACGGCTTGGTGACGTGGAAGATATCGGCAACGCTGCGCTCTTTTTCGCCTCGGACGAGGCCGCCTATATCACCGGCCAGCAGATTGTCGTCGATGGCGGTCAGATCATTCCCGAATCTCTTGAAGCGATTGAAGAAATCTGAAGCGAAACGGGGAGGGGACGTCATGGACGGATCGGATATGCCGCTGGAGCGGCTCTTGGAGCATCTGCAGAAACTTGCGGAATCTGCGCTCGATCTGTGGGACATGCCGGCGGATGCCACCTTGCGTTTGCTCAATGTCTCGGAGAATGCAACTTACCTTGTCGAGGCTCCGGGCGGCTACAGGTCCGTCCTGAGGGTGCATCGGGAAAACTACCACACCCGCCGCGCCATCGAGTGCGAGCTTTCCTGGCTTGACGCGCTGGGGTCAGAAGGCGTTGTGCCCACGCCAGGTTATTACACCGCCAAGGACGGTGAGCCGATCCAGGAGGTGCGGACCGAAGGTCTGGCCGTTCCGCGCTTCGCCGTTCTCTTCCACTTCGTAGAGGGGGATGCGCCCGATGAGAGCGGCGACATGACCGGCGGCTACGAAGAGTTGGGCGCCATCGCCGCCCGTTGTCATGACCACGCGATGCGCTGGGACAAGCCGCAGCCCTTCGAGCGGCTAACCTGGGATGTTGAGGCGGTCTTCGGTGACAATCCCACCTGGGGTGACTGGCGCGACGCGCCCGAGGTGACAGAGGACCTGCGTGCTGTTCTGGAACAGGTCGAGGCAACCATTCGCACCCGGCTCGATGCTTATGGGAAATCGCCCGACCGCTACAACCTGATCCATGCGGACATGCGGCTTGCGAACCTCCTGGTCGACGACGACTGCACAAGGCTGATTGACTTCGACGATTGCGGGTTCGGCTGGTTTCTTTACGACTTCGCCGCCGCAGTCAGTTTCATCGAGGATGACCCGCGCATTCCCGATTTCAAGGCGGCCTGGTTGCGCGGATATCGCTCGGTTCGCGACCTCGACGCTGCGGATGAGGCCGAGATCGAGACTTTCATCATGTTGCGCCGCATGGCGTTGCTGGCTTGGATCGGCAGTCACATCGAAGCGCCCGAGCCCCAGGCGCTGGCTCCCGGGTTTGCCGCCACGACCGCGCGGTTGGGTCAGGCTTGGCTGGATCGCCTGACGTAAACTGGAAAAACCGTCGTTCACAGCTTCTATGACGCAACTGGTGAAGAGATGCAGGGGGATTGTCAGGTGTTCAGTCCCGACGGCCTTGTCATGTGTGGACGGCTCCTGTTTGGCAGGAGTTTTTTGACGCCCTTATCATCGCGGATCGTGGGCATGCGATCGAGCCGCTGGCGTTGGCATCTCGACGAGATGTTCGTGAAGATCAACGGTGAGCGCCACGGCCTGTGGCGGGCGGTCGATCACGAGGACGAGGTGCTGGAAAGCTTCGTCGCGAAGGTGCGGGACAAGAAAGCCGCGCTGAAATTCATGCGAAAAGCCATGTGCAAGCACGGCCGTCCGGAAGTGATCGTACCCATTTCAATTTGGAGCGCAGTCGCAGCCCCCGCCAGAATTTCAAGCTGAACCGCGCCGCCGCTCTCGCCGAGGGGCGCCAACTTGGCGCGGCGCAAAGGGCAGCCTTTCTGTACTTGCGGAGATTGGTTCGCATTTGCCTGCCAGCACCGCCACTTGCCCCCGCGAAACCGTTCTCCCGATCCGGTTACGGTCGGATTTTTCCGATGTTTCATGGGCTATGCGCAAGGGGCTGAGCACCGCCATCGGCGCCGGGTGGCCGGAAAGCGGTTTCTCGGGGCCGGTATTCTTCGGACTGGACCTGTCTCGCTCACACATCAATCAGGAAGGCCCCTTCAAGGAAGGCCGTTGCAATGTATCTTGTATCTGCCGCGTAGCGCGATGCCAGTGTTTGCAGTTCCAGCACATGGGTGTGAGTGGTAAACCAACCGATCAGAAGCAGTCGCCGCATCATCACCATGGCCGGCAGAACCGCCATGTCAGCCGGCTCAAGCGGGCGTATCCGGTTGTATCCCTTGAGCCATGCCGAAACGAGATCGGGCGCGTCGGGGGAATCTTCGAGGAAGCTCAGGGCACAGGCAAGCTCGTAAAGATGCCAGCTGTCGCCGCAATCGTCGAAGTCGATCAGTGCGACCCCCTCCGCGTCGACGATGAAATTCGCCAGCCGCATATCGCCATGGATCAACCCGTGGCGATGCGCAGGGCGCCCGTATTCGGCGATGTCGCCCCGGATCTTCCGGTCGACCTGCTCCAGGAGCGTCCGGTCTTCGTCCGTCAGGGTCTGGTTGTTGCCCCAGTATCCCCAGTGCCCCTCCCGACCAAAAGCGGTTTCCACGCCCCATTGCGGGCGGTCGAAGCCAGGCGGTCGAACCCAGTCGGCTGAATGACTGTGCAGGCGGCCGGCGATCTCTCCCAGCTCCTCGAAGCTGCAGATCGCATTGGTTTCGTCCAGCATCTCTCCCTCGGCGAAACCGAAGACGGTGGCGTGCTGTTCGGTGCCGTGGCGATCCTTGAAGACCGCGATCGGCTCGCCCGTCAGCGTATCGAGCACGGGCGGCGTACGCGCGACGCCGGCATCGCGCAGCGCCTTGATCCATGCGATTTCGCTCTGGATCTGTGACAGGCTGCGATAGCCCGGACGGCTGAGGCGCAGGACGGCGGTGCGCCCTTGCCCCGGCTCGGTCACCTTGTAGGTTGCGTTCTCCGAGAACGAAAACAGATCCAGCGCGCTGCTCTCGGAAAATCCGTACTGGCCGAGGACGGCCTGTCCGTTTTGATGCCACTCCTTGAGTGGGGCTGGGGTCGGGTGGTCGGTCATTTGGCCTTTGTCTTTCGGAAAGTGGCCGGGGCACCCTGGCCCCGGGGACGTGGAATTCAGGGCGCAGTCGCCGCAACGGCGTCGGCAAGGCGCTCCAGGATCAGCTCGATGTCGTTCTCGGTGGCCAGAACGCCCGGCTTGAACTGGAGCACGCTGGGATCGAGGGTGGAGAAGATCGCCCAGATTCCGCGCTCGTAAAGCGCGCGCATGACCGGCTTGGCGCCTTCCGGGTGGGCAAACTCCAAGCCGATGACCAGCCCGTCCTGGCGCAGCCCATGAAGCCAGTTGCCATGTCGTTCGCGGATCGCGGCGATCCCGGCGGTCAGCGCGGCACTGTTGCGCTCGACATTGCTGATCGTTTCGGGGCGTAGGGAAATCTCCAGCACTTTCAGCGCGACGTGGGCGCCCAGCTCGGAGCCGGAGAAGGTGGACATATGGGCAAACCCGTCGCGCTCCAGCCAGCCTCCGGCCCGATCTGACATGACGACGGCACCGATAGGATACAGACCGCCGCCGAGCCCTTTCGACGTAACGATCAGGTCAGGGGTGACGCCGTGTTTCTCGATCGCCCAAAGCGTGCCCGTGCGCATCAACCCGGTCTGCACCTCGTCGGCAATGTACAGCGCGCCGGTTTCCTCGCAAAGCGCCTTGACCGCAGCCAGGTAGCCGGGGTTCGGGATCGGAAACCCATAGGTGGCCGGGATCGTTTCCATGATCACCGCCGCGGCCGGTTCGGCGCGCAACGCGCTGGCCATGGCATCGATGTCGTTGAACGGGACCGAGGTGAATTCGTCCGGTCGGTCTGAATGGAAAAGTTCCGAGAAGCGCGGGTTTCCGGTCGCCACCGCTAGGCCGGTGTGACCGTGATAGGCATTCTCGATCGAGATGATCCGGCGCCGCCCGGTACCGTAGCGTGCGGATTTGATGGCAAGGTCGATCGCCTCGCTTCCCGAGGTGGCGAAGGCCACGCGTTTCAACCCCTCGGGCGCGGTCTCGATCAGTTTCGCTGCCAGCGCGGTACGGGCAGGGGCGGGAAAGTGATGGTTGCCGATATCGACGAAATCGAGCGCGGCCTTCAGGGTGTCGACAAGCTCCGGATTGCGATGGCCCAGATTGTAGGTGCCGCCGTTCAGGTGGACGTCGATCAATTCCTTCCCGTCAATATCGTAAAGCCGATAGCCCTCGCGCGCGCCGATCACCAGCGGCACGCCGGCCTTTTGCCAGAACCGGGTCTTGTCTGGGTTCCAGTCGCGTTCCGAGGCAACAAGGATCTCGCCCTTGTCGCGGAAGCCCGCCTTCAGAAATTCAGCGTCCAGCGATGTCATCTTCTGCTCCTTGGGACTGATCGGGAAATGCCGGGATGGCGCGTTTCGGGCATCATCACCCGGCAAGCTGCGCAAGACTTGCCATCGCAGCACAAGTTCTTGTTCGGGTGTCACATCGCGTCAGCGAAGCGAGAGCCGCGCCGTTGCCCGGAGTCTTGCGGCGGTGATCAAATTTTCATCGTGCCGCGCCCATTCCGCTCAATTTTCGGACTCGTGCCGGTGTTCATCGCGCGCGGGGGGGCGAAGGGGCAGACGCCGCTTTGCCGGAGGTGGAAGGTCTCGGAAGGGAGGTGAAGCAGAACAGGAGCGGATCATCATGTCCATGTCGCGCGAAAGCCGCAAAGCTCCGCCGGGGCAGGGCGCGCATGTGCTTGCCAGTGTCACCTGCGGTCTTGAACAATTCATCGAACAGCATGGGGTCAGCGCCGACCGCGTGATGGCGCGGGGCGGACTTGATTTGGGGGTCTCGGAGGTGCCGACTCGCCCGATCCTCATGCGCGACTTTTGCACTGTGCTGGACGGCGCCGTGCGGGCCACTGGAAACGACCGCTTCGGACTGTGGTACGGCCGTCAGTTCCAGCCCGAGGCCTTTGGCCTGATGGGGTATCTCGCGATCACCTCGCCGACTCTGGGCGAGGCGCTGCAAAATCTGGAACGCGCCTTCCCCGTGCATCAGAGCGACAGCTACTTCAAGGCGCAGGTGCAGGACGGGCTTTGCCGGATTGATTACCAACTGCGCGACGGTTCGATCCTGAACCGCTCGCAGGATGCCGAATTGTCGATTGCGATGTTCTGCAATATCCTGAAGCAGTCGCTTGGCGACCATTGGTCGCCGCTCGAAGTTCACTTCGAGCATACCCGCCCGCTGAGCGCCAAGGAACACCGCAAGGCCTTCGCGTGCGAAGTGTGTTTCGACCAGCCCCTGAACTCGATCCTGATGCGGGCCGACGTGTTGAAACGCCCGATGCCGAAAAGCGATCCGATCCTGCACGCGGTACTGCAACAGGCGTTGTCGGGGCTCTCGACGAAAGGGATGCAGCCCAAGACCATTGCCGATCTCGTGCGAAGCGAGATCGTGGAAATGCTGAAATCCGGCTACCCGCGGCTCGAGGATCTTGCAGGGCGTCTGGGCATGCCGTCCTGGACCCTGCAACGCCGCTTGGCGAGCGAGGGGCGGCGGTTCAAGGACATGGTGGACGCGGTGCGTCGCGACCTGTCGCTGGTGCTGTTGTCGGAGCCGGCGCTCAGCATTTCGGAACTGGCCTTCCGGCTGGGCTATTCCGAGGTGAGCGCCTTCTCGCGGGCCTTCTACAGGTGGCATGGGCTGTCGCCGCGCGACTGGCGCAAGCGGAATGCGAACCATCCGAACATGCACTGATCCCGAAACGCGCCAACGAAAAAGGGAGCGCCGGGGGCGCTCCCTTCTGCGGGGGCGTGGTGGCCTTGTTTCAGGCGCTGTAGTCGACCGCCTCGATCAACGGCGAGGGCTCGTCCATCATTTCCCAATACCGGGTGCGGATCTTGCGGGTCCATGGCCCCGGGGTTCCGTCGCCGATTGCCTTGCCTTCCAGCATGATCACCGGAGTGATGCCGCCGGCGGTGGTCGCGGCAAAAATCTCGTCGGCCGAGGCCAGCATCTCGGGCGTCACGTCACCGACAGTGCAGGGCAGGCCAAAGCTTTCCGCGATCTCCAGCGCGGTCCGCCGGGTGATCCCCGGCAACACGTTGCGCGCGGCGGTGTAAAGCGCGTCGTCCTTGATCATCAGGACGTTGAAGCCCGGCCCCTCGGTGACGAAACCGTCGGCATCGAGAAGAAAGGCGGTGCGGGCGCCGCGCTCCTGGGCCTCGAAGGTCGCGCGCACCAGGTCACCCCAGTGGTAGTTCTTGATCCACGGGTCCATCACATTGGCGGGCGACCGGCGCACGGTCCGCGCGATCACGGCGTCGATCCCTTCGATCTGCTTGATCGGGCTGAACACCCAGAGATAGGGGATAGCATAGACATAGACTTGGGACTCGAGCGCCTCGAGGTCCTTTTCGCCGGGCTTCTTGCCATAGCCGCGCGTCACGCAGACGTTGACATAGGCCTCGCGCAGGCCGGACTTGGCGACACAGGTGCGCATGATGTCCATGATCTCGCCCTTGCTGAGCGGCATCGGGATGCGCATCCGCTCGGCCCCGGCGAGGAAGCGGTCGACATGGTCCTCCAGGCGAAAGAAATTCCCGTGCCAGACATGGACGACGGTATAGGTCACGTCGGAATGGCCAAAACCCGCGTCGAAGATCGAGATCCGCGCCTCGCTCTGCGGGACGTAGTTGCCCTCGATCCAGGCGCAACCGCCCGCAAAAGGATCGGACAGGTCGAGCGTGTAGTCGGAATACTGGATGGCTTCGCCGGGGACGGTTTCGACGGTTGGCCCCTCGCCACCGGTGTCCAGGATGGTCAGTTGGTTCATGGGTGTCTCCCTCTGGGTCGAACATCACTCCACCATTGTGTCGGGCAGAGATCGCAGACCACATTAGAAAGAGGGGCGGGCGCAGGCTTGACTTCACAGGACAAGCTTCTGACTTCTCGCGCGTCGGCAGGGCAACGCGTGCTAGCAGCAGGTTTCATGCGCCCCGTTGCGCGTATTCGATGCAACGACCTGATATCGCTTTACTTTTTGTCGTGACGATAGGGTTTCCCGGGCCGCGCATCCGGAAATTTTGTCTACAGATGTTTCCTTATCGTCACGACGTGTCAAGTCGGACCGGCGACCGCGCGTCTAGCTTTGGCACAGGCAAACGCCGGCAAGGACAGGAATGCAGATGACCCTAGAGGCTTTGGCACAAACACCCGGGACCGCAGGTGCGGAGGCAGTGGAGAAACCGTTCAAGAGCACGGGGCTGTCCGTGCGCGGGCTGACCAAGCATTTCGACGGGATCTATGCGGTCAATGGCGTGGATCTGGATTGCCAGGTCGGCGAGATTGTCGGGCTGATCGGGCCGAACGGGGCGGGAAAGACGACGCTCATGAACATCGTGTCAGGCACTATGCCGCCGAGCGAAGGGGCCGTCTATCTGGACGGGCGCGCCTTCGCGCCGTCCTCGGCCGTGGCCTGTGCCGAGAAGGGCATCGCGAGGACGTTTCAGAACATTCGCCTCTTCAAGCGGTTGTCGGTGCGCGACAACATCCGGGTTGCGGCGATCACCCGCGCACGCGCCACAGGCAAGCAGATCGACGAAATGTTCATCGACGAGCTTCTGGCATTCATCGACCTTGCACATCTGGCCGACAGCCCCGCCGGGGCACTGCCCTACGGTCACCAGCGCCGGGTCGAGATCGCTCGGGCGCTGGCCCTGCGCCCGCGTGTGCTTTTACTGGATGAACCGGCCGCGGGGATGAACGAGCAGGAGACACTCGCCCTGATCGACACCGTGCGCGACATCCGCGACCGATACGGATGCGGCATCGTCGTGATCGACCATGACCTGAACTTCATCATGCAGGTCTCGCACCACCTTTATGTCATGCATCTCGGCGCGCTGCTGGTCGAGGGGGAGCCACAGGTGGTCCGCCACGATCCGCGCGTGATCGAAATCTATCTCGGAAGGAAAAAGTGAAAATGAAGCAACAGGGAAAGCTGACAATGACCAAACTGATGACCGGGGCTGCCGTGGTGGCCCTCATGACCGCGCCGGCCGCCCATGCGTTGGACGGGGAACCGATCAAGATCGGCTATGCTGCGGCCATCACCGGCGGCCTGGCCCCCTATGACAGCGTTCCGGGCGCCCAATGCGCGGTCGCCAAGATCAACGAGGCCGGCGGTGTTCTGGGGCGTCCGCTGGAACTGATGGCGCGGGACATGAAAAGTGATCCGGTGACCTCCTCGGTCGTGGCGCAGGAATTGATCGACGCCGGTGTGACCGCCATTCTCGCCCCGCCCACCGACGATACCGCGATCCCGATCGCCGCGCTGGCAATGGCCGGCGAGATCCCCGTGCTCTCGGTCGGCTCGACCCAGGTCCAACTGCCGATGGCCTCGCCGACGAACACCTATCTCACGGCCTATGGAGACAACCTTGCGGCGGGCGCCGTGGCGCAGGTCGCCATTGACCGGGGCATCACCAAGGCAGCGACACTGGTCAGCCGCGACTATGGGGCCTACGGCGTTGTCATTCCCGAGTATTTTGCCGATGCCTTCACGCATCTGGGCGGCGAGATCGTCGGTTCGGTGAACTACAACATCGGCCTGTCGGACTATAACGCGCAGGTCGCGGAGGTTCAGGCAATGGAGCCCGCCCCGGAGCTTCTCGTCGGTGGCCTCCTGGTGCCCGAGGCGGGCGTCTTCCCGCGCCAGTTCAAGGCGGCCAACGTGGATGTCGAGTTCATGGGCACCGACGGGTTCGACGATCCGGGCCTGATCGAGATCTCCGGCGCCGGTGGCCCCTCGATCACCTTCGTGACCCATGGGTTCCCGTCTGAGGGAAGCGAGTTGGCACAGTTCTACTCCGATTGCAGCGCAATGGGATACGAGATGGAGAACGTCTTTTTCGCACTTGGCGGCGAGGCCGTGATG
This sequence comes from uncultured Rhodobium sp., assembly GCA_963675285.2. GTDB lineage: Bacteria > Pseudomonadota > Alphaproteobacteria > Rhizobiales > Rhodobiaceae > Rhodobium. The sequence continues at coordinate 176,567 of CAXXGS010000002.1, forward strand.
CTGATCGCCGATGCCATCGCCCGGGCCGGCTCCGACGATCCGGCGGCTGTGAATGCGGCCTTGGCGGCAACCGAGGGTTTCGACGGTCTGACCTCGGATTCGATCACCTACAAGGGGCAGGGGGGCGTCCCGCTCAAGGAGATGGCGATCGTGACCATCCAGGATGGCAAGTTCGTTTCGGAAGGGACGATCATGCCCAGTTACATTCCGGCACCCTGATGTTGGAAGTCGACAACCTCTCGGTTCGCTACGGTGCGATCAGCGCCGTACGCGGAGCGAGCCTCAAGGTCGACCCGGGCGAGATCGTCTCTCTGCTCGGGTCGAACGGGGCGGGAAAAAGCTCGCTCGTTTCGGCGGTGGTCGGGATCATCCCGACCGCCGGTGGAACGGTACGGTTCGAGGGCGAGGATATCACCCGCGCCAATGCCGAGGCGGTGGTGGCGCGCGGCATGACCCTGACCCCGGAAGGGCGACGCGTCTTCGGGGATCTGAGCGTGCACGAGAATCTCATCCTTGGTGCCGCGACCAACCGCAACCGGGCGCAGGTGCGACAGGATATCGAAAAATACTTCGACATGTTCCCGATCCTGCGGGAACGGTCGCAGCAATTGGCCAAGACGCTGTCGGGCGGCGAACAACAGATGCTGGCGATCGCGCGCTCGCTGATGTCGCGCCCGCGGCTGCTGATGCTGGACGAACCCTCGCTCGGACTGGCGCCGCGTATCGTGGACGGCATTTTCGATCTGATGGTGAAACTGCGCGACGAGGGTCTGACCATTCTCGTTGTCGAACAGAACGCGTCCGAGGCCCTGAGCATCGCCGACCGGGCCTACATCATGACCACCGGTGCGGTGGTTTATGAGGGCAAGGCGGCGGAACTGGTTGGCTCGGACAACCTGATGGACGCCTATCTGGGTGCCTCGGTGGGCTGAGGGAAAGGATGGCATGGACTATTTCATTCAACAGGCGTTGAACGCGCTGAGCGTCGGCAGCGAATACGCGCTTCTGGCGCTGGGGCTCGCCATCGTCTTTTCGATCGTGGGGCTGGTGAACTTCGCGCATGGCGAGCTGATCACCGTGGCCGGGTACGCGATCTTCTTCGCCGCGGCCTTGACGGTGCAGAACCCGTGGCTTCTGGTGGCGATCGGGATCGTGGCGGCCATCGCGGCCGCAGGCATATTCGAACGGGTGGCGTTCCGGGCGATCCGGAACGCGCCGGTGAACACCGGGATCCTCACCGCCTTCGGCGTCTCGATCATGGTGCAGAACGCCTTTGTGCTCTTCATCGCGACCCGACCCAAGCCGGTGCAAACGCCCGAGGTCCTGTCCCGCATGGTCTATCTGGGCGATCTGCGCCTGCCGGTGCTGCAACTGGTCGAAACCGGGGTGACCGCTCTGGCAATCATCGTGCTGGTGGCGCTGTTGCGCTTTACCACGCTGGGGCTGGCGATGCGGGCCGCGGCCAAGGATTTCACCGCGGTGCGACTGATGGGGATCCGGGCGAACCGCGTGATTCAGGCCGCCTTTCTGATCTCGGGCTTCCTGGCCGGACTCGCGGCGATCTTCATCCTGTCCCGCCGCGGCGCGGTTGATCCGTTCATGGGGTTCATTCCGGTGCTCAAGGCCTTCGTGGCCTGTGTTCTGGGCGGGCTCGGCTCATTGCCCGGCGCTGTGGTCGGGGGGCTGGTGCTGGGGATCTTCGAAGTTCTCTTGCAAGTTGTCCTGCCGCAGGACGTTGCCGCCTATCGTGACGCCATCGTCTTTGCCGTGGTCGGCCTGACGCTGGTGCGCTTCCCGTCCGGGTTGCTGGGCAAAACAATCGAACTGGGAGACAAGGACACATGAAACAGCACTTCCTGAACAGCCTTCGGGTGTCGGTCTTTCCGATTGCCGCGCTGGTTGGCCTTGCCCTTTTCATAGGTGTCTTTGGCGAGGCCTACCAGGTTCGGCTGGCCTATGCCTTCTTCATGAACCTGGTGCTGGCGCTGGGCGTGCAGATCTTCATGGGCAATACCGGCGTGATCAGCTTCGGCCATGTCGGCTTCATGGGGGTGGCGAGCTATGCCACCGCGATCCTGACCATCCCGGTCGCCCTCAAGACCGCCCTCATCCCGGATGCGCCCTTTGGTCTGGCCGGGGTGCAGATGCCGGTGCTGGTTGCCGCGCTTATCGCGCTGGCGCTGGTGCTGCTGATCGGCTGGATCACCGGATACCTGATCGTCCGGGTCAGCGGTGCGACCGGCGAGATCCTGACCTTGGCGCTGTTGATGATCGCCTATGTGGTCTTCACCGCCTGGATCGACCTGACCCGGGGCCAGCGCTCGCTCTACGGGATTCCCGTGGTGTCCTCCCTGCCGATCGCGACCCTGATCGCGGCGCTGGTCGTTTTCGTCGCCAAGCTCTTCCGCGACAGCCCCGTGGGCTTGCAACTGCGCGCCTCGAGCGAGGACATGCTGGCGGCGCGGGCCATGGGGGTGCCGATCTCGCGACTGCGCCACTATGCCTGGATGCTGTCGACCGTGATCGTCGGGATCGCCGGTATCCTGCATGCGACCTATCTGGGGGTGATCGGCCCCAACAGCTTTTACTTCAACCAGACCTTCCTGACGATGGCGATGGTCATCCTTGGCGGGATGCGCTCGGTCTCGGGGGTGGTCCTCGGCACCTTCGTCATCTCGCTGGGCAACGAGATCGTGCGCACGCTGGAGAACGGCCCCGAGCTTATGGGCGTGAAATTGCCCGAGATGTTCGGGTTGACCGGGTTCTTCCTCGGCGCCGTGATCGTTCTGACGATGATCTTCCGGCGCAACGGGCTCCTGGGCGACATGGAGTTCGAAGATATCTGGCGCAAGTGGAGGCGGGATCGCAAACATGCCCCTGATGCAGAGAGCACCTTGGAAACCGGTTGATGGCGGTGTCAAAGGCGTTGGCCTGCGCTATCGGGAGTGAGGGGCGGTTTTCGCAGGGTCCGCCCTCCAGTATTGCATCGGCGCGGAATGACCGCTGCCCCTAGCCGCTCCCGCAACACCTGCTTCCCCCCGATCACTCCACGATCCCCGCACACAACTCCCGCGCGAAAACCCTGCCGTCCTTTCCTTGCGCCCCGGCAAACGCCCCGTGCGTTGCCGCCCTGTCCCCCCGGCCGTAACCCTCGTTGTACGAAACGGCCGGGAAATCCCCCAAACCGGCAAATCCGGGCGCCGGGCGGAGGCGGCGGATTGTACGAAACGGCCCCCGAATTCCCGTTTTCGTTGCGTCACTTGGCGCCACGTCACCCGCCCGCGCCGGGGGATTCGGCCGGCCCTGACCTTGCACCCCGCCGGGTTTCCCAGCATCCTTGACCCGCATGGGGCGAGGGACCGAAAGGGGAGGATGCAGCAATGACATTTGCAGGAATGGACGATCGGATCGCGATCGAGAACGAGATGCCGTGGGAGGCGCGGGATCTTCCCAAGACGCTCTATCACCTGCTCGCGCGCACCGCGAAAAAGTTTCCTGATAACAAGGCGATAAGCTATCAATTGCTCTCCGGTCCCAGGGATCCCGCCGAGACCCTCACCTGGTCCCAGCTGCTGGCCCGCACCAGCCAGGCCGCCAACCTGTTCCGGTCGCTCGGGGTGGGCGAGAAGGACGTGGTGGCCTGCGTGCTGCCCAACTGCACCGAGACCTTCGTCACCATCCTGGGCGGCGCCATCGCCGGAATTGTCAATCCTATCAACCCCTTGCTGGAACCCGAACAGATCGCCTCGATCCTGCGCGAGACCAACGCCAAGGTGGTGGTGACGCTCAAGCCGTTCCCGAAAACCGACGTCGCGCAGAAGGTCGCCGAGGCGGTCCGCCACGCCCCGCATGTCGACACCGTGCTCGAGATCGACCTGAACCGCTACCTGACCCCGCCGAAGTCTTGGATCGTGCCGCTGATGCGCCCCAAGATCGAGGGTAAGTCCTTGATCGCGCACGCAGATTACAAGGACTTCAACAAGGAGATGGCGCGCCAGCCCGACACGCTCAGCTTTGAGGACGGTGGCCAGGACCGGGTCGCCTTCTACTTCCACACCGGCGGCACCACCGGCATGCCCAAGGTCGCCCAGCACAAGTATTCCGGCGCCATCTACAACGGCTGGCTGGGGCACCGGCTGCTGTTCTCCGAGACCGACAACATCATGTGCCCGCTGCCTCTGTTCCACGTCTTCGCCTGCCACGTCATCGGCATGGCCGCCGTCGCCTCGGGCGCGCATGTGGTGTTCCCGACCCCGGCGGGCTATCGCGGCGACGGGGTGTTCGACAACTTCTGGAAGCTGATCGAACGCTGGAAGATCAGCTTCATCATTACCGTGCCCACCGCCGTCTCGGCGCTGATGCAGCGCAAGGTGGATGCCGATATCTCCACGGTCAAAACCGCCTTCTCGGGTTCCGCGCCGATGCCGCTGGAGCTGTTCAAACGGTTCGAAAGCGCCTCGGGCGTCACCATCGTCGAGGGCTACGGGCTGACCGAGGCGACCTGCCTTGTCTCCTGCAACCCGCCGGCGGGCGAGAAGAAGGTCGGCTCGATCGGCATTCCCTTCCCCTATTCGGACGTCAGGATCATGCGCGGCACCCCCGACGGGCCGCAGGAATGCGCCGTGGACGAGATCGGCGAGATCTGCGTGTCCAACCCCGGGGTCTATGCCGGCAACACCTATACCGAGGTCGAGAAGAACGCCGATCTGTTCTACGAGGGGCGCTACCTGCGCACCGGGGATCTGGGCCGGATCGACCCGGACGGCTACCTGTGGATCACCGGGCGCGCCAAGGATCTGATCATTCGCGGCGGTCACAACATCGACCCCGGCGAGATCGAAGAGGCGCTTCTGGCGCATGAGGCCGTCGCCTTTGCCGGGGCCATCGGCCAGCCCGATGCCTATTCCGGCGAGATGCCCTGCGCCTATGTCGAACTGGTCGAGGGCGCGACGGTGAGCCAGGAGGAGTTGATGGAACACTGCAAGGTCCACGTGCATGAACGCGCGGCGCGGCCCAAGTTCATCGGCATCCTTGACGAATTGCCCAAGACCGCCGTCGGCAAGGTGTTCAAGCCCGATCTGCGCAAGAGCGCGATCACCCGCGTCTACAACGCCGCGCTGGAAGAGGCCGGCGTGCAGGCGCGCGTGGTCTCGGTCATCGACGACAAGACGCGCGGTCTGGTCGCCGAGCTGCGCCGCAACGGCGCGGATGAGGATGACGTGGCGCATGTGCTGGGCAACTTCACCCGCCCGTGGGAGTGGGAGCAGTGAGCGCAAGGCGCGACTTTGCCAAGCTGATCGACGCGGAGGTCTGGGCCTTCATCCACAAGACCGGTGAGAGCTATCCCGAGGACGCGGTCGAGGGCAGCATCGCCGACCAGCGCCGCGCCTATGACGCCATGTGCCGGGCCTTTCACCAGGGGCGACCCGAAGGGGTCAGTGCCGAGGATTGGAGCGCTGATGGCGTGTCGGTCCGGGTCTATTCCGCCGGGGCCCCGAATAACACGGTGATGTTTTTCCACGGCGGCGGGTTCGTCGTTGGCGGGCTCGACAGCCATGACGATGTCTGCGCCGAGATCTGCGCCATGACGGGCTATCGCGTGGTGGCGGTGGATTACCGGCTGTCGCCCGAGCATATCCACCCCGCCGCTTTCGAGGATTGCTGGGCCGCGACGCGATGGGCGGCGCAGCACTACGGCAGCGAGCTTGTGCTGGTCGGCGACAGTGCCGGCGGCAACCTCGCCGCGAGCGTGGCGCATCACGCGCGCGGCCGGTTGGAGGGAATCCTGGGCCAGGTCCTGATTTATCCCGGGCTGGGCGGCGACGGCAGCGCCCCCTCTTACGCGGAAAACGCCGAGGCCCCGATGCTGACGCTGGAGGAGGTGCGGTTCTATGAGACCATCCGCCTTGCCAAGGGACAAGCTGCGCCAGAGGGTGACCCGACCTATGCCCCGTTGCAGGACAGCGATTTCTCGGGCCTGCCACCCACGGTGATCGTGACCGCCGATTGCGACCCGCTGCGCGACGATGGCGCCGAGTACGCCAAGCAGCTGCGCGCGGCCGGGGGCAAGGTGCATTGGATCAACGAGGAGGGGCTGGTGCATGGCTTTCTCCGGGCGCGGAGCATGGCCGAGCGGGCGCGCGCCAGCTTCGAGCGCATCGAGATCGCGATCGAGGCGCTGGGGCAGGGGATCTGGCCCTACGACTAGGTGGCGCTGCCTCTGAAAGCGGCAGCGATCAGGCGGCTTCAGGGGGCGTTTTTAACCCAGGTGGGAAACTTTCTGTTCCAAGTCTTTGTCAGAACATACAAAATCGGGTTATCCCCAGTCTGTCCTCAGTCGAGGAACGGCGGCGCCTTCATCGTTTTGGGGATCGGTGCGCCGAGCCGTTTCAGGATCGTCGGCGCCAGTTGCAACTGGTCCAGAACGGTGTCCTCCTCCGGCCCCTGCGCCGGTCCGAAGTAATAGAGCGCGGCCTCTTGCTGAAGCGCGCCGCGTCCACCGTGGTGGCCGCGCTCGTCCTGCCCGTGGTCGGCGGTGACGATCACCTCGTAGCCCGCCGCGCGCCATTTCGGGATGAAGGGGGCGAGCATCTCGTCCATTACCGCGCAGGCATGGTCCATTTCCTGGCAGTCGTGAAAGAACCGGTGCCCCATGCTGTCCAGCGTGCAGGTGTGCAACAGCCCGTAGTTCAGCCCGAAGCGCTGGCAGAGGTTGGTGAGCGTGGCGAAGAGGTCGACGTCCGAGGGGGTCATCTGGTTGATCAGCCCGTAGCCGGTCATGGTGTGGAACCGGCCGTGGGTGATGGTGGTGCTGTCGGGTTCGTCATACTCGATGTCGCGCACCAGGTCGAAGGGCGCGCGGTTGAAGAACTCCGACCAGAAGGAATGGGCCACCGCGCCGGTCACCCCGCCGCCCGCGCGCACCTGGCTGAACACGTCCGGATGGCCCAGCCGGAACACGTTGCCATTGCCGGTACAGCCATGCTCTGCCGGGGCGACCCCGGTGTGGATCGAGGCATAACAACTGGCCGAGATCGAGGGCAGAACCGCGCGGATCTTCCACACCTGGGCCTCGCCGCTGTCGACCCAGCCCTCTAGGTTGCCGAACAGCCGCCGCCAGTTGCGCCACGGCACCCCGTCGAGAATGATGAGAAGGAGTTTCCTGTCCATGGCATGCCCCCGGCCGATGCGTGATTTTGCGCAGCCTAAGCGCAGGGCGCGACCGGGCGCAATGGGGGGCGCGGCGAACCGGCGACTGCGATGCGCCCCCGGCCGGGACGAGGACGCTCAGCCTCGCTTCGGCGCGTTTTTCCGCAACACGTCCTGGATCTGCGCATCGCTCAGCGAACTGTCGGCCTGCTTCAGGCAGGCGGCGATCTTGGTCATGTCGGGGCGCGCCGGGCGTTCGGACTGACTGCCCGGTTTTTCCATCCTGGGGAAACAGGACTGGACCTGGCCCTTCGAGAGGCCGAGGTCGGAGGCAATGGCGGCAAAGGGCGGTTCCGGCGGCCGGCCCTGGGCATCGCCGTGACCGAGGTAGATCGTCGACAGCGACAACCCGCCCAGAATGAGGAGGCGGGCGAAATGCTTGATAGGCATGGTCATGTTCCTGTGTTGAATAACACAGGGTTTCACGCCGGTGCGCGTGGGTTCCGTCGCCCGGGAACGAAAAAAAAATGACCTGTGCGCAGGGGGAGCATCCCGCCGGGGCAGGGGGCCCCGGCGGCTGCCGATCCGGGGTCAGTTCCCGGCGCTTTCCATCTTGCGATGCGCGATCACATCTTCCAGCCAGCCCAGTTTCATCTCGGGCACCGAGGAGAGCAGAAGGTCGGTGTAATCGTCGAACGGCGGGCTCAGCACCTGGGTTTTCGAGCCGTAACGAACCACCTTGCCGCGATACATCACGGCGATGGAATCGGCGATGGCACGCACCGTAGCGATGTCATGGGTGATGAAGAGATAGGCCACGTTCTCGATCTTCTGCAGGTTCAGCAACAGCTTGAGAATGCCATCGGCGACCAGCGGGTCGAGCGCCGAGGTGACCTCGTCGCAGATGATCATCTTCGGTTTCGCCGCCAGCGCCCGGGCGATGCAGACGCGCTGTTTCTGCCCGCCCGACAATTCCGCCGGATAGCGGTCGATGAAACCGTCACCCATCTCGATCTCGTCCAGCAACTCCTTGATGCGCTCACGCTTTTCCTGGCCCTTCAGGCCGAAATAGAACTCCAGCGGGCGGCCGACGATGGTGCCGACGGTCTGGCGCGGGTTCATCGCCACGTCGGCCATCTGGTAGATCATCTGCAACTCGCGCAGGTCCTCGCGTGTGCGCCCGTCCAGCCCGGGCGACAGGGTACGACCGGCGAACTCGATCTCGCCGGCGCGCGGCGGCAGGAGCCCGGTGATCACCCGTGCCAGCGTCGATTTGCCCGAGCCGCTCTCGCCGACCACGGCCAGCGTCTGGCCCGGGTGCAGATCGACCGAGACATCGTGAAGCACGTCAAAGGCCGTGCCCTTGTAGCGCGCGGTGATGCCCGAGACGCGCAGGACAGGGTCCGGAGTCGGTTGTTTTTCCTCGTGCTGGATCGAGCGGACCGAAACCAGCGCCCTTGTATACTCCTCCTGCGGGGCGTTGATGATCTGGTCGGTGGGACCGTATTCGACCATGTCACCGTTGCGCAGCACCATGATGTCGTCGCTGACCTGCGCCACCACGGCGAGGTCGTGGGTGATGTAGAGCGCGGCGACGCCGGTGTCGCGGATCGCCTCCTTGATCGCGGCCAGAACGTCGATCTGGGTGGTCACGTCCAGCGCCGTGGTGGGCTCGTCGAACACCACCAGATCGGGTTCTGAACACAGCGCCAGCGCGGTCATGCAGCGTTGCAACTGCCCACCCGAGACCTGGTGCGGATAGCGTTTTCCGATATTCTCCGGGTCCGGCAGGCCCAGCTTGTCGAACAGCGCCACCGCGCGCTCCTCTGCCTCTCGGCGGCTGAACTTGCCCTGGCCGACGGCGGCCTCGGTGACCTGTTCCATGATGCGCTTGGCCGGGTTGAAGCTGGCCGCGGCGGATTGCGAGACATAGGTCACCTCGCCGCCGCGCAGCCGGCGCACGTCGCGCAGGCCCGATTTCAGGATATCGCGCCCGTTGACCCAGACCTCGCCGCCGGTGATCGTCACCCCGCCGCGACCATAGGCCATGGTGGCCAGCCCGATGGTGGATTTGCCGGCTCCGGATTCGCCGATCAGCCCCAGCACCTTGCCCGGCATCAGGTCGAAATCGACACCGTGGACGATCTCGATATCATGGGGTTTCTCGCCGGGGGGATAGACCGTTGCGCCGATCTTGAGCCCGCGAACCTTCAACAGTGGATCGGACATCAGCCGCGCCCTCCCTTCAGCGAGGTGGTGCGGTTCAGGACCCAGTCCGCCACCAGATTGACCGAGATCGCCAGCGTGGCGATGGCGAAGGCGGGATAAAGCGCCGCGCCGATGCCATAGATGATCCCGTCGGCGTTTTCCTTCACGATGCCGCCCCAGTCCGCCTCGGGCGGTTGCACGCCCAGGCCAAGGAACGACAGGGTCGAGACGAACAGCACCATGAAGATGAAGCGCAGCCCCATTTCCGCCACCAGCGGGCTGAGTGCGTTAGGCAGGATCTCGCGGAAGATGATCCAGGCCCGACCCTCGCCGCGCAGCTTGGCGGCCTCGACGAAATCCATCACGTTGATGTCGACCGCGACGGCTCGGGCCAGGCGATAGACCCGGGTGGAATCCAGCAGGCCCATCACCAGGATCAGCACCGGCACCGTCACCGGCATCACCGAGAGCACCACCAGCGCAAAGATCAGCGTCGGGATCGACATCAGCAGATCGACAAAGCGGGACATCACCTGATCGGCCCAGCCGCCCAGCACAGCGGCCAGAAAGCCCAGCACCGAGCCGGTGGTGAAGCTGAGGATGGTCGCGACGGTTGCGATGAAGATGGTGGTGCGCCCGCCATAGATCATCCGGCTGAGCAGATCGCGACCGATGTTGTCGGTGCCCAGCAGGAACTCCGCGCTGGACGGTTCCCACACGCCGCCAACGACCTCGGCCATGCCGTAGGGCGCGATCAGCGGTGCCAGGATGGCGGCCAGGAAATAGAGTGCGGTAAAGAACAGCCCGACCAGGGCAGCAAATGGAATTCTTTTCATTTCGGATGCCTCAGCCGCGGGTTGGACAGGATCGACACGATATCTGCGATCATGTTGAGGCCGATGTAGACCGCCGCAAAGATCAGCCCGCAGGCCTGCACCACCGGCAGGTCACGCTTGGAGACGTGATCGACCAGGTACTGTCCCATGCCGGGATAGACGAACACGACTTCGATCACCACGACGCCGACCACCAGATAGGCCAGGTTCAGCATCACCACGTTGACGATCGGCGCCACCGCGTTGGGAAGGGCGTGGCGCAGGATGATGTTGAACAGCGTCAGCCCCTTCAACTCGGCGGTTTCGATATAGGCCGATTGCATCACGTTCAGGATGGCGGCGCGGGTCATCCGCATCATGTGGGCAAGCACCACCAGCGTCAGCACCGAGATCGGCAGCGCGATCGCCTGCAGCCGGGTGAACAGGTCGGCGTCGGGCCGGTAGGAGATCGCCGTGCTGGGCAGCCAGCCCAGCTTTACCCCGACCACGAACATCAGCAGGTAGCCGATCAGGAATTCCGGGATCGAGATCGACGCCAGCGTCACCGCCGAGATCAGCTTGTCGGGCCAGCGATCGCGATAACGTACCGCCAGCAGCCCCAGGAAGATCGCCAGCGGCACGGCGACGACGGCCGCCCAGAAGGCCAGGAACAGGGTGTTGCCAAGGCGCTTGGAAATCTCGGTCGCGATGTCCAGCCCCGAGGTCAGCGCGGTGCCCAGATCCCCGGTCAGCGCCGCGCCCAGCCACGAGAAGTAGCGGCTCAGCGCCGGTTCGTTCAGCCCCAGGTCCGCGCGCAGGTTGGCCAGCGCCTCGGGTGTGGCCGACTGTCCGAGGATGGATTGGGCGACGTCCCCGGGCAGGATGTTGGTGCCGGCAAAGATCAGGACCGAGACCATCAAAAGCAGAAGCAGGCCCAGCGCGATGCGCTGGACCAGTAGTTTCAGAAGCTGCCCCATATCAGGCGGCGACCCACATCTTCATCGGGGCATAGAGATCCATCAGGTCAAAGCCCTTGTGATCCTCGACCCAGCCGGCAACGCGGTCGGAGGTGGCGCCGATGAAGTCGTTGAACATCGGGCAGATCAAGCCGCCTTCGTCGCGCACGATGGTGCCCAGGTCGGCATACATCTGCGTCCGCTTGGCCTCGTCCAGCTCGCCGCGGGCGGCGACCAGAAGCTGGTCGAACTTGTCGTTGTAGAACCGCGTATCGTTCCAGTCCGCCGTGGAGAGGTAGGCTGTCGAATACATCTGGTCCTGGATCGGGCGGCCGCTCCAGTAGCTGGTGCAGAACGGCTGCTTGTTCCAGACCTCGGACCAGTATCCGTCATTGGGCTCGCGCTTGATCTCGAGGTTGATGCCCGCCGAGGCCAGCGATTGCTGGAACAGCGCCGCGGCATCGGGCGCGCCGGGGAACGAGTTGTCCGAGGTGCGCAGCAGGACGGACCCGTCGAAACCCGATTTTTCGAAGTGGAACTTGGCCTTGTCCGGATCGTATTCGCGCTGTTCGAGCTCCGAGTACAGCGGGTAGGAGGCGTTGATCGGGGTGTCGTTGCCGATCGTGCCGTAGCCGAACAGGATCTTGTCGACCAACTCCTTGCGGTTGATGCCGTATTTCAGCGCCAGCCGCAGGTCGTTGTTGTCGAACGGCGCGGTGTTGCAGTGCATGATGAACACGTAATGCCCCGACCCGGCCGCCGAGCGGACCGAGATGTTCGGCGCCCGGTCGACAAGACCGGCGGTGCGCGGCGGCACCCGGTCGACCATGTCGACCTGGCCCGACTGCAGCGCCGCGACGCGCGCGGTGCTGTCGTTGATGACGATGACCTCGATCTCTGCCGCGTGGCCCAGGTCCGGGTCCCAGTAGTTCGGGTTCTTCTCGGCGACGAAGCGCACGCCCATGTCGACTTCCTTGAGGACATAGGGGCCGGTCCCGATCGCGGCGGTGGGGTCGTCCTTGCCGCCGTTGGGCTGGATGATCAGGTGATAATCGGCCATCAGATAGGGCAGGTCGGCGTTGGCCTGTTTCATCTCGATGATGAACTGGTCGCCTTCGGCCCGCATCGAGGTGATGTCGCGCAGCAGCCCGAGGGCGCCCGATTTGGTCTCTTCGCCGGAGTGGCGTTCGAGGGTGGCGAGAACGTCCTCTGCGGTCACCGTCTTGCCGTTCGAGAAGGTCATGCCGCTGCGGATCTTGAAGGTCCAGGTCTTGGCGTCGGCCGAGGCCTCGAAGCTTTCGGCGACCTTGGGCTCCAGCCCGCCATGCGGCGCCAGCGCCACAAGCGTTTCGCCCCACAGCCGGCTGACCATGGTCATGGCCGTGTTCGTGGTGGAGGCGGGATCGAGGCTGTCGGTGGTGCTTGCGCCCTGGATGCCGGCGCGGATCGTGCCGCCCTTCATCGGGCCGGCGGCCTGCACGGCCTGGGCGAACATCGTGTTCGCCATCGCCGCGCCGATCCCGAGCGCACCGGCACGGCCGATGAATTCGCGACGGCTCATTTTCCCGACGCCGGCACGCGCCGCGAGATAGCTCAGATGATCGTTCATGGTTGTCTCCCGTTAGTGATTTCCACGACTTGCGCGCGGTTCTTTCTTGATTGGTCAGTCAATCGTTGCTCAATCGTCGCACGCTCGCAAGTAATTATTGTCACACTGTGTAACGAGGGCGTCACAGGTGGTCGCGGTCAATGCTATCGGCAATGTCGCGGACGTACAACAAGTTGTCGTTTTCAAAGGCTTCTATTCGGGCGGTCAGGTGGAACTGCGTGGCGTCACTCCACATCTCGCAGCGGGTCTCGGTGCGCAGCCTCCAGTCGCCGCGTTCGCGTTCGTCGGTCCAGTGGCACCAGCCCCGCGCCGACAGCGGATCGTCGGGGTGAATGGTCCAGCGTTCGCGCGCGACGGTGCCGCCGATCAGCCCGTGGTCGAGATCCTCGCGCTTGCCGAAGTCATCCTCGATCACCAGGGTCACGGTGCCGCTGACCATGTCGGTCTCGGCTCGGCGGACGTGGTTTTCCGGGCGCAGGGCGCGGGTCTGCCACGGGGCCTCGGCCTCGGGCGGGGCAAAGGTGCATTCCGCCCCCGTCGCGGGCGCGCGCAGGGGCAGGTCCAGCCGCCCGGCCTCCAGCGTCAGCATGGCGCTTTCCGGCGCGGGCCAGAGCAGCGGCCAATAGGTCGAGGAAATCGCGACGCGGATCCGGTGGCCCGCCGGCACCCGGTAGGCGATCTGATCGAGCGGCACGGCGATGTCATAGGGTTGGCCGGGTTCCAGCGGGCGCGGGTCGGCGTGCCCGTCGCGGTGGGACAGGTTCAGTACGCCGTAGGTGATGCGCGAGGCGGCGCCATCGGGGTGCACATGGGTCAGCCGCACGGCAATCTGTGCCTGAGCCTTGTCCGCCCGCAGCCGCAGGTGCAGCACCGGCGCGCCGACGATATCGGTCTCGGCCTCCAGCGGGGCGCTGTCGAAACAGGTCGACAGCGCATCGTCGCCGCGCTGATCGCCCGGCATTTCCGGACCCAGCCAGATCGCGCAATACTCGCCGGCGGCCATGCCGCAATGCTGCGGCGAATTGACGGTGGCGGTCAGCGGGGCAGGGGTGCGGGACAGCCCGGCGTTGCCCAGGTGCCAGGCCTCGACCGGGATGTGCGAGGTCGCGCCGGCCTGTTCGGCGATCCAGCGGCCGGGGCGTTCGGCATACCAGGCGGCGGGGCGCAGCCCGTCCATCAGGTAGGCGCGGTAATCGGGGTCGTCCTCGACGCCGGTGTCGATCCCCTTGAGCCAGCGATCCCACCAGCGCAGCGCCTCCTGCAGGAAACCGATGCGCGGCTCGGGCACGGCGAAATGCGGATACTTGTGGACCCAGGGCCCGACGATCCCCTTGGCGCCGGGGAGGTTCTCGACGATCCGGGGCGCCGCGTTCTTGTAGGCATCGCCCCAGCCGCCCACCGCCAGCACCCGCGCCTTGATCGCGCTGTAATCCTCGCAGACCGATCCATGCCGCCAATACGCATCGCGCCGCTGGTGGCGTAGCCAGGTGGCGGGCAGAAAGGGCTCGTTCTCCAGCCGCTGCAGCCACATCTCGCGCCAGGCCTCGCCGACCAGCGCCGGGTCCGGCGCGCGCGAGGAATAGGCCCACATCGTCGCGCCCCAGCCGAGGTTCTCGTTCAGCAGGCAGCCACCCTTGTAGTGGATGTCATCGGCGTAGCGGTCCACCGTGGAGCAGAGCGTGATCACCGCCTTCAGCGGTTCGGGCGCGAGGGCGGCCACCTGCAACCCGTTGAACCCGCCCCAGCTGATCCCCATCATGCCGACCGTGCCGCTGCACCAGTCCTGTGCAGCGAGCCAGGTGATCACCTCGACCGCGTCGTCAAGCTCCTGCCGGGTGTATTCGTCCTCCATCACCCCCTGGCTGTCGCCGCTGCCGCGCATGTCCACCCGCACACAGGCATAGCCGCGTTTGGCGAAATAGGGATGCGTCAGCGCATCGCGCGCCGTGGTGCCGTCACGCTTGCGATAGGGCAGGTATTCCAGGATCACCGGCACCGGGTTGTTGCCCGCATCCACCGGGCGCCAGACCCGCGCCGAGAGCCGGCAGCCATCGGAGAGCGTGATGCCCATGTCGGGCAGGTCTTCGATCTCGCGCAGGGCGTTTTCCGGTTGTATCATGGCATCAGAGTTCCCCCATCACGCGGGCTCGGCGCGGCGGGAAACGACCCTTCACGTGCGAAGCGCGACGAGAAGGTCCATGACGTTGGTGCCGGTCGGCCCGGTCACCAGAAGGGCGTCCCGCGCGGCGAGGTAGCTGCCGCTGTCCGCCCGCTCCAATGCCTCTTGCGCGCCCGGTCCCCAGGTGGCGCCATCGACCACCCCGCCGGCAGCCTCGGTGGGCCCGTCGGAGCCATCGGTGCCCCCGACCAGCACGGTGATCCCGAACGTGCCTGCAATCTCCCGCGCCAGCGCCAGAGCCAGCGCCTGGTTGCGTCCGCCCCGGCCGGGCTTCTTGGGCAGCACAACGGTGGGTTCGCCGCCAAGGATGATTGCGCCCCGCTTCATCGCCCTGATCCGCGGGGCCCAGTGCCGGGCCAGCGCGTTCAAATCGTCGTGCAGCGCCTCGCCCTGTTCCAACACCTCGATGCCCCGCGCGCGGGCCGCCTTTTCCGCCGACCTGCGGGCATGGGCATTGCTGGCCACGATCTTGAAGTCATAGGAAAAACCGGGGGTAGCGGGCGTGGCGCCGATGCCCGATCCGATCACCGCGATATCGTCGCCCGGCACGTCCGAGATCGCCAGAACCGAGGCCCGCGCGCCCGGAAAATGCGACAATAGCCCACCGCCCTTGATCCGAGACAGCCTGCGCCGCGCCGCGTTCATCGCGGCGATGTCCAGCCCCTGCGCGAGAAGCCGGCTGTTCAGCGCGGCGAGATCCTCCAACGCCTTGCCCTGCACCAGATCCTCGGCCAGCGACGAGGCCCCGCCCGAGACCAGCAGCAGCAGATGCGTGCCCGGTGCCATCGCCTCGACCGCCGCGCGCAGCGCCTTGCCGCCGTGCAGGCTGCGGGCGTCGGGCACCGGGTGGGCGGCCTCGATCACCTCGACCGCCTCGGGCAGCCCGTCGCCGTGGCCGTCCTTGGTGACCACCAGCACCGGCACGCCGGGAAACCGCTCTTGCGCGGCGCGGGCCATCGCCCCGGCGGCCTTGCCGACGGCGAGGATGCGGTCGGGCCGCGCGATGTCCGCCAGCGCCGCCTTGGTCGCCGCGTATCCGTCCACGGCGGCCACGCCAGCCTGCCAAAGCGCAAGGGCGGTGTCGCGCTGGTCCATTCAGACCTCCATCCAGATGGTGATCGGCCCGTCGTTGACCAGCGCCACCTTCATGTCGGCGGCAAAGCGACCGGTCTGCACCGGCACCCCCTGCGCCGCCATCCGGGTGGCAAAATACTCGTACAACCTCTTGCCCTCGTCCGGCGGTGCCGCGGTGGAAAACCCGGGGCGGTTGCCGCTGCGGGTATCGGCGGCCAAGGTGAACTGGCTGACCACCAGCGCCGCGCCGCCCACGTCGAGCAGCGAGCGGTTCATCTTCTCCGCCTCGTCCTTGAAGATGCGCAGCTTGGCCACCTTGGCGGCAAGCTTGTCGGCCTGGGCCTCGGTATCGCCCTGCATGGCGCAGACCAGGATCAACAGGCCGGCGCCGATCTCTCCGACGGTCTCGTTGTCGACGGTGACGCTGGCCTCGGTGACACGTTGGATCAGGGCGCGCATGGGATCTCCTTGCATCTGGGGGCATCTGGGCACGGGACGTGCGATGCCATGGGGCAGGGGGGCGTGCAACGCCGGTTTCGTGCGGGTCATCCCCGCCAGTCGACGATGTCGCCGAGCTCGGCCCGCTCGGTGCGAAACCCGTTGGCCGGGTGGTTCGGATCGGCATAGCCGAAGGAAATCGCGCAGAGCACCAGCCGATCCTCGGGGATGTCGAACCAGCGGTGCAGGAACGGCGCGTAGGAGGCCAGCGCCGCCTGCGGGATGCTCGCTACCCCGGCGGCCTGCGCGGCCAGCGCAAAGGCGGTGACGAAGCCGCCGCAGTCGAGCGCACCATAGGCCCCCAGTTCGGACGGGCTGGTGACGATGGCGCAATGCGGCGCGCCGAACAGCGCAAAGTTCTCCATCATCTGCCGGGCCGAGCCGTCGCGGTCGCCCTTTTCCACGCCCACCGCCTCGTAGAGTTGCCAACCGCAGGTGCGCCGGCGGTCGCGGTAGGCGCCGGAGTAGCCGGTGGGAAAGGGCAGGTCGGGATCGTGGGTGCCGGTCTGCGCCTCTTCGATCATGGCGGCGCGGAAACGGTCGGTCTCTTCGCCGCTGGTGATGGTCACCTGCCATGGTTGGGCATTGCACCAGGACGGCACCCGCCGGGCGGCGCCCAGGATGCCTTCGATCACCGCGCGCGGCACCGGGTCGGGGCGAAAGCCGCGACAGGAAAAGCGTTGCGCCATCAGCGTATCGAAATCGTCCAGTGTCATGAAATCCCCCAAGGTCCTGCCGGTCTGCCTGCCTGTCGTGGCGCAGAATGGCGGTGGCACGTCCGGGGTGCAAGGGGCGTGATTTGAGCAAGATCAAGGAATCCTTGGCGCGACTCGGTAACTCTCTGGCCATCCGACTCAGAAGGAGACATTTCAATGGTTGAAAAATCCGAAACCTCCAGCCTCTGGCCCTCGCTCTATGACCCGCTGCGGGCGCTGGGCACCCGCATTGCCGATTGGCTGAGCCCGGCGACCGAGGCATCGAGCAACGACAACGCCTATGACATCAGCATGGAACTGCCGGGCGTCTCCGAGGACGATATCGAACTGACCGTCGAGGAGGGCGTCGTCACCGTGCGCGGCGAGAAGAAGACGCAGCAGGAGAAAAAGGGCGACACCTGGTATTTCAGCGAACGCCAGTATGGCGCGTTCAGCCGCTCGTTCCGCCTGCCCGAGGATGCCGACGGTGACAAGGCCAGCGCCAAGATGGTCGACGGCGTGCTGCACGTGACGGTGCCCAGGCGCAACCTTGAGGCCACCAAACAGGCGCGCAAAATCGACATCGTGCGCGGCTGAGGGAGGCGGCGGCCTGTTTTACGGGCCGCCTTTCCTCGACAACACATGGGGGCGCCTGTCCCTTTGGCGCCTGTCATCCCCGCGAAAGCGGGGATCTTCCAATCCAGGCGCTCGGGCAGAGATGTCCCCGCTTTCGCGGGGATGATAGCGGTTTCATGCCCCTTCCGACCGTCGCCTATTGGTTCATCGCCACCACATAGCCGATGCCACCGGCGACGATCAGACCCAGCACCACGGCGATGGCGATCTTGATCGCCGACCAGGGGCGTTCGCCCTGTACCCGCCCGGTGCGGCCGTTGACGACGAAACGGTACGTTTTGCCACGATATTTGTACGCCGCCAGCCAGACCGGCAGCAGGATATGCTTGAAGGTGACGGAAGAGATGTCGGTGTCGATGTTGTGGATGCGCTGGCGGTCGCCGCCGATGTCGAACCGCACGTCGCGCTCGATCACCCGGGCCATGTGGTCGCGCGCCTGGACATAGCCCTCGTCCAACTCCACGGTATAGGCCTCGGCGCGGAACCCCGCCAGGTACTCCGGTCGGTAGGGTTCCAGCGCCGGCAGGTCCCAGGGTTCCAGCGCGTCGGTATAGCGTTTCGGCAGGCTTTTCGAGGCCAGCACCAGCACGTCGTCGAAGAACC
This sequence comes from uncultured Rhodobium sp., assembly GCA_963675285.2. Lineage (GTDB taxonomy): Bacteria > Pseudomonadota > Alphaproteobacteria > Rhizobiales > Rhodobiaceae > Rhodobium. Next base: position 194,989 of record CAXXGS010000002.1, read on the forward strand.
GCGCGACGCGGCCGGCGGCGGGGGACCAGCGCACCTTGGCCACCTGTTGCTGCACCCGCTTGCCGTCGCGCACCACCGTTTGGGTCTCGTAATAGACGATGCCGCGTTCGCCGCGATAGCGCGACTTGGTATCGGCGTCGAAGGTCCAGTAGGGCACGTAGATGCCCTGCATCCGGCGCCCCTTGCGGGCATACTCCTTCAGCCCGTTCGGGGCGAACCACAGCCGCCCAAGCCAGTCGGTCATCGCCTTGTGGGCAGAGCGTTCGTCAAGGGCAAAGGGCAGCACGCCGCGCGGCTTGATGTGGCGGTTGACGCCGGTGTCGGTGACCACCGGTGTGGCGCAGAACGGGCATTCGGCGGCATGGGTCGCCGGGTCGAACTCGACCTGCGCGCCGCAATTGGGGCAGGACAGGACGCGGGTTTCCTCGGTCTCGCTGGCGTCAAGATGCCCGGCGCGGGCGACATCGAAATCCAGCTCGCGTAGCTTGGCGCCGCCCCAGGGACCGGTGTCCACCGGTTGCTCATGGCCGCAATGATCGCAGACCAGCAGGCCGCGGGACGGGTCGAAGCGGTAGTCGGCGCCGCATTGCTCGCAGGGAAAGCGGTGTTCGTGCGGAGCCGGTGCATCTGGCGCAGCAGGCGCGGACGGGGGCGGGGGTGGGGCGGACATGGAGAACCTCTGGCCTGTCGTCGTCGCAATATCTGTGGCTTACGCGCCCGGCGGCGGGGGCGGTGGCAGGATGGTGAAGAGCTGCGCCAGTTCCTGCACGTCCTCGGCGTGTTTCCAGCCGTCCTGCCCGGCCGTCCAGATGTAGCTTTCGCGAGTCAATTCGCCCGCTGCGGCCATGCGGCCCAGGTCGGCCTTGGAAAAGGGCCCCTTGGTCTCGCCGGCCTCGGCGATGTGCCAGACATGTTCGACCGGCGGCGGCGGCGGCACCGGGGCGGCCGCCTGCTGCTGCGGTTGCGGGGCCGCGCCCCAGGGGCCGGGTTGCGCCATGTTCTGCGCCATCGCCATCCCCATGCCGGCGCCCAGGCCCGCGGCCATGCCACCCCCGGCGGGGTTGGAGGCGGCGGCCGTCATCGCCTCGGCTGCGGAATACTGGGTGAACTTGCCCAGGTCGCCGGCCAGCCCCATCGAGGTGCGCTTGTCCAGCGCCTGTTCCACCGCCGGCGGCAGCGAGATGTTCTCGATGTAGAACTCGGGCATCTCCAGCCCGTATTGCCCGAGCGTCGGCGCGACCTCGGCCACGATCAGCTTGCCCAGGTCGGCGGTGTTGGCGGCCATGTCCAGCACCGGGATGCCCGAGCCGGCGATCGCCCGGGAAAATTCCTGCACGATGATGTTGCGGATCTGGAAGCTGATCTCGTCCATGGTGAACTCGCCGTCGGTGCCGACGATCTCGGTCATGAAGCGGGCCGGCTCCCTGACTCGGATGGTATAGGTGCCGAAGGCGCGGATGCGGGTCGGTCCGAACTCCGGGTCGCGCAGCATGATCGGGTTCTTGGTGCCCCACTTGAGGTTGTTGAACCGGGTCGTGTTGACGAAGTATATCTCGGATTTGAACGGCGATTTGAAGCCGTGGTCCCAGTGCTGCAGCGTGGTCAGGATCGGCATGTTGTTGGTCTCGAGCATGTAGAGACCGGGGGTGAAGACGTCGGCCAGTTGCCCCTCGTGGACGAACACGGCCGCCTGTCCCTCGCGCACGGTCAGCTTGGCGCCGTACTTGATCTCGTGCCCCTCGCGCTGGAACCGCCAGACCATGGTGTCGCGGGTGTCGTCGGTCCAGTGGATGACGTCGATGAATTCGCCGGTGAGAAAGTCGAAGATTCCCATAAAGCCGATCCTTTTTCTAGCAATTCGGGCAAGCGGTCATAGCGCCTGTCCCATCAGTTCGCGGGCAATGATCCGGGTGATCGGGCGGGCCTCGTCGGCGGTCATGCCCGGGGTCAGGCGCGGATCGTAGAGCATTTTCAGAAGCAGTTCGTCGTGGTTGGTCAGCAGCGCGAACTCGTCGTCGTCGTTGAAGATCGACGGGCGCGCCTCGGGGCTGTCGTTGGGCAGCCCGAGCCCTTGGGCGAGTTCCTCGTGGATGCATGACAGCCGCACCAGGTCCGGGTGTTCGGCCCGGATCAGCGCCACCGCGCGGGTATAGGTGTTGGGGTTGCGGCTGCCGGAGACGGCCACGACAAGGCAGTAGAACGAGCGCGGCAGATCCCTGAACAGCGCCAGTTCCTGTTCGCTGATCGTCGGGATCAGTTGCTTCAGCCGGGTCTGGAAATAGGCGCGATCGTCCTCGCCGGCGACAAAGACGTGGAAGTTCGCCCCGGTGCCGCGCGCGACCGAGACCGGGTGCCCGGTGATCCGGGCCAGCCGGTTGGCATAGCCGGTGATGCTGTTGGTGTCGCGGGTGCGCTGGGCGGGCTGCACGCTGGCGCCGTACTCCACCCCGATCTGCACCGGCGCGGTCCAGCGGCTGAGTTCGCCACCGGCGCCGCGGGTGCGTCGGGCCGGGACCGCCCCGCGCGCGTATTCGTCGAAAAAGGCGATGGTCTCGAAATTCTCGACCAGTTGATCGGCGGTGAAGGGCGTGTCCGGGCCGCCGCCATCGGTGCGCAGCAGGCCACGGGTAAGCAGATCGCTTTGCACCGCGCGATAGTAGCGGGCCAGCGCGCGGCTTTGCTCGGAGCGCGGTTGCGGCACCTGCGGCTGGAGCGCGGCGGGCCGTGCCTGCGGCGCGGGCGAGCTGACCGGCCCGGTCTCCTCGCAGCCCGATAGCAGCAGCGGCCCGGCCAGGGCCAGGGCCGCGAGGCCGGATCGCCCTATGCGGCGCATACCGCGCATCCCCGCCTCAGCCCGGGACCGCGGTTCCGGCGGTGTCGCCCAACCCGGTCTTTTTCGCCTTGGCGGCGGCCAGCGTGTCGCGCAGCTCGGCCTCCATCTTCTTCAGCTCGGCCTCGGCGGCGGCGCGTTTGGCCTTGCCCTCGTCGGCGATCTGGAGGCTCTCCTCGATGGTGCCGATCAGGTCGGCATTGGCCTGTTTCACCGCCTCGATGTCGAACACGCCGCGCTCCATTTCCTCGCGGATCATCTTGTTGCTCTCGCGCAGGTTCTTGGCATTTGCCGTCAACAGCTCGTTGGTCAGGTCATTGGCATCGCGCACCGCCGCGGCGGCCTCGGCGCTGCGCTGGATGGTGACGGCCTGCGCCAACTGGGTTTCCCACAGCGGCACGGTGTTGACCATGGTCGAGTTGATCTTGGTCACCAGGCTCTTGTCGTTCTCCTGCACCAGCCGGATCGAGGGCAGCGATTGCATCGTCACCTGGCGAGTCAGCTTGAGGTCATGCACCCGGCGTTCCAGGTCGTCGCGCGCGGCGCGCAGGTCGCGCAGCTCCTGCGCCTTGATCACCTGGTCGTTTTCCGCTGCCGCCTGCACCTCGGCCTCCTTGGCGGGGATGTCGCTGCGGTCGAGCTCGGCCAGTTTCTCCTCGCCCGCCGCGATGTAGAGCGCCAGTTCGTCGTAGAAATCCAGCGTCTTGGCATAGAGCATGTCGAGCGACTTGATGTCCTTCAGCAGCGTGTGCTCATGTTTCAGCAGGTCGTCGGTGATGCGGTCGATCTGGCCCTGCACCTCTTCGTAGCGGGCGGTGAACTTGGCAAAGGGGGCGGCGCGGCCCAGCAGCTTTTCCCAGAAGCTCCGTTCGCGCCGCACGTCCAGTTCCGAGACCGAGAAGCCGCGGATCGCGGTGACGATGGTGCGCAGGCTGTCGCCGGCCGGGCCGACATCCTTGTTGCGCACACCGGCCAGCATCGCCTGGCTGATCTCCTGCAACTCGGCCTGGGCGCCGGAGCCGAAGGCGACGATCGAATTGGTGTCGGCCATGTCGATCTCGCCCATGCGCTTGCGGATGTCGGCGCCGACCTCCTCGCCGGCCTCCTCCATCACCACGATGTCTCCGGACGGGTCCGAGAGCACGACGGCGGTGACCTCTTCGATCTCGGCCAGGGTTTCCTCGGCTTTCTTGCGGACAGTTTCAGACATGGAAGAATATCCTCGTTGAAAAGGGATTTGGGTCAGTCAAGACGGACGCCTTCGCGTTTCAGGCGGTCGCGCAGGACCTCGATCTCGATGGTCAGGTCGCTGTGGTCGTCGGTCAGCATCTTGCGGGTGCGGGCGGCGAAATTCTGTTCCAGGTCGTTCAGCAGCGCGGTGTAGTCGGCGCGCGCCTTTCGGTCCGGGTGGCGGGCGTGGAGATCGGCGAACTTGATCGTCGCGTCGCGCGCCCCCATCAGGTAGACGCTCATATACTTGCGGGCGCCGGTCAGGTCGCGGGGATCCTCCTCGACGGTGCGAAAGAGGTCGCGCGCGGTTTTCTGGAACCGCTCGACACGGGCCTCGATCTTGCGGTCGCCGGCGCGGCGCACCGCCTCCGACATGGCCGAGAGATAGCCCTCGGCCTCCGCCACGGCACGGGCGACGCGGTCCTGCTGAAAGGTGTCGATCCCCTCCATCCCCTTGTCGCGCAGCGGGTCGATGCCAAAGGCCAGTGCGTGCAGCCCCAGCGCCGCCCCGCCATAGAGCAGCGGCGCCACCAGGCCCGGCTCGGTCTTGTAGGCGGCCAGTCCGGCGCCGATCCCGGTGAGCAGGCTGGCCAGCATCTTGCGCGGCAGCACCGGGCGGCGCGCCACCCGGCGGGCGGCATAGGCGGCCTCGGCGCGCAGCCCCTCGCGCAACAGCCAGGCCGCCAGCGCCAGCGTGCCGGCGGCGGCCAGCCCCAGCGCCATCGAGACGGCACCGCCCCCGAAGGAGAGAAAGACCAGAAGGGCGGCGGGCAGGAACAGCGCGTTGGCGCGCGCACCCACCGGATCGACCTGCGCCCCGTGATAGGCGCCGCGCAGGGGCGCCTCCGGGTCGGCCTCGGGGCCCGCGTCGGGATCCGGGCTGAACTTGCCGCCGAAACGCTGCGCCATCTCCTAGAGCCCCCCGAGCCAGCCGGTTGCGACCCCGAAGAGCAGCACCAGAAGCGCCGCGTAGGCGATTTTTTGCATTCCGCTCCGAGACATCGGGCACCCCAGTCTATCGTTACACACCGAAAGGTATGCGATGCGGGGCAGGCTTGCTAGGGGGAACCGCAGCGCGGGCGTGTCAGACCGCCGCGTCGTCTAGCGTCCGCGCGGTTTCGGCGGGCGGTTGCCACCGGGGCGGGGTTTGCCGCCCCGCGCGTCGGGCTTGCCGGAACGTGCCTGAGGCTTGCCGCCGCGTGCGTCGGGCTTGCCGGAACGTGTCTGGGGCTTGCCGCCACCTGCGTCCGGCTTGGACGCCGGGTTGCGGCGCAGCCGGGGCTTGGGTTGCGGGGCCGGGGCCTCCTGCTCGGCCTCCAGGCCAAGCTGGTCGCGCATCACGCGGCGGCGCACTTCCTCGACCTCGCCGGGTTTCAGGCTGCCCAGCTGGAACGGCCCGTAGGAGACCCGGATCAGCCGGTTCACGGTAAAGCCCATCTCCTCCATGGCGCGGCGGATCTCGCGGTTCTTGCCCTCGCGCAGCCCGATGGTGAGCCAGGCGTTGGCGCCCTGTTGCCGGTCCAGCGTCACGACCATCGGCTGGAACCGTTCGCCGTCGATGCTGATCCCCTTGCGCAGGGGGGCGAAATCCTCGTCCTTGGGGCGCCCCTTGATCCGCGCGCGGTACTTGCGCAGCCAGCCGGTCGAGGGCAGTTCGAGCCGGCGCTTGATCGCGCCGTCATTGGTCAGCAGCAACAATCCCTCGGAGTTGAGGTCGAGCCGACCGACGCTCATCACCCGGGGCAGTTCCTCGGGCAGGTCGTCGAAGATGGTCGGGCGACCCAGTTCGTCGCGCGCCGTGGTCACGCGCCCGGCGGGCTTGTGATAGAGCCAGAGCCGGGCCGGTTCGGGCGCGGTCAGCGGCTTGCCGTCGACGGTGATGCGGTCCTTGTCGGTCACGTTCAGCGCCGGGCTGTCGATCTGCTTGCCGTTCACGCTGATGCGGCCGGCCTCGATCATGCGCTCGGCCTCGCGGCGCGAGGCGACGCCGGCGCGGGCCAGCACCTTGGCGATGCGGTCGCCCCTTGGCGTGTCGGGGGGCGTGTCGGGGGGCGGTTGGGTGCTCATGGTTCGGCCTTAGCCGATCGGGCGGGCTTGCGAAAGCGTCGATTGCGGGGCAGGGAGGGGGCATGGTGTTCCGATCCCACATGGACAAGGCGCTGGATCAGGCGCGGGCGGCGGCGGCGCGCGGCGAGGTGCCGGTGGGCGCGGTGATCGTCGATCCCTTCGGTGTGGTGGTCGCGGCGGCGGGCAATCGTACCCGCGAGTTGAACGACCCCACCGCCCATGCCGAGATCCTGGCGATCCGCGCCGCCTGTGCCGCTGCCGGGTCCGAGCGGCTGAGCGGTCATGACCTCTATGTCACGCTGGAGCCCTGCGCCATGTGCGCCGCCGCTATCGCCGCCGCCCGCATCGCGCGGGTGTATTACGGCGCCTCGGACCCGAAGTCGGGCGGCGTGGCGCATGGGGCGCGGGTGTTCTCGCATGCCCAGGCGCATCACGTGCCGGAAGTTTACGACGGCATCGGCGCGCGCGAGGCCGAGGAACTGCTGAAGCGGTTCTTCGCGGAGAGGCGGGGGAAGGGCTGAGCGGCTTGGGGTCGTGCCTGCACCCGCCGTCACTTGCCTGTCACCCCGGACTTGATCCGGGGTCTCTCCAGCAGCGAAATCGGCAGGTCGATCCCGGATCAAGTCCGGGAGGGCAGGTTCAGGTCCGGGATGACAGGGCTATGCCGGCAGGGGCCGGGCCGTAAGGGCAGGGGCCGCCTCAGACCTCGATCGCCTGCATCACCTCCGGTTCGACCACGTTGACGTCCGGCAGGGCGGCGGCGAGCTTCTCGGCTGATTGCTCGAGGATCGGGAAGGTGCGGTAATGCCCCGGGATCAGCGTCTTGAAGTTGAAGTACCGCTTGGCGGCATAGGCCACCTTGTCCATGTCCATGGTGAAATACCCGCCCGCCGACAGGATGCCGATGTCGGGTTTGTAGTAATCGCCCATCCACTCCATGTCCGCCATGATGTCGGTGTCGCCGCTGCAATAGACGGTCTTGCCCTCGGCGTGGATCATGAAGCCGGCCTCGGTGCCGCCGCTGCGCGGACCCTTGGGGGTGGAGAAGGTCGAGGAATGCACCGCGTTGACCATCGACACCTTGACGCCGCCGCCCAGGTCGATGGTGCCGCCCTTGTTGAAGCCGACGGTTTCGATCCCCTCGCTCTCGCCCCAATGGGTCATCACGTCGTACTGGCCATGCACCGCGACGCCCAGCTTTTTCGACAGTGCCACCGCGTCGGCGGAATGGTCGAAATGGGCGTGCGTCATCAGGATATGCGTGGCGCCCGCGACGGCGGCGTCGTGGCTCTCCTCGGGCAGCACCGGGTTGCCGGTGAGCCAGGGATCGAGCAGCAGCACGTGATCGCCGGTTTCGAAGCGGAAAGAGCCGTGGCCGAGCCAGATGATTTTCATGATGGGCCTCCTTTTTGATTTGCTCGGACCCTATCACCGGCGGCGGGAGAATCCATGGCCCGGATGGGAGATATCTTTGCCCGTACCGATGAGGCGGGCCGGCCTGCGCCTCGGCGATGGACCCCCCGAAGGCGATCCGTTAACACTTGAAGCGACAAGAGAAAGGGGCCGCCATGCAAGCGCGCTATCTGGTTGTGGCGGGCGCCTGCCTGACGCAGTTCACCATCATCGGGCTGCTGTTTTCCTTTGGCCTTTTCTTCAAGGTTTTCGAGGTCGAATACGGCTGGTCGCGCACGCTGATGTCGACGGCCTCGGCGCTGTCCTTCCTGGCGATGGGGGTGCTGGGGATGATCGCCGGGCGGCTGAGCGACCGGTTCGGCCCGACCCGGGTGCTGGCGGTGGCCGGCGTGCTCTACGGGGTGGGTTTCGCGCTGCTGTCGCAGGTCACTCAGCCCTGGCAGCTTTTCGCCATTTGCGGCACCTTCATCGGGCTGGGGCTGAGTACCCATGACGTGGTCACGCTGTCGACCGTGGCGCGCTGGTTCGAGGGGCGGCGCGGTATCATGAGCGCGGTGGTCAAGGTGGGCACGGCGGTCGGACAGGTGACGGTGCCGCCGGTGGCGGCGCTGCTGATCTCGGGGATGGGATGGCGCCCGGCGGTGATGGTGATGGGCGGTGGCGCGGTTGCGCTGCTGTTGTTCGCCGCGCTGATCATGAAGAGCCCGCCGGTACGGACCGGGCTTTCGGGACGGGCCGCCGCTCCCGCCGAGGGCGCCAGCTTTGCCCAGGCGCGGCGCAGCAGGGTGCTCTGGACACTCTGCGCGGTGCAGTTCTGTTTCTTTTCCGCGTTGATGACGGTGCCGCTGCACCTGCCGATCCACGGTATGGACCTCGGCATGAGCCCGGCCGGGGCGGCGACGCTGCTGTCGGTGGTGGGCGGCGCCAGCGTGGCGGGGCGGCTGGCGGTCGGTCGGCTGGCCGACGTGATCGGCGGGCGCCAGGCCTTTGCCTTTTGTTTCCTGGTGTTGATCGCGGGGCTGGGCGGGCTGACCGGCCTGACCGTGCCCTGGGCGTTGTTCGCGGCGGTGGCGGTCTACGGGTTTGCGCATGGCGCGCTGTTCGTCGTGGTCTCGCCCACGGTGGCAGAGTATTTCGGGATGCGCGCCCATGGCGCGATCTTCGGCACGGTGCTGTTCTGTGGCACCCTCGGCGGGTCTGTCGGTCCGATCCTGACCGGCATGGTGTTCGATCTCAGCGGCAGTTACCTGCCTGCCTTTCTCACGCTGACGGGGATGGCGGTGCTGGCGCTGCTGCTGGTGCTGTCGCTGCCGCGCCCCGGCGCCGTGCCGCTGGCGACCGCGGAGGGCGCCGCCTCCTGATCACCGGGCGCGACGAAACGGTCGAGGCTGGCGGTGATATCGCCCAGACTGAAGGGTTTGCCGATGCATCCGTTCATCCCTGCCGCGAGATAGGCGGCCCTTTGTTCCGGCATCACGTTGGCCGACAGCGCGACGATGGGCGTGTCCCTGTTCAACCCGCCCCTGCGGATGTCGCGGGTGGCCTCGATACCGGATTTGCGCGGCATCTGGATGTCCATGAAGATCAGGTCGAACCGCCTGCGCGCGGCGGTTTCCACCGCCTCGACCCCGTCTGTGGCGATCTCGGGATCGATCCCCAGCCTGGCAAGGAATTTGCGGATGATGAACTGGTTGGTCCTGTTGTCCTCGACCACCATGACCCGGGCCTGATCGAACCCCGCAGGGCCCGGGGCGGGGGTCACCTCGACCTGTTCGGCGGGGCGGGCGGCGACGACCAGCGGAAAGGTGAACCAGAAGGTGCTGCCCTTGCCCGGCGTGCTGCGCACCCCGGTGGTGCCGCCGTGAAGCTCGGCCAGGTTGCGGGCGATGGACAGCCCCAGCCCGGTGCCGCCATAGATCCGCGCGGTCGCGTTTTCCGCCTGCTCGAATGTCTCGAAGACGCGCGCGGCGGCCTCCTCGGTCAGGCCGATCCCCTCGTCGCACACCTCGACACGGATCATGTCGCATGCCGTGTTCCCATCGCATCTCCCCTCCGGCGCCGCCTCGCGTGACACCCGCACCTCCACCGTGCCGCCGTCCGAGAATTTCACCGCGTTGCCGACATAGTTCATCACGATCTGTGACAGCCGCGCCGGATCGCCGACCAGGTAGGGAGGCACATCCTCGGCGAAGCTGTGGCGCAGGGTGATACCCTTGTGTTCGGCCGGGGCGGCCAGCGCGGAGAACACGTTGGTCACGAGGTCCTCTCGCCGGAATGCGATCTTTTCCATCCGGATCCCGTGTTCGACGATCCGCGAGAAGTCGAGGATGTCGTCGACGATGCGCAAGAGCGCCCGGCCCGAGGTGTCGGCGGCGCGCAGCAGATCCTTTTGTTCCTGCGTGACGGCCTGGTCGTCCAGCAGTTGCACGGCCCCGATCACCCCGTTCAGCGGGGTGCGGATCTCATGGCTGACATTGGCCAGGAAAAAGGATTTCGCCCTGTTCGCCGCCTGCGCCTCGCGGCGCAGGGTGTCGAGGTGCCGCGTGGTCTTCTCGACCTCGGAGACGAAGATGAGCATGCCGATCGTGGTTACCGCCGTCACGTTGGCCAGAATGGCCCCGACCGGCCCCGGAACCACCGCGCTTGTCTGCAGAAAGACAATGGCCACGGCGATCACGCTGACGATCAGGCCGATCCGCGCGCCGAACAGCATCATGCACATCGGGGGCACCAACACGTAGTACAGCGCCATCGCCCAGGACTGGCCCACCGGGAACGCCAGTTGCAACGCCAGCAAGACAAGGAACAGCGCGACCATGAGCGCGGCGGCGAGGTGCAGAAGCCCGAAACGCCACAACAACAGCGGCGGCAGGAGGAACAGGAACGAGTCCCAGAGCGTCATTTGCGCCCGGAATCCCGTGAAACCATTATCCTCGCCAAGCCAGTAAATCCCTCCGATCAGGCTGCCGGTCATGGCAATCAGCGAAAACGAGCTGACGATCCGACGCCGCGCGCTCACCAACGGGTCGTCGGGGTCGATGCCGGGCCATGCGATTTCCTTCGCGGCCTTCGCGATCGCGATGAGGGAGATACCAGACAGGGCGCATGCTCCGCAGAAAAAAACTTTTCACGGGCAACCATGCCGCAAGTGTATTTACAGATCGTTAGTCCCAGTCCGCCTGTGTGTCCGGGCGACAGTCGCGGGGTCCTTGGGAGCGTTTCGGGGCCAAGGGGGCGAAGCGCAGTCTTGAAGGCGGCGCGCCGGAGGGGTAAACGCCGCACTGATACAACGAGAGGTCTTCCATGTCGATTGACGAAAGCACCGCCGCCCGCGTGGCCAAGCTTGCCCGTATCCGGGTTGAGGAGGAGGCGCTGCCCGCCCTGGCGGGCGAGTTCAACACCATTCTCGGCTTCATCGAGCAACTGGGCGAGGTCGATGTCGAGGGCGTCGAGCCGATGACCGGGGTCACGCCGATGCGGTTGAAGCGGCGCGAGGACGTGGTGACGGACGGCAACCAGCAGGAAAAGATCCTGAGCAATGCCCCCGATGCGCGCGAGGGGTTCTTTGCGGTGCCCAAGGTGGTGGAGTAAGACATGAGCGATCTGAACAAACTGGGCCTGGCCGAGGCGCGCGACGCGCTGCGCAAGGGCGACGTCACCTCGGTCGAGCTGACCGAGGCCTGCCTGTCCGAGATCGAGAGCGCGGGGGCGCTCAACGCCTTCGTGCACAAGACCCCGGAGATCGCGCTGGAACGCGCCCTGGCGGCGGACGCGCGGATCAAGGCGGGCGATGCCCCGGCGATGTGCGGCCTGCCGATCGGGATCAAGGACCTGTTCTGCACCAAGGGCGTGCCCAGCCAGGCCGGTAGCCGCATCCTCGAAGGGTTCCTGCCGGAATACGAATCGACCGTCAGCCAGCAACTCGCGGACGCCGGCGCGGTGATGCTGGGCAAGCTCAACATGGACGAATTCGCCATGGGCTCGTCCAACGAGACCAGCGTCTATGGCAACGCGGTTAGCCCCTGGCGGCGCGGCGGTGATGACGCGGCGCTGACCCCGGGCGGCTCCTCGGGCGGCTCGGCCGCTGCCGTGGCCGCCGACCTGTGCCTGGCCGCGACCGGCACCGATACCGGCGGCTCGATCCGGCAACCGGCGGCCTTTACCGGCACCGTCGGGCTCAAACCCACCTATGGCCGCTGCTCGCGCTGGGGTATCGTGGCCTTTGCCTCCTCGCTCGACCAGGCCGGGCCGATGACCAAATCGGTGCGCGACGCGGCGATCATGCTGGGCGCGATGGCCGGGCACGATCCCAAGGATTCCACCAGCGTCGATCTGGCGGTGCCGGATTTCGAGGCGATGCTGAGCAGCGACATCAAGGGCAAGAAGATCGGGATTCCGCGCGAATACCGCATGGACGGCATGCCCGACGAGATCGAAACGCTCTGGCACGAGGGCGCCGAGATGCTGAAATCGGCGGGCGCCGAGATCGTCGACATCAGCCTGCCGCACACCAAATACGCGCTGCCGGCCTATTACGTGATCGCGCCGGCCGAGGCCTCCTCGAACCTGGCGCGCTATGACGGGGTGCGCTATGGCCACCGCGCCACGCTCGAGGCCGGCGACGGCATCACCGAGATGTACGAAAAGACCCGCGCCGAGGGCTTCGGCGCCGAGGTGCAGCGCCGGGTGATGGTGGGGACCTACGTGCTGTCGGCCGGGTTCTACGACGCCTATTACAACCGCGCCCGCAAGGTCCGGACCCTGATCAAGAAGGACTTCGAGGACGCCTTTGCCCAAGGGGTCGACGCGATCCTGACGCCGGCCACGCCGTCGGCCGCCTTCGGGCTGGGCGAGATGGGCCAGGCCGACCCGGTGCAGATGTATCTCAACGACGTCTTTACCGTGACCGTGAACCTTGCCGGCCTGCCCGGCATCGCGGTTCCGACCGGGGTTGACCGCCAGGGGCTGCCGCTGGGGCTGCAACTGATCGGGCGCCCGTGGGAAGAGGGCGATCTGCTGAACACCGCCTACGCGCTGGAACAGGCGGCCGGATTTGTGGCCAAACCGGAGAAATGGTGGTAAAACGCACGCCAACAAGAGCAAGAACGGCAGGACAGCAGCCATGCGTTTTCTCCATGCGGCCCTGATCATGGGCGGTTTGAGTGCCTGCGCTCCGGCGATCCCGGACAGCGCGGCAGGGGTCGGATTCGACAATTCGGTCGAGGCACAGCGCGCCCGCGAGGCGCAGCTCGGCGGGCTGGCGCCCACCACGACCACCGGGGTGGCGCCGCCGCTGGCGGTGTCGTCCGAGCCGCTCTCGGCGGCGGGCACCGTTTCCGCCCAGCCATCGCAGCAGGCCACGCAACCGGTGCAGACCGCATCGGTCGCAACCGCTGCGCAAACCGGCGACAGTGCCGCCGATATCGCGGCCGAGACCGCCGCCGCGCTGCAGGCGGCGGGCGCAAATTCCGGGCAGATGCCACTGCAGGCCAGCCCGTCGAACCCCGCGCCCACGGCCATCAACAATCCGGGCATCTCGGACGAGAACGATTTCCAGGCCGTCTCCACCCGCGAGTCGATCCAGAGCGACGCGCAGCGCATCGCGCGCAACCGCCAGCTCTACACGCAGATCGCACCGACCGAGGTGCCGCGCAGACCGGGCGACCAGCAGCCCAACATCGTGCAATACGCGCTGCAAACCAACAATCCGCGCGGTGCGCAGCTTTATACCCGCGGCGGGCTGACCCCCAACCCGAGGGCAAAGATGGAGCGCAACTGCGCCAAGTACGGCTCGCCCGATCTGGCGCAGATGGCCTTCCTATCCAAGGGCGGGCCGAAGCGCGACCGGCTGGGTCTTGATCCCGATGGCGATGGCTATGCCTGCAACTGGGATCCCGCGCCGTTCCGGCAGGCGGTCAAGAACTGATCGGGTGACGCCGCTCTGGCATCCGTCCCCCAATTTCGGCGCGCGGCGGGACGGGCTGCGCCCGTCTCTGGTCGTGCTGCATTACACCGCGATGAAGCGCGCCCGCGCGGCGCTGGAGCGGCTCTGTGATCCGGTGGCCGAGGTCTCGGCGCATTACCTGATCGGGGCCGATGGCACGGTCTGGCAGATGGTGCGCGAGGCGGACCGCGCCTGGCATGCCGGGGCCGGATCGTGGCGGGGCTGCGACGACATCAATTCGCGCTCCATCGGGATCGAGCTGGACAATCTCGGCACCCATCCGTTTTCCGAACCGCAGATGGCGGTGCTGGAGGCGCTTTTGGCGGGGATCATGGCCCGCTGGGGCATCGCTCCGGCGGGGGTGATCGGCCATTCCGACATGGCGCCGGGCCGCAAATGCGATCCCGGCCCGCGGTTTGACTGGGCGCGGCTGGCCCGGCAGGGGCTGGCGCTGGCGCATCACCCGGGGCAGGGCGGCAGGGCGGAGCCGGATCGCTTTCGCGCGCTGGCGCGGCGGGCCGGCTATCCCGAGGCCGCCGACCGGGATCTCCTGAGCGCCCTGCGTCACCGCCTCAGGCCCTGGGGCAGGGGGCCGCTGTCCCCGGCGGACATGGACGCGCTGGCGGGCTTCGCGGCGGCGCAGGAGGACGCAGGAGGGGCCATGCGCGGCACCTGACACCCGGGGGGGAGGCGCTGCAGCCTTTGCCCATTGACGCGGCCCCCCAAGACCTCCTATCTCCCCCAACAGCGCGGAGGGCCGGATGGCCGCGGCGGCCATGGGCCGTCGAGGAAAGTCCGGACTCCCTGAAGCAACGGTGCCGGGTAACGCCCGGGCGGGGCAACCCGACGGAAAGCGCCACAGAAATGAAACCGCCCCGGATGCGTCCGGGGTAAGGATGAAACGGTGGGGTAAGAGCCCACCGCGCCCCTGGCAACAGGGGCGGCACGGCAAGCCCCACCGGGAGCAATGCCAAATAGGACCCCCGCGCGGGCCGGTCCCCGCAAGGGGAAACCGCCGCTAGGCCCGCTTCAGCCGAGAGGGGTCGGGTTGGCAGCACGAGGCGCGGCGCGAGCCGCGCCCCAGATGAATGGTCATCGACGGGGGCAACCCCTGAACAAAATCCGGCTTACAGGCCCTCCGCGCTTATTTCCCCCGCCGCACCAGGACACCGCCTTCAAGGAGGCCATCCGCCCCGGCGGCCGGGCCTTGCGCCTGAAGATCCCGCGTGCCGAGGTGGCTGAATTCCTGCGCCGACAGCTCTCCGATGCCCGCTACCTGCGGCGCGCGGTGGGCATTTCCTACTGACCGATCGGCCTGGGTCGCGCCCCGGCCGCGGGGCCTTTCACACGCAGGGGCGAAAACGCGGTTGACTCGGGCCACGCCATCGTTAAAAGGCAGGCTTCATGAGAATTTCACGGGCGCGGCTGTGCCCGGCGCAGGAGAGATGAAATGGCGAAACCAACGACCATCAAGATCCGCCTGAACTCGACCGCGGGCACCGGCCACTTCTACGTGACCAAGAAAAACGCCCGCACCATGACCGAGAAGATGGTGGTGCGTAAGTACGATCCCGTCGTGCGCAAGCACGTGGAGTACAAGGAAGGCAAGATCAAGTAATCTTGCAATCCGCCCGGCCTTGGCCGGATGCGAGGGCCGCGCTGATGCGCGGCCTTTTTGCGTTTTGCGTCCGGCGCTTGTCATTTGGTGCCGCTTGGCGCTAGCGTGGCGGAACCAGTTCCAACCGACGGCCCTGACATGACACGCCTGTTTGCTTCCGCCTGCCTGATCTGCACCGCGCTTTCGGCCTGCAGCGGCCTGAATTACCAACGTGGCATCGGCTTCACCGGCATCGACGGTGAACCGCGCGCGCAGGCCAACCAGGGGGGCGCCACGGTCAGCCGTGCGGTCGGGCCGGTCGAGGCTCTGGCGGCGCAGCCGCCGCAACGGTTGCGGGTCGCGACCGGAGACCCCGCCGAGATCGCGACCACCGCCATCGAATACGGCGGGCAGGGCGCGGCCGACTCGATTCCCGCCACTCTGGGCGGTGCGCCGGTACGGATCAGCATGGTTGAGGTGAACGGGCGTCTGCACGCGGTGATGCGCCTGCCCGAGGGCCGGCGCGGCAAGCTCGGCGCCGAAGCCGGCCCGGCCTTTTCCGCTGCGGTGCCGCGCCTGACCGGATGCGTGGTCGTCGGTCCGACCTACCTGCGCGAACGCCCGGCGACATCGGCCGGCGCGGCGGTGCCGGTCGACTGCCGCTAGGCTCTTTCTCCGACTGATCGTCTGTTCCCGGCGCGGACGGCTTGCACCCATCGCCCGAACGGGGTAGCAGCGGCCCCCTTTCCGGGACGCCGCACCATGCCGACACAGACCCTCGCCATCGACTTCGGAACCTCCAATTCCGCGGCGGCCATCGCCACCGCGCAGGGGGTGTTTCGCATTCCCATCGAGCGCGGGGCCGAAACCCTGCCCACGGCCGTGTTCTTTCCCGAGGACAAGGGCGCCATGCGCCTTGGCACCGCGGCGGCCGAGGCGCTGATCGCGGGCGAGGAGGGGCGCTACATGCGGGCGCTGAAAAGCGTTCTGGGCCTGCCGCTGTTGCATGAGTCGCGGCTGATCTGCGGCCACCGCCGCACGCTGTCGGGGATCATCGCCGATTTCCTGTCGGAACTGCGCCAGCGCGCCGAGGTGGTGACCGGACAGCGATTCGACCGGGCGCTGTCGGGGCGGCCGGTGCATTTCCACACCGCCGATCCCGACAAGGACACCCGGGCCGAGGCCGACCTGCGCGCCTGCTACCACGCGGCCGGGTTCGACACGGTCGATTTCCTGCCCGAGCCCGAGGCGGCGGCCATCGCCTGCCAGGGCATGGGCGCGGCGGGACAGACCGGGCTGATCGTCGACATCGGCGGGGGCACCTCGGATTTCTCGGTGTTCCGCAGCGGCGCGGGGCGGCCCGAGATCCTGGCCAGCCACGGCATCCGCCTCGGCGGCACTGATTTCGATCACGCGGTCTCCATGACCCACGCGATGCCGCACCTGGGCCTGGGCGGGCATTTGCGCCGCCAGATGGGCGCAGGGCTGCTGCCGGTGCCGCGCGCGCCTTATGTCGAACTGGCGACCTGGGCGAAGATCCCGTTTCTCTATACCCCCGAGACGCGCCGGATGGTGGCCGACATGGCGCGCCTTGCCGTCGAACGGCAGAGGATGGAGCGTTTTGCCACGGTGCTGGAGATGGAACTGGGCCATGAGCTCGCCTTCGCGGTGGAGCGGGGCAAGATTGCCGCCAACAGCGGCGCGGTGGGCGGGCGGATCGACATGCGGTTCATCGAGCCCGGGCTGGCCGAGGCGGTGACGCCTGACAGCCTGGACGCGGCCCTGGCCGAGACCCGCGCGGCGCTGCGCGCGGCGGCGGCGGAAACCCTGATGCTGGCCGGGGTGGCGCCGGAGCGGATCGGGCGAATCATTCTTGTCGGCGGCTCCAGCCTGATGCGCATCGTGTCGGAGGAGACCCGGGCGCTGTGCCACGGGGCCGAGGTCCTGCGGTCCGAGGCGTTCACGGCGGTGGTCGACGGGCTGGCAATGGCCGCGCGGGGCTGATCGGAAAAAGTGAGCGCGCGAAAAAGAAAGGGGCCGGTCGTACAGACCGGCCCCCGAAACGTACAGGTTCGTCGCTGTTACTCGCGGTTGCCCAGCAGTTGCAGCAGGAACATGAACATGTTGATGAAGTCGAGGTAGAGGCTCAGCGCGCCCATGATGGCGGCCTTGCCCAGCCACTCGCTGTCGCCGGTGTGGGCGTGCTGCAGGTAGGTGGCCTTGATCTTCTGGGTGTCATAGGCGGTGAGGCCGGCAAAGATCAGCACCCCGAGGATCGAGATCGCGAACATGATCGCGGGCGAGCCGAGGAAGATGTTGATGATCGAGGCGACGACCAGACCGATCACCCCCATGATCAGGAAGGTGCCCATGCCGGACAGGTCCTTGTTGGTGGTGTAGCCCCAAAGGCTCAGCCCAGCGAAGGCGATCGACGTCACCAGGAACACCTGCGCGATGGAAAAGCCGGTGAAGGCGACGAAGATCCAGCTCAGCGACAGGCCCATGACCGACGCGAAGGCATAGAAGAACAGCTGCGCGCCGGCCGCCGAAAGGCGGTTCAGGGCCGCGCCGAAGGCGAACACCATGATCAGCGGGGCGAACATGACGATCCACCCCAGGATGTTGGGTTGCAGGGTCATCGGGTCGCGGAACACGCCCAGCAGTTGCGGGCTGCTCCCCACGGCCCAAGCTACGGCGAAGGTCAGAAGCATGCCCACGGACATGGTGCCGTAGACCTTGTTCATATGGGCGCGCAGACCCGCGTCAATCTGGGCAGTGCGCGCGCCGGCAGCCGTCCGGATTGTGTCGAATTCAGCCATTCATGGTCTCCATTAAAGCCGGTTGCTCCGCCCGCAGGCGCGGACGGCATTCATGTCGGAATATTGGATGAGATCGCTGAGTTTTCAAGGAAATCCGGAACAATTTCCGCCATTGACACAGCGAAACCGGCCGCGCGCCCGCAAGGGCGAGCGACCGACCGGCCGGTTTCAATCGCGGGGAGAGGTCCGAATCAGCGGCGCCAGGTTTCGGGGGCGTCCCAGAACGTACGGCGCGCCTCGGCATGGGCCTGTGCGCGGGTCAGGCCGATATCCTGCAGGGCGCGGTCGTCGAGATCCTTGAGCATCTGCCGCTGGCGCCAGACCGCCACGAGACGGCCCAGGGTGCGAAGTACGGAGGGGCGGCGGGATGTGTGGCGGTGGGAGGCGGTGGTATAGGTCATGTCTCGTGTCCTTTCCTTGATCTGTGATGCGAGTCAGAGGTTCAATCAAATTCCTTGATTTATATGGTGGAGTATGGTGCATTTTAAAAACGAATGTTTTTGATCCCTTTCATCACAGGATGTGATCATGCGAAATCTCGACATCACCACGCTCCGCTCCTTCGTCGCGGTCGCCGACAACGGCGGCGTGACCCGCGCGGCGGGCTACCTGCACTTGACCCAGTCGGCGGTGTCGATGCAGCTCAAGCGCCTTGAGGAACTGCTGGGGTTGCAATTGCTGGACCGGTCCGGGCGGACCATCGCGCTGACCGCTGCCGGCGATCAGCTCCTGGGCTATGCCCGGCGGATGGTGGCGCTCAACGACGAGGTGATCGGGCGCCTCACCGACCAGGCCTTTGAGGGCGAGATCGTGCTGGGCGTGCCCCATGACATCGTCTACCCTGCAATTCCCCGCGTGTTGCAACGGTTCAACGCCAGCTTTCCACGGGTCAAGGTGCAGCTTCTGTCCTCTTACAGCCGGCAACTCAAGCACGCCTTTGGCCGGGGCGAGTGTGACCTGATCCTGACCACCGAGCCGACCACCAGCGAAGGCAGCGAGACGATCACCGAACTGCCGCTGCACTGGGTCGGGGCGCAGGGCGGCTCCTGCTGGCGGCAGCGGCCGCTACGGCTGGCGTTCGGGCGGCACTGCATGTTCCGCCCCGAGGCGATCGAGGCGCTGAACACCGCCGGCATCGACTGGGAACTGGCGGTGGAATCGGACTCCGACCGCACCATCGAGGCCACGGTCAGCGCCGATCTGGCCCTGACCGCCATGCTCGACGGCTCCGAACCCCGGTACCTGGAGCAGATCGATCATGGCGGCGCGCTGCCCGATCTGCCGGCGCACAAGATCAACCTCTATGTCCGGGACGTGGCGGCCAATCCGCTGGTCGGCGAACTGGCGACGCTGATTCGCCAGACCATCCGCGGCCATGCCGTACCGCCGCTGCGCGCGGCGGGGTAGGCGGCGGGCTAGGCGGCGGGGCAGGGCGCGCTAAGGCGTGATCACCACCTTGCCGGTGGCGCGGCGCTCGCGCAGCAGCGTCATGCCCTCCTCGACTTGCTCCAGCGGCAAAACATGGCTGACATGCGGGTTCAGGCGGCCCTGCCGGTACCATTCCAACAGGGTGCGCAGGCTGTCGGCCAGGGCCTCGGGCCTGAATTTCAGGTAGCCCCCGATGTAAAAGCCGATCACGGTCAGGTTCTTGACCAGCAGGTGATTGGCCGGAATCTGCGGCACCTCGCCGCCGGCAAAACCGATCGGCAACAGCCGCGCCTCGGGGTTGCAGGCGCGAAAGGCGGCCTTGAAGGTGTCGCCGCCCACCGCGTCATAGACCACGTCGGCGCCGCCCAGTTCCAGCACCCGGGCACGCAGATTCTCGGAGGCGTCGATCAGGTGATCGGCCCCTGCCGCGCGCGCGACCGCCAGCTTGTCGGCGCCACGGGCCTGGGCGATCACCCTGGCGCCCATCAGCTTGCCGATCTCCACCGCGGTCAGCCCGACCCCGCCGGCCGCGCCGGTCACGACCAGGGTCTCGCCGGGTTGCAACCGCGCCCGATGATCCAGCGCCATGTGGCTTGTGCCATAGGCGATCTGGAAGGCGGCGGCATGGTCAAAGGGCATCTCGTCGGGAATCCGCACAGCCCGGACCGCATCGAACACGCCGTATGCGGCGAGCCCGCCCTGACCGGCATAGATCGCCACCCGGTCGCCGACCGTCGGCGCGCTCACCCCGTCGCCGACCGCATCCACGACCCCGGCCACCTCCATGCCGAGGGTGAAGGGCGTATCGGGCGTGTCCTGGTAGGTGCCCTTCTGCATCAGCAGATCGGCGAAATTCAGCCCGCAGGCGCGAATCTCCAGCCGGATCTGTCCCGGGCCCGGCTCCGGGACAGGGTGATCGCATAGTCGGGCCGGCCTGCCCGGGTGTTCAATTCGATAGGCACGCATGATTTCCCCTTGGGTTTTCAAGGTATTTGCGGGCAATGCCGCGGCCATGTCAAACCGGTGTCCGGGGGCGGAAAACCACAACCACAGGGACAAAAATAACCTCGGGAGATCAACTGCCTTGTGCGGGGGGGGAAATCGTCTTACATTTGAACTGTATATTCGTGCCGCCTACACATATGCAAAGGAAAAGTGCTGGGCGCGTCTGGAGGAGACGACCCCGAGCCTTAGATAGATAGATCGAAAGGTCGTTTGTGACATTCAAGGAGAAAGCCATGCCACATCGGGTTGACGTTCACGTCGGCAAGCGGGTCCGGCATCGTCGTTGGCTGGTCGGCATGACGCAGCAGCAACTGGCGGAGCAGGTCGGGATCAAGTTCCAGCAGATTCAGAAGTATGAAACCGGGGCCAACCGGATCAGTGCATCGCGGCTGTGGGATATCGCCGAGGCGCTCGAGGTTCCGGTCAGCTTCTTTTTCGAGGGGCTGGAGGAAACGGTGAGCGAGGACAGCGACAAGCCGAAGGTGCCGGCGGATCTGCTGGGGGACAAGGAGGCACTGGATCTGGTGCGCTCCTACTACGCCATCCCCGAGAACCAGCGCCGCCGCCTGTTCGACCTGGCTCGGGTGCTCAGCGACGTCGCCTGAGGGCAGCGCGGCGCTTGCATCCGCATGCGTCGCGTGGCACCTGAGCGGCCATGACCCAGGCTGACCCCACAGATCTTGAAATTGCCGGCCTGCTGGCCGACGCCGCCCGCGCGGTGATCCTGCCCTATTTCCGAAACCCGGACCTGGTGGCGGAGAACAAGCAGGCCGGCGGCTTCGACCCGGTGACCGAGGCCGACCGCGCCGCCGAGGCGGCGATGCGTGACATCCTCTCCCGTCTCCGGCCCGACGATGCCGTCCTGGGCGAGGAATTCGGAGCCCGGCCCGGCACCAGCGGGCGGACCTGGGTGCTGGACCCGATCGACGGCACCCGCGGCTTTCTCAGCGGCACGCCCACCTGGGGGGTGCTGATCGCGCTGTCGCGCACCGATGGCCCGGTTCTGGGCATCATCGATCAGCCCTATACTGGAGAACGGTTCATCGGCGCGCCCGGACTGGCGGTCCTCGACGGCCCGCGCGGGCGCGCCACGCTGTCCACCCGGCCCACCGGGGCGCTTGAGGGGGCGATTCTCTTCACCACTTTCCCCGAGGTCGGCACGCCAAGGGAACGCGCCGGATTCCAGGCCGTGGCCGAAAAGGTGCGCTTGACCCGCTATGGCATGGATTGTTATGCCTACGCCCTGCTTGCGGCGGGCCAGATCGACCTGGTCACCTCCATGGATCGCTAACCGTCCCCCGCATCCCCCGGGAATCGACGGTTTCCATTGCGAATTTCGTGGTCTATGCCATTCCGCACACCGAAGGAGTGTGACAGGGAAGGCCGCGACCGATGAAAACCCGCTGGAAGATCGCACTCGCCGCGATGGCCGTCGTCGTCGCGGTGCCGGTGGTGGCGCTCATCACGGACGGCGGGTTCCTCGGGCTGGCGTTCCGCCTCGGCGGGCTGGTCTCGACGCGCACGACGCTCCCCGGCGCCTATTTCCGCTACACCACCGTCGTCCGGGTCGATGGCAAGGAAGACCTCGTCTTCGACAATGTGGTCGCCTGCAACACGCGCATCACGCGGTCCGAGGCGAACGGCACCAGCAGTCTTCCCGGCATGACGCCGAACCTCTTCGTCCGGCGCACGAAGGACAACCACGCCGTCCTGATATCGACGCCGACACTGTGCTCCTGGGCGCAGACCAACACGCCGGAGAAGAACTATACGCGGCGCGGCTTCCTGCCGCCGGCGGTGGTGTGGTTCGACGATGCCGACGACCTCACCTTCGGCATCGCCTATGTGACGCCGACGGCCTATGAGAGCGCCAAGAGCCGGCTTGAGATCGTCTCGACCTATGTCGGCCCGGCGACGCGGGCGGAGTTCGAGGCCTGGTACGACGGCCCGCGCAAGGAAAACCTCGCCAAGCAGGAATGGATCAACCCGCCGCCCGGCACGACGCGGGCGCGCTGGGACGCGAACAATGCCTATGTTGCGCAGGCACTTGCGAAGAGAGGGCGAGCGTTTCCCATAGGGTGTGTCGGAGCACAAAGGTTCGCACTGACTGATGAAGGTAGCGGGACTATCCGCTCCTACTGGCCGAAGGACCGACCCCGCTACTGGACGCCGACGCCGAAGCAGTGGAAGACGCTTTTTGCGGAGCATTTCACTGGTAAGCCGTACTTCGTCGGCAAAGGCGGGCGTACTAATGGAAGTCTCCAATTTTGGGATGGTTTCGGCCAGAGTGTAAAATATGGTCCGAAGCTTGATGGTCGGAATGGCGAATGGCCTGCAGAAACCTATCCGGCTGCGAATAGTCGGAGCGCAACGTTCCTGACGGAAGATGCCACGGACAAAGACTATTTCCTGCAGAAAATCTTCTACGAGGACGGCGCCAATGATGGCTTTGCCTGGTGTTATGCCGCAAAGGGCACGCCAAGCCGCAAATATAGGGACCCGTTGCGCCGGCACTACTACGCAAACGTAGACGACCATCGCGTTCGCTCGACCGACGGGTTCAAGAACGAAATTCAGTACGTTTTTGAGTACGACCGTCACATGTTCCGATTTTATTCCTTTAGTATTCAGCCCAGCGGAGGCGTGGAGTAATGGCAGACTACAATCATCCAACCGGTGTCGCCCTCTATGCTGCTCTGTGCGAGCGGATCCACCGCCTCTGACAGGCTCCGCGAGAGCCCGATCATCGAGCCTTCGTACCGCGAATGCCCATGAAATTCCGTATTCCCGATTGATCCTTGTCAAAAGCACCATATAACCGGGGAGAAGGGAATTTCATCGACCGGTACGCGGCGCTCCCTTCGAGGAGACGCGAAATCCGGTCGGCGGGCGGATTGCCACAGGGCAGGACGGGCCCTCGGACACGCGAAAGGGACAAAGGATGAGCAGCATCAACGAGTGGATCAAGCACGAAGTCGACGGCAACGACGTCGTTCTTTTCATGAAGGGCACACCGACCTTCCCGCAATGTGGGTTCTCCGGTCAGGTCGTCCAGATCCTCGACTACCTCGGCGTCGACTATAAGGGCATCAACGTGCTGGATTCCGACGAACTGCGCAACGGCATCAAGGACTTCTCCAGCTGGCCGACCATCCCCCAGCTCTACGTGAAGGGCGAATTCGTCGGCGGCTGCGACATCGTGCGCGAGATGTTCCAGGCCGGTGAACTGCAGGGCCACTTCAAGGACAAAGGCATCGCGGTCCGCGAAACCGCCTGACTCCGGACAAACGCCTGACTCTGGACAAACGCCTGACTCTGGACAAACGCCTGACTCTGGACAAACGCCTGACTCCGGGCTTCTTCAGGCTAGGACCGCGCGGCAGCACCGCGCGACAGACACGACCAGACGCCTCCCCCGGTATCCCGGCGGGAGGCGTTTTCATGCAAGGTCCCGGAACCCTGGATCTCAGGCTGGCACGTAGCGATAGCCACCGTCCTTG
Organism: uncultured Rhodobium sp.; assembly: GCA_963675285.2. Taxonomy (GTDB): domain Bacteria; phylum Pseudomonadota; class Alphaproteobacteria; order Rhizobiales; family Rhodobiaceae; genus Rhodobium. The sequence continues at coordinate 218,822 of CAXXGS010000002.1, forward strand.
CGCTCCACCCGGCCGACACCCGGCCACGGCAGATGGTAGCCGACGAGCGACATGGCCTCGGTTGCCGCCATGTCGAGGAGCCGCTTGCGCGTCGCGATCGCCACATCGGGCTCCTGGTCGCGGATGAAGCGCCATTCCGGCCGCTCGAAGGAGACGGCGGCGTGGGTGAAGGCATCGCCCGTCACCATCAGCATCCCGTCGCTCCCGCCGTCGACCATGACCGACATGTGCCCCGGCGTGTGGCCCGGCGTATCGACCATCGTGATCCCCGGCGCAATCGCCGTCTCGCCCGAAATCCGGTGGGTCTTTTCCGCCACCGGCGAAAGGCTGCGCTGCGCCCCGAGCGCGAAGCCGTGCAGCGTCTCCGGCACTTTCGACAGGATGTCCGGAGCCATCCAGAAATCCCACTCGTGCGCGCCCATTACGTAGGACGCATTGGGGAAGCGCTCGCTCTCGTCGAAATCGTCGATGATGCCCCAGACGTGATCGGGGTGGGCATGAGTGAGAAGAACGGTGGCGACCGCCTCGCGGTTGATCCCGGCCGCGTCGAAACTGTCGGCGAGGAGACCGGCGGTAGCGACGAAATTCATGCCCGAGCCGGTGTCGATCAGGATCAGTTCGTCCCCCCTCCGCAGGAGCGCGACGTTGATCTGCGAGATATGTTCGCCGGTCGAAAGGCCGTGCGCGGTGAGAACCGCGTTCCGCTCCGCCTCCGAGACGTCGGGGGCGAGATTGGAGGCCGGCAGCGAGATATAGCCATCGGTCAGCACCACGACCTCGAAATCGCCGTGCGAAAAGCGGTGGACACCGGGCGGCGCGGCAACGGCCACCCCCATCTTCAGCCCCCAGGCGAGAAAGGCTGCCGTTCCGCCGGCCGCCGCCTGAAGAAATCCCCGCCGGTCGATCGCCGGATGTCTGCTGTCCCGGATACGCCTCCGGTCACTGTCCGCCATGTCATCCTCCCCTTCATATCGCGTTTTTCGCAAATGATAGGCGAAAGCGGAGTGAGGCCCAAGAAAAAGTGGAAAACCGGCCCCGGAACGCAAAAAGGCCGCCCGAAGGCGGCCTGATCGCAAAATCGTGTGGTCGTCGCGCGACGGCGGTAAGGCGTCAGCGCGAATAGAATTCGATGACCTGGTTCGGTTCCATCAGCACCGGATAGGGAACGTCTGCGAGCTGGGGAACGCGGACATAGGTCGCGACCATCTTGTTATGGTCGCTATCGATATAGTCGGGAACGTCGCGCTCCTGAAGCTGCACCGATTCCAGAACCGTCACGAGCTGCTTGGAGCGCTCGCGCACTTCCACCACGTCACCGGCCTTGCAACGATAGCTCGCGATATTGACACGCTGACCGTTGACCTTGATGTGGCCGTGGTTGATGAACTGGCGCGCGGCGAAAACGGTCGGCACGAACTTCGCCCGGTAGACGATCGCATCGAGGCGGCTCTCCAGAAGGCCGATCAGGTTCTCCGACGTGTCGCCCTTCAGACGGGTCGCCTCGTCGTAGATACGGCGGAACTGCTTCTCGGAAATGTTGCCGTAGTAGCCCTTGAGCTTCTGCTTGGCCTTGAGCTGCACGCCGTAGTCGGACAGCTTGCCCCGGCGGCGCTGGCCATGCTGGCCCGGGCCGTATTCGCGCCGGTTAACCGGGCTCTTGGGACGGCCCCAGATGTTCTCGCCCATGCGGCGATCGATTTTGTACTTCGCGGAATAGCGCTTCGACATCGCGGTTTCCTAGTCTGTTGACCCGAATCTCCGGCGGGCAGAGGCCCCGGATCCGGTGGGTTTCTTGGCGCCGGCATGCCATCCGGTGAAGGACGGGTCGTCCGGCTGGTCAGGAAACGCGCCCTCCTCTGTTCAAGGTCCGGAATGGATCCGGCCAATGAACCGACAGGGGTCGGGCGAGGCGCCCGCACAACCCCTCGGGTGCGTAAAGACGGACGCGGGCCCGTTAGGGACCCGCGCCAGCGGTTTGTGCGATACAGGAGCGGCGGAGACTTGTCAAATCTCCGCCCCCGTTTTCGGCACATTTCCCCCAATGCGAATCCCCCAAAGACATCTCCTCGAGCGCATTTCCCCCAAGGCATTTCCCCCAAGGCATTCCCGTTGAGTGTTCACCATCCGCTAACCGCATTCACAGCTGTCATGAGAATTTCATGAGAGCACAAGCGCACGTTATACATCCCCGCGCCAAGCTCCCTCCAGGGTGAGATGGGGGACAACGGCGGTTTCGCAGGGCGCGACACCCCGAACCTCGCGCGATCACCGTAACGAAGCCGGGTGTGGGGAAGGCAGAGCAATGGCGGCCTTGGAATTGAAGTGGACAACCGTCGGCACAGACGACGCGGGGACAAAGACCGGGGGACAGAAACCATCCCCCTCGGAACAGAAAGCGCTGGATGATCTATCGCGCATCCGGCTCGAGACGATCATCGACACAGTGGACTACGCGCTCCAGCCGATCGTCGACATGATGACCGGCGTCGCCTATGCCTCCGAGGGCCTCGTCAGGCATACCGAGGAGCTCGGCTACGCCGCCATTCATGAACTCTTCGATCAAGCCCTGGAAGACGGCTACCTCGCCGAGCTGGAAGTCGCGCTCTTCCGAAAGCTCATCGAGAAATTCAGCCGGCTGCCGAACGCAGCCGACCAGTATCTCTTCATCAACCTCGACGGACGCGACGTGACTGGCGCCGACGACCCGCGCGGCGAGATCATCGCCATCGCCCGCTCGTTCGGCATCTGCCCCACAACGCTGTGCTTCGAGATCGCGGAAAGCCACCAGGCTTATGTTCGCGAGCCCTTCCGTGCCTTCATCGGCGCCATGCGCAACCGCGGCATCCGCATCGCCGCCGACGATTTCGGCCGCGATTTCTCCGGCTACCGGCTGATCTACGAGTACGAACCGGACTACGTGAAGATCGACCGCTACTTCATCGATCAGATCGACCGCGATCATCGCAAGCGGGTGTTCGTATCGACCATCGCGCATCTCGCCCACGTCATGGGCGCGCGGGTCGTCGCCGAAGGGATCGAGACCTCCGACGAACTCGGCGTCTGCCGCGAGGTCAATTGCGACCTCGGACAGGGCTATTTCATTGCCCGCCCTGCGGTCGACCTCAACCGCGCGCGGCCGTGCTATGAGATCGCGGCTGCCGTGCCGAATTCCCCGGCCCACGCCAGCAACCTGATCGTACGCAGCGAAATCCTGCAGATTCCACCCGTGTCCATCAACGCTCCGCTGGAACAGATCGTCGCCAAGTTCGCCAGCATGCACGAATTCGGCTTCCTGCCGGTCGTCAACGAACGCAACGAACCCCTCGGGCTCATCCATGAAGCCAATCTGAAGCGCTACACCCATAACCGTTTCGGCTTCTCGCTGCTGGAGAACAGCGGCCTCGACCTTTCCGTCCGCTCCTTCGTCATTCACAGCCCGATAGCCGACATCAACGCCGATCCGGACACGATCCTCGACATCTTCGCCGGCGTCCTCAACAGCGACGGCGTGACGATCGTGGAGGGCGGGGAATACGTCGGCTTCCTGACCAACACCGCCCTCTTAAAGATGATCAACGAAAAGCGGATCCGCCAGGCGCGCGACCAGAATCCTCTTTCGCGACTTCCCGGCAACGGTTCGATCACCGACTTCATCGCCGAGATCGGTCTCCAGTCCGGATCGGAGCGGACGATCTGCTACATCGACTTCGACAATTTCAAGCCATTCAACGACAATTACGGTTTCCACATCGGCGACCGGGCGATCATGCTGTTTTCCGACCTGATGCGGAAACTGCTGTGCCAGAAGGGCGTGTATCTCGGCCATGTCGGCGGCGACGACTTTTTCGTTGGTTTCCTCGACAGCGACCTGCCAAACATCCTCAAGGAAATGAACACCCTCAAGCAGACCTTCCGCCACGAGGCCGAAAGCTTCTATACCGTCACCGATCGCACCAACGGCTTTATCACCAGCGCCGACCGCCATGGCCGCACGGCGAATTTCCCGCTGCTCGATTGCTCCATCGCGATCCTGCATCTGGAAAAGGGCGTCTGCTTCGACCAGACCGATGCGCTTGCCCACGAAACCGCACAGGCCAAGCACAAGGCGAAGGCCTCTGCCGACGGTTTCGCCATCACCTGCCTCAAAGCCGGGAACGGCGGGCTCGACAGTACGCGGTGCGTTGTTGAAAGCAGCGGGTCCACAATGGACACCGCAAGAGTCCTGTGCGCAGGGACAAGCCCGAACGACAGGGCAGACCGCCCGGCACAGGCGGCTGGCTAGGACGGGTCTTTGCGCAGAGCACGCGGCTGGGCTCGGGCTGGCCGCCTCAGGCGGAAAACTCCGCGCGCCTAAGGAGGTCGGAGAGCGAGGCGAACGGTGCCGTACCCGACGTGAAGACGATCCGTCCAAGGACCGGCCCGCCCGCCGCTCTCAGGTCGTCATCCGGCTCGCCGAGGACGGCAGCCGCACGGCGTGCGATCGCATCAGCCGGGTCAAGCCAGTCGACCGGCCAGGGCGCAACACCGATGAAGCGGTCCACAAGCAAAGGAAAGTGGGTGCAGGCAAGGACGATCGTATCGGTCCGCACGCCATCCCGGTCCACGAAACAGGGCGCAAGCTCGGCCGCGACCGCACCAGAGTCCACCGGCTCACCCCGCAACCTCGCCTCGGCGATCCGCGCAAGGTTCTTCGAGCCCACCAGCGTCACGTCGACATCGGGCGCGAACCGGTCGATCAAGTCGCGCGTGTAATCTCGCGCCACCGTTCCCGGCGTCGCCAGCACGCTTATGAGCCCGGACCGCGTTCGCGCCGCCGCCGGCTTGATCGCCGGCACGGTGCCGACGAACGGCACACGGTGGCGGGCGCGAAGATCGGCAAGGACTAGGGTTGAGGCCGTGTTGCAGGCGATAACGACCGCGTCGGGCCGATAGGTCGCAATGAGGTCGTCGAAAAGATCGACAATGCGCTGCCTGAGCGCCTCGGCCGGCTGCGGACCGTAGGGAAAGCCCGCGTCGTCGGCAACATAGGTAAAATCGGCGCGCGGCAGATGTTCGATCAGCCGGCGCAACACCGTAACGCCACCAATGCCGGAATCGAACACCATCAGGCGCTTGGTCAACGCTCGGTCTCCACCTCGCCGTCATCGATCAGCGAACCCTCGTCACTTTCGGCCTCCTGCGCGGCCTTGCGCGCCCGGCGACGCTCCGCGACCTCCCGATCGGTCAGCGGTCCATGTTCGAGGGCAGCGACGACGCCGCGCAGCGTGCGCGTTTCCTGTTCGGAAAGCCGCGCCTTCTGCAGGATGTTGAGAAGATTGCGCGTCATCACCGGTTTCTTTTCCGGTGGCCGGAAGTAATGGACGTCGTCAAGCGCGCCTTCCAGGTGCGCCATCAGCCTGAGCACGTCGTCCTTCGAGGCCGGCGGTGCGTTTTCCGTCGTCGAGAACGGCAGTTCGTCACCGATCGACGCCTTGCGCCATTCATAGGAAAGGATCAGCACCGCCTGCGCAATGTTAAGCGAGGCGAAGGTCGGATCGACCGGCAGCGTGACGATCTCGTCGGCGAGCGCCACCTCGTCGTTGGTCAGGCCCCAGCGTTCGCGGCCGAAGAGAATACCGGTCGGCGTAGCCTGCCGCCCCAACAGCGCAGCGTGCGCAGCCGCTTCCGCCGGCCCGAGCACCGGCTTGGACATGCCGCGCGGGCGCGCCGTCGTCGCGTAGACAAAACTGAGATCGGCGACCGCCTCCTGTGCAGTTTCATAGACTTTCACTGCATCGATGACATGGTCGGCGCGACTTGCCGCCGCGCGCGCCTTCTCGCTCGGCCAGCCGTCGCGCGGGTTGACGATGCGCAGCGCGTCGAGGCCGAAGTTGGCCATCGCGCGGGCCGCCGTGCCAATGTTCTCGCCGAGCTGCGGCTCGACAAGGATGATCGCCGGTTTACCGACGTTTGATCTCTCTGTCATGGAATGGCATGTACAGGAGCGAAGGCGGAAAATGAAGCGTTCTGATGCGAGAATCCGCTCCGCACGTTTGCAGCATCCCGAAAACACACGCCGATACGCGATTCCGCCTAAGGACGGCCTTCCCGCTTTCCCGCCCCTCTGCTATACCGGCGCCCGAGTTGTGCGGCGTGAAGCCGCGGAGACGGCGCCCCGCGCGCACGTCCGCCGAGCGCCTGCCCTTTCCTTTATCGATAGCAAGAGGTCGAACCAGCATGGCGAAAATCAAAGTCGAGAATCCGGTCGTCGAGATCGACGGCGACGAGATGACCCGCATCATCTGGAAGCTGATCAAGGACAAGCTGATCCATCCCTATCTCGACATCGACCTGAAGTACTACGATCTCAGCATCGAGCACCGCGACGCCACCGACGATCAGGTCACCGTCGACGCCGCCAACGCCATCAAGGAATATGGCGTCGGCGTGAAGTGCGCGACCATCACGCCCGACGAGGCACGTGTCGAGGAATTTGACCTCAAGAAGATGTGGCGCTCGCCGAACGGCACCATCCGCAACATCCTTGGCGGCGTCGTCTTCCGCGAGCCGATCGTCTGCAAGAACGTCCCCCGGCTGGTTCCGGGCTGGACCAAGCCCATGGTCATCGGCCGCCACGCCTTTGGCGACCAGTACCGCGCCACCGACTTCCAGGTGCCCGGCAAGGGCAAGCTGACCATCAAGTGGGTCGGCGACGACGGCGACGTCATCGAAAAGGAAGTCTTCGACTTCCCCTCCTCCGGTGTCGCCATGGCCATGTACAACCTCGACGACTCCATCCGCGACTTCGCCCGCGCCACCTTCAACTACGGCCTTGAGCGCAAGTGGCCGGTCTATCTCTCCACCAAGAACACGATCATGAAAGCCTATGACGGCCGCTTCAAGGATTTGTTCCAGGAGGTCTTCGAGGCCGAGTTCAAGGCGGACTACGACAAGGCGGGCCTCACCTACGAGCACCGCCTGATCGACGACATGGTCGCTTCCGCGCTGAAGTGGTCCGGCGGCTTCATCTGGGCCTGCAAGAACTACGACGGCGACGTGCAGTCTGACACGGTAGCCCAGGGCTTCGGCTCGCTCGGCCTGATGACGTCGGTGCTGATGAGCCCTGACGGCAGGACCGTCGAGGCGGAAGCCGCGCACGGCACCGTTACCCGCCACTACCGCCTGCACCAGGAAGGCAAGGAGACCTCGACCAACTCCATCGCCTCGATCTTCGCCTGGACCCGCGGCCTGGAACATCGCGCCAAGCTCGACGGCAACGAGGCCCTCAAGGCCTTCGCCGAAACGCTGGAGAAGGTCTGCATCGACACTGTCGAATCCGGTTTCATGACGAAGGATCTGGCGCTCCTCGTCGGCCCGGAACAGCATTGGCTCTCTACCACGGCCTTCCTCGACAAGGTCGACGAGAACCTGCAGAAGGCCATGGCTTCCTGAACGGGACGGGAGCCGGAAGCGAAAGGCTTTCAGCCAACCAGAGATGAAAAGCGGCGGGGCATTCCCCGCCGCTTTTTTGTGGGAACGACCGTCCGCCCCGGGCTCAATCCCGCCACGTGGCCGCGGCGGCGCGCATCCGCTGCCAGGAGGGGCTGACGATCCTAGCTCCGGCCGCGACGACAGGAATGTCGGCCGCCGCAAGACGAGAGGTGGCCAGCGCTAGCGATCCATCAGCGGATCCAGGCGACGGAGGCAAGACCGCGCTCGCCGGCGCTTTCCCCCGAGACATACGCCCCTTCGTTGCGTGTCATGCTTCCCCTTCCGGCGCGCGGCCGGGCCCCAGTTCCTCAGCGACCATATCGCCGCCCGGCGTCACGATCTCGCTGCCGAGCCGCGAGCGCGCGACCGTCAGGATATGCGCGCGGATCGCCTCGTTGCGCGACATCAGAATATGCAGGTCGTCGGAATCGAGCACGAGAAGCGTGGTACGGGTCAGCGCCTTCACGTCGGCCGAGCGCACGGTCCGTTTGAGGACCGCCACCTCACCAAAAAAGGCGCCGTCTTCTAGGTCGTGTCGCCCGTCCGGGAGGTCGATCCGTACCTGGCCAGCGGCGATGAAATACATCGAGCACGCCGGCTCGCCCTTGCGCGCGATCACCGCGTTCGCCTCCACCATCTGCGCCCGCAGGAGCTTCATCACCTCCGCGATTTCCGATGCCGACATCTCCGCAAAGAGCGGAACACGCGCAACCATGCCCCAGGTGACGACGAAATCGCGCTGGTGGATCTCGCGCGCGAAGGCCGTCGCGACGATGCCGATCGGCAACGCGAACATGCCATAGCCGGCCAGCATGACCACCCCGGCGATGACCTTGCCGGCCGGCGTCATTGGCACCACGTCGCCATAGCCGACCGTCGTCAGCGTCGTGATGGCCCACCACATCGCGGCCGGAATAGACCCGAACGCTTGCGGCTGGACGGCGTGTTCAATGAGATGCATGAGCGAGGCGGCAAAGAGAACCACGCCCATGATGATGACGATGCTGCCTAGGAGCGCGCGGCGCTCCGCCTGGATAGCGGAGGTAAGCGACCTGAGACCTGCCGAATAGCGCAGGAGCTTTAGAAACCGCACCAGCCGGAAAACCCTGAGCATGCGAAGGTCAAGGACCGGCAGCAGGAAACTGATGAAGAACGGCAGGATGGCGAGGAGGTCAATGATCGCTGACGGGCTCGCCATGTAGCGCAGCCGCGCCATGATCGGCCGCTGATGCCTGAGGTTGGTGAAGGCGTCCGCGACCCAAACTCGCGCCACATATTCGATGGAAAAGAGCGCGACGGAGATGACCTCCGCCCACAGAAAGAACGCGCCGTAGCGCACCTCGTAGCCGGGCACGGTCTCCAGCGCCACCAGCACCATGTTCACCAGGATGAGAACGATCAGGCCGCGGTCAACCAGCTTGCTGGTCAGGTCGCCAGCTGCGCCCTCCTCCAGGATTTCGAAGGTGCGCCGTTTCGCCCGCGCGTAACGCGTCGTGCCCCCTGTACCCGCGCCCATAACCGCATCTTTCCCGTCAGTCGTCCCCGACGGGAAAGTTAACGCGAAAAAGTTGACAAAGCTTGCCAGCTACGCGCATCGACCGGCCGGCGCCGGTCCGGGAGATATCAGGCGCCCGCGCCGATCGCTCCCTCGATCGCGGCGATGGCTTCCTTGGTACGCGAGCCATCCGGCCCGCCCGCCTGCGCCATGTCCGGACGGCCGCCGCCACCCTTGCCGCCGAGTTCGGCCGATCCGAGGCGGACGAGATCGACCGCATTGAAGCGGTCGGTCAGATCCGCCGTGACGCCAACGACGATGCCTGCCTTGCCGTCGTCCGACGCGCCGGCAATGACGACGATACCGGAGCCGAGGCTCTTCTTGCCTTCGTCGACGAGGCCCTTGAGGTCCTTCGGGCTGATGCCCGTCACGGCGCGAGCCATGACCTTGACGCCGCCGATCTCGCGTACCGGCATCTCGCCCGCGCCATTGCCGCCACCCATGGCGAGCGCTTTCTTTGCCTCGGCAAGTTCGCGCTCCAACTTACGGCGCTCGTCAAGCAGAGTCGTCACGCGGTCGACCATGTCGGTGGGTGCAACCCGAAGAACGCCGGCCGTCTCGCGAACCCGGCGATCCTGCGCTTCCAGATAGTGGCGCGCGGCCTTGCCGGTCACCGCCTCGATGCGGCGGACGCCCGCCGCGACCGCTGACTCGCCAAGAACGGTCAAGAGGCCGATATCCCCGGTGCGACGCACATGAATGCCACCGCACAGCTCCACCGAGTAGGGCTTGCCGGACTGGTCGAGCGCATCGCCCATCGTGACGACGCGAACCTCGTCACCGTATTTCTCCCCGAAAAGCGCCATGGCACCGGATTCGATCGCCTCATCAACCGCCATGAGCCGCGTTTCCACCGGCGCGTTCTGCAGCACGACCGTGTTCACGATCTCGTCGATCGCGACGAGTTCATCATCATCGACAGGCTTGGGATGACTGAAGTCGAAGCGCAGCCGGTCAGGGGCGACGAGCGAACCCTTCTGGGCGACATGGCTTCCAAGCACAGAGCGAAGCGCGGCGTGAAGAAGGTGCGTCGCGGAATGGTTGGAGCGGATCGCCGCCCGCCGCTCGCCATCGACCGCAAGCTCGACCGCATCGCCGATTGCCAGTTCCCCGGCCTCCAGAACACCGAGATGGACGAAGACATTCTCGGCCTTCTTCTGGACATCGCTCACCCGGAACCGCGTGTTGCCGAGAGTGATCGTGCCGGTATCGCCGACCTGACCGCCGGATTCCCCGTAGAAAGGCGTCTGGTTGACGATAACCGCGCCTTCCATGCCCTCCTTGAGGGTCTCGACGCGCGCGCCGTCAGCGACGAGCGCCGTCACGATGCCTTCAGCCTTCTCCGCCTCGTAGCCAAGGAATTCGGTGCCGCCAACCTCATCGCGAAGGGCAAACCAGAGCGATTCCGTCGCCGCTTCGCCGGACCCCGCCCAGGCCGCGCGCGCCTCTGCGCGCTGGCGCTCCATTGCCACCTCGAAACCGTCGGTGTCGACCGCGATCGAACGCGGCCGGAGCGCATCCTGCGTCAAGTCGAGCGGAAAACCGTAGGTGTCGTAGAGCTTAAAGGCCGTCTCGCCGTCGAGCGTCGCGCCGGCATCGAGCGAGGTGGTCGCGTCCTCCAGAAGCGAAAGGCCGCGCTCCAGGGTGCGTCGGAAGCGGACTTCCTCAAGCTTCAGCGTTTCCTCCACAAGCGCCTCGGCACGGCCGAGTTCGGGATAGGCCCGACCCATCTCGCGCACCAGCGTCGGCACCAGGCGCCACAGCAGCGGCTCGCGCGCACCAAGCAGATGCGCATGGCGCATGGCCCGCCGCATGATACGGCGCAGCACGTAGCCACGGCCCTCATTGGAGGGAAGGACGCCGTCGGCGATGAGAAAGCTCGTTGCCCTGAGGTGGTCGGCAATGACGCGATGGCTTGCCGACGCAGCGCCTTCCGCCTTGACCCCGGTCAGTTCCTCCGAGGCACCGATCAGAGCCTTGAAGAGGTCGATGTCGTAGTTGTCGTGGACGCCCTGCATGACCGCGGCGATCCGCTCCAGCCCCATGCCGGTATCGATCGACGGACGGGGCAGATCGACCCGCTCGGTCTTCGTCATCTGCTCGAACTGCATGAAGACGAGGTTCCAGATCTCGATGAAGCGGTCGCCGTCTTCGTCCGGCGAGCCCGGGGGGCCACCGGGAATATGCTCTCCGTGGTCGTAGAAGATCTCCGAGCAGGGACCGCACGGGCCCGTCTCGCCCATCGACCAGAAATTGTCCGAGGTGGGGATGCGGATGATCTTGTCATCGGAGAGCCCGGCAATCGATTTCCACAGGTCGAACGCCTGATCATCCTCGGAATAGACCGTGACGATGAGCTTGTCCTTCGGCAGACCGAACTCCTTCGTGACAAGTGTCCAAGCGAGCTCGATCGCCCGATCCTTGAAGTAGTCACCGAAGGAAAAATTGCCGAGCATCTCAAAGAAGGTGTGATGCCGCGCGGTATAGCCGACATTATCGAGATCGTTGTGCTTGCCGCCGGCGCGCACGCATTTCTGCGACGTCACAGCCCGGTCGTAAGGCCGCTTTTCAAGCCCGGTGAACACGTTCTTGAACTGGACCATGCCAGCGTTGGTGAACATCAGCGTGGGATCGTTGCGCGGAACAAGCGGGCTCGACGCCACGATCTCGTGTCCATTGCGCTTGAAATACTCGAGAAAAGCCGTGCGGATTTCGTTTACGCCACTCATGCCGACCGATGGTCCCCTGGACCGGATCCGGCAGCGCGGGAAAGCGCGAACCGAAACCGGATCATTGTTCGTGTTGACGACGGGAGGCGCTGACAGGCCGCTGGGCAATATTCGCCGCTGCCCTGTCCCATGCCCCGTCTCAGATCCATGCCCCGCCCGAAACCCGGCAATGCCGGACGAAAACGGTGCGCTGAGGTTTTATCCGCCGCCGCCCGGCCTGTCCACAAAAGCGCGCGGGCGACGCGCAAAAACCCGCCCCCGCATAGGTATGCTTTCTGTGCCGGGATCAAGCACCGATCCGCAAGCCATACCCGAAAGACAAAAGAGCGGGAGGAAACAAGGGGCGAGAAACTAAGGGCCCAAAACCAGGGACAGAAAACTGAGGCCAGAAAATCAAAGGCCAGAAAATCAAAGGCCGGTGCCGTCAACCCCGGCACCGGCCCCTTGATCGTCTCCTGGAAGAACCGGGCAATCAGGCTTCTGCCGCCCCGTCCTCGTCGTCTTCCGGTTCACCCTGCAGAATTTGATCGGCGATCAGGCCGGCATTCTGGCGAACCGCCATTTCGATCGCGCCGGCAATCTCTGGATTGTCCCTGAGGAACTGCTTGGAATTCTCGCGCCCCTGACCGAGCCGCTGGCTGTCGTAGGAGAACCAGGCGCCCGACTTTTCAACGATACCGGCCTTGACGCCGAGATCGAGCAACTCGCCCGTCTTCGACACGCCCTCGCCGTACATGATGTCAAATTCGACCTGCTTGAACGGCGGTGCGAGCTTGTTCTTGACGACCTTGACGCGGGTCTGGTTGCCCACGACCTCATCGCGGTCCTTGATCGAGCCGATACGCCGGATATCGAGCCTGACCGACGCATAGAACTTCAGCGCGTTGCCGCCGGTCGTCGTCTCCGGGCTGCCGAACATCACGCCGATCTTCATACGGATCTGGTTGATGAAGATGACCATGCAGTTGGAGCGCGAGATCGAAGCCGTCAGCTTGCGCAGCGCCTGGCTCATCAGTCGCGCCTGCATGCCCGGCAGGGAATCTCCCATCTCGCCTTCCAGTTCAGCACGCGGCGTCAGCGCGGCGACGGAATCGACCACCAGAACATCGATCGCCCCGGAACGCACCAGGGTATCGGCAACCTCCAGCGCCTGCTCGCCGGCATCCGGCTGCGAGATCAGGAGATCATCGATCTTCACCCCGAGTTTCCTGGCGTATATCGGATCGAGTGCGTGCTCCGCATCGATGAAGGCGCAGATACCGCCCTTCTTCTGCGCTTCGGCAATGGTGTGGAGCGCCATCGTCGTCTTGCCCGACGATTCCGGTCCGTAGATCTCCACCACACGTCCGCGTGGCAAACCGCCGATGCCGAGCGCGATGTCGAGACCGAGGGACCCCGTCGAAACGGCTTCCACTTCGACCACCGAGCCCTGCCCGAGCCGCATGATGGAGCCCTTGCCAAAAGCCCGTTCGATCTGGCTAAGCGCAGCGTCAAGCGCCTTCGTTTTATCCATAGTCTTGCCCTCGATGAGGCGAAGTGAGGCCTGAGACATCGCCGTCGGCTCCTTATTTCATGAAGCGGCTCTTGGTTCAATTCATGTTAATGTACATGTTTTGTTCCGTTTCGCAAGCCCATTCCCATACGCTTGTTATGAAAAGATAATTTTAGAAATGTTCGCTCGGCGTTCCGCGCCGTATGCCCCCCGTCGCGACCGGCCTTCCCGCCGGACCGGTTCGCAGAATCAGCCCTCTGTTACGAGGTGCCCGGCAATTTCGATCATCACGCCCGCCGCCGCGCCGTCGTAAACCTGCCATCATCGACCGCCTAGCGTGCGTATCGCAGCGCACGGCCCGAGTGCCGGGGCCGCATGGCAAGCGCTTGCGCCGCCGCCCGCGCTGTCCCATCTAGAGACCGGTCGACGCCGAATTCTCCCGATGGGGTTTTGCTGGCATCGGCGAAAGCGAGCGGCTATGGTTTTCCGCCTGTTTCCGGGCGGGCGACACACTCGGAGAGCGGCGCCATAAGCTATTGCGCCGGAGCGGGGAGAAACGGAACCGATGAGCGACTTGACCTTGAAACCCATGCAGTATCTCGATCGTGCCACGACGGCGTTGAGGGACATGGGCGTCCTGCCTGAACAGACACCGGAGGAGACGCCCGTCACCGCGCTCCTGCAACAGATTTCCGAACTCGACCCCGACCGCGTCGTGGTCATTAACCGGACGCTCAACCAGCAATCGGTGTTTAACGAGGTCGTGCGTGAGCAGATCACGGCGATGTCCATCGGCCAGCGCTACGAGGATATCACCAACGGCTTCAATTCCATTCGTGACGACGCCAAGTCGCTCGTCGACCAGCTCGACGACGGCAAGATCGACTTCTTCGAGCGCGTCTCCAACGTCTGGATGAAGGTCGCTCGCGGCGACATTTCCGACCGGTTCGACAAGATCCGCGACACCTATCTGGAGGTCGCCCGCGACACCAAGGACCAGATCGAGCGCGAACACATCATCCTCAACGCCTATCGCGACTTCCGCGGCGCGCTGAAGCAGGCCGAGGTATTGGCGCTGGAAGTGCTGGAAAAGGCCGAGGCCAAACTCACCGCCGCCAAGGAGCGCCTGTCGGCGGCTTCCGACACGGTCGCCAACTTTGCCGGTAAGGAAGCCTCGGAACGCGCCCGTCTCGAAATGGCCCGCGACGAGCGTCTCCGCGAAATGCAGGATGAGGAATCCCGCTACCAGATCGCCAAGGACCTCTCCGACAACCTCACCATCGGCTACAACACCTCCGAGGTGGTCATGGCGCGGCTGATGCAGACCACCAACGCCAAGGAGCGGGTCTACCAGCAGTCGGTCAGCTTCTTTTCCACCAACGAAACGGTGTTGACGGCGCTCAAGGCCTCCTTCACCGGCCTCTTCGGCCTCCACGAGGCGACGAAGACGCTGAACGAGATGAAGGAAGGCGTGTCAAAGAGCCTGGAAACACTGGCCGAGATCGGCAATGTCGTTCAGGAAGAGGCCGTCAAGGCCGGCTACGGCCCGACGGTCCGCGCCGACGCGGTCAAGAAGCTTGTCGATTCCGTCGTCACCTTCCAGGAACGCTCGCGCGAGATCATCTCCGAGATGCGCGTGCAGTCGACGAAAAATTCCGAGGAGATCCGCGACGCGGTAGAGGACGGCAAGCGTCGCCTCGCCCGTCTAGCCGCCGAGGGCAACGCCCTTCTCCTCGACAAGAGCTGAGCCGCAAACGGCTTGCCGTCGCCCCGGGAACACCCGGGGTGGCGGACGGCATGATCGCATTCCACCCGGCGGGCGGCCTTGCCGGCTGCCCGCTTGTCTGACGGCAAGGCAATTCGGACGCGCGCCCTCCCGGCGCGGCGCGACCGGAAGAGAAAAAGGCCCTCGCAGGCCCACGGCCCTGAAGGGATTACGGGTTCATGGCGGATACCGCACAAAAGACCGACCAGCCGCTTGACGAACTGATGATGGCAATGGACGTGGTGGACACATTGCGTCACCGCGAACTGGTGGTCGAGCGCGAGCTGACCAGCGATCAGCGCGAGGACAAGCTGATCGACCGCCTGCGCGAGATATACCGGAACCAGGGCATCGAGGTCCCCGATCAGATCCTCGCGGAGGGTGTCAAGGCGCTCGCCGAAGACCGCTTCGTCTACCGTCCGCCCAGCGTCGGCTTTTCGCGCACGCTCGCCCGCATCTACGTCTCGCGCATGGTCTGGGGCAAATGGGCGGCGATCGCCATTCTCGCCCTCGTCGTCATCGTCGCCGGCTGGTACCTGGCTGTTGAACGTCCGCGCCAGCTCGCGGCCGAGGAAGCGCGCCAGGAACTGACCGTTACACTTCCCACCGCGATCGCGGACACCAAGGCAGCAATTCTTGCCGAGGCGAAGGAAGACGCCGCCCGCAGCCGCGCCGAAACGCTGGCGCAGGCCGCGACCGACGCCATCGCCGCCGGCGATGCGCAAAAGGCGCGCAAGGCCGTCGCCGATATGCAGACCCTGCTGCGGGATCTGCGCCAGGCCTACACGGTCAGAATCGTTTCGCGGCCGGGAACGCCAACGGGCGCCTCACGCATCCCCAAGGCCAACCAGCAGGCGCGGAACTACTATCTGATCGTCGAAGCGATCGGTCCGACAGGCGACGTCGTCCCCCTCGACATCACCAGCGAGGAGGACGGCACGACGAAACGGGTGAAGATCTGGGGGGTGCGCGTGCCGGCGAAGGTCTTCAATGAGGTCCGGCGCGACAAGAGCGCCGACGGCATCGTCGACAACGCCGATATCGGCGTGAAGGAGCGCGGCTATCTGGAGCCGAAATGGTCGATGCCGGTCGAGGACGGGCGGATCACGCAATGGTAACCCCGACCGCCTCCGGCAGCCCCCTCGCCCCCTCCAGAAACCGTAAGGAGCGCCTGTCATGATCAGCGGCCGCAACGCCCTTTCCGAGATCGACCAGGCCCTCGCAGACATCCGGCGCGAGGAAACGAGCCTCAACAACAGCCTGTCCGCCGCCAGCGAAAAGATCACGCGCCTCAGGGCGGAGCAGACAGAGGCCTATGAGGACCTTGCCCGCTTCCGCCTGGGAGACGGCGGCGGCGAGGCGCTGGCGGGCCGGCTCAATGCCGCCGGCCGCCGTGCCAGGAAGCTCCTTGCCGAGCGCGAGGAAGCCATGCACATGCTGGTGAAGAACCGCGAACGCATCGAGCGCGATCTCGACAAGCTCGCGGAGATGCGCAACGGCCGGACCGAGGCGCTCGACGCTGCGAGCGCACAACTCGAGGACGCCATGGAAAAAGCCGAGGCGCGGCTCGCCGAAAATACCGACTGGCAACGCCAGCACACAATCGTCGAGACGGCCGCCGCAACGCTGAAGGCCGCGGAAGAGAAGGCGAAGACGGCGGACCAAGACCGCATCGAGAAGGGCAAGCCCTATCGCGAAGATCCGCTTTTCATGTACCTTTGGGAGCGCAAGTTCGGCACTTCCGACTACCGCGCGAGCAACGTCATCCGCATGCTCGATCGCTGGGTCGCCAGCCTCGTGCGCTATCACGAAGCACGCGCCAACTATGCCGTCCTGACCGAAATCCCGGTTCGTCTCACCGAGCATGTGGAGAAGGTGAAGGCGAAACTCGCCGGGGAGATGGCAAAGCTGCAAGAGCTGGAGAAGTCGGCAATCGAGGAACAGGGTGGCGGCGGGCTGGACAAGGAGATTGCCCGCATGCGCGCCGACATCAACGCCTTCGACAAGCGCTACCAGGAACTCTCCGCGGAGCTGGAGCGGGCCCGCGACGACGAGGCGAAATACGGCGACGGCGAGGATATCTATTTCAAGGACGCCATCTCCGCGCTCGGTGAATCCCTGCAGGCTCAGGACCTGCGCCGCCTGTGGAAGGAAGCCTTCGCCACACCTTCGCCGGAAGACGAACGGATCCTGGAACGGATCGAGGCCGCCAACAAGCGCATCCGCGAGATCGAGGCGGGCATCGACGACGACCGGCTCCGCCTCAAACGGCTGTCGCGTCGACGCGAGGAGTTGACCCGCATCAGCACCGACTTCCGCCGCAATCGTTACGACGACTACGGCGCGGAATTCGCTGACGATGCCATCGTTGGCTCGGTATTGAAGGATTTCCTGCGCGGCGGCATGTCCGGCCGGGATTACTGGCGGCGGATCGAGCGCGGCGCGCGGCGCCGTCCGCGCCGGCGCGGGCACATCGGCGGGCCGATCATCATGGGCGACTTCGGCGGCTTCGGGAACACCAGCGGCTTCCCGGGCTTCCCCTCTGGCGGCGACATCGGTGGCGGAACCTTCGGCGGCGACGGCTTCGACACCGGCGGCACCTTCGGCGGCGGAGACTTCCGCACCGGCGACACGTTCTGAGCCGATCCACGGATCGACCTCTCAATCGACCACTCAGAAAACGAAAACGGCCGGACGCCTGGTGGTGTCCGGCCGAAATCGCATTGGGGCCAGGAAGGGTTACGCCAGCGCGGCCCGGATCACCTCTTCATAGGGTGTCGTCGGGCGGCCGATGAGCGCGCAGAGCGTCTTGCTGTCGTCGAAGAGCCCGCCCTTTTCGGCTCCGGCATCGGAATCGGCAAGCATCTTGGCAAGCCCTTCCGGCAGGCCGACGCTCACCAGGAGGCCCCTGTACTCGGCCTCGCTCATATTGCTGTAGGGAATAGTCTTGCCGGCAAGACGCGAAAGCGCGGCGGCGAACTCGCCAAGCGTGTAGGAGTCGTCGCCAGCCAATTCATAGACCTTGCCCGCATGCCCCTCGCCGGTCAGCACCGCGACAGCGGCTGCGGCATAGTCGGCCCGCGCCGCTGACGAAATCCGCCCCTCGCCGGCTGCGCCCACGAAAGCACCATGTTCGAGAGCCGACGAAATCGAGGCGGCGTAATTCTCCGTGTACCAGCCGTTGCGCAGAAGGACATAGGGCACGCCCGCCTCGGCGAGATAAGCCTCCGTCGCATTGTGTTCCCCGGCAAGTCCGAGCGGCGAGGTGTCCGCATGCAGAAGGCTGGTATAGGCGATGAATTTCACGCCGGCCACCTTAGTCGCATCGATCACCGCCTTGTGCTGCGGCGCACGTTTACCGACCTCGCTGCCGGAAATGAGCAGCAGCTTGTCGGCGCCGGCAAAGGCCGGGGCGAGCGTTTCCGGCCGGTCGTAATCGGCCTCGCGGACCTGAACGCCCTTGGCCGCAAGGTCTGCAACCTTTTCCGGCGACCTGACGGCGGCGACAATGTCTTCCGGCGCGACCTTCGCCAGAAGGCCTTCGATAACGAACCTGCCAAGCTGGCCGGAAGCTCCTGTAACGACAATCACGATGTGTCTCCCTGGGTATCGACGAATGATGGCAGACACATATGTCTTTACAAACTTTTTGAAAGTACATACCTAAAAGTAAGCATGAAGATTTTTGGAGCCGAACATGAGCGAAACCCATGCCGCCACGGGCGAAAGCCTTTCGGCACGGATGGCGCGCGGCGACGTCTTCGCCCAGGAATGCCCCTCGCGCGCAATCCTGCAGCACATGACCAGCCGCTGGGCCGTTCTGGTTCTGGTAGCCTTGATGGGCGGAACGCATCGCTTCGCGCACTTGCGCCGGAAAATAACCGGTGTCAGCGAAAAGATGCTGGCGCAGACCTTACGGGCACTTGAGGAAGACGGCCTCGTCAATCGCGAGGCCAGGCCCGTGGTCCCGCCGCATGTGGAATACAGCTTGACGCCCCTCGGCCGCGAGGCCTCGACACGGGTAGCGGCTCTGGCCGACTGGATTGAGGACAATCTGGCGGCCATCCTCGCCGCCCGAAACGACAGGACAGCGCCTACGGCGAAGTGACGCCTGTCCTTGGCTCGGCACCGGAAAAGACGGCGCGGCGAAAGACGCTACATCCGATTTGTTCGCCAGCCGGAGACGTCCCGCCTCTCGCCAAAACCAGCGCGGGTGCGATTCGGACGGACCGGTTTCGGAACGGCCGGCCGAGCGACCTCACCCTAGCGCGAGCAGGCCCTAGCCAGCCGGCGAATATTTTTGGCGGCCCCTTCGACGGTGGCGCGCGGCGTTTTCATGCACCAGTCGTAATGCCCCTTATAATAGGAATGCACGCCCTTGTCCGGCATCAGGCAGGCCGGATTGCGTGCAATGGCTTGCTTGGAGACATCCGCAGCGCTCGAGGCATATTGCTGGCAAAAGCGATCGCCGCCCGGACGGTTCCCGCTTGCCTGCGCCCTGCATTGGCGAGCCAGCCGGCGAATATTCTTGGCAGCACCCTTGACGGAAGCGCGCGGCGTTCTCATGCACCAGTTATAATGGGACTGGTAATCGCCGTGCATCCCCTTGTCGGGATCGAAGCAGGACGAATTCTGCGCGATGGCGTTTTTTGCGATCCTGGAAACATTCTCTGCATACTTCGAGCAGAATTGTTTGCCGCCCACGTTGTTCTGGGCCAATGACGGACCGGAAAGCGCCACCAGCGCAACAAAGACCAGAAGAAACCTCACCATGCCTGAATCCCCCCGAGATAAGGCCTATTATTGCCAATATCGCACTATCAATACAGAAATAAAAAAGTAAAACAAGAAGGAAAGAAGCCGTAATCTGAAAGAAAAAATCCGCGCCCGAATGCGCGCCGTGGCAGGGCGATCAGTCAGCCGAAAGAGCCAGGTCCACCCCTAGGAGTCCTCTTCCGCCAGCGTCTCCTTAACCGCCGTCGCCAATTGCTTCAGCGAGAACGGCTTCGGCAGGAAGTGGAATTTCTCGTTTTCCGGCAGATTTTTCTTGAACGCCTCCTCGGCGTAGCCCGAGACGAAAATGATCTTCAGGTCCGGCCGCGCTTTGCGCAGTTCCACCAAGAGGCTCGGCCCGTCCATTTCCGGCATCACCACGTCGGAAACCACGAGGTCGATCTCGCCCTCCTCTTCGTCCATGACGTCGAGCGCCTCGGCGCCAGTGCTTGCTTCCAGCACCGTATAGCCGCGTGAGGTCAGCGCGCGGGCCGCAAACGCCCTGACTGCCTCCTCGTCCTCCACCAGGAGGATCTTCGCATCGCCCGTGAGATCGCTGAGCGAGATCGATTCCACCGACTTCTTGACCTCTTCCTTTTCGCTCAGAATGTGCCGCGGCAGGAAGATGTGGAAGACGGTGCCCTTGCCCTGTGTACTGTCGGGATAGATGAAACCGCCTGTCTGCTTAATGATGCCGTAGACCGTGGAAAGCCCGAGGCCCGTACCCTTGCCGACGTCCTTGGTGGAGAAGAACGGCTCAAAGATCTTCTCCAGCACCTCCGGCGGCATGCCGGTGCCATCGTCTTCCACATCGACGAGCACATAGTCCGCCGGCACCAGTCCCTTGTAGTCGAGCTTCGCCGACTCCGCGGCATCGACGTTGCGCGTGCAGATCGTCAGCGTGCCACCCCTTGGCATTGCGTCGCGCGCGTTGACCGCCAGGTTGATCACCACCTGCTCGAACTGATTGAGGTCGGCCATGATCGGCCAGAGATCGCGGCCGTGGACGACCTTCAACGTCACCTTCTCGCTCAGCAGCCGGTCGAGCAACACGGAGAGATCGTTGAGAACGTCGCCGAGCTCCAGCACCTGCGGGCGGAGTGTCTGGCGGCGCGAGAACGCCAGCAGCTGGCGCACCAGACCGGCGGCCCGCGTGGCGTTCTGCTTGATATTCATGATGTCCTGGAACGCCGGATCGCTCGGCCGGTGGTTCGACAGGAGGAGATCGGAAAAACCGATGATCGCCGTCAGAAGGTTGTTGAAATCATGCGCGACACCGCCGGCGAGCTGGCCGACTGCCTGCATCTTCTGGCTCTGTGCGAATTGTGCCTCGAGCGCCCGCTGCTCCGTCGTCTCCAACACGTAGACGATCGCCGCATCGGCGTTCTCTTCCCCCTCGCCGTCCTTGACCGCAGAGACGAAGAAGCGGGCACTGCGGTTCTTGTCGCCGGCGAGCGAAGCATCAACGGGCGGGATCTCGCCCTGACCGGCGGCAGCGGCAGAGAGCGCGGCCACCAGCTTTTCCCGTTCGTCCGGCGCCACCACATCGCTCAGAACACCCTTTGCCTTGCCGGTATCCTTGTCCGCAACATGACCGAAGAGTTTCAGGAACGGAACGTTCGTGCCGCCGATCCGGCCATCGCGATCAACAGAGGCAATGGCGATCGGGGTGGAATTGAAGAAGCGCGCGAAGCGCACCTCTGCCGCTCTCAGCGATTCGGAAATATCCTCGCCCGGCGAACGGTTGAGTACCAGCGTCCGGCTATCGCCGGGCTTGCCGTCAGGACCGAACGGCACCCGGTGGATGAGCCGCACCGGCAGGCTTTGCCCGGTGCGCTTGACGAAGTCGAGGTCGAGAATGTCGGTCTTGGTCGTGCCCGGTTCGCCCTCCGTGGCATCAAGCAGGATGACGTCGTCGCCGCGCACGATCGAGGAGAGTGTGATCGAGCCCTGTTCGAAACGGGCGAGGTCATAGCCGAGCCAGTCGGCGAGCGTGGCGTTGAGGTAGAGAAGTCGCCCCCCGGCATCCGCCGACATGAAGCCGGCCGGCGCATGGTCGAGAAAATTGATCGCCCGCTGCAGCTCCTGGAAGGAATTCTCCTGTTCGTCGCGGTCATTGGTGATGTCGCAAACCCGCCAGACGACGAGGCCCTTCCTCGGACTGTCCTCATCGGCCTCGAGCGGCCGGATCTGGATCCGGTACCAGCGCGGCCCACTAACGTTGGGCGACAACGGATGCGTGAGCCGCAAATCCTCCTGCGCCCGCCGCCCGTCGGCCGCGGCCTGCGACAGATGGTAGACCATTTCCGAGACATGGGACTCGCCGGAAAACACCCGCTCGACCGAGCGCACGTCATGTGCTGCCTCCGCGCCGACCAGCGTGGCATAGGCCTTGTTGGCATAGACGATCCGCCCCTCGTCGTCGGTGATCACGACGCCGTCGGTGAGCGTGTCCATGAAGGATTTGGCAAGGCCGAAGCTCTGGGCCCGCCCCGAGAAACGCAGGAGACCGATGGCGCCAGCGAACAGCGAGAAGACGCCGATCGCCGCCAGGACGCCGAGAAGCGCGAGCACGAACGGCTCCACCTCTTCCCGGCTCATGTAAGCGCTCATAGTGGCGAATGCACCGGCGGCCGCGACCAGAACCACGGAGAGAATGATCAGCAGCCCGACGTTGCCCGAGCGCTCCGAGCGGTCGATGACCGGATCGCTATCCCGCGACTGCGTTTCCAAGCTGCTCATCGCCAAATCGTATCCTCAACGCCCCCGGCATGCCCATCAAGCGGCACGCCGTGCCGCCTTTCCGTCCGTTCGCCGGGACCCGGCCGTCCTGCCCGATCCTCTTGCCCGATCACTCTGCCCGCGTGCCCCGCCAGCGACTAGGCAACGGGCCGAATCGCTGGCGCGACCCCCGTGTTTATAAGGGAACGGGAGCGATTTCCATGCAACCGCCACCTCGATCCTCTCGCGCCCTATCGGCTCGCCGACCAGCGCCGCTGGTTCTTCTGCCGCATCACGTAGCCGATAACTTCGGCAACCGCGCGATAATGCGCCTCCGGAATCTCTTCGTCGAGATCGACGGTGGCAAAGAGCGAGCGGGCGAGCGGCGGGTTCTCGATGATCGGGATGTCAGACTCCCGCGCGATCTCGCGGATCTTCAACGCGACCCCGTCCGCGCCCCTGGCAACGCAGAGCGGCGCCGGCATGCCCGCGTCGTATTTGAGCGCCACCGCGTAGTGCGTCGGGTTGGTGATGACGACGGTCGCTTCCGGCACATTGGCCATCATCCGGCGCCGGCTACGCTCCATGCGGATCTGCCGGATCTTGCCCTTGACAGCCGGATCGCCCTCGCTTTGCTTGTGCTCGTCGCGCACCTCGCGCAGCGTCATCTTCAGCTTCTCGTGCCAGCGGTGGCGCTGCCAGAGATAATCAAGGCCGGCGACGACGGTCATCACCGCAAGCACTGCGCCGAGCAGCTTCAGCGCCAGTTCCCTCAGCACCACCAGATGCTGGCTGACATCCATCGTCACCAGTGTGTCGAGCCGGTCGCGATCGGGCCACAGCACCATCACCATCAGGATCGCCACCACCGAGAGCTTGACGAGGCCCTTGACGAAGTTGACGAGACTTTCCTTGGAAAACAGCCGCTTGAAACCGGACGCCGGGGAAATCTTCGACAGCTTCGGCGTCAGTGGCTCCACCGTCCATAGAACACCGTGCTGAAGGAGATTGCTCGCCGCCGCCAGCGCCGCAAGAACAACGAGTGGCAGGCCGAGCGCCAGCGCCAGCGTCTCACCCGTGTGGTACCACAACTGGATCAGGGCTCCGCCGTCGACCGAAAGCGTGCCGGCATGTTCGAGGAACCCTTTCAGCACCCGTGCAAGATCGCGCGAGGCCGCCGGCGCCAGCATGGCAATGACGAAAGTTGCGCCGGCGATGCCGAACCAGGAATTGACCTCCTGACTTTTGACCACATCGCCGCGCTTGATGGCGTCATCGAGCCGTTTTTGTGTCGGTTCTTCTGTTTTTTCCGATTGGTCGGTTTCGTCGGCCATCGCGTGTTCCCCTTGCGCCTATTGGACCAGGAAGCGGCCGAGGCCGGTTTCGACGTGGGACAGGAACCACGCCATGATCGAAGCGATCAGCAGAAAGGTGAGAATGAGGCCGAACAGGATATTGGCCGGCATGGCGATGAAGAAGATCTGGACCTGTGGCATCAGCCGGTTGAGGAGGCCAAGACCGAGGTAGAAGACGAGACCGAAGACGACGAACGGCGAGGCCATCTGAATGCCGACCCGGAAAGCATCGGCGACGACCATCACCGCGAGTTGCGCCGCGTCCCCAATCGGCAGCCACTGGCCCGGTGGAAACAGCGTGAAGCTGTCGTAGAGCCCGCCAATCACCAGATAGTGCAGATCGTTGGCAAAGATGAGAGCGATACCGAGAAGACTGAGGAAATTGCCATAGAGCGCGCCTTGCGTGCCCTGGCTCGGATCAACCGACTGGGCGAAGGCAAGGCCAGCCTGCGTCGCGATCGTGGTACCGGCGACCTGTAACGAGGCAAGGATGATCCGCGCGGCCAGCCCGACCATGAAACCGACCGCCATTTCGCCGGCCGCCAGGACGAGCACGGAGGAAAGCGACGCCAGCCGGTCGGCGGGATAGAGATTGGCAACGAGCGGATAGAACAGCAGACACAGGACGAGCGCCATCGCCAGCCGGATGCGCGCCGGCACGGCCTGCTCGCCGATCGCCGGCATCAGCATCACCATGGTGCCGAGCCGCGAGAACAGCAGCATGAAAACGGTCGCGATGCTTGGCAGCAGGGAGACGGTCACCGCGCGCCCGCTCCTTTTCAGCCGTTAACGATCTTGTCCACGATCAGGCTCATGAAGGTCGACATCGTCTGCCCCATGAAGGGCAGAGCGATGACCAGCGCGATGAAGATTGCCAGGATCTTCGGAACGAAGACAAGCGTCATTTCCTGGATCTGGGTCAGCGCCTGAACGAGCGCGATGGTGACACCGACGAAGAGGCCGACCAGCATCACCGGCGCGGCGACCTTGATCAACGTCCACATGCCCTCGCGGGCGATATCGAGAACCTCCAGTCCGGTCATTCCGAAATCCTTGCCAAATCTGGGTAATCCGAAGACGGCCCGAAACCGTCAGATCGGCATCTGCATGATCTGCTGATAGGCGGCGATCACCTTGTCGCGCACCGAGACGACAGTTTCCATGGCGAGCTCGGTTTCCGCCACCGCGGTGACGACGTCGACGACGTCGGCCTTGTTCTGGAGAAGGTCCATCTGCTTCGATTCGGCCGCCCGTCCCTTTTCCACAAGGTCCTGCGCGGCGTTCTCGACCATGGAGCCGAAGTCCGGCCGCGCCAGCTTGTCCCCGGCGTCCGCCCCGGTGAGCTTGCCCGGGCTGGTAAGCCGCTGCATGGCGGTATAGGCGTTGGCGGCGATCGTCGGCGTGGTCATGGCAATCTCCGGTCAGTCAGGGTTTCGGGCGAGGTTGCGGGCGCGCATCGCCCGATCGGTGGCCCGCTCAGCCGCGCAGGATGTCGACCGTGCGCTGCATCATGGTGCGAGTGGAACGGATGACGTTGAGGTTGGCTTGGTAACTGCGCTGGGCCTCGCCCATGTCGACCGTCTCGATCAGCCGGTTGACGTTCGGCATCTTGACGTAGCCGTTCTCGTCGGCCGCCGGATGGCTCGGGTCGTAGCGCATCTGGAAGTCGGAGCGATCGGGAACGACGCGGCCAAGCTTGACCGTCGTCGCCTGTAATTCGTCGTCGAGACGGGCCTGGAAGGTCGGGATGCGCCGGCGATAAGGATCGCCGCCCGGCGTGCGGGCAGTAGACTCGGCGTTGGCGATGTTTTCAGCGATGACCCGCATGCGCCCGCTCTGGGCCCTGAGGCCGCTCGCCGCGACCATAATCGACTTAAAGAAATCCATAGGTCCTCCTCGCCGCCTCTACCGGCGTTATCCGTTCCTTGACAGGGCCGTGCGCAGGATCTTCAGGCTGCGCGTATAGAGCGCCGTCACCGCCTGGTAATCCATCTGGTTGGCGGTCACCTTCATCATCTGCTCTTCCAGCACCACCCGGTTACCATCCGGCGTGATCTGATAGCGGCCGCCCTTCTCGCCCTTGAACCGCGTATCGCCATCGATCGGCCCGGCCTCGATGTGCTTGGCATTCGTCGTCGCCACCGAAACACCCGGCTTGGCGCGCGGAACGGGCGCATCGAAGTCCAGTTCCTTGAGGTCGCGCGCCTGATAGCCAGGCGTGTCCGCATTGGCGACATTCTCTGCCAGAACCCGTTGCCGCGCCTGGTGCCAGTCCATCTTGGTGCGCAGGGCCTGCAGGATCGGCAAATCGACAAACGACATGGCTTTCCCTTGTTCGGCCACCTCAACTGGGCAGATATTGCCGCATGTATGGTTAACGACCTGTTAACGGCTTTAATAATCCGCTAACCATGGATCTGGCGGAAACCTGTGGAATCGCCGTTGCCTGATGGGGATTTCTTAACCTTTCGTAAAGGCTTGGCCGGCATGAATTGCCGTGTTCTGTTAATGTGTAAAGATCGAGTTCGCGGATTCGCCGCGCGAGCCGGAAGACGGGAGGGCTCTCGAGCATGAGCGACTGGCTAATGGATACCTTCGGCATGGATGCCGGCTTTGCCCGCGGCATGCAATTCGTCATCGCCCTTCTCGTCGTCTTCGCGCTCTTCGCGCTGATGGTCTTTGCGCTGCGCCGCCTTAACGGCATTGGCGCGAAGGGAGGCGGCCGCAACCGCCAGCCACGGCTCGCCGTCATGGACCAGACCCCGGTCGATACCCGCCGCCGACTCGTCCTGATACGCCGGGACAATGTCGAACATCTCTTGCTGATCGGCGGTCCGAGCGACGTCGTCGTGGAGCAGGCGATCACCCGGGGCCACGCCGTCGGCATGCAGCCACGCGCCACCTATGGCGTGCAGCCCGCCGCGATGCAGGAACCGGTGATCGGCGCGGCAACGTCCGGCGCGGTTGCCGTGGGCGCAGCCGCCGCCACCGCCGCCTTCAGCCCGACCGGCGCGGAGGCCGCCGAGGAAAGCGCAAGCGCGGATGCCGGGCAAGCGGCTCCGGAACCCGTTACGCCCGTCGCTCCCATTGTCGAGCCCGTTCCCCCTGCCCCGCACGGGGACGCCGATGACACCCTTTCCGCGCTCGGCCGCGAACCGATCCGCGAGCGTCCGCGCCGCGAGCGCATGAGGGGCGAGCGCAAGGAAGTGGACGCGGGCAAGCGCCGCATCGGCGAGGGTGGATTGCTGCGCCGCCACCGGGACAAGCCAT
The DNA here is from genome assembly GCA_963675285.2 of uncultured Rhodobium sp. Classification (GTDB taxonomy): domain Bacteria; phylum Pseudomonadota; class Alphaproteobacteria; order Rhizobiales; family Rhodobiaceae; genus Rhodobium. The sequence goes on from CAXXGS010000002.1 coordinate 245,952, forward strand.
CCACTGGCGAAAAGATCGAACCGGCGGCCGACGCGCCTGAACCGCAGCCATTGCCAGACCCAACCCCAGACCCAGTCTCAGAGCCGGTCTCAGAGCCGGTCCCATCGCCGACAACCAGGCATGAACCGGCGATACGCCGCGAACCGGTGCAGCCGAACGCGACAGACGAAGCGCCGGACAAGACGGCGGCGCCTTTCGGCCACACGCCGAAACGGACATCCGCAAGGGAGTCGTCCGACCAGAGTCGTAGTCGCGCCTTCGGACGCACCACGCGTGGCCCGGCTGCCGGGCTTTTCGAACACGAACGTCACAAGGAGGGCGGCGAGAAGCGGTCGCTCTCATCCATCGTCGCCGCCGCATCGGGCGCCAGCGCGGCAATGCTGGGAAAGACAGGCAAGGCCGGGGAGAAAGACGCCGAAGCGCATACGGCAGACGAAGCCGCGACGCCGAAGATCGAGACACCCGTTCCCGCTCCTCCGGTTTCCGCGCCGGAATCGTCTGAGGCATCGGTCGCCGGAATGCCGCCAATCGAAATGCCAACGCCCGAGCCCCTCGAACCCGACGCGCCCACGGTCACGACACCCCCGATCGAAACGCCAAAGCCCGACGCACCGGCAAGCGAGGGAAGCCTCGCCGATGTGAGGCCTGACGGCGGAGCAACCGGAAAGGAAGCTCCCGAACCGGCAAAGGTCGGATCAAGCGAGCCGGCTTGGCTGCGCGATCTCCAGACCGGTCGCGAAAACGATCTCACCGCCCCGACGCCAGCGAAACGTGGCGCCCGCGTCGAGCCGAGTTTCGTTAGCCGTTCTGCGAAGGACGAGGATGCCGCCGTCGAAGCGCCGAAAACCGACAACGCCCCAGCGGGCGACGACACGGTATCGGTCGGACCGACCACCCCGGAACGCGACTATGGCGATATCGGCAGGGGCCTAGAGGCCGCGCTCGGTGACCTTGGTGCACCGGACGAACCGGCGGCCGAGGCCGGCAACGCGGGCGCGGCTGACGAGAATTCGGATGGGAAACCTGGCGAGAAATCGGGTGATAGCGCCGATAGAGCTTCCGCGCCGACAAGCCAAGACGGGAATGCGTCCGCCGACGAACCGTCCGGCGCAGCGCCGGAAATCGTCGTCTCTCCCGAGGATGGCGAGGCCTCGCCATCCGACGAGATTGAACAAGAAATGGCGAAACTCCTCAACGAGTTGACCGGGAAGCGCGACTGATGCCCTTGAGCATGGCGTTTTCGACGAAAGCGTCGCGCGCGAGAACTGTGAACGCCCGGGCCGGATCGCGGCGCATCGCGCGGCGCAGCGCGTTTTTCGTCTTCGCCGCGATCGCCTTTTATGCCGCTCCGGCATTCGCCCAGGATATCGGCATCAATTTCGGCCAGGGTACGGGTCTGACGGAACGCGCCGTTCAGCTCATCGCCCTGATCACCGTTCTCAGCCTCGCGCCCTCGATTCTGGTGATGGTGACGAGCTTCACCCGCATCATCGTCGTCCTTTCGCTCCTCAGATCGGCAATCGGCCTGCAGACCGCACCGCCCAACTCGGTGATGATCAGCCTGGCCCTGTTCCTGACCGCCTTTGTCATGATGCCGACCTTCCAGACCGCCTACGATCAGGGCATCGCCCCGCTCGTCGACGGCACGATCGAGATCAATGAGGCCTTCGAGCGCTCCGCCGAACCGTTTCACGTGTTCATGCGCCAGCACGTGCGCGAAAAGGATCTTGCCCTCTTCGTGGAAATGTCCGGAGAGGAAGCACCGGCAGCGCCGGAGGATCTGAGCCTGCGCATCCTCATCCCGGCCTTCATGATCAGCGAGTTGCGCCGCGCCTTCGAAATCGGCTTCCTGCTCTATCTGCCGTTTCTCATCATCGATCTGGTGATCGCCTCGGTGCTCATGTCCATGGGCATGATGATGCTGCCGCCGGTGGTGATCTCGCTACCGTTCAAGCTGATTTTCTTCGTGCTCGTCGACGGCTGGAACCTCGTCGCGGGAAGCCTCATCCGAAGTTTCGGCTGACCGCAGAAGTGTCGCTGGCCCGATATCAGCCGGCAACCGGCGGCGTTTGCGGATCTTCAGGAATGGACGCGGTCGGCTGGGCCGCCTCGTCGCCCGCCACGGGCGCCTCGGTTGGCGCGGGTGTTTCTGCCCCTGGCGCCTCCGAGGTGGGTGCCTGGGATGTCGGTGCCGGCGCGTTGTCCGGCGCGGCGTTCGCAGGAGTGGCGGCATCGGGCGAGGGTCCCGGTTCGACGGTCTCTGCCACACCGCCCTCGTCGCCCGGATCGCGCGTAAGATATTGGCTGCGGTATTCCTTCAGAAAACTTTCCAACGTGTTGATCGAGGCGATCTGGCGCGCGACCTCGGCAAATTCCACCGCGCTGCCACTTTCCACGATCGGCCTGGTGACGACATCGAACGCGCGGGCGTGGTCGCTATCGGCCATCTTCGAGGCGTATTTCGACCGCAGCCGATCGAGGCTCAGCTGATCATCGGCGCGGGAATAGGCGATCGCGGCGCGCAGCACATCGAGCCGCTCCTCGGCGCCAAGCGGCACTTCGTCGGACCAGCGCCTCCCAAGCATGCCCTCGATCTGCTCACCGGCCGCGCGCCAGCGCTCCGCATCCCACAGGATATCGGCCCTGAGCCGATCGACATCCGAGCCTTCGAGGTTGTGGATCAAGTCCATCGCCCGGTCGATCCGGTTAGTTCCCGCAAGCGCCCGCGCTTCCACAAGACGCCGTTGCCGGTCAAGCTCGACAGGAAGCCGCGCCTGACGGGTCCGGCTGAGAACTCCGAGCGCGCGGTCCGGTTTGTGGTTGAGCAGGTAGACGACACCGAGATCGGCCGCAATCTGCGCTCGGGCCACGCCCTTGAGGCGATGGTCGATCTGGTGCTGAAGGAGTTCCGCCGCCTGGTCCAGAAGATCCACATCGATCAACCGGGCGGCCAGATCGCGCACCATCTCGTCGCCGCGCCGCCCGGGCGGTGTCAGCTCGCGAAAGTCGTAGTAGAGGGTCAGCGCCTTGACCGGCGGCAACGCATCGGCCTTGTGATCGAGGAAGAGCGAGGCGAAGACCGCGGTCATCTCGTCCTGAACAGTGCGCGAGGTCTCCGAATCCGGTGCCGCTACGATCGCCGTCTTCATTGTCTCGAACGCGCGCCGGTAGTTGCCGGTCTCCACACTCATGGCGGCGAGCATGCGCAGCACTTCTAGTTCCACCTCGTCGCCACGCCACATCAGGGAAAGCTGCTCCAGTTTCTTGGCCGCGTCGGCCGCCGAAATCTTGCCCTCGCGATGCCGCAACTTCAGCGCCCGGTATTGTGCCTCGATCGCAGAAGCGCCGAGACGGCCCTCGCCAACGCGATCGTAAAGCGCGAGCGCCCGCTCCATGCGACCGCCGGCTTCGGCCACGCGGCCGCGCAACAGATCATAACGCGCCCTGTGTGCGGCGCTGAGCTGCTCGGGAATGAGCTCGCCGAGCAGCCTTTCGGCAAGGCCGAAGTCGTTCAACTGGATGGAACTGAGCGCGGCGGACAGGAGGAACTCGTTCTGGAGATCGGGCGGATAGCCGCCAAGCACCGGACGCGCCCGCGGCGCCTGCGCGCGCGCGCCCTGCCAATCTCCGTCCAGCGTATAGGCAATGGTCCGCCAGAACGCCGCATCGGGACTCTTGTCCAGAACAGGCTTGTCGAGAACGCCGCGCGCTTCCTTCGCCCGATCGAGCAACGACTGGGCCGCGCCGACGAGAACGAGATAGGTCGGATCGACGTCGTATTTGGCATCGGCATTGTGAATCACCCTGAGAATGCCCAGCGCCTCGTTCGGCATCCGTTCGGCAAGATAGAACCGCGCCAGCTTCAGGCGCGCATCGTTGCGATCGTCCTTGGGCGCGGATACGATCGCCTCGCGCAGCGCGACCTCTCGTCTGCGGTGTTCCAGCGGGTTCAACGTCCGCGACCGGATTTCCGGTGTTGTTTCCCCGTTGGAAATCGCATCCCCGGAGCCGGCGTCGACCAGCGGTCCGATACTGCTTTGAAAGCCGCTGTTGGAGAGCATCAATCCGCTTTCGCGGCCGATTTCCACCACATCGTCCTGAAGCGCCACGGTCAGATCATCGGCTCGCGCGACCACGGCCACACCCTGGGTGGAGGGCAGAATTTCCAGATCGACGAACGCCTGCGGTGTGATCAGACCCCGGGGCTTGCCGAACCCGGTGACCACATGGATCTGGTCCCCGACGACCGGATCGGTCAAGACATGGACGCTTCCAGCCTCCGGGTAGGGCACCTTGAGGACCGCGCCGCCATGAGAGGAAACACCGCGCTCGACCGACAGCGGGCGGGTCGGCTCAAGAATGGTCTCGCCGAACGAGAACACCACGGCGTTGCCGTCAAGCCCAACGGTTGTCAGCAACGGCTCCTTAAGCACCATGCGGATCGTCTGCGTCGCACTGTCCCGGCGAATGGAGAAATCCGCGATCTTGGACTGGAGCGTCGAACGGATGGCCCGCGTATCGAAGGGAATGGGCGTGTCGAACACCATCCACAGCGTATCGCCGCGCTGGAAGCTGGCAGATGAAACCGGCGTGGAGAAGGGAAACTTCACCCGAACCCCATTACCGACCCGTCGCGCTTCGGCCCGCACGAAGTTGGCCTTGTGGCCGGTGACTTTCGGCAACGCCTCCGGATTGCGGTTCAGACGCCGCACCGGGCGCGCTTGGCCGTCACCGTCACCGGCTTCGCCATTTTTCGTGCTCTGCGCAGTCTGTTCCGGCTGGATCCCGCTGATTTCGGGCGGCATCGGCTGCAACGGCTCGGTCGTCTCCCGACTGCTCACCGTCTCCTGTGGCATGTCCTGTGGCGCGACGACCGGCTCATCCGACTGCCGCGGCGATGCAATGACGACCTCGTTGGAAGCCCCGACCTTGTGACGAAGTTCATCGCGGATCTTGCGGGCGACAGGATTGAGCGCGGGAGAGTCCTCCTGCGTCAGATCGACGATATAGGTCTGTCCCTCCTGAAACGCGCGAATGCCGGTATTCGGCTGCACGGTGATATGAATGCCGAGGCCCTTGTCGCTTTCGCTGGACGAAATCGCGGCAAGCCCGGCCGGAGGTTGCGCGCGCACGACCGACAGATCGATCTCGGCGAACTGGTTGAAAGCGACCGTGACGGTGTCGCCGTCACGCGAGAAAGCCGCGTTGAACGGCCTGTCCCATTCAAACGTCAGCCGCGTGAAGGTCGGCGCCTCGGCGGCATAGACGACGAGATTGGCGCGGTTTTCCTTGGCGCGACGAACGCGGTCCGCCTCGTCGGCCCGCATCAGCGCTTCCTTCGCCCGCCGGGCCAGCTCACTGACGACCTCGGCGGGAAGTGGCGGAGGCATCCCTCTCCAGGAGGGAGGCAAAAGATCGATGAACAGCTTCTCGCCCGCGTCCATCAGGTTGACCTTGACGCCGCGCTTCAGCGCAATACGCACCGCGCTCCCGTCTGGATCGCTACGCGCGATGGAAATGTAGTCGGGCAGCTCGATGGGCAACGTGTCGGTGGTGACCGAAACCGCCTCCGCGAACGTAACGACGAGAACGCCATTGGCGGATTTGGACGTGTATTCGGGGAGAACGAGCCGATCCTTGAAGGTCAGCACGATACGCCCGAAGCCGTTTTCCCGGACCGCCTCGACGCTTGCCGGAGCGGGCGCGGCGCGCGCACCCGACAACGCCAGCATCAGTGTCACGGCGGCCAGCGTCAGAACGAACATCGCCGCGCGCGTCGGGCGCGACGCACGGGCTGGTCCCGCAAGGGACAACGGGCGGGCCGTCATTCGCCTGCTCATCCTTCGTTCTCCGGTCCACATCAACCTAGACCGCTGAGTTTAATAGGCTGTTACTTGGAAACAGGGACGCGGAGGATGAAACCGGCGCCGGCCCGCGTCTCGCCCGTCAGTTCGTTTTGCGCCCTTCGATCTTCGGCAGGGCCTGCATCGCAGGGGTCGCGGTGGAATTCTCAAGATCGGCAAGCGCCACGGTCAGTCGCTCCGCCGCCTCCGGCGCCATCCGCCCCATGATGTCGGCGAGTTTGCGCGGCTTCATCTGCTTGGCGACGGGAACGAGCACGTCGAGATCGAGCCGGTTGAAGATATTGGCCGCCGACTTCGCCCTCATGGACTCGTACATTTTGACGAGGTCCTTCAGCTTGTCGGCCTTGGCCTTTTCCTTCTTCGCGACCTGGCTGTCGATCTTGTTTTCTAGCTGCTTCAGTTCCGTGATCCGCTTCTCCAGGCGCGATTCCGCGGCCTTGAGAAGCTGCTCGCGCAGGTCAAGCTCTTCCTGTCGTCGTTCCAGCACCTTGCGCCGATCGCCCAGGCGCTCCAGGACGGCGCGCTCGGTCTTGGAATCGCTGGAAAGATCGACAACACGACCGCTCCTGGTCGGCTCGTCGTCATCACCGGATGTCTTGTCGGCCGCCGCTCCCGGCTTCGCCGCCGCCTCACCCTGCGCCGCCTGCTCCTGGGCGACAGCGCTCGCGGGAAGCAGGATATAGCCCCCGTCGAGCATCAGTCCGACGCTCTTCAACAGAACAAGTGCACTACCCGCAACGATAACGACGGGCAGAAGGCGAAACCGGATCACGCCGCCCTCCCCTCACGGTTTCCCCGCAACTCTTTCAGCCGGGCCGACGCCGCCTCCAGTTCCTGACGAAGGTCGCTGTTGGCGGCGACATGTTCGCGCCGCGCGACCGCATCGCGGCGGCTTGCCGCCTGTCCTCGTGCGCTGGCGGCCTCGCTGCCGTGTACCGGCTCGCCGCCCTGCGACGCCGGGCGGGCCGCATGGGCAATTTCCGAGATCCGGCGCAGAACGGCCTCGCCGTCGGCCAGCCGGGCATCGATCTGGCTCGAAACTCGTTCGGCCTCGGCGAACCGCTCGCCGAGCGCGCGATCGCATTCCGACGCCGTCGCCTTAAGCCCGACGATCGCCCGTTCCGCGATTTCCGTCGCCGTCAGCAGTTCCGAGATCGTCGCCTTCAGCACCTCTTCATCCGCATGCAACCCCTTCAGGCGGCGATTGAGGACGACGCAATAACCGATCGTGAGGACCAGCAGGATGGTGACGAGACCTTCGACGATAAATCCGAGAGACAATGAGCTCATTTTTCAGCCTCCTGCTGCAGGGCGCCCTCAAAGACAGCCAATGTCGTGCGCGGGCGTCGCAGCCCCCGAGCGACGCGAACCGAAACCCAGTCGTCCAGACGGCCCATCCACCCCTCGCTGAGAGTGACGTTGCCGCATTTGATAGTGACCGGATCATCCGGCCCGACATCGAAGAGGAGCGTTTGCCCCACCTTCAGATCGACAACCTGCGAAACCGGCAGATCCGCCTCGTAGAGCACCGCATCGACGGCGATGTCGGCGGAGTGTATCTCGGTCGCCAGATGCCCTTCCCAGATCGGATCGCGGCCGAAGCGCTCGCCCATGAACATCTGCAGGAGCAGCTCGCGGATCGGCTCGATCGTCGCGTAGGGCAAGAGGATCTCGATGCGGCCGCCGCGATCTTCCATGTCGATGCGCAGTTCGACGAGGATCGCCGCGTTCGCAGGCCGCGCGATCGCGGCGAAACGGGGATTGGTTTCCAGCCGATCAAGCGTCAGCGTGACTTCCGATAACGGCTTGAAGGCCTGCTCGGCGTCTTCCAGGATGATCTCGATCATCCGCCGCACGAGATTGGTCTCGATCGTGGTGTAGGGACGGCCTTCCACGCGGATCGCCGGAACGCCGCGGCCGCCGCCCAGAAGCACGTCGATCATCGAATAAATCAGCCCCGATTCCACCGCGATCAGGCCGAAGTTATCCCATTCCTCCGCTTTGAAGACGGCCAGGATCGCCGGCAGCGGAATCGAGTTGAGATATTCGCCGAACCGAACCGAACGGATGGAATCCAGCGAGACCTCGACGTTGTCGGAGGTGAAGTTCCTCAGGCTCGTCGTCGACAGCCGCACCAGCCGGTCGAAGACGATTTCCAGCATCGGCAGGCGTTCGTAGGACACCATCGCCGAATTGATAAGGGCACGGATGCCACTCTGCTCGCCCGCAATCTGGCTCTCGATGTTGAAGCCGAGGAGATTGTCGATCTCCTCCTGGTTCAGAACCCGGTCGGCGCCGCGTTTGCTGCCCTCGTTTTCACCCTCGTTCTCATCGATCATCGCCGCCCAGTGCGCAGCCATGTCATCTGCACTGCCGGCGCCCTGTTCTTCGAGCGCAGCACCCCAGGCCGCAGCGAGATCGTCCTCTTCGAACTCCTCTCCCTCGCCGGCGACGGCCACATTTTCCATTTCGGCGTCGTCTTCGCTCGCCATCGCTACTGCACCAGAACTTCCTTGAACAGCACATCTCCCACCTTCAGCGGGTAGAGCGCCAGATTGATCCTGCGATGGAGCTCTTCCTTCATGCGGAAGAGCCCCGCCGAGCCTTCGAGATCGGTGCTGCGCACCTCATGGAGATAGAACTGGAAGGCATCGAGGATGCGCGGCAGATAGGGCTCGATCTTGGCCACTTGATCCTGGTTTTCCAGCTCCAGCGCGACGCGCAGCTTGAGAAACACCTCCCGGTCGTCAACCGTCTGAAGATTCACGGTGATCTCCGGCAGATCATAGAAGAACACCGGATCCGGCATCGCCGCCGCCGCCTGCTCCGTCTCTTCTCCGCCGAACAGGCCGAGGAAATACGCAGCCCCTCCTCCGCCGCCACCCAGCAGCAGAAGACCGATCAGACCGAACAGGATGAGTTTCTTCTTCGACGAGCCGGCTTTTTCTTCGCCCTCGCCGTCCTGTTCTTCAATATTTTCGTCAGCGCGGTCCGTCATGGACGACCTCTCCACCGCAAAAGCGGCCCGACAAACTCCCCACAATCCCCATAGGTATCTAATGAGATATTGGTTAACGAATGGTTTCCAAAAGCTTAAAACCCGGCCCCGGCAGAAATTGCCGCCTCGGCGCATTTTGCCGGCACATTCTGCAACATCGGTGATTCCGGATAATTTTAAGTATTTGATCTTGCTGCATTAACCATGTTGGCACGGGACATGCTAAGGAAGAACCGACGCCCGGTCTGGGGAGGCTAGGGTGTCGATTTGGGGAGCTTGGGGAGTTAACAAGCTATGGAGAACGCGCAGCTCGTGGGCTTGTCGCGTCAGTTGGTTTTGCGCCGTCAGCTCGACGTTCTGGCCAACAATGTCGCGAACATGAATACCAGCGGCTTCAAGAGCCAGAAGCTCGGCTTCGAAGATTATATCATGCCTGTCGCCCGGGAACGCGAGTTCCAATATGGCAACAGGAAGGTCCACTTCGTCCATGACTTCGGCTCGTCCTATGACTTTTCGTCGGGCGCCATCGTCCAGACCGGCAATCCGCTCGACGTCGCGATCAACGGCGACGGCTGGCTGACGGTAGAGACGCCCGGTGGCGAGCGCTACACGCGCAACGGCTCGCTCGGCATCAACGCCAACGGTGAACTCGTCACCCAGAGCGGCCAGCGTGTCCTCGGCGACGGCGGTCCGATAACCATCGACCCCAACGCCGGCGAGATCGTGATCGGCGCCGACGGAACCGTTTCCGCCAATGGCAACGTCGCCGGCCGCCTCCGGCTCGTCCGCTTCGAGGACGAACGCCAGCTCACCGCCTACGGCGACGGCCTGTTCAACGGCACCAACGCCCTTCCCACCGAGAACTCCCGGTTCATCCAGGGCTCGGTGGAAAAGTCGAACGTCAGCGGCGTGAAGGAAATCACGCGGCTCATCGACGTCACCCGCGCCTATGCGTCTCTCGCCAAGATGCAGAAGGAAAACGACGACCTGCGCGAGCGGGCAATCTCCGACCTCGGCCGGCTCGAGGCCTGATGATGCTGCAATTCCAAAGGACTGAAATCCGATGAAAGCACTCTATTCCGCCGCCACCGGAATGATGGCCCAGGAGCTGAACGTCGAGGTCATCTCCAACAACATCGCCAACATGCGCACCACTGGCTTCAAGCGCCAGCGGCCCGAGTTCCATGACCTGCTGTACAACAGCCAGCGCCGCGTCGGCTCGGTTACCTCGCAGCAGGGAACCATGGTCCCGAGCGGCGTTCAGATCGGCTCGGGCGTGCGCACCGTCGCCACCCCGCGCATCATGTCGCAGGGAAACGTCAACGGCACCGAAAATCCTTACGACGTCGCCATCAAGGGTGAAGGCTTTTTCGTCATCAACCTTCCCGACGGCCGGACCGCCTATTCCCGCGACGGCTCCTTCGAGCGTGATGCGAACGGCGCCCTGGTGACCTCCGACGGCTACACGATCCAGCCCGGCATCACCGTTCCCGACAACGCCAAGGACCTCGCCATCAACGCGGAGGGCACGGTCCAGGCGATACTCGGCGAAGACACCGATCCGACCGATCTCGGCCAGTTGCAGATCGCCCGCTTCGTCAACAAGGGCGGTCTGGAATCGATCGGTGACAACCTCTACCTGGAGACCGCCTCCAGCGGTCCGGCGCAGGTTTCCGTCGCCGGCGATGACGGCTACGGCACCCTCCTCCAGTCCCATCTGGAACTCGCCAACGTCAATGCCGTCACCGAGATCGCCGACCTCATCGCTGCCCAGCGCGCCTACGAGATGAACTCGCGTGTGATCCAGGGCGCCGACGAAATGCTCTCGTCCACGGCCAACCTGAGGTAGCGATCATGGAACACCTGTCCATCCGCACGATTGCCGCGCCCCTGATCCGCCTCGGCTTCCTCATCGCCTGCGCCGCCGTCATCCTGTGGACCACCGTCAACGTCACCCGCGCCGAACCGGCCGGCCGGCCGGTGCTTCGCGCCGCCGTTACCGTCCACGGCAACGTCGTCACCATTGGCGATTTCTTTGACAACCCCGGACCGCTTGCGCCAACACCGCTCTTCCGCCCGCCCGACATCGGCGAGACCGGAACGGTCGACGCCTGGCAGGTGATCGATGCCGCCCAACGGGCCGGACTCGCCAATCCGGTCGCCAACGGCATTCACGAGGTTCGCGTCACCCGCGCCGGCATCGAGATCACCGCCGAGCGGATCACCGGCCTGGTGTCGGAAGCGATCTCGCAGCGGCTCGGCCAGCGCGAGGCGGAATCGCTCCAGGTAACCTATGCCAGCCTGCCGCGCCTCCTTCAGGCCGACGCCGCATCCGCCAACCCGGTACGCCTCGCCTCGCTGAACTGGTCGCGCACCTCGGGCGGCTTCTCCGCAGTGCTGATCATCGATCGCGGCCACGGCAACAAGCGCTTCACCATCACCGGCACGGCGATCGAAATGCGCTCCGTAGTCGTTCCCTCCCGCACCATCGACCGCAACACCACGATCGGGCGCGACGACGTGAAGCTTACAAAGGTGCCCCGCTCACAGGCCGACAGCCGCTTCGCCTCATCGCTCGAGGACGTCGTCGGCCTCGCGGCCCGCCGCCCCCTGCGCGCCGGCCAGGCGATCAACGTGGCCGACGTCGCCCCGCCGCAACTTGTGCGACGTGGCGAGGCCGTGACCATCATCTACCAGGTCCCCGGTCTCACCCTCACCGCGCGCGGCCAGGCCATGGAATCGGGCATCGACGGCGATATGGTCAATGTCCTCAACGGCCAGTCGCGACGCATCGTCCGCGGCAGCGTGATCGGCCGCGGCAAGGTCCAGATCATCTCCAACAAACACAGTGTCATTAAAGTTTCGGAGGTCACGCGATGACCCGTCTCGCAGCGGCCCTCGCGATCGCGCTTGCCACGCTCAGCCTCGCTGGGTGCGGCGCGGCCGACCGGCTCAAGAACGTCGGCAAGGCGCCCGACCTCAGCCCGATCGAGAACCCCCAGACCATGCCCGGATACCAGCCGGTACAGATGCCGATGCCCCAGCCGACCCCAGCGCATTTCAATTCCAATTCGCTATGGCGGTCCGGATCGCGCACCTTCTTCAAGGACCAGCGCGCCCAGCGCGTTGGCGACATCCTCACCGTCAAGGTGCAGATCACCGACAAGGCCCAGTTCGACAACACCACCGAACGGAAGCGGACAGCAAGTGGCGACATGGGCGCCAAAGGCGTCTTCGGCTCCCTCCTCGACAAGACGATCCTGCCAAAGGGCGTGAGTTCGGATGCCGCCGTCGACCTCTCCTCGGCCGATAGCCATAAGGGCGAAGGTTCGGTCGACCGCAAGGAAACGCTGGAAACCAACGTCGCCGCCGTCGTCACCCAGGTTCTGCCGAACGGCAATTTCGTCATCGAGGGGCGCCAGGAGGTTCGCGTCAACTTCGAGGTGCGCGAACTGAAAATCGCCGGCGTGGTACGGCCGGAGGATATCGATGCGGAGAACACGATCGAATCCGCCAAGATCGCCGAAGCGCGCATTTCCTACGGCGGCCGCGGCCAGCTCACCGACGTTCAGCAACCGCGCTACGGCCAACAGGTGCTCGATATCGTGATGCCCTTCTAGGGAAACGCCCGGGACGGCGGGGTCCTCCGGCCCCGCCGACCGACCGACCGACAGACAGACCGATCCGAACCGCACGGCGGAAATCCCGCTCTGCCAACCGCCATACCCGAACAAGTAGGACACGGCCTTCACCGCCGGCGCCGGCATCCCGCCAGCGCCATAGCCTCTCCCCAAGCCGTTCACACGCTCCCCAAGCACGAACGGCTCGGCGCGGTCTACTCCCCAAGCGGGCCGCGCCACCCCCTTGTCACCGCACCCCACACCCGACATACCCGGCGCGGAGACAAGGAAAACGGGGCGGTTCGCCAAGCGAACCGCCCCGTTCTCATTCAGGTCGAAACCCGCCGGGCGGAACCGCTCCCGGGTATCGACATGGTCTGGAAGACCCCGTGTCCGGGGCCGGGCATCATCGCCCGATCAGTCGTCGCGGTAGATCCGCTCCCGACGCTCGTGACGTTCCTGTGCCTCGATCGACAGGGTGGCAATCGGCCGGGCATCGAGACGCTTGAGCGAAATCGGCTCGCCGGTCTCTTCGCAATAGCCATAGGAGCCATCCTCGATCCGCTTCAGGGCGGCATCGATCTTGGCGATCAGCTTGCGCTGACGGTCACGGGCTCGAAGCTCAATCGACCGGTCCGTCTCCGAAGACGCCCGGTCGGCGATATCCGCGTGGTTCTCGTTTTCTTTTTGCAGGTTTTGCAGGGTTTCCTGGCTTTCCCTGAGGATATCTTCCTTCCAGGCAACGAGCTTTGCCCGGAAATACTCCCGCTGACGATCGTTCATGAACGCTTCGTCTTCGGAGGGGTGATAGTCATTCTCAACTGTCACTGTCATACCGACCCTCGACAACGGTCATCAGTCGCGCGGGAATATAGCGACGAGGATCCGGGGATACAACGCTCGCGAAAGGAAAATTCCAGAATGGGGGATATCCCCCAAGAATTCCCGGGATCCTTGAAATAATCCTATGAATTCGTGGAGATTTTTAGAATCACCTTAGGCGTGATTCTGGCCATGGCCGAGAGAATCCGCCAGCCCGCGCTTGGCAAGTTCGACGCTTGCACGCAATTCGATCTCGGCAATCACCGCATCGATCTGGGGATCCCCGGACGATTCCTTGCTGGCCAGCATCGCCGCCAGACGGGTGAGAACCTCGTCGGAAAGCGTCCCGTCGATGAGCCCGATCTTCATCTCTTCCAGAACATCCAGAAGCGAATGTCCGCGCTTCAACGCCCGCCGCTTGCCTTCGAGGCTGTCACCAACCTCTTGCAGCGCGAGGATCGCATCGACGCCGTAGAGCGGCGCGGCCGATGCGGTCGACTGGGTCTGCGGCTTGGCGTCGGTCGTGATCGGCGAAAACGACGAACCGCCGCGCCCGGCCCGTCGGGCAGAACCGGCGGAAGACGTCGTGGTGGGGCGGGATGGTCCGTTTACGCGCATGGCGGCAAGTCTGCTTGATGGTTGAGGCTGGTGACGACGAGAATTTGCCCACAGGGTAAACGAAGCGTTAACGGCCCGGCAAATTTTGCCTGCACGGTCGATTTCTGCCGAGCGTTTGGCGAGGATTTCCCGTCCCTGCGAGCGCCGCTTTCCCATCATCGCATCCGTCAAAGCGCCGATTTCCGCCGATAAATGCGGACGCCGGCAAACCCGTCGCATTTGGCACGGGCTTCGCATCACGAACGCCGCATGCATTCAGCGATCCGGATTTTCCGACTATGCCGATCACACGTCTTATGACCCTCGTTTCCTCCTTCGCGTTCGCCCTGGCGATATGCGGAACCGCGCTGGTGGCTCCTGTCGCCGTGCCGTCGGCCGCCGCCGCGTCGCGCATCAAGGACATTGCCGACATCGAGGGCGTGCGTGAAAATCAGCTCATCGGCTACGGTCTCGTCGTCGGCCTTCAGGGAACGGGCGATTCGCTCAACAACGCCCCGTTCACCAAGCAGAGCCTGCAGGCGATGCTGGAGCGGATGGGCGTCAACACCCGCGGTATCGACATGCGCACCGCCAATGTCGCCGCCGTGATGGTGACCGCCAATCTACCCCCCTTCGCCACCCAGGGCACCCGGATCGACCTGACCGTCAGCGCCCTCGGCGACGCCAAGAGCCTGCAGGGCGGCACGCTCCTCGTCACACCGCTCCTCGGCGCCGACGGCGAAGTCTATGCCATCGGCCAGGGCCCCGTTGCCATCGCCGGCTTCACCGCGCAGGGCGATGCCGCCTCCGTGACCCGCGGCGTACCGACCTCCGGCCGCATTGCCAACGGTGCCCTCGTCGAACGCGAGATCAAGTTCCAGCTCGCCTCCCTCAGTTCCCTGCGCCTTTCGCTGCGCAACCCGGACCTGACGACCGCGCGCCGTGTCGCCCTCGCCATCAACGATCTCATCGGCCGCCCAGTGGCCGAGCCGACCGATCCCGGCACCATCCGGCTGCATTTGCCGCGCGATTTCGACGGCAATATCGTCGACCTCCTGACCGACATCGAACAGCTTCTGGTGGAGCCTGACCTGCCGGCCAAGGTGGTCATCGACGAACAGTCCGGCATCATCGTCATGGGCCGCGACGTCCGCGTCAGCACCGTCGCCGTCGCCCAGGGCAACCTTACCGTGATGATTTCGGAATCGCCGCAGGTAAGCCAGCCCGAGCCTCTCTCGGACGGCGAGACCGTCGTCGTCCCGCGCACCAACGTGGAGGTGAAGGAAAGCGACAAGAAGCTCGCTCTCGTGCGCCAGGGCGTCACGCTGCAGGAACTCGTCGACGGGCTCAACGCCCTCGGCATCGGCCCGCGCGACATGATCTCCATCCTGCAGGCGGTCAAGGCCGCCGGCGCCCTCCAGGCGGAAATCGAGGTGATGTGATGACGATCTCCGCGCTCGATCAGGTCGCTACCGCCGGCTACAGCAACCAGGCAGCGCTCTCCAGCGCCAACAGCAAGACCGTGACGGACGCCCACGCCGCCGCCCGGGAATATGAGTCCGTCTTTCTGTCCACCATGCTCAACTCCATGATGCCGAAGAGCGAAGCCGCCCCCGAATTCGGCGGCGGCAACGCGGAAGCAACCTGGCGCGGCATGCTCGTGGAGGAACAGGCGAAATCGATCGCGGCGGCCGGCGGCATCGGCCTTGCCGACGATATCGCTCGCCAGCTCATCGCCGTCCAGGAAGAGAACAACCAATGACCAGCGCTCCCGCGAACACCCCCGCTTCCGACACCACGGACGACATCCTGATCGCCACGCCGCAAGCCGCCGAGGCCCTTTGCGCACGGATGTCCGCCACCATGGAGGCGTTGATCGCCACCATCGAGGAGGAGACGGCGCTGCTCCGCTCCGGCAAGCTGTTCGCTGCCACCGAAATGCATCCCAGCAAGGACCAGCTGGCAAAGCAATATCTCGACGATGTCGAGGCCATGCGCCGCAACAGCGTGACGCTCGGCCGCTTCGCGCCCGCCAGCGTCGATACCCTGCGCAAGCGCCACACCGAATTCCGCTCGCTCCTGCAGATCAATCTCGCCGTTCTGGCAACCGCACGCGAAGTCTCCCAGGATCTCGTCCAGTCCGTCGCCCGCAAGATGAACGCGGCCACCGCGCCTCAGAATTACGGTCGCGGCGGCGCCATGGCGCGTCCCAAGCAGGAGATGGCGCAAGGCCTGTCCATCGACAGCGCGATCTGAGCACAGCCGCCTGCGGTCTTCTTTCCTTCAGCGCGCCGGCAAAGCCCCGCCGGCGCGCTTTTTCATGCGTACCGACGCGATCGCCCGCTGGCATCGCACGCCAAATATCGGACATCGGGCATCGCACACCGGCGCACCCCCTCCCGTCACGATTCCAGCGTTACAGCTCCGTCCGCCGGCCCGGTGCGGCCGCGAACGGCCTTTGCCCATACGCGCGCTTTCGTTCTCCGCTGCCACCCAATTTGAGTCTTCTCCTATCGGCCCCGAGTCATCGATTGAAAACTGCTTCCGATCAGGAAATATTTGAGAAATTCAACACGACAACGACTCGAGACAGACTCGGACACAACAAGGAAAAAATATAAATTAACCAGACTCAATAGAGGAATATCTAAATTTTTACATTGACTATTAAATGAAGATTCAGCCGGGAGCATCTAGGTTCAGGGTGGATCGGAGGGTCAAACCCCGTTCCGAGGCATAGCCTCATCCCTTAAACTCGTGCCCAAGGAGAGGGCAGATGGATACAGGAGCAATCAGGCCACTTCCCTCGTTCACGGTCTATCCTGCGCCGCGCGTGGCAGAAAGCACCCACGCGGTAAGCGAGACAGACCTGCCGGAGGAAGCCACCGTGCGCCAGACTTCCGAACCGACAGAAAGCCGGTCGTCGGAAAGTCGCTTCCAACAGGACGCGGATTCGAGCCACCAGATTCATACGACGAGCGATCTCGATCGCCGCGTCGAACAGGATCCGTCGACAGAATCGTTCGTCTACAAGGCCATCGATACGGAATCCGGTGAAGTCGTCACCCAGATTCCGACCGACAGCCTCCTGAAGATGCGCGCTTACGTACAGGCCCAGTCGGCCGAGTGGACCGAGCATCACCGACAGGACGACGACCACGCTCAGGACATGGTGGATCGCACCGCCTGAACGGCCGGAGCCCTGAAAGCTACAGCACCAGGATGTGACCGCCTCGCCCCATCTGACAGGCCGGGCCGACACCCGGTTTGGCGACCGGGCGAACGCGCCATGTATGAAATGTCCGCCGGTTGCCGATGATGACCGTGGGCGGGGGATGTCACGCGCGCCGACTGCCCCCTACACCACACGGCAGTCGTTGCCCTTATCCACGCTCTACCCTCCGCTGAGCGTATCATCGCCGTTACGCATTGATCCCAGCTCGCGCCCAGTCAACGGCGACGCAGCGTCATTGTATACTGGCGGCGTATACCGGCGGCTTCCCGCTCTTCCCCTCAGCCAACGGGCTCCTTGCCGGCCCGCGACGCGCCGGCCAACGCCTGTTCCCGGGCCCGGCGCGCGGACATTCCACTCCTTGAGGTTCTGCCGCGCGGACGAAACGCCTGTCTTTCCCGCGACATATCCACCCACCGCTCAAATCGATGCAAATCCGGCAACCTTTTGTTTAGAAAAACCGATCTTCCAGAACTTAAAAGATTTGTTAAGTCAGATATTTAACCTTCGGTTAGGACCTGCCATGCGAAAGTCCCATCACGTCTCAGGAAGAGGCGCATCTATACATATTAGGACCAGGAAGGAACCTAAGCATGTCCGACATCACCCTTTCGGCGGGCGTCCGCCAGAACCTGCTTTCTCTGCAGAACACCGCCGACCTGATGGCGACCACCCAGAATCGTCTGGCCACGGGTAAGAAGGTCAACTCGGCCCTCGACAATCCGACGAACTTCTTCACCTCCCAGTCCCTGGGCAGCCGTGCCAACGATCTCTCCAACCTCCTCGACGGCATTTCCAACGGCATCAAGACGCTGGAAGCGGCCGACAACGGCATCTCCGCGATCACCAAGCTCGTGGAAAGCGCCCAGTCGACCGTTCGTCAGGCGCAGCAAAACAACAGCTCCAGCTCTTCGACCAAGATTGAGGGCAACCTGAGCATCGACACGACCGGCGCGTCCGGTTCGACGACGAAGGCTCGCGCCCTCTCGCAGGATCTTGGCACGCTGGGTCTGGCGCAGAATGACACAATCGCGCTGACCTCGACGGATTCCAACGGCACGACGTCCAACTTCACCTACACCGTGGGTGCGACGCCGGCCAACGAAACCGTTCAGGACGTGGTCGACGCGATCAACACGTCTGGTGTTGCCACCGCCGAAGTCACCGATGACGGCCGTCTCAGCATCACCGCCACCGGTAATTCCTCGTTGAACCTTACCATCACCGACCAGAACGGCACGCCCGACGCGGACGGCACCGGCACTGGCACGGCGGGTTCGGCCGACGAGGACGGTTCCGCCTCGATCGATCTTGATGGAACGGTGTACAAGGCACTCGGCTTCGACGACATCCAGGACGCCGACGGCACCGACACCACGAACACCGCCAACAACGATCCGACCGACCCGGGCGGCACCGACTACAACCTCGACAACGACGCTGTCGCAGGCCAAGCCAACACCTTCAGTGTGACCAACTACGCGGCCGACAGTTCCAACGCCGACAACTCCACACTGGTGTCTCAGTTCAACGACATCCTGACGCAGATCGACGAGCTCGCGGCTGATGCCTCCTACAACGGCATCAACCTCATCAACTCGGCCAGCGCCAGCCTCAAGGTCGCCTTCAACGAGAAGCGCGATTCCACGAAGTCAGAACTGCAGATCTCCGGCGCGGACCTCACGCACTCAGGTCTCGGCATTTCCTCGGCCTCGTCGCTGACGTCGTCGGAATCCGACACGCTGCTCGACAGCCTGTCCTCGGCCCTTTCCGAGCTCCGCTCCACGGCGGCGACCTTCGGTTCGAACCTCAACACGGTGAAAATCCGCGAGGACTTCACCAATTCCATGATCAACACCCTGCAGACGGGTGCTGACAATCTGGTTCTGGCCGACTCCAACGAGGAAGGCGCCAACATGCTGGCCCTGCAGACCCGGCAGCAGCTTTCGACCTCCGCTCTGTCGCTCGCCTCGCAGGCCGACCAGGCAGTGCTGCGTCTCTTCTAATAGACGCATCATCGACGGATACGAAGATCAGACGGCGGGGTCCACAACCCCGCCGTCTTTCTGTCCGCCAGCGCTTGTTTTCCGCCATTTCCCGCACCCGATTAACCAATCGGTAAGCGTAAAAGCCGAAAATCGGAATCCAGCATAGCCGGCCCGCTGAAAGCCGGTTCCGAACATGCCCGGGCCGCGCCGGCGACCGGATCGCCAGGCACCCGTGACGTCGCCGGACGTCTCCGCGAGGAACACCCCAGATGGCGCTCAAGGTCGAACTGAAACCCGGCGAACGGATCATCATCGGGGAATCCGTCATCACCAACGACAACCAGCGCACCCGTCTGTTCATCGAAGGCGACGCCCCAATACTCCGAGAAAAGGATGTTTTGACGCCGGAGACAGCCAATACCCCGGCCAAACGCATCTATCTTGCCGTCCAGCTCATGTATCTTTCAAAAGATCCAAGCAAGATTCACAAAGATTTCTTTCAACTTGTAAATGATATAATCACAGCAGCACCGAGCACTTTACCTTACATCAACGCAATAAGTAGCAATATCTTAAGAAATTCACTTTACAAAGCCTTGAAGGACGCAAAAAAGCTGATCGCGTACGAGAAGGAACTGATCGGTCATGTACAACCTCGCAGCCCAGACCTACCAGCAGACAGAACGGATGGCAGTAAGCCCGCGTGAGCTGGAGGCGATCTTGCTTCTCAAGGCAGCGCGAAAACTGCAGGTGGTGAAGGATAACTGGGAAACCCACCGCTCCGAGCTCGACGAAGCGCTGACGTTCAACCGCCGTCTGTGGACGATCCTGTCGACGTCGGCCACGTCCCCGGACAATCCGCTCCCCGACGAGATCAAGCAGAACATCGCCAATCTGGCGCTCTTTGTCTTTTCGCGCACCCTCGCGGTGATGCAGGAAGGCAAGGAGGCGATGCCGCAGCGGCTGACCGTTCTCGTGCAGATCAACCGGTCCCTGGCCGAGGGCCTGCGCCAGAAGCCTCAAGCGGCGTAGCGCCCATCACGCTGCCCTCTCCGGTGCGGCAGTCCGCAGCGCCGGGAGGACAGACAGAAACCGAAAAGGCCGCCGGGACACCAGCGGCCTTTGTCATTTCATCTGCGAAAATCCGAAAAGAGGCGGGATCACGCCTGAAAGCCCGACGGCACCTCGCCGCCGGACCCCACCTGCGATCAGATATAGTTGGTCAACGACATATCGGCCATTCTCGCCATCGTCGTGTAGTTGGCTTGAAGGAGAGTCTGCAGGCCGAGAAGCTTGGCCGCCACCTCTTCCAGATTGACGCCCTCGATGCCCTCCACCGCTTCCGTCAGCGTTCCGGCCATGGCGACCTGGCGCTGTTCGGCGCGATCGACCGTGTAGGTCATGGTGGCGACTTCCACGACGAGCGAGCGCAAGGTGTTGGACCCGCTCTGGTCGGCGAGTTCATCGTAGACCCGTTCGGCAAGCGCGGCGTGGCGCTCTTCGTCGATGTCATCGCCCGCGGTAAAGGTCTGCGTGGCATAGACCGCGACGCTCTTGATCACATTGACGAGCCCTTCCTCATTGGCCCGCATGCCATAGGAGACCGACAGGGAATCGTCGACGCGGGCGGTGACGCCGGCGCGCGGATCATCCGCGGTATTGTCGCCCTGGTACCATTCGATCGTAGTCGCACCGCCGTCGACAAGCGCCGTCGCCGTATCGAACGGAGGACCGTCGACCCTTTGCGGCTCCGTCCCGCTGGTGGTGTTGAAGAAATTGTCGGCTGCAGCCATCGCCGAGGCGGACCTGAGCGTGGTCGCCGCGGTCGTCGCCAGCGTATCGGTGAGCGCCGCCTCGAAATTCGCTGCCGTATCGGCCGGCGTCGCGCCAAGGGCAAAGGTTCCCTCCTCGACGCCGTCGCCAACCGTCAACTCGATGTCGGTATCGGAGCCGTCGGGAAGCGTGAAGAAGACGCGGATCGTCTCACCCGTTGCCGGCTGACCGGCGAAATCGACGTCCATTGTGGCCGGCGAGCCGGCCGGACCGGTCACGGTGACGTTGGAAAGCGTGGAATTGACGCCCTCGAGCTTGAAGCCAAACGGGTGCGCGCCATCTTCTGCGACGGTGACGGTGGTACCGGCACTCGATACATCGAGGCGACCGAGATTGCCGGCCGCGACCGTCGGGCCGAGATCGGCCTGCCGCCGCTCCTCCACAACCTGGTTGAAGCCGGCGCGCGTGCCGTCGCCTTTGAGCAGCGGATCGACCTTGGCAACCGGATCGTCGTCGACCTTGCGCCCACCGAAGAGATAGCGTCCGCCGACGTCGGTATTGAGCAGGCCGACGAGTTCGGCGAGCGAGGCGTGCGCGATATTCTGCCCCGTGGTCAGGCCGTTCGGCAGCACATCGAAGGAATTCGGGTCCGCCGCGTCCGCCACCTCCAGGGCGATATCGGTAACCCGCTCCAGCGTCTGTCCGGCGATATCGAGGCGCAGGCCGACGTGATCGATCGTATTCTGCCACGACTGCACTTCCGTCAGCCGCGAACGCAGCGCCACATCGAGGCCACGCTTGCCGCCGAGCCCGCCATAGGTCTCCGACTTCTGCTCGGTGCCGAGCTGACGCTGCAGGTCGGTAAATTGCGAACGCATCTGCGTCAGCCGCAATGTCACCGTCGAGTGGTAGCCGTTGAGCGATGAGATATCCATGGTCTCGTCCTCAGATCGCCATCAGCGCGTCCATCATCTCGCGCACGGTTTGCATCACGCGGGCATTCGCCGCATAGGCCGACTGGAGCGTGATGAGATTGGCCAGCTCTTCGTCTATGTCGACCTTACTGGTTGCCGTATAGCGCTCCGACAGGGACTGCTTGACGGTGTTGTTGGCGTCCTGCCTGCTCTGGGCGACGGTCGCCGCCGAGCCGCGATAGTTGATGACCTCGCGCAGGAAGCCGGAAACCGATCCGGAAAACGGCGAGGTCTTGCTACCGACACCGGTCGAGGACGAATAGGTCTGGTCGATCTCGGTGAGCCGTTCCAGGAGCGCGGTCGGCCGGGTGGTGTCGCCACTCGGCGTCCCGTTGATGGTGTCGTAGACGACGAGCTTGGAGGGATCGGTGATGAGATCGGGATTGACGACGATCCGCCCGGCAAAGCCCGTCTTCTGCTCCAGCCTCTCCAGGCCGTTGGTATAGACGGCCGGGCCGTTACCGCCATCAAGGAAGAGCGGAAGGCCCGTTCCCTCGTCGGTCAGCGCGGTGTTGGTGACGGAGGCCGACAGCGCCGAGGCGGTCACCGTCGTGCCGCCATCGTCGAGAATGCGCAGGGTGCCGCCGCCCTGGTCGGAGACCGTGAAAGAGCCGCCGAGCGCGGCGCCGATGTCGGCCGCTGCCGCGGCGATGCCGCCGGAAAAATCAATGCCGTAGACGGTATCGTTCGGATCCGCCGTCGCATCATTGCCGAGCGGCAAGAGCGCCGGGTCGTCGACCCTGAGGAACGTCACCCGCTCCGTCTCTCCCGTCGTCTCGTCGACATAGTCGAAGGTAACGGCATTGCCCTGCTGCAGGGCGCCGAGGTCGATATCGTAGCCGGTCTGAGTTCCGGTATCGACGAAGGTTCCCTCGACATCGGTGTTCGACAGCGCCAGCGACATCGCGGAGGCGAATTCGTCGAGCTGCCGCTGGGCCTCCGGCAGGATCTCATCGCGTAGCGCCACATAGGCCGAGATCGTCCCCGACGTCAGGGCGTCTTGGGCGAGGAGATCGCTCTCGTATCCAGTCGTCGTCCTCACCGAAATCGTACCGAGCGTCCGGGTCGCCGGATCGTCGGTCCATTCACTATAGGGCGTGACGGTTCCGGTCGGCTCGAAAGACAGCGTCGATGCCACCCCAACGAGCAGCGGCATGCCGTTCTTGGTGTGGATGGTGATGTTGTTGTTGGAGCCCTGTTCGACGTTGATATCCATCAGCTGCGAGAGCTGGTTGACCATCTCGTCGCGCTTGTCGAGGAGTTGCACCGGCGAGTTGCCACCGGCTGAAAAGCGGATGATATCGGCGTTGAGCGTCTGGATCGAGCCCAGAAGATCATTGGCCTGGTTGACGTTGTCGGAGATCATTTTCTCCGTTTCCGCGCGCATGTCCTGGATCTGCGCGGACATGTCATTGAGCTGGCTCGTCAGCGCCTGCGCGTTCGCCAGCACCATCTGCTGGGCGGTGTAGTTGTCCGGACTCGTCGCCAGCGCCTCCAGGTTGGAGGTGAAGTCATTGTAGATGGTGTCAAGCGCGTTAACGTCTCCCGGCGTCCCGTACATCTGGTCGAGACGTCCCTGAAAGTCTGCGATCACGTCGGAGAATCCGGCCGTGGAAAGGCTCTGCTGGTAACGTTCCAGAACAAAGGCATCGAGCGACCGCTGCACCTTGCCGGTATGAACGCCGAGCGAGGTGAGGCCGTTGATTCCGAGATTTTCCGAGGACGCGGTCTTGCGCGTGTATCCGGGCGTATCCGCATTGGCGATATTGCCCGACGTCAGCTCCACGAGCTGCTGCGTCGTGCGCAAACCCGAAATCGCGATGCCCAGGGCCGACGAGATACTCATGACACCCTTCTGTCAGCGGCTGCGACCCGTCGGCTCCAGGAGAGCCGACACGCCGCGATTATTTTTTCAACCGGGGCGAAAATTTCGCGCCTGGTTTTCGACGGTGGTTCGTTTAACCGTTTGAGGGCGAAGTAGAGCTTCCCCAAAAAAGTCAGCGAACAACGTTCAACACCTCCTGCAACATCTCGTCCGATGTCGTCAGCACGCGCGAGTTGGCCGTATAGGCCTGCTGCGTGACGATCAGCTTGGCGAATTCATCGGCAAGATCGGTGTTGGAGGATTCGTAGGAGGACCCGACGATGGAGCCCGCAGCGCCATAGATCGGCGGTCCGGATTCATTCGTCTCCAGGTAGGTGCCGCCATCCCGCTTGGCGAGCGCGTCGTCGCCATTGAAGCCGGCAAGCACCACTTCAGCCATATCGAGTTGGCGACCGTTGGAATAGGTGCCGACGATACGGCCGGTCTCGGAGACCGATACACCCACCAGTTCGCCCGCCGGATAACCGTCCTGGCTCAATTCATTGACGTTGGCACTGGCGGTATTCACGTCGGCGAACGAGGTCAGACCGCCCTCGCCGTCGGTCAGGGTGAGGCCCGTAAGCGTCAGACCGTCGACCGTCAGGCTCGGGATCGAGATGTTGCCGACTGGCGACGTCAGCGAACCGTCGGTAAACGAGAAATCGGTGCCGATATTGCGCCACATCGGATCCGTGCCGGCCGCCGGAGCGGAATCTTCCAGATAGAAGAGGTTCCAGGTGTTGGTGGACTCATCAACGAGACCCCAGCGGAACTGGATGTTGGCCGAACTGCCCGTCGCGTTGTAGGCGGTCACGGCGCCGCCGCTGATCGATTGTTCGATGAAAAGATCGTTGTCGGACGAGGCCACGTAACGATCGGCCGGCGTGGCATTCGCCGTTGTCGGATCGTTGGAGAAAACGCCCGGGTTCATTTCGCCGGATGAGGGCGATTCCGGCAGGTTGGCGCGATAGACGATCTGCGTCGACGCCTCGGCCGGCAGGAAGTCGTTGTCGATCCGGATCGGCGTCGGGACGCTGCCCGAGACGTTGCCCGTGGTGGTATCGACATCGAGACCCTGCAGGTAATAGCCCGCGCCGTTGACCAGATACCCGTCCTTGTCGAGCTTGAAGTCACCGCGACGGGTATAGAGGTCGGTATCGGAGAAGACCGGCAGCCCGTCGGCAACACCGGCCTTTTCGGACACGACGAAGAACCCGTCGCCGTTCACCGCCATATAGGTGTCATTGTCGGAGCTCTCGATATTGCCGGAGACGTCATTGGTTGAGCGCGAGGTCGCCAGCACCACGCCCGCTGCCTGCCGGGTCGGAGCCGCATCCGGAATGAGATCGACGAAATTGGTCTCGGTACGCTTGTAACCGATCGTCTGCGAGTTGGCGATATTGCCGGATATGTGCTCCAGCGCGAAGGATTGGGCGCGAAGACCGCTGACCGCGGTCGAGATCGCACTGTAGATACCCATTACAAGAAACTCCCTTGGTACCGGTATTTCCGCATGACTGAATTCGACTGTCAGGAAAGCAAAGGGCGGGCCAAGTCCAGAAATCAGAAAAACCCAAGGAGAACAGCGGATTTATTATAGTAAACAAATAATTAATACATCAGACATAGGAAGTTTCATCCCCCCCAAGAGCGGCAAAACTTGCCGCATCGGGACAGGGCGCGCGGCATTGCGCGCGAGTGGGCGGGGGGTGGAGCGGGACGCGAGCGCACAGTATAACCGGCACGACAAGCAGGACCGTGGCAGCACCGGTCCGGCCGCCTTTCCGCACCAACCGGAGAATGCCATGCGTTTCGAGGGAACCGCCGACTACGTCGCCACCGAGGATATGCGGATCGCCGTCAATGCCGCGATCGCGCTGGAGCGCCCGCTGCTGATCAAGGGCGAACCGGGAACCGGCAAGACCGTACTCGCCGCCGAGATCGCCAGGGCGATCGGCGCGCCGCTCATCGAATGGCACATCAAGTCGACGACCAAGGCCATCCAGGGCCTTTACGAGTATGACGCTGTCTCGCGCCTGCGCGACAGCCAGCTCGGCGACGAACGCGTCCACGACATCGCTAACTACATCCGCCGCGGAAAGCTCTGGGAAGCCTTCACCGCCGACGAGCGCCCGGTGCTCCTCATCGACGAGATCGACAAGGCCGACATCGAGTTCCCGAACGACCTGCTGCAGGAGCTCGACCGGATGGAGTTCCACGTCTACGAGACCGGCGAGATGGTCCGGGCCGAGGTGCGCCCGATCGTCATCATCACCTCCAACAACGAGAAGGAGTTGCCGGATGCCTTCCTGCGCCGCTGCTTCTTCCACTACATCAAGTTCCCCGACCCCGAGACCATGGCCGAGATCGTCGAGGTGCACTATCCGGACCTGAAGAAGCGGCTCCTCCAGGAAGCCCTCGGCGTCTTCTATGACCTGCGCGAGGTGCCGGGCCTGAAGAAGAAGCCGTCGACCTCGGAGTTGCTCGACTGGATCAAGCTCCTCCTCAACGAGGATATCGACGCCGCGACCCTGCGCGAAAGCGACACGAAGAAGGTCATCCCGCCCCTCCACGGCGCGCTCTTGAAGAACGAGCAGGACGTCATGCTCTTCGAACGCCTCGCCTTCATGGCGCGGCGGGAGCGGTGAGAGAGGCCGGCACGCCCCTTACCGGCCTCCATCCAGGGTCCATGGCTCCCTTCGAAAGGACAGTCCGTTGCGGTCCATTGACCGGGGCAAAACGGCACTGCCAGCCCCTTCGCCAGCGCCACTGGATGCCGCGTCCTCGCCCGGCATAACGCCCGTGCGAGATGAACCGGCCCTGCCGTATCGCGCTCACCGGGCCCGTAAGGCTCGCAAGTGCTATTGCGCCGACGGCACGGTGCGGCCCGCAAGCGAAAAATAGGCCGTGCCGCCCGCGTCACGCACGCCAGCCGGCACCCCCTACTTCAACAGCCCGATCTTCCAGAAGATCCACATCTGCACCGCGCCGATGGCGATAAGGAGGGCGCAGACGGACCAGAAGGCGCGCGGGTCTTCGGCACCCGGAATGCCGCCGACATTGATGCCGAGGAGGCCGGTCAGGAGGCTGAGCGGCAGGAAGACGGCGGTGACGACCGACAGGATCAGCATCCGCCGGTTCATGCTCTCCGCCCGCACGTCCATGATCTGGTCGTGGATGACCTGCGCCCGGTCGCGCACCGCATCGAGTTCCTCGCCGAGCCGGGTGACCCTGTCGGCCGCCTCGCGGATGCGGCTGCGGTCGTGCCGCCCGAGCCACGACAGGTCCTCGATCTCCAGCGTGGAGAGCGCGTCGCGCTGGGGAAAGAGATAACGGCGAAGGTCGATCGACGTGCGACGGATGTCGGCGAGGTCGCGCTGCGAGATGTCGGCCTCCTGGTCCAGCACCAGCTCCTCAAGATCGTCAATGCGCTCATTGAGCGTCGTGACTGTCGGCTCCGCGCCGTCCGTCAGCCGGAGCGCCAGCTTGGCGACAAGGTCACCCGGGCTCGTCGGCGCCTCGCCGCGTTCGATGGCGTCAAAGAGGTCGCGCATGGCGCTCAGCGGCCGGATCCATGCGCCGATGACCCGATTTTTCTCGATCCACAGCCGCGCCGACACCATGTCCTCCGGCTCTTCGCCGGGGTTGAGGTTGACGCCTCTGAGGTTCACCAGAACGCCGGCGCCATGCACCGTGCAACGCGGCCGGGTTTCCTCCGCCGTCAGCGCCTCGACGATATGCGGGTCGAGTCCGAAACCGGCAAGCGTATCATCGGCGCCTTCCGCGTCGCCGCGCAGGTAGACCCACGCGAAGGCATAATTGCCGAGCGCGAAATCCTCGCCGGCGAGATCGGTGATCGGGGTGGCACGCGCCCCGCCGTTGCCGTCGAACACATAGGCGATGACCGGCGGTAGATCGATGCGCGAACGGGAATCGGACGGGCTGTCGGGGCGAGAGGCGGACATACGGGAAGCCTGGGTCGTGGACGGTCGGGAAAAGCTTATCGCGTCGGCGGCGGAATGCCGAACAGCTTTTTTTCCGCCGGCGCCTCCGCGTCCATCATCTCGGCAAATTCCCCTGCGCCGCGCGGGGTTTGCATGCTGCATCGCATCACCCCCATGGTGCGATGCAGGGAGCCAAACGGAACGGGAACGGGTATACTCGTCATCAAGAAGATGGCCGAAGCCGAGACTGGAAGCGACAAGCGAAAGGAGTGCCCATGCTGCGCCTCGTTCTGATGCGTCACGCGAAATCCGCCTGGGACAACCCTGCCCTTTCCGACTTCGAACGCGGATTGAACGAACGCGGATGCATCGCCGCGCCGCTGATGGGAACCTATCTCGCCGAGGAACTGAAGATCGAGCCGGACCTCATCCTGTGCTCGACCGCCCGCCGGACGCGTGAAACGCTTGCCGCCATCCTGCCGCTGCTGCGCGGCGAGCAGGAAATCCGCCTCCTTAAGGCTCTCTACACCGAGACCGAGGAAACCTACATCGGAGCGATCCGCGCCAACGGCGGCGCGGCGAACACCCTCATGCTGATCGGCCACAATCCGGCCATCCAGCACACCGCTCTCGACCTGACCGGTCAGGCGCCGGCACCGCTCCACCAAGCGCTGAAGGCAAAGTACCCGACCGCCTCGCTCACCGTTCTGGAATTCACCTGCGACGACTGGCAGGACATCCATCCTGAAAAGGGTTTTCTGTCCCGCTTCATCCGCCCGCGCGACCTCGCGCCACTCGACACCGACCTCCTGCCCCGCATCGCCTGACCGAGCCATGGTCCCTCTTGCGACCATCTCCTTCCAAACGGCCCCTTCCAACCAGGCAGCAAACTTTCTACATCAGGGCGAGGAGGCGCGCCCTTGAAACTGACCACACTCACCGACGACGCCCGGCTGGCGCTCGCCAATCTCGGCGATTTCACCACCGGCGTGATCACGCCCACCGTGCGCCTCGGCGTGACGGGCCTGTCGCGTGCCGGCAAGACCGTCTTCATCACCGCCCTCGTCCACAATCTCATCAAGGGCGGCCGACTGCCTCTGTTCGAGCCGCTGGCGAGCGGCCGCCTCGCCGGCGCAAGGCTCGAACACCAGCCCGACGATGCCGTGCCCCGGTTCGATTTCGAATCCCACGTCGCCACCATGCTGAGCGAGCGCGTGTGGCCGCAGTCGACCCGTCAGGTCTCCGAACTCCGCGTCACGATCGAATACGAATCCGCGCAGTTCTTTTCCCGCAACCTCGGCAGCGGCCGGCTCCATGTCGACATCGTCGACTATCCGGGCGAGTGGCTGCTCGATCTGCCCCTGCTGACGAAGGATTATGCGACATGGTCGCGCGAGGCGCTGGCACTCTCGCGGCTGCCGAACCGCTCCACCCTCGCCAGCGACTGGCACGTGGCCCTCGCGGCTGCCGACCCGATGGCAGAAGCCGATGAACCGACCGCGCGCGGCCTTGCCGACGCATTCACCGCCTATCTCGCCGCCTGTCGCGCCGACGAACACGCGCTCTCAACCCTGCCGCCGGGCCGGTTTCTGATGCCGGGCGACATGGCAGGATCGCCCGCGCTTACCTTCGCGCCCCTCGACGTCCCCGAAGACGGCCCGGCACCGAAGGAGTCGCTGTGGGCCGTCATGCAGCGACGCTATGAGGCCTACAAGAATCATGTGGTCCGGCCGTTCTTCCGCGATCATTTCGCACGCCTGGACCGCCAGATCGTCCTCGTCGATGCCCTCGCCGCTCTCAACGCCGGCCCTGCCGCCGTTCACGACCTTGAGACGGCGCTGACTGATATTCTCGCTTGCTTTCGCCCCGGTCGGGCGAGCTGGTTATCCTCGATCCTGACCCGGCGGATCGACCGTATCCTCTTTGCCGCAACCAAGGCCGACCACCTCCATCACACCGACCACGACCGGTTGGAGGCGATTCTCGCCCGCCTCGTCGAGCGCGCCATCGGCCGGGCCGAATTCGCCGGCTCCGATGTCGACGTCGTCGCCATGGCCGCCGTCCGCGCCACCCGCGAGGCGATGGTTGGCGCCAACGGCAACCGCCTGCCGGCGATCGTCGGAACGCCGCTCCCCGGCGAAACGGTCGACGGCGAGACATTCGACGGCGCCTCCGAGATCGCCATGTTTCCCGGCGACCTGCCGAAAGATCCCCAATCCCTGTTCAAGATGCCCGATTTCGGAGGGAGCACGGGACAGGGCACCGCGATCGATCATCGGACGGCCGATGCCGGCCTTCGCTTCGTCCGCTTCCGCCCGCCGAAACTGGAGCGATCCGCTGACGGCCTTCGCCTCGTCCTGCCCCACATTCGCCTCGACCGGGCGATGCAATTCCTCCTGGGGGACAAGCTCGCATGAGCGACCAACACCGCAAGCCCACCGCCTTCCGCCTCGACGACCCCGACGTCACTGTCACCCAGGCCGATCTGCCCCCGTCGGAGGAGGAGGCCGAAGCGCTCGCCGCCCTCGCCGAGGTCGACCTTGAGCAGACCGCGCCACGCCGGCCGCGCCGCTTCCGCCTCGGCACGCTGTTTTTTACCGGGCTCGGCGGCCTCCTCTCGCTCGCTGCCGGCCTCGCCATCGACAAGCTGGTACGCGAACTCTTCGCCCGTGCCGACTGGCTCGGCTGGGTCGGCGCCGCGCTCGCCGCCCTGGTGGTCGTCGCCGCTCTTGCCCTCACCATCCGCGAACTCGCCGGCATCGTCCGCCTCAACCGCATCGACCGGCTGCACGAGAAGGCCCGTGCGGCGATCGACACCGACGACGCCCCCGCCGCCCGCACCATCGTCGACAATGTCGCCAGGCTTTATGCCGACCGCCCCGACACCGCGCGCGGCCGCGCCGCGATTGCCGGCCGCGAGGGCGAGATCATCGACGGCGCGGACCTCATCCGGCTTGCCGAACGCGATCTTCTCGTTCCCCTCGACCTGCGGGCCCGCCGCCTGGTGATCGAATCCGCCAAGCGGGTTTCCGTCGTCACCGCCGTCAGCCCGCGCGCCCTCGTCGACGTGATGTTCGTACTGGCCGAGAGCCTGCGCCTCATCCGCCGCGTCTCCGATCTCTACGGCGGCCGACCGGGCGGTATCGGCTTCGCCCGGCTGGCACGCCACGTCATCGGGCACCTCGCCGTCACCGGCTCCATCGCCGTCGGCGACAGCGTCATTCAGGAAATGATCGGCCACGGGCTCGCCGCCAAGCTCTCCGCCCGCCTCGGGGAGGGCGTCGTCAACGGCCTCCTCACCGCCCGCATTGGCATCGCCGCCATCGATGTCTGCCGCCCGCTCCCTTTCGAAGCGGCGACGCGGCCAAGGATCGGCGACATCTTCTCCGAACTGGTGAAGGCGCAACGGTCGCAAAACGTGCCCAAAGAAGAGAAAACATCCTCAGGTTGAATACAATGTCCGCGTAACCTAACGTTTAGGCGTCTTTCGTAGGGTCCGCGCATCGCGGGCGAGAATAAGGGCGCGGGACATGGCGGTTGCCGAGACGACATCGAACGGAGCAGGAAGCGACGACGAGAAGGGTACGCCGGCGGCAATACGCTACGGCGGATTCCTCGATCGCAATTCCTGGCTCTTCGCTGCCGTCGCGGTTCTGATCCCGAACCTGCCTTTCCTGTTCCTGTCGATCTTCGCCTGCCCGAACCGGATTCTTTCCATCAGCCTCTACATTCTGGTTGCCCTGCTGGCACTGCGGGTGCCGGCCGCGATCGCGGTCACGCTTCTCGTTTTCGCCGTTGGACTCGATGTCATCCAGGTCATCGCCGGCGTCTTCGATCTCGGCCCGGCGACAATCGTCCAGTCCATCCACTACGCCATCGCCTTCGACGTTTTCGCCTCGCCGATCTATCTCGTCATCGTCGCCATTCTCGTCATAACGACGGCCGCAACCGCCGTGCTGATTGTCCGCTATCGGGATGATATGCGCCGCGCCCGCGCCCTGCCGGCCCTTGTGTGCGGCATGGCCCTGCTCGCCTTCGATCTGAGCGCGAATACCCAGACGCTGAAAAAATTCGGCTTCCTCTACGAAACCCAGACACCATTCGATTCCGCCGTTCGCCAGACCGGCATCGACGCAACCGCCGTTGCCGCGAGCGGCCACAACATGCTTCTCGTCGTCGTCGAGGGCATGGGCGCCTTCGCCGACCCGGCCCATCGCGCACTCCTGACCGATACGCTGAAGACCGCCGGCCTCGACGACCGATACACGCTGTCGACCGGCATGAGCCGCTATGTCGGATCGACCACGGGCGCGGAATCCCGCGAGCTCTGCGGTCAATGGGGCGATTTCCTCGACTATCTCTCGGAGCCAAAATACGACTGCCTGCCGGCACGGCTGGCCACCCGGGGCTATGACACCGCGGCCTTCCACGCCTTCACCGGCACCTTCTTCAGCCGCCGTAAATGGTATCCGAGGATCGGATTCGCCCATGCATCGTTCGATGAGGAGCTCTCGCGCGACAACCCGGAAATGGCCGCGCATCGGTGCGGCCTGACCTTGACGGGCCTTTGCGACCTCGACGTCGCCGACAAGGTCGAGGCCTATATGACGAAGCCTGGCGACACGCCGCGCTTCGGCTACTGGTTGACGCTCAACACGCACATGCCGGTGCCCACCGACGTCGGCACCCCGCGCCTCGGATGCGCCGACGGCGGCCCCTTCGACGACCGCACCACCTGCCTCATGACGGAGATGTGGATCGACGTGCTGAAGCGTGTCGCCGCCCTCGCCAGGGATCCGAAGCTGAAGGCAACCGACATCCTGATCGTCGGCGACCACAACCCGCCGCTGTGGACCCGCCACGGCCGCGGCCTCTTCCGTCCCGGCCACGTCGCCTGGTTCGCCCTGAAGGCGAAGGACGGCTCCGTCGAGCATCACGCCAGCCGCTAGCGTCCACGCCGGCTAGCCGGACGCGCCGCGCCTGCCTATACTTCGGGCCGAAGCACCAGCACACGTAGGCAAATCCCGGGGAAAAGCGCCCGCATGTTCGTCACCTTCTTCCACGAGCTGAAATCGGCCGGCCTGCCGGTTTCCTTGCGCGAATACCTGACGCTGATGGAGGCGCTCGACGCCGACCTTGCCGAAAAGCGCGTCGAGGATTTCTACTTCCTTGCCCGCGCGAGCCTCGTCAAGGACGAGAAGAACCTCGACAAGTTCGACCGCGTCTTCGGCCATGTCTTTTCAGGCCTCGACCTGATGAGCGACGCCATCGAGGCGGAGATCCCGGAGGAGTGGCTGAAGAAGCTGGCGGAGAAGTTCCTCACCGAAGAGGAGAAGGAAAGGATCGAGGCGCTCGGCGGCTGGGACAAGCTGATGGAGACGCTGAAAGAGCGCCTCAAGGAACAGAAGGAGCGCCACCAGGGCGGCAGCAAGTGGATCGGCACCGCCGGCACCTCACCCTTCGGCGCCTATGGCTACAACCCGGAAGGCATCCGCATCGGCCAGGACGAGAGCCGCCACCGCCGCGCGGTCAAGGTCTGGGACAAGCGCGAGTTCAAGGACCTCGACGACACGGTCGAACTCGGCACGCGCAACATCAAGGTTGCGCTGAAGCGCCTGCGCCGCTTCGCAAGGACCGGCGCGGCCGACGAGCTCGACCTCGACACCACCATCAGGGCGACAGCCCACCGCGGCTATCTCGACCTGAAGATGCGGCCGGAACGGCGCAACGCCGTCAAGGTCCTCCTCTTCTTCGACGTCGGCGGCTCGATGGACCCGTTCGTGCGCACCTGCGAGGAGCTCTTCTCCGCCGCGCGGATGGAATTCAAGACGCTGGAGTATTTCTACTTCCACAATTGCCTTTACGAGCGCGTCTGGCGCAACAACCGGCGAAGGCATTCCGAGACGACCCCGACGTGGGACGTCCTCCACACCTATGCCTCCGACTACAAGGTGGTGATCGTCGGCGACGCGTCGATGAGCCCCTACGAGATCGCCCAGGCCGGCGGCTCGGTCGAACACTGGAACGAGGAATCCGGCGCCGCCTGGATGCGGCGCCTGACGGAAGTCTACCCCAAGCTCGTCTGGCTCAACCCCCTCCCCGAACGCCACTGGGACTTCACCCAGTCCATCCAGATGATGCGCCAGCTCGTCGACAACCGCATGTTCCCGCTGACACTGGAGGGTCTGGATGGGGCTATGAGGGAGTTGGTGCGGTAGGGGGGGATTCAAGAACCTGCTCACACTACCCACAGCCCCGCTTCTTGGGACGAGGCTTTTTGTTCCGGCGCTAATAACTTTACCGCAGGCGAATTGCCAAAGGACATTCGCAATAGCCTCAACACTCACGCGAAAATAGTTTACTGTCTATCAAAATTAGAAGATACTTTATGTCACCACCTGAAATAAGCGCGAGGACAGCTCGAAATTTTGCCTGACAATCCGCATGGTCGCACGGAAGTCCAATCGAGCCATGGCAATTAATCCGATCTGGAATGGTATTGTGACAACTAACTTTGCCGAAGCTCTTTTACCTCTTGCCAAACGCATCCCGCGCCCAGTGCGCGACATTGAGATACTGCGGGTAGCGACTCTTCTAGACGGTGACGACTTTGCCAACTCGGCCAAAGTAGCACGAGACGCTGTTCTGAGATGGGCATCTTCGCGCAAGCGCGCAGGTGGAACCTTCCCCAAGGAGGCATGGGAACACGCAAACTTCGAACTTCTGGCAGGAGGAAGAAACAGCACGGCGGTTCGAATTTTAACAGAAACTGCCGACCTGTGGGCCTTGCGTGCGGAAGTGCCTGACGAAAATGTGCCCGGACGGATCTGGACCAATGAGATTGTCATCGGTGGCGCGATCGAAAACCACCCGCGTCTGAGCTTGAGACTGATCGTCAGCACTACTGAACCAGACTTGAACATCGAACACCATGTGCCAGGGCCGGTGCTGCAAATGGCAACCGCCCCGGGGCTGTTGTGGGGAGGCAGAGCACTCGCTGATGTTCCCAGTACGTTGCAAGACGAAAATGATGCCCAAGATTTGTGTGATCTGCTCGAAGATCCGGAACGCCGCCGGCCTATCATTGTCGTGACTTTTCCAGAGGGAGAGGATAGCGCACCGCTGATCAATGACGCAGAGGTAGCACGCGCATTAACCGGACTTGCACGGGTGGTTCGCATTCCAACTGCACTGACATGGGTTTTGACCAAGCGCTTCGGCAAATTTCGGTCCGTGTTTGGTGGAGCCGTCCGAGCCTACTTCCCCGGTTTCTCAAGCGCCGATGACCCCTATCGCCATCGCTTGTTCTTGGCAACGTGGCTACAAGATAGTGCGAACGCCACCAATTGTGGCCTTTGGCTGCGCCGCGCTGCCGCTGATTTGAGCGTTTCATCAATGCGGCTGGGCAAGGATGTCATTGAATTCTCCGCCGTTCGGACCGCCAATCGCCGTTTACGCAAAGACAGTCTTACTGAACAAAAGGCTCCTGACGCTGAGCTTCTAGCGCTTGCCCAAGAACTGATTGATGGTCTCGAAAAACAGATCGACGAGAAAGACAAGGAAATAGGCGACTACATTACTGAGGTCGACATCGCCGAAGACCGCGCCAAGGCCGCGGAACAGGAAAATCGTTCGCTTCTCTTCAAAGTCAGGCGGCTGCAGGATGCGCTGGCAAACGGAGACGGCGCACCAGACGCCGGACCACCCCTTCCCCAAGATTGGTCGGAGTTTTCCGACTGGCTCGAACAGACCTTCCCCGATCGCATCGTCCTTACCCCGGCCGCTCGAAGGTTGGTGCGAAGTCCAGAGTTTGAGGATGTCGGAACTGCAGCGCGAGCTATAACTTGGCTTGCAACGAAACAACATCAGCGCCGACTGAATGGAGGGGGCAGCACCCGTGATGAAGTAATTGAGCCTGGGATCCTGAATGCCTATTGCGGCGGCGATAGCTATGAAACCGTTTGGCAAGGGCGGCGCTACGAGGTGGATCAACATGTAAAGAATGGCGGAAACAGCCACGACCCGAAGCGTTGTCTCCGGATCTACTACTTCTGGGAGCCGGATTTGCAGCAGACGGTAATCGACCATCTGCCAGCGCATCGCCGCACTGGTGCGACATGAGAGACCTTTCAGATCACAAAGTAGAACGAAGTCAGCGTCATACCAATACGCGTCACGGCGATTCGAAGCAGGCACGCCGAAGATCGGCGACGCTCTACTATCCGGTCGCCTCCTGAAAACCGCAAACCGCCGCACCTCCCCAATTCACATCCTTTCAAAACCCAGTCACAAATCCCCCACCCGCCACCCCGCATCATCCCAACAATCCTGCTATGAAGAACCCTTCCCCTGATTCTTGCAGTGATTGCCCGATGACCGCCACCGCCCTTGAAATCCTGAAGACCGTCTATGGCTACGATGCGTTTCGGGGGCCGCAGGCCCGGATCATCGAGCATGTGATTGCCGGCCATAACGCCTTCGTGCTGATGCCGACGGGAGGCGGCAAGTCGCTGTGCTACCAGATCCCCGCCATCGCGCGGCACGGCATGGGGCTCATCGTCTCGCCGCTCCTTGCCCTGATGGCCGATCAGGTGGCGGCGCTGCGGCAGGCGGGAATACGGGCCGGCGCGCTCAATTCCGACCTGCCGCCGGACGAGCGGCGCGCCCTGTGGGACGCTATCGAGAGCGGCGCGCTCGATCTCCTCTATGTCGCGCCCGAGACGCTTTTGAACGGCGGGGTGCTGGAGCGGCTCGGCCGGGTGCACCTCTCGCTGATCGCCATCGACGAGGCCCACTGCCTGTCGCAATGGGGTCATGACTTCCGCCCCTCCTACCGCCAGCTCGACGTCCTCGTCCGGCGCTTTCCCGATGTCCCGCGCATGGCGCTGACGGCGACGGCCGACGCGCCGACGCGCGCGGAGATCCTCGCCCATCTGGAGATCGCGGAGAGCGATGCCTTCATCGCCGGCTTCGACCGCCCCAACATCCGCTACGCCATTGCCGAAAAGGACAACCCGCGCGCCCAGCTGAAGGTTTTTCTGAAGCGCCACGAAGGCGAGGCCGGCATCGTCTATTGCCTCTCCAAGCGCAAGACCGAGGAAACGGCCGCATGGTTGCGCACCGAGGGGTACGACGCGCTCGCCTATCACGCCGGCATGGACAAGGCCGAGAGGGCCGCCAACCAGCAGCGGTTCCAGCACGGCGAGGCGGTCGTCATGGTCGCCACCATCGCCTTCGGCATGGGCATCGACAAGCCCGACGTGCGCTTCGTCGCCCATCTCGATCTGCCAGGCAGCCTGGAAGCCTACTATCAGGAAACCGGCCGCGCCGGGCGCGACGGCCTGCCGTCCGAAGCGCTGATGCTCTATGGCTATGAGGACATCGCGCTGCGCAGCCGCTTCATCGAGGAATCCGACGCGCCCGATGAGCGCAAGCGGACGGAACGGCAGAAGCTTGATGCGCTTCTGGGCCTTGCCGAGACGGCGGGCTGCCGGCGCCAGGTGCTGCTCGCCTATTTCGGCGACCACTGCGAGCCCTGCGGCAATTGCGACACCTGCTCCGAGCCGCCGACGCTTTTCGACGGCACGATCGCGGCGCAGAAAGCCCTCTCCTGCATCTATCGCACCGGCGAGCGCTTCGGCCAGGCCTATATCGTCGACGTGCTCCTAGGCGTGGAGAACGACCGCATCGTCCAGTTCGGCCATGACCGGATTTCCACCTTCGGCATCGGCACCGAACACGACAAGACCCTGTGGCGGGCGATCCTGCGCCAGTTGATCGCGCTTCGCTTCGTCAACGTCGATCTCATCGGCCACGGTGGCCTGTCGATCGCGCCGGCCGGCCGTGATTTCCTTCGCGAAAAGCCGACGCTCATGCTGCGCGTGCCGCCACCTCGCCGCGCCCGGCGCGGCAAGACCGCAAAGAGTGCCGCGCAGTCAGCCATCCCCGAGGCCGACCGGGAGCTGTTTCAGATGCTGCGCGAGAAGCGCCTCGAAATCGCGCGCGAGCAGAATGTCCCGCCCTATGTGATCTTCCACGACAGGACGCTGATCGAGCTCGCGGCCGCCCGCCCCGCCTCGCGGACAGAAATGGCCGAAATCCCCGGTGTCGGCGACGCCAAGCTCACCCGCTACGGCGAGGCCTTCCTTGAGGTGATTGCCGACCACGCCTGACGAACGGCAACCGGCGCGAGGACGGCATGGCGCCAGGCGGAGGCCAGAAACCCCAAGCTGGCGCGCCAAAGGAAGATGATCGGCCCGATGCTGGCGCTGAAGCCCGCTGTGGCGGATGGCTGCCCGCGGCCTGACAACATCACCCGCCCAGCACGTGCCCATGGCCAGAGAAGCGGCATTCGCAACCGCTCCTCAACTGCACCTTACCGGCAGGCCAGCTTCTTCCGAACCTCGACCCCGTCCTCACAGGTCACGGCAAAGCCGGTGCAGGTGGCGCGCGCCTTCCCCGTCTCCCCCTTCCGGGCAAAGCGGGTCGCGGTCTCGCCGGAGGCAAGGAACGGGCGCGGCAGGGCGCCCGCCACATAGCAGCCGGACGGCCGCCGCTCCGGCTGCTTCACCGTGCGGTTGCCGAATACGATGTTCGGCTTGTCGTCGAGTTCGATCATGTCCTTGGCGTCGAGTCCGACAATCTGGTTGTCGGCGATGACGTTGTCGCGCGCGAAGTCGCCGTTGTCGGCGCCACTGCCGAAGGGGTACTTGCTGTCCTTGCCACACCAGGGCTGCATGCCGCCGCGCGAACCGACCCAGATCGCCGGCACCTTGCCGGTCAGGTTGAACGAACCGGTCGTCCAGTTGCGCAGGCTGATGGTGTGGCCGCTGAAGTTCTTGTAATAGAAGATGTTGTTGATGATCTCGTTGTGCCGCGGCTCCAGATGGCGGACCGTGCCGCCCTCGCCGCAGTTGCGGTAGATGTAGATCCCGCCCTCCTGAAGCGCGGAGAACCGGTTGCCAATAAAGCGGTTGTCCGCCGAACCGTCGACGGCGATCAGTTCCCGCCCGTCGGTCTTCACGTTGAAGGCGTTGTTGCGAAAGGTGTTGTGGGCACTCTCGGCGTCAAGGTAGACGGCGAGCGCGCGTGACTGGCCGGTGAGCTTCGATGAGACGAGCGAGAAATAGGTGACGCCCGGTGCGATGTAGATCGGGGTACGCCCCTTGTGCGAATCAATGGTCATGTTGGTGAGGCGAATCTTCGTCGGCGCCGCGTCCTGCGCCCGCTTGATGTGGCCGCGCGAATGGGACGACCGCTTGACGAAGCGCGCCTGGCCGTTCCGCCCCATGCCCATCACGCGCACCGAGCCGATCAGCGTGCAATTGCGGATGGTGACGTTTTCCGGCCGGATCCAGCGCACGGTCTCGCCCCGCCCGACGCGCCGCGACGCGATCTCAATCGTATCCTTCTTCGGGTTCGTCTGGCGCCCGTCGATCGTGCCGCCACGGCAGTCGAAGGTGACGCCAGAGGACCGCTCGCCGCGAAAGAGCAACCGCTTGCGAACAACCGCCTTCGGCGAAAGCGTCACGTCACAGTCGATCAGCACCTGATCGTTCTTGTTTTTCGGTGCACCGAGAATCTCCGCAAGCTTGGCGCGCGAACACGCCGGCGCAGCCGATGCCGTCCCGCCCGACACGCCAATGGCCACCATGAAGGATGCCACGAGGAGCGCTGACGTCGCCCAAATCTGAAAACCCACCGCTCGATCCGTCATATCTGTCCGTCCCGTTCTTGTCCTGCCCACTTCTCCGGCCGGACCTGCCCCTGTCCCGTCCCGCTATCCGACGATCACGGCGAAAACGCGACGCTTTTCAGCGCTTCTAAAGCGAAACCGGATAGCGTTCCGGCCGATAGTTGAGGGCGATGATGGCATTGAGGACAAAGGCGCCGAAGAGCGAAATGAGGACGGCGGAGGGCGCAAGCACCAGGAAGGCGGCTAGGAAGACCAGACCGTCGAAGCCCATCTGGAACCAGCCGGCGCGAAAACCGGTCTTTTCCTGCACGATGAGCGCGACAATGCCGAGCCCGCCAGCGCTCGCCCCGTGGCGGAAGAGCGCGATGAGCCCGACACCCGCGGTGCAGCCGGCAAGGAGCGCCGCAACCCACGGATTGATTGCGCTGATCGTCATCGTCTCCGGCAACGCCCGTGTCACACCCCACAGTCCGGCGATCGCAACAAGGGTCAGGAGCGTGAACTTCTTTCCCCGGCGCACCCACGCGAGCGTCAGGAACGGTAGGTTGAGAACGAGGTAGATAAGGCCGAAATCCCACCCGGTGACATAGGACAGCAGCACCGAAAGCCCGGCGAGCTGGCCAGTGACGAGGCCGGCGGATTTCAAGAGCAGCACCGCAAAGCTCGTCATGACGATACCGAAGGCAAGCCCCTGGGCATCCTCGATCGGCGTATGCCGGAACGATACGGGCGAGGGATCCATTTTCGACCTTTCCAAGGCGTGGGAGGAACGCCGGATCAGCCTATCCCAGATCAGCCCTGAAAGTAACGCCCGGGACTGACGCCGAAGGCATCTTTGAAGAGCACGATGAAAGCGCTCGGGCTCTCGTAGCCAAGGGTTTCGGCAACAAGCGTGACCGGTTGGTGGTCGGCGAGAAGTTCAAGCGCCTTGAGAAGCTTGGCCTGCCGCCGCCAGGCCCGGACCGTCAGCCCCGTCTCGCGCTGAAACCGGCGCTCGAAGGTCCGCACGGACACCGCCGCCATGGCCGCCAGATCCGAAATGCCGCGCCGGTCGCCGGGGTCGGCGCATAAAAGCTCGGCAATCGGACGCAACCGGTCGTCGTCCGGCATCGGCAAGTGCATCGGCGCGCTGACGGAGGCCGCCATCTGGTCGATTAGAACCGCGACGAGCCGCCCGTCCGCCCCGCCTTCATCGTAATCGCGCGGCCGCGCCATGAAGGCGAGGATCAACTCGCGCAGGAGCGGCGAGACCTGCACCACCGCCGGCGCCGCGGGCATATGCGGCGCGGCCTCGGGCAAGACATAGATGGACCGGAACGCGACGCGGCTGTTCACCCGTGTCGCATGCATCATGCCGGCCGGGATCCAGACCGCCCGCTCGCGCGGCACAACGAAGGTGCCCGCCTGCATGTCGACCGAGATCGACCCCGACAGGATATGCAAAAGCTGGCCGCGCGCATGCTTGTGCGCTGGACGGTCTCCGTCACTCCGATGCCGGTCGTAGGCATGGGCGACCACCGCCCGGCCGTTGTCGATATCGGGCGAAAGAAACATGTCGGGGTGCACGGCAGAGAGCGACATATGACGCAATCCAGAAAGAAATTGGCAAATCCAAGTTAACACGCCACCCTCATTCGCGGCTATGGATAGCTGCGACAATTTGGCAGATGGAACGAGATAGCCCCGTGACGACCGGAAACGACACCGCCCCCGAGGAGACACTCGCAACCCGGCTCAGGAGCCCGGCGATGATGTTGATGGTCATGGCCGCTGCCATGCAGCTTGCCTTCGCGACCTGGTGGACGCTCCTCAACAATTTCGCCATCAACGTGGTCGGCTTCACCGGTTGGGAAATCGGCGTGCAGCAATCGGTGCGCGAGATCCCTGGCTTTCTGTCGTTCACCGCGGTCTTCGTCCTGTTGATTCTGCGCGAGCAGACGCTGGCCCTCGTCTCGCTGTTGTTCCTCGGCGTCGGCGTCGCCATGACCGGTTTCCTGCCGTCGTTCTGGGGCCTGATCTTCACCACGATGATCATGTCGATCGGCTTCCATTTCTACGAGACGATGAACCAGTCGCTGTCGCTGCAAT
This sequence comes from uncultured Rhodobium sp., assembly GCA_963675285.2. Lineage (GTDB taxonomy): Bacteria > Pseudomonadota > Alphaproteobacteria > Rhizobiales > Rhodobiaceae > Rhodobium. The sequence goes on from CAXXGS010000002.1 coordinate 287,411, forward strand.
GGCTGAAGAAAGACGAGGCGCCGCAGAAGATGGGCCAGATCCTGGCCGTTGGCGCCTTCGCCCAGTTGATCGCCTACGGCCTGATCTTCTTCGGCTGGCGCAAGCTGGAGATGTCCTTCGCCGTCACCTTCCTTATCGCTGGCCTGACGACGGTCGCTGTCGCGCTCGCACTCTGGGTAATCTATCCCCGGTTCAGCGAGGGCGTGCCGCAGAGGAAGACGCTCGTTCTGCGCCGGCGCTATTGGCTTTACTACGCGCTCACCTTCATGAGCGGCGCGCGGCGGCAGATCTTTACCGTCTTTGCCGGCTTCATGATGGTCGAGAAATTCGGCTACGACGTCCACAACGTCTCCGGATTGTTCCTGATCAACTGCGTGTTCAGCATGATCTTCGCCCCGAAGATCGGCTGGCTCATCGGCCGTTTCGGCGAACGCCGCGCGCTGACGCTGGAATACATCGGCCTGATCGGCGTCTTCACCGCCTATGCCTTCGTGACAAACGCGACGGTGGCGGCCGTGCTCTACGTTGTCGACCACGCTTTCTTCGCCATGGCGATCGCCATGAAGACCTATTTTCAGAAGATCGCCGATCCCGCCGACATCGCGCCGACGGCCGGCATCGCCTTCACCATCAACCACATCGCCGCGGTGGTCATTCCCGCCGTCTTCGGCCTGATCTGGCTCGTCTCGCCCTCGGCGGTGTTCCTCACCGGCGCGGCGATGGCCATCGCCTCGCTGGTGCTCGCCCGGCTGGTGCCCGAGCGCCCCGAGCCTGGCCGGGAACTCGTCTGGCATCGCGGGCCGACCCACGCACCGGAGCCCCAGGCGGCGGAGTAGCGCCCCCTTCATCGCGGCAGCGCGATCCCCGCATGGTGGGACCCGAGAACCGCCGGTACGCGGTGAAGGACGTGGCGACGATAGTCATCGAGAACGAAACCGCCCGCTTCCAGAAGCGCCCGCGGATCGCGATTGAGGTGGCAGCCGTGCGCGATCCGCCTCCAGGCCGGGGTTAGCCGGTCCTGCCAGCGTGCGGTTCGGAGATCCTCGGCGCGGCCGTGTTCGGCGAAGAGAAGCCGGCCGCCAGGCTTCAGGACTCGCCGCATTTCCTCGATCGCGGTTTCAACGTCGGGGATCGAACACAGCGTGTAGGTGACGACGATCGTGTCGGCGAGATTGTCGTCGAGCGACATCGCCTCGGCCGACTCAAGAACGAGATCGCCGGAGATGGCACCGTGCAAACGATCGAAGTCGACAAGCGCCGTCAGCCCGTCCGGCGGATTGACACCGATGACGTGGCGGACGCGAGCGGGATCGTAATGACTGAGGTTGAGGCCGGTGCCGATACCGATCTCCACGACGACGCCCTCCGCCTGCGGCACGGCAAGCCGCCGCTCCTCGCCAAGGGCGGGAAATGAGCACGCCGCGTCGACGATGCGCGCGCCGATATGGCGCCGGTACCAGTCGCCGATCATGCGCTTTCCCCGTGGGTCATCCGCGCATCGCTACTTTACGCCGAGCTTCTTCTGCAAGTTCGTCGACGAGGTCGTGTACTGGAAGACGATCCGCTCACCCGGGCTAACGATGTGTTTGGCCGCCTGCGCCATCAGGGCCGCCTCGTGGAAGCCCGACAGGATCAGCTTCAGCTTGCCCGGATACCAGTTAATGTCACCGATGGCGAAGATCCCCGGCTCCGAGGTCGAGAACTTCTCGGTATCGACCGGGATGAGGTTCTGATGCAGGTTCAGGCCCCAATCGGCGACCGGGCCGAGCTTCATCGTCAGGCCGAAGAACGGCAGGACGCGGCTGCAGGGCACACGGATCTCGCCATCCGCTGTCTTCACGATCGCCGCTTCGACGGCCCCGTCCTCACCTTCGAGCGAGGCGACCTGGCCGACGTGCAAGGCCAGTGCGCCGGACTCGGCCAGCGCCTTCATCTTGTTGACGCTGTCCGGCGCGGCGCGGAACTCCGGCCGCCGGTGAACCAGCGTGACGGATTTGGCCACCGGGCGCAGGTTCAGCGTCCAGTCGAGGGCGGAATCGCCACCACCGACGATCAGCACGTCATGATGAGCAAAATCCTGCATGCGCCGCACGGCATAGAAGACAGAGGTTCCCTCGAATGCCTCAACACCCTTGATCGGTGGCCGCTTGGGCTGGAATGACCCGCCGCCGGCGGCAATCACCACGACCTTGGCGTGGAACATGGTGCCCACATCCGTGGTCAACACGAAGCCGTCGTCGGTTTTCTCCAATACGGTCACCATCTGACCGAGATGGAATTCGGGCTGAAATGGCGCGATCTGCTCCATCAGCTTGTCGACGAGCCCCTGGCCGGAGATCTCCGGCCAGCCCGGAATGTCATAGATCGGCTTTTCCGGATAAAGCTCGGCGCACTGCCCGCCGACCTTGTCGAGAATGTCGATCACGTGGCACCTGAGATCGAGCAGTCCCAATTCGAAGACGGCGAAAAGCCCCGTCGGTCCGGCGCCGATGATGACGACGTCTGTTTCAATCGGCTGCTGCATGAAGACCTCCCAGAAACACGGCCCCGACTAGGCTCTTTGATCCGTTGGATCGATGCTTAGCCCAGATGCAGCGTCAAGGAAACAGGCTGCATGTGCGACCACTGGCTCCATGCGCAGCCGATAGTCCGGCCGGGAGGATATCACCGCCAAATTAGACGCCAGGCCAGATGCCAGGCCAGATGCCAGGTCAGACGCCAGTCAGGCATTGCCCGAACGCCGCGACCGATGCCGCTTTAGCCGCAGGCCGTCGCGCAGATTGAGGCCGATGAGGACGGCATTGACCATGCCGGCGAGAAGCTCCACGCCCTGGACGGCGGCGAAGGTCGTATCAAGGTGCCCCTCGCTCGCCCGGAACGCCAGGAAGATCGCCGAGGGAACGAGAATCAGAAGCCCGTTCGCCGCGATGAACGGCATGCGGCGCATCTTGCGCGCCGCAAGCCCGCCGGTCGTACCGCGGGCGAGCGCGGCGCCGCTCGCTCCCGCAACCGCAATCGCCAGAACGAGGGCCACGACCCCTTTCATGATCGCATCCTTGACGGCGGCGATCGCACCCGCATCGCCGAAAAGCTCTACTACTACCGTGGAAAACCAGAATATCGACAGGATCAACAGGGCAAGGACACCCGCCGCTCCGTGAACCGCCACCAGTCGCTTGCGCACGATCGCTCTCCCTTCACGAATTTCAATAGCATGCTATTTATCATTGCATAGCACACTATGCAAGTGACACAAGAGCACAGGTGCCGGGAGAGCCCAGGGACATGACCTTCGACAAGACAGCCTCGGCCGGTTACCTCGCCAATCACATGGCGCGGCTTTTCGCCCACGGCCTTGCCGAGCGCATCCGGCCGCTGGGCCTTGCGCCGGCGCAATTCATGACATTGCTGGAGTTGTGGCGAGAAGACCGGCTGACGCAGAAAGAGCTCGTCGCCCGTCTCGACGTCGAGCAGGCGACAATCGCCAACACCCTCGCCCGCATGGAGCGCGACGGACTGATCCGGCGCCGGCCCCATCCCGAAGACGGTCGGGCCCAGTCGATCCTTCTAACGGAGAAGGCACGTGCATTGGAAGGTCCGGCGACCGCCGCCGCCGAGGCACAGAACGCCGTCGCGCTGGCCGACCTCACGACCGGCGAGCGCGATGACTTCCTGGCGCTGATGACCCGTGTCATCGCCGCCATGCAGAAGGCGGAGAACCGCAAGACGGGGACCGACGCCGGAAAAACCAGAGACGCAGGAAAGGCCGGACCTTCAGGGGAGAGTGGCGACCGTCAGGCCTGACGTTCGGGCACGCGCACCACGAGGCCGTCGAGCTCTTCGGTCACGCGAATCTGACAGGAAAGCCGCGACGTCGGCTGGACGTCATAGGCGAAGTCGAGCATGTCCTCTTCCATGACAGACGGCGACCCGGTCTTCTCCGTCCAGGCATCGTCGACGTAGACATGACAGGTCGCGCAAGCGCAGGCACCGCCGCATTCCGCTTCGATGCCGGGAACGGAGTTTCGGATGGCGTTCTCCATCACCGTCGAGCCGACATCGGCCTCGACTTCGTGCGGGGTGCCATCATGGGTGATATAGGTGATCTTCGGCATCGGGGGCTCTCGGCATTGCAGGACGGATCGAGGATAGGCCCTCCGACATAAACTCTCCTGCGCGAAGGTCAAGCACGACCTCGCCATTTGCGATACCCAGCCTGCCCCGATCCAGCCTGCAGCTCGGCGCGAAGCCGGCCCTCAGCCGGCTTCCTTCATGTAGACGCGGATAAAGTCGTTGGTGGTCGTGACCGTGGCCTGTAGCGCCAGCAGGGCCGCCGAGAGAGCCGCCGCATCGGTCTCGGCGGCATGCTCCACCGCATCGGCCGCTTCCGCGACCTGCCAGGCGCCGATACCACGCGCCGATCCCTTGATCGTATGGGCGGCCGCGCGCCGCTCCGTCGCGCTCTCCGCATCACGCAGGCGATCCAGATAGACGGCCGACTGGCGCAGAAACAGCGCCAGCACCTCACGCTCCAGATCGTGATTGCCGAGCGTGTGTCGCGCCAGATGCGCGAGATCCACCGGCTGCCCCTCGGTCGGGGTCTCCGCCGTCATTGCCTTCATATCGACCATACCGAGGAAAGCCATAGCACTCCCCTTTCCTGAAATCCGGCCGGCAACGGGCATCGCACCTTCGCGACAGGTCACCGGCATCCTGCCGACCCGCGCCGGAAACAGCCGGGCCAGACTTCAGGTAGCGGCAGTGGAGAGAAAATCCGGTTAAAATTGAGGCAAAATGCATCTACGTCGGTCATCGCTTCATCACAGCGTTAATGGCGCCTTACGGCAGCGGGCCAAACGCACCGGATGAAAGATCGGACGGAACGGGAGCGTCAGCCGCCGCCGGCGTGATCGGGAACCGGCGCATCAAGCACGCGATAGCCCGAAGCCGTCAGCTTGCACACCAGCCAATCAGGCTTGGTGGGATTGGCAAACCAGGGTTCCGCCCAGCCGCGGTCGATGCAGGCCCTCACCGTAGCCGGCGTGACTGCCTTTCCGTCCGTGTCGAACAGCGGCAGCTTGCCGCCCGGCTGGTCGAGGCCGCGCCGCAGGTATCGACGCTGCGCCTCGCTCGGCTTGCGACCCCCCTCTCCATGTCCGTCACCCTCTCCATGTCCGCCATCGCCGTGCCCGTTCGCATCGTCGCTCATCGCCAGCCTCCCTCGCCGCCTGTCCACAGCCGCGTTAACCAATTTTTAAATAAAATTTCGACGCGCCAGTTTGTTGTTCATTTTACCTCAATCTGCCACTACCATTGATTATGCGGCAATATCGGAGGGAGGCAGAAGTCCGGTCAGCGTATCGTTAACGCATAAATGACCCGGACGGCGGGACGTATCCACGCCGAATTCGTGCCTTTCTTCGGTTCAAGAATACAAGACGATTCCCGGCAGTACGACCGGTGTGTATCGAGTACGGACGTGAGGCGACCGACGACCATGGCCACGAATTCCCCGAAATCGACCGACCCGGCAGACGCAGCCCTGAGTGCAGTAGAGGAGGCGTTGAAGCTCGACTTTGGCGCGACCGAAGACAACGGCTCCCTAGGTGAAGCGCATACCGAGCCCTCCCTTTCCGGCGAGGCTGCGGCACCCGCCGCGGACACCGCCCGGGAGAGCGCATCGGCGGATGACGACGATCTCGATGTCAAACCGCGTCGCCGCGGCGGCCGCGGCCGGGCAAGCGTCGCGGCCAATGACGACCGCCGCGCCATAGGCAATCTCGTCTTTTCGCTCCAGCGCCGGCCCTCCTCGGCGCCGTTCTGGGCGGCCCTGGTCTTTTCCCTCGTCTGGGTCGCCGCCGGCATCGGCATTTCCTGGCTGTCTTTCGGCGATAACCTCTCTGCTGTCAGAAGCATCGACTCGCTCGTCCGCGCGCCGCAGATCGTCGGCACGCTCGTTGCCATCGTCATTCCCGTCATGTTCTTCTGGGTCATGGCGGTGATGATCTGGCGCTCGCAGGAAATGCGCCTTGTCGCCCGATCCATGACCGAGGTGGCCCTGCGCCTCGCCGAGCCGGAAGGCGTGGCCAAGGAATCTGTCGTCTCCGTCGGCCAGGCGATCCGGCGCGAGGTCGCGGCCATGGGCGACGGCGTCGAACGCGCACTCGCCCGCGCCAGCGAACTGGAAGTGATGGTCCATAACGAGGTCGCCTCCCTCGAGCGTTCCTACAACGACAACGAATTGCGCATTCGCGGCATGATCGAGGAACTCGCGCTGCAGCGCGACGCCATCGTCGGCAACGCCGAAAAGGTGCGTGAAGCGATCACCGGCGCCCACAGCCAGCTCGCCGAAGACCTGGAATCGACCAGCCTGCGCCTCACCGATCAGGTCGGCACCGTCACCGAGCGCTTCAACCAGTCCTTCGCCGACAGCGCTGACGCGCTCACCGCCACGCTGAACGAGAGCGGCGGCTCCATGCTCAACGCACTGGCCGAGCGCAGCCATGATTTCATCGAGCAGCTGACGAGCCGCAAGGCCAAGTTCACCGATGCCATCGCCTCGGCGACGGACGAACTCTCCGGCACCTTCGACGCCCGCCAGTCCGAGCTCATCTCCACGCTGACCAACCGTAGCGAGGCTATCGCCGACCTGATGTCGGCCCGTGCCGGCGAGATCAGCGACGCCATCTCCAGCCGCAGCCTGGAGATCGCCGACCTGCTGAGCACCCGCGCCAGCGAGGTGGAGGAAACCCTCGGCATCCGCTCCGGCGAGATCGCCAGCATGCTGGAGACCCGAACCACCGCGATCGCCGAATCTCTGGACGACCAGAGCCGCGACGTCGACAGCCGCCTCGCCGAGACTGCCTCCGTCATCATGCAGGCCCTGTCCGACCGGTCCGAGGAAATCGGCATCACTTTCGACAGCCACGCCAACGGCATTCTGCAGATCCTCGACACACGCACGGCCGCGATCGGCGAAACGCTGGAGACCCGAACCCGGGATATCGACGAGCACCTCGCCGATACCGCCGCGACGGTGCTTCAGGCCATGTCCGACCGCTCCAGCGAGATTGGCGAGACTTTCGACGGCCGGACCTCCGGCCTCCTGGAGATGTTCGAAAGCCGCTCCGGATCGATCAGCGACGCGCTGGAAAGCCAGACCGCGGCGATCCGCGACAGCCTGACGGAAACCTCCATCAGCATCTTCGACGCGCTGAACGAACGCAGCGAAAGCGTCACCACCGCGCTGACCGAAACCTCCACGCGCGTCATCGCCGATCTCGACACGCGCACCACCGCCCTCACCGGCTCGCTCGACGAAACGTCGGAACGCGTTCTGACCGCCCTCACCGACCGGGTCGACGGCGCCAGCAACCGTCTCACCGAGACGTCTGATCAGGTCATCGCCACGATTACCCAGCGGACCGACGACGTGAACGCCACACTCGTCTCGCATATCGGCGAACTCGACCGTAATCTCGGTTCCACCGGCGACAGGGTCGTGGAGCTTCTGTCAGGCCGCACGATGGAGGTCGGCGAGACGATGGCCCGTATCGGCCGCGAGCTCGACGAGGCCTTCGCCCAGCGCGCCACCGACACCGCCGAACTCTTCAACAACCGCAGCGAGGAAATCCTCGACGGCGTCGCGCTGCGTGCCGAAGAACTCGCCAATCTCCTTCGCGGCACCGGCGAATCGCTCCTTGTCGACATGTCGCTGCGCGGCGGCGAACTGACCGACAAGCTCGATGACACCGCTTCCCGCATCGCCGATACGATTACGGCGCGCGGCGGGGAACTGGCCGACAAGCTCTCCGACACCGGCGAGCTCATCCACCGCGCCGTCACCGTCGACGGGGCCGCCCTCGACGACAAGCTCAACGCCTCCGGCGAGCGCCTTGGGCAGCTTCTGGAAGCCCGCCTCGGCACCTTCAAGTCGGTTCTCGACGCATCCTCCGACGAGATCGACCGGGCGCTCGGCGAACAGACCTTCCAGCTTGCCGATAAGCTCGGCAACGCCGGTGTCAAAATCGCTGAGATCATCGGCGAGCGCGGCAAGGTCGTCACCGGCCAGATCGAGGACGCGGGCACGCGCTTCGCGATATCCCTCGATTCGCACACCGAGAGTCTGCGCACAGAGCTCGACAGCCGCCTCAACGACCTCGACAGGATCGTCAATGTCCACGGCGCCGAACTGGTGAGCTCGCTCGGCACCCATGCCGACCAGATCGACAGCCTGCTCGACACCCGATTCGCAACGATGAGCGAAACCCTGCGCGAGCGCACGGCGGAACTCGGCACCGTCTTCGACGAACGCTCCATCGCACTCGCCTCGACCTTCGAGGACAAGGCGACGGCCATCGGCTCGGCGCTCTCCGACCGCACCGAGCATATCGAGGCGACGATCAACGCCTGCCTCGCCGCCTTCGACCAGTCCATGGGCGAACGCGTAGAATCCACGGCGAATTCGGTCACCAGCAAGGCTGACTTCCTCGTCGACGCCATCGACGCCCGCACCCAGCGGATCGACGAAGCGCTCGACAGCCGTGCACGCTCGATTTCCGAAACGCTCATTGAGCGCACCCGCGAACTGGCCCGCGTCTTCGCCGACGGCCAGAACGAGATGGCCGCCGCCCTCGACAACCGGCTTGCCGGCGTCGGCGACGTGCTCGGCCGCCAGACGACCGAACTCACCGACATGCTCGCCGACCGAATCGCCGACATCAATATGTCGATCGGCTCCAAGGTCTTCGAGGTCGCCGAGACGCTGGAACAGCGCGGCGGCGATCTGGAAAAGATGCTGGGCGACAAGCTCGCCGACATCTCCTCCACCCTCACTGGCGAAACCGGTCGCGCCCGCGAGGAACTGGCGACCTCGCTGCGTGAGGCCTCGGATCGTGTCGCCAGCGAGAGCGAGCGCGCCCGCCAGTCTGTCCTCTCCGCCCTCACGGAGGCGACGGGCACGCTGACGAGCGAAAGCGAGCGCGCCCGCGAGATCCTCGTCGGCACCGTCGGCGACCTGAAGGGCAACATGACGACGGAGGCAGAGGAGGTCCGGACCCTGCTGACCGAGACGATCGGCCAGCTTTCCGGCGGTCTGACCGGTGAGAGCGAGCGCATTAACCAGCTCCTCACGCAGACGACCAACGCCCTTTCCGCCGGCCTCAGCGCCGAGAGCGGCCGCGTCCGCGAGACACTCGCCCGCGCCATCACCGAACTCAACGAAGTGCTCTCCGGCGGCACCGACCGCGCCCTCACCCGGCTGTCCGAAACCATCGCGGAAGCCGCCAACCGGGTCCGCGAGGAAGGCGACGAGGCACGCCAGTCGCTGCTGGCCAGCGTCAACGAGGCAAGCACCGAACTCGCCCGCTCCACCGAGGCCATGGAAACGACACTCGTCTCCCGCGGCCGCACAGTGACCGATGACCTGCGCGAGCGCTCGTCCGAACTCAATATGCTCTTTGGCGCCCGCACTTCCGAACTCGCCGCCATCATCGAGACCCAGGGTGGCGGCCTCGTCGAGGCACTGGAGAACCGTAGCCAGGATCTTTCCGGCAAGGTTTCGGAAATCCGCGACGCCATCGTCCACGCGCTGGCAATCAAGGGCCGCGACATCGTCGATACCATCGCCCGCCAGAGCGCCAACGCGACCGAGGCCTTGGAAGCCAGCGGTCAGACGCTGGAGCTCAAGGGCCGGGACATCGCCGAAACCGTCGCGCGCCGGACGTCGGAAGTCACCGATGCCGTCGCCGCAAGCGGCGATGCGCTGGTCCGCTCCATCGAAGAGTCCAGCCAGAACACCATCGCCGCTCTCGGCGCGACGAACCAGCGTCTGCGCTCCGAGATCGCCGAGGTCCTCGACCAGTTGGAGACATCCAATACGACACTTCAGGAGGTTCTGTCGGACGCCAGCAAGAACCTCTCCGAGGTCGAGACCAATCTTGCCCGCCGCGCCGGCGACTTCCGCACCACGATCGACCGCGCCATGGAGGACACCAACACCTCCAGCAACGTCATCGCCGAGCAGGTCAACCAGCTACGCACGGTTTCTGACGCGGTTCTCGGCGACGTCGCCCGCATTGCCTCGCGCTTTGAGGAACACGGCAAGACGCTCACCGAAGCCGCCCGTCTCCTGGAAGACAGCAACCGAGCGGCCGAAGGCACCATCGACGAACGTCGCGCCGCGCTCGAGGCCATCGCCCACGACCTGACGGCCAAGACGGAATCCATGAACGACCTCCTCGGTTCGTTCACCTCCGTCATCTCCTCCACCCTCGACGATGCGCAGAGCCGCTCCCGCGACGTTGCCGGCCTTCTCGCCGAAAGCGCCGAAGCCGCGGCCCGTTCCGTTGCCGAGCAGTTCGAAAGCATGCGCGTCACCGCCGATCTGGAAAGCCAGCGCGCCAAGGACGCGGTGCGCACCAGCCAGAACGAGATGCTGGAGGAAATGCAGAAGTCCGTCGCCGAGGCCTCCGAACGCTTCGCCGAAGCGAGCAGCCGCATGAGCGACATCGCCCGCGAGATGCGCGGAGAATTGCGTGACACCCGCGACGAGATGAAACGCGGCATCTTCGAACTGCCGCAGGAGACGCAGGAAAGCACCGCCGCCATGCGCAAGGTGGTGTCAGAGCAGATCCGGGCGCTCAACGAACTCTCCGAGATCGTTGCCCGCCAGGCCAACTCCTTCGACGTCGCCCAGCCGGCCCAGCAATCGCTGGCCAACGCGGCACAGGCCGGCGTGAGCCAGCCGGCCACGGCGCATCCGGCACAGCAGCGTCCCGCGCAGCAGTCACTGTCCGGAGCCGCGCCGCGTCAGGCGCCGCCCCAGGCCGGCCCGCGCCGGACAGTGTCTGAAAAGCCCTCGGCTGCCGAACGCAACGGAGAACGCAAGACCGAGGCACGTCGCCCGGCCCAGCCGGCGGCCCGCGAAACGACAACGGGCGATAGCGACCAGCGCGGTTGGGTCAGCGACCTCCTGCGCCGCGCCTCCGAGGACGGCAACGACGGACAGACGGCTCGCCTCAACGCCGCCGCCGAACGCGCCGCCCGACCCGTCACAGAAGAGCGGTCCCCGCTCCACATGGTGGAATCGCTGAACTCGCTCTCGGTCGACATCGCCCGGGCGATCGACAACGACGCGTTCATCGAGCTGTGGCAGCGCTACCAGCGCGGCGAGCGCAACGTTTTCACCCGCCGGCTCTACACACTCCAGGGCCAGCAGACGTTCGACGAGATCCGCCGCAAGTACAACCGCGATCCGGAGTTCCGCAGCGCGGTCGACCGCTACATCGTCGACTTCGAATCGCTGATCGACGAAGTCTCGCGCAACGACCGCGACAACATGCTGAGCCAGACCTACCTGACATCCGATACGGGCAAGGTCTACACCATGCTCGCGCATGCCAGCGGCCGGCTCGACTGAGCCGCGACATCGCGCAGAGAAAATAACGGGCGCTCCCTGGCGGAGCGCCCGTTTTCGTTTTCCGCAAGGCCGGCGGCGCGAGACGGTGTCGGCCGTCGCAATGCCAACACCGCTCCCGTTTTCACGAGCCTATATCCCCCGCGCAACGGTCCCAGGAACCGCATGCGGCAAGAAAATCCGGCACGATCGACGCATGTGGGCTGACGGCGGAATCCTTCCGAAATTCCCCGGAAAGCCGGACTCGACTTGGTAGAGAAGTCAGATCTGGTGGATGGCTTGAGATTTGAGATCGTCGGTCGACCGGAAACAGATCTCCAGAACGCCCCGGTCAGGCCTTGTCAGACCTTAGCGATGACCCATTCGACGAGGTCGACAAGGACCTTCGACGAGGCCCGGTCGAGACCCTTAACCGCCTTGCCGACCGTGTCGCCGCCCGTCGGCGCCGTCGCGCGGAAAGTACGCGTGGCGACCACCCTGCCATTACGGTCATCGATGATCTTGGCCGCGATTTCGACAACGGCCAGCGACTGGCCGTCGACGACGAGTTCGAACTGCCGGACCGTCGTCGCGATCTGATAGTTGATCAGCAGGCCCTCGCCAGGACGGCCGATCGCCCGCACGCGGCCGGAATTCTCGAACGCCTCGACGATCCGCGCCTGCAAGAGGGCGGGAAGACGGTCGGACCATTGTCCGGTTCCAAGATAGGTGAGAACTTCGCCATCGGACCTGACGGCGATGGAATTGGTGTCGAGCGCCTGCACCGCTTTCGGCATCGGTATCAGCAGCTGCGCCCGGGTCCGCCCCTTGGCACCGGAGAAGTCGCGCGGGGCATCGAGATCGTAGATTGGAGCGGGGGCCTTCTGGCCGAAGCCGGAACAGCCGGCAAGAAGCGCGAAGGACAACGCCGTGGCCACGACACGCACATACCGTCCCGGCGCTCCGCGCCAAGCGATCATGTTCACTCTGTCCGTCCGGTTCGGCAAACCGGTTCCTTGCCCCATCTTCAGCATTCCGCGCCCCTCGCGGCCAGTAGTCAGTCCGACCGGGCAAGGCGCCTCGGGCTCCCGTCCACGGCTCTTCGACAAATCAAAGCCTTTTTTCCATAGCATCGCGTCGCGCACGATGACACCCCTGCCCGCCGTCACCGCCGGCGCGGCCTGTACTGCGGCGTATTCGGTCCGCCGAAGATCAGCCGGCTCGGATCACGGTCGAGATCGGAGAAGGTCCGCTCGATGATCGTCAGCGTGCGCTGCGTCTGGCCAATCGCGTTATCGAGATTCTGCAGCCCACGCGTTGAGAACCGTTCGAGGCCTGCCGCGATCACATCGGCACGCTTGGCGAAGGCATCCGCCGCCTTGGCGATCGACCGCGCCGCCTCCGTTGCCTCGGTGATGAAGCCCTTTCCGTCGGCGTCGACCATCGATTCCACCTTGCCGACGAGGCTTTCCACCCGCACCCCAATACCGTTCATGCGGTCGGCGAAGGCCCGCGCCGACTTCATGATGTGGTCAACGTCCTCGCGGTTGCCCTTCAATCCGGCGGTAAAGTTGCGCACGTCCGACATCGCCGTCTGCGCATCTTCAACGATCCCGTCGATCCGGTTCGAATTACGGTCGAGCGCGGTGGTGAAGTTCTCCACATTGGCAACCACCGTCTCGATCTTCTTCCGGTCGATCGCGCCGATCAGCCCGCGAACATCGTCGAGCGTTGAATTGGCGTTGTCGGAAAAGACCTTGATGCGCGCCGAGATCTCACGCGCATCGCTGATGATCGCCGCCAGATCGCCATCACGCTCAGCGAGCGTTCCGGTCAGCTTGTTGATGTTCTCCGCGCTGCCGCGCGCTGCCACGACGAAGGCATCGATATCGTCCGCCCGCCCGGCGAGCTTCTTGGACAGGATATCGACATTGGCGACGATATCGCTGATCGCCTGCGGATCGACCCCTTCGACAACCGTGTCGACCTTAGCCAGCGTGGCATTGAGGTTCTCGCCGAAGGTCGAGAGCTGCTTGGCGGTATTGCGCACGTCGGCGATCGCCTGGTCGAAATCGCCGGATGCCGCCGCGAGGCTGTCGGACACGCGCACGGCGTTGTCGACGATCTTCGCGATCTTGTCCTTGTCGACCGACGCCACCAGACCTTCTGCCGTTGTCACGAAGGATTCGATTCGTCCGGAGAGCCCGGAGACGGTTCGCGCCGCGGCCGCGACGTCGGCGAGAAACGTCTCGACGCCATCGGAATTCTTCGCCAGTGCGTCAGAGAATTTCTCCACGTTGCGGACCGTCTTGGAAATCGATTCGCGGTTGTCGGCCGCGACTTTCTCAATCACGTCGAGGGTGGTGTTGGCCTTCTCGACGAGCGTCTGCGCGCCTTCGATGAGATTGTCGAAGGGCGACATGTCCGCCTTGATGAAGGGAATGGCATTGCCGGCAAACAGGCTCGGCGCGGACGGCGTCCCCCCCTTGAGCTGGATGTGCGCCGCGCCTGTCAGGCCCTGGTAGCCGAGTTCGGCCTTGCTGTCCTTCTTCAACGGCACCGTGTTGTCGACACTCGTCAGCGCCAGCACCCGCGACGGGTTCTGCGGGTCGAGCGACAGCTTGGTGACCTCGCCGACCTTGATGCCGTTGAAGAGCACCGGCCCGCCAACGCCGAGCCCGGTCACCGCACCGTCGAAGGCGATCAGGAGCTCGCTTCGCGACGACGTATCGCGCGTCGTCGACATCCAGTAGATGAAGCCAAAACCGGCAAAGATCACCGCCAGGACAAAAGCGCCAATCGCCACGAAGTTTGCGCGTGTCTCCATGCCGCCTCCTCAGGCCCCGACCCGTCGAGCACGGATCCCGCCGAAATAGGACTGGACCCAGGGGTGATCATAGTCTTTCAGCTCTTCATATGTACCGCTGACCAGGATGCGTTTGTTTCCGAGTACGGAAATTCGGTCGCAGACAGTATAAAGGCTGTCGAGATCGTGGGTTACCATGTAAACGGTCAAACCCAAAGTGTCACGCAGCTTGCCGATCAGATCGTCGAATTCCGCCGCGCTGATCGGATCGAGGCCGGAAGTCGGCTCATCGAGGAACAGCAGCTCCGGATCGAGCGACAGCGCGCGGGCGAGTCCGGCGCGCTTGATCATGCCGCCCGACAGCTCTGAGGGGTATTTCTCCGCCGCGTCGACCGGCAGCCCGACGAGTTCCAGCTTCAACAGCGCCAACTCGTCCATCAGCCGTTTGCTGAGTTTCAGATGCTCGCGCATCGGAACCTGGATGTTCTGGCGCACCGTCAGCGCGGAAAAGAGCGCACCCTGCTGGAAAAGCACACCCCAGCGCTGGCCGATCGACAACCGGTCATCGGAATTTGCGGCGTCGAACGGCAGATCGAAGACGCTGACGGTACCCGAGCGCACCGGCAAGAGGCCGAGGATCGCCCGCATCAGAACGGTCTTACCAGTGCCCGATCCGCCGACGAAACCAAGAATTTCGCCCGGATAGACATCGAGGTCGAGGCCGTCGAGAATCAGCCGGTCGCCAAAGCCGACGACCAACTCTCGAATCGAAAGGATCGGCTTGGCCTTCGTGTCGACCGGATGGCGATGCGTAACGGTTCCCATGCGGCCCTACATGTTGATGGCGGCGAAGAAGATGGCGAAGAGGCCGTCGACGACAATCACCATGAAGATCGCTTTCACGACCGAGACGGTGGTCTGACGGCCAAGCGATTCGGCGCTGCCTGCAACGCGAAGGCCTTCCGAGGCCGCGATCAGCCCGATGATCAGCGCCATCACCGGCGCCTTGACGAGGCCGACGACGAGTGTGTTGAGATCGATCGCTTCCCTCAGTCGCGCGATATAGGCGTCCAACGGCATGTCGAGATAGATGATCGTCATCAGGCCGGCGCCGGCGAGCGCGGCAAGATCGGACAGGAACGTCAGCACCGGCAGGGCGAGCATCAGGCCGAGGATACGGGGGATGACCAGCACCTCCACCGGCCTCAGTCCGATGACATAAAGCGCATCGATCTCCTCGCGCATCTTCATGGAGCCGAGTTCGGCGGTGATGGCACTCCCCGACCGGCCGGCGACCATGATAGCGGTCAGAAGCACGCCGAGTTCGCGCAGGACGAGCACGCCGGCAAGGTCGACGACGAAGAGGTCGGCGCCGAACTGCCTGAGATAGAACGCGCCCTGCTGGGCGATGATGCCGCCGATGAGGAACGACATCAGCGCCACGATCGGAACCGCCTGCCGTCCGGCGAGATCGAACTGGTTGAGAATCGAGGTCAGCCGAAGCCGCGTGACGAAGGCGAGCGAACTGGCAAGGCCGACGCTGAAGGTGCCGAGGATGCCAAGGACATCGATCGTGTCCTGCCAGACCTCTACCGCCCGCCGACCGACCTTTTCCAGGGACCGCGTCACGGCGGATTTGCGCAACGGTGGTTCCGGCTCTTCCCGCGCATGGGCGGAGATTTCATCGAAAAGCGGTGTCGAGCGCTTCGGAATATTGGCGAATTCGGCTGAAGATCCGGCCTCCTGCAGCTGCTCCCTGAGGCGGAAGAGGAGCCAGGTGCCGGCCGTGTCGAGCCCATCGATCGCCCCGAGATCGATGGCTTTGGCAGCCTCGGCCCCCTTCAGCGATTCGACCGCCGCCTCGCCGGCAGCCGCCGTTGCCACGGTCCAGATCCCCGTCACTTCGAGCCGCCCGCCGTCGGCAGAAAGGCGGAGTTCCGGTTCCATGGAGCCGACTTGAACATTCATGGGCGGCGTGACCTGCGTCTTTCCGGAAGCGATGCGCGCGATGGTTCATTTCCGTACATATCGACCCATAACATACAGGCCTTTGCCCCGATCCGTCGAGAGCCTGATGCTACCGCTGAGGCCGCCCCGGTTCGTCGGGCGCCTGCCGGCCAACGGGCCGTCCAGTTACCAGCTTGGCAAATTGATGAAGCCAGCATGCGACCGCAAGGCGGGTGGGCGGCGGCAAAGCTGTTGCACTGCGGCATGGCGCATGTTCTCATCGTTGGACGAAGATTTATGCCGACGTTTCCTCACCGCCGGGAAGGTTTTCCCGTTCCGGGACGCCCGATCCGCACATTGCTTCCCCTTCGGAGGTGGCTCACGATGGAAATCACACACCCCTATCTGCTCTTTCTCGGCGACGTCGCCGACGCGCTGGCGGCCAAGACCGCACACGGTATCGTCGACTGGCGCCGCGACTGGTGCGCGGGGCAGTTGCGCCTGCCCGGATGCGCGGCAAACACCGACCTTGTCGACATGACGGTCGCCGAGGCCGCGAGCGCCGGCGTGAAGACGATGATCGTCGGCGCAGTGAACGCCGGCGGCCTCCTGCCGGACAATTGGGTGACAACCATCGTCGAGGCGCTCGACGCCGGCCTCGACGTCGCCAGTGGGCTCCACATGCGGCTATTGGACAACCCCGCGATCGGGGAAGCGGCAAAGCGCTCCGGCCGTCGCCTTATCGACGTCCGCCACACCACCGAGCGTTTTCCCGTCGGCAAGGGCACACCACGCAGCGGGCGGCGGCTTCTCACTGTCGGAACCGACTGCTCGGTCGGCAAGAAATACACCACGCTCGCCCTTGAAAAGGACATGCGCGCCCGCGGCATCGACGCCGATTTCGCCGCAACCGGCCAAACCGGCATCTTCATTTCCGGGCGCGGCATCGCCATCGACGCCGTCGTTTCCGACTTCATCTCCGGCGCTGTCGAATGGCTCACCCCCAACGCCGAGCCCGACCACTGGTATGTCATCGAGGGTCAGGGCTCGCTCTTCCACCCGTCCTTCGCCGGCGTCTCTCTCGGCCTGCTGCACGGTGCCCAGGCCGACGCCTTCGTCGTCTGCCACGAGCCAACGCGCACGACGATGCGCGGCGTCGACTACCCGCTCCCCACCATCCGCGCTGTTATCGACCTAACACTGCAACTCGGCAAGCGCACCAACCCGCGCATCCGCCCCGTCGGCATCGCGGTCAACACCAGCGCCCTCGAAGATGCCGCGGCCCGAGCCTATCTCGACAAGATCGCCTCCGAACACGCGCTTCCCGCCGTTGATCCGGTCCGCTTCGGCGTCAAGCCGATCGTCGACCACATGATTGCCGGGGAGTTCCTGGCGTGAGCCGGACGCTGAACGCCGGCGCCGAATCCTGGCCCATTGCCGGCGGCTTCACCATTTCACGCGGAACCAAGACCGAGGCCCGCGTCGTCGCCGTCGAAATCTGCGACGCCGTCGCGCGCGGGCGCGGCGAATGCGTGCCCTATGCCCGCTACGGCGAAACGGTGGACAGCGTCATCGCCGAGATCGAAGAGCAGCGGCCGTTCGTCGAGGCCGGCGGCGACCGGTTCGCGCTGCGCGACCGCATGAAGGCCGGCGCGGCAAGGAACGCCATCGACTGCGCGCTCCTCGACATCGAGGCGAAACGCAAGGGCGTCGCCGCCTGGCGCCTCCTCGACCTGCCGCAACCCGAACCGCTACTGACCGCCTATACGATCAGCCTCGGCACGCCGGAAAAGATGGCGGCCGACGCCGCCCGCGCCGCCGCCCGCCCTCTCCTGAAGGTAAAGCTCGGCGGAAACAACGATCCCGCCGCCATCGCCGCCGTCCGCCGCGGCGCACCCGAGGCACGCCTCATCGTCGATGCCAACGAGGGCTGGACGGCGGACACGCTGGCGGAAAACCTCGACGCCTGCGCCGACGCCGGGGTCGAGCTCATAGAGCAACCGCTCCCGGCCGATGATGACACAGCCCTCAAGGACCGCGACGGCCGCGTTACCGTGTGTGCCGACGAGAGCGTCCACACTGCAGGCGATCTCGCCGCGCTCGCCGACCGCTACGACGCGGTGAACATCAAGCTCGACAAGGCCGGCGGCATGACCGAGGCGCGCGCGATGCTCGACGTCGCGGCGGACAACGGCCTGAAGATCATGATCGGCTGCATGCTGGCGACCTCGCTCGCCATGGCGCCCGCCTGCCTCCTGGCCGGCCGAGCCGACTATGTCGACCTGGACGGCCCGCTCCTGCTCAGCCGCGACCGCGTGCCGGGCCTCGTCTACTACGGTTCCATGATCGAGCCGCCCCGCCGCGAGCTCTGGGGCTGAGCCCCGGTTTCCGGCCGGGGTTGGGTGCCGGCTCAGACGAGCCGCGCCTTGTAACCGGTCGTGCGGTTCAGCCAGGCGATGTCGAGGCGATCGTTAAAACAGGCATCAATGATCGCCGGGAGGCTCCCCTCCTCCTTCAGCGTGGCGGCAAGATTGTGCTTCACGCCTGCGAAGACGATGTTTCGGACGTTGACCTTTTTGGGATAGCGCGACCAGTGCAACGGCTCCTTTCCGCTGGCACCGGAAAGGAGATAGTAGTCGGTCGTGTCATTGAAATAGCCTTCAAGGCTCGGGATCCGGAACACTTCGATCCGGCTGACGTATTGTTCCCAGCGCGTTTCCTCGGGAATGACCGCACGCGAAACGCTGAACTGCGATGCAAACCCCACCACGCTCACGATCGGCCAGTGGGCGGAGGCGACGACAGCGAGAAACGCCCCCATACTGTTGCCGATCGCATGGACCCTCCGTCCTTCCAGATAAGGCGCAAGGGCGGTAAAGATCGCCGGGAAATCGAGCCCGTTTCCCCATGTCCGCTCAAGGTCGGAGACAAAGATAACGTTGTCGAAGGAGCGGCCGGTGCCGAAAAACTCGATCTTCTGGACATCGATCGCCCCCGTCGCGTGGCCGATGCCCGTGAACGACAGGAGAACGCTCTTCTGCTCCGCATCCGGCGGTGCCTTGGCGCGCACCCGGCAAGAGCCGTCGCAATAGATATTGTCCATGGCTTCCGCCCTCCTCGCCGAGAAGAAACCATGCCGTGCCCCGGTGAATTGCCGCAACGAAAATATTATCCCGTCACGGCCGCGCGGCCGATCCGGGCCGACAGGGCGACGAGGACGAGCGAGGCGGTGGAAAGCAGTGCCATCGCCAGGTATCCGTCGGCACCGGCAGCATGATAGAGCGGCCCCGATACCATCACCATGACCGCCATGGTGGCGCTGACGGCGGTCGCCGCTAGGCCCTGGCCGGTGCTCGCCAGCCGTTCCGGCAGCCATTGGGCAACCACATGCACCATGCCGAGGTGCGTTGCGCCGAAGGTGATTCCATGGAGCATCTGCACGACGAAGACAGCCGGAAAGGCGGTCATCAGCGGCAGCAGGGTCCACCGGATCATGCCCGCCACCGCCCCGAGCGCCAGGAGCCCGAGCGGCCCCATGAGCCCGAGCACCCGCGCCGAGGCCCAAAAAAGGACGACCTCGGAAATCACCCCGACCGCCCAGAGCGTTCCGATCTCGCCACCGGTGAAGCCCAGTTGCTGCCAGGCGAGCGAACCGAAGCCATAGAGAAACGCATGGCTCGCCTGGGAAAATCCGGCGGCCAGCAGCGCCAGCACGAAGGCGGGGCGAACAAGAAGGCGCAACGCCGAGCCCCCTGCGTCCTCGTCCGCCGACGGCCGCCGCTTCACCGTCGGCAAGAGGACCGACATGATCGCCAGCACGGTCATGCCGGCAACGAGCATCGGATAGACGCTTCCCGCCCCCCGCGCTTCGACGACCGCGCCGGCGGCAAGATTGACGGCGATGAAGGCCAGCGATCCCCACAGCCGCATGCGGCCGTAGTTGGCTCCGTCGCGCCGTTCTACGGCGACGGCAAGCGCATCGCTGAGCGGCAGCAGCGCGGTCCAGAAGATTGCCATCGCCGCAATGACGAGAAGCACCGGCAGGAAGCCGGCGACAAAACCGACAAGCGAAAATGAAACGAGGCTCCCAACCGAATAGATGATCAGCGCCATGCGCCGGTCGTCGAGGCGATCGGCGAGGATCGTCGTTGCCGGCGTCGCCAGAATGCGTACGATCATCGGCGCCGCAATGACCAGACCGATTTGCGCCTCGCTAAGCCCGGACGCGGCAAGAAAAACGGGGAAAAACGGAAGATACGTTCCGTGGACAAGAAAAATCGCGACAAAATACCCCGAGACGCGCGTCGAAGCCGCCAATCGGCAAGAAAAGGGAATCATTGCGAACACCCGTCGCAGTTCTTAAACTTTGGCTAAAGATTCGCTTGGTAGGAAATAGAGTTCTGAGCTCTAGCACGTTCGGGTAGGCGACGAACAGCGGCCCATGACATGAACCAAAAATCTCTGACCCCTTTGCGGGATGAAGACTACGAAGCCATCGAAGCGGCGGTGATGGAAACAGCGCGTGGTCGCTGGTTTCTCGCCGAATTCGCCATTCGAAACCGCTCCGCCGACACCCGGATTCTTCTCGACGCCATCCAGCGTCTGGAGAACACGGTCCGCAGCGAAAAGAGCAGTGGCGGCTCCGGCGGCGAAATGGACAAAGTCCGCTTCGAGCTCGCCGACATGGCCTCCGTCATCGACCGGACGAAGGAGGAAATCGCCGACCTGCAGGGCGACACGGAGGAAGGCGGCCGCTTCAACATAGCCGCCAATGAGCTCGACGCCATCGTCACGCAGACCGAAACGGCGACGCAGGACATCCTCAATTCCGCCGAGACCATCCAGGAACTCGCCTGGACGTTCCGCGAGGCCGGTGTAGACGGCGCGCTGTGCGACCAGTTGGAAGAGCTCGTCACCGGGATCTACACCGCCTGTTCGTTCCAGGACCTGACCGGCCAGCGCACACGCAAAGTCGTCAACGTCCTGACCTATCTGGAAGCGCACATCAAGCGCATGATCAACATCTGGAGCGAGGACGAAGCCACCAGCGGGACACCATCCCGCCAGGACGACGACCCGCATCCCGAATCCCATCTCCTCAACGGCCCGCAGCTCGACGGCCAAGGCATAGATCAGAATGCCGTCGACGATCTGATGTCTTTCGCCGGCCCCGCCGCCGGGGAAGAGGCACCCCCCGTTGAGACCGTAGACACCTCCGAAAGCACGGATACCCCAGAAAGCACGGGTTATCCTGAGGACACGGATAGTCTGGAAACCGATCCCGCCGCCGAGAACGCGCGGGAGGACGGCGGACCGCTGATCAGCGAGGCTCATGAGATCGATTTCGCGGTCGAAGCGGAAGCCGAAGAGCCCTGGACCATACCGGAAACGGCGGAAACCGCCGAACAGGGCGAGGGCATCGCGGCCGAGAGCGCGCTGGCAGACGAGACGGAGGCTGTCGACGAGACCCCGGAGATCCCGGCCGAAATCGCCTCATCAGCCGAAAGCGCTGCCGACGCAGGCATCGACGACCTGTTCGTTACCGATGATGCCCTCCTCGCCGACGACGACGCATCCCTCGCCGCTGACAATCCCACCGCTGACGCTCCGGCTGCCGCTGAACTCGCCGACGACGACCTTGGTGCGGATTTTCCCGGTGCCGACGAGGTACCGGCGGCGGACTCTATCGCCGCTCATGATGACGTGGCCACGCCTTTCGATTTCGCCGCGATCGGCGAAACGGACGTCTTCGACCACGAGGATGCCTCAAAGGCAGCAGGAGCAGCTGCAACTGCAGCCGATGACACCGAAGAAAGCGCTGAGAGCACCGACATTGCGCTTCTCGACATTCCGGACGACGCATCCGTTTTCGAGGGCTTCGAGGAGGTTGTCGAGACTGGCGAGGGCGAGGCCCCGGTAACGGACGGTCTGGAGAGCGATTTCGACGACAGCCTTCCCGCGATCGAGGAACGCGCCGACGATCCGGCGACCGATGCTTTCGGCACCGCGAGCGATGGTGAGACGAGCCTCGCGGCGATGGGCGACACGGTCGCAGCGGACCTTTCGGCCGAGGAACTGTCCCATGCCGATGTGTTCGCCAGCCTCGATTCGGGCGAGCTTGTCGATCTCCTCGACGCCGCCGGAGAGACGGGTAACGCCGACGCCGAAACCGCCGGCGCGACCGATGATAACTTGGCCGTCGACGATAGCACCCTGACGGAAAACGATATCGCCTTTATCGGCGACGGCGAGGCGGAAGACTCTTTTGACGCAGCCCCATTTGAGGAAGCATCCGCCGAGGAAATCCCCCGCGAAGACGATCTGTCACCATTGCCGGGCACTTCGCCCGATGCCGACCCGTTCGGCGAAGTCGAAACGCTCGCCGATGCGGTCAGCGAGGCGGCCAGAACCGACCCTGGCGAGAGCGATGCCGCCGATGCGGTGATGCCTGACGAGGCGGAGACAGCGGTCGAAACGGCCGCATTCGACGAAGCGGAACTGCCGGACGAAACCGCTCCGGAAACGCCCCTTGTCGACGACCCGATGGCGGACATGGACGATGCGGCGACAATGGACGCTGCAGACACCGGCGATGCCGAGGCGATTACGCCGGAGGACCTTGCGGCCATGGCCGACATGCTCCGGGAAGCGATGGGCGATGATGACGGCTCAGACCCGACCGAGCATCTCACCCAGGCCGAGCGCATCGCCCTCTTCCGCTAAAGCGCCTTGCCAGGACGCTGGCGGACCTGCCGGACGAGAAAGCCTTTCGGAACAACGAAAGAAAGCATGTTGCGTGCTTCGGAGGGAGCGCAGCATGCTTTCGTATCCCCCCCCAAACTGCACCGAACCGCATCGGCGCAGGCTGCCGCAACCGGGCAACGGCGCGGGATAATCACAGCCCGTATCGGCTGTTGGCACCGCCGGTCAGTCGGTGAGAACGCGGGAAAGAAGCGCGGGATCGATATTCCCGCCCGACAGAACCACGACGACGGTCTGATCGCTGATATCCAGATCTCCGGCAAAAAGCGCACCGAGACCGACGGCACCGCCGGGTTCGACGACGAGCTTCAGTTCGTCAGCCGCCATGCGCACAGCCCGCAGTGCGTCCGCATCACTGGCGACAATGCCGCCGGCGACCTGAGCGATGTTGATCGCAAAGGTCTTCTCCCCCGGCATTGCGGCGAGGAGCGCATCGCTGACGGATCCATCAAGCGCGGTGTTCTCGCGCCGTTCGCCGGCTGCCAGCGAGCGGCGGTGATCATCGAAGCCGGCAGGCTCAGCCGATTGGATAACACAGGAGGGAAACGCCGACCGGATCGCCACCCCGATCCCGGCGAGAAGTCCACCGCCGCTGGCCGGAACGATCACCGTATCCGGCTCCTCACCCAGGGTGGCGAGTTGATCCGCGATTTCGAGGCCCACCGTCCCCTGCCCGGCCATGACTCCGGGATCGTCATAGGGGTGGATGAAGGTCGCCCCGGTCTCCGCGCCAATCGCCCTGGCGATCGCCTCACGGTCCTCCGTCACGCGGTCGTAGGGGACAACGCGGGCGCCGGAGCGCTCCGTGCGCACCCGTTTCAGCACCGGCGCGTCGGAGGGCATGACGATCGTTGCGGGAATGCCGAAGAGCCAGGCCGCTTCCGCCACCCCCTGGGCGTGGTTGCCCGACGAACAGGCCACGACGCCCCGCACCCGCTCCGCATCCGGGATCATAGAGATCCGGTTGAAGGCGCCGCGGAACTTGAACGAGCCCGTCCGCTGCAGGCATTCGGCCTTGAAGAACACGCGCGCGCCGAAGTGCGTGTTGATGGCGGGCGAGAAGAGCAGCGGCGTCACGATCGCTTCTCCCTGAAGCCGCCCGCGCGCAGCCTCCAGATCCGCGAGGGTCAGCAGGGGTTGCGGTTCGTCCATCTCCGGCTCTCCTTTGGCCAAAGCGCCTTCCCAAAGGGCCAAGAGACCTCTTGGAAACAAGAAAACGCGTAAAAACAAAGAGCTAAAGCGCGGCGTTTTCCCATGAACGCACCGCACTTCAGAAACTGCCGGTATCAGGTCACAGGGAAAGGAGCAAGGAAAAGCGGTCGGGCGGCACGCCGGGAGGCTGACTGCATTCAGAATGTCCCGGACGCCTCAGGCGCGAGATCGCCGCCGATCCGTTCAGGCTGCGTTCTGGCGCTGCTCGCCATGGGCGATGGCGATATTGCCGAGGAACTGCGCCGCACTCGCCTCCCAGGAGAAGCCGAGTGCGTAGTCCCGACAGAAATCGCGCGGCACGTCGAGCGCGGCAAGGGCGGCCGTCCGCAAATCCCAGTCGAGCGCCCCGGCGCCGGATTCGCCGATGATGTCGATCGGCCCGACGACAGGGAAGCCGGCCACCGGCACGCCGCAGGCAAGCGCTTCGAGGATCACGTTGCCGAAGGTGTCGGTGAGGCTGGGAAAGACAAAGACGTCGGCGGAGACATAGTGGCGAACGAGTTCCTCGCCCACCTTCGCGCCGGTGAAGACGACATCGGGAAAGCGCGATTCCAGCGATGACCGGACCGGCCCGTCGCCGACGACGACCTTGGTGCCCGGCAGGTCGAGGGAAAGGAAGGCCTCCAGGTTCTTCTCCACCGCCACGCGGCCGACGTTCATGAAGATCGGCCGCGGCAGATCGGCGAGCGCCGGCTCCACGTCGGGGCGAAAGTCATGCGCGTCGACGCCGCGTGACCAGCGCATGAGGTTGCGGAAGCCATACGACGCCAGCTCCGCATCGAGCGTCGGCGTCGTCACCATGCAGCCCGCCCCGCCATTGTGGAACCGCCGCAGCCAGGCGTAGGTCCATGTCTTGGGAACCGGGAACCGGGCGGAGAGATATTCCGGAAAGCGCGTATGATAGCTCGTGGTGTAGACATCGCCCAGCGCCAGCACCGCGGCACGCGCGGCAAGGCCGAGCGGTCCCTCGGTCGCGATATGAACGTAGTCCGCGCCGCTCTCCTCGATCCGGCGCTGCATCCGAGAGCGCGTCGTCAGCGACAGCCGGATTTCCGGATAGGTCGGGCATGGCAGGGTGCGATAGTCCTGTGGCGTCAGGAACTCCACTTCGTGACCGAGCTTGCCGGCCTCCAACGCCACCCGTTCAAGGGAGCGCACAACGCCATTGATCTGCGGATGCCAGGCATCCGTCACCAGGAGAATTTTCTTCATGCGGCCGCTCGGTCCGTTTCTAGTGTTGTCTGGCCTTCGCGGTTCGCCCTGTCCGTCCAGCGGAGGATCTCGAACGTCCCGTCGTGGTGCTCCGCGATTGCGGTGCAGCTCTCAACCCAGTCTCCGGTGTTGAGATAGGTGATCCCGTCCGCGTCGCGGATGACGGCATGGTGGATATGGCCGCAAAGGACGCCGTCGACGCCCCGCTTGCGGGCCTCCGCGACGAGCGTCTCCTCGAACGTGCCAATGAAATTCACCGCGTTCTTCACCTTCAGCTTCGCCCAGGCCGACAACGACCAGTAGGAGAAGCCGAGCTTGCGGCGAATGAAATTGAACCAGGTGTTGATGCCGAGCGCGGTGACATAGGCCCAGTCGCCGAGAAGCGCGAGCCACTTGGCATGGCGGACGACGAGGTCGAACTGATCGCCGTGCATGATGAGGAAGCGTTTGCCGTCGGCGGTCTCGTGGATGGCCGTTTCCGTGACCTCCACACCGCCGAAATGCGTGCCAATGTAGTCGCGCAGGAATTCGTCGTGGTTGCCCGGCAGGTAGATCACCCGGGCACCCTTGCGCGCCTTGCGCAGGATCTTTTGGACAACGTCATTGTGCGGCTGCGGCCAGTACCACGAGCGCCGGAGGCGCCAGCCATCGACGATGTCGCCGACGAGATAGACCACCTCGGCATCGTTGTGCCGCAGGAAGTCGAGCAGAAGATCCGCCTGGCAGCCACGCGTTCCAAGGTGAATGTCGGAGAGAAACAGCGTGCGATAGTGTTTGGGATTGGTCGGCTCGGTGATCATCGCGTAGAGCGCCTGATGGTGGATAAGTACCAGTGCTTTACTGTGATTCACGTCTCAGTTTTATGACGCCGGCCGAAGGTCGTTGACCGGCACGCCCGCAGCAACGCCCCCGCGACAACTGGCGGAGCCGGAACAATCTTTGGTCTGGAGCGGCGAGAGAGGGCCTCAGATCAGCATCGGAACGACGGTAAGGACAAGGAGCGCCGCCATCGTGCCGTTGGCAAGCGTCGCGATCCGGGGCGAGCGGAAGAAGCGCGCCAGCAGGCGCCCGACGAGGCACCAGGCAAACGAGCAGGGAAACCCGAAAATCGAGAACATCGCCACGATCCATGCCACTTCGCCGACCCGATTGCCGGAGGCGGTCGTATAGAGCGCGACAACGGCGAGAATCATGCTCCAGGTCTTGGGATTGACGATCTGGAAGAGCGCCGCCTCATGGACTCGCATCGGCCGGATGGCGCCTTCCGTCTCCGCCTCGATCGGCCCGGCACGCGCGATCTTCCAGGCGATGTAAAGGATGAAGCCGATCGCGACATAACGGAACACCTCGTGCGCAATCGGATAGCGTTCGACGACAACGCCGAAGCCAAAGCCGACAAGGACGAGGATCGAGATGAATCCGATCCAGACGCCGATCATGTGCGGCCAAGACCGCATGACGCCGAAGCGGGCTCCGGACGCCATCAGCATGATATTGTTCGGACCGGGCGTGCCTGAGGCGACGACGGCCATCGCGGCGAGGGAAAAGAAAGCCTCCACGAACGCATTTCCCTGTCATTCTTCGTTATTGCGTCAGGAATGCTGACATAAAGACCCCGTGAGGGTCCACCCGAAACCTGCTGGCCCGACCTGAAAAATCCTCATGCCGCGCTGCGCCATCGCGGCCTTTCTCACCCGGCCAACGCCTCCCCTTGCGCGACAGGGCAACGGCATGGGATGAAATGGCAATCGCCTCCTGAAACGACGGATGGGCGAAACAAGACGAACGACGGGATGGAGAAAGACACCATGGATCTTGGAATCGCCGGCCGCAAGGCCATTGTCTGCGCCTCGAGCCGCGGCCTCGGGCGGGGATGCGCAGAGGCGCTCGCCGCCGCCGGATGCTCCGTCGTCATCAACGGCCGCGACCATGACACGCTGTCGAAGACCGCAGAGGAAATCCGCGCCGCGACAGGCGCGGAGGTGACCCCCGTCGTCGCCGACGTCTCCAGCCGCGAGGGTCAGGAACTCCTGTTTTCCTCCCTCCCCGATCCCGATATCCTCGTCAACAACAACGGCGGCCCGCCGTTCCGCGACTTTCGCGAACTCGACC
Organism: uncultured Rhodobium sp.; assembly: GCA_963675285.2. Lineage (GTDB taxonomy): Bacteria > Pseudomonadota > Alphaproteobacteria > Rhizobiales > Rhodobiaceae > Rhodobium. Next base: position 314,857 of record CAXXGS010000002.1, read on the forward strand.
GCGAAAAGATGATCGAGGGCGTCATCCAGAACCTGATCACGCCGGTCGAACTCATTCAGAAAGTCGCCGACGGCATGGCGGAGCGCGGGTTCGGGCGGATTGTCAACATCACCTCGCTGTCGGTGCTAATTCCCATTCCGGGGCTCGACCTCTCCAGCGCGGCCCGCGCCGGCCTCACCGCCTTCCTCGCCGGCGTGCGCGGCGAGTTCGCGGCAAAGAACGTCACCATCAACAACATCCTGCCCGGCAAGATGGATACCGCCCGGCTGCAGGGAAGCCTCAGGCGCGCCGCCGACAAATCCGGCCGGCCGCTGGAAGAGGTGACGAAAAACCAGGCCGAGGCGATCCCGGCCAAACGCTTCGGCACCTCCGAGGAATTCGGCCAGATCTGTGCCTTCCTGTGTTCGGTCCACGCCGGCTACCTGACCGGCCAGAACATCCGCGTCGACGGCGGCCTGACACCGATGGCGTTCTGAGCAACCGGGTTTCCATCCGAGTGCCACCCGTGCGGGGCTCGCCGTGACTGGCCGGGTCACGTTTGGGTCCATTCGGGGACGTGCGGCACAGCCACATGCCCCGCCCGCTCCCCGTCACCCCGCGCCTGACCCGAGGCCCAGCGCCCCTGTCGGCCCGGTGGTCCGTGGCGGATCGGGCGCCAAGCCGATATCCGCGGCGCCGTCCCCGCCCCTAGCGATCGCGGGCGGCGAGGAAGAGCGCCTGCGAGACGCGGCTCCACGGCGCCTGGCGGTCGCGGGCGGCGAGGAACGAGGCGACGACCTCGCCACTGACGGGATCCTCTTTTGCCAGATCGGCGAGGACGGCGTCGCCGGTGGTCTTCATCTTCACCAGAACGGTGTCGGGGAAGTATTTCACCGTAACGCCGTCCTCCTCGACGAGCAGCCGGAGCGCCTCGGCGTTCTCCCATTCCGCTTCCGACAAAGCGAAGATGTTCTCTGTAGAGCAGGCATGCCGGAGGATCGCCTTCAGATCATCGGGCAGCTTGTCGTAGGCCGCCCGCGAGATCAGCGCTTCGCCGGTGCCGTTCGGTTCATGGAACCCCGGCGCGTAATAAAGCTTGGTGATCCGCTGGAAGCCGAGCGAGCGATCGCTCCAGGGCCCGAGGAACTCGGTCGCGTCGATGACGCCGGATTCCAGCGCGGTGAAGATCTCGCCGGGCGGCAGCGACACAGGCGTCGCGCCGAGCCGGCGCATGATCTCACCGCCGAGCCCCGGCATACGGATCTTGAGGCCCTTCAGATCGTCGAGCGTGGTGATCTCCCGCCGGTACCAGCCGCCCATCTGGAAGCCGGTGTTGCCGGCCATCAGGGGGAGGATGCCGAAGGGAGCATAAAGCTTTTCCCACAAAGCCTGGCCGCCGCCATGCTCGATCCAGGCGATGTGTTCGAGCGGGGTGAGGCCGAACGGGCCGGCCGTGAAAAGCGCCGAGACGGGCATCTTGCCCTGCCAGAAGAGCGAGGCGGTGTGCGCCATCTCCACCGTGCCGGTCGCGACCGTATCGAAGACTTCGAGAGCCGGGACGAGCTCGCCGGCCGCGAAGACCTTGATCGTGAATCGCCCGTCACTCATTGCCACGACGCGGCGGGCGATGCGCTCCGCCGACATGCCGGGACCGGGCAGGTTCTTCGGCCAGGAGGTGACCATCTTCCACTCGACGGCATCGCCGGCCCTCGCCGTGCCGATCACGGCGGGGGCCGCGAGAAGCGCACCGGCACCACCAAGCACCCGGCGGCGCGTGGGGTTGTCGGGACGGCCAGACGTCGTTTCGCCGGTCACTGGCCTTCTTCCTTCCACAAGGCATGGAAATGGTGGACGGGTCCATGGCCGTGGCCGATCTTGAGCCTATCGGCGGCGCGAATCGCCGCCGTCACATAGGCCTTGCCGGCCTTCACCGCCTCACCGAGCGAAAGCCCCTTGGCAAGGCCCGCGGCGATGGCCGAGGAGAGCGTGCAGCCGGTACCATGGGTGTTCTGCGTGTCGTGCCGCGGCGCAGTAAACCATTCCTCCTCGCCATTCGAGGTGACGAGCAGGTCGGCGCTTTCCGCGCCCGACCCGTGCCCGCCTTTCAAGAGCACGGCACCGCAACCGAAGGTCAGCAGCTTCTCGGCCTGCCGGCGCATGCTGTCCGAATCCTCGGCCACCGCCTCGTCGAGAAGCCGCGCCGCCTCCGGCAGGTTCGGCGTAACGAGGAGAACCTGCGGCATCAGCCCCTCGCGCATGACCGGCACGGCCTCGTCCACGATCAACGGATCGCCGCTCGCCGCCACCATCACCGGATCGAGCACCACCGTCTTCTGGTCGTAGGCGGCAAGGCCCGCCGCCACCGTCTCGATCGTTTCCGGCCGCGACAGCATACCGATTTTCACCGCGTCGACGGCGAGATCGGAAAAGACCGCATCGATCTGCTTGCGCACGAAGTCGGGCGGCGCATCGTGAATGCCGGTGACGCCGCGGGTGTTCTGCGCTGTCAACGCCACGATGACGCTGGCGCCATAGACGCCGAGAGCGGAAAAGGTCTTGAGGTCGGCCTGAATGCCTGCGCCGCCGCCGGAATCGGAAGTGGCGATGGTGACCGCGATCGCTGTCATGGGAAGCTCCTTCAGCTGGCGTTGTGCACGGCCGCGTCGACCGCGTCGGCAAGGGCCCGCGCGGCGGCCTCGATATCGCCGTTGGCAAAGATTTCCGAGATCACCGCGACCCCGTCGACGCCCGCCCTGATAAGGGAGCCGGCCGATTGCGCGGTGATGCCGGAGATGGCCCCGACCGGAAAGTCCGGAATGCGCTTGCGGATGCGCTCCACAAGCGTCCGGCAGCCTTCGAGACCGATCGGTGCATTCGCATCCGCCTTGCTCGTCGTGGCAAAGACCGCGCCGATGCAGACATAGTCGAGAAGGTCGAGCGGCGCGGCGTCGACTTCCGCCTCCGTCTTGATCGACAGACCGATAATAGCATTCGATCCGAGAAGCCGGCGCGCGTCCTCCGGCGCCATGTCGTCCTGGCCGACGTGGACGCCCTCCGCCCCGGCGGCGAGCGCAATCCCGACCCTGTCGTTGACGAGAACCGGCACACCGGATCCCGCGACGGCCGCGCGGATCGCCCGGACCGCCTCGATCATCTCGCGCGTGCCGCCGGTCTTGTCGCGATACTGCAGAAGCGTCGCGCCACCCCTGACCGCCTTGACGGCCGCGCCGGCCAGCGCCTCCGCCGACCGCGTCTGCATCACCGCAGGATCGACGATGCCGTAGACCTTGAGAACGTCGTTTTTCATGAAAGCCTCGCATGGGAAAGAAGGTCGTCGGGAGAAAGCGTGTAGAGCGCGTCAAGGAGATGGACGGCGAGCGAGCCGGGGCCGGCGGATTTCGCCGCCGCGCGCTCGCCGGCAATCGCGAATGTCGCCATCGCACCGACGGCGGCGACAAGCGGATCGTCGTCGACGGCGAGAAACGCGGCGACCACGGCACCGAGCGCGCAGCCGGTCGCGGTGATGCGGGCGAGCATCGGTGTGCCATTGGCGATCCGCACCTCGCGCCCGCGAAAGGCCGCCCGATCGACCGCGCCGCTGACGGCGACCGCAACACCCGCTTCCCCGGCGAAACGAACCGGATCGGAGCCGCCGAGCGCGGCCAGTTCCTTCAGGTTACAGCGCACCACCGTCGGCTTGCGGGCGACGAGATCGTTGGCCAGGGCAAGGCGCGGCGGCGACAGATCAACGAAGGCGGGATCGAGCACCCAGGGCTTGCCCTCCGCTTCGACAACGGGAAGGGCTGCCCCGATGCCGGCCTCGATCGCCGGATTGAGGGTGCCGAGATTGACGAGAAGCCCTTTTGCCCGGCCGGTGAAATGACGCGCCTCGGCCGGTGCCAACGACATCGTCGGCACCGCCCCGAGCGCCAGGAGCACATTGGCGGTGAAATTTTCCGCCACCGTATTCGTCAGGCAATGGATATGGGGCGCCGCCTCGCGCACGCGCTCAAGGCACGCCGCAAGGGCGTCCGCAGCCGGCAGATTATCGGTCATCGCTAATCCTCGTCTCGACGCGTAACCGCACGGGAAATCTCACCGAACGCAAAGCCGGCGGGACTGGAGGATGTCGATGATGGAAGACGATGTCACAGCCTCAATCCCTCCGCCGGCATAATCCGGATCAGGTGTTAGGAGTTGGCCTCATGCCTCTCAGCCCGATGCGCCGCCGCGAGGCGAATTGCCGCCTGCCGTGGCCCAGGAGGGCACCCCCTTGAGCGACTCTTCCCTTAATCCTGAAGCCGGCCGAATGCAAGCCGTCGCCCCCACCGCGTCATCCCGCCGGGAGATATGCCGGCGCGTTGCCCCTTGCCCTCTGTGCCGTGATCTGATGGAGTGGCGCCCCATTCGGAACCGTATCGGAATCGCGTCATGAAGCCGTTCTTCGTGTTGATAAAATGCCAGCTTGGCCAGGCCTATGAGGTCGCCAACCAGATCGCCGACGCCGAGATCGCCTCGGAGATCTATTCCACCGCCGGCGACTACGACCTCCTGGCGAAGTTCTACGTCGAGGACGACGCCGACATTGGCCATTTCGTCAACAAGAAGGTCCAGTGCTTCGAGGGCATCGTCGACACCAAAACGATCATCACCTTCAAGGCATTCTGACCTCGGAACGCAGACGGCGTCGGCCTCGCCGAACAGGAGTTTTAACTCCGTCGCCAACGCATTATTGCCGGGATACCCCAAATGGGCGCGTCCTGATGCCGTCCTAGGCGCGTGACGGCGTTCGCGCCTGCCTCGCCGCCTTGCGGTCGATGCCAAGCCGGTTTTCGCGATAGATGACGAAAAGGCCAGCGGCGATGACAACGCCCGAACCGGCAAAAACCGGCCACTCCGGGACTTCCTCAAAGAGCAGCCAGCCGACGATCAACGCCCAGATCAGCGTTGTATAATCGAAGGGCGCGATGGTGGAAGCGTCGGCGAAGCGATAGCTCTCGGTCAGAAAGATCTGGCCAATGCCGCCGAGAATGCCCATCACCGCAAGGAGCACGAACTCCTCCCAGGTCGGCGTGACCCAGCCGAAAGGAATCGACGCCAGCGACATCAGGGCGGCAAACGACGTGAAATATATCACGATAGTGCCGGTATTCTCGGTCAGCGCCAGACGGCGCACGAAGACCATGGCGAGCGACATGAAGATCGCCGAGGCAAAGGCGAGGAAGACGCCGAGCTGCGCCTCCGGCCCGCCGTCGCCACCAAAGTCGCCGAGATGGGGCGACATGATGAGCATCATGCCGCCGAAGCCGACGATGACGGCGGTCCAGCGAAAGAGTCGGATCTTCTCACCGAGAAGCAGCGCGGCGAAAACGACGGTCATCAGCGGCGCGGAATAGCTGATCGCGGTAGCGTCGGGCAACGGCAGATAATCGAGCGAGGCGAACCACGTCGTCATCGCCACGATGCCGACAACGGAGCGGAAGAAGTGGCCGAGCGGCTTGTCCGTCCGGAGCGCGATCCGCAGTTCGCCGCGCCAGGCGACGAGGAGGATAACCGGCAGGAGGCCGAAGAACGTGCGCGCAAAGAGGATCTGACCGACCGGCACGCGATCGGAAACGATCTTGATGATCACCACCATCGCGGTGAAGACAAGGGCGGAGAAAATCTTGAGCGATACGCCCAGGACGGGCCTCACGACGGGGAACTCACTTCGGGCATCTCCGGGTTGCGTCTCAGACGCACTCTTAAAGGCGGGAACCGAGGCCGTGCCATGTCAACACTCGGGCGGCAAGGACCACACACGCAAGGGAGCATTGCGAAAATCGTATGCCGCACCCCCGATGCGCGGGCCGGGACGGATGAGCGAGACCCCCCCGCCCCGACGCGATTTTGCCGAAAGGCCGTCGCAATCAGGCAGCTGTCGCCGCCCGGATCGCCTCCCAGACACGCGCCGGCGTCGCCGGCATGTCGATGTGATCGAGGCCGCACCCGCGCCGCAGCGCATCGACGACGGCATTCATCACCGCTGGCGTCGCGCCGATAGTGCCCGCCTCGCCGGCACCCTTGATGCCCATGACATTGGTCGTCGAGGGCACGTTCCGCGTCTGGAAGTCGATCGCCGGCACATCGCCGGCGCGCGGCATCGCATAGTCGAGGAAGGAGGCTGTCAGGAGCTGGCCATCTTCGTCGTAGACGGTCGTCTCGTAGAGCGCCTGGCCCATGCTCTGGATGACGCCGCCGTGAACCTGGCCGGCAAGCAGCAGCGGGTTCACCGTGACGCCGAAATCGTCGACGATCGTGTAGCGGTCAAAGCGGGTCGTGCCAGTCTGCGGATCGATCTCGACCTCGCAGATATGCGTACCATTGGGATAGGTCGCCTCGGCCTGCTTGAATTCGCCGACCGCTGTCAGCATCGCCGGTTCCGGCGCTCCCTCGGCGAGGTCGGCGAGCGAAACCGACTGGTCGGTACCGACCACATGCACCGCACCGTCGACGAACTCGAGGTCGGCGGGCGAAGCTTCCAGCCTGTCGGCGGCGAGATCCTTCACCTGCTTGACGAGCGTCTGGCTCGCCATGTCGACTGACGGCAGGCCAAGCGGAATGGAGCGCGAACCACCGGTTCCCCCGCCGGTCGCGAGCCGGTCGGTGTCGCCCTGGACGAGGGTAACCCGGTCGAGATCGACGCCGAGATACTGCGCCACCACCTGGCCGTAGGCCGTCGCGTGGCCCTGGCCGTTGGTCATCGTACCGATGAGGACCGTGAGCGAGCCGTCCCGTTCCAGTTGCACCGTCGCCGGCTCCGAACCCGCAAAGGAGCAGGCCTCGACATAGGTGGCAAGCCCGATACCGCGATAGATCCCCTTCTCCGCGCTCGCTCTGGCTCGCGCCTCGAAGCCCCGCCAGTCAGCCGCCTCGAGCGCTGTGTCGAGATGGCCGGCGAATTCGCCGGTGTCGTACATCCGGCCGGCCGGCGTTGTATAGGGCATCTGCTCGGGGCGGATGAAGTTGCGCCGCCGGATCTCCGCCGGGCCGAGCCCGGTCACCATGCCGGCCTTGTCGACGAGGCGTTCCAGGAGATAGGCCGCCTCCGGCCGCCCCGCGCCGCGATAGGCGTCCGTCGGCACGGTATGGGTATAGATGCCACGAATGCGCACGAAGGCCGTCTCGATGTCGTAGACGCCGGTCGCCATCGACAGCCCGAACCACGGGATGTTCGGCCCGTACTGGCTGAGGTAGGCGCCCATGTCGGCCATCGTGTCGACCTTGAGGGCAAGGAAGCGGCCATCCGCGTCCATCGCCACCTCGGCGACCGAGAGATTGTCGCGCCCCTGACTGTCGGACAGGAAGGATTCGGAGCGTTCGCAGATCCATTTCACCGGCCGGCCAACGCGCTCCGCCGCGACGAGCGCGAGCGGATACTCGGGAAAGACGAAGGTCTTGGTGCCGAACCCGCCGCCGACGTCCGGCGTCTTCACGTGCAGCTTCTCGGCCGGAATGCCGAGGACGTCCTTGGCCAGGATCCGCTGCATGGAGTGCACGCCCTGCGATCCGACCGTCAGCGTCAGCCTCTCGCCGTCGTATTCTGCAACGCAGCCGCGCGTCTCCATGTAGCTCGTCACGATGCGGTTGTTGACGATCTCGACACGAGCGACCTGCGCCGCATTCGCGAAGACGGCATCGGCTTGCGCTTCCGTACCGAGATGGAATTCAAAGGCGACGTTGTCCTCGCGATCGGGCCAGACCTTCGGCGCATCGGACGCCAGCGCCGCCTCCATGCCGATGGCGACGTCGAGCGGCTCCCAGTCAATTTCAATGAGTTCGGCCGCCGTCTTCGCCACGTTGACGCTGTCGGCGACGACGAAGGCGACCGGATCGCCGATGTGGCGCGTCTCGTCTGCCGCCAGCGCCGGCCGCGGCGGCACCGCGACCCGCGAACCATCCGGCTGTCGATGGCCGGTCTTGCACGGAAGCGGACCGAGATCGGCGATATCCGCCGCCGTCAGGATGAGATGCACGCCGGGCAACTCCGCCGCCGCCGAGATATCCTCGATGGTGAAGCGCGCATGGGCGTAGGGCGAGCGCACGAGCGCGGCATGGAGCGTGCCCTCCGGCGTGTAATCGCCGACATAGTTGCCGCGCCCGGTCACGAACGCCGGATCCTCCTTGCGGCGAACGGGAGCGCCGACGCCGAATTTTTGCATCACAACTTCATTCATCGTCTACATGTCCGTGAGGTTTTGAAATCCGCGAATTCGGGGACGTTTCAGACTGGATCGGATCAAATCCGGATGGTCGATGACAAGCCGGATCGGCCGCCGACCATTCCCTGACCTTTTGTTCAGCATATCGGCTCCACAAGGCGGCGGCTACAGTCTTTCCCGTATGTTTTGAGCATGCGCAAACGACGATACGTATGCTTTCCGCTTTCGCCCGGAACGTTTTTCGGGCACTTAGGTGCCATGTCAGCTGACCCGAATGCGCATCGGAACCCGTCTGGGCTCCCTCCCCCCGACCATCCATCTGCCTCGCCGTGGACCCGTTTTCACGCCCGCTGGAGCGCGCTTCCGGGCAACGTTCGCGGCGGATTCTGGGTCATCGCCGCCGGCCTCTTCCTCACCATCATGCTGACGGTGATCAAGCTTCTCGGCCAGCGAATCCACATCACCGAGATCCTGTTCTTCCGCCAGACGATCATGGTTCTGGTGGTCACGCCGACGATAGCAGCGAATTTTCCCGAGTCGCTGCGAACCCACAATTTGCCGCTGCAGATCGCCCGGGTGGTGCTGGCCACGCTCGCCATGCTCATGGGCTTCACCGCCGTCATCCACCTGCCGCTCGCCGACGCGACGGCGATCGCCTTCGCCCGCAGCCTGTTCGTCACGATCTTCGCGATTGCGTTCCTGAAGGAGGTCGCAGGGCCACGCCGCTGGACGGCAACGCTGATCGGCTTCGTCGGCGTACTCGTCATGTTGCGGCCCGGCGGAGACGGCGCGATCAGCCTCTACGGCCTGATGGCGGTCGGCGGCGCGGCCGGCGCCGGCCTCGTCATGGTCATCATCCGCCAGCTCTCGCGCGTCGACCGGCCGGTGACGATCCTCACCTACCAGGCGCTGCTCGTCGGCCTGATCATGGTCGGCCCGGCGATCTGGTACTGGACCTGGCCGACGTTTGACGAGTACCTGCTGCTAGGCCTTCTCGGGCTGGCCTCCTGGGCCGGCCAGATGTGCAACATCCAGGCCTATCGCGCCGGCGAAGCATCCGCCGTGGCCGTCCTCGACTACATCCGCCTGATATTCGCCGTCATTGCCGGCGGCATCGTCTTTATGCAATGGCCGGACGCCATCACGCTAGGCGGCGCGGCCGTCATCATCGCGTCCTCGCTCTACACCATGCACCGCGAAGCCGTCCTTGGTCGCCAGCGGGCGGCCGAAGCGGTCAAGCCCGACGCCTGAGACAGCGATTTGCCTCGCTCAGACCTTCTGCATGCCGCGCAGATAGCCGACTAGACCCGCGGTCGAGCCGTCGTGGCCATCGGCCCCGGTGCGGCCTTCGACCACGTCGAGGAGGCTCGCGGCAAGTTCCTTGCCGAGTTCAACGCCCCACTGGTCGAAAGAATTGACGTTCCAGACGACACCCTGGACGAAGATACGGTGCTCGTAGAGCGCGATCAGCGCGCCGAGCGTCGCCGGATCGAGCGTACGGTAAAGGAAGGTGATCGACGGCCGGTTACCGGGGAAGGTCTTGTGCGGCGCGATCTTGTCGATCGTCGTTTGATCGGCGCCCGAAGCCGCCATCTTCTCGCGCACCGTCGCCTCGTCGCGGCCGCGCATCAGCGCCTCGCTTTGGGCCAGGCAGTTCGCCATCAGCTTGGCGTGATGATCGCCGAGATTCTCATGGGGCTCGGCGGCAAGAAGGAAATCGACCGGGATAATGTCGGTGCCCTGGTGGAGAAGCTGGAAGAAGGCGTGCTGCGAATTGGTGCCGGGCGCCCCCCATATCACCGGGCCGGTCGGCAGGCCGACGGGCGTGCTCTCGATTGTCACGCGCTTGCCGTTCGATTCCATGTCCACCTGCTGCAGGTGGGAGACGAACTTGTCGAGCCGCTGGTCGTAGGGGATGATCGCGCTCGTCGCATACCCGCAGACGTTACGGTGCCAGATGCCGATGAGGGCGAGGAGAACCGGCAGGTTCTCGTCGATCGGCGCGGTGCGAAAATGCTCGTCCATCCGGTAGGCGCCGTCGAGGAAGGCGAGGAAGTTCTTTGAGCCGATGGCAATCGCCAGCGACAGGCCGACCGCCGACCACACCGAGTAGCGCCCCCCGACCCAGTCCCAGAAGCCGAAGATGCGGTCCCGCGGGATGCCGAAGTCCGCCGTCGCGGCAAGATTAGTGGAGATGGCGGCGAAATGCGCCGAAACCGCGTCCTCACCGAGTGCATCGGCAATGAAGGCGCGCGCCGTGCGCGCGTTGGTCATCGTCTCAAGCGTGGTGAAAGTCTTGGAGGCAACGAGGAACAGCGTCGTTGCCGGGTCGAGGCCCTGGAGCGTATCGGCGATATGCGCGCCGTCGATGTTGGAGACGAAATGGACGTTTGGCCCGCCCTCGCGGTAGGGCGTCAGCGCCGCCGCCGCCATCGCCGGGCCGAGGTCGGAGCCGCCAATGCCAATGTTGACGACATCGGTGAAGGGCTTGCCGCCCGAACCGGCGATCGAACCGTCACGCACCTCGTCGGCGAAGACGCAGACCCGGTCAAGCACCGCACGCACCTCCGGCATGACATCCTCGCCATCGACCATCACCGGCCTGTCGGAGCGGTTGCGCAGCGCCACATGCAGCACTGCCCGGTCCTCGGTGAGGTTGATGTGCTCGCCTGAGAACATTGCCGCACGGCGTTTCTCCAGTCCCGAGGCCTCGGCCAGTTCCACAAGGAGTTTCATGCCCGGCGCCGTCAGCTTCGTCTTGGAGAAATCCATAAGGATATCGTCATGACGCCGGGAGAACGTCCCGAAGCGATCCGCATCGTTTTCAAAGAGATCCATGATGCGGGTGTCGCCGAGGTCGCGCAGATAGGCGGCCAGATCGACCAAGACGGAGGTAACGGTACGGGACATGATGACTATCCGAAACGTGAAAGGAAAACCGGCCGGATCATAACCGGACTTCACGACGCTTTCACCCGCCAAAGCCGACGGCACGGCAATTTCGCATCCTGCGGCAGCGTCGGAGACGGCTGCCGTGCACCATCAGTCCGGCTGCCCTTCGCCCTCGGCCACTCGCCGCGCCTCTTCCTCCACGAGCGCTTTCTTCGACAGCTTGCCGACCATCGTTTTCGGCAGGGTCTGGCGGATCTCGATCGCCTTCGGCATCTCAATGCGGGAAAGCTGATCGGCAAGATGGGCAAGGAGATCGGCCTTCGTCGCCGAAGCGCCTGCGTGCAGCCTGACAAAGGCCTTCGGCGCTTGGCCGCGATAGCTGTCGGGAATGCCGATCACCACCGCCTCGGCCACCTCCGGATGGCGGTAGAGCGCATCCTCGACGGCGCGCGGATAAACGTTGAACCCGGAGCAGACGATCAGGTCCTTGATCCGGTCAACGAGGAAGATATAGCCATCCTCGTCTATATAACCGACGTCACCGGTGTGGAGCCAGCCGCCGCGAAGCGCTGCCGCGCTCTCCTCGTCCTGGCGCCAGTAGCCCTTCATCACCTGCGGCCCGGAAACGACGATCTCGCCCTTCTCGCCAACGTCGAGAAACCGGTCCTCGCCCGCGCCAGGTCCCTCTGATTCGCCATCCGCATCATCCACCGCCTCAAGCGCCCGCACCCGGACGCGCGTGCCAACGAGCGGACGGCCGATAGAATCAATCTTGTTGACCCCGTCGAGCGGATTGACGCTGACGACCGGGCCGGCCTCCGTCAGCCCATAGCCCTCGACGAGCGTGCAGCCGGTCAGCGCCTCAAAATCCGCCTTCACCGCCTCCGCGAGCGGTGCACCGCCGGAAAAGCAGTAGAGGATCGAGCTGAGATCGATCCGTTTCGCGGCCGGCGCCCGGTTGATCGCGGAATAGAGCGTCGGCACACCGGGAAGCAGCGTCGGCCGCGTCCGGGCAATCGTCTTCAGCAGTTGCTTCAACTCGAAGCGCGGCAGCATGACGATCTCGGCCCCGGTGGCGACGGAATAGTTCTGCAGAACCGTCATGGCGAAGACATGAAAGAACGGCAGCACGGCAAGAAGCCGCTCCTCGCCCGGCCGCGCACCGGGAAAAGCCGCCTTCACCTGCTCCACATTGGCCGAAAGATTGGCGTGCGTCAGCATCGCGCCCTTCGGCGTGCCGGTCGTGCCGCCGGTGTATTGCAGCACCGCGATGTCCGTGTGAATATCGACATCGACCGGGCGGAACGGCGCCTTGGTCGCCACGAGATCAGCAAAGCGAATATGTGCCTCGTCAACCGGGACCCGAACTCGTTCGCGCCCCTTGACGAGGCGGAAAAGAGCCCGTTTCAGCAGCGGCAGTGCCTCCACCATCTGGCAGACGACGAGCCGGTCGAGAAGCCCCCTTTCCCGCAGCGCCTCGACCTTGTCGAAGATCAGATGGAGATCGAGGGTCACCATCGTGCGAACGCCGGAATCGACGACCTGTTCGGCAAGCTCGCGCTCCACGTAGAGCGGATTGAAGTTGACGACAGTGCCACCCGCCTTCAGCACTCCGAAATAGGCAATGAGGGAAAACGGCGAATTCGGCAGGCAGAGCCCGACCCGATCGCCCTTGGCAATACCCAACTGCTGAAAGCCCGCCGCGATGCGCTCCGCCGCCACGCCGACGTCGGCCCAGGTCCACGTCCGGCCAAGGAAATCCACCGCCAGCCGTTCGCCGAAGCGGCCAACGGTCTCATCGAGGTAATCGGGGAGAAAACACAAGGGAAGGGCTTGGTCGGAGCCCGTCAAGGCGGCCATGAAATGCGTATCCCCCGCGTCGTTCTTGTTGCCGGCCTTATTTCGGACGCGCCGGCGCGACGGCCAAGCCGGCACGATGTTTCCCCCAAGATTGCCCGGGCGGAAGGAGGGACGTCAACCGGATGGCATATCGCCATCGAACCGGAGAAGCGGCGGATCGCCTCACGACCGCGCGCGCCACTTCCCGGGCGTGACGCCGAGCGCGGCACGGAACGCCCGGGTCAGATGGCTCTGGCTGCTGAAGCCTGAGGCAGCCGCGACCTCGGCGAGCGGCTCGCCGGCGGCGATCAGGGCCTTGGCCCGGTCGATCCGGCGCCGGAGGATCCAGTCGTGGGGCGAGGCGCCGCAACTGGCGCTAAAGCCGCGCTGGAAATGGAATTCGCTCAAGCCTGCGACCGCCGCCAGGTCACGCAACCGGATCGTGCAATCGAGATGGGCCTCGATGAAGTCAAGCGCCCGCTTGCGAGTCAGCGGCGCGAGACCGCCCGAGACCGCCGCGCGCCGGGGAATGGCGAAACGCCCGTCGGCGAAGACGGCAGCAAGAAAGTCCGTCATCGCGACCTCGCCCCCGAGCGGATCACCTGCGGCGATGGCCGCGAGGATGCCGGCGAAGGCAGCCGCGACGGTCGGCGCCTCGACATAGGTGAGATCGGCGAGGTCCATCAGCCGGGCATCGCTGTCGAAGGTCTCGGCAAAGGCGCGCCTCAGTTCGCCGTCTGGCACGTAGACATGAGCGAATTCGAACGGCTGCGTGATCTCCCATTGCGACGACGCCCCATCCGGCAAGACGCAGACCGCGCCCGTCCAACCCGCCTTCGGCGCGCCGTCGAGACGCCGTGTACCCTGGCCGCCACGCGTATAGAGGCTGAAGGTGTGCCCGGCCGGGCAATCGTAGTTCACCCGGTCATCGCGGTTACGCCACAGCGCGGCCGAACGCCCGAAACCGAGATCGAGACGCGCAACGGCACGCGCGTGCGGCGACGCTCCGAGAAAGAAGGAGACGGGAAGACTCGCGGTATCCCCCCTGCGAGCAACAGAACGTGCAGCGGGAGACCATGCGGTCGCGGATCGGATCTCAAGGGCCATGGGCATACGCCGGACAGTATCGATCGCTGGACAATAGCGGCGGGAGGAGCCAGCGGAAACCACGCACCGCGTGTTGCTACCGCATTTGCGCAAGATCGTGCAAAACACACGAAGAAAGACGGTTTAGCAAAGGCTCCCGACTTCCCCCGACCCGGTCTTGCCATGAACGCCCTGCTTTTTGCCGCCACCATCCTTATCTGGGGAACAACCTGGATCGCCATCGCCCTTCAGGTCGGCCCGGTGCCGGTGATGGTTTCCGTCTTCTATCGCTTCGCGACCGCCGGCGTGCTGTTCCTCGCCGGCCTCGCCCTCACCGGCCGGCTGAAGGTGCCGCCGCTCGCCCAGCAGCCCTTCGTCGCGGCCCAGGCGTTGTGCCTCTTCTCGTTCAATTTCCTCTGTTTTTACAAGGCAGCCGCCTTCATCCCCTCCGGCCTCATCGCCGTCATCTTCTCGCTTTCGACGATCTTCAATGCGGTCAACGCCCGGCTCTTCTTCAGCGACCGGATCACCGGCAGGACGCTTCTGGCCGCCGGCCTCGGCGTTGCCGGTCTGGCGCTCCTGTTCGGCGAGGATGTCACCGCGACGGAAACTTCCGGCACCCTGACGGGCGTCGGTCTTGCCGCCCTCGGCACGCTGTTCTTCTCGCTCGGCAACATGATCTCACGGCGCAACAGCGCCGCCGGCGTCAGTCCGGTAATCGCCAACGCCTGGGGCATGACCTATGGCGCTATCGTCCTTCTCGTCCTCATCGCCGTCACCGGGACGCCGGTCGTTGCCCCGCCGGACGGCGTCTATCTCGCCGCCATGCTCTATCTCGCGATTGCCGGATCGGTCGTCGGCTTCACCACGTATCTGATGCTGGTGGCGCGCATCGGCTCGTCGAGCGCGGCCTATGCAACGGTGCTGTTTCCCATCGTCGCGCTCGCCATCTCCACCGTCTATGAGGGCTATCAATGGCACCCGGCCGGGATCGTCGGCCTTTTCCTCGCACTCGCGGGAAACGTCGTCATATTCGCCCGACCCAGAGCCCGGCCGGCCCAGATCGTCTGAACCCGATCCGGCCACGGCGGCATAGGACGGAACCGTCAGTCCGGCGTCAGGCCCGATCGGCGCACAACGGTTTTGCCTCGGCGCGAAGGACGGCGAGCGCATCGGCGGGTGAAAGGAGAATCATCAGCCCGCGTTTTCCCCCGTTGATAACGACCTCATCAACCTTGAGCGCAGTCTCCTCGAATGCGGTCGGCGCACGCTTTCGCTGCCCGAAGGGGCTGATCCCGCCGGTGTGATAACCAGTCAGGCGTTCCGCCTTGTCCGGCGGCATCATCGCCGCCGATTTGCCGCCGAAGGCCGCCGCCACCCGCTTCATGGAGAGCGTCCGGTCGGCGGGAATGACGGCACAGGCCGGCTTGCCGTCAACTTCGACCATCAAGGTCTTCAGCACCCGGTCCGGATCGGCTCCGATCGCTTCTGCCGCATGCATGCCGATCGCGTGCTGGCCGGAAACATAGTCGTATTCGGCGGTGCGGAAGGCGACTTTCGCCTTCTTCAGCATCTGCGTCGCGGGCGTCCCCGTGCTCATTCCGGCCTCTCCATCTCTCGTGCGATCCACGCCATGACAACGGCGACGATCCGTTCCTGCTCGTCGGTCGAAAGCGCGCGACCCGCCGGCACGCCATGCCATTTGGCAAGGCAGCCGCGGCAGCATGTCGCCGTCGCGTGCTGGGCAACGAACACCGGATGGCCCCGCATCGGCGTCTGCCGGCCATCGTTCTTCGGCTCGGCCCGGGCGATACGCGTCGCGATGAAATCCCGCGCATGGACCGCGATCGTCTCCCGCCCCTTCTCCATCGCATAGACGCGTTCGCTCCCGCCGAGCCGGAAACGGCTGCGGAATTTGGAACGGGAGAGGCGCTGTAAGATATCGGGATCGAAAGGGATCGTCTGATCGTCGCTCATGATCGGATTGCCGCGTAACGATGGATCTTCATGCCGGAAATAACGCCGCACGGCCGCGCACGACAGCCCCGGCGGCGCAGATCTGCCAAAAGCGGAAACGCCGACTATCCCCCCTCGTCGAACGCCGCCCTGATCGCCAGGAAATCCCGCCACGCAAGGCGTTTTTCCGCCGGATTGCGGAGGAGATAGGCCGGATGAAGGGTCGGAATTGCGCGAATCTCGCGTCCGGCCCCAGCATAGGCATGCCACTTGCCGCGAAGCCGCAGGATCCCCTGCGACGTGCCAAGAAGTTGCTTGGCCGACGCACCACCGAGGAAGACGAGGATATCGGGATCGACGAGTGCGATCTGCCGCTCGATGAACGGCCGGCAGATCTCCGTCTCCACCGGGCTCGGCGTGCGGTTTCCCGGCGGACGCCACGGCACGACGTTGGCGATATAGGCACTCGATCGGTCGAGCCCGATGGCCGCGAGCATACGGTCGAGGAGCCGGCCCGAGCGGCCGACGAACGGGACGCCCTGAATGTCCTCGTCGCGGCCCGGCGCCTCACCGACGAACATCAGCCGCGCATTCGGATTGCCATCGGCGAAAACCAGGTTCTTGGCGGTGAACCGCAGCGTGCAGCCCTCGAATCCGGCGAGCGTCTCACGCAACTGATCGAGCGTTTCAGCGCCGGCCGCCGCGTCCCGCGCCGCCATCGCCGCCTGATCGCCGCTCGCCCCCACCGGCGCCTGCGGCCGACCCGGCGTTGCCGGCGTCGCCTGGGTCGACGCCCTTCGGGAGAGGGCCTGCGGGGGGGGGCTGTTCCGGGAAAGCACAGACGCACTCTGCCGCGACGTATCCGGAGCGGACGAGCGACGGGGCGCCGCTATCGCCGAGGCGGCGCGCTCGGTCTCGGCGAAACGGTCGACGGCCTCTTCCTCCAGGACAGTATCGACCCCCGCTTCCAGATAGAAATCCAGAAGCGCCGCCAACCCGTCCCTCGCCGTCGCCTCGCTGGTCGCCACGGACCGTTCTCCCTCATACGTCCAAAGTGTCGGATCGGCCCACTCTATCCCGCACGGCGATCATCGCAAGGGGTGGCAAGTAGCGGTGGAACGCAATGCGGGTATCGCATCGATTGCTCAAATGCTGCACCTGCAATAAACAGGGCACGGGATCGACGCCCGGGATGGGAGACCCGGGTCTGCGATAGATACCATGACGGACAACACTTAACACCAGTGGGAACGAGACCATGACGGACACCGCAGAACTGCCTGAACGCGAAAGCATGGACTTCGACGTGGTGATCGTCGGTGCGGGCCCGGCCGGCCTCGCCGCGGCCATCCGCCTGAAGCAGATCAACGAAGACCTCAGCGTTGTCGTCCTGGAAAAAGGTGCCGAAGTCGGGGCGCATATCCTGTCCGGCGCGGTGATCGATCCGATTGGCATCGACCGTCTGCTGCCCGAATGGCGCAACGAGGACACCCCGATCAAGACGCCGGTGACCAAGGACAAGTTCCTCTTTCTCGGCCCCGCCGGCGCTGGCCGCATCCCCAATTTCGCCATGCCCTCCCTGATGAACAACCACCATTGCTACGTCGTCTCGCTCGGCAACGTCTGTCGCTGGCTCGGCGAGAAGGCCGAAGCGCTGGGCGTAGAGATCTACCCCGGCTTCGCGGCCGCCGAGGTGCTCTATGACGACGACGGGCGTGTGACCGGGGTCGCCACCGGTGACATGGGCGTCGACCATGACGGCAAACCCAAGGACAGCTACACCCGTGGCATGGCGCTCAACGGCAAATACGTCCTTTTCGCCGAGGGCGCGCGCGGCCATCTGTCGAAACAGCTCATCGCCCGCTTCGACCTCGACAAGGACTGCGAGCCGGCGAAATTCGGAATCGGCATCAAGGAGTTGTGGGAGGTCGATCCGTCACGCCACCAGCCTGGCCTCGTCCAGCACACCTTCGGCTGGCCGCTTGACCGCCGCACCGGCGGCGGCTCGTTCCTCTACCATCTGGAGGACAACCAGGTCGCCGTCGGCTTCGTTGTCCACCTCAACTACGAAAACCCCTATCTCTCCCCCTTCGAGGAGTTCCAGCGCTTCAAGACCCATCCGGCGATACGCGACGTCTTCGAGGGCGGCCGCCGCGTCGCCTATGGCGCCCGTGCGATCACCGAGGGCGGCTGGCAGTCGGTGCCGAAACTGACCTTCCCCGGCGGCGCGCTCGTCGGCTGCGCGGCGGGCTTCCTCAACGTCCCGCGCATCAAGGGCTCGCACAACGCAGTGCTGTCCGGCATGCAGGCGGCCGAGGAAATCGCCGCCGCCCTTGCCGCAGGCCGCTCCGGCGACGAACTGACCGGCTACGAGGAAGGCTGGCGCACATCCGACATCGGCAAGGATCTTCGCCCGGTGCGCAACGTCAAGCCGATGTGGTCGAAATACGGCCTCGTAGGCGGCGTCGCGCTTGCCGGCATCGACATGTGGACCAACTCGCTCTTCGGCTTCTCGTTCTTTGGCACCCTGAAGCATGGCAAGCCCGACTGCGCCTATCTGAAGCCGGCCGCCGACTGCAAGCCCATCGACTACCCCAAGCCCGACGGCGTCCTCACCTTCGATCGCCTGTCCTCGGTGTTCCTGTCGAACACCAACCACGAGGAGGACCAGCCCGTCCATCTGCGGCTCACCGACGCGGCCCTGCAGAAGACGAGCGAGTTCGATGTCTACGCCGGCCCCTCCGCGCGCTACTGTCCCGCTGGGGTCTACGAATGGGTGACGGAAGAGGGCGAGGCGCCGCGGTTTGTCATCAACGCGCAAAACTGCGTCCACTGCAAAACCTGCGACATCAAGGACCCGAACGGCAACATCACCTGGGTGGTGCCGGAGGGCGGCGGCGGCCCGGTCTATCCGAACATGTAGACGACGGCTCCGACGGTCGACCGGTCCCGGCTCTGCCGCCGGACAACGCCATCCGCGGGAATCGCCGGTCGAGACAAAGCGCTCGCCCGAAAAAAAGAGCCGCCCTTCGTGGGCGGCTCTTCTTGCATTCGGGTCAAGCTGACCGAATCGACCGGATCCGATCCGGCAGATCAGAAAATGAAGTCGTTGGCAGACAGTTCCGACCACCCGACGCCGACGAAGGTGATGCTGTTCGCTCCGAATTCAGCAACGGCATTCCCGTTGCCGTCATGGCTCTTTTGAAGATCAGACAGGTCCGAAACCGCGCCAAGCCGGGACAGATCGATCGTGTCGTGGCCGTGATCGAAATTGACAACCTTGTCCAAACCGAACTTCCTGCCGAAGATGAAGGTATCGTTGCCGTTTCCGCCAATCATGCGATCGTTTCCAGTGCCACCGATCAGCGTATCGTTTCCGCCGCCGCCATTGAGAAAGTCCTTCGCTCCATTGCCGATCAGCTGATCATCACCGGACAATCCCCGCAGAACGTCTCGTCCACCGCCTCCTTTCAGGACGTTGTCCTTGGCATTACCGAAAAGCTTGTCATCGCCACCGGCGCTATAGACATTTTCAACGCCGCGCAAAATGTCGGGGCCCTGGCCCGTCGGCTGCCGGTTCCCCCGGTTGAGGTTCACCGTGACATCCTGGTTGGTGGCATAAACCGCGGTATCGACGCCTGGACCGCCGATCAGAAGATCGGCGCCGTTGCCCCCGACCATGCGATCGTCGCCACCCCCTCCGCTGAGCGTATCATTGCCGTTGGCGCCGATCAGCCGATCATCCCCGCTGAGCCCGACCAATTTGTCGTTGCCAAACTGGCCATGCAGCTTGTTGTCGGCGGAGTTTCCGCGCAGCGTGTCATCGCCGAAGCTACCGACCGCGTTCTCGATCACCGCACCATGCGCGATCGTGAACCCGCCCATGACACCCTTCACATGCGAGACGAACCCGCCGGCATGGGCATCGCCGACCTGAAGCGTCGCCGCGCGAAGATCGATCACCGCGTCACGATGCGTGTTGCCGGTGCGGATCGTGTCGTTGCCACCGGCGTCCCAGATGCATTCCCAGTAGGTGCCGGAGGTGTTCCCCGTCGGCAACGTATAGGTCGTCCGGCCAAGCGCGGTGCTCATGTTGGCACCATAGATGAACTGCAGCGCGGCGATATCGAACGCCATTGGCCCGGCGGCATAGCCATAGCTCAATGCACTCGAATAGCCCGGCGTATAGCTGCCGTTGACATAGCTCATGATCGTGTAGATCTGCTGGTTGAGCTGATGGTCGCCGCTGTCCCATGCGCTGTCGACACCGGGGAAGATGCCGGAAAAGCCGCCGGTATCGTGCGGATGCGCAAGCCCGACCGAGTGCAGGATTTCATGCACGATCGTGGCGAAGCCGTATCCGCCCTTCTGCAGGTGAAACCAGCTCTGGTCCTGATAGTTGAAGATCGTCTGCAACGTCGACGACGAGGAATAGATCCCCGGCACGTCGGACATCCCGAGCGTTCCGCTGCCAAGCGTCGACTCGGTGACATTCAAATAAAGGAGATCGGCCGACGAGGCGTTGCTCGTATAGGCGAACTTGATGTTGGCGACATCATCAATGGTGTTGAGTGCGGCCTTGATCGCGGTCTTTTCGCTCTGCAACCATTGCGCATTGTAGACGTATTGCCCCAGCATGGGGCTGTAGAGATAGCCGGCCGACGCGAAACTGTAGGAAACAGGCCCGCCGGTCCACCCCCCGCCCCACACGATATCGTCCACGAATTCGTTGCTCGGGCGTCCGAACAAGTTCGTCTGCGTCGCCATTGCCTTTCCCTCCGAAAGTTGCCCAGAACAGCCTTCTTTGAGCGCCCGGGCGCCCCGCAACTGCCACGGCGAGTTATCGTCACGGTCTTAATCCGATATACACAGAAATAAATACTGAATCCTGCCGGCCTGTCACCCCAAAAGTTGCATACTCGGGGGAAAGAAACCGGTTCTCATGGCTTCCTCGGCCACCACCGTGAACCGTCCGTCGGCACGGTGAAGCGTCATGCCGGCCATCAGCCGCGTGCGCGCCCGGCTCCCCTTGATGCCGGCGACGATAACCCGGATTGCCGGCACGCCGTCGGCGGGGAAAAGCGGCAACACCCCGAGGCTTCCGAACCGGCGCTCCACCGCATTGAGCAGCACCGAAAGCCGATCCGCCGGCCAGATCGCGGAGAACCGTCCGCCAGGCGCACAGAGTGAGGCGGCCGTCCGCACCCAGCCCTCGAGCCCCTCGTCGCTCAGGACATGTGCGAAGGCCCGCGCCGCTTTCGGCGAGGCGCGTACGGTTCCCGGTTCGTGGAAGGGCGGGTTCATGATGACGTGACCGGCCATGCCCGGTTCAAGTCCGGCTGCCCGGCGCACCGGCTCGCGTGCCAGGAGGTCCGCTTCCACAACACGGACGCGATCGGCAAACGCCTGATTTTCCTCAAGATCGAGCGAGCGGCGCGCGAGATCGGCCGCGAGCGGATCCACCTCGACGAGCACCGCGCGAAGCGCCGGCCTCACCGCCACCGCGCAAAGCCCGGCAACGCCCGCTCCCGCTCCGAGGTCGACGAGCGTTCCGCGGGCCTCGCTCTGAACACTGGCGGCGAGCAGCACCGCATCGGTGCCCGCCCGGTGCCGTCCCTTCCTTGGCTGCAGGACGGCGAGCCGGCCGTCGAGGAAAAGGTCGCGGCTCGGATCCCTGTCTGTTCCGCCCATTTCCGCCTCACTGGCCTGCAGCATATCGCTCACGCCGAAGACTCGCCGCTCAACTCGTTGCCGAGCCCGATCTCGCGCACCAATTGGCGCGCCGTCGCGATATCGCCTGACGGAACGAGAATGCGCTTCTGGAGAATGCCGAGCGACCCCTCCAGAACGCTCATGTGCTGATCGAGCAGGAGATGATCCAGGCCCGCTTCCTCCAAGAGCGCGACGATCCGCGAGATCAGCACGGGGTCGTTCGTCCTGATGAGTTCCTCCATGGCCTTCCCTTTCGATTTCTGGCCCATGCCCGTCGCGGCGCCCCGTCGCCGTCCAGGCACGCCCTACCGGGGCCGCGAGAGGCCGGACACTCGGCCGCACCTGCCGTTACGGGAGCGCATTTTCTCGCCGCCATCATCCCCCAACGCTGACAGATACGCTATCTCCATTATTGACTTAACACGTGATCCAGTGTCCCTATCGCACCAGATATCGCGGTCGGGAATGGAGTAAGAAGGGTGGGCGTGGTCGTTTCCCTCGAAGACAGCAAAGAACCCAAGGCGGACATTTCCGGTCTGCTGGACCTGGTAGCCGGCGACATGGGCCGGGTGAACCAGCTCATCCTTTCCAAGGCCGGCTCCGACGTGGAAATGATCCCGCAGATCGCCGATCATCTTATCTCGTCTGGCGGCAAGCGCCTGCGCCCGATGCTGACGATCGCCGCCGCCCAGATGTTCGACTATCAGGGCGAGCACCACGTCAAGCTCGCCGCAAGCGTCGAATTCATGCATACCGCGACCCTCCTTCACGACGACGTGGTCGACGAAAGCGACATGCGGCGCGGCAAACTCGCCGCGCGCAAGCTCTGGGGCAATCAGGCGAGCGTCCTCGTCGGCGACTTCCTTCTCGGTCAGGCCTTCAAGATGATGGTCGAGGTCGGCTCGCTGGAGTGCCTCAGGATCCTCTCTGACGCCGCCGCCGTCATCGCCGAGGGCGAGGTTATGCAGCTCTCCGCCGCCCAGAATCTGGAGACAACGGAGGACGAATACCTCGCTGTCATCCGCGCCAAGACCGCCGTGCTCTTCACCGCGGCCTGCGAGGTCGGCGCCGTCATAGCCGACAGGAGCCGCACCGAACAGGCGGCGTTGCGCTCCTATGGCACCAATCTCGGTCTCGTCTTCCAGCTCGTCGACGACGCACTCGATTACGGCGGCAACTCCCAGTCACTCGGCAAGAAGGTCGGCGACGATTTCCGCGAGGGCAAAATCACCCTGCCGGTCGTTCTCGCCTACCGCCGCGGCGCCGAGGACGAACGCGCCTTCTGGCGCCGCTGCGTGGAAAAGGGCGAGATCGCCGAGGGTGATCTGGAAACGGCGGTGGACTATATCGCCCGGCGCGACGCCATTGCCGACACCATCGAACGCGCCCGCCACTACGGCTCCATCGCCCGCGACGCACTCGGCTCGCTGCCCGACACGCCGCAAAAGACGGCGATGCTCGATGTCGTCGAATTCTGCATCGACCGTGTGAACTGACCGCGCCTCAGCCGACCGGCGCCTCCGATTCGGCCTCCCGCCGGGCGCCATCCGCAGGCAGACGCGCGAGCATCCCTCCGCCGATGACGATGAGCGCCGAGCCGAGAGCGGTTTCCAGCGTCGGAACTTCGCCGAAGGCCACAAGGCCGATCAACCCGGCGAAGATGATCCAGCTGTACCCGACCGGCCCGACTACGGAAACCGGCGCACGGCGAAAGCCGAGAATGATCGTCAGCTGGGCGAGAAGCGCCACCGGACCGAGAGCGAGAAACATCAGCCCGGAGAAATCCTCGCCGCTTTTCCAGGTCGCAAACGCTGGCCCCGCCATGAACATCGTGCCGAAAAGGCTGACGAAGAACAGCACCGAAAGCGGCAGCTCGGAGAGTGACAAGACGCGGATGAGCACGGTCTCGATCGCGATCAGCACAGCGCCAAGGAAGGCGAGCGAGGCGGCGAAGAGATACGCCCGGTCGACCGGCGTCGTATCGCCGCCGAAGGCGCCGTTACCGAAAGTGACCACGGCCGCTCCGAGCGCACATGTGGCGATAGCGCCCCAATGCCGCGCGCTGACGGTCTCACGCAGGAACAGGACGCCGAAGAGCACCGTCAGGAGGCCTTCCGTCAGGCCGATCGCGGACGCATCGACCACTGGCATTAGCCCCGTCGCCTGAATGGTGCACACCCCGCCGAGCGATCCACAGGCCGCCCGTAGCGCATGCGTGCCGATCCGGCCGGGCGCCGTCCGCAGCACCGGCACGCCCCTGACGACCACCAGAACCGAAACGATCGCCAAGGCGCTCAGATAGCGCAGGAAGAGAATCTGATAGGGCGAAAAGGCATTGCCGGCGAGCTTGCCACTGGCAAAGACGAGGCTGAACAGCGCCGTTCCCGCCGCTACCCAGAGCACCGCGGCAAGCGCATTCGTTGCAGGTTCTTTTGTCATGGCAATGGTAGCCCGTCTGCACAGGGTGAAGAGAACCTCTTGAATTTCATGCTATAAGATCGGACGCAAACGACATTTCATGCAACCTGCATAAGAAAAAGTCATGCAGAAGACACCTTCTTCGACACCGGCACCGCTCCGCGCCCTCAGGGCCTTCGAGACAGCGGCGCGTCTTGGTGGCATCGCGCCCGCGGCCGACGAGCTCGGCGTCACCGCCGCCGCCGTCAGCCGGCAGATCAAGGCGCTGGAGGTCTGGCTCGGCACCGCCCTCTTCACCCGCCGCAACAATGCGATCGATCTGACCGCCGCCGGCGCCAATCTCCATGCAGAGATATCCCCGGCGATGACCACCCTCGCCGCCGCGACCGCCAGCGTGCGCCGCAGCGCCAGTGAGGTCGTCGCCAGCGTCGGCGTGACCTTCGGCGTACGCTGGCTCATCCCGCTCCTCGGCGATTACCAGAAACGGCATCCGGCGACGACGCTGCGGCTGTCCACCCACGACATCGGCCTCGACGATGCAGACGATCCGGATGCTGATCTGCAGGTTCGCTACCGGCCCGGCCTTGCTCCGCATGCCGGCGACACGCCGCTTTTTACCGATGTGAGCCTGCCGCTTTGCGGACCAACCCTCCATGCAACCCTGGTAAAGGCAGGATCCGGTGCCTGGCGCGCGCAACCGATCGTCAGCGCCACGCGCGGCGACTGGGACTGGCATGCCTGGGCGGAAGCGACGGGCGTCGACCCCGCCGAACTCGTCGTCGCCCATCGCCTCGATACCGACAACGCCGCTATCGAGGCGACGATCGCCGGCCTCGGCATCGCGCTCGTCACCCTCCCGCTCGCCCTCGATGCGCTGCGCGATGGGCGCCTTCATCCGGTACCCGGAGCGCCGGCCGTCGCCATCGGCCACTACGGATTACGGACCCGGCAGGGCGCACCTCGCGCCTCGGTACGCGCGTTCTCCACCTGGATCCGGGAAGCGGCGCATCGGACGGCCGCGGAAACCGGAGCCTTTCTTGATGAGCGCTTGATCGCGCGCATGCCAGCAGCATCACCTCCGCAGACGTAAGCTGACGGAATACCGTCGGCAGGCGCCGCGATCAGATGCCCGATCAGGAAAAGGCCGCGATATCCAGCGGTTGGCGTCGCGCGCGCCAAGTCCCCGGTCTGTCGCCGAAGACACCCGGCAACGGCGTGCCGCACTGTCGACAGGCGCCGCCGGCGTCGAGGGCATAGCCGGTGATCCGATAGCCGTCCCGCTCGATCACTCGCTCGCCGCAGACCGGACAGTCCGTCGATTGCCGCCCGACGTCGCGCACGTTTCCCACGTAGACGTACCTGAGGCCGTTGCGCAGCGCGATATCGCGCGCCCTGGCAAGCATCGCGAACGGCGTCGCCGGCACCGACTGCATGCGGTAATCGGGATGAAAGCCGGAGAAGTGCAGCGGCACGTCCGGTCCCAGCTCATCGACGATCCAGCGCGTCATCGCGTCGAGCTCCCGATCGCTGTCGTTATAATCGGGAATAAGGAGCGTGGTGATCTCCAGCCAGACGCCGGTCTCATGGCGCAGATAGCGCAGCGTGTCGAGAACCGGGCCGAGTTCGCTTTTCGTCACCTCGCGATAGAAGCGTTCGCTGAAGGCCTTCAGGTCGACGTTGGCGGCGTCCATCGGACGGAAGAAATCGGCCCGCGCCGCATCGCTCAGATAGCCCGACGTCACGGCGACCGCCTTCACCCCGACCTCGTGACAGGCATGGGCGATATCGCGGGCGTATTCGAAGAAAATGATCGGATCGTTATAGGTGAAGGCGACGGCGGGACACCCGAGCGCCGCCGCCGCGCGCGCGACGGTTTCCGGCGCGGCCTCGGCTTGCATCCGGTCCATCTCACGGCTCTTCGTCGTGTCGTGGTTCTGACAGAAATTGCAGGCGAGATTGCAGCCGGCCGTACCAAGCGACAGGATCGGCGTTCCGACAAGGAAATGGTTGAGCGGCTTCTTCTCAATCGGGTCGATGCAGAACCCGGACGACCGGCCGTAGGTCTTCAGCACGATCCGGTCATTAAGCCGGCCGCGCACGAAACAGAGCCCCCGCGCCCCTTCGCGCAGCTTGCACAACCGCGGGCACATCGTGCACTCCACGCGTCCGTCTTCAAGGTGCCGCCAATAGGTCGTCCCGGCGACCAGCCGCGGATCAATCGTATCGTCCAACGTTCCAGACGCCATTGTTCCGCCGCCCAAGCCCCCGTAGGAGAACAAGCTCCCCGTGCATGAACAAGCCCCTGTGCATGGATCCCATAGATCCTATTTAGGAACGCGATCACATTTACACAGATACACGGGATCAACGAGAAGGTGCATTAATTAAATCTTACACTTACTCGACGATAATCGCATCATGACCGACATCGTGCAGACTGCAGAAACCCCACAGTGCGTCCGACCGCCGCAGGTGGCGGGATATTTCTACCCTGCGGATGCAACCGCGTGCGCCCGGACCGTGACAGAATTGATGGCCGCGGCCAAAAGACCGGATGTCGGCAGGCCCAAGGTGCTCATTGCCCCCCATGCCGGATACCGTTTCTCCGGGCCGATAGCCGCCAGCGCCTATGCAACACTTGCCGGCAGCGCCGGGACGGTCGAACGTGTCGTGCTGTTGGGACCCGCCCACCACGTGCCCTTCAAGGGCCTGTCGACGACGAGCGCGGATGCCTGGGAAACGCCCCTCGGCACCGTGCTGATCGACATGCCGATGATCCAAAGGCTCACCGGACTGGACGGTTTCGACATTTGCGACAAGGGCTTCTCCAACGAGCATAGCCTGGAGGTTCACCTCCCCTTCCTGCAGACGGTTCTGCCAGCGTTCCAGCTGATCCCCATCCTTGTGGGAGATGCTTCGCCCGATATGGTCTCCGCCGCCCTCGACCTGTGCTGGGGCGGACCGGAAACCCTCATCGTCATTTCCTCCGACCTCAGCCACTACCATGCGGACGAGGTGGCGCGGAAAGTCGATGACGACACCGCCCGTAACGTCGTTCTCATGCGTGGTGACCGCCTCAACGGCAAGGTCGCCTGCGGCCACAGGGCAATCGCGGGAGTGTTGCTGCAGGCCCAGAAGCGCGACCTCCGCGTCACCGCCCTCGACCTGCGCAATTCCTCCGACACCGCCGGGTCGCCCGATCGGGTGGTCGGCTACGGCGCGTTCGCCATGGAATATGCGGCCAGTACCCGGCTAACAGCGGAGGACCGCCAGACGCTCGCCGACACCGCGTTCTCCGCGCTCGCAAAGGCCGCCGAACGCGGCGGGCCGGAAAGTGACGAACAGGCACCGACGCCGGCCAGCACCGTGAGCCAGGCGCTCGCCGCCTCGCGCGCGACCTTCGTCACGCTAACCCTCGACGGGCATCTGCGCGGTTGCGTCGGCAGCGTCGCCCCACACCGTTCCCTCATCGACGACGTACGCTTCAACGCCGTCAGGGCCGGCTTCGCCGACCGCCGTTTCCCTCCCGTCGGCCGCGAGGACCTTCATCGTCTCGAGATGGAGATCTCGGTTCTCTCCCATCTCCGTCCGATCGCCTTCGACGACGAAGCGCATCTCCTTCGCCAGTTGCACCCCGACGCCGACGGCTTGCTGATCGAGAACGGCGGGAACCGCGCCCTCTTCCTTCCCTCTGTGTGGAAATCCCTGCCGCGCGCCGAAGACTTTCTCCTCCACCTGAAGGTCAAGGCCGGGCTCGGTGAGGATTTCGACACTGTGAACCTGAGGGCGTTCCGCTTCGGGGCCGAGCGGTTCATCTGCCCCAATCCGTTCCGGCAGCCAGCGGTCTGAGCAGCAACAAACTGTGCCGGACGGAAAATCGGCCCTGCAAATTCGGCACGATCCCGCAACGAAACCGTTTGCGGCGAATTTCATCGCCGAAAAATTGATCCTGATGGGTAACAAGACCGCACCCGAGGCGTAGAGTACGGTTCGAGAAGATGAGACCTGACTGAGGCCCGCCGCCGGCGACGGAAGGCGAAGGTGCGCAGACCTGAGCCGGACAACGAGAGGACAACGACATGGGCGAGTTGGTCAGCCTGCGACACTATCTCGACAACTGGGCGGGGGACGACACGGTCCGCCAGGGCGTTGCCCAGGCGATCAAGGGGATTACCGCGGGCGGTCACGCGATCTCCGAACTGATCTCGGCCGGCCCCCTCGCCGGCTCGCTCGGCGAAATCATCGGCGAGAATTTCGGCGGCGACCAGCAAAAAGCGCTCGACCTGCGCTCCCATGATCTCATGGTGGAGATGCTGAGCGAGAGCCCGGTGGCCTGGCTCGGCTCCGAAGAGGCCGACGCGCCGGTGCCGATCAATCCCGAGACCGGCACCATCGTCGTCGCCATGGATCCCCTCGACGGGTCGTCCAACATCGAGACCAACGTCTCCGTCGGCACGATCTTCTCGATCCTGCCGGTCGGGCCTGACTCCGACCGTGGTCCGCTAACGGACCTCCTACGCCCGGGAACCGAAGCGCTTGCCGCCGGTTTCATCGTCTATGGCCCGCGCACCGCGCTCGTCCTCAGCGTCGGCGAAGGCACACAGATATTCACCCATGACCACAACAGCGCCAAGTTCTTCCTGACCAACGCCGACGTCCGCATCCCCGACAACAATCGGGAATACGCCATCAACGCATCGAACTACCGCTTCTGGGAAGACCCGATCCGGGCCTATATCGACGATTGCGTGGCCGGTACCGAGGGCCCGCGCGAGGGCAACTTCAACATGCGCTGGATTGCTTCGCTCGTCGCCGAGGTCTACCGGATCCTGATTCGCGGCGGCATTTTTCTCTATCCTCGCGACAAGCGCCGCGGCTTCGAGAACGGCCGTCTCCGTCTCGTCTACGAGTGCATCCCCATTGCCTTCGTTGTCGAACAGGCCGGCGGCACCGCAACCGACGGTGAACACCGCATTCTGCAGATGAAGCCGGAATGGCTGCACGAAAAGAGCCCGCTGGTGCTCGGCCCAGCCAACAAGGTGGAACTGGTCGCACGGTATCACCGCGAACCGCGCCCGATCGCGGATCGCTCGCCGCTCTTCGGCGACAATAAACTCCTGTCGACGAACTGACAGTCACAGCCGATCCTCGATCCGGACCGCCAATGGATGTCCGCAAGGATGAATCCGGGAACACAATGCCCGGGTGCGGCATTCTGCCTGCGGTAAATGCACGCTCGCAATGCTGAAATGCCGCGACGGGGGATCTCCATGACTGTACCTCCGCATCGGCCCCGGATATCCTACGAAAGGATAAGGGTGCCGTGCGCCCATCCTTGGTGATACGTGCGAGAGCGGGGAGCGCTTGCCCGCGCGTGATCGCGACGCCGATACCCATCGAGGTCCCTTCGCACCGACCGGGCCGCAGACGTCTTCCGGTCCGCCATCGAAAGTCGAGGTTTCCATTCCGGGCGCAAGCGATTTTTCTACCGTCACACGGCGATTCGTGACACTTAGGCTGTCCCGTCGACGCACGATCGTCATACCCGGCGGCAACACTCGGCCCACGCTGCCGCCGGTCCGGAAACCGGATTCCCCGCGCGCGCTCCGTGCCGCATCCGGACAACACAAGAGAACTGGGAGTGAGATCCGCAATGAAGACCTTCACCGAAACGCTCGCGCGCGCGCCTGAAGGTAGCAGCGCCCCGGCCCCTGCAACGAGCGTCTCCCAGCGCGACATGGCCAATGCCATCCGCGCGCTCGCCATGGACGCGGTCCAGAAGGCGAAATCCGGTCACCCCGGCATGCCGATGGGCATGGCTGACGTGGCGACCGTTCTCTTCACCAAATTTCTCAAGTTCGACCCCAAGGCGCCCGACTGGGCGGACCGCGACCGCTTCGTGCTGTCGGCCGGCCACGGCTCCATGCTGCTTTACGCGCTGCTTCACCTGACCGGTTATGAAGACTTCCCCATCGAGGAGTTGAAGAACTTCCGCCAGTGGGGCTCGCGCACCGCCGGCCATCCCGAGTTCGGCCATGGCGCCGGCATCGAGACGACGACCGGCCCGCTCGGCCAGGGCATCTCCACTGCCGTCGGCATGGCGATGGCCGAGCGCATGCTCGCCGCCCGCCACGGCAACGACATCGTTGACCACCACACCTACGTCATCGCCGGCGACGGTTGCCTGATGGAGGGCATCAGTCACGAGGCAATCGACCTTGCCGGCCACCTCAAGCTCTCCAAGCTGATCGTCCTCTGGGACGACAATTCCATTTCCATCGACGGCGCCACCTCGCTCGCCACCTCCATGGACCAGATGGAGCGCTTCAAGGCCGCGGGCTGGTCGGTGCGCCACGTCGACGGCCATGACGCCGAGGCGGTCGAGGCCGCCATCGCCGCCGAACAGATGAGCGACAGGCCCTCACTGATCGCCTGCAAGACGATCATCGGCTTCGGCGCCCCCAACAAGCAGGGCACGTCGGCGACCCACGGCGCCCCGCTCGGCGACGAGGAAATCGCCGCCGCCCGCAAGGAACTCAACTGGCCCTACGAGCCCTTCGTCATTCCCGACGAGATCCGTGCTGCCTGGCTCGCCGCGGGCGCCCAGAGCAGTGAGGATCACGCGGCCTGGGACGACCGTCTCGCCGCAATGCCGCAAGCCGATCGCACCGCCTTCGTCGCGGCGATGGCCGGCGAGGTACCCGTCTCAGCCGACGAGGCGCTGGCGGCTCTCAAGGAGAGCTTTGCGACCGAAGCGCCCAAGCTCGCCTCCCGCCAGGCCTCGCAGAAGACGCTCGACGCGCTCGTTCCCGCCATGCCCTCGCTCGTAGGCGGCTCCGCCGACCTCACCGGCTCCAACCTCACCCGCGCCAAGGGCCAGCCGGAGGTAACGCCGTCGGACTTCTCAGGCAGCTACATCCACTTCGGCGTGCGCGAACACGGCATGGCTGCAGCGCTGAACGGCATCGCGCTCCACGGCGGCTTCGTGCCCTATGGCGGCACGTTCCTCGTCTTCACCGACTATTGCCGGCCGGCGATCCGGCTCGCCGCGCTGATGAAACAACGGGTGGTCTACGTGATGACCCATGATTCCATCGGCCTTGGCGAGGACGGACCGACGCACCAACCGGTTGAGCATCTGGCAAGCCTCAGGGCCATTCCAAACCTCAACGTCTTCCGCCCCGGCGATGCGGTGGAGACGGCCGAGGCCTGGCAGGCCGCCCTTCATGACGCCGACACGCCGTCGGTCATCGCTCTGTCCCGTCAGGGCCTGCCGACCTTGAGGAAGTCCCCGGTCGGGGAAAATCTCACCGCGCGTGGCGGCTATGTGCTGAAGGACGAGGCCGAGCGCGATGTGACGCTGATCGCCACCGGATCGGAACTCGCCATCGCCATGGAGGCAGCCGACAGGCTCGCCGCCGACGGCATCCGGGCCGCCGTCGTCTCCATGCCCTGCTTCGAGCTTTTCGAGGCCGAGGACGAGGCCTACCGCGAAAGCGTGCTCGGCACCGCCCCGCGCGTCGGCGTGGAGGCGGCGCTCCGCCAGGGCTGGCAGGACGTGCTCGGCTGCAAGGGCGCGTTCGTCGGCATGACCGGGTTCGGCGCCTCGGCGCCGGCCGGCGAACTGTACGAACACTTCGGTATTACCGCGGCGGCTGTCGCGGACGCGGCGCGCGGGCTGATCGGCTGACTGCCAGCCGTTTTTGAGGGGTCGGCATTGCCCTGCCCCATTCCTGCGCGATATTAACAACTCAAGGCGGGAACAGGGGTTCCCGCGACCAAGAGGGAGATTTCCGATGGCTCGCATTTCGCTCCGCCAGCTCCTGGACCATGCCGCCGAACACGGTTACGGCATGCCGGCGTTCAACATCAACAACATGGAACAGGTGATCGCGATCATGGAGGCGGCACGTGCCACCCAGTCTCCGGTCATTATGCAGGCCTCTCGCGGCGCCCGCGCCTATGCCCATGACATCATGCTCACTCGTATGATGGATGCCGCCTGCGAGATCTATCCGGAAATTCCGATCTGCGTTCACCAGGACCACGGCAACTCCGAATCCACCTGCGTCACCGCCATCCAGAACGGCTTCACCTCCGTCATGATGGACGGCTCGCTGGAGGCCGACGGCAAGACGCCGGCCAGCTACGAGTACAACGCCGGGATCACCAAGCGCGTCGCCGACGTGGCCCACTGGGCCGGCGCGTCCGTCGAGGGCGAGCTCGGCGTTCTCGGTTCGCTTGAGACCGGCGAGGGCGAGAAGGAAGACGGCCACGGCTTCGAGGGCAAGCTCGACCACAGCCAGCTCCTTACCGATCCCGATCAGGCCGTCGACTTCGTCGCCAAGACCAAGGTCGACGCGCTCGCCATCGCCATGGGCACCTCGCACGGTGCCTACAAGTTCACGCGCAAGCCGGACGGCGAGATCCTTGCCATGAACGTGATCAAGGAAATCAACGAGAAGCTGCCGAACACGCATCTCGTCATGCACGGCTCGTCGTCGGTGCCGCAGGATCTGCAGGACATCATCAATCAGTACGGCGG
Organism: uncultured Rhodobium sp.; assembly: GCA_963675285.2. Lineage (GTDB taxonomy): Bacteria > Pseudomonadota > Alphaproteobacteria > Rhizobiales > Rhodobiaceae > Rhodobium. Next base: position 347,485 of record CAXXGS010000002.1, read on the forward strand.
TGCCATGCCGCAGACCTGGGGTGTGCCGATCGAGGAAATCCTGACCGGCATCAAATACGGCGTGCGCAAGGTCAACATCGACACCGATTGCCGCATGGCGATCACCGGCCAGATCCGTAGGGTCTTCTCCGAAACCCCGGCCGAATTCGACCCGCGCAAGTATCTGACCCCGGCCCGTGAGGCCATGTCGAAGCTGTGCAAGGACCGCTACGAGCAGTTCGGCGCCGCCGGCATGGCTCCGAAGATCAAGGTCATCCCGCTTTCCGAGATGTCCAAGCGCTATGCTTCCGGCGAACTCGACCCGCAGATCGGCGTCGCCGCCGCGGCCGAATAAACCCTTTCGGGTCCACACCAAAATCCTCCCCGGACTGCCTTTGCCGCGCCCGGGGAGGACCATCACACGCCATGCCGGGAGCGATCACGACTTGCCCGTTGCCTGTTCGCTTGTCCGGCCCGCCACCCCACCGGATAAAGGCCTTGCGCCGACCACGACGGAGGCCCGAGAGCGGCATCCGCGCCGCGCAAGCTGCCCCGACGTTACCCAAAGGATCGGGAGGAACCCATGATGAAACGAGATCTCGTGATCGCCCCCTCGATCCTGTCCGCCGACTTCGCCCGCCTTGGCGAGGAGGTCGAGGCGATAGACCGCGCCGGTTGCGACTGGGTCCATGTCGACGTCATGGACGGCCATTTCGTCCCCAACATCACCATCGGCCCGGGTGTCGTTCAGGCAATCCGGCCGACGAGCGACAAGATCTTCGACGTCCACCTGATGATCGCGCCGGCCGACCCTTATCTGGAGGGCTTCGCCAAGGCTGGCTCCGATATCATCACGGTCCACGCCGAGGCCGGCCCACACCTCGACCGCTCTCTGCAGGTCATCAAGGGGCTCGGCAAGAAGGCCGGCGTCTCGCTTAACCCCTCGACGCCGGAAAGCGCCATCGAATACGTTCTCGACCGGCTCGACCTCATTCTTGTCATGAGCGTCAACCCCGGCTTCGGCGGCCAGGCCTTCATTCCGGCCGTTCTGGAGAAGATCCGCCGCATCAAGGCGATGATCGGCGACCGCCCGATCGAAATCGAGGTAGACGGAGGCGTCACACCCGATACTGCCGGTGCCATTGCCGCCGCCGGCGCCAACGTACTCGTCGCCGGCTCCGCGATCTTCAAGGGTCGGACCGAGGACGCCTACCGCGCCAACATGGCCGCCATCCGCGAGAATGCCGAGGCGGGGCGGGCCTGAACCTCAAGGCGAGGCATCCGGGCCTCAGGTTCCATCGACGAGTGAGGACAAGGACGAGCATGGCGGCCCAACCGGACAGACTGCGCGCCCTTCTCTTCGACTTCGACGGCACCATCGCCGAAACGGAAACCCTGCACCACCGCGCCTTCAATCTCGCCTTCGACGAGCTCGGGCTCGGCTTTCGCTGGCCGCTCGGCCACTACCGCGCGCTCCTCGCGATCGCCGGCGGGCGCGAACGGCTGCACTACGATCTAGGCCAAAGGCCGGACGCGGCAGCTCTCCTTGCCCGTATCGAGGAGATCCATCAGACCAAGACCCGCCATTTCCGCGCGCTGGCCCAAGAGAACGCCCTGCCGATGCGACCCGGCGTCGCCCGACTGATCGCGGAAGCTGAGGCCCGCGACGTCAGGATCGGCATCGTCACCACGACCTCGCGTCCGGTGCTCGACGATCTGATGACCCGCTTCCTCGGTGAAGGCGCGCTCGCCCGTTTTTCGCCGATCGTCACCGGCGAAATGACGGAGAAGAAGAAGCCTGCGCCCGACGGCTACCTGACGGCGCTGAAAAGGCTTGCCGAATACGGTATTCCGCCGGCCGCCACGATCGCCATCGAGGACAGCAACCCAGGCATCACAGCGGCGCGCCGGGCCGGCGTGGCGGTTGTCGCGACCCCTTGCGCCTTCACCGCCCACGAAGACCATTCCGCCGCCGCGCTCGTGGTGAGCGACCTCGGCGAGCCGGACGCACCCGCCAAAGTCATCGCCGGCCCGCCCCTTCCGCGAGACATCGTGGACATCGACGCTCTCGACCGGCTCGTCGAACCCTCGCGAAGCGCCGATCCCCACTGCTGACGCGCCAAAGAGGGCCGCCGGAACGGATCTCCCTCCCGGCGTCCACTTCAGCCCGATGTCCTGACCTCAGAATCCGGCCAGAACCAGCTTGCCACGCGTGTGCCCGGTCTCGATCATCGCGTGTGCCCGCTTCAGGGTCGCCGCATCGATCGGACCGACCACCTCGGTGAGGGTCGAGCGGAGCGTGCCGGCGTCGACAAGGTCGGCAATCCGGTCGAGAAGCCGGTGCTGCTCCTCCATGTCCGCGGTCTGGAAGAGCGAGCGCGTGAACATCATCTCCCAGTGAACGGAAACCGCCTTCATCTTCAACGGCGTGATATCGAGAACCGGCATGTCGTCGATAAGCGCGACCCGGCCCTGCGGTGCGATGAGATCGACGATCGCCGGCAGGTGATCGAGCGTGTTCGTGGTGGAAAAGACGAATCCCGGCGCGCCGATGCCGAGCGCGGCGATCTGCGGCGCAAGCGGCTCGGCATGATTGACCACATGGTGGGCCCCAAGTTCACGCACCCAGGCTTGCGTTTCCGGCCGCGATGCCGTGGCGATCACGGTCCGGTCGGTGAGCGCCCGGGCGAGCTGGACGGCGATGGAGCCGACACCCCCGGCGCCACCGATGATCAGGATCGCCGACGCCGCGCCGGGTACGGCCTCGGACACCCTCAGCCGGTCGAACAGGGCTTCATAGGCGGTGATCGCGGTGAGCGGCAGGGCTGCGGCGGCGGGGAAATCGAGGCTCGCGGGCTTCCTGCCGACAATCCGCTCGTCAACGAGATGGAATTCCGCATTCGTCCCCGGCCGATCGAGCGCACCGGCGTAGAATACCGCATCGCCCGGGCGAAAGAGCCTTGCCTGCGGACCCGCTGCCTTGACGATGCCGGCCGCGTCCCAGCCGAGCACAGCTTGCTCGCCAGGCTTTGGCGCGCGGCTTGCCCGGATCTTCACGTCGACCGGATTGACGGAAACGGCCCGAACCTCGACAAGAAGGTCGCGGCCGGAGGGGGACGGTACCGGCAGGTCGATATCCACGAGCGAGGTTTCGGCCGAAATCGGCTGGGGGATTTGATAGGCGATGGCGTGCATGATTTTCTCCTCTGTGCATGCGGATGCATTGCGTGGGAGGGATATTGCCAGTACCGTCGAAGAGAACAAGAATGCACAATTTCTGTATATAGTACTTAAATATGTATGTAGTATCAAAAAGGATACTGTAGAATGTCCCGTCCCCGCGCCAAGCTGAGCAACGCCTTCCCCGGATGTCCGGTGGAAGCGGCGCTGAGTTTTCTCGACGGCAAGTGGAAGGGCGTCATCCTCTTCCACCTCTTGGGAGGTACGCTGCGCTTCAACGAACTGCGCCGCCGCCTCCCCTCCATCACCCAGCGCATGCTCACCAAGCAGTTGCGCGAGCTGGAGGCAGCCGAACTCATTTCCCGCACGATCTTTCCCGTCGTCCCGCCACGCGTCGACTACGCCCTGACCGAGCGCGGCCGAACGCTCGAACCCGTCATCCTGGCGCTGAAGAAATGGGGCGAAGAAAACGTCGTCTGCGAGGGCGTAAACACACCGCTGCCCTCCCGGACGACCAGAAGCGCCAAGTCCATCCAGACCGCCCAAACCACGAACGGAGCGTGACTGCCATGATCAGAATCGAGGGATCCACCCGACGGCCCTACGCGGGCGCACTCTTCGAGGCGACGGGCGCCATCGGAAACCACGGCGGCTGGGTGGCCGACCAGAAAATCTACGGCAACATGATGGCGATGGTCGCCTTCGAGATGCCGGAACCCCGCATCGGCGATTTCCTCGCCGCGCTCGAGGCGCAGGGTATTGTTCTCCACGATCGCCCCTCCCTCGCCGCGCCGCGCGAGCGGGACATCCGTGGCCAACTCGTCCTCACCTTCGTCCACACCGATCCCGACGTACGCCAGACCGTGCCGAGCTTCGGATAGATCGGCGCCCTCGGCGCGCCGCAATCAGGAGTGATAGACTGCGCGCAACTCGACCCCGTAACGGAGCCGTGCCGCACCATGATCCGCACTATCCCCGCGCTTTTCGCCGCCCTCCTTTTGGCCTGCCTTGCTGCGACGAGTGCCGAGGCCACCTCGCGCACTGCGGTCGAACAGCAGTTCCGGACCTGGCTCACCAACACCGTATGGCCGGACGCACGGGCAAGGGGCGTCTCGCGCGCGACCTTCCAGAAGGCCTTTTCAGGCGTCACGCTCAACTGGAAGCTGCCCGACCTCACCCCTCCCGGCACCGCGAAAAAACCCTCCGGGCGCGGCCAGGCGGAGTTCGGCAGCCCCGGCGCCTATTTCCACCAGAAGCGCCTGTCCGGCCTCGCCACCGCTGGTCGCGCGCAAATGGCGAAATGGGACCGGACGCTCGACGCGGTGGAGAAGCGCTACGGCGTGCCGCGCCGCATCATCATCGCCATCTGGGGCCGCGAGACGGGCTTCGGCGTTGCCCGCATCCCCTATGACGCGGTCCGCTCGCTGGCCACCCTCGGCTTCATGGGCGCGCGCAAGCGCTACTTCTATCCAGAACTGATCGCCGCCCTGCAGATCCTGGAAGAGGAGCATATCGGCCGCGACGCGCTGAAGAGCTCCTGGGCAGGCGCCCTCGGCCAGCCACAGTTTCTCCCCTCCAAGTTCCTGAAATATGCCGTCGATTTCGACGGCGACGGCCACCGCGACATCTGGACGTCGGTGCCCGACACGCTTGCCTCTGTCGCCAACTACCTTCGCGCCCACGGCTGGCAGCCGGGCCGCGACTGGGGCTTCGAGGCGGAGATCCCGGCCTCTGTCTCCTGTGCGCTCGAAGGCCCCGACAAGGGAAAGCCCATTCGCGAATGGGTCGCCCTCGGCGTTACCCGCGTCGCGGGACGTAAGTTCCCTCAGGCCGAGATGAACCGCACCGGTTTCCTCCTCATGCCGGCCGGACGCGCCGGGCCCGTGTTCATCGCCACGCAGAATTTCTACACCCTGAAATACTACAACGAATCCGACCTCTACGCCCTCTTCATCGGCCATCTTGCGGATCGGCTCTACAGCGACAGGACCTTCATCGGCGACTGGCAACGCGTTCCAGCCGGTCTCCACCGCCGCGACATCCAGCGAATGCAACAGCGGCTGGTGGCCAAGGGCTACGATGTCGGCGGCGCCGACGGCCTCGTCGGCTTCAAGACCCGCACCGCCATCGGCCTGTGGCAGGAGCGGAACGGCCGCCGCGCCACGTGCTTTCCCGACGCCGATCTCGTCCGCGCGATCCGGTGAGGCGCCTTCCCAAAACGGGCAGGCTTTTTGGATAAGAAACGCGTCAAAACACACGGATAAGCATCGCGGCCTGCAGCCAGGCCGCGATAGTCACTTAGCGACGTCCGCCGACACGACCGACGTTGAGAAGCCCCGCGGCAAAGGCCGATGACAGCGTCGCCGCAGTGTAGAACCAGATCCCCGGCAGCGTCACGGCGGCGGCAAAGCCGCTGGTCTTGGCCGCGAAGATGGCAAGCGCCACCACCATCACGTCCATCATCGACCATTTGGAGACAGCGGCGAGCGCGCCGAGCGAGCGGCCACGTCCATTGCCAAAGGCGGTGAAGAAGAGAAGGACGAGCTTGCCGGCGGGAAAGACGATGGAAAAGAGCCCGACGACAACCGCGAGGAACCAGTCGCCGCTGTCCTGAAGGCCGGAGACGATCTGAAGAAGCGTTGGCGTTTCCTCGAAGAAATAGAGCTTTTCGAAACGCACCAGCGGCAAGGTGAGGCCGAGACCGAAGGACAATGCCGCAACGAGCAGCAGGGGCGGCAGGAGCAGGCGTTTCATCCGGTCATCTCCGTTTGCGTAAAGGTCCTGCTTCACCATCTTGCCAGACGCGCCTCCGGCATGGGACACAGACTGAAGACCCAAAGGAAGGCTTCGGCGATTTCCCGCCCCGGTGCAAGACCGAAAGCCCGCACCGCTCTGCGCCACCAGCGCATCAACGACGAGGACCTCGATGTCGACCGGCACGCATGAATACACGGAAGACCCGCGCAACGCCTCGATCCTGATTTCCGTCAACGGCGACTTGCTGCCGCGCGACAAGGCGGTCGTCTCCGTCTTCGATTCTGGCTTCATCCTCGGCGACGGCGTCTGGGAGGGCCTGCGCGTCGTCGACGGCCGTATCGCTTTCCTGAAGGACCATCTCGACCGGCTCTACGTGGGAGCCAAGGCGCTCGACTTCGACATCGGCCTGACAAAGGCGGAGATGGCCGCCCGCCTCTTCGACTGCCTCGACGCCAATTCCATGACCGGCGACGGCGTTCACATCCGGCTGATGGTGACGCGCGGCGTCAAGGCGACGCCCTACCAGGATCCGCGCGTGACGATCACCCCACCGACGATCGTCATCATCCCCGAGTACAAGACGCCGACGCCCGCCGTGACGGCGAACGGCATCGGCCTCTATACCGTCGCCCAGCGCCGCACCGCGCCCGACATGCAGGACCAGAAGCTCAACTCCCATTCCAAGCTCAACTGCGTCCTCGCCTGCATCCAGGCAACGAAGGCCGGCGCCGACGAGGCCCTGATGCTCGACCCCGACGGCTGCGTGGCGACCTGCAATTCCACCCATTTCTTCATCGTCCGGGACGGCGAGGTCTGGACCTCCGACGGCGTCTACTGCCTCGGCGGCATCACCCGCGGCAACGTCATCCGCGTCGCCCGCGAGGCCGGCATCCCGGTCCGCGAGAAGCGTTTCACGCTCTTCGACGTCTACGGCGCCGACGAAGCCTTCGTTACCGGTACCTTTGCCGGCCTCGTGCCGGTCCGCGAGGTCGACGGCCGGACGATAGGCGACCCGGACAAAAGCGAGCGCGACGAGCTCGATGCCGCCGGGCCGGTGACGCGCAAGCTGCGGGCGTTTTACAAGGACCTTGCGCGGCGCGAGGCCGTCGGCCGCGACGCCGATACGGCCTGATCGCGACAGCGGCGAAGACAGGCGGAGGAAGCGATGGAGACCACCGAAAAGGCTTTCTCGTCTACCCCCCACTTGTCCGGCCCCTCGTCTGGCTCCTCGTCTGGCTCCTCGCCTGACCCCTCCCCTTGTCCCTTGCCGCTCCTCTCGGTGCGCGATCTCAGGACGCGGCTGCTTACCGTCGATGCCCTCGACGTCGCGGCCGGCGAATGCGTCGCCATCATGGGGCCATCCGGCTGCGGCAAGAGCCTCATCCTCAGGGCCATTGCCGATCTCGACCCGAACGACGGGACAGTGACGCTCGCCGGTACGAACCGCGCGGCAATGCCGGCGCCGGACTGGCGCCGAAAGGTCGGCTACCTCGCCGCCGAAAGCGGCTGGTGGGGCGAGATCGCCGGCACGCATTTCGCCGATCGCGACGCCGCCCTTGCCGTCCTTAGGGCGCTCGGCCTCGATGAAGACGCCTTCGAGCTCGAAATCGGCCATGCCTCGACAGGCGAGAAACAGCGCCTCGCGCTCGCCCGCCTCGTCGCCGGTCACCCGGACGTCCTCCTCCTCGACGAGCCGACGGCCTCTCTCGATCCGGAGACGACGGAGAAGGTCGAGGCGCTGATCCGGACGCTGATGGACGGGGGAACAGCCGTCCTCATGGTCACTCACAGTCCCGACCAGGCCGCCCGCCTCGCCGATCGCCTCTGGCGGATCGACGGGGGCAGGCTCTGTCCCGCGCCGATCGCGCCGGCGCCCGCATCAACGCCCGGGAGAGGGGTACAGGAGGGCGAACTATGAGTGCCGCCTATGTCTCCCTCTCCTATGTCGACGTTGCCCTCGCCAGCCTTCTCGTCGTCCTCAACGCGGCCATCTCGATCGCGCTCGGGCTCGGGCTCGCCCGCCGACTTCTCCTCGCCGCGGCCCGTATGACGGTGCAGCTTCTCCTCGTCGGCCTCGTCCTAAAGACGCTCTTCTCCCTCGCCTCGCCCTCCGCGACTGCAGCGGCAGCGCTTTTCATGGGGCTTGTCGCCGGCCGCGAAATCCTCGCACGTCAGGAAAATCCGCTTTCCGGCGTCTGGGGCTACGGTATCGGCACCACGTCGATCATGCTCGCCGGCGGACTCGTCACGATTTTCGGCCTCGTCGCGGAAATCGGCCACGATCCGTGGTACGCGCCGCGCTTCGCCATTCCGCTCTTCGGCATGATTCTCGGCAACGGCATGACCGGCATCGCCCTCGGCCTCGACACGCTGACCGGGCTGTCGCGCCGTGAGCGCCCGGCTATCGAGGCGGCCCTCACCCTCGGTGCCACCCGTTGGCAGGCGCTCCGCCCTGTCGTGCGCCGTGCGCTGTCGACGGGCCTGATGCCGATCGTCAACTCCATGGCCGCAACCGGCATCGTGTCGCTCCCCGGCATGATGACCGGCCAGATCTTATCCGGCGTCGCGCCAACCGAAGCGGCAAAATATCAGTTGATGATCATGTTCCTGATCGCCGGGTCCACTGGCCTCGGCGTCCTCGGCGCCGTTTTCGGCACCACGCTGCGGCTGACCGATGCCCGCCATCGCCTGCGGCTTGACCGGCTCGCCCCACATGGGTCAACTGCAAAGGCCTCGATCGGGAAATAGCCGCGTCCGCCCCTTTCCGCCCTCCACGGTCACGTCATGACAGGAGCCCCCATCATGTCCGAGCCCGCCATCCGTATCGCCATGTGGTCCGGACCGCGCAACATCTCCACCGCGATGATGCGCGCCTTCGAAAACCGCCCCGATACGGTCGTCGTCGACGAGCCGTTCTACGCGGCCTATCTGGCAGAGACCGGGCTCGATCATCCAATGCGCGAGGAGGTTCTGGCGGCGCAGCCGACGCGGCGGGAGGACGTTATTGCCGCGCTCTCCGCCACCCTGCCGGAGGGCCGGCGGATCCAGTACCAGAAGCATATGACACAGCACATGATCGCCACGGCCGGCAATGGCGGCAACTGGCTGGACGATGCCTGGCTGGACCGCCTCAGGAACGCCTTCCTCATTCGCGCGCCCGAGGCCGTCCTTGCCTCCTACAGCGCCAAGCGCGCCGACGTCACCCTTGCCGACATCGGCTTTGTCGAACAGGCACGGATCTTCGATCGCGTGGTGGAACGGACCGGCCGCATCCCGCCGGTGGTGCTCGGCCGCGACGTCCTTGCCGGTCCGCACGGCATGATGAAGAAACTCTGCGCCGCGCTCGGCATTCCGTTCCGCGAGGAGATGCTGAAATGGCCGGCCGGCCGGCGTGACAGCGATGGCGTCTGGGCGCCGCACTGGTATGCCGCGGTCGAGGCCTCAACCGGCTTTGCTGATCCACGCCCGGAAGCCGGTTACGACGACCTCGACGACCGGCTGAAACCCATCGCCGATGCCGCGCGGCCCCACTTCGAGCGCCTCGCCGCGCATCGCCTCACACCCTGAACGAGGTTTCGGATCGCCAATTTTGACCACCCACGCGCAAAGACGCCGCTGAAAACAACGGCGCCCTCGGTCGGAGAGTCGAATATGCTCGGAACCGGCTGCTAGCGGCGGCGCTTGCGCCCGGCGACCTCGTCGAGCTGGTCCTGCTCGGCAGCCTCGCGTTCCTGGCGCTCGCGCTCCAGATCGCGCTCGTGCAGAATCTCGATCTTCTTGAGTTCTTCCACTGCCTCGGCGAGCTGGTCTTGCGCCGCCTCGAGCTGTTCGTCGAGATCGTGCACAGAAACCAACAGGTTGTCGCGCCGTTGCCTGGCCGCCTTGGCAAAGGTCGGATAGGCGAAATGGGTGATGTCGTCGATACCGGCGCGTTCCTGCTCGGCAACGATCTGTTCGTCCAGTTCGTTGGCCATGCGCGTGAATTCCGCCCGCATGGTCTCGATCTGATTGACCTGCCGCCGCTTCTCGTCGACCTGAAACTTTTTCAGCCGGATAAGGCTCTCTCTCGATTTCATAACTCAATACTCCCCGAAATCGAGACCATGCTAACCGCCAGTGGTTGCCAAAAGGTTGGCGAGTTGCTGATAACCATCCTCAAGTCGCGTCACTTCGTCCTTGCCCTGGGCAAGGAAGGCTTCCAGCGGTCCGTTCAGCCGGATCGCCTCATCGACCTGGGTATCGGACCCGGCCCGATAGGCACCGAGACGGATCAGTTCCTCCATGTCGGCATAGGTCGCCATCAGCCTCCGCGCTTCACGTAACATGTCGCGCCATTCCTCCGGCGTCGCCCCCGGCAGCGTTCTGGACACCGACTTCAGCACGTTGATCGCCGGATAGCGGCCGCGCTCCGCGATCGCGCGTTCCATGACGATGTGGCCATCGAGAATACCGCGAACAGCATCCGCGATCGGCTCATTGTGATTGTCGCCCTCGACGAGGACAGTAAAGAGCCCGGTGATCGAACCGGACCCACGCAGGCCCGGCCCGGCGCGCTCCAACAGACTAGGCAGCTCTGTAAAGACCGTCGGCGTATAGCCCTTGGAGGTCGGCGGCTCGCCCGCCGCAAGACCGATCTCGCGCTGCGCCATGGCGAATCGCGTCACTGAATCCATCATGCACAGGACATTCTGGCCCTGGTCCCGGAAATATTCAGCGACCGACAGCGTCACGAAGGCCGCCTGACGGCGCATCAGCGCCGGCTCGTCGGACGTCGCCACGACAACGACGGAGCGCTTCAGACCCGCCGCGCCGAGATTGTCCTCGATGAACTCCTGCACCTCACGGCCACGCTCGCCGATGAGGCCGATGACGGCGACGTCGGCCTCGGTATTGCGCGCCAGCATCGACATCAGCACCGACTTGCCGACACCGCTGCCCGCGAAGATGCCCATGCGCTGGCCGCTGCAGCAGGTCACGAAGGTATTGAGGGCGCGCACGCCGAGGTCGATCGCCGGCCCGACCCGCGCCCGCTCGCTGGCGAGCGGCGGTGAGGCGCGCAGCCGGTAGCTGTCGGGGCCGGCCAGAAGCGGCCCCTTGTCGTCGACCGGCTCGCCGAGCGCATTGACGACTCGGCCAAGCCAGGACGCGGACGGACGAACCGCCGCCTCGCCGTTGGTCACGATCGCCCGACACCCCATCCGGACACCTTCGAGGCGCCCGAACGGCATGCACAACGCCCGGTCGTCGCGGAAGCCGACCACCTCCACCAGCATGTGCGGGCCCCGCGTCGGCTCCACCGCCAGGCGCGACCCGACGCTCATCTCATGCAGCGGCCCGGCAACCTCGACCAGAAGCCCCTGCACACCGACGACGCGCCCGAAAATCTCGGCACTTCTGAGTGATTCGATTTCGTTTATGACCGATTCCACGACGTCTCCGACTCAAATTCGCCTCAGATGGTAACGCTTCGTTTACGCCTTTCGTCAAACATCGTTACCAAAGGGCTGATGACAAGGGTGTTTCCGTGCGCCTAGTTCCGTCCTGAAGGTGTGAGTCTTTTGAATCACTTAACCCGTGTTTCTCAGGCTCGACGAGTGCCATTTCAGCACATTTGGAATCACTGCTGAATCAGGACTCTGGAACAAAATGCACAGAAACCACGTTAAGCCACTTCCACCGCGAATCAGTTTTTGTTAACCATTGTGTCGTAACGTCTCAAGTCAGGTTAACAGGGAATTGTTCGCAAGCGACAGATGCTCCGGCTCGCGGGGTGTTTGAAGGAATGCGTTTGAGGGGATTGGCATGCGCGTACTGCTAATCGAGGACGACACCGCCACCGCCCAGAGCATCGAATTGATGCTCAAGTCGGAGAGCTTCAACGTCTACACGACCGACCTCGGTGAAGAAGGGGTCGATCTTGGAAAACTCTATGACTACGACATCATCCTGCTGGACCTGAATCTGCCGGATATGTCGGGTTATGAAGTGCTTCGGACCCTCCGGGTCTCGAAGGTGAAGACGCCGATCCTCATCCTATCGGGCCTGGCCGGTATCGAAGACAAGGTTCGTGGCCTCGGCTTCGGCGCCGACGACTATATGACCAAGCCGTTCCACAAGGACGAATTGGTCGCGCGTATTCACGCAATCGTCCGCCGCTCCAAGGGTCACGCCCAGTCGGTCATCGTCACCGGCGAACTGACGGTCAATCTCGACACCAAGACGGTTGAGGTGAACAGTCAGCGCGTCCACCTGACCGGCAAGGAATACCAGATGCTGGAGCTTCTCTCGCTCCGCAAGGGCACCACGCTCACCAAGGAGATGTTCCTGAACCATCTCTACGGCGGCATGGACGAGCCCGAACTGAAGATCATCGACGTTTTCATCTGCAAGCTCCGCAAGAAGCTCGCCTCGGCAACCAACGGCAAGAACTACATCGAAACCGTTTGGGGACGCGGCTACGTGCTGCGCGAGCCCGATGAGGAAAGCGTCCGCGAATCCGCCTGATCCGCCCGGAGACGTTTCATCCGAGCGGATCGGTTCGGCCGCATAATCGACCGGACAACAAAACCGCCACGCCTTCCTTCACGGGAACGCGTGGCGGTTTTGTTTTGCGCTCACCGTTCCGGCCGACAAGTCCACGCGACGGGCGACGCGAGCCCAGCGCCCCTTCTCAAAGCTCTTCTCCTACCCATCGACGCCAGTACCATCGTGCACCGGCGCAAGAGTGCTTTCCTGCCGGAAAGGGAGGCCGGCTGGTCTGTTTCCGTGAACAATCAGTTTCCAAAATCGATCTTTATGCCGACGCGGGAAACAACCATCTCAGTGTCATCGGCGGACGGAACAGTCTCGCCACTCGTCATAAAGACAAGAAAAGAGAAGGACCAAGACCATGAAACGCACCCTTATCGCAGCCCTCGTCGCCACCTCCGCCGCCATCGGTTTTGCCGGCACGGCGTCCGCAGAGCCGGCGCTCATCTACGGCACCAACGCCAACGACCACAAGACCGTTCAGATCATCAACGAGGTGCCGGCGGCTGAAAGCGGCAGCTATGTCGCGATCACCAGCTCGCGCCGCGACGAGGCCACCCAGCCTGCCTTCAACTACAACGGCAAGCAGATGCTGATCCTGACCGATCCCCGTGGAGACGGCACGCGGCACGTCTTCTACTAAGACCGCACGGCTTTGACCTAGAACCTGCTTGCGAAACGGGGCTCCTCACCGGGAGCCCCGTTTCCTTTGCGCGGTTCCCCGAACGAACGAAACCCGGCGCTCCGATTGGGAGATCGCCGGGTTCCAGACCGTTTTACCGTTTAAATCCGTTCAGCGGCGGATGGGAGTCAGTCCGAAGGTTCCGGTCGCCGGACGCGTCGAAGCACTGCCCGAGGCCCCACTGAGCCCACCGGCGCCAGCAGCTACCCGCGTGCCGGTGGACATGCCGGAGCCAGAGCCGGCCCGACTGACCGCATAGAGGCCGCGCTTGCCGGCAACCGGCGAGAATGCCCCGGTCAGTCCGACGACGGTTTCCGCCGCGCCCAGAACCATGAAACCGTCATCCGGCATCTGCTTCTGCACCCGTTCCAGAATGTCGACCTTCGTTTCCTGATCGAAGTAAATCAATACGTTGCGGCAGTAGACGATATCGAACTGACCGAGAGAAGAGAAATTCTCCAGAAGATTCAGCTTCTTCCACTGCACCATGGAGCGCAGCTCCGGCGCGATCTGCCACATGTCGCCCTGCTGGGTGAAATATTTCACCAGGAGCGGCGCCGGCATGCCGCGCTGAACCTCGAACTGGGTGTAGATACCGACTTTGGCCTTTTCCAGAACGTCGGCGGACAGATCGGTGCCGATGATCTCGATCCGCCAGCCGGAAAGCTGGGAGGCCATGTCCTTCAGGGTCATCGCCAGCGAATAGGGTTCCTGGCCGGTGGACGCGGCGGCGCACCAGATCCGGATCTTCCTGCTCGACGCACGCGCCTTCAGCATGTGCGGCATCATGGTTTCGCGAAAATGCTCGAACGGCATCCGGTCACGAAAGAAGAACGATTCATTCGTCGTCATCGCCTCAACGACGGCGTCCTGCAGCGCGGGCGAACTGATCCCCCTGAGCTTCTGAACGAGGTCGCTGATGGAGGAGAGGTTGTGCTTACGCGCCACCGGCAGAAGCCGGCTTTCCACGAGGTACTGTTTCTCGTTGGCGAGCACGAGCCCGGATCGGGATTTCAGAAATCCCTTGAGGAAATCATATTCGGCAGGCGTCATCAGCGGCCTCCCTGAAGAATGCGCGCGATCTTCGGCCCAATCTCCGTAAGCGGAAGGACGTCGCTGCACACGCCGCTATTGGCCGTCGCGCCGGGCATGCCCCACACGACGCTGGTCTCTTCGTCCTGCGCGATGACGCTGCCGCCGGCGGCGGCAATGACGCCGGCACCCTTGGCCCCGTCGCTGCCCATGCCGGTAAGCACGGTCGCCAATGTGGAACTGCCGTAGGCCGAGGCCACTGAATCGAACAGCGGATCAACCGCCGGCTTGCAGAAATTGACCGGCGGGCCGTCCTTCAGGCGGATAACCGCGCCGGCGCCGGATTTCTCGATCACCATGTGCTTGCCGCCCGGGGCGACGTAGATGCGACCGGCGATGAGCGGCTCGCCGTCCTTGCCTTCGGCGGCCGGACGGCCGGCGGCCTTCATCAGGTGTTCGGCGAGAATGACGGTGAATGTCGGCGGCATGTGCTGCGTCACGACGACGGGCACATCACCAACCGCCTTGCCGATGACACCGAAGAGCGCCGTCAGTGCCTGCGGCCCGCCAGTCGAGGAGCCGATGGCGAGAATGCGCGGCTTCACCGAGGAATAGGGCCGCAGTTTGAACTTGCCAACAGGGGCGGGAGCGGCCGCGGCCTTGCGCGGCGCAAATGCGGTTCGCGCCGCTGGCGCCGTCGACGAGACGCGGGCGGTCGGCGAGGCACCCCGGCCACGAGTCCGGCGGCCGAGCGCAATCACCTTCTCGATCAGTTCCCGGCGGAAATCGACGGACGTGGTGACGCCGCTGTTCGTCTCCGGCTTCGGGATATAGTCCTGCGCCCCGAGCGAGAGTGCCTTCAGGCTGACCTCGGCGTTGCGGCGGGTCAGCGTCGAGGCCATGATCACCACGAGGTCGCGCTTCTTCTTCAGAAGCAGCGGAAGCGCCGTGAGACCGTCCATCTCCGGCATTTCGATGTCGAGGACAACGACGTCGGGTTTGCTGCGTTCGATATCGTCGACCGCGGCGCGCCCGTTACGGTGCGAGGCAACGAGTGCCAGGTCCTTGTTCTCGTCGATCCAGCGCGACAGAAGCCCACGCACGACCACGGAATCATCCACAACCATTACGCGGATCGGGTCGGTAACGGCGCCGTTTCTGGCAGTCACATCTCTTGCGGGCATGCTCATAAGCGTATTCCTGTCCGGTCAGATCAAGCCGACTTCTTGAAATTTTGCCTCAACGATCTCTCGATCGAACGGCTTCATGATGTATTCGTTCGCCCCGGCGTGAAGCGCGCGGGCAATATGACCTACATCGTTCTCGGTGGTGCAGAAGACGACCTTCGGCACATCACCTTCGGGCAGTTCCCGCAGCTTGGTCAGGAACTCCATCCCATCCATCACCGGCATGTTCCAGTCGAGCAGCACCGCATCCGGCATCCGGGTGCGGCATTCCTCCAGCGCCTGCTGGCCGTCGGCGGCCTCACTGATGGAAAAATCAAGGTCTTCCAATATGCGTCGTGCGACCTTGCGAATGACGCTGGAGTCATCAACGACGAGGCAATGTGTCATGGACAAATCTCCTGAATGGATGCTCACCGACGGCAGGCATTACGCAGCCACCGGCTCCATCATCGTCTCAAGCAACTGGGAGACGTCGATGACGACGAGCAACTGTCCGTCGAGACGGTGCACGCCGCTGGCGATGGAAGCCCAGCGGTAATCAAGGTTGGCGGGCTTAGGCTCACGTTCCGCCGCTGCGAGGTCGAGAACCTCGCCAACGGAGTCGATGATGAGACCGTAGGATTCGCCCTTGAATTCGATACCGACCGCCATGGAGGAACTGCCCTCATCGCGCGGTGGCAGATTAAGCCGGCGACGCATGTCGATCGCGGTAACAATACGGCCGCGCAGGTTCAGAACGCCCGCCACTTCCGGCGAGGACAACGGCACCCGAGTCATGCTGTCCGGCATGAAGACGTCATGGACCTGCGAAATCGGCAAGCCGAAGAGCTGATCCGCAATCATCACCGAGACATACTGGATGGTCGACGGGCCGCCCGCGATTTCCTTAACTTCGCTCATGCCGCAACTCCCATTTCAATACTCGTAATATCCTTGATCGACGAGATAAGCCCCGGCCGATCGAACTTGGCCACATAGTCGTCAAAGCCCACCGCACGGCCCTTCTCGATCGAGGCAGGCGTGCAGACCGCCGAAACCGCGACGATCGGGATCGATTGCCAGCGCACATCGGACCGCAACATCTCGGCAAAGGCGTAGCCGTCCATCTCCGGCATCTCGATATCGGTCACGATGACGTCAAAGCGGCGGCTGTTTTCCATCCGCGTCAGTGCCTCCTTGGCCGAAGCGGCCGTGGTAACGCGATACCCCGCGGCCTTGAGCACCGGCGAGAGCATGTCGCGGAAGAACGGCGAGTCGTCGACGTAGAGGAGGTTCTGGGCCACCGGCATCGCCTTGTGCTCGTTCCGCTGGAACCAGTCGGGGAAAGCGAGCGGCAAATAGTGGCCGATATCGATGACTTCAGTCGCTTTGCCCTTGATGACGGCGGAGCCGAGGATACCCGGCGTATCGGATTCGACCTCGATCTGCAGGCGGTCCTCGACAATATCGACGATCTCGTCGACGACGAGGCCCATGGAGCGGCCGGAGTCGGAGAAGACCAGCATCGGCTGCGTGCCCTCGGTCCGGCGCGACATGTGATGGTCGACGTCGACGAGCGGCATCAGCGCGCCGCGATACTGCACCAGGTCGCGACCGTTGGAATGTTCGATCTTGTCGATCTCAAATTCTTCCAGACGCGTGACCAGTGACAGCGGCACGGCCTTCGGCTCTGGCGAACCGGCGCGGAAGAGAAGCAGAGAAAGCTGCTCGTACCCGTCGCTGACGGCGGCTTCTTCCTCGTTCGCGGTCTCCTCGGTCTCGCTCGCACCGATTTCAGCCGACAGAGCCTGGGAAACACCGTTGGGGTCGATGATCATGATCACCGATCCATCGCCCAGGATGGTGTTGCCGGAGAACATGGTGATGTTGCGCAACATCGAGGTCATCGGCTTGACGACGATTTCCTCGGTGTGGAAGACGCCGTCCACGACAATGCCGAACGATTGGCTGCCGACCTGCATGACGACGATGAAGCCGGTGTCGTGATCGACCTCCGGCATTTCCCCTTCCGGCGCCAGCACAGGAGCGCCCGTCTTCTCAATTTCCAGGATCCGCGACAGATGCACCAGCGGCAGAAGCTTGTTGCGCAAGCGCAGCACCGGCGTGTCCTTGATCCTTTCGATGCGGTGTTCCGAGTTCGACTGGACGCGCACCAGTTCGACGACGGAGAGCTGCGGAATGGCGAAACGGTCTCCGGCAGACTCGACGATCAGCGTCGAAACGATCGCCAGCGTCAGCGGGATCTTGATGATCACCGTCGTGCCGCGACCGGGCGCCGTCTTCAGATCGATGTTGCCGCCGATCTCCTCGATGTTCGTGCGCACCACGTCCATGCCGACGCCGCGGCCCGAGACATTCGTGACCTTGGCCGCCGTCGAGAAGCCGGGCGCGAAGATGAACTTGTTGATCTGCGATTCGGTGAACTTTTCGAACTCGGCTTCCGTCGCAAGGCCGTTGGCGATCACCTTGGCCTTGATCTTGTCGCGGTCGAGCCCGCGCCCGTCGTCAGCCACCTCGATGATGATGTGGCCGCCTTCGTGATAGGCCGCAAGGCGGATCGTGCCCTTCTCCGGCTTGCCGGCGCTGACGCGGTCCTTCGGCATTTCCAGACCGTGATCGGCGGAATTGCGGACCATGTGAGTCAGCGGATCCTTGATCAGTTCCAGCACCTGGCGGTCGAGCTCAGTCTCCGCGCCAACCATCTCCAGTTCGATCTTCTTGTCCATTTCCTGGGCAAGATCGCGAACAATGCGCGGCAGCTTCTGCCAAGCATTACCGATCGGCTGCATGCGCGTCTTCATGACGCCTTCCTGCAGCTCCGCGGTCACGTTCGACAGCCGCTGCAGCGGCACCTTGAATTCGGAATCCTCGTGACGGCGGACGATTTCCAAGAGCTGGTTACGCGTCAGAACGAGCTCGGAGACCATCGTCATCAGGTCTTCGAGCGTCTCCACGTTGACGCGGATCGACTGGCTTGAAACGCCTCCGCCGCGCGCCGCCTGGCCGCCGTTTTCCTTGGCTACGGCCTTCGGCGCGGCAGGTTTGGCCGCTTTGATCGGCGTCGCCGCCAGATCCGCCACCGTCTCCGGGTCCTCGACGACCTCCGCCGGGACCTCGACCTCGACTTCGGTCTCGCGGAATGCACGCTCCAGTTCGTCGAGGGAAACCTCGCCCGGGCGCAGTTCCCGCTCGAGTTCTTGATGGACGAGCTCTCCGGTCACATGCGCGTTGTCTTCCGTACCGTCCATGACCATTTCGGCCTCGTCGGCGTCCTCGGCCGCTGCGCTTTCCTCGCCCGGAACCGCACCGCCAGCCTCCATCGCCGCCTCTTCGGCCAACGCCATGCGCTCCAGTTCGACGATCAGGTCACGATCATCGCCCTCTGGCTCGACGCCCTCGTTGGCTTCCAGCTCGGTGAGAAGCTCCTTGATCCGGTCAAGCGAGTTGAGCACTAGCGAAACGGCCACCGGCGTCACCGGTGCTCCGTCGCGGAATTTGCCCATCAGGGTTTCCGCCGCATGCGCAATCGCCTCCAGCCTCGGCAATCCGAGGAATCCGCAAGTTCCCTTGATGGTGTGAACAAGGCGGAAGATGTTGTCGAGGATCTTGGCGTTATTCGGCTCTTGCTCGAACTTGACGAGTTCGACGTCAACCACGTCGAGGCTTTCGCTCGTTTCGGTCAAGAATTCTCGAAGGAGATCATCCATGGCTCTTTTGCTCTTATGTCGCGGGGCGAGAAACCGGAAAGCCGATCCCGGTTACTTTCCCCGTGATTTTCGGAGCCAAGAGTTAAGATAAACTGAAGCTAGCCAAGGCGAAAAAAAACAGAAACAATTTTGCTCAATTAGAGATTAATCAGCCTCAAACGGAAATGGATTGGGCAAGGATCTCAACAGTGTCATTATCCATGCTAACGCCGACCGACATCTTGCAGGCGCGCGCCAGCATTCCGGCGTAAACGGGCTGAACGACATGAGCGTCGATCTGCTCCAACTCCATGTCGCCACTCAGCTTGGCCTCGGTTTCGGCCGGAATCCGGGCGTTCTTTCCGGTCGCCATGAACCGGAAGGAAGGCGCCTCGGCTGCCCCTTCGATCACGAGCACGATGTCTCCGCCGCGCGGAATGCAGGCATTGGCCAGAAGGAGAAGATTGAGTAGCAGTTTTACCCGGTTCTTGGCCATCAGGACACGGGTGCCCGTCCAGGTCAGGGTTGCCTTTTCGCCGGCCATCAACCCCTGTGCGACCTTTTCGGCATCGCCAGTATCAATTTCCGCACCCGCCGAACCGGCCGCCCCGAACGCCAGCCGAGCGAACTGCAGCTTGTTCGACGCCTGGACCGCGCTCTTGCGGATGAGCTCCATGGCGAAATCATGCATCTCGCCGGAGGCTTCCTCCTCCAGAACTTCCAGACCGTTGTTGATCGCCCCCACCGGGCTGATGATGTCGTGACAGACCCGGCTGCACAGCAGGGCAGCAAGATCGAGGGGAGAGATTTCTGTTGCCTTGACCATCGGCCTGAAGCTCCGGACTGAGACGAATCATCGTTGTTTGGGGTCTTCAGCCATACACAAGGCAGCGGGTACTGCAAGCCGCAGGTGCGGCTCGCCGGCCACCCACCCGAATGCCCAAGGAGGCGCAACCCGCCTGTCGTCGCATGCCCAGATCCGGCCCAGGACCATGCCCCGGATCGAGCCCGGGGCCGGACCTGTTCGACCACCGCACGGGCGGCGCCGGCGACGTCAATCCAGCGTCGGGTAGTCCGTATAGCCTTTCGCCGCACCGCCGTAGAAGGTCTCCCGGTCGGGCGCGTTGAGAGGCGCCTTTTCCCTCAGCCGGAGAACGAGATCCGGATTGGCGATGAACGGACGGCCGAAGGCCACCATATCCGCCCGGCCGGACTCCACCGCACGCATCGCGGTTTCCCGATCGTAGCCATTGTTGACCATCCAAACCCCCCGGCCGCCAACCTCTTCATAGGCGGCGCGAAGCGCTCCATAGTCGAACTGATCCTCGCCCTGGATATAGTCCCGCTCGCCGCCGGTCGCTCCCTCGATGATGTGGATGTAGGCGAGCCTGTCTCGCGCCAGCCCCTGGACGAGTGCGGTGAACAGCGGTTGCGGGTCGGGATCGAAGGCGTCGTTGGCCGGTGTCACCGGCGAGATGCGGATACCGGTCCGGCCTGCGCCGATTTCCGCGCACACCGCCGCCGTCACTTCCAGCGTCAGCCGGATGCGGTTCTCGATCGGTCCGCCATAGCGGTCGGTGCGATGATTGCTGGCGGAGCGATGGAACTGATCGAGCAGGTAGCCGTTCGCCGCATGGATTTCCACGCCGTCGAAACCGGCGTCGATCGCCGCCCGTGCCGCACGGCGGAAATCTTCGATGACACGCGCAATCTCCGCCTCCTGAAGCGCCCGTGGCTCGGAGGTGTCGGCGAAACTGCCGCTGCCGTCGTCGTTGACAAGAAACGTCTTCGCCTCGGCCCGGATCGCGGATGGCGCAACCGGCTTGCCGCCGTCCGGCTGCAGCGAGGTGTGCGAGATCCGCCCGACATGCCACATCTGAACGACGATCCGGCCGCCGTCGGCATGAACACCATCGGTGACGGCCTTCCAGCCCTCGAGCGCCTCGGGCGTATAGAGGCCGGGAACATTGGCGTAGCCCTGCCCCTCGTGGCTGATGGCCGTCGCCTCGGTGATGATAAGGCCGGCGCTGGCGCGCTGGCGGTAATATTCGGCGACGAGCGGCCCGGGTATAGCGTTCGGCGATCGGTTCCGCGTCAGCGGAGCCATGGCGATACGATTGGAAACGGAAATGTCGCCCACGGTCGTGGGATCGAAAAGCGTCGGCATGACGGGTCCTTGCGTCCTGATCCGTGAAAGCTGCCGCGAGGACGGGAAACGGAATGCCCGTCCGGCGAACTGGCTGACCGGAAGATGGATGCCGGCCGGGAGGCGGCCGGGCGTTAATCTGGATATAGGAATGGCATCGATGGTCCCACAAGGCCCCCCGAATAATTCGGCGAAAAGACCCTTCGCCGGCATTCTGTTACCTTTTCAGGCCGTCCCGGGCGCACTCCGGCCTCGGCCTTACCCGGCCCTCACCGGGCCAGTGTCCCTTTCAGCTCCGGCCAATGTTCCTCACCCTGGCTGATGAACGTATCGGCGTTCATCAGCCAGATCGTCCGCGCCGTGGGCGTATAGAAGAGATAGAGCCGCTTGCCGCGGACAACGTAAATCTCGGGGTTGCCGGGCGCGATCGATCCTTGTGCGATGGCCAGCGCCCCGTAGCCGCCGTAACGGGGCACATAGGCATCGGGGTCGGCCTTGAAGGCGGCGAGATTTCCCTCATTGGCGAACCGCCAGTAGCCGCCCGAAAACCCGTACTCCAGGTCGGGCGACCCGGGCCGGGGCTTCGGGTCGACGAAATAGGAAACAGGATCGTTGCCGCCAAGCGCGAGACCCGTCGTCGGGTTGATCACGAGCCGTTCCGTCGTGCCCATTGTCGAGCGCGCGAGCGGGTCGGCCTCGGCCGAAAGCGATGACTGCAGACGGGCGGCCAACGCCGTCCCGTAAAGGGTCGTGGAAAGCACCAGCAGGCCGGCGGCGAGGGCGAGAACAGGAAGGCGACATAGATGCCCCGTCTTCGCCCGATTTCGACTACACTTTTGCATCGATTCGGCTCGTCGTTGGTTCGTTTCGTCATTCTATCGCGACAGCGGTGAGCCTTCGGTTAAAACGGCGCGGCGATAGTGCCACGCCTGACAGTCGCCGCGCCGGTGACGGGCGGCGCAAAGACTTCGCGATGTGCCGCCGGCTGTCGCGGATCGACAGCGACCATGCCACGGAAGAAGGACTTCTCAATGCCCCGTTTCGTTCGTCTCGTGCTGTTCGCCTTTCTGGCCTGCGCAACGGTCTCGCCCGTCGCGGCACAGCCGGTGAACCAGCACTATTCCTCCAACGAACTGGTGGATTCCGGCCATCGCTTTTTCGGCAACGTTTCCGGCAGCCTTGCCACGCTGATCGAGAAGATCGTCGACGAATACGGCGAGCCCAACGGCTATATCCTCGGCGAGGAGGGTTCCGGGGCGATCATCGGCGGCCTGCGCTATGGCGAGGGTACGTTGTTCACCCGGGACGCCGGCCAGCACAAGATCTTCTGGCAGGGCCCGTCGGTCGGCTGGGACTTCGGCGGCGACGGCGACCGCGTCATGATGCTCGTATACAACCTGCCGGCGGTGGATTCGATCTTCCGTCGCTACGTCGGCGTCAACGGCTCGGCCTATGCCGTCGCCGGCTTCGGCATGACGGTTCTTGCAGCCGACAATGCCTATGTCATCCCCGTGCGCTCCGGTGTCGGCGCCCGCCTCGGCGTCAATCTCGGCTACCTGAAGTTCACGCCGAAGGCGACCTGGAACCCGTTCTGATCGCAACGGGTCCGAGACCAACCGGAAACCCCGCGGGCAGCACCCGGCCGGCGCCCGTTGCGCCTTACCGCAGATGCGCGGACACCTGCCGGCTGGAATGTCTTTGCCGAAACGGCTAACGTCGCCGCCGGAGAGGCCACCACAACGGCCGACGAACGGCACAGCGGGCGATCTGGCGAACGGATGAAGGCACGCCCGCCGACGGATTTACGGCGCGGGGAGTTCCGGGTGTGATTGAATCGGCGATGTATTTCGGCCTCGGCTTTTTCGCCGCCGCGTTGCTTGGCCTTATCATTCTGCATTTCGCCTGGCAGCAGGCGAGCCGGCTCACCCGGCAACGTGTCGAGGCCGCCATCCCCCTCGACCGGGAGGAAATCAGCGCCGAGCGGGACCGTCTGCGCGCCGAATTCGCCCTCAACATCCGCAAACTGGAAAAGCAGCTGGAGACCGCGCGCGAGGAAAACGCCGCCTTCCGCATGGAAATCGACGGGCATTCCGAAGAGACACGCTCGATTGCCGCCGAACGTGATGCCAGTGCCGAAAATGCCGCCGAACTGGAAAACCGTGTCGACGATCTGCGCAAGGCCCTGCGCGCCCGCGAGGACGATCTCGTTCGCACCTCCGGCGCATTGCGCGAGAGCGAGCGCACCCTGGAAACCCGCACCGCGGAGCTGACCGCACTGCACCAGCGCCTTGCGACAAGCGGCGCAACATTCGAAGGCGACGAGGGCGAGGCCGGCGTGCAGGCCGGGCCCAACCTTCTCGCCTCGCTCCAGGGCGACCTCTCACGCCAGTCGGAGGAACTGCACGAAGCCCGCGAGCGTATCGCCGCACTCGAGGATGAAAACGCCACGCTTCGCATTCAGCAGGTCGGCCGCGCGATCGCACGGGAAGACGACAAGGGGGCTGCCGTAACCGCCGACAAGATCCAGGCCCTTGCCGAAAGCACCGATCAAATTTCCTTGTCCGCGCAGATACTGGAACTGGAAGCCCGCAACGCGGAAGCACGCGCCGAAATCGACCGCCTTACGGTTGAGCGCGAGCAGATCATGGCCATGGGCGGGACGACCGACGCGCACTCCGGCACCGTCAGCGACGCCGAGGCGGGACGGCTTCGCGACAAGCTCAAGGAGCTGGCCGCGGCGATCGCCCATGATGCGATGGAGGCCGAAGGGCCAGCCTCACCCATCGCCAGCCTCATCGGCACAATCTCGCCCGACGAAGCCTTTGCACCGCACGAACCCGATCGCCGGGAAAGCCTCGCCGATCGCATCCGTCGCCTGGCCGGGCGCAAGCGCGAAACGTCCTCTCCCGACACCGCACCAGGCACTGCGCCAGACGCCTGATGGCGGGCACGCGGGTGGCGTAAATCCGCCCGCCTGAAATGACAGGCGCGGCGGCAACGCTGTCCCGCGCTACCATTCTCCCTCGGTCGGGATCTTCAGGACCTCGCCGCAATGCTTGCAGTGAACCGCATCCGGATCGTGGCGGTTAAGGCCGCAGGTCTGGCAGGTGTAATGTACCTTCTGCGGCCGGAAGATCGTTTGCACCAGTCGCAGGAAAAGCGCCACGCCGAACACCATGATCGCCACCGCCACCGTGCGACCGAGCGTGTCCTGAAGCGTGATGTCGCCGAACCCGGTCGTCGTCAACGTTGCCACGGTGAAGTAAAGCGCATCGAAATAGTTGTTGATCTCGGGATTGGTGTGGACCTCGATGACATAAACGATGGCGGTGGTCACGAAGACGAAGACGAGGAGGTTGATCGTCGACTGGATGATCTCCTCGTTGCGCCGGAAGAACGCCGAGGTCTCTCGAAGCTCCACGACGACGTGGTAGGAGCGCAGCAACCGCAGCATGCGCACGACACGCAGGAACGCCAGATTCTCCAGGAGCAGCGGCGCCAGCAGCGAAAAGATGACGATCAGATCGGCAATCGAGGTGAAGCGAAAGAAAAACCGCCACGGCCTGTTCGCAACGATCGCCCGCGCCACCAGATCGGCAAGCAGGATAGCGGCGATGGGAATGTCGACGATGTGAAAGGCGGCCGCGGGATCGGCCATTGACGAAATCAGGAAAAAGACGATCGTCAGGAGATCGAAGACCAGGAGCGCAAAGCGAAAGTACCGCGCACGTTGCGTACGCCCATAGTAAAGGTCACGCAGAAACGCCTTGAGGCGCCCGACATCCTCGTCTTTTGTTTCCGTCACTGTCCCCCGCCCCGCGCCCTGTTGCTCCGTTTCCGTAGAGAGCTAATAGCCCTTATGGGCCGGAACGCCCTCACCCATCAAGAGCGGAGGCCCTGACGACACCGCGGACAAAGACCAATCTTCGTCCCGGAACGTCGACCTATCTTTCGAGGAACACACCGCCCTTCACCTCGCCGACGCCATCGGGAACCGGAACGTCGGTCAGGTTGTAGTTGGTATTGAGCACCAGATTGGGCGTCGACTTAAGCTCCAGGCGCTTCACCACGATTGCCGTGTAGGCGGATTTGTCGGCAACGGCCATGTCCGCGTCGACGACGAGAACGCCGGTCGGCAGATAAATGGTGCCGATCAGATTGCGAGCGTAGTTGCTGGTGATCCGAAACGTCTGGTTGCTGTTGGCCGAGCGGGTCTGAAAGAACAGAAGCCCGGCCATCTCGCCACTTTTCGGTGCCGTCAGATCGACCGCCGCTTCCTTGGAAAAGGTGAAGGTGGAGTTCTTGCCGGCAAAGAAGAAGCCGACGTTCTGCCCGCTCAGCGAAGCGGTCTTGTCGACGATAAGGTTGCCGCCCTTGATGACGTAGACGCCCGGCTTTGCCGTGACCGATGCGGACCCGGTGATCTTCAGACCGCCGCAATAGACCCCGGGCATCAGCGTTCGGCTCTGATCCTTGATGATAAGTTTGGTATCGCTGCACGGTCCGACGCTCGGTTCCGCGCGACGCTCCAGCGGATCCTCGATCTGCGGACAATCGGTAAGGGCCGCCGGGCGGAAGTTCGAAAGCCCGCCGTCGACACCACCTGCCGAACACGTCATCTCGGAGCGCAGATACGAACTCTTGACCGCCGAAAGCCCCTTCTCCTTGGTGGAATTGGAATAGACCGAGCATGTCGGCGCCGTCATCGTGGCGGAATCGTCAAGCAGGATCGTTGAGTTATTGTCGTCGGCAAGCCCGATGACGCAAATCCGGGTGCCGCCACTGACGCGCGCGCGTGAATAGACCGAAATATCAACGAGGCTCGGCGCCACATAATGCGCGATTGTCACGTGCACACTTTTGGAAAGCGTGACGTCCACCGCATTGCCAACCGGCGACGACTTCCCGTCTCTCTTGATCGACGCAGCCACGATGAGCGTACCGGTCTCGTCGGCAGCGTTGGCGCGCGCGAAGCTCTCGGCAACCGAGAGGACCTGCTGCTCGTCGGTATTGGCAAGATAGAGTTCATTCGCCGCGGCAAGCGCAGCGGCGTCTGCGACAGCCTGCAGATTGCTCCGTTCCTCCACCAGACGGCCGATGTCGACAGCAAGCGCCGCCCCGCCGACAATTGCCGGCAAGGTCAAGGCGAAGATCACAGCCATGTTGCCCCGAGCGCATGTCCAGAAGCGAAACATTCCGAAATTTCCTCTAATATTCATTCTGAGGAATAGACGGAATAACTGGACTTTCCCCTAAAATTCCTGGTTTCCAGATTGTTACAAATAGAAAAGAAATAGAAATGATAAAGAAATCGTAATCGGCGAGCGCGGCCCGATGCCGTCCCGGAGCGACGAGCGGATGGCAGCACGCCAAGGCCCGTCAGTCGACCACCGTACGCTCCGGGGGAAAGCGCAGGGCGACGCTCGTGCCGTTGCCCGGCGACGACTGGAGCGACAGGTCCGCCCCGTGAAGTTCGGCGATCCTGCGGGCAATCGGAAGGCCGAGGCCGAGACCTTCCCGGGCCCGCGCGAGGAGACCGTCGCCCTGCTGGAACGGCTCGAAGCAGGACGGGATGATGTCCGCCGGAATGCCGGGGCCGTTGTCGACGACGCAAAAGACGATCGCACCGCTGTCGTCGCATTTGGCTTCGAGGCGGATGTGCACGTCCTGCGGGCCGAAGCGCGCCGCATTGTCAAGGAGATTGGCCAGCGCGCGTTCGACCTTGGAGCGGTCGCAGGCGAGCCGCGCGTCGACGACGCCGTTCGATACCTCCAACGCAAGGCCCGGCCGGTCGAGCGCCGTGCTGACGAGCAGCCGCGCGCCCTCGATGATCTGCGCGGGCAGATAGTCGTCCTCATAAAGGTCGACGTCTCCGGAAAGCATTTCAGCGAATTGCAGGATGTCGGAGAGCGTGCCGCACAACCGGTCACCGGCCTCGGCGATGTGCCCGGCATATTCCCGCGCCTCGTTTGGCGTCGGAACAGCCGGCGCGTCGGCGCCCAGAAGCCTGGAAAACCCGAGGATTGCGTTCATCGGCGTATGGACCTCGTGGCGCATCAGCTTCAGGATGTTGCCCCGGAGCGCCGATGCCGCCTCGGCTCGGTCGCGCGCCTCGCGGATCTGCGCCTCGACCCGACCCATGCGCAGGACGTAGCGAAGCTGATAGCGAAGGAGCCGCCAGTTGATCGGCTTGGTGGCAAAGGACGTCGCACCGACCTCATAGGCCCGGTCGATGGCAGCCATATCCTCGCGTCCCGTAATCACAACGATGGGCAGTGTCGCCAGCACCGGATCGTCGCGGATACGTTGGATAAGTTCGAAGCCGTTGAGACGCGGCATGTCGAGATCGACCAGCAGGAGGTCAAACTTCCCCTGCGTCAGTAACTGCCAGGCATCCAGACCGTCGGCCGCGTTTTCCACCGCGACGACCTGGTCGGAAAGCTCCATGGAGGCGAATTCCCGCAGGATCGGATCATCATCCGCGACGAGGATCCGCACCGGACCCTCCGTAATCGGGATCTTGTGACCGGCCTGCTCGCCAGCAATCTCGGCACGCGTCATTCACCGCACCTCCATTTTTCAAACCCTACCGGAAAGACGTAAAAGGCCGGTTAGTGTAAATAGCCGAAATTCCGCGATTAACCTCATTCTAAGCACGGTCGGCTAGCTTTGCGACGGGAATGTTGAGATGCCGGCGGGTGGACAGGATACGTTCGCTGTCTTGCCGAAGGGAGCAACAAGAGTGCCAGCCTTTTTCAGGTCGAGACCAACGCGGTCGCTGGCGAGCCGGTTGTCTCTCGTCGTGGTCGCAGCCGTCGCCACGACGACGCTGATCATGATTGTACTGTCCATGTGGCGGGAGACCACCGGCTACATGCGGGCCCTGGAATCCGAACTGACAGCCACCGCGCAGGTGTTCGCGGCAGCCACCGCCGAAGCGACGGCGCAGGGGGATCGGCAATCGGCACTCTACGGCCTGCGCGCCATCGCCCGGCTGCCCAACATCGTCTTTGCCCAGTTGGAAACGAAGACCGGCAAACACCTCGCCGAAGTCGGCACGGCAACTGTCCTTGTCAACGATCTCGACCTGTCCGAGGGTCGCGAGAGCTGGACGCCGCACAGGTTGCTGACCAGTCAGCACGTCACGGTCGAGGTGCCGGTGATCAAGGGCGGCCGTGAGGTCGGCCGGCTCACGCTCGTGGCCGACAACAGCGCGCTCGGCAAACGCCTGCGCCAGACGGCATTCGCGATCCTGACCGCCGGCGGCATCGCGCTCGCCGTCGGTCTCCTGATCGCCTTCCGTCTCAGGCACTCGATCGTCAGTCCAATCGCCTCGCTGGCATCCGGCATGCAGGCCGTGCGTGAAACCCACAACTATGAGACCGGCGTGGAACTCGACCGCGCAAGGCGCACATCCAGCACCGAGATCGTCGCCCTAGTCGACGGCTTCAACGCCATGATCGCCGATATTCGCGAGCGCGACCGGCAACTCGTCGAGCACCGGGACCGCCTGGAAATAGAGGTGGCGGACCGCACCGCCGATCTGGAACGGGCAACCGCCGCCGCCCAGGCCGCGAACCGCGCCAAGTCCGATTTCCTCGCCACCATGAGCCACGAGATCCGCACGCCGATGAACGGCGTCCTGGTCATGGCGGACCTGCTCAGCGCGCTCGACCTGCCCCCCCGTCCGCGCCGCTATGCAGAGGTCATCGCCCGCTCCGGACGCAGTCTTGTGTCGATCATCAACGACATTCTGGATTTCTCCAAGATCGAGGCCGGTCATCTCGATCTGGAGGAAATCCCGGTCGATCTCGTCGACGTGTGCGAGAACGTCGTCGGTCTGTTCTCCGAGCGGGCCGGATCGAAGGACCTCGATCTCGCCGCCGCGCTCGCGCCGGATCTTCCCGCCCGCATCCTTGGCGATCCGACGCGGCTCGGCCAGATCCTGTCCAACCTCGTCAACAATGCGCTGAAGTTCACCGAAGAAGGCCATGTGCTGATCGCCGCCGGACGGGCAGGCGAGAACGGCGAGACCCTCGCGCTGACGGTGAGCGATACCGGCATCGGCATTTCCGCGGAAAAGCTCCAGAGCGTCTTCTCCGCCTTCACCCAGGCTGACCAGTCGACGACGCGCGAATACGGCGGCACCGGCCTCGGTCTTGCCATCACGCGCCGCCTCGTCGACGCCATGGGCGGCACGATCGCCATCGAGAGCGAGCCCGGCCGCGGCACGACCTTCACCGTAACGCTGCCGCTGCGGGTCGCCGACGAGGGCAAGGCACCGGAGCGCTTCGGCCTTCGCGTCTTCTACGCCATCGAGGGCACCGCAACCCGCCTTGCCCTTACCAAAGGCCTCAAGGCGCTCGGTTGCAACGCGATCGGCGTTGCGACGAACGCCCGGCTCATTCCCGGTAAGGCTGATCTCGCCATCGTCGACGCCGGTGCCGCGGCAAGCGGCCTGACGCAAAACCTGCGCGGACGGGCCGGCGCCATCGTCCACCTCGCTCGCCTCGGTGAGACGACCGGAGACCGGTTGCACGCCGAAGGCACCGTCGATGCTGTCTTCAGCGCCCCGCTCACCCGCGCCGACCTCGCCATTCTCGTCGCCCGGGTGGCCTGCGGCGAGCCAATTGAAGCGCCCGACACCGCCAGATCGAACCGCAGCACGCTGCCCACCTTTGCCGGACGCCGCGCGCTCATCGCCGACGACGGCGCGGTCAACCGCGAGGTCGCGATCGAGGCGCTGGCGCGTCTCGGCATCACAGCCGACGCCGTAAACAACGGCCGAGACGCCGTCGCGGCGACGGAGGCGCGCAGTTACGATATCGTTCTGATGGACGGCAGCATGCCGGAGATGGACGGGTTCGAAGCGACCCGGACAATCCGCGCGCGCGAGGACCGGAACGGCAGCCCACGGGTACTCATCGTCGCGCTCACCGCACACGTGGTCGGGGCAGCGGCGGAGGCCTGGCGCAGCGCCGGCATGGACGACATCCTCCATAAACCCTTCACCGTCGAGGCGCTCGCGGCATGCCTGTCGCGGTTCCTGACGCCGGGCGATACGCACACCGTCGCGCATGACGACGCGAACGAGGCGCCTCACGAGCCCTCGCAAGAGGCGCCCTCATCAGGGGAGCCCGTGCAACAGCCTCTCCCTGCCGTCTCGGAGCAGGGCTGCGGCGAAGAAATCCCCGTGATCGATCCCGATACCCTCACCCGCCTGCAGCACATGGCATCGAACGGCCAGACCGATTTCGTCGCCCGCGTGTTCAACCTCTATCGAGAGCACGCACCGGCCGCTGTCGCCGACCTGGAAGCTCTCGTCGACAGTGACGATCTGGCCGAGATCGTGCGTATTTCCCATGCGTTGAAATCGATGAGCTACAATATCGGCGCAGCCCGTGTCGCCGCGCTTTGCACCGCCATCGAACACGGCGCGCGCCAGGAGGACGCCACGATGAGCGCAATCGCGCTCGCCGACCTCAAGGCACGTGTTGCCGAGGCCCTCGACGTCATCGACCGGTTCGAGGCAACCGCAAGAGGGACTCGCCCGCAACCCGCAGCCGCCGCCACCTAACCCGGACGACCCAGGTCACACTCATTGGGAACATCACCGTTTCCGCACCTTGCCCGGCAATCACGGATTGGACAACAGCGTGTCGGCGGGCGAGCGGCCGCGATGGAGCGCATCGATCATGGCGCGCGCCTGGCGGGTGCACTTTCGCCCAACCAGCCAGACGAGGATCCGGCCCGGCGCCGCGTCCGCCATCTCATCGGGAAGGACGGACAGTGTGAAACTGCGCACCGTGTCGTCGAGGGAGACCACCATCCGGCCATCGGCGAGCCGAAATCCGTCATCGATCCGCAGTACGTGTTCGCCCTTCGCCCAGGCGATATCACCGCTTCGGGCCGTATCGGCGCGGACGGAGAAACGCACCGCCGCGCGCGCATCCCGGCGCCGGAAGCTGAGCGCTCCCGGCCGGGCGCAGCGCGGCCCGGAGCTGTCGACGCTGATTGCCCAGACATCGGCCTGAACGGGGAAATCCGCGCCGCGGTCGGCATGGCGCACCGCACCGAGCGCGGAATCGGCATCGCCGGAGCCGGTCAGGAAAACGCCCAGCGCCTCCCAGTCCTCCGACCTCGCCTCGCCGCCATGCTCCACCTCTGTAACGGCAGGCTCGACGACACCGCTGAACGGCCCGTCGACGCGGATGATCTCGCCATCCTCGCGGATGAGCGTCACCGTCGCGCCGGCCGGAACCGTCAGCACATCGTTGGCGGCGATTTCCCGGCCCGGTGCGAGCGTTCCGTCGCCATCGCTCACGGCCAGGATGACGGCGCCTTCGGCCCGGGCGGGCAGACCGGCGACAAGCGCGAAAACAACAAGAAGAAAGAGCCGGATCATCAAAGGTCATCCTCTGGAACGATGGACGCAGCGGAACCGCCCGCGCGAAAAACCGGGCGGAGCCGAAATCACGCGTGAGGATACGCCACGCAAGGGGTGCGAAGTGTGACCGGCACCACCAAATTCGCCGTTACTTTTCCGCAAGAACGATCACCGTATCTACCGCACCTTGCCGCAACCTTTCCAGATGGCAGCGCGCGAGCAAGTCATCCGGCAGCTCCGCCGCCACGGCGCGAAACGCCGCCTCCGCATCCGCGATCTTGCCCTCTTGAAGCCTGCGAAAGCCCTCTTCCCAGCGCTCCAGCCAGGCAGGTGCCGGCCAGTTGGCTCCAGACTGGGCGGCACCCACCTGCCGGGCTTCCCCCGCCTCGCTCCCTTCGCCCAGCGGCGTGAGGCAGTAAAGCGCGGCGCCCCGACCCTTGAGACGCAGTCGGGCGGCGGAGCGGAACCGGTGCGCAGGATCAGCGCTCGCCACCGCCTCGGAGACGAGGATGCGCGTCCCGAGCGCTTTGTTCGCACCTTCCAGTCGCGAGGCGACGTTCACCGTGTCGCCAACGCCGGTGTAGTCGAAAAACCGCGAGCCGCCGAAGTTGCCAACGACCGCATCGCCGCAGTGAACGCCGACGCGAGTGACACCAATGGAGAGGCCGCGCGCGGCAAGACGTGCGCGGTGTCCTTCGGAGAAGCGGTCGATGGCGAGCGCCAGATCAACGGCCCGCCGCTCCTGTTCCGGATCGTCGGCTGGCGCGCCGAAAAAGCCGACCACCGCGTCGCCGACGATCTTGTCGATGGTCGCTCCGGCCTCGGAAAAAAGATCACAAAGCTGATCGAGGTAGGCGTTAAGCACGGCGGCGACCTCGATTGCCGGCAGCCGTTCGGAAAGCGCGGTGAAGCCTTCCAGATCGGTAAAGACGTAGGTGACGCGACGTTTCTCGCCGCCGAGCGTCAGATCCAGCCGGTGCGCCGCGATCCGCTCAACGACCGCCGGACTGACGTAGCGAGCGAAGGCGGAGCGGATAAAGCGATGCTCCGACCAATCGCGATGCCAGGTGGCGAGCGAGAGCGCGGCTCCGGCAAAGAGCGCCGCGACCGGCGGCGCGAGAAGCGGCGACAGGACAGTGCCGGCAGCGATGAGGCCGAGCGCCACGAGCAGATAGGCCCCGGCAAGCGCCAGCAGCAGCAGGTAGCGCAGCCAGGGCCTCAACGGCAGGAGAAAGAGGCCGGCGGCGAGCGCAGCAGCCAGGAAGGCGAGCGCGATCCTCATCCACGGCGACATGACGGCAAGCTGCCCCGGCGACCGGGCATCGGCCAGCATATGGGCATGAATGAGGACGCCGGGAAGCGCGCCGGCGCCCGCGCCGACGCCGGAGGAGAACGGCGTCGGATGCCGGTCGCTGTCGGGAAGATCGGAGCCGATCAGCACAATCTTGCCGGCGAACCACGCATCGGGAAGGAGAGCGGCCTGATGCGCCGGATAGACCGGAAAGCGGAATGGCCCGCCCGCCCCGTCCGTCGCATAGAGAATGCGGCCGCCGCCCGGACCCGACGGATCCGACTGCACCACACCGGCGGCCCGGACGAGCGCATCGGCAAAGGGCCGCACCCGGACGCCGTCAATCGTTCTCGCTCGCGTGTGCCGGCGCACCACGCCATCGATCGCGTCGCGGGAAAGCGCGACGAGCCCCCTCCGTTCGTCTGTGGTCGCCCGCTTCAGGAACGCCGCCTGTCGCGCCGTCAGGCCGTCTCGCTCGCCCGCAAGCCCCATGACGACCGGCGCCGTCGCCCCGCCGATCGCGGCCCTGAGGCGGGCGTCCTTGGCCGCCTCGCTCGGCTGGTCGATGAGGATATCGAGTCCGATCGCGCGTGGCCCCGCCCGGTCTATGCGGGCTATGAGATCGGCAAGGAAGCCCCGGTCGACTGGCGAGCGATAGGGCAGCGCCGCCAGCGTCTCCTCGGAGATCGCGACGACGACGATCCCGGCCGGATCGCTCGCCTTGCCCAGAAGCGCTGTCACCGCCCGGTCGGCCGCGACGGGTTCGAGCCGCTGCATGGAAAGCAGCGCCGCCAGCGGCGCCAGGAGGCAGACGACGAGCGCCGCGGCCATCATCCGCCGCGAAAACCGGGGAGTCGGGCTCGCCTCACTCACCCCGCATGCCTTTGCCTGCTTCGGTCTTCGCTCATTCGCCCCCGCGCCTCATGGCCGCTCGAAGCGCTTCACTTCCGACTGCGTGCCGTCCTTGTAGGAAAGTTGCACGGTGAGGTAGGGCGCGCCCTTCGGCATGGTGATGAAGATTCTGTTCCAGTCGCGCGGAATGGCGTGCGGGTTGGAAGGATCGCACGGCGGCAGCGGAAAGACCTCCGACGGCATATCGCTGGCAACCCCATAGGTGATCATGTCGATCGCACACCTGTAGCTGATGAGATGGGTGAAATAGGCCCGCTTATTGTCCGGAAAGGCGATCCACGCCGTCGAAAGCCGCTCCAGGATGTCTTTCTGGCCGGCGACGAGCGCCAGATCGGGATCGAAGGTGAGATCGAACGGCCCGCGCATCTGGCCCCGCACGTCGCGGTACTTCACCCGGACAACCGTCTTCTCCGCATTGCCTGGCAACTCGAACATGGAATTCGGCATCGGCTGGCCGGTCTGCGGATTAACCGCGCCGGCAAAGAAACCGGTGGAGCGGAAGTCCTTGCCGGGAAGCTGGACGAAAATCTCCTGCGCCTGGTCGGCGATCGCCATGTTGACCATCCAGCCCTGATTGCTGCGCATCGGCGACAGCTTGACCGGGTTGGCCATCGCCGCCTGGTTGAGGCCGGAAAGCGCGGCGAGCCGGGACTTGGCGTCTTTCACCATGTCGGCGGCGAACTGTTGGTCGATGAAGAAGCCGAGGAAGCGGCCATCCTCGACCCGCGCCATGAACTCGGTAAGGAGCTTCAGTTCCTCCTGCTTGTCGGCCATCGATTGGCGGCCGAGGCGGGCGAGCGAATAGTCCCGGCTGAGCTCGTAATAGGCCGGCGTAAAATCAGGATAGGCCTTGAGAAAGCCGGTCAGCGCGGCGATCCGTTCTTCGCGATCGGCAAGGAGGATTTCGGCGAACTGCAGCGTCGGCTCGCGGCTGCCTTGCGTGATCGCATGGTAGATTTCGCGCGCTCCGGTCCGACCTTCCTGAATGGTCAGGAAATTCTGGAACCGGTAATGCGGGTCGACCTTCGGCAAGCCGAAGGCGAAATACTTCATGTAGTCCTGCCGGGCCTTGGGATAATCGCCCTGGAGTTCGTGCAGCCGGGCGTTGGAATAGAACTCGTGCGGCCGGGTCGGATTGTCGACGATCATGGAGCGGCTGGCGAGTTGGGCGAAGAGCTTTTCCATGTCGCTGCCGGCCGGAATGCCGTCGGTGGCAGGAAGCGCGGCGAGCCGCGTTTTGGCCAATTCCGCGAAGGCGCCGTCCGGATACTTGTCGAGATAAGCCGCGATCTCGGCTCGCGAACCGCTGTCCTTGACGTCGTTCCACAATTGCAATTCGACCTGCATCGCCGCCTGTTTGCCCAAGGCTCCATCCGGCCTTGCATCCGGCGCTTCGGCGATCGCCTGAGAGCCCGGCACGAAGACGACATCATCGGTCAGCGAGGAATGGTCCCACGGCACCTGATCGCCATGGGTCGCCTCGACGACCGCCCGGCGCACGTTCTTGAACGCCGCCTCGATGGTAATGCCGGGCCTTAGGATCTCACGCGCGATCGCCGCGCTGTAGGGGCTGTTGAGCCCGCTGCCGTCCGTCGCCGTGCTCCCCGGCGCCGTGGCAAAGGAAATGAAGCTGCCGCGCGGCGTCGCCTTCAGAAGCGCCAGCCCGCCGCCTGCACCCGCCATGCCGCGGCTCAACGCGGTGTTGCGGCAGGCATCGAGCACGACAACATTGACGCCCTTGTGCGCGGCCTCCAGCTTGCCGAGCACCCAGTCGACCGAAAGCGCCTCGAACTCGGCATCGACCTCGTCCTGAAGCTGTGCGCCGAGCGGCGCCAGGTAGTTGACCCCGCCGGCCTGAAAGCCATGGCCGGAATAGTAGAAGAGCCCCATGGAGTCCGGCCCGGCCGCCTTGAGCTTCTTGGTGAAGCCGGAGACCGACCGCTTCATGCCCCTGAGGTCGGCGTCGAGCACCAGATCAACGGTGAACCCCGCCTTCTTTAGCGCGTCGGCGACGAGCGCCGCGTCGTTCGCCGGATTTTTCAACGGGCTCAGCATGTCACTGGAATAGCCGGCGTTGCCGACGACCAGCGCTAGCCGTTCGGCGGCGGAAACCCCGATAATCGTGGAGAAAAAAAGAAAAGCCGTCACGCCCAGGCGCGCAAGGGCTCCCAGCTTCGAAAACATGGCGGTCCGGTCCCTCGTTCGGTCGCTCCCGGGCCCATACGACCCGAAAGCCGCCCTCGGGTCAATCGGGCGGATGAGCTATCGCACCCGGGACACGGAGACACCGCCCTCAGGAGGTCGTCGGTCCGGCGGCGAGTTCGTGCGCCGGCGTACTGACCTGCCAGAGCGTCTCGAAGAGGCTCGTCTGCAGGCGCGCGTAGTCCTCGCTCTCGATCAGGAGACCATAGTCCTCCCGCTTGGAAGAGATGATTGCGACCTTGTCGTCATAGAGATACTGCGTGATGCCGAGTGTCACCGTGTCGGGCGCGTAGCGCAGCTCGCGCAGGTCCTTCTCGGTCGACGGCCAGATCCGCTCAATGTCACGCTCGCGCGACCGCAGCACCCGGAGCTGGATGCCGAGCGACACGCGCTCGGCGATATAGGCGTCCATTTCCGGCAGGCCCGGCGTCTCGAACAATTCGCCCATGGAGAGGATGCCACGGAGCACCTTGCTCTGGCAGGAGAGCGTGTCCCATAGCACGGTACGCACCCCCTCCTCACCCTCGTAGAAGCGAATCTGCGGCTTTCCCTTGGCGCGATTGTAGAGCGAGCGGATCTGCGGAATGATATCGCTCAGCACCTGCCGGCGCACCTCCAGCCGCTGCAGCATACCGACCGGGTCTTCCGCAACGACGAACCGCCGCCCGTGTCGCTCCTCGATGCGAATGAGTTCTTGCTCCCGCAGCCGATCAAGGACGTCATAGGCCGATCGTCGCGCAGATCACCCCCGAGCAGGCCAAGGGCGTCTATCAGGTCCGCGAGGTGCTGGAGAGTCTTGCCGCCAAGCTGTTTGCCCAGAACGCATCCGACGAGGACATAGAGCGGATCGAGGAGGCACTCGAGGGCGTCCGCCACGCGTATATGCACGGCAACGTTCTGGACCGGCTAGCCGCCAAGAACCATTTCTACGACTGTCTGGTCGCGGGAACCGGC
Source organism: uncultured Rhodobium sp. (assembly GCA_963675285.2). Taxonomy (GTDB): domain Bacteria; phylum Pseudomonadota; class Alphaproteobacteria; order Rhizobiales; family Rhodobiaceae; genus Rhodobium. The sequence goes on from CAXXGS010000002.1 coordinate 384,408, forward strand.
AACGAGGCGCTTGGTCAGTCACTCTACATGATCAACGCGCGCACGATGATCCTGCGCGGTCGTTCTCTGCAGATGCCCAGCCGGTGGAAGGAAAGCCTCAAGGAACTCGATTCGCTCATTGAAACGCTGAAAAGACGCGACGCAGCCGAAGCTCACCGGCTTGCGACCAGACACGTGCAAAACGCTCTGGAGGTCGTGCTCCAGTCGTTCGAAGCCGACAAGGAATAGCGCCCCGTCCGGCTTCACCCCCCTCGGACGTCGACCCGCCGATCCCGTTCCGGCGGCACGGACTGCGGCTGCGCACAAGGAGAAGCGGGGCGCGAACATGCGGCGGCCGGACTGCGAAGGGCCACAGGGGAAGCTGGACGGCTCTCGGACAGCCCTCCGACCTGATTTACGCGAACAACAGCTGATGCGAAGAGGGACGGCGGGCATAACTGCTCTCATGTTTGAGACTGCAGTTTGGTACCCCCAAGGGGACTCGAACCCCTGTTTCTGCCGTGAGAGGGCAGCGTCCTAGACCGCTAGACGATGGGGGCGCCTGGGGCCGCGTGAAGCGGCAGCGCCGGGCCGAGGATATAGCGTCCCTTTTCGCTGGACGCAAGACCGCATTTCATACCCTGACCCCGAACCGCCGCACCGGCGCATTCTTTGCCGGCACGCTCGGGCAGAGACCATCGGCGGGGGCGATCCCCCAAGGATCGGAACCCGGAAATCAGGGTCTCGACGTCACGGCTTGCCGACGAGGTCGATCCGATGCTGCATTTCCCCGCTCGCCATGTCGACAATAAGAACGCGCAGACCCTTGTCGGTCCTGAGCGTAATCGCCATCCGGCCACCGTCGAGCGCGGTGGAAACCACATCGCCAGTGAGCGGATCGGGCACTTGTGCCTCGATGAAGGTCTTGTCGCCGAAGCCTGATCCGCCGTCATCCTTGACCACGCGATAGATAATGGCCGACAAGACGGCAACGAGCCCGAGCCCCATGATCAGGCTGGAGACCAGAAGCAGCCCCTTCAGCTTCATCTGCAGCCGTTCAACGGCGGGATCGAGCGGCTTTTCCTCGTCGTCGTCGAGGATGGGATGAGACATGTCGGATGAACCTTTGCGAGACGCCGGAAAGACAGTGGCCGAACTGGCAGCCGCCGAACAAAAACAGGCCGGATCGGCAACGATTGCAGTCACCGCCGGCCCCGATGATGCGGGTAAGCGGCTCGATTCACTTCTCGCCGCCCACAGCGCCGGGTTCAGCCGAAACCGTACCAAATCGCTGATCAAGGACGGCCACGCCTCGATCGGCGGCGCGACGATACTGGACCCCAACCACAGGGTCAATCCGGGCGAGGAGATCACGCTTGAGGTGCCGGAACCGGAAGACCCGACGCCGCGCGGCGAGGCAATTCCGCTCCGCGTCGTCTATGAGGACGACGCCCTCATCGTCGTCGACAAGCCGGCCGGCATGGTCGTCCACCCGGCCGCAGGCAACTGGACGGGCACGCTCGTCAACGCCCTCATCGCCCATTGCGGCGCGAGCCTTTCCGGCATCGGCGGCGTTCGCCGGCCCGGCATCGTCCATCGCCTCGACAAGGACACCACCGGCCTCATCGTCGTCGCCAAGACCGACGCCGCCCACCGGGGCCTCGCCGAGCAATTCGCCGACCACGGCCGCGAAGGGCCTCTGCAGCGTCGCTACCGGGCACTTGTGTGGGGCGCGCCGGAGACGGCGGCCGGCACAGTCAACGCCCCCCTCGACCGCTCCAATGCCAACCGCATGAAGCGCACGGTGGTGACATCCGGCGGCAAGCATGCCGTCACCCATTGGCAGGTCCTCCAGCGCTATGCCGTTGACGGCGCGCGCGAGCCCGTCGCCGCCCTCGTCGAATGCCGGCTGGAGACCGGGCGCACCCACCAGATCCGCGTTCACATGGCCCACATCGGCCACCCGCTCGTCGGCGATGCGGACTACGCGGCCGGCTTTGCGACCAAGGCGCGCCGTCTTCCGGACGGAGCCAGCGCCGCGGTCGAGGCGCTCGGCCGCCAGGCGCTCCATGCCGCCGTCCTCGGATTCCGCCATCCCCTGACCGGCGAGACGCTCATATTCGAAAGCTCGCCGCCGGCCGACATGGCCACCGTTCTTGAAGAATTCACCAAATTGTCAATTTAGACGGAACCTGTTTTCGCCAAAATCGTACTTATATTGTGAACACTGGTGGCCACGCACGGCACCGGATCGGGATTGCCGCATCGGCGGGATCCCCAGCCACGAAGGGAACCGAAACATGGCTCAAACGTCGCTACCGGCAATTTCCGCCGGCGAGAATGGTTTGCAGCGCTACCTGACGGAAATCCGTCGTTTCCCCATGCTTGAGCCGCAGGAAGAGTACATGCTGGCCAAGCGCTATCTCGAACATGACGATCGCGGCGCCGCCCACCGGCTCGTGACGTCCCACCTCCGCCTCGTCGCCAAGATCGCCATGGGCTATCGCGGCTACGGCCTGCCGATCGGCGAGGTCATCTCCGAAGGCAACGTGGGCCTGATGCAGGCCGTGAAACGCTTCGACCCGGAACGAGGCTTCCGCCTCGCCACCTACGCCATGTGGTGGATCAAGGCCGCGATCCAGGAATACATCCTGCGCTCATGGAGCCTTGTGAAGATGGGCACCACGGCGAACCAGAAGCGCCTGTTCTTCAACCTGCGCAAGGTCAAGGGCCAGATCCAGGCGCTCGACGAGGGCGACCTGAAACCGGAGCAGGTCTCCGAGATCGCCACCCGTCTCGGCGTCAGCGAGGACGAGGTCATCTCCATGAATCGGCGTCTCTCCGGCGACACCTCGCTCAACGCCCCGATCCGTCAGGAATCGGAAAGTGGCGAATGGCAGGACTGGCTCGTCGATGACAGCGACGATCAGGAAAAGATCCTCGCCGATCAGGAAGAGCTCGACGTGCGCCGCGAGATGCTGAAGGAGGCGATGACCGTCCTCAACGATCGCGAACGCCGCATCTTCCAGGCCCGTCGCCTGTCGGAGGATCCGATGACCCTCGAAGCGCTGTCGGAGGAATTCGGCGTCAGCCGCGAACGCGTTCGCCAGATCGAGGTCCGCGCCTTCGAAAAGGTGCAGAAGTCGATGCAAGAGCAGGCCGCCGCGATGGCTGCCGACACCCGCCAGGCCCGCGCGCTGGCCGGGCAGGCTGCCAGCTAACCGGCCAAGGCCGCCCAAGCCCGTTTCAGGCAACGAAGAGGCCCGGCGATCCCCTCGCCGGGCCTCTTGTCATGACTGGTTTTGTAACGGTCAGTCGAGCGCGACCGCGTAATCGCCGACCGGCTTGACTTCCGGGATGAGCCCCGCGTCCTTCATGAAGGTCGCGAAGCGGGCATAGCGACCGGCGTCGAACGCCGCCGGGCTCTTGGCGAAGCGCGGCAGGGTGTCGACGAACGCCTGCCGGTTGAGCTTGTCGTCGAGGTCCGGATGCGCCTTGATGAACAGCGCCCAGGCCTCTTCCGGATGATTGGTGATGAAGGTCGTTGCCCGTTCCACCGCCGACAGGAAGCGTCCCAGTCGCTCGTCATCGAGCCGGTCGGCGCGCGCGATATAGACCAGTTCGTCGTAAATCGGTACACCGTGCTCCTCCAGATAGAAGGCGCGGCCCTCGCTGCCTTCCAGCTTCAACTGTGTCAGCTCGAAGTTGCGGAACGAGCCGATGACGGCATCGACATTCCCGGACAGAAGCGCCGGCGACAGCGAGAAATTGACGTTGACGAGTTCGACGTCGTCAAGCGTCAGCCCCGCCGTCTTCAGCATCGCCGCCAGCATCGCATCCTCAAAGCCGGCAACGGAAAAGCCGACCTTGCGGCCCTTCAGATCCGCGATCGTCTTCACCGGTCCGTCGGCGAGCGAGACAACGGTGTTGAGCGGAGTGGCGACGAGCGTGCCGAACCGTTTCACCGGCAGCCCCTCGGCGACCTGCTGATAAAGATTCGGCTGATAGGAAACCGCGATGTCGCCCTCGCCGGCGGCAATCAGGCGCGGTGGTGCGCTCGGATCGGCGGGTGGCACCAGCGTCACATCGAGCCCTTCGTCCCTGAAGTAGCCGGCCTGCTTGGCGATCACCAGCGGCGCGTGATCGGGATTAACGAACCAGTCGAGAAGCACCGTCAGCGGTTCTGCCGCGCGCGCTGGCGCAGCCGCCAGAAGCGCCAGCGCCAGGGCGCCGAGAAGAATACGGACACGAGTCATGGGGACACCTTTCTGTGTAAGACGAAAAAACGTGGGCTCAGACCGTGGTTTCCGGGTTCCAGGGAACGAGGATGCGGGTCAGCGCCTCCATGGCGAAGCGCAGCGCGACCGCCATCACGACGAGGATGAGGAGAGCGGCGAAGAGAACGTCGGTCTGCATGCGGGCGTTCGCCTGCACCATGACGAAGCCAAGCCCGCGCGAGGCCCCGACCCACTCGCCGACGACCGCGCCGATCGGCGCCACGGAGGCCGCGAGCCTGAGCCCGGAGACGAGCGAGGGCAGCGCGGCGGGAAGGCGGATGAGAGCCAGCGACTGTCCGGGCGTCGCGCCGGCGAGAATGGCGAGATCGAGGAGCCCCCGGTCCGTTCGGTTGAGCCCGTCGTGGAAGGCGGAAGCAACGGGAAAATAGATGATCAGCGTCGCCATGACGATCTTGGAGGAAAGCCCGTAGCCGAACCACATGACAAGGAGCGGCGCGATGGCGAAGACCGGCAGCGCCTGGGTGGCGACCACGAGCGGCATGACGAGCCGCCTGGCGACCGTGAGCCTGTTCATGACGAGCGCCGTCAGGACGCCGGAGACGACGCCGAAAAAGAGGCCGAGGAGAATTTCCGCGAATGTGATTCCGGCCTGCGTCATCAGGAAGCCGAAACGGCCGACGAGGACACCCGCGACCCGTTCCGGCGAGGGCAGCATGTAGGACGGCGGCGAGAACAGCGCCACACCGATAAACCACACCACAAGGAGAAGCCCGATCCCGAAGCCGATACGGCCGGTAGTGGCGAGAACGGCACGCGTGGGCGCAAGGGATCGCCCGAAGAACGACGGCGCGCTCATGACCGGGCGTCCACACGGACGGCAAGATGAGAAAACGGAACAACGACCATCGGCGGATCTCCGGCGCGAACGTGGCAGGCGGGAAATCCGGAGAACGGGCGGGGTCAGTATCGCATGACAGGTTCCGTCCCTTCGCCGGCATGACCCGGATCAGGTTCGAAGGGATCGGGCCTGTGCGCGGAAACGGCGTTTGACCGGGAAGACTCTCCCCGCACCGTTCCGCCTGCCGGCGCCATCTCAGCTCTCACGAAGAGCGCCCCTCGGAACGGCCTGACCATGATCGATCGTAGCCGGCTTGGCAAGTCCCGACGGCAAGCGAACCGTCAGCGGCCAGCGAAATCGAGTGGAAACCCCTTAAACGCTTTGATCTCCTTCAGCACGAAGGTCGTCTGCATTTCCTTGATGCGCGGCAGCCGGCGTACCACCGTCATGGCGAAATCGGCGTAGGTGTCGAGGTCTGGAGAAACGACCTGCAGAAGAAAGTCCGCATCCCCGGCAATGCTGTAGCAGGCCACCACCTCGTCGAGCCGGGCAACGTCGCGGGCGAAGGCCTCCGATTCCTCCTCGCTGTGGGAATCGATCTTCACCCGGATGAAGGCGAGGACGCCGAGGCCGATTTCCCGCCGATCGAGGCTCGCCCGATAGCCCGTGACAACGCCCCGATCCTCAAGCTGGCGGACACGACGCCAGCAGGGCGACGTCGAAAGCCCCACCGCGTCGGCCAGAGCCTGGTTCGTCAGCCGCCCCTCCCCCTGAAGGGCGGCGAGAATGCGGATATCGACCGGCTCCAGATCATGTGAAGACACATCCTACCTCATATACCTGTAAATGAAGTATATCCTATCACAACTCGGCCAGTTTCGGCGAAGAAAGGCAAGACCTGCCGCAAAGCCCGACCTATTCTTCCAGGCGCCCTTTCAACCCGTATCACCGGACCGTCCCCATGACCGAAGACCTTCGCCTCGCCGTCATCGTCAATCCCGATCTCGCCCCGGGCCTCCTGGCCAATACCGTCGGCGCGGTCGCCATCGGCCTCGGCGCCTGCATGCCGCTGCTTGCCGCCGCCCGCCTGACCGACCGGGAAGGCCGCACGATCGATATCAGCGCCAACAGGCCGGTGCCGATCCTGCAGGCCGACGCCGACGCGATCCGCGTTCTTATGCTGAAATCGCTGGAGAGCCGGCCGGAAGAAAGCGCGGTGGTACCGTTCCCGGCCTTCGCCCGGGCGCTCCACGCCTATCGCGACTACGAAGCGCGTTTCCCCGACCGCGATCTCCGCGAGGAGACCATCGACGGCCTCGGCATCGCCGGTCCGACGAAATGGATCCGCTCGCTGACAGGCTCGTTGAAACTCTTGCGATGAAGTGCTTTGCGGGAAAGCTGGCAGGCATTCGCTATGAGAAAGCGCCCGAAAACAACCTGATAAAACACAGAGCACGCGTCAGACAGGATGCGCGCATGCTCCAAGGGCGAGGCGTCCGCAGCAACAGGGAAGCGGACAATCACGCCGGTTGAGCCGCGGCGCGGCCAGGGGAACAATCAGTTGGCCGCGTCGTCGCCCCAGGCCTTGAAGGCTTCCTTGACCAGCCGGTCGCCGGGCGCGCCCTTTTCCAGCGTCAGGATCGCGCGCTTGCCGCTCTCGTAGAGAATCGGAATGTCGATCCACCCCCGCTCTTCGAGGAGCTCGCGGTTGCGTCGCCGTTCTTCCGGATCCTTCGACAGGGCGATCCAGAAGAGATTGTCGAGCACCCGCGCCGAGGCGCCGCGCAAGGCATCGCCGCGCGCCTCCTCGGTGGTCTTCAGGATCAGCCCCGGCACATTGCCGATGCCCTTGCCAACAAAATTATCCGGTACCGTGAAGCTGATCTCGATCCAATGGCTCGCCGGCATCGCACCATCGCGGTTCGGGCGGAACTTCAACTCGATCTGCATGTCGCGGCTGGGAATGTCGGCCGTCGCGATCAGCACCGTATCCGTGCCTCCACCCTTGTTGGCCGGCTCCGTTGCGAGCCGCCAGACGACCTGACCGGTATAGGCCTGCCCCGCTGCGCCGGCCGACTGGCCTTCCTCGTAAAGGATCGCTCGCTGGCCAACCGCAACGGTGTCGTTCCCGCGCTGGGCGGTCTGCGTCGACGTCTGTGATGACGTCTGGGGCGCTGCCTGGGGTGCTGTTCCGGCATCAGCCTGCGGCGCGCTGACAGATTCATCGGCGGCCCCCTCGTCGCCGGAGCTCTGATCGCCAGAGCTATCCTCGGCAGTCGGTTGGTCCGCACCGTCACCGTCCATCGCCCCGCTGTCCGCCGGCACCGCGTCGCCATTGACGGTTTCTTCCGCCGTCGGCGCCGTCACGCGCATGGTCTGAACGGCCCGCGCGTCGCTCGCCGGACCACTCTCTCCCATGCCGGGCAGCCGATCGGAGATCTTCGGCGCGAGCGACGACTCGCCAGCCGCCGTATCCGACGCCGGCGTTTGCGCGCTCTGCTCCAGCGTCGTTCCCGGGCCGCTCGGTAAGAACGAGTCGCGCTGGGCATAAATCCATGCCCCCACGGCCACCAGGACCAAAACGACGACACCGACGGCGATCAGCCACATACCGCGCATCGACATCGGCTCGGCCGCCATGTCATGGTCGAAAACGCTGGAATCCGGTGAATCAAACGATGGCTCCTTGGGGGAAGCCTGATCCCTGGATTTCCGATCCTTGGCCTTCCGATCCTTCTTCTTCCAGCCTTTTTCTGCCTTCGAAACCGAAACCGCCTCGTCCGTATCGGCGGAACGGTCCTTGGCGGCGGGCTTTGGCTGGCGACCGACGAGCGGCTCGACGCGTTCTGGTGCCGCGTCGCCGTCGTCTTCCGCATCCTCGCGGTATAGGGCACGGCGAGCCGATCGCGTTGCCTCGGCGCTTGCCGCACCAAGCTTGGCGGCCTCCGCGACTACTTCGCGGAACGCCTCGCGGCCATCCGACTTTTTCTCGGCGGGCTCCTCCGTTTCGGATTTCCCAGCCCCCGATTTCCCGGCCCCCGATTTCCCGAAACCTGATCTCCCGGTCTCTGATTTCCCGGTCTCTGTCAGCTCTTCATCGCCGGATACCGGTTTCCGGTCGTCGCCGGTTTCCGCACGGTCCGCGAGAGCCTTTTCATCCGATGTCTCGTTCTGTTCCGACGGCTTTTGCGAAACGACCGGCTCGGGCGCCTTTTCGGCCTGCGGCTGAGGTTCCGGCCCCGCCTCGTCCACCGGCTCCGCGGGCGGCGGCGTTTCCGCCACCGGCGGAGTCGGCCGAGAAACCGGTTGCCGCTCGACGCGCGGCGCACGGGCGAGCGGAGACAGGCCGAGGCTCTCGCGCGCCGCCTCCGCCTCGACCTTTCTGACTGCTTCCTCAAGCGTCAGCCGCTGTGCGGTAATCTCCGACGGGCTCAACGGAGGATCATAATTCTGAAGCTGCGTGACGAGTGCACGGCGAGCTTTTTCATAGATCGCGCGCCGGGCCTCACCGGTATTCTTCGGCAAAGCCGAAATCGCCTTCTTCAGGATTGCGTAGTAATCCGCCATTCCGTTACGCTTCTCTTGTCAGCCCGCGTGCCATTCTCTTCGATTAATCCTGAAACGGATCTTGCACAAGAATTGTGTCATCCCGTTCCGGGCTCGTCGATAGCAAAGCGACCGGAGCGTCAATCAGTTCCTCGATGTGACGCACATATTTGACCGCCTGGGCGGGCAGATCCGCCCAGCTCCGCGCACCCTGTGTGGAGGCCTGCCAGCCTTCCATCGTCTCATAGATCGGCTCCACACGGGCCTGCGCGGCCTGCGCGGCCGGCAGATAGCCGATCTTCTTGCCGTCGAGCATGTAGCCGACGCAGATCTTGATTTCGTCGAATCCGTCGAGCACGTCGAGCTTGGTCAGCGCGATACCATTGATACCACCGGTCACGATCGCCTGGCGCACCAGGACGGCATCGAACCAGCCGCAGCGCCTGCGCCGTCCGGTCACCGTGCCGAACTCGTGGCCGCGATCGCCGAGCCGCTCGCCCGTTGCGTCAAAGAGTTCGGTCGGGAACGGACCCGACCCGACGCGCGTCGTATAGGCCTTGGTGATGCCGAGGACGAAACCGACCCCGCCCGGCCCCATGCCCGAGCCCGGCGCGGCCTGGCCGGCGACGGTGTTGGACGACGTGACGAACGGATAGGTGCCGTGGTCGATGTCGAGCATCGCCCCTTGCGCACCCTCGAACAGGATTCGCTGGCCGGCACGGCGCTTCTCGTCGAGCAGTTGCCAGACCGAATCCATGAACGGCAGAACCTTGTCGGCCACCGAGGCAAGTTCCTCGTGGATTTCGTCGGCCGAGACCTCGGCCTCGCCAAGACCGCGGCGCAGCGCATTGTGATGGGTCAGCGCGCGATCGATCTTGTCGCGAAGCGTCGTCAGATTGGCGAGATCCATCAGCCGGATCGCGCGCCGACCGACTTTGTCCTCATAGGCCGGACCGATGCCGCGCCCCGTCGTACCGATCTTGCCCTTGCCGGCCGCCTCCTCACGCATCCGATCGAGATTGCGGTGAAGCGACAGAATCAGCGTGACGTTTTCCGCGATCCTGAGATTGTCCGGCGTAACCGTCACGCCCTGGTCCTTCAACCGTCCGATCTCATCGACGAGCGCGTGCGGGTCCATCACGACGCCATTGCCAATAACCCCGAGCTTGCCCTGGCGCACCACGCCCGACGGCAATAGGCTCAGCTTGTAGCTCACGCCATCGATTACCAGCGTGTGGCCGGCATTGTGACCGCCCTGGAAGCGCACCACGACATCAGCGCGTTCGCTCAACCAGTCGACGATCTTGCCCTTACCCTCGTCTCCCCACTGGGATCCGACGACTACGACATTCGCCATTGTACTGTTAACTCCTGACCCCGGAATCCCCTGTGGATTCATCAACGGGCGCGAGACTATAGCGAGTGGAGACCCGGGTGACGACCCCCGAGACCCGGCGATCCCCCGGTTATCGCTCAAACTTTGCCCATCGGAGCCATATCCCGATCAGCAAACCGGCCGTTCTCTGGCCAGACGTGCCGCGACATCCGTCGATCAGCGGCTCGCGGTGTTTTCCAGAGCACACACGAACGCGCGGGCCTCACCCCCGGGATATGCCGGCTCGATACGGAACGAGGCCGCGGCCGGCTCCCTGTCGGCAGGGGCCGGTCGCGGAAATCCGGGCTCAGCGGCGCTCCACCCAGACCAGCTGTTCCTCGGCCGGCCAGCGGATGACGTAGCCAAACAGGATCTCGCGCGTCTCGTCCGGCTTGTAGGTACCGGACCAGACGACGACCCCCTTGCGATCGTCGGGATCGCGCACCGTCGGCTTCGTCATGTCGTCAATCGGCTCCACCGTGATCTTCTCGTTCTCCGGCGTCGGCAGGCGGTCCTCGATCTCGATGCCGACCGGCTGGATATGCCGGTTGGTGACGGTGATGCGGTAGCGGCGGGTGTCGGTCTTGTCGGAGGTGAGAATACCCCGCTCGCCTTCCTCTCGGGTCAGCACCGTGCGCTTGACGACCACCGCCGGATCGGACCCGAAGCCGATCCGCGCCTCTTCGCCCGGCGCAACAAGGCCGATGTGGCCGGTGCCGACGAAGACGCCGTCGCGGAAGAGCTGGATGTCGCCCGGCAGGATCGGTCCCGGGCCGGCATTGTCGAACCGCACCGAAAGATAGGCCGTCGTGTCCTGCTCCGGCACGGCGCGAACCGCAATCCTCGGCTCCGGCGTATCGGTGGTGATCCGGACCGTCTTGCTCGTCCCGTCGCCGGCGACCGTGACCTTGCCCGGCACCTGGTAGAGCACATCGAAGCCGCGCGTCTCGATCGCCGCATGCACTTCCTTGACCATCACCGGCGCCGGCGCCTCGGCCATCGCCCCGGCCAGCGCTCCGGCATCGGCATCGGGTCTCCGCGTCTCCATCTTGAATGTGTTGCGCCGCACCGGGCGCGGCGGCGCGAGCCGGAGCGCCACGGGCCGGAGATCGGGAGCCGTCGTGCCGCCACCTGGTCGCGCCGTCGACAGCGTGACGGCAACATCGTCCCATGCCTCGCCGCTCGACTGGCGGATGATCGCGCGGCGAACGATTTCCAGCGCCGGCTTGTCGCCGGAAAGGGCAAGCCGCGCATCGTAGACCGGCGTCCAGGACGCATCGTTCACGGTATAATGGAGGGTAAGCGCCACGTCACTTTGCGCACCGTCGGCCGCGACGAGCGTCACCGCCGCCTCCATGGTCGGACGATCGGCCGGCCAAGCCTCGCCGCGCTGGCGTTCGAGACGGGCAATTTCGTCGGCAAGGCCCTTGTCCTTCTTGCGCGTTTCGCGCAGCGTCCGGCGCAATTGCTTCAGTTCGTTGCCCATGGCTCCGAGAAGGCCCTTCCAGTCGCCATCGCCGCCTTCGCGGCGCGCGCTGAAGAGATCGCGCGGCGCCTCGTCGCCGATCCGCTTGACGTAGGAGATCTGGTCACTGGTGGTCTCGATGGTATCGGCGAGCGTTGCACGCTCCGCCTTCAGCGCGTCGATCCGATCATCGAATTCGGTATGCCGGTCACCGGGCAATGGGTCGACACGTCGGGTATCGACCGAGACGATCTCGAGACCGGCGGACCCTTCGCCTTCGACGCGGACCGAGTTCGGATCGAGCCCGAGCGGCAGGTTGCCGATCGCGACGACGCTCTCGCCCGGTCCGACCTGCGCCGTCAGCGTGCGGGTGACAGTCGCACCGTCCGGATAGACTTCAACCGCGGAGACCGCCGATTTCGCTACGATCGGCTCTGCCACCGCCCCGAAAGCCGCTGTCAGAGCGACCGCCGTCGCCAGCGACAAGGTCGCCATCACCGTTCGCACCATGGTGCATTCTCCTCTTTGTCTTCCAGCCATTTCCCCGGCGGAAGGCGTCGCCCAGCTCTTGTCTCGGGGCCAAATGCGGCGATTCTCCGACACTTTGCTCGCAGATGGCCACGATCAGAGCATTTGCACCGCACCGGCAAACCTGTCACAACGTCGCACCTCGCCAACGGCCGACGACGCCCCAAGGACAAGTCATGCCCGCATCACCCTCCCGCAGCGCCCTGTCGTTTTTCAATCATCCCTATCTGCTGCTGGTCCTCACCGCACTCTTCTGGAGCGGCAACGCGGTGGCGGGCAAGGCCGCGGTCGGCATCGTGCCGCCGATGGCGATGAACGTCCTCAGATGGACATTTGCCAGCATCGCTCTTGTGATCATCGCCTACCAGCCGCTGAAGAGGGACTGGCCGATTTTCCGCCGCCACTGGCTGCGCCTCTTTGCCACCGGCGCGCTCGGCATGTCGGCGTTCAACATCCTGCTCTACAATGCCGTTCACTACACCTCGGCGATCAACGTCACGATCGAACAGTCGGGCATCCCGATGATCATCGTCCTGCTGAACCTCGTGTTCTTTCGCGAGCCGGCGCGCCCGTCGATGCTGATCGGCGTTGCCCTGTCCATTCTCGGCGTCCTGGTGACCGCGACCCATGGCGATCTCACCAGCCTCCTCGATATGCAGATCAATCTCGGCGACGGCCTGATGCTGATCGCCGCGACAATCTACGCGATCTATTCGGTCACGTTGCGCCAGCGCCCCAAGATGCACTGGCTGAGCTTCATGACCGCGCTCGCCATCGGCGCCGCACTCGCCGGCATTCCCTTCGCCGTCTATGAAATGAGCCAGGGGATTGTCTTCGAGCCGACGACAAAGGGTGTCCTTATCATTGCCTATGCGGTGCTCTTCCCCTCGCTCATCTCGCAGGTCTTCTTCGTGCGCGGCGTGGAGTTGATCGGCGCCAACCGAGCGGGCCTCTTCGTCAATCTCGTGCCGCTCTTCGGTTCCGTCCTCGCCATCACGCTGCTCGGCGAACGCGCCGCCCTCTACCACGGCGCCGGCTACGCGCTGATCCTCGCCGGCATCGCCATCGCCCAGCGCAAGTAGCCGCCCGCGATGAGCACCCCTGAGGCGGGCGATACATCGGCGGGCGGATCCGGAACGGGAACGGGAAGACGCGTCAGTCGTGGTCGGCGGGTTCGGCATGCGCGACGACGCGGCGGACCTCGGGCATCCGTTCGCGGAAGTTGCGCTCAACATCATCGACCGCATCGTGCACCGCCTCCACCGTCAGCTCGCGCCCGACACAGCAGTGGAAGGTGACGAAAAGCCCGTGGTCGTTCTCCCGCACCCGCACGTCGTGGATATTGGAGATCCGGCCAGCCGCGGCGAGATCGGCGAGATGTCTTTCGACGTCCGCGTGCGTTGCCGGGCTCGCGTCCTGCCCTTCGAGGCCGGAGAAATGCGCCGGCTCGATGTGGCTTTCCACTTCCACGTCCTCACCGAGTTCCACCCCGATCGCGTTTTCCAGATCGGTGGCGATATCATGCGCCTCGCCATAGGCCATGCGGTCGTCGAGTTCCAGATCGAGGCTGACGGAGAGCCGGTCCTCAACGTGCTGGACCGTGAGATGATGGATCGCCATCCCGCGCTGGCGGGCGATCAGCATGACCTTGTCGAAGACCGTCTCATCGTCGAGCGCCACCGGGTGGGCGGTGAGCGAGACGTCGGCGTCCGGAAATGCGACGTTGACCGCATCGACGAAGCGCGCCTTGATGCCCTGGACCTGATCAAAGGGCAGCGTGCGGCGCACATTCACATCGGCATCAACGAAGGTCACATTGCCAACGTGGCGAATGCGCGCCCGTGTCAGCGCCAGGACGCCCGGCGTTTCTTCAGCAATCGTCTCGATGGTCTCGACCGCCCCAGCCGGCGCGGTATCGATGAGCGTATCGACCGTCTGCCGGCCGAGCCGATAGCCGGCAAGCGCGACGAAGACGGCGACGGCGAGCGCGGCGAGCGCATCGGCCGCCGGATAGCCCGCCCAGGTCGCGGCAAGACCGATCAGCACGGCGCCGGAACTCAGCATGTCGGAAGAGAAATGCAGCGCATCGGCGGCCAGCGCCTCGCTGCGGGTTTCGTCGGCGACCCGCTTCAGCGCCCGCGCCCGGTTGAAGTCGACAACGATGGACGCGGCGATGACCCCGACTGCCCACCAGGTGACGTCGACATCGCCATGCCCGGCCAGGAGCCGCTGCACCGCCTCGTAGACGATCCACGCACAAGTGAGGAACAGCAGGCCGGTCTCGATCAGCGCTGTGACGCTCTCGACCTTGCCGTGCCCATAGTGATGATCGCTGTCGGCGGGCTTGTCGCTGATGTGGACGGCGGCGAGCGTGATGCCAGTCGCGCCGACGTCAAGCAGACTGTGCACGGCCTCCGACAGGACACCGAGACTCCCCGTCGCGATACCGACGGCGAACTTACCGATGGTCAGGCCGATGCTGGCCATGAGCGAGGCCAGCGCTACAGTCTTTTTCTTCATTTCCCCAAGGGGCCGAAGCCGTATCCACGATTGCCGGAGAACGTCTCGCGTTCAACTCGACGCCTAGTAACACGGACGTCCCGCCGGCAACACCCCAGGGAATGCCAATCACTTTACACGACGCGGCGAAGCTCTTCGAGAAAGGTTCGCACCTCGCGCCCGAGCGTCGCCGACTGCGAGGTGATCGCCTCCGAAGCCCCAAGCAACCCATCAGCGGACGAACGGGTCGATTCGGTCTTGGTGGAAACGGTCTGGATGTTGGTCGCGACCTCGCTTGCCCCGCGCGCCGCGCCGGAGACGCTGTCCGCGATCTCCTGCGTTGCCGTGGTCTGCTCGCCGATGGAGCCTTCCACCGACTCGGAGATGACGTTGATTTCCTCAATCGTCTTGCCGACCTCGTCGAAGCGCCGCACCGCCTCGTCCGTCGCCCGCTGAATATCGGCGATCTGCGTCGATATCTCCTCGGTGGCACGCGCGGTCTGGCCCGCAAGTTCCTTCACTTCCGCCGCCACTACCTGGAACCCCTTGCCCGCCTCGCCGGCCCTGGCCGATTCGATCGTGGCATTGAGCGCCAGGAGGTTGGTCTGGTTGGCGATCGCGGTAATCAGTTCGACCACCTGCGAGATCTTGGTCACCGCATCGGCAAGCCCGACGAGGCTGACCTTGGTGGCGTCGATCCCTTCCTTGGCGCCGTTGGCGATTTCGTTGGAACGATGGACCTGCTCGCTGATCACGCCGAAGGAGGCGGAAAGCTCCTCTGTCGCCGAAGCGATCGTCTGAACGCTGGCCGAAGCCTCTTCCGCCGCCGCCGCGACCGCGACGGCCTGCTGGCTAGTATCCTGCGCGGTGGTCTCCAGCGTCGCCGCCGTCCCCTCCAGCGTGTGGGACGAGTCCTCCAGCGTCTTGATGACCGTGTCGACATCGATCTCGAATTCCGTCGCGATCCGCTGGACGACGTCGACGCGCTCCGCCGCCTGGTCGACGAAGGCGTTGATCACCTCCGCGCCTCGCAGGTAGGAGCCGTGCAGACCGTTCAGCAACACACGTCGCCAGTTCTTGTGTGCCTTCAGCGCCAGCATCGCCGCCGTCAGTTCGCGCAGGTAACAGTCCGTGTGGTCCATAAGCCCGTTTATCGACCACACCAGGTCGCCGATGACGCCGGCCTCGTCGATACCACTGACGCGCTTTTCATAATCGCCTTTGGCGACGGCGCTGGAGACGTCGCGAAACAGCCGCAGCTTGGCCGCAACGCTACGCATCTGCCAGACACCGACAAGCGCGGCGACAACTGCAGCGCCGCCAAGGACGAGCACGACGGGCACCGACCCCGCCCCCCCGAGGCAGGCGGCGGCCAGCAGAACGGCGCTGCCTGAGGAGGCGAGCAGCGCGAGTTCCGCCTTAAAGAGCGTGGACCAACTGTTCATAGGGCATTCCCTTATCGCGGCAGAGGGCGAAAAGCATTTCGGTGGACGCCGCTATGCCTTCCTTACGATTCTTGTGACGGGCTTCTTCTTCGAGGAGCGTCCTGTAGAGCGGCGTGATGACCTCATCGAGTACCCGCCGGTTCGGCGCACGCCGGTTCGAGTGATAGCCGACGATTTTTCCTGCCGCGTCGTAGCTCGGCGTCACATGGGCAAGGACCCAGTAGTGGGCCCCGTCTTTGCCCAGATTGACCACATAGGCGAAGATCTCCTCACCCTGCTCCAGCGTGTCCCACAAGAGCTTGAAGACGCAGCGCGGCATCGCCGGATGACGCACGATGCTGTGCGGCGCGCCAAGGAGTTCGCCCTCGCGGTAACCCGCAAGGCGCATGAACACATCGTTGCAATAGGTGATGGAGCCCTTCAGGTCGGTCTTGGAGACGATGATTTCGTCTTCCCCGACCACACGCTCGACCCCTGTCGGGGTGATTTCGCGCAACAGCTTGCGCCGAACCGGCTTCGGCGCACCGGATGCAACGCTGAACGACATATATCCCATGGGCTGGCAAACTCCTCACATTTCCGAGAAGATTGCCAGAAACCAAACAAACAAATGGTTAACTTAATATTCCTGGGAATTTTAATCATGAACTTTTCAAAAATTCTTCCGAACACTGCAAATAATACAGTAAAACTTCCAAATAAGAAAAATACATAATTCGAAAATAACAAATTATGAATAATTATATACGCGCGATAAAGCACGGCAAGAAGCGTAATATCAAAAATCAGCACAAACTTACCCGGTTAATGGGAGAAGGCAAACCGGAAAAGCATGCTGTAAGGAAATATTCTTGGAGAAAGACCGTCACAGGAAACCGCATCGAACGGATTTTTTGCACGAACTGACGTCAAAGCCCCGCCCATAGGTAGAGATGACCCCCGCGATCCTTGTGACCTGTATCTTCGACACCGAAGAACCGGCCCGCCCGGACCGCGTTGAGGAATTCGCGGCCGATACGGACCTTGTCGCCGATCCAGAGACGATCCCAGTCGTCGCCATAAAGCTCGTGGAAATGGAACGGTCCGGCGGGGCGATCCCTGAGGCGCTTGCGCAGGCGGGCGATTTCATTCTCGGTCATGACATCCTCCCGGGTGATGCGAGGATACGGCAATCCAACGGACAAAGTTTGCCCCGGGACGGTGCCGAAAGCATGGCAAAGCCCCCTGTCCGGAAAGAAAAGGGGGCTTCGCGGATCGGCCCAAGGCCGGAAAATCGCCGATCGGAACGGTCGACGGGTCGCCCGTGAACGAGGCTGGGCGACCCGGCAGCCGATCAGAACTCCAGAGGCACCGCCTGCACAACGCCCTGCAGTTCGAGGACCTGCTTGCGCACGTCTTCCGACATCGGACCATCGATCTCGATCAGGCAGATGGCGTCTCCGCCCCGCTCCTTACGACCGAGATTGAAAGTCGCGATGTTGACACCCGCCTCGCCCAGCGTGACGCCGAGGCGGCCGACGAAGCCCGGCTTGTCCTCATTGGTGATGTAGAGCATGTACGGGCCGAGTTCGGCTTCCATGTTGATGCCCTTGATCTGGATGATGCGCGGTTTGCCGTTGCCGAAAACCGTGCCGGCGACGGAGCGTTCCTGCCGCTCGGTCACCACCGTGAGGCGGATGTAGCTCTCATAGGCGCCAACCTGCTCGCGCCGCACCTCTTCCACCTGAATGCCGCGCTCGCGCGCCATCGAGGGAGCCGACACCATGTTGACGGTCTGCAGCATCGGCTGCAACACGCCGGTGAGCGCGGCGGCCGTCAGCGCCTTGGTGTTCATGTCCGCGACCGCGCCTTCGTATTCGAGGCGGATGGCGCTGATGCCGGTCACCGTGAGCTGGCCGGCAAAGAGGCCGAGCTGCTCGGCGAGCTTGACGAACGGCGTCAACCGCGGCGCCTCTTCCGCCGAGATCGACGGCATGTTGAGGGCATTCTGGACTGCGCCGTTGACGAGGTAGTCAGACATCTGCTCGGCGACCTGGAGAGCGACGTTCTCCTGCGCTTCGGAGGTGGAGGCGCCGAGATGCGGCGTGCACACCACGTTCGGCAGATCGAAGAGCGCGTTTTCCTTGGCCGGCTCCACCTCGTAGACGTCGACAGCGGCGCCCGCGACCTTGCCCGACTTCAGCGCCTCAGCGAGATCCTTTTCCACAACGAGACCGCCGCGCGCGCAGTTGATAATGCGGACACCGTCCTTCATCTTGGCGATCGCCTCGGCATCGATGATGGCCCGCGTCTTGTCGGTCAAGGGCGTGTGCAGAGTGATAAAATCGGCCCGACGGAAGAGCTCGTCGAGTTCGACCTTTTCCACGCCAAGGTCGATGGCACGTTCCGGCGACAGGAACGGATCGAAGGCCACGACCTTCATCTTCAGGCCGATGGCCCGCTCCGCCGCGATCGAACCGATGTTGCCGCAGCCGATGACACCGAGCGTCTTGCCGGTGATCTCAACGCCCATGAACTTCGACTTTTCCCACTTGCCGGCCCGCGTGGAGGCGTCGGCGGCGGGGAGCTGGCGGGCGAGCGCCATCATCATGGCGATGGCGTGTTCGGCGGTGGTAATGGAATTGCCGAAGGGCGTGTTCATCACGATGATGCCCTTGGCGGTCGCGGCCGGAATATCGACGTTGTCGACGCCGATGCCGGCCCGTCCGATGACCTTCAGATTGTCGGCTGCGGCAATGATCTTTTCCGTCGCCTTGGTGGCGGAGCGGATGGCGAGACCGTCGTACTTGCCGATGATCTCGGCGAGCTTGTCCTTGTCCTTGCCGACGTCGGGCAAGAAATCGACTTCGACGCCGCGATCCTTGAAGATCTGCACCGCCGTCTGCGACAACTTGTCGGAAATGAGAACCTTGGGAGCCATGGGTAGTGTCCTCTGAGTTTGCCGGGAATGCGCCGTCGGCGCGTCCTCTCCGGCTTTCGGTCCGTTGTGATTGTGAAGGGCCGCCCGGGGGCGACCGGAATTTCCGTGAAGGTTTCAGACGTCGAGAGACATCGGTTTTTGGCCGGGCCCGGAAAGGCCGAAGGCGCGGCGCACGAAATCAAGCCAGATGCCGTAGGGCCTGCCGAGAACGAACATCAGCAGGGTGAAACCGAGCGCACCGGCAACGAGATCCGCTCCCCTAGCTCCCCCCGCCGCGATAATCGCGACGTAGATGGGGACCTGGAAGGAGATGAGCGCACCGGCGTCGACGATCAGCCGTTTCCTGCCGCCCGAGACGTCGAACCTGGCGTGGACCCAATCCCGCCACAGGCCGTAGGGCCGGGCCGTGACGATCATCAGCGGCGCGCCGATCCCGCGCGAGACGAGAACCTCGTGCCAGGACATGCCGGCAACGAAACGCTCGTTCAATCCGCTGGCGATCGAGAAGAAGACGACGAGCGCCAGCGTATCGGCAAGGAAACTGCGCATCCGTTCCGAAACCGCCATATCCGCCTCCGGTCCACGGCCGGCAAGACCGTGTCAGGTCCATCAGGCAGCGGCCGCCAGTTCGGCCTTGGTCGCCGAGAACGCCCAGTCGAGCCATGGCATCAGCGCTTCCAGATCGGCCGCCTCGACCGTCGCGCCGGCCCAGATCCTGAGACCCGCCGGAGCGTCGCGATAGGCGCCGATGTCGTAGGCGACGCCCTCGGCATCGAGCTTCGCCACCATCGCCTTGGAGAAGGCCGCCTGGTCGGTGATCGCCGGATCGTTGATGGTCAGGCACACCGAGGTGTTGGACCGCGTTTCCGGCGCCTTGGCCAGGAAGTCCGCCCACGGCGTTCTGGCGACCCAGGCTTCGATGACCGCGAAATTGGCATCGGCGCGGGAGACGAGCCCGTCGAGCCCGCCCAGGTCCTTGGCCCAGGTGAGCGCGTCGAGATAGTCCTCCACGCACAGCATCGACGGCGTATTGATGGTCGCGCCGGTGAAGATGCCCTCGATGAGCTTGCCGCCCTTCGTCATGCGGAAGATCTTCGGCAGCGGCCAGGCCGGTGTGTAGCTCTCCAGCCGTTCGACCGCACGCGGCGACAGGATCAGCATGCCGTGCGCCGCTTCGCCGCCAAGCACCTTCTGCCAGGAGAAGGTGACGACATCGAGCTTGGCAAAGTCTAGCCGCTGGGCGAACGCGGCGGACGTCGCGTCGCAAATCGTCAGCCCCTTGCGGTCGGCCGGGATCCAGTCGCCATTCGGCACGCGAACGCCGGAGGTGGTGCCGTTCCAGGTGAAGACCACATCGCGATCGAAATCGACGGCGGAAAGGTCGGGCAGCTCGCCGTAGTCGGCCTTGAGCGTGCGTGCGTCCTCGAGCTTGAGCTGCTTGATGACGTCGGTGACCCAGCCCGAGCCGAAGGATTCCCAGGCCAGCATGTCGACGCCGCGCGCGCCGAGGAGCGACCACAGCGCCATTTCCACCGCGCCCGTGTCGGACGCCGGCACGATGCCGATCCGGTAATCGTCGGGGACTTGCAGGATTTCCCGGGTCAGATCAATCGCGCGGCCGAGCTTGGCCTTGCCGATCTTGGCGCGATGGGAGCGGCCGAGAGCGGCATCCGTCAGCGCCGCCGGCGACCAGCCGGGACGTTTCGCGCAAGGACCAGAGGAAAAACGGGGATTGGCCGGCCGTTGGCCGGGCTTGGTATTCTCTGTCATTTTGACTACCCTTTCAGATAGGTGCCCCTCGTTGGGGAGGGGTGTCCCACTGGCGGGGATAGTCGAAACCGATCGCCGGCGCAAGAGGCAAGGGGATTTTAAAACACCACCTGTGCCGGTTGATGCGCCTTGAAGCGGAGCGCGGAGGGAACACGTGACATCGTGTGGCACAAAACTGACACAGGCTTGTTCACACCCCGTGCCGCCATCGTATCCGTGCGCTTTTCCGTGGCCCCATGCTCGTTAACGCGGACACAGGTCCTATCGATCAGGGCGATATCAGACGATGTCATCGGCGAAAGATCCGGCATTCCGCCAACGGCACCATGAGTGGAGAGCGTGAAAGCAACCCTGGTGGAAGTTCCCGCTCGCACGCGCCGAAAACAGACCAGCCATGCGGGGACAGGGTCTTCTGCCGCAGCCGCGCTGTCCTACTTTTGTATATACTCTCGAGGGGACGCGAAACCGGTCCTCCCAGATCTGTCCCGCTCCCGAGTTCCGTTCGAGGCCCCTTTCCCCGCCACCCACAGACGCGTTCCTACCGACGCGCCGGCGGGTGCTCCCCTGACGACACGACGTCCGGCAACCTGAAAGCATTCCGAGAAAGCCCATGTCCGAAAGCATTGCCCATTACATCGCCCGTACCCTCGGCGCCGCCGGCGTCGACCGCATCTGGGGTGTCACCGGCGATTCGCTCAATGGCCTCAGCGACAGCATCCACCGGCTGAAAAAGATCCGCTGGATGGGCACGCGCCACGAGGAGGCGGCCGCCTTCGCCGCCGGCGCCGAGGCGCATCTGACGGGCAAGCTCGCCGTCTGCGCCGGCTCCTGCGGCCCCGGCAATCTGCATCTCATCAACGGGCTCTACGACTGCAACAGGAACCACGTTCCCGTCCTCGCCATCGCCGCCCACATCCCCTCCTCCGAGATTGGCTCCGGCTACTTCCAGGAGACCCACCCCGAAGAGCTTTTCCGCGAGTGCAGCGTCTATTGCGAACTGATCTCCAATCCCGACCAGATGCCGCGGGTGCTGGAAATCGCCATGCGCACCGCGATCCTGAAGAAGGGCGTGGCGGTCATCGTGCTGCCAGGTGACGTTGCCCTGAAACCGATGCCGGAAGACACCCCCGTTCGCTGGGACGAGCCGGCCGAACCGGTGATCATGCCGGCCGAAAGCGAGATCGATCGCCTCGCCGCAATGCTGAATGCCAGCAAGCGCGTCACCCTCCTCGCCGGGGCCGGCTGCGCCGGCGCCCACACAGAGCTGCTTTCCCTCGCCAAGGCCCTGAAGGCACCGGTCGTCCATGCCCTTCGCGGCAAGGAACACGTCGAATGGGACAACCCCTATGACGTCGGCATGACCGGTCTCATCGGCTTTACCTCCGGCTATCACGCCATGGGCTCGGCCGACACGCTTCTCGTCCTCGGCTCCTCGTTCCCCTATCGGGCGTTCTATCCGGCCAAGGCCAGGATCGCCCAGGTCGACAGCCGGCCGGAAGCGCTCGGCGCCCACACCCAGATCGACCTCGGCATCATCGGCGACGTTGGCGCGACGGTTCGCGCGCTTCTGCCCAAACTGGTCCCGAAAAGCGACGGCACCTTCCTCGACACCGCGACCGCGCACTATCGGAAAAGCCGCAAGAGCCTCGACGACCTTGCCACCGACGACGGACCGAAGGGCGAGATCCACCCGCAGTATGTGGCAAAGCTGATCAGCGAGAAGGCAGCGGAAGACGCGATCTTCACCTGCGACGTCGGCACGCCGACAGTCTGGGCCGCCCGCTACCTGACGATGAACGGCAAGCGCCGCCTCATCGGCTCTTTCTCGCATGGCTCCATGGCCAATGCGCTCTCCCAGGCGATCGGCGCCCAGAGCATCGACCACGACCGCCAGGTCGTCGCCATGTGCGGCGATGGCGGCTTCGCCATGCTGATGGGCGATATCCTGTCGCTACGCCAGCTCGACCTGCCGATCAAGATCGTCATCTTCCACAACCGCTCTCTCGGCTTCGTCGCCATGGAGATGAAGGCCGGCGGCTATATTTCCGACGACACCGACCTCAACAGCCCGGACTTCACCAAAGTGGCCGAGGCGATCGGCATCAAGGGCATCCGCGTCGAAGACGCCAAAGCGCTTCCCGCCGCCCTCGACGAGGCCTTCGCGACGCCCGGCCCCGTGCTTCTCGACGTCATGACCGCCAAACAGGAACTCGTCATGCCGCCGCAGATCACGCTGGAACAAGCCAAGGGCTTCAGCCTCTACATGATGCGCGCGATCCTCAACGGCCGCGGCGACGAACTGGTAGAGATTACCCGCACCAACTGGCGCAAGTGAGCAGCTCCGCCACGACCGTTACGGACAAGGGGCCGGAACGCATCACAGCGCTTCGGCCCCAAGCTTGTCGCACCAGAATGCGAACCGCTCCTTCAGGCGCCGCTCGCGCAAGAGCGCCGTCTCCGTCTCCTTCTCCTCGATCCGCTCCAGAACCTCAAACGCCATCGCCTCGGCGCCGTGCCCGGTCCAGGCTGCCTGCAGCGCGGGACGCGGATCTTTCCGCTGCCCGAGCGAAAACCACAGCCGGTTCCTCACCGCTGCAATATCCGGTGTCTTGCCCACCCAGCACATGCCCGTCGGCAAACATCTGACGGCATAGATGCCGGCCTCGCGCTTACGCTCCTTGTAGGCGGCGATCGCCGCCCGTCGTTCCTCGTGTCTCACCGAAAACTCCTTCCTCGTGCAAATCGGCAAACGACCGCTTGATCATTTTTCACCCGGGTATTAAATAAGATTACTATTTAACCCGGATAAAAAATGAAGGCCAGAGCGAAATGCCCGATTTCCTATCCAACCCCGCCACCGCCTTTGCCGGAACACGGCTTTTCGCGGCAGGTCCCCTGGTCGACGTGGCGCTCGCGGTGAAGGCCGAGGAAAACGCATTCGGCGCCGATCCGGTGCTGGTCTTCGACGATGCGACGGGTGCCGTCGTCGACCTGGACCTGCGCGGCGGCACGGCGGAAATCATCCGCCGGCTCATGGAACGCTCCGAGACCGGAAAGCCTGCCCCGCCGTCCGGCAACCGGCAAGACGGAGAGCCAAGAAAGCGCGGCCGGCCGAAGCTTGGCGTCGTTGCCCGCGAGGTGACGCTCCTGCCGCGTCACTGGGACTGGCTCGCCGACCAGCCGGGCGGCGCCTCGCAGGCGCTCCGCCGCCTCGTCGACCAGGCCCGCAAGGGCAATGGAGACAAGGAGCGCACGGATGCCGCCCGCCACGCGGCCTATCGCGTCATGACGGCGATCGCGGGCGATTTCCCGGGCTATGAGGAAGCGACCCGCGCGCTCTTTGCCGGCGATGCCAATGCCTTCTTCGAACACACGGAGTCCTGGCCCGACGACGTCGCCGCCTATGCCCGGCGTCTCGCTTTCAGCAAACCGGCATGACGGCCCGACGAATGTTCCAGCTTCCGGCGAAAACCGATTTCTCTCGCACGCGCCTTGGCACGTCAGTAAACTTGGCGTTTCAGCAAAAATGATGTTTAGTTCGACTAAGGGATATTCTGAAAAAATCCCGTCCACTTCATGCTGCCGCGCGGATTGATTGTCGCGATAAAGGCCGCTTCGGGAACACAGAAGAGGCACCATGACAAGTTCTATGCGCGCCATCGCGATTGTCGGCGGCGGCCTTATCGGGTGCCTGACGGCAATCGCGTTGGCGCGTCGCGGAAACCGCGTCGTCATCTTCGAGCGCGATACCGACGTTATGTGCCGCGCCAGCCGGTTCAACGAAGGCAAGATCCACCTCGGTTTCACCTATGGCCTCGACAGGACACGGCGGACACAGGAAACGATGTTTGCCAACGGCGCGGTATTCGCCGAGCACTTGCGGGGGTTCGTGGATCTCGCGCTCGACGACCTCTTCCTTCACAGGCGGTGCCTCTATGCCGTTCCGGCAAATTCTTCGCTGTCGGTTGCCGATGCCGTCTTGCATATGAAGGCGCTCGACGGGATGAACGCGGATCACGCCGAAAACCATGGCTCGCTTGCCCCGGACGGGGAACCTTTCATCCGCCGCCTGACCGAGGTGGAACTGACGCAGATGTTCAGTTCGCAGATCGTGGCCGCGTTCAATGTCGCCGAGCCCATGATCGATTGCGACAGGCTCTGCGACACTGTCGCGGCTGCGGTAAAGGCCGAACCTGGCGTCGAGATCGTGACAGGCTATGCCGTCGGCGCAGTTCGCGAGTCGCGAACATTGGAAGTGGTCGGCGCCGACGGAACGAAATCCGGTCATTTCGATCGCGTAATCAATGCCGCCTGGGACGGCATGCCGGCAATCGAGCATGCCAGCGGCCGATCCGCCCATGGCCTCAGCCTGCGTGGCAAGACCGGCTTCATCGCCCGGATCCGCGAAGGCATGCCGGCATTACCCATCTCCTTCTGCTGGGGCGCCTACGGCGATATCGTTCCGCAGTCGCCGGAGCGGGCGTATCTGTCCTGGTATCCCGCCTGCCGGATGGGATTCACGACGGATATGTCAGCCGGTTCGCGTTGGTTCGAAGGAATCCGTGACACGTTCGACTTCGCCGATGCCTACCGGGCAAGCATCAAGGCGTTCACGGAATTCCTGCCAAACCTCGTTTTCGCCGACACCCCGGAGGAAGTTCGCGCCGGCTCGATCCTTGCCCATGCGCAAACGGACCTCCACGACCCGGGGAGTGGCCTCCACCGGCGGACCGAATTCGGCATCTCCGAACACGGTCGGATCCTGGCGGTAAATACCGGCAAGCTTACCTGCGCCCCGGCACTCGCCGCCCGTCTGGCGGAAATCGGATAGCGGGATGGCAAGCGGGGAAGCGCGCGTCAGCATATGCATCCCGGCTTTCCGGTCCGGGGCCTTCATTGCCGAAACCCTCTCCTCCGCCCTCGCACAGACCTGGCCGGTCGACATCGCCGTCTCGATCGATCCGGCGCCCGAAGGCACCGAGGACGATACCGCCGACATTGTGCGCCACATGCTTTCCGGCACCGACGCGACGATCGTCAAGCAACCGCGACGCCTCGGCTGGATCGGCAATTGCAATGCGGCACTTGCGCTGGCCAGGTCCGATTTCGCCATGCTTCTCCCCCACGACGACGCCCTCGACCCTCGTTATGTCGCGGCCTGCATGGATGCGCTTCTCGCGACCCCTGCAAGCGCCCTCGCCTTCTCCGACATCGACGGCCTGAACAAGCCCGGCATAACCGCACAAGAACGATCGGAAACGGGACCAGTCCACCGGCGGATTGCCGGCATGTTCCACAATCATTTTCCCGCCATTGCCTTTCGAGGTGTCTTCCCCCGGCAAACCGTCCGACAGCACCGCGTGCCCGATACGGTGGCCGGCTTTGGCGCTGACTCTCTGTGGGTCCTGAAGATGGCAGCGCAGGGCGCCATCGTACGGGTTCCCGAAACGCTCTACCACAAGCGCTTCCATAACCAATCCGCGCATCAACCCTGGTACCGGGCAACCAAGAGCGAACTCGACGAGATGTGGATCGTGCATTGCATCGAAGCCTTGCGTACGATCGCGGCCTCACGTCCGACAGTCCTCGCCGGTCCCGGCGTGCACCGCGCCTGGCGGGCCCGGCTCGAACGTACCGAGGTCGCGTTTCACACGGAGCCGGGTCTCCCCTCCATCCTCGACCCGAAACGGCCTCTCCTGCCGCAGGCCTGGAGCGTCTACCGCAAGGTCGCCCGCCGAACGCCACCTTATTCCTGGTTCTCAAAGTAACGCTTTGCTCAACCGCCACCCGGATCAGCAATGCCTGTTACATTTGCAAACCATTTTTGAACGCATCGCTGCCATTTTGGCGCTATTGAGGGGCCGGTGAATTCGCGGCCGGGTACCGCCGGCCGGATGGGATAGTGACGACATGACACGGAAATTCTTTGGAACGGACGGCGTGCGAGGCCGCGCCAACAAGTGGCCAATCACGCCGGAGATGGCGCTGAAAGTCGGCATGGCGACGGGGATCGTGTTCACCCGCGGTCGCCACCGTCACCGGGTCGTCATCGGCAAGGACACCCGGCTCTCCGGCTACATGATCGAGACCGCGCTCGTCGCCGGCTTCACCGCGGTCGGCATGGACGTCTTCCAGCTCGGCCCGATGCCGACACCGGCCGTCGCCATGCTGACCCGCTCGCTCAGGGCCGATATCGGCATCATGATCTCCGCCTCGCATAACCCCTTCGAGGACAACGGCATCAAGATCTTCGGTCCCGACGGCTACAAGCTTTCCGACGAGATCGAGGCCGAGATCGAAGACCTAATTGCCCAGGATCTGTCGACGCGCCTGGCCGGTTCCACCGATATCGGCCGTGCCAAGCGTATCGACGGCGTTCATGACCGCTATATTGAAATCGCCAAGCGCACCCTGCCGCGCAACCTCAACCTCAGCGGCATGCGCATCGCCATAGACTGCGCCAACGGCGCCTCCTACCGTGTCGCGCCCGAAGCGCTGTGGGAACTCGGCGCCGAGGTCATGCCCATCGGCGTGACACCCAACGGCCTCAACATCAACGACAAATGCGGTTCGACCGCGCCCGACGCCTTGTGCGAAAAGGTGCACGAGGTGCGCGCCGATATCGGCATCGCGCTCGACGGCGACGCCGACCGCGTCCTCATCGTCGACGAAAAGGGCGAGATCGTCGACGGCGACCAGCTGATGGCGGTCGTAGCCCATTCCTGGAAGGAGGACGATCGCCTCGCCCAGCCCGGCATCGTCGCCACCGTGATGTCCAACCTCGGTCTGGAACGCTTTCTGACCGGCATTGGTCTCACCCTCGACCGCACCAGGGTCGGCGACCGCTACGTCGTGGAACGCATGCGCGAAGGCGGCTACAACGTCGGCGGCGAGCAGTCCGGCCACATCATCCTGTCCGACTTCGCCACCACCGGCGACGGCCTCATCGCCGCCCTTCAGGTGCTCGCCGTCGTCAAGTCCCTGGAAAAACCGGTCAGCGAAGTCTGCCACTGCTTCGACCCCGTGCCACAGCTCCTCAAGAACGTGCGCGTCCTCGGCGGCGACCCACTTGCCTCCAATTCCGTGCGCAAGGCCATCTCCGCGGCCGAGGAGCGGCTCGGCACGGGCGGCCGGGTGCTCATCCGCCCCTCCGGCACCGAACCGCTGATCCGCGTGATGGCGGAAGGCGATGACGAAACCCTCGTCCACGAAGTGGTCGACGATATCGCCGCCGCGGTCGAAAAGGCCGCCTGAGCGAACCACCGATCCAGCTTGCAAAAGCGAATCGGAAAAGCCCGTTAGCCGGCGGGCCCGCGACGCCGTGAGCCGGCGATGGCGACCCCGACGAGAACGAGGGCGAGCCCGGCGAGATCGATGGGCGCGAACCGTTCGCCGAGGAAGACGACGCCGATGACGAGCGCGAAGACCGGCACCAGATAGTTGCTCATGGCGGCGAAATTGGCACCCGCCGCGCGGATCAGCGAGAACAGCACCAGAAGCGCCAGCGCCGTCGTCGTCAGCCCCAGGATGGCAATCGAGGCGGCGGCATGAAGTCCCGGCCACGCGACGGGCACACCGTCGAGGGAAAGCGCCAGCGGCACGGAGAGAACCGCGCCGGCAAGGAGCACGCCGGTCGCCCGGACCGTTCCGGGAAGCGGCGGCAGAAGGCGCACGGAGACCGCATGGGTGGCATACCCCGCCCCGGCCGCGACAATTGCCAGAAGAGCAAGCATGCGCGTGCCCTCCGTCTCGAAGCCAAGAAGCGCCGACGGCCCCATCAGGAGCACGACGCCGGCGAAGCCGAAGAAGAATCCGAGCGCCTTTCGCGCCGTTAGCGGCTCGTCGGCGAGGACGGCAGCAGCCATCACCATCACCATCAGCGGCACTGCGCCCATGATCATGCCGGCCAGCGCCGAGGGAATGAACTGGCTCCCCCAGGCGATCAGGATGAACGGCACCACATTGCCGGTCAGCGCCAGCCAGACATAGCTGGCGATCGCCGCCGGCGTGAGCGTCAAGGCTTCGCGCCGCCAGGCGAGAACGCACAGAAGGACCGCCGCGCCAAGCACCATCCGGGCGGCGGTGATCCATGTCGGCGCCACCTCGGCGACCGCGATCTTGGTGAAGGCAAACGACCAGCCCCACATCACCATCAGCGCGGAAAGCTCCAGCCAGTCGCGCCGGCCGGTTCGCGAACGGGAAGAGGCGTCGGTATCGACCGGTTCGGCCACGGGTTTCAATCCTTCTTGTCGGTGCCGGCCCGCAGCGACAGGTACCGTTGCAGGCTCACACCATGATTTTTTCGAAGACCCGCGTCGCCCCGTTTTCGTCAGGGTCGCCATCCGTCGGTGCGGGCGACATCGGAACGGTCGCCGACCGACGGCGAGCCGGGCCACGCAGACCCGGCCGGTCGAGGTGGCCGGACACTAGCCGCTTGCCGGCAGCGTTTCCAGCGCTTTCGGCGCGATATCACCGCCGGCGGACCGCGTCGCTTCGTCCCCCCCCCGCCGCTTGCGCCACACGCTTGCAGGAAGGTACACGGCCACCGATTGCAGCGTTCACCAACAGGTAACCTTAACGGGTACGGTTAAGAAACGCAGTTAATCACAGTTTAAGGATTCCCGCCGATACTCTGACCCGGCGTTGAAACCCGCACACCAGAATTTCTGCGGGTCTTGTTGAGTGATACGGAAGGGAAAACGATGGGCAGCCTCCTCAGAATGGCGCTGTTGGCAACGGCCGTGATGGCGGTTGGCACGGCGGCACACGCGGCAGATCTTCTCGAGCCGCCGGTATTCCAACACACACCGGAAATCATCCCCGCCGAGGTCGGATCCAACTGGTACCTCAGGGGCGATCTCGGCTATGTCGTGAACACGGATCCAGACATCTACGGCGGCGGTGGCCCGTTGTTCAACGAGACGGCGCAGGACACCTGGATGGCCGGCATCGGCTTCGGCTACAAGGTGAACGACTACTTCCGCACTGACCTGACGCTCGATTACCGCGATCGCTTCGACATCAAGGCGACCAACCCCTGCCCCGGGCCCTGCACCAACCTGAAGCACAGCACCAGCCTGAGCGCCTGGACCCTGATGGCCAACGGCTATATCGACCTCGGCACTTGGCAGGGCTTCACGCCCTACATCGGTGGCGGTATCGGCGCCGCCTACCTGATGACCTCCAAGCATACTGTAGGCTCCAAGGGCACCGCGCGCTTCACCTATGACGGCGCCGACCGCTGGTCGCTCGCCGCGTCTGCCATGGCTGGCGCGTCGTACCAGCTCACCGACAATCTGCTCCTTGATGCCGGCTACCGTTATCTGTGGCTCGGCGACGCGGAATCTGGACGAGAGCGCACCGGCGCAATCCCCGGAACGGTCAAGTACAAGGACCTCCAGGCGCACGAAATCCGCATCGGTCTGCGCTACCTTCTCGACTGATCGCCCCCCGTTTCGCGGCGCCTGTCGCGCCGCGGGATGGCAACTCCCAGAGCATCCGGCAAACAAAACCCGGATCGCCCTTCCCGAAACGCGACGCTGCGCCAGCACGTCGCGTTTTCTCGTTTCGGAAACACATCGACACCTTACCGGACACGACAACGCCCGCCGCCACCGCGGCCCCCCTAGGCGACGCAAATCCATTGGACAAGTTGCGGAGTTTCGCTACCCTGAGGCGAAATGGGGAGAGCGCGGCCGACCGCAGCGGACGGACCTCCGCAAGGTCCCCTTTTCATAACCGGCGAACCACGGGGGAAAACCGGTGTTCGACCTGCGCGACGTGGAAATTGTCCAGGACATCGTTCGCGCCGGAGGCTTTCGTGCCGCCGCGCAGAAATACGGCATGTCCCAGTCGGCAATCTCGAACCGGATCTCCGGCCTCGAA
The DNA here is from genome assembly GCA_963675285.2 of uncultured Rhodobium sp. Classification (GTDB taxonomy): domain Bacteria; phylum Pseudomonadota; class Alphaproteobacteria; order Rhizobiales; family Rhodobiaceae; genus Rhodobium. The sequence continues at coordinate 414,896 of CAXXGS010000002.1, forward strand.
AAACGCCTTGGAATCAAGCTCTTCGACCGCGAGAACCGGCAAGTGCGCCTTACACCCGTCGGCCGAAGGTTTCTTGCCGAGGCCGGCCGCATGCTCGCCACCCGCGACCAGGTCGTCCAGAATCTGACGAACGCAGCGGGTCTCAGCGGCACGGTCCGCATCGGCGTTGCCGAGACGATCGTCCACACAATCCTGACCGGCATGCTCAACCAGTTGAAGCTCCGGCATGAAACGGTGCGCTTCGAACTCTCCGTCGACACCTCCGAGGAGCTTAGCCGACGCCTCCTGCACGATGAGATAGACGTGGCGATCCTCTTGCGGGGATCGCTTCCAGAAACCGCCGTCGGCACGCCGCTTGGGCCCAATCCCCTCGGCTGGTACTGCGCGACCGGAATGGCGCTGCCTCACCACCCGCTGACGCTTGCGGAATTGGCGCAATACCCGATCGTCACCTTCCCGAAATCGACCCGCCCCTATCGCGATATCGAACGCCTCCTCGGCGTCCCGAGCATTCCCGTGCCGGAACTGCACGGCTCAGCCTCGCTGTCGACCATCCGCCATCTCGTCGCCGACGGCTTCGGCATCGGTGTCCTGCCGACGCGCATCGCCGAAGCACCGTCCCTCGGGCAGACGCTGAAGCGAATCCCCGTCGCCACCGAAGCGGAACTCATCCCGCTCAACTTCGTCGTTGCCTATCTGCCGGACAGGAATCGCGTGATAGGAGAGACTGTTACGGAGGCAGCGCTGTTTTTTGATCAGAATGATCAATAATTAGCATCAAAAAATTATCCAACTGATCTATTGACAGCATCGTTTATGTTCCGGATCCTTGTCGAGACGCAAAGGAGACGCCATGGGACAGCACGAGTTCAGCCCCATCCCGCCGCTTTCACCCGGCGACCTTCGCCACGCCATCCGTCGTGGTAAATACCGTTGCGCGACATCCGGCTTCGCACCGGGTTTCCTCCAGGGCAATCTCGCCATCCTGCCCGAGGCCTACGCCGACGACTTCCTGCGCTTCTGCCAATTGAACCCGAAGCCCTGCCCGCTGATCGGAGTCTCCGAGCCGGGCTCGCCCGAGCTTCCCGACCTGGGCCACGATATCGACATCCGCACCGACCTGTCCGGCTACCGCGTCTTCACCGGCGGCACCGACTTTGAGAGCCTGGAGGATCTCAGCACCGTCTGGCGCGACGACCTCGTCATCTTCGCCCTCGGCTGCTCGTTTTCCTTCGAGACCGCAGTGATGCGGGCCGGTGTCCCCCTGCGCCATCTCGATGCCGGCAGCGAGGTGCCGATGTACGTCACCAACATCGCCACCCGGCCCTCCGGCCCGTTCCATGGACCCCTGGTGGTGTCGATGCGCTCCTTCACGCCGGCCGACGCCATCAAGGCGGTGATCATTTCCGAGCGTCTGCGTCTCGCCCACGGCGCGCCGGTCCACATCGGCGATCCGGCGCAGATCGGCATCGCCGATATCATGGCACCCGACTTCGGCGAGCCGCCGATGATCGCGGAGGGCGACATCCCGGTATTCTGGGCTTGCGGCGTGACGCCCCAGATGGCGATCCGCAACGCCCGGCCAGATATCGCCATCACCCACGAGCCCGGGCACATGCTCGTTACCGACCTACCTGCCGAGGCTGCCGAGTTCATCATCGGCGGCGTCGGACAGACATGGCGCAAAAACGATCACAGAGGAGACTGACATGACCTTCATACAGCGCCCCCTGGCATCGCTATCGGCCGCCCTCGGCCTGATTGCGCTCGCCGCCACGCCCGCCGCCGCCGAAGAGCTTTCGGTCGTCGGCAGCTGGTCGAGCCTGCCGCTCTACAAGCAGTTCGAAAAGCCATTCTGGACCGAGATCCTGCCCAAGGATTCCGACGGCAAGATCACCGTCAAGATGACGACCTTCGACCAGATGGGCATCAAGGGCAGCGACGTCTATCGCATGCTCGGCGACGGTGTCTTCGACGTCGGCATGACGGTCGCGGACTACACCGTCGGCGACGCGCCGGAACTGGAAGGCCTCGACGTACCGCTCGTCGCCATGACCGCCGACGAAGCGCGCGCCATGGTCGACGCGGCCCGCCCAATGGTCGCCGACATCATGAAGGACCGTTTCAATTCCAAGATGCTGGCGATCGCCCCCTATCCGCCGCAGGTCATTTTCTGCAAGGACGAGGTCAAGACGCTTCAGGATCTCAAGGGTAAGAAGATCCGCGGCTCCGGCCGCATGACCACCAAGTTCCTCGAAGCGCTCGGTGCCGTCGGTGTCAATGTCGCCTTCTCCGAGGTCCCCGGCGCGCTGGAGCGCGGCGTCATCGATTGCGCCGTCACCGGCGCCGGCTCCGGCTACAGCGCCGGCTGGTGGGAAGTCTCCAAGTATCTGATGACCCTGCCGCTCGGCGGCTGGGATTCGGTCGTCACCGCCATGAACATGGACAAATGGGAGAGCCTTTCGCCGGAGATGCAGGCCTTCATCCAGAGCGAGATCACCGAGAAGTTCGAGAAGCCGGCCTGGGATGCCAACGGCGGTTCCTTCGCGATGGACGTTATCTGCCTGACCGGCAAGGGCGGCGAATGCACGAAGGGCAAGCCCGCCTCCATGACACTCGTCGAGCCGAGCGATGAGGACACAGCCATGGCCAAGCAGATCCTGACCGAGACCGTTCTTCCCGAATGGGGCGAGCGCGCCGGCGCCGACTGGGTCAAGCGCTGGAACGCTTCGGTCGGCAAGACCGTCGGCGTCGAGATTCCTGTCAAATAGGACCCAAAAACTGAACTGGCGGACCGCCGCCACAGCAGAAAAGGGAGGGCCGAGATGACCGACCGCATAATGGCCGTAGCCTCGGCCCTCCGCCGTATCAATCACACGATCGCACTCGTCGTCGGCGCGGTGCTCTTGGCTACCGCCTGTTTCGTTCTTGCCGACATCACGCTGCGCCAGGTCGGCATCTCCTTCGGCGGATCGGAAGAGATCTCCGGCTATGTCATGGCCGGTGTCGCCTCCTGGGGCCTCGCCTATGCGCTGACGGAACGCGCGCACGTCCGCATCGACCTTATCCGCCTGAAACTCCGCACCCCGGGCCAGATCGCCCTCGACCTCGTCGCCATCCTGGCCCTCGCCGCGACCGCGCTCCTCGTTTCCTGGCAGGCATGGCCGGTGCTGGAGAAGACCATCCGGCGCGGTTCCCACGCCAACACGCCGCTCGAAACCCCGCTCTGGATCCCGCAATCGGTCTGGCTATCGGGCTGGATCTGGTTCGCGCTCAGCGCTTCCGTCCTTGCCCTGTGCGCCCTCGCGCTGCTCGCCCGGCGCCGAGCGGACAGCATCGCCGGCCTCGTCGGCACCACCACCGAGGTGGAGTTCGACCAATGATCTGGGCCGTCACCCTCTCCCTCCTCGGGCTCCTCGCGCTATCGATCCCGGTCGGCATCGTCCTCTTCCTCCTCGGCCTCGGCGTCGATCAGGTTTATTCCCCCTTCCCCCTCATCCGTGGCCTCGGCCAGGTCGTCTGGTCGTCGTCGAATTCCTCAACGCTGATCGCCATTCCCTTCTTCGTGCTCCTCGGCGAGATCCTGGTGCGCGGCGGCATCGCCGAGCGCACCTACGCCTCGCTCGACAAGTGGTTCTCATGGCTGCCGGGCGGGCTCATCCACGCCAACATCGGCACCGCGACGATGTTCTCCGCCACCTCCGGCTCCTCCGTCGCCACCGCCGCCACGGTCGCCACCGTTGCCATGCCCCAGGCCGACCGGCTCGGCTACGATCCGCGCCTCTTCTCCGGCGCCATCGCCGCCGGCGGCACGCTCGGCATTCTCATTCCGCCTTCGATCAACCTGATCGTCTACGGCTTTCTCACCGAAACCTCGATCCCGCGCCTCTTCCTCGCCGGCCTCCTGCCAGGCCTTCTGATGGCGCTCGGCTTCATCGTCGTCACCGCGATCCTCTGCCTCATCTGGCCGAAGCTCGGCGGCAAGAGCCGCAGCTTCACCTGGAGCGACCGTTTTTTGAGCCTCCTGCAGCTCGGTCCCATCGTCGTCCTTTTCGTCGCCGTCATCGGATCGATTTACGCCGGCTGGGCGACGCCGACAGAATCCGCCTCCGTCGGCGTCGCCATCGCGCTCCTCATCGCCGCCGCCAACCGCGGACTCGGCCTCGCCATGCTGCGCGACAGTCTCCTCGGCACGGTGCGCATCACCGCCATGATCATGCTGGTGATAATCGGCGCCTATTTCCTCAACTTCACCCTGGCGTCCGCCGGCCTCGGCCGCTCGCTGCAGGACCTTCTGACCGGCCTCCATCTCGGAGCCATGGGCACTCTCCTCGTCATCATCGGCCTCTACATCATCCTCGGCTTCTTCATTGAGACACTGTCGCTGATGGTCGCGACGATCCCGATCATCGTGCCGATCATCGCCGGCCTCGGCTTCGACAAGGTGTGGTTCGGCGTGCTCCTCATCGTGCTGATCGAAATGGCGCTGATCACCCCGCCCGTCGGCCTCAATCTCTATGTGGTGCAAGGGGTGAGGAAGAACGGCAGGTTGTCGGAGGTCATGCTCGGCACCATCCCCTATGTGGCGATCATGCTGTCGATGGTCGCGCTCCTGGTGCTCTTCCCCGCGCTGGCGCTGTTCCTGCCGGACTACCTCTGACCCTGCCACGGGCGGGCCGGTGGCCGGACCCGCCGAAGGGTTGCATCCAACGCATAGCTAGACCCGGCAAGCGGGACCCTATCCCTCCGAAAGAATGATGACTTTCGGACATCTGGGAATTGATCAGCACACAAATTATTTTGTAGAAAATCGACAGTTTCCCGCCCGGGAATATCTGACAAAGGACCTGCCATGTATCGCGAACGCGTGCGTTGTGCCGCGCTGTGGAACCGCGTCTGCGACGCGGACGAAGCCGCGCGTCTCATCAAGGATGGAATGACCCTCGGCATGAGCGGCTTCACCCGCGCCGGCGAAGCCAAGGCCGTACCGATGGCGCTTGCCGAGCGCGCCAGGACCGAGCCGTTGAAGATCACGCTGATGACCGGCGCCTCGCTCGGCAACGACCTCGACAAGACGCTCGCCGAGGCCCATGTGCTCGCCCGCCGCATTCCCTTCCAGGCCGATCCTTACCTCAGGAAGGCGATCAACGCCGGCGAGGTGATGTTCATCGACCAGCACCTGTCGCACACGGTTGAACTCCTGCGTACCCACCAGATCAAGCCGGTCGACATCGCCATCGTCGAAGCCGTCGCGATCACCGAGAAGGGCGGCATCGTGCCGACCACCTCGGTCGGCAATTCCGCCAGTTTCGCGATCCTCGCCGACAAGGTCATCGTCGAGATCAACCTCTCGCAGCCGGCCTCTCTCGAAGGTCTCCACGACATCTATATTCCGTCCCACCGGCCGCGCCGCGAGCCAATCCCGGTCGTTTCGCCGGAAAGCCGCATCGGCCTCCCCTTCATCGACATTCCGGCCGAGAAGATCGCTGCTATCGTCATCACCGAAAAGGAGGATTCGTCTTCGACGATCCTGCCGCCGGACGACGACACCCGCGCAATCGCCAGCCACCTGTCGGAATTTCTCCAGCACGAGGTGAAGCAGGGCCGGATGGACAACACCCTCCATCCGCTCCAGGCCGGCATCGGCACGATCGCCAACGCCGTCCTGCACGGCTTCCTCGACACGCCGTTCCACGATCTGACGATGTATTCGGAGGTGCTGCAGGATTCGACCTTCGATCTCTTCGACTCCGGCAAGCTAACCTTTGCCTCCGGGTCGTCGATCACCTTGTCGGCGGAGAAGTATCAGGCGGTGCTACCGGAACTCGACCGTTACAAGTCGCGGCTCCTCCTGCGTCCGCAGGAGATCAGCAACCACCCGGAAGTCGTGCGACGCCTTGGCATCATCGGCATCAACACCGCGCTGGAATTCGACATCTACGGCAACGTCAATTCCACCCATGTCGGCGGCACACACATGATGAACGGCATCGGCGGGTCGGGCGACTTCGCCCGCAACGGCTACATGTCGATCTTCGTCACGAAATCGATCGCCAAGAACGGCGCGGTCTCAAGCATCGTACCGATGGTGAGCCATGTCGACCACACCGAGCACGACGTCGCCATTCTGGTGACGGAATGCGGCATCGCCGACTTGCGCGGGCTTGCCCCGCGCGAGCGCGCCGAAACAATCATCGCCAACTGCGTTCACGCCGACTACCGTGACGCGCTCACCGACTATTACAAGCGCGCCAAGGCGCGCGGTGGGCAGACCCCGCACGTCCTGGAGGAAGCCCTGTCCTGGCACGTCAACCTGCGCGAGACAGGCCAGATGCTGCCGAAATGAGGGCTGGCTAGCACAGCCGACCATCCGGCAACACCGGTGACGATACGGCGGATCACTCCGCCATATCGTGGGCCTTGAAAGCTTCGGGCCCCGTCTGCGGCGGGCCGGCCTTGTCGAGCTCGTCGGCTTCCTCGTCGCTGAAGAGGCGCGACCTGGTGATGAAGCGCACGCCGTCGGCGGCCTCGATAGAAAAGCTGTCGCCGCCGCCTTCCGTTACATCAACGGTAATCTCGCAATAGGCCCAGTACTGGAAATGGTGCTCGGCGACATAGAATGGGCAGCCCTCAACGACGCCGAGCAGCACATCGGCATGAGCCGGGCGGAATTCCTCCTGGCGGAAGCACATCGGCGCGCTCCCCTCGCAGCATCCGCCCGACAGATGGAAGATCAGCGGGCCGTGGATTGCCTTCAGCTCGCGCACGAGCGTCAGCGCCTTGTCGGTGAAAAGAACGCGTTCGGGCATGACGATATCCTCCTTCCGGATCTTGCTCCCCCAGGCGAACGACGCACGCAACGCCGGGCGCCCGCACCCCGCCGGTCAGCGATAGACCATCCCGCCATCGATAAGCAGGGCCTGGCCGGTCATGTAGTCGGAATCCGGCCCCGCCAGATAGGAAACGAGCGAGGCGACGTCGTCTGGCGTCTCGGCGCGACCGAGCGCGATGCCACCGACGAACTTGTCGTAGGTCTCACCCTTCTTGGCGCCGGTCAGTGCGGCGAAACGCTCATCGATCTCGACCCACATGTCGGTGCCGACGACGCCCGGGCAATAGGCATTGACAGTGATGCCGTCGGTGGCGAATTCCTTCGCCGCCGCCTGGGTCAGCGCCCGCACCGCGAACTTCGTCGCCGAATAGACGCCGAGCATGGCATAGCCCTCATGGCCGGCGATCGAGGAGGCATTGATGATCTTGCCCTTCTGACCGCGCGCCTTGAACGTCTTCGCCGCCGCCTGGACGCCCCACAGCACACCCTGGATGTTGACGCGGAAGATCCGGTCGACTTCTTCCGGCGTCACTTCGATCAACGGCTGGACCTGCGCGATGCCAGCGTTGTTGACCATGATGTCGAACCCGCCGAGTTGGGTCTCGGCATGATCGATGGCGGCATAGACGTCGTCGCGCCTGCTGACATCGGCGGAAAATGTGGTCGCATTTCGCCCGAGCGCGCGGATTTCCTCCGCCGCGGCGGCAAGTTTGTCTTCCTTCAGGTCGACGAGCGCGATGTCCGCACCGTCCCTGGCAAGACGCTTGGCGATGCCGAGGCCGATCCCTTGCGCGGAACCGGTAACGAGCGCGACTTTTCCTTCAATGGCCATTGTGGAGCTCCTCGATGAATGACCCGGATTGAGGTCTCCGGGAGGCTGTGAGAACCCGGTTGAGCACGCGCGAGAAGGACTCCCGGCAATCCGTCCCGGCAGCGAGCCCGCGAGTTCGACCGGGTTCAGTCACGAACGACGGAAATTGGAGGCAAAGACAATCAGGACGGCCGGCGCATCGTGTGTCGCAGATGCACCGGTCGCCCCTCGAGAGGAGGGATCACACCCTCCTGTCCCTTCGATCAGAAGAATCCCATTGCCTTGGTGCTGTAGCTCACCAGAAGATTCTTGGTCTGCTGATAGTGATCGAGGATCATCTTGTGGGTCTCGCGGCCAAAGCCGGACTTCTTGTACCCACCGAACGCGGCATGTGCCGGATAGACGTGGTAGCAATTGGTCCACACCCGCCCGGCCTGGATCGCCCGGCCGATGCGATAGGTGTTGTTGGTATTGCGCGACCACACGCCGGCACCGAGGCCATAGATCGTGTCGTTGCCGATCTTGATGGCGTCATCGAGGTCCTTGAAGGTCGTGACCGACAGAACCGGTCCGAAGATCTCCTCCTGGAAGACCCGCATCTTGTTGTTGCCTTCAAAGACGGTCGGCTTCAGGTAGTAGCCATTCTTGATCGCCTCGTCGACGTCGGCACGACCGCCGCCGGTCAGGCACCTGGCGCCTTCCTGGTTGCCGATGTCCATATAGTTCAGGATCTTTTCCATCTGGCCCTTGGAGCACTGCGGCCCCATCTGGGTCGTCTTGTCGAGCGAGTGACCAACCTTGATGGCTTCGACGCGGGCGATCGCCCGTTCCATGAATTTGTCGTAGATCGATTCCTGAACGAGGGCACGGGACGGGCACGTGCACACCTCGCCCTTGTTGAAGGCAAAGAGCGCGAAGCCCTCCAGCACCTTGTCGAAGAACTCGTCGTCCTCGTCCATCACGTCGGCGAAGAAGATGTTCGGCGATTTGCCGCCGAGCTCCATCGTCTGCGGAATAATGGTCTCCGCCGCGCATTGCATGATCTTGCTACCCGTCGTCGTTTCGCCGGTGAAGGCGACCTTGGCGATGCGCGGGCTACGGGCGAGCGGGGTGCCGACTTCCGAGCCGTGACCGAACACCACATTGAGAACGCCCGGCGGCAGGATATCGCCGACGAGATCCATCAGAACGCCGAGACTCATCGGCGTATCGGACGCCGGCTTGATCACCACGCAGTTGCCCGCGCCGATCGCCGGCGCAAGCTTCCACGCCGCCATCAGCAGCGGGAAGTTCCACGGAATGATCTGCGCGACAACACCCATCGGCTCCTTGAAATGGTAGGCGACCGTATCCTCGTCGATCTCGCCGATCGAGCCTTCCTCGGCGCGGATGCAGGCCGCGAAATAGCGGAAGTGATCGGCGGCCAGCGGAATGTCGGCATTCAGTGTCTCGCGGATCGGCTTGCCGTTATCGCGGCTTTCCACAAAGGCAAGAAGCTCCAGATTCTCGTCGATCGCGTCGGCGACCTTGTAGAGCAGCCGAGCGCGTTCAGCTGGCGCGGTGCGCGCCCATTTCTCGCGCGCGGCATGCGCGGCATCGAGCGCGGCCTCCACGTCATCGGCGTCGGAACGGGCGAACTCGCCGATCTTCGAGCCGTCGATCGGCGTCGTATCGTCGAAATAACGTCCCTTGGCCGGCGCCCTCCAGTCACCACCGATAAAGTTGTCGTAGCGGGCTCGTACCGAACTCGTGTCGACAGAGAACAAATCTGATTTGGTAAGCATGACACTCTCCTCTCGAGAAGGTCCATGGCGCGTCTTCCTCGGGCATCGTACGTGCCGTGCGCGTCACTCCCTCCACAGAAGAGGAGCCTGATGGTTTCGTCCTCACATGACATTAACTTGCATTAAGGCATCGCATGCACCTGTGGGTATATGCCGAAATTCGGTTACTTTCAGACCCGAAAAAATTCGTGAACGCCATGAAAGCCATGATTCTCGACGCGGCAAGGACACCGCTGCATCTCAGGACCGACTTCCCCCGGCCCATCCCGGAAGCGGGCCAAATTCTCTTGCGGGTGCGCGCCTGCGGCGTCTGCCGGACCGACCTCCATGTCGTCGACGGAGATCTCACCGAGCCTTCGCTGCCGCTCGTGCCGGGCCACGAAATCATCGGCACGGTGGACGCGCTCGGGGAAGGCGTGACGGGCTTTGGGATCGGCGACCGCGTCGGCGTTCCCTGGCTCGGATGGACCTGCGGCGAATGCGACTACTGCAAGAGCGAGCGCGAGAACCTGTGCGGCCACGCCCGTTTCACCGGTTACCAGATCAACGGCGGATATGCCGATTATGCCGTCGCCGACGCGCGCTATTGTTTCGCCATACCCGAAGGCTTCAGCGACGAGGAAGCAGCGCCGCTGATGTGCGCCGGCCTTATCGGCTACCGCGCATGGCGCATGGCCGACGAGGGCATGACGGGCCCCCACCGCCGGCTTGGCTTCTACGGCTTCGGCGCCGCCGCCCATATCGCTATCCAGATCGCCCGCCATCGCGGCCAGGAAGTTTACGCCTTCACCCGGACGGGCGATGAGGCGGCGCAGGATTTTGCCCGCAAGCTCGGCGCCGCGTGGGCCGGATCGTCGGAAGAGCTGCCGCCCAAGCCGCTCGACGCGGCGATCCTCTTTGCGCCCGTCGGCTGGCTCGTCCCGGCGGCGCTGCGAGCGACCGCGAAGGGGGGCACGGTGGTCTGCGCCGGGATCCACATGAGCGACATCCCCAGCTTCCCCTACAGCATCCTGTGGGAGGAGCGCACTGTCCGCTCCGTCGCCAATCTGACCCGGCGGGACGGCGAGGAATTTCTCGCGCTCGCCGCACAGATCCCCGTCCGCACCACGACGGAGCGTTTTGCGCTCGAAGATGCCAACGAGGCGCTGGCGCGCCTGCGCGACGGGCGCCTGGAAGGCGCCGCCGTCCTCGTTCCCTGACCGCATCAAGACGGCGATGGGAATTCGGCACCGGCATTGCCTGGGCGGTCGCATCCGTACAATCCCGCCACATCACTTGCTACGAACGGTAGCCGTCGCCTTCTGCTATGCCTATATATGATTGAAAGTCCCCCGCGGGCCAGCAGCGGACGTTGCGCTATGCTCATTGGAAACGTTCTGTCCCATGCCGAAGACACACCTGTCCCGGACGAGCGCCACGCAGCGGGTGGCGAACTCTACCGGCAGGGAGAGTCCTGCGAGCACACATATGTCCTGGAAGAGGGTTGGGTCGCGCTCTCGGTCGTCCTCGACGACGGTTCCTGCCAGATCCTCGATTTTGCGCTTCCCGGCACACTCCTGGCGCTGCCGGCCGGCTGCGGATCGATGTACCACACCGCCCGCTGCCTGACCGACGTCCGCGTCACCATTTATCCCCAGACCGTCATCGACCGCTACATGCTGTCAACGCCGCAGCTGGCCCACGACCTGTGGCAGATGACGGCCTGCGACGCGGCGCGCGCCCACGATCACCTCGTCAACCTGTCGCTCCGCGGCGCCAACGAGCGCATTACCCATCTGCTGCTGGAACTCTTCGTGCGCGTCCATGGCCGCCTGCCGCGCAAACCGGGCGAAACGACTTGGCTGCCGCTGACCCAGACGAATATCGGCGAGGCAACGGGCCTGACCAATGTCCACGTCAGCCGCATGCTGCATACGCTGCGCGAGGAGGGCGTCCTGTTGTTCGGCAACAGGGAACTGGAGATTCTCGATCCCGCCGCCATGATCGCGCTCGCCGGGATCGACCCGGGCCACCGCCTCGAAAGCCATGATGACCGCGACGAGACCATGGACCTTCCGGCCGGCTGGAAGCGTGCATCCTCGGCGGGATACGTCGGCTGAGACCGGAAAACGCGAAAAGGCGGACGCAGACAGCAGGCAAGCCGACGCAGACTGGCCCGCCCCACTCTCTCCGATCAGAGAACGATCACAGTTGCGCCGACGGTCTTGCGTGCCTCCAGATCGTCATGAACGGCGGGCAACTCCGCGATCGACCGCGTGTGAACCACGTCGGTCCTGAGCGTTCCGTTCGTCAGGCGCTCGAAGAGATCGCCGGAACGGGCGAGGAGGTCGGCCCGCGCATGGATGTAGTCGAACAACATCGGCCGGTTAGCCGACAGCGATCCGCCCTGCGCCAGGTCGGAGAGCTTGAAGCCCTCGATCATGCCCGACGACTGGCCGAAGTTGACGAACATGCCGAAGCGCTTCAGGCACTTCAGCGAGCCGCGCCAGGTATCCTTGCCAACGCTGTCGTAGACGGCGGCGCAGCCCGCGCCCCCGGTGAAGGTCTCCACCTCGGCAACGAAATCCTGATCGCGATAATTGATCACGTGATCGTAGCCATGATCGAGCGCGAGCCTGACCTTTTCCGGCGATCCCGCCGTGCCGATCGCCGTCGCGCCGAGCGCCTTCAGCCACTGGCCGAGAAGGATGCCGACGCCGCCTGCCGCGGCATGGACGAGCACCGTATCGCCGGGCTTAACCGCATAGGACGAGGTAACGAGATATTGCGCCGTCAGCCCCTTCAGCATCACGCTCGCCGCGATCGTGTCGTCGAGCCCTTCGGGAAGCGGCACCAACCGGTCGGCGGGGACCACCCGGCGCTCGCGATAGGCGCCGAAGGGGATCGTATAGGCAACCCGGTCGCCCGATCTGACGTCCGTCACGCCTTCGCCGACCACCTCCACGACACCGGCCGCTTCCGCGCCCGGGATCATCGTCTCCTCCGGCCACGGATAAAGGCCGCTGCGGAAATAGATGTCGATGAAATTGACCCCGATAGCGGTGTGCCTGACCAGCACCTCACCAGGCCCCGGATCGGCGGTCTCCACGTCGACCCAGGCAAGCTCCTCCGATCCGCCCGGCCGGGCGGCAACCCATCCCTTGTCCATAACTGCCTCGCTTGAAAGCGCTTTCCCTGAAAAGGCAATCGGCCTTTTGGACAGGGAAGCGCATTGAAACAATGATTTAAAGCGTGTCGCATAGGGCGTCTCAGATGAAACGCCCCATGTCTTAGCTCTCGACGTTGAAGACCGGATCGACCGGAAGCTGCATCGCGGTGACCAGGTGATTGGTCTGGGCGGCAAGGCCGATGATCGCCATCAGTTCCCCATACTGCGCCTCGGTCATACCCTTGGCCCGCGCCTGCGCGGTATGGGAATGGAGGCAGTAGCTGCAGCCGTTGGCCGCCGAGACGGCGATGTAGATCATCTCACGGAACATCGGCGAGAACTCGCCCTCGGTCGTCATCACGGCCTTGAGCTGTTCCCAGATGCTCTTCAGCAACTTCGGATCGTTGGCGAGCCCGCGCCAGAAGTTGTTAATGAAATCGGTCTTCCGGGTGGCGCGGATGTCGTCGAAGACCTCCTTGACGGCCGGATTGGCCTCGGCTTCGGCGTCGGTGATCAGCTTGACGGTTGCCATGTCTTCAGTCCTTTCAGGCGTGAGCCCATTCCCAATAGAGCGCGCGGGCCTTCCTGGCCATCGGCCCGTAAGGCAGCGTCCTCTCCTCGAACTTCGCCGCCGGCACCACCTTGTAGATGTTGCCGGTGGAAAAGATCTCGTCGGCCTCGCGGAAATCATCGTAGGTAAGTGTCGTCTCGTGAACGGTCACGCCCGCGTCGCGCAGAAGGCCAATAACGCGCTTGCGGGTGATGCCGGCGAGGAACGTTCCGGTCGGAACGGGCGTGAACACCTCATCACCCTTCGCCATGAAGACATTCGCCGTCGCCAGTTCCGCGACATTGCCATTGGCATCGGTCGTCAGCGCGTTGTCGAACCCCTTGGCGCGCGCCTCCCGGATCATCCGTGCGTTGTTGGCGTAGAGACAGGCGGCCTTGGCGTTGGTCGGCATGCAGTCCATCGTCGGGCGACGGTACTTTGTCGTCGTGACGGAGAAACCGGTCGGCTCGACCATCGGGATCTCTTCCAGGCAGAGCGCGAAATCGGTCGAATCCGGATCCGGCGGCAGCATGCCCGCGCCGTACTCCTCCGCCCAGTACATCGGCCGGACGTAGATGTCCTTGTCGGTGCCGAAGTTCTTCAGCCCGTCAAGCGTCAGTTCCTCGATTTCCTTGCCCGACAGCGTCGGCTTCAGCCCGAGGACGCGGGCGGAGTTGTTGACACGCTCGCAATGGAGGTCGAGATCGGGGTGAACGCCCTCGAAATAGCGCGCCCCGTCGAACACCAGCGAGCCGAGCCATGTGGAATGCGAGGTGGCACCGAGGATGCGCACGTCGCCCTCGTGCCACTCGCCCTTGTAGAACGTCCAGATGGTGCTTTTGTCGGTCATCGTTTCTTTCCTTCTTAACGTCTCGGGTCGCGGCACTCGGCAACGCGTTGCCCAAATATTTCCGGCGGAAAAGACGCATGGAACATGCAGCAATTCCTTGGGGCAGATCAATCCGACGTACGTCAGGGCTGATGCGCGATCAGTGCACCGCCGCGTACATGATCTTCTCTTCCGTCGCCTCCGAAGGCGAAAATTCCTCCACGATCCGGCCCTGGCGCGACACCAGGATGCGATCGGAAAGATTGAGGATCTCCGGCAGGTAGGAGGAAATAACCACCACCGCGAGACCGGCGTCGGCGAGCTGGTTGATGATCTGGTGGATTTCGGCGATGGCGCCGACGTCGACGCCGCGGGTCGGCTCATCGAAGATAACGATGCGCGGTTCCTGGACGAGCCCCTTGCCGATAACGACCTTCTGCTGGTTGCCGCCGGAAAGCTCCACGACGCGCGCATTGTCGTTGATCGCCCGGATATTGAGTTTCTCGCTCCAGGCCGCCGCGACCGCACGCATTTCCTTGCCGCTGATCACCCAGGCCTTTTCGCGCCCGGCGGCGAGCAGACCGCCGAAGATGTTCTCCGCGATAGACATCGTCTCGAAGATGCCCTCGCTCTTCCTGTCCTCGGTGATATAGGCGATGCCGTCCTTCACCGCCTCGGTCGGCACCAGGTAGCGCACCGGCTTGTCGTCGAGAACGATCGACCCGCCCCGCAGGAAGTCGCGCTTGTAGATGCCGGCGACAATCTTGAACGCCTCGGTGCGGCCCGACCCGATCAGCCCGAAGACGCCGGTGATCTGTCCCTCGAAGATGGAGAAGGAATTGTTCTTCACCATCGCGCCCATGGAGATGTCCTGCACCGACAGGACCTTCTTGCCCGGCTTGCGCGCCGACGCCTCGCCGTGCTGGCGATAAAGTGCGTCGGACAGCGACCGCCCGACCATCGCGGCGATGATCTTGTCGCGATCGAAGTCGGCCGTCGGACCGCTTGCCACGAGTTCGCCGTCGCGCAGGATCGTGATCCGGTCGGCGATCAGCAGCGCCTCTTCCAGCGCATGACTGATGAAGACGATGGAGACGCCGCGCGCCTTCAGCCGCCGAATGAGGGCGAAGAAATGGCGCTTTTCCTCCGGCGTCAGCGTCGCCGTCGGTTCGTCGAAGATGATCACCTCGGCGTTGTGGTGCACCGCGCGCGCGATCTCCACCATCTGCCGCTTGGCCGCGCCGAGCGTTTCCACCATCGCCGTCGGATCGACTGCGAAATTTAGCGATTGCAGGAACTGCTGGGCAGAAATGAACGTGCCGCGCAGCCGGTTGAGAAAGCCTTCCGAGCCGAGATAAAGGTTCTGCGCGACCGTCATCGACGGCACCAGGCTCGTTTCCTGGAAAACCATGGCTATGCCGGCTTCCAGCGCCGCGTGCGGATTGGCGAAGGCGACCTTCTCGCCGCGATAGTACATCTCGCCCGAGGTCGCTTCCACGACTCCGGCGATAATCTTTGTCAGCGTCGACTTGCCTGCGCCGTTCTCGCCGAGGAGCGCATGGATCTCGCCCTTCTTCAGTTCGAAGTCGACGTCCTTGATCGCGGGCACGCCGCGATAGGCCTTGGTCGCTTTTTCCAGCTTGACGATCGTGTCCATGATCTCACTTCTCCGCCGGATCGAGCGCGACGACACAATCACCGCCCTTTGAGGCGGCGAGGATCCGCCCGTCGTGGAAAATCGCGCTGCATATGCCGTGACGCTTGCCGCTGGCGCGGCTGTGGAAGCTTTCCACCGCCAGCATGTCCTCATCGAGGCGGACAACGAGACCGTAGGACCGGCTCGGCGCCCAGGGCTTGTGAACGCCCATCGTCTTGATGCCGCCGCACTGCAGCGGTTCCAGGAAGCTCACACCCGACGACAGCGCCGGCGCGATCCAGTACTCGCGCGGGATCTGCGCCATCATGTCGTAACGATAGTGCCCCTCCTGCAGGACGAGTTCGATCAGACGGTTGCGCGGCGCGAACATCGACAGGAGCGCCCCACCTCCCGGAATCGGCGTCAAC
Organism: uncultured Rhodobium sp.; assembly: GCA_963675285.2. GTDB lineage: Bacteria > Pseudomonadota > Alphaproteobacteria > Rhizobiales > Rhodobiaceae > Rhodobium. The sequence goes on from CAXXGS010000002.1 coordinate 430,914, forward strand.
CGCGCCGGATAGCCCGGCAGGTGCTCGGAGATCCGTGACGGCGTTCCCGAAACGTCGAAGCGCACGAGCCGGTGCCGCCACGCCTCGCTGACGATGACGCCGCCGGCATCCGGCAGAAGGCCATAGGGGAAGGCGAGCCCGCCGGCGACCTTGCGGAAGCCGTCCTCGCCCGGCTCGCTACGCCAGATCGAGCCGCCGGAGTTCTTCTCCATCAGGTCCGCGACCCAGCCCGACGGCGCGTGCCTGTCGGATCCGTTGGCGAGCCACAAAGTGCCATGGGGCCCGAAGGCGAGTGCGGTGATGCAGGAAACACCCTGCGGCAGCGCAACCGCGCGTCCGTCGAACGTCAGTTCGCCACTTTCCAGCGCCACCGCGAGCGCGCCCTGCGCCGAGACCGCGAGCGCCGACACGGGCGCCGAGAAGCTCTCCACCACCGTCGGCTCCGCCCCTTCTTCAAGCGCGTAGATGGCGTTGTCGCTTGTCGCGAGGATACGGCCGTCATGGACGACGAGATTGTCGACGTCGACAAGGGACGCGAAGACGGGCGCGTCCTCAATGCGGGTATCGGCCCGGAACGCGCCGTCGAGCGGAGGGATCGTCACCGCCTTGCCGCGGAAGATATCGAGGATGGGATCGAAGATCATGACGGCGCCCCCCAGTAGGAGTTCATCCCCGTCCAGGTCGGATCGGCACCGGGGATCTTGTAGCGTCCGATGCGGTTGTTGAGGATACCGCCGATGAACAGCTCGCCCTTGTGCTCGCGCATGGAGGTGACCATCGGATGCGAGATGCCGGAAAGATCGCCCATCGTGCCGAGGATGGTACCGTTGTCGTCGAATTTGACGACACCGCCGGTATTGATGTTGGGGAACAGCCAGTCATCCTGCGGCAGGCGACGGGTCATGCGCTTGCGCATCGCCGGATGGCGCAGCGTCAGGTCGAAGCTCGGCGTGCGCATGCCGAGCCAGGCCATCCAGTAGGTGCCATCGGACGCCCGGTTGATATTGTCTGTGTAGCCCGGCATGTCCTTGATGACGCATTCCGCCGTCCCCGCCTTCGGGCCTTCCAGCCAATAGCGGTGGATGCGGCAACGCCAGCTTTCCGAAAAGAACAGCGACTTGCCGTCATGCGCCATGCATACGCCGTTGGTGTAGCGATAGTTGTCGAGAAGCGTCTTCGTCGAGCCGTCCTTGGGATCGTAAACGAGCAGGCGGCCCGTTGGCCGGTTCTCGATGGAATCGAGCGCCCATTCGTGGGCGTCGTAGCGCTTGGTGGAATCGGTGAAGTAGATACGCCCGTCAGGCGCGATATCGAGGTCGTTCGGGTCGCGTAGCCGTGCATCGTCGACGATCGACGTCCACGACCGCCGCGTCTCGGCTGACAACCGTGTCACGGTACGATCCGGCGCGATCTTGTAGAGGCCCATCGCCCCGACACAGGAGATCAGATTGCCCTCGCGGTCGAAGGCGAGGCCGAGCGGGAAGCCGCCGATGTGGGCGAAGACCTCCGAGCGCGTGTAGTCGGGCGCGAAGAAGCGGATGATCTCGCCGTGACGCGTACCGCAATAAAGATGGTCGTCGCGGTCGAGGATGACGTCCTCCGGCCCCTCCAGTTCGCCAAGGCCGATGTAGGTGGTCTTGGACAGCCGGTTGTCGAGCTCATAGGGCGTGCCGGATCCGGGAACCGCCGACCGCGGCTCGCCCATCCTGAGGTAGACCGGCGCGACATAGACCTCGTTCAGCACCTTGTGGCGGTTCTTCATCCAGCGGATATCGATGGTGACGGCAACCGCCAGCATGATGCCGAGCACCATCTGGTTGGTGCCGGTGCCATAGCCGAGCCGGATGAGGCCGTTGGTCATGACCAGGACGATGATCGCGCCCATCAGGCCCTTGGCGACCGATCCGCGCCCGCCGCCGAGGCTGTTGCCGCCGACGACCGCCGCCGTCAGCGCCAGGATTTCCAGATTGAGCCCGGTTCCGGGGCCGGCGCCGCTCAGTCGCGTCGCGATCAGGAAGCCGGCAACGCTGGAGCAGAAGCCGGAGAACACATAGGTCATGAAGACCGTGCGGCGCACCTGGATACCGGCGTTGTGGGCCGAACGCCGCGATCCGCCGACCGCCTGGACATGCCAGCCCGGCCGCGACCGGGTGAGCGCGACATGGGTGATGATCGCCAGCACAAGCGCGCTGAGGACCGGAACCGAAAAGCCCGAAATAGTACCGTCGCCGATGAAATCCCAGGTGTCCGACGAGACGAAGGACATCTGGATTTCCGCACCGTATTGCACCACCAGGATATCGAACAGCGCTCGCCCGATGATGAAGGTAACGAGCGTGGTTATGAAGGCGCGAAGCCGGAGGTAGCCGACCAGGTAACCGTTGACCGCGCCGAAAACGACGCCCGTCGCGACCGCGGCGAGAAACGCCACCCAGACCGGCACCTCAAAGATGAAGAATGCGGCGACGGAGGAGAACGTCGCCAGAGCGAAGATCGAACCGACGGAAAGATCGATGCCGCCGCCGAGCATCACAACGGTAAGGCCGATTACGACGATCGCGAACTCGCCGAGCTGCCGGGTCGATTCCTGCAGCGAATAGAGCCCGAAGAAGCCGGGGATCAGTGATCCGAAGGTCGCCACCACCGCGACGAGCGCGAGGAACGGAATGGCATTGTCCGTCCAGCGCTTGGTCAGGATCTCGCCGACGACATGATCGGGAATGAGATTGTAGCGCCAAGCTTGCAGGCGTTCACGAAGGGCCATCGGACGAGATCCCGATCGATATGGCATCGGCCAGAGCGTCTATCGTCGCCGGCGGATGCGCAGAAAAGGTGGTGGGCGGGCCGGAGGAAGCCGGCCCCGGCGGCCACCCCCAAGGGGCTAAGGCCGGTGAGAGAGCCGGACGGCCGGACCGGACCGCACGCAGGCGGAACCGGAGAGCGGCCGTCCGGCCGGAGAAGCAAGGCGTTCCTTATTCGGCAGTGGCTTCCGCCTGGAGCGCCTTCAGGTCCCAGCAGCTGTCGGGACGCATGTTCTCTTTCGTCGTCGCCTTCAGCAGCGTGTAGATGTAGGGCGACGCGGTGCCGGCCGGCTGGCCGCTTTGCAGCAGGTACTTGATGATCGCCACCATATTGTGGGTCTCCTGCGCCAGTTCCGTCATTACCACGGCACCGTAGGTGCCATCGGCGATACGGTCGCAGTCGGCGCTCTTCTCGCCGCCACCGGTGGTGACAAGAAACACGCTGTCCTGCTTGCCGGCGTCGCGGATCGCAGCCGCCGCGCCCGTCGCGTCACCGTCCCAGAAGTCGATGATGCCGCAGATTTCGGGATGCTGCTGCAGCATCGTCGTCGTCACGTTGCGCGAGGTGGTGGCGTCCCAGTTGGAATCCGGCTTGGCGACCACTTCGAATTCGGGATGCTCGGCAAGCACCTCCATGATGCCGGCATACTGGAAAAGGCTCGTCGCATTGACCTGATCGCCCTGGACGAGGCCGATCTTCTTCGACGAATCCGGCCCGCAGCCCTTGATGACGGCCTTGGCCTCGAGCCGGCCGAGTTCGGTCCAGTCGCTACCAACATAGGCGTCGGCCTTGAAGTTGGCCGGGTTGTCCACGAGAATCACGTAGATGCCGGCCTTCTGGGCGCGCTTCATCAACTTGGAATAGGAATTAAGATCCGGCGACATGACGATGAGAACGTCGGGCTTGGTCTCTGAGGCGATGATCTCGGTGATCGCCTGCGCGCCGGCCTCGACGCTCCAGTTCGGATCTCGGGTCTCGAAGGTGCCGCCGAACGCCTTGACTTCGCGTTCCAGGATCGCCGCCCAGCCCTGGGCCAGATCGAAGCCCATCGCCATGGGGACGAGAACGACGCGCTTGCCGTTGAGCACTTCGGCATAAATCTTCGGGCCGGGATCGGCTGCCTGTGCGGCCGGTACCGTGACCGCCGACGCCATCATGAGAGCGGCCGCGGCGGCCGTGAGCGTTTTCAGGAAATTCATGAAAGTCCCCCTGTTCGGTGTGATCGCTCGTCTGTCGCAGACCTTGTTGGTTTATATGTCACCCTGCTGCGCGGTCTGCTCATCGCGCGGGTTCAGAACGCCGTCGACGATGATCGCCGCCAGCAGGATCGTCGATTTGATGAGATTCTGGTAGAGAAGCGGGATATCGATGATCGTCATCGCGTTGAGCATGATGCCGATCAGCGCGGCGCCGAAGAGCACGTTGCGCACGCCGCCTTTGCCGCCCGAAAGCCCGATGCCGCCGATCACCGCGACGAGGACGATATCGTAAAGCAGCGTGGAGTTGACGATGCGCGTGTTGATCGAATGGAGGCTGGCAGCCGTCAGGATGCCGGCGACGAAGGCGATCAGCGCGGACAGAACGTAACGCAGCACCAGCATGGGCCTGACCGGAATGCCGATATTGCGCGACGCGACCGGGTTGTCTCCGGCGTAATAGACGTAGCGACCCCATTTCGTATAGCGCAGGAAGAGGAAGGTCGCGAAGGAGAGCCCGGCGAAGAGGAAGACCTCGATCGGAATACCGGCGAAGCGCAGACCACCAAGCAGTTCGACCCAGTGCCCGTCCAGCACCGGCACCGCGTCGCGGGTGATGAGCTGCGAGCGCACGAAGCCGAAGACGAAGGAGCCGCTTGCCAGCGTCACGAAGATCGCAGGAACGTCGGCATAGGCGACGAGGAAACCGTTGAGGAGGCCGATCAGGAGGACGCCGCCGAGCGCCAGGGAAAACGCCATCCACTCAGCGTTGCCATCTTCCAGCAGCTGCAGATACCAGGCGACCGACATCGCCATGATCGCGACCATGGAAAGGTCGATGCCGCGGCCGATGATCACCATCGACATGCCAAGCGCAAGAATGCCAAGCACCGAAACGGAGCGCACGATGGCCACGATATTGTCAGGTGCCGCGAAGCCGGGCAGGCCAAACGAGGCGATGGCGAACATCAAGATGGCGATGACCAGGACGATTCGCTCCTGGTTCACTTCCTTCCAGTTGAAGGTGCGACTTGTCGCCATGCGAGCCTCTAACAGTTGCACATAAACACGGCACTTTGACCGAGCGCCTGCGGATCAGGCAACGTTAATCTCGGACGAAACAACCCGTCCAATGAATCTTTTGGCAGCCGATCGATGCAGATCCGGAATGGATTCACACCACCTGAAGCGGCACCTTGCGTGGACGCGACGGCAGCGACGACCCCGTTTCCTCGGCAACGACATGATCGCGGAACGCCTCGACAAACCGCCGCCCATAGGACGGCAGCGGCGAGCGCGTGTTCCACATCGCGCAGATGTCGAAATGAACCGGATTTCCCCGGAGCGTGATTTCGCGCGCGACAAGGCCGCTTCCCGGAAGGAGCCGCGCCGAGGAGGGCACGACGGCAATGCCGTTGCCGCCCGCCGCCATGGCAAAGAGCGTATGCGGCGAAGTGCTCTCCAGCATGATCGTCGGCATGGCACCGGTCAGCCGGCAGGCGGCGTCGAACACCTCGCGCGAGACGTGGCGCTTGTTGAGGGTGAGGATCGGCGCGGACATGAGATCACACAGCTCTACCGTCCCGCCATGGCCCTCGAAGAACCCGGGAACGGCAACTGCGAGGAAGCCCAGATGGCCGAGCCCGATCGCCTCGAACATCTCGATCGGCGTCGACGGCGCGGCGCTCAGCGTCATCTGCACCGTGCCGTCGCGCAACTTTTCGGCCAGTTCCGGCCCGCCGCCATCTTCCAGCCGGATGTCGATGCCCGGATTTTCCGCCTGCCAGCCCTTGAGGAAGGATGGCAGATACCGCTCGATGAGTTGGGAACAGGCACCGATCCTGAGAACACCGGCCTCGCCCTCGGCCAGTTCCTCCGCGAACGAACGCAGCGTCCGGTCGGCGATCAGCACGTCGTTGATTTTAGCGTAGAGCGCCTCGCCGCGGGCAGTCAGGCGAACATTGCGGCCGCTCTTCTCGAACAGCTTGACGCCGAGATAGTCCTCAAGGCTACGGATCTGGCGCGACAGCGCCGACTGCGTGAGGTTGAGACGCTGGGCGGCCTGGGTGAAATTCATCAGCTCGGCCGCGGCGACAAAGCCGGTGAAATTGCGGATATCCATCGCTCGCGGTAACCTCCCTCGCGCGCTCAAATCCGGACCATGCGGTCCGCTGTGACCCAACCCTGTGCCGGTGCCAGGGTCGTCCGCCCCGCGCCACCGAACCCTCTTTATGCGATGGCGGCGGCAAACGGCGAAGCCTCACCACCAAGCAAAGACGATCGCCCCGAAAGTGTCAACGCCGTTTCAAGATTGACGCTGAAGAGTTTCATTGTAATTGTCTCTTCAAAGCCTGATTAGCCATTCATTCGACGTTGTCCAGTGAACAAAGACAAGAAACCAGAAGATGAGAAGACGCGGCCGCTACAGGATCTCCTGTCTGGCGACGACCGTGCATTCACGCCATCGGAAGAACGGATCGTACAGGTTCTGCTGAGCGACTTCCCCACCGCGGGTCTCGGCACCGCCTCGGCCCTCGCTCGTCGCGCCGGGGTCAGCGATCCCACCGTTATCCGCCTTGTCGCCAAGCTCGGGTTCTCCGGCTATGCCGATTTCCAGGCGCGGCTCCTCGCCGAGATCGAAAGCCAGCTCCACTCGCCCCTCCTGATGATGGAGGCCAAGCGCGCCCGCGCCGTCGAAACGGGATCGGAAACGGGCGTTGCCGGGGCCTGTCTCGCCTCAATCGCTGAGGCCATGACCCGCACGGTCGGCACCACTCCGCCGACGACCTTCGAGCGCGCCGCCCGTCTCGTTGCCGGCGCCCGCGGCCAGGTTCTCGTCCTCGGCGGACGCTTCAGCCGCCATGTCGCCGGCATGCTCGTCGATTACCTGATCCAGCTGCGCGCGAACGTCCGCAACGTCGGCCGGCTTTCCGCCGCCAGCTTCGACGACCTCGTCGACGTCGACCGCCGCGACGTCGTCGTCGTCTTCGACTACCGTCGCTACCAGCGCGACGTCATGGCCTTCGCCGGGCAGGCCGCGGAGCGTGGCGCGCGTATCGTGCTGTTCACCGATCCCTGGATGTCGCCGGTCGCCGAACACGCCGACGTAACCATCGTCTCGCCCGTCGAGGTCGCCTCGCCCTACGATACCCTCGCCCCTGCCGTCGCCCAGATCGAGGCCTTCGTCGGCGAGATGCTGACGGCGATGGACGATCCCACGCGCGCGCGCATCGAGGCCCTCGAAGGCATACGGCGCCGGAACGCCGTCACCCTCGACGAAACGCCCCGGCTCGCGACCGGGGCCGATGCGGAAACGACCGGCCGCGCCTTTCCCGGGCCCAAGCCCACCGTATCGCCATCCCATCCCCCCGCCCCGGACGCTCCCGAGAAGGATCTTTCATGACGACAGCTGCCCTGCCGGCCCGCGACGCCTCGTTCACACCCGGTGAAACCGCCATTCTCCTCGTCGACATGCAGCGGGTCTGGCTGGAACCGGGGCTCGATCCGTCCCATCCCGAACGTGGGCCCGATCACTATTTCTACCGGCAAACGACAGCGGAAACGGTCCCGAACAATGAGCGGCTGCTCGAAACCGCCCGCGCCAATGGCGTGGAAGTTCTCCACACCATCATCCAAAGCCTGACGGAGGACGGCCGCGACCGCTCCCTCGATCACAAGCTAACGCCGATCCACATCGCCCCGAGCCGACCGGAGGGTCTGCCGGTGGCGAGCCTTGCCCCGGTCGGCGACGAAATCCTGCTGCCCAAGAGTTCGTCCGGTGTCTTCAATTCCACCAACATCGACTATCTGCTGAAGAACCTCAGCGTCCGCCACCTCGTCATTACCGGTGTCCTTACCGACCAATGCGTCGACATGGCGGTGCGCGATGCCGCCGACCGGGGATACCTTGTTACCTGCGTCTGCGACGCCTGCGCCTCGGTAACGCCGGAGCGCCACGCGACCGCGCTCGGGGCGTTCGGCGGATATTGCTGGGTTACCGACACTGACACGGTCGTTGCCCGCTTCGAAGGCCTGCGGAAGCCCGAGCCGGGAACAACAGCGCTGGGAGGGATCAAATGACCATGAGCCATCCGCCGCTGGCCGCCATCGTCACCAACGCCGACGAAACGGTCACGGGCTGGTTCGCGCCGCAGCAGATCAAGAGTCTCGTCGGCATGAAGGAAGCGGAAGTGGTGGTATTCGAGGGTAAGAACGGGGACGAGATCTGCGCCCCCTACCGGAGCGCCTGTTGATGCGCACGGATGGGAACCGCCGCGCATTTGCGCCAGCGCATCCGACGGCAGATGACGACTGGCCGGAGCCGATCGAGATCATCAACGAGGCCGGAGCCTCGCCTGTCGTCCTCCTCTGCGAGCACGCCTCCAACTTCATCCCGCCGCGCTACCATGGTCTCGGTCTCGCCCAAGACGACCTTTGCCGCCATATCGCCTGGGACATCGGCGCGGCGGCGGTCACCCGGGCGCTATCCCGGGCGCTCGACGCGCCGGCGTTCCTCGCCACCGCCTCGCGGCTCCTCCTCGATCTGAACAGACCTTGCGAAAGCCCGACGGCAATGCCAGAGCGCTCCGAGGACACCGACGTTCCCGGCAATCGCGACCTGACGACGGCCGAGCGCGCCCTGCGCATCGAGCGCCTGTTCACGCCGTTCCACGACCGCATCGCCGCCCACCTCAATGCTCGCCGTAAGGCCGGTCGCACAACACAAATCGTGACGATCCATTCCTTCACGCCCGTCTTCCACGGCGAGGCCCGCCCCTGGCATGCCGGCGTGCTCTTCGGCGCGGCGGAGACGTTCGGCCACGCCATGATCGCCGCGCTTTGCCGCGACGACAGCCTCATCGTCGGCGAGAACCGGCCCTATGACATCGACCGCGCGAGCGACTGGTCCGTCCCGGTCCACGGCGACGACCGCGGTCTTGCCGCCGTCCTCATCGAGATCCGCCAGGATCTCCTCGCCGACGATGCCGGCGTCGCGGAATGGGCGAGCCGTCTCGCCGGAGCGATCCCCGCCGCCGTGTCAGCATTGTGACACAGGACTCTGCGACACTGATCGCTACCAAGCAGCTTCCGCAGCCTTCCCCCGTCAGTTCTTCAGGTTCTGCCGGCCCAACGCAACGGAGCGAGATCCGGTGCAGATTTCCGTCCTGGTCGCGACCCAGAGCGGCACGGCTAACCGCGTCGCCGAGGCGATCGAGCGCAGGCTCACCGACGCCGGCCACACCGTCGACATCCTGTTCATGGAAACACTGGATGCCGACGTCTTCCGCCGCGCCGGCGTCTTCATCATCTGCACATCGACCTACGGCGCGGGCGATGTCCCGCTGAGCGCCCGCTACTTCCTGACCGATCTGCGGCTGGAACAGCCCAATCTTTCCGGCACGATCATCGGGATCGCCGGCCTCGGCGACAGCGCCTATACGACGACCTTCAATCGCGGCGGCGCGCGATTTGCCGAGATCCTCGCCGCACTGAACGCAGATATCGTCGGCGAACGGATGCGCCATGACGCCTCCGGCGACATCGCGCCGGAGGCCGCCGGCGCGGCCTGGGCAGGCGAATGGATCGCCACCGTCCAGCGCCGCCTCGACACGGCTCCGGCTGAGAAACGCGCACGCGCATCGCGCGAAAATGACCACGAGGATGAAAAAAGGGCCTTGGAAGATCGGGAGGGCGGCGTATAGCCTAGGGGCGAACGGGGCAAATCCCCCACCCCATTCCCAAAGAGAGACAATGACCAAACTGACGCCTTTTCACGTGGCCTTTCCCGTCGACGATCTCGATGCGGCGCGGCATTTCTACGGCACCGTCCTTGCCTGCCCGGAAGGCCGGAGCGCCGATACCTGGATCGACTTCGACCTCTATGGCCACCAGATCGTCGCCCACCTGAAACCCAGCAGTGGCGAGAGCCAGGGCTCAGAAGACCTGCACCACAACCCCGTCGACGGCCATGACGTGCCGGTTCCGCATTTCGGCGTCGTGCTCGACATGGCGGCCTGGCAACTGCTCGCCGCACGCCTCAAGGCCGCCGGCGTGACCTTCGTCATCGAGCCCTATGTGCGCTTCAAGGGTGAGGTCGGCGAACAGGCAACGATGTTCTTCCTGGACCCGGCCGGCAACGCCCTGGAGTTCAAGGCGTTCGCCGATATGGATCAGCTTTTCGCCTCGTAACGCCGGACCGGGAACGATTGGGCGAAACGGGACTATGCGGCGACAGAAATTGGAACAAGGTGGTGGCGATGAATTTCGCCCCAGCGGCGTTGATCGCAGCCGGACGCGACACCACGTGTCTTAAGAGTGACCGAGTGCCGCCCCTCTTCCCGAAGGGCGGCTTGAAGAACGGGATACGCCATGGAACCCCTTCACCAGTCACCCGTCCTCGTCGACAAGGCCTATGAGGCGCTCGTCAGTGCGATTTCCTGTGGCCAGCTCGCCCCGGGCCAATGGATCCGCCAGACCGAGCTCGCCGACGAACTCGGCGTTTCGCGACAGCCGATCAGCCAGGCCCTGCAACTACTCAAGCGCCAGGGTCTCGTGCGCGACCACGGCCGGCGTGGCCTGGAAGTCACCCCGGTCGATCTCGGCCTCGTACGCGGCCTCTACGCCGTGCGCGGCGCGCTCGATGCGCTTGCCGCGCGCCTGGCCGCCGAACGCGCCGCAGAAGGCGATCTGTCCCAGGCCGAACGCAAAGCGCTGCAGAAGGCGGTCGCGGACGGTCGCAAGCTCTCCCGCGGTGAGGACACCGCCGCGCTCGTCGTCGCCGATGCCGCGTTCCATCGACTCGTCTATCGCCTTGCCGGAAATCCAACGATCGAGGCGACGATGGAACCCCAGTTTCCCCATCTCATGCGGGTGATGGGCATGCTGATCGCAGACTGGGCATCTCGCGAGCGTAGCTGGGCCGAGCACGACCTGATCACCCGCGAGATCCTTGGCGGACGCCCGACCGACGCCGCGAAGGCCGCCCGCCGCCACGCCGAATTCGCCGGCGAAGAAGCCGGCGCGCGGCTCAGCGCGCCGCAACCGGGCGCACCCATCACCCCGCTGCCCGCCCCCGTCATCAACGAAGACGTCCGCAACAGGGCTTGAACAGGCCCTGGGATTGGGCGCCCCAGGGTCGAACCCAAGGGTCGAGCCCCAGGGCCGGGCCCCAGAGTCGGGCCCCAGAGTCGGGCTTGCCCCCGGATGCGAAAGGCCAGTCGGGAAGGAGCCCCCTTCCCGGCCCCCACATGTGAGCAAAGCCATCGAAACGCCTGTTCCTCCACAACGCGTGATGGAACCGTGCCGGCGCATACGCGTTGCTTCGTCAGCAACCGGTGCGCGGCATTGTCCGTGCTGCCAGTCCAACGTCTGCCAGTCCAACGTCTGCCAGTCCAACGTCTGCCAGTCCAACGTCTGCCAGTCGGAAGACCAATGGAGGAAGCAACACCATGGCTACGCATACGAAATCGCACGCACCCAATGACAGGATCGTGATGACCGAGCCGGAAGCGAAGCAAGGGGTGAATGTCAATCGCCTGCGCTATGTGCTCGTCGGCGGCCTTGTTGGCGCAGCACTCGCCGGCATGATCGTGCTGGCCTGGTTCTGGACCTGACGCAGACATCAACGGATAATGCTTGTCTGATCAAGCACCCGATCGCACCTCGTCAGGCTCGGCAGTCCGGTCGTTTCCGGCCCAGCCGAATTTCGTCTCGGTTCACCGGAACACGCCGAGAACGAGGGCGCCGCATGTCCGCATTCGTCGAGAATGTCTGTCAATGCAACGGCTCCCGCAAGCGGCCCGCCGTGACGCGATGCAGCACCACGCAAAGACCACCCGATGGCATGACCACCCGACAGCATGACCGGCCTGTGGCGGAACCCTGGCGGCGGCTGCGGGGTTTCCTTAAAAGCAGAATCTTTGAAATCCGGGGGACAGAGCGCGTGCGCAGTGTGAACGAATGCCTTCTCGACAAACGCGCCAGCCAGCTCGGCCGAGGACGCGCCGCCGCCTCCCCGGTGCAGATCACAGCCAGCGGGTGGCGCGATATTCTCTGGCGGGTCGTCGCCCAGATCGGCGAGGACCGGCTGATGATGGTCGCGGCCGGCGTGACATACTATCTCCTGCTCGCCGTCGTCCCGGCTCTATCCGCCCTCGTATCCGTTTACGGCCTGGCGGCCGACCCGCAGACGGCCCGGACCCTGACCGACGGCCTTGTCGGCATCGCGCCGGCCGGCGGACTGGAAATCCTAAACGGACAGCTTGAACGCCTGACGGCACGGGCCAATTCGACGCTCGGCTTGACGTTTCTCGTTTCCCTCGCCTTTGCTCTGTGGACAACGAACGCCGGGGTAAAGGCGCTGTTCGACGCGCTCAATGTCGTCTACGGCGAGACGGAAAAGCGCAGCTTCCTCCGCCTCACCGCGATAACGATGACCTTCACGCTGTGCTTCATCGTCGGCGCCGCGCTCTTCCTCGGCCTCATCGTCGGCCTGCCGACGGTGCTCGCCTACGTCGGCCTCGGCGCGGCAACCGAATGGCTGATCCGCATCGCAAGCTATGGCGTCTCGTTCCTGATCGCCCTTGCCGCGATCGTCCTTCTGTATCGCTACGGACCGAGCCGACGGCGCGCGCGCTGGCGCTGGATCACGCCTGGCGCCGCAATGGCGGTCGTGCTGATTCTCGGGGCCTCGACGCTGTTTTCCTGGTATGCCGCCAACTTCAGTTCCTACAACGCCACTTACGGCTCGCTCGGCGCCATCGTCGGTTTCATGACGTGGATCTGGATCGCGGTGGCGCTGCTACTCCTCGGTGCCGAGATCGATGCGGAGATGGAGCACCAGACCGCCATAGACACCACACGGCCGCCGGTTCTCCCGATGGGTGAGCGCGGCGCCTATGTGGCCGACCATTTGGGCAAGGCACATGGAAGATCGCGGATCGCGACCGGCCGCGAGACAGACGAGACCGCACGACGCCGACGCCCCGGATCCGAGCCATCGCTGTCCGCGACGACACTTGCCTTCGGCCTCGGCTGGGCAGTCGCCGCGGTTCTGATCCGTCGCCGCTGAGGCGGCCTGCTCGTGCTATTCGCCGTCGCGCTTGGGCGCCGCGTCATCGAGATTGAGCACGGTATGCGCATTGGTCGCGCTCGTCGCCAGCGTGTTGACGGCACCGGTCCTCAGCGCACCGAGGATGCCGGCCGCCTTGGTGCTCTCGCTGGCAATCGCGATGACGTTGGGGATGCGCCGGAGTTCGCCGATGGTCAGACCGATAATCCGCCCCTGCATCGGCGTCGGCGACTGCTGGCCATTGATATCGATGAAGTCGTATCCCATCAGATCGCCGATGGTGCCGGCAAGCCGCGCTTCCACGATCTCCTGCGGCGAGAACCAGCCCATGCGCACCATGTTGCTGTCTTCGCTTAAATCGCCGACGCCGATCAGCGCCAGATCGGCCCGCCGCGCCCTGTCGAGGGTCTGCTTGATGGTGTCGTTCTCCATCAGCGCCGTCCGCAGATCGGGATTGGCGACAAGCGCTGGCGCGTAGAGCGTCTCGCTCTCGCCGCCAAAGCGCGAAGCGAGCCGTCGGGCGATATGGTCCGGGTTCATGATCTCGCCGGCCCGCAGCGAGCCGCCGATGGCCGAGACGAAGGTGACGGCACGCTGCGTCGGCGCGAAGATGTTGTCGGCGACGGCACCGACGTTGCGGCCCATGCCCACCGCCACGATCATGCCGTCGGTCAGCGTCTTGTTGAAATAGTTGGCAACGAGGCTGGCAAGCGCGGAGCGCTGCGAATCCGCATCGCGGTGATCGACGGAGATCAGCACCCGGTCGACCCCGAAACGGCGCTTGAATTCCTGCTCAAGCTCCGCATTGATCGCTGAATGGAGGTGAACGTTGATCTCGACGATCCCCTCTTCGCGCGCGCGCCGGAGCAGCCGCCCCACCTTCGCGCGCGACATGCTGAACTTCTGCGACAACTCGTCCTGGGTCACCTGGTCGAGATAGTATTGCGCAGCGATCTCCGTCATCAGCGCGATTTCGCTGTCGGTAATCTTGTTCAGGGTCTTGGTCTCACTTTGGGTCATCGCTGTGCTCGTCCGCCCAGAAGAGCCGGCGGCGAAACCAAACCGCCGTCGGCCATCCGGGCATTTGAGCATGATTCCGGAACCGCATCCATGCCTTGCGGATGCAGCCCCGACACACGTTATGCGCTGAGGCGCGCCTCGACGGCCTCGACGATCGCCTCGGCGGTGATACCGAAATGGCGATAAAGTTCGCCCGCCGGGCCGGACGCGCCGAAGGACGACATGCCGATGAAGATGTCGTCGCGGTCAAGCACCGCATCCCATCCGAGACGCAGTGCCGCTTCCACACCGACCTTCAGCGTCTTGTCGCCAAGCAGCGTCTTGCGTGCCTCCTCACCCTTTTCGGCAAAGAACGTGACGCAGGGCATGGAAACAAGCGAGGTGCCGATTCCCTTGGCTTCCAGCGCCTCGCGCGCTTCGGCCGCGATCGAGACCTCCGAACCGCTGGCGATCAGCGTCACCCGGTGCTCACCGGCCTCGGCCGGGAACATCTCATAGGCGCCGGCGCGGGTGAGATTGCCGCTCTTGCCCGCCGGGCGAAGTGTCGGCAGGCCCTGGCGGGAAAGCGCCAGGACGCTCGGGGTATGATTCGATTCAAGCGCGATCTGCCAGGCTTCCGCCGTCTCCACGGCATCGGCCGGACGGAAGACCTGAAGCCCCGGGATGCAACGCAGCGCCGCGAGGTGTTCGACCGGCTGGTGCGTCGGACCGTCTTCGCCAAGCCCGATGGAATCATGTGTCGCGACATGGATGACCCTGAGGCCCATCAGCGCGGCAAGCCGGATCGCCGGACGCGCATAGTCGGAAAAGACCAGGAACGTGCCACCGTAGGGAACGATGCCGCCATGCAGCGCCATGCCGTTCATCACCGAGCCCATCGCATGCTCGCGCACGCCGTAGCGCACGTAGTTCCCATCGTATTCGCCGGGCGCGATATCGATCGCGGTGGAAAAGCGGGTGTTGTTCGACGGCGTCAGGTCCGCCGATCCGCCAACGAGAGAGGGATAGGCCGCGCCGAGCTTTTCCAGCACCACACCGCTAGCCGCGCGCGTCGCGATCGTCGGCCGGTTCTCCATCATTTCCGCCACGACACCGTCGATGAGCGCATCGAGGTCCGGCAGGGCGCCGCAAAGCGCCTCGTCGAAGCTCTTGCGCACCTCGTCAGATGCCGCGTTGTATCGGGCGGTCCAGGACACATAGTCCTTTTCACCACGGCGACCGGCGTCAAGCCAATGCTCGCGAACGTCGTCGGGAACGACGAACGGTGCGTGCGGCCAGTTGAGCGCCTCGCGCGTCGCCTTCACCTCGTCGGCACCGAGCGGAGCACCATGGGCAGCCGACTTGCCGGCCTTGGTCGGCGCGCCGTAGCCGATCGTGGTGCGGCAGGCAATGAGCGTCGGCCGGCTCGATTCCATCGCCATCTGGGTGGCGGAGCGAATAGCATCAGGATCGTGCCCGTCGATGCGGCAGGTCTTCCAGCCGTAGGCGGTGAAGCGCTGGATCACGTCTTCGGAGTTGGACAGGTCCGTCGCGCCGTCGATGCAGATTTGGTTATCGTCGTAGAGAACCGTCAGCCGGTCGAGGCGCAGATGGCCGGCGAGCGAGGCCGCCTCGTGGCTGATGCCCTCCATCAGGTCGCCGTCACCGCAGGTCACCCACGTGCGGTGGCTGACGAGATCATCACCAAAGCGGGCGTTGAGAATCCGCTCGGCCAGAGCCATGCCGACAGCATTGGCAAGACCCTGGCCGAGGGGGCCGGTCGTGGTCTCGATGCCGATCTCCGGTTCCACTTCAGGATGCCCGGCGGCGACCGAATCGAGCTGGCGGAAGCGTTCCAGCGCCGAAAGCGGCATGCCCTTATAGCCGGTCAGATGAAGCAGTCCGTAGAGCAGCATGGACCCGTGACCGCCAGAGAGGACAAAGCGGTCGCGATCCGGCCATGTTGGATTGCGCGGGTCGTACTTGAGAACATCACGGAAAAGAACGGTGGCCACGTCGGCCATGCCCATCGGCAGGCCCGGATGACCCGATTTCGCCGCCTCCACGGCGTCGATGGCCAGGAACCTGAGGGCATTGGCCATATTGGTATGGATTTCGGACGGGGAAGAAATAGCGGACATCAAGTCACCTCATGCGCCGGAGCGGCGTCTTGTGGGCAGGACGGGAAGGCATCGGCCGACCGGAGGGAGGAGGAACCGGTCGGCCGACGGCGCCCGCTGGGGGCATCAGGAGGCGAGACTTTTGGGGGACTGGAAGTCGCGGATGAACTCACGCAGCTTCTCGGTATCCTGGTGGAAGAGGCGGATACCTTCCGCCAGCTTTTCGGTCGCCATTGCATCCTGGTTGAGCTGCCAGCGGAAATCCTTTTCCGACAGCGGCCTCGGCGGAGCGAGCGGAGCGTCGCCCGACGGGGCGAGCGCCCGCTTCACTTCACCGGTCTGGGAGGACAGCTCGTTGAGAAGCGCCGGGCCGACGGTCAGCCGATCGCAGCCGCACAGGGCCTCGACTTCACCCGTGTTGCGGAAGGAGGCGCCCATGACGACGGTCTTGTAGCCATAGGTGCGATAGTAGTCGTAAATCTCGGTGACCGACTTTACACCCGGATCCGTTGTGGCGTCATACTCCTCGCCCGTCGCCTTCTTGTACCAGTCGAGAATACGGCCGACGAAGGGCGAGATCAGGAACACGCCAGCTTCGGCGCAGGCCACCGCCTGAACCTTGGCAAAGACCAGTGTCAGATTGCAGTGGATACCGCGCTTCTCGAGGATCTCCGCGGCGCGGACACCCTCCCACGTCGCCGCGACCTTGATCAGGATCCGGCTCTTGTCGACGCCAAGTTCCTTGTAGAGCGCGATAAGGCGCTCCGCCTTGGCGATCGTCGCCTCGGTATCGAACGAGAGGCGCGCATCGACTTCGGTGGAGACCACACCCGGCACGATACGGGAGAGTTCGGCGCCAAAATTGACCGCCAGCCGGTCAAGCGCGTGATCGACCCAATCCTCATCGCTCGAGATGCCCTTGGCCCAGGTAATGGCATCCTCGACCAGCGAGGCATAGGCATCCATCTTCGCAGCGCGAAGGATGAGCGAGGGGTTGGTGGTGCAATCCTGCGGCGAGACCTTGCGAATACTCTCAATATCGCCGCTGTCGGCGACGATCACCGTGTGCTTGCGGATCTGGGAAAGCTTGTCGTCCATAAGAGGGAAATCTCCGGTTCGGCTGCGGTGGGCGGCAGTATCTCCCGCCAGACCGGTCCAGCCGTCGCGAACGCGCATCGCCTTTCCGCAAAACGACCGGCGACGCGGGTCCGGTCAGATAGGGGATATCAGACAGCGCGCGCCCGCCAGCACTCTCCCCGCGGGCGCATCGCCAGGCGCCTTACTGTCCGGTCTTTTCGAATTCGATGATGCGGTTGACCTTCGGCGTTGAACGCCCTTCCTGGAATTCGGAGTCGAGCCAGGCCTGGAGGATCGTCTTGGCCAGCTCATGACCGATCACCCGCGCGCCCATGGTGATGATCTGGGCGTTGTTGCTCATGCGCGCACGCTCGGCGGAATAGACGTCGTGGCACTGCGCGGCGCGGATGCCCGGCACCTTGTTGGCGCTGATCGCCATGCCGATGCCCGTGCCGCAGATGAGAACGGCGCGATGGTTCTTGCCCGACGCGACCGACTTTGCGACCTCGAACGCGACATCCGGATAGAGCACCGCTTTGTCGCCGAAGGTCCCGAAGTCCTCGACCTCGTAGCCCTTTGCCGCCATGTATTCCTTGAGCGCGTCCTTCAGGGCAACGCCCGCTTCATCGCATCCGATCGCGATCGCCATTGACTTATCCTCCGGCGCAAAAGCACCCGTTCGGGCAATGCCGGGCACCGCCCACTCCAACCATGGCCGATACCGACGTCCGACCAGCTATTCCAATTTGAAGTCCCGCACGCGCACCTCACGGCACGCCTCACCTCCGACGATCGGCATGCAGTTTTACTCGCTCGTCGACAGCTTTTGTGATCGTCGCCACGCTAGCGAAGAATCGAACAATTGTCAATCTTGTTGAACGGATGATCACACTCATTGCGGCATTTCGGAGCGCAATATGGCCGAATTCACAAATTCATTGTTAAATACGAGGAAAAAATACCTATAAATGCCCAAATTGCATATATAGTGTTCATGTACTGCAAAAAACGTGTGAACCTTACGTGTCACATATGATCCATCATATTGACATATGATCGACCGAAGCGTAGCGTTTTGTCTGTCAAAAATGGCTTGGTTTCCGGTGCGGATTTCCGCAACCGAAGTAGATGCCCGCAATAACATTAGAAACTCTTCATATAAAAACAAAAGCTAGGAGGAGGTGGCCGATGAATAGAATATTCAACGATCCTAATCTTGTGGTTGAAGACGCTGTCCGTGGCTACTTGAAATGCCACGCTGATCTGGTCAGCCCCACCGAAAATCCCCGCGTCATCAAAAATCTCGCCGCGCCGAAGGCTGGCAAGGTCGGCATCGTCACCGGTGGCGGCTCCGGCCATGAGCCGGCCTTTATCGGCTATGTCGGCGAGAACATGATCGACGCCGCCGCCATCGGCGAGATCTTCTCCTCCCCCACGGCTCAGGCCTTCTTCGATGCCTTCCAGGCAGCCGACGGCGGCGCTGGCGTCGCCTGCCTCTATGGCAATTACGCCGGCGACAACATGAACGTGAAGATGGCGCGCAAGCTCGCTGCGTGCGCCGGCATCGACGTCAAGACCGTCATCGCCAACGACGACGTCGCCTCCGCCCCTGCCGACGAAATGGCCAAGCGGCGCGGCGTCGCCGGAGAGATCCTGATGTGGAAGGCGGGCGCTGCGCGCGCCGCCGAGGGCGGAAGCCTTGATGAGGTCATCGCTGCCGCCCAGAAGGCCATCGACAACACCCGCAGCATCGGCATCGGCCTGTCGCCCTGCACCATCGTCGCGGCCGGCAAGCCCAATTTCCACATCGCCGACGGCGAGATGGAGGTCGGCATCGGCCACCATGGCGAGCCGGGCGTGAAGGTACTGCCCATCACCTCGGCCAGTGAAATGGCCGACCTGATGCTCGATTACGTACTGCCCGATCTGCCCTTCGAAAAGGGCGACCGCGTTGCCGTCCTCGTGTCCGGACTCGGCGCAACGCCAGCCATGGAACTCTATATTCTCTACGATCGCATCGCTGACGTCCTCGACCAGAAGGGCATCGTTCCCGTCCATCGCTTCGTCGGCAACTATTTCACCTCCCTGGAAATGATGGGCGTCAGCCTGACGGTCATGCGTCTCGACGACGAGCTCGAGCGCCTGATGGCCCACCCTGCACGCTCCATCGGCCTCAGCTGCGTTGGAGATTGACCCCATGGCCCTTACCGTTGAGAAGGCCGGCTTCATCGTCGGTGACCTGATCGACGCCATCACCGCGAACCGAGAATATCTCAGCGAGATCGACGGTCTTATCGGCGACGGCGACCACGGCATCAACATGGCCAAGGGCTTCGCCCTGTGCCGTGACAAGCTGGGCGAGCCGCTTCCCGGCCTCGACGTCGGTTTCGAGACCCTCGGCCTGACGCTGATGAACGGCATAGGCGGCTCCATGGGACCGCTCTACGGCTCCTTCTTCATCGATATGAGCGACGCTCTCGACGGCGCCGTGACCCTCGACGCCCCGACCGTGGCGAAAATGCTGCGCGCGGGCTACGAGGGCGTCCTTGAGATCGGCGAGGCGCATCCCGGCGACAAGACGCTGCTCGACGCCCTGAACCCCGCCGTCGAAGCCTTCGAGAAGGCGGAAAAGTCGGGCGAACCGCTGGAATCCTGCCTCGCGGCGATGTCGGCCGCGGCGGAATCGGGTCGCGATTCAACCCGCGACATGATCGCCAAAGTCGGACGCGCAAGCCGCCTCGGAGAGCGGTCCCGCGGTGTCATCGATGCCGGATCGGCCTCTTGCTGCCTAATCCTGCAGACGATGGCCGAGGGTCTGGTTTCGGCCTGATCCACCTGTGAACGACGGGCCAAGGGAGGGCTCGCCATGATGGCCGATCGCCAGTTCAATTTTCTCGTCCTGCTCAATGTGCTGATCATGACGGCGGCAACGTTCGCCGTCGGCACGGACTTCATAAGCCTCTATAACCTGCAGTCGATGGCCTCGCAGGTGCCCGAACTCGGGCTCCTCGCCATCGGCGTAACGCTCGCCATGATTTCCGGCAACGGCGGCATCGACCTGTCGGGGATCGCACTCGCCAACCTGACTGGCGTCGTCTCAGGCCTGACGGCGATGCATTTCGTCAATCCCGACGACGCGCCGTGGATGTTCACGCTGATCTTCGCCGGCACCGGCCTTCTCGTCGGCCTCGCCGGCGGGCTCTTCAACGGCTTCATGATTGCCTACGCCAATCTGACGCCGATCATCGCGACGCTTGGCACCCAGCTCTTCTTCACCGGTATCGCGGTGGTGCTGACGAATGGCTCCGCCCTCGGTCTCGGCTATGTCGAACCGCTCGACGATTTCGGCAATTCGCCGATCCTTGGCGTGCCGATCTGTTTTTCGCTTTTCCTGGCGATCGCGCTCCTCGTCGGCGCCGTGTTGCGTTTCACGCCCTTCGGCACCCGGCTTTACCTTCTTGGCAGCAACGCCAAGGCGGCGCGCTACGCCGGCATCGCACAGAAGCGCATCCTCCTCGTCACCTACACCGCCTGCGGTGTCATCGCCTCCGTTGCAGGCATCATCATCGCCTCGCGCACGGCAAGCATGAAATGGGACTACGGCACGTCCTACGTCCTCATCGCGATCCTGATCGCGGTCATGGCGGGGGTGCGTCCCGAAGGCGGCTACGGTCGCATCGTCTGCGTGGTTCTGTCGGCGACAGCCCTGCAGATCCTCTCCAGCATGTTCAACTTCCTGGAAATCTCCAATTTCTTCCGCGATTGCGCCTGGGGCCTCCTGCTCCTGGCGTTCCTGACCAGTTCGCGGGTCAACCTGAGGATCTGGTTTCCGAAACGGTCATGATCGGCATGCACCGTCACGACATTTCGGCAGCCCAATAAGAAAACCGAATTCCATAACCCCCAAGAAGGAAACGTCATGTCTGAATTCAAGAAATCCGGCCTGGGCAAAATTGCCGCTTGCCTCGCCGTCATCGGCGGTCTCGGCCTTGCCGGCCAGGCACTTGCCGATGAGCAGAAGACCATCGTCACCGTCGTCAAGGTGACGGGCGAGAACTGGTTCAAGCGCATGAACGAAGGCGTCGAGGCCTTCAACAAGGACAATCCGGGCATCGACGCCCGCCAGATCGGCCCGGCCAAGGCCGACGCCGCCCAGCAGGGCCGCCTCATTCAGGACCTTATCGCCCGCAAGGTCGATGCCATCGCCGTGGTACCGATGGATCCCTCGGCCACCGAGGGCGTCCTGAAACGCGCCATGCGGCGTGGCATCAAGGTCGTCACCCATGAGGCCGACGCCGCCAAGAACACGCTGGTCGACATCGAGGCCTTTGACAACTACGCCTTCGGCGCGCACTTCAACGAGCGCCTGTCCGATTGCATGGATCACAAGGGCAAATGGACCTCTTTCGTCGGCTCCCTCGGCAGCCTGACCCATGTGCAATGGGCCGACGGCGGCGCGGAATATGCCAAGCAGTTCCCGGACATGGAACTCGTCTCGCCGAAGAACGAATCCTTCAACGATGCCAACCGCGCCTATGAGAAGGCCAAGGAAATCCTGAAAAAATATCCGGATATCAAAGGCTTCCAGGGCGGTTCGGCGATCGACGTCATCGGCATCGGCCGCGCGGTCGAGGAAGCCGGCCTCGTCGGCAAGGTCTGCGTCGTCGGCCTTGGCCTGCCCAAAGACACCGGCCCCTATCTGGAAAGTGGCGCGGTGCAGTCGATCAGCTTCTGGGATCCCAAGGACGCCGGCTACGTCATGAACGTGATCGCCAAGATGGTCCTGGAAGGCAAGGAATTCAAAGACGGTCTCGACCTCGGCGTCGAAGGCTACCACGACATGAAGGTCAAGAAGGGCGCCGGCGACGGCATCATCCTCGTCGGCCAGGCGTGGGTCGACGTCGACAAGACCAACTATCAGAAATACCCGTTCTGATCCGACAGCCATGATCGATCCGGCGCCGGAGGCCCATCCGCCCGGCGCCGGATTCTTGCCACCTTCCTTGTCGCCTCACTTTTCCAAGAACGAGGGTCGCTGTCATGTCGGATACGGCCATGGACCAAACGACTGCAGCCGCGCCCGCTCCCCGGGCCGCAGGCAACGCCGCCGTGCCCTTTCTGGAGGTGCGGGACATCCACAAGCGCTTTGCCGGCGTGCACGCTCTCAAGGGCGTCAGCCTGGCGATCGAACCCGGCCGCATCTACCACCTGATGGGGGAAAACGGCTGCGGCAAGAGCACCCTCATCAAGATCATTTCCGGCGCCCAGCCCGCCAGCTCCGGCGAGATCCTCATCGAAGGCGAGGATATCGGCGTCATGACACCGATTGCCGCCCAGATGTACGGCATCGAGACCGTCTACCAGGACCTTTCACTCCTCCCCAATCTCAGCGTCGCGGAGAACGTCGCGCTCGGCCAGCAACTCGTTTCCTCGAAAGGCAATCTGGCGCGGCGTCTCGACCGCTCGCGCATGTGGGAGGTCGCCTCCGAGGCGCTGCAGGAGATCGACCTGCCGCACGATCCCGCATTCCTGAAGACGATCGTCAGCGAACTGCCGATCGCCACCCGCCAACTCGTCGCCATCGCTCGCGCCATCGCCACCCGAGCCCGGCTCGTCATCATGGACGAGCCGACCACCGCACTGACCCGCCGTGAAGTGCAGAACCTCTTCCGGATCGTGGAACGCCTGCGCAGCCAGGGCATTTCGCTGATCTTCGTCACCCACAAGCTCGACGAATGCAAGGAGATCGGCGGTCAGATCGTCATCCTGCGCGACGGCGCCAAGGTCATGGAAGGCGACATCGCCGACTACGACAAGACCGCCCTCACCTACTGGATGACCGGCAAGACACTGGAGGAGCAGCGCTACCGCCAGGCCGCCCACGGCGGCGAAAACCTCATGGCGGTGACGGGCCTAGGCCGCGAGGGCGCCTTCTCCGACATCTCCTTCAGCGTTCATCGCGGCGAAATCTTCGGCATCACCGGCCTTCTCGATTCCGGCCGCAACGAACTGGCGCTGGCACTTTCCGGCGTCTCGCCCGCCAACAGGGGCCGGATCGAGCTCGACGGCCGCGACGTCACGCCCGGGACCCCGAGCGATGCGATCGCGGCTGGTATTGGCTACGTCCCGGAAGACCGGCTCGACGAGGGATTGTTCCTCGAAAAATCCATCGATTCCAATATCATCGTCACGGTTCTTGACCGCCTGAAGGCAAAATTCGGCTTCGTCGATCGCTCACGCCGGCGCGAGCTCACAAGCCGCATGGTCGAGGAGTTGCAGATCGCGACGCCGAACACCGCCAACCCCGTCCAGTCGCTGTCGGGCGGCAACCAGCAGCGCGTGCTGATCGCCCGCTGGCTGGCCATCGATCCGCGCCTGCTGGTGCTGCACGGGCCGACGGTCGGCGTCGACGTCGGATCGAAGGACACGATCTTCCGCATTATCCAGCGGCTCGCCGCCGATGGGGTCGGCATCGTGATTATCTCCGACGATCTGCCGGAACTGCTGCAGAACTGCGATCGCATCGCCGTCATGCGCAAGGGCGTTCTCGCCACCACCTTCGATGCCGAAACCGTCGGCGAGGACGAGCTTTACACCGCCATGATGAGCGACGCCCCCGGGAGGACCGGACAATGAGCGACATTGCCCTCGACAAGACACCGGAAAAGGCGCACCGCCATGCGATTGGCCGCATCCTGCGCTGGTTGATCCGCCACCCGCCGGTGGTGACGCTTATCCTGATCGTCATCGTCAGCATCATCGTCGGTGCTATCAACCCCTCGTTCTGGCAGATCTCCAACGTCTTCGACATCGCCCGCGCCTCCGTCGTGCGCGGCCTCTTCGCGCTCGGCGTGCTGATCGTGCTGGCCGCCGGCGGCCTCGACATTTCCTTCACCGCAATCGCCGCCTTCGTGATGTACCTGATCACCAAGGTGGTCGTCGCCATCGCGCCAGACATATCGATCGTGCCGATCTTCATCGCCGGCGCCATCGGCGGCGCCATTCTCGGCTCCATGAACGGCATTCTGGTCAACAAGCTTCGCGCGCCCTCGCTGATCGTCACCATCGGCACTCAATACGTCATCCGCGGCTTCCTTCTGACCTTCATCGGCACCGGCCTGTTCATGAACATCCCCGCGTCGATGGAGGCCTTCGGGAAATACGAGCTGATGCGCCAGACGGCGGAAAACGGCTTCATCGCCGTCCTGCCCGCCTACGTGCTGGTGCTCGTCGTCGCCGCGCTTGTGACCTGGTGGATCCTGGAGCGCACGCTCATCGGCCGCGCCGTCTTCGCCGTCGGCGGCAACGCCAACATCGCCGAACGGCTCGGCTACAATCTCCTCAAGGTGCATCTCTTCGTCTTCACCTACGCCGGACTCCTCGCCGGCATCGCCGGCATCATCCACGTCTCGGCCAACCGGCTCGCCAACCCCTTCGATCTCGCCGGATCTGAAATGGACGTCATCGCCGCCGTCGTCCTTGGCGGCGCACGCATCACCGGCGGATCGGGCTCGGTCATCGGCACCATTCTCGGCGTCGTCCTGATCACCCTCGTCAACAACGTTCTCATTCTCGCCGGCATCCCGAGCACCTGGCAGCTCGTCATCGTCGGCAGCTTCATTCTCATCGCCGGAACGGTGTTCAGCCTTAAGGCGTGAGGAAAACGGGGCGATAACGCCTCACACCGGTCGCCAAAAGGCTGGAAACAACCAATGTCGCACGTCGGCCCATACGACGAACGATCCACGCGAGATCGGCCCATAGGCGCAAAGAAGATCGCGACCGTCGCATCCGCGGCGGCCGCGATTTTCATGTCGGAAAGGGGAGAGAATGCCCGGTGCCGAACGCCGAAGCGCGGGATCAGCGCGCGGCCTTGCGGCCCTCGCCGGCAGACGCGATGACCGAGAGGAACCCCTCCGCCGACCAGGCCGCCCGGCCAACAAAGAGGCCGTCCACACTGTCGATCGCGGCAAGCGCCGCCGCGTTCCCGGCGTTGACGCTACCGCCGTAAAGAACCGGAACGTCCGTCAGCCCGCGCAAATCGAGCGCGGCGCGCACAGCATCGTGAACGCTCCTGACGTGATCCGGCGAGGCGACCTTGCCGCTCTCGCCAATCGCCCAGACCGGCTCATAGGCGATGAGAGCGCTCGCCAGCTTGTCCGCTTCGATGCCGGCGAGAGCCAGTTTGACCTGCCTGACGACCGTCTCGGCAGACGCCGCGGCGGCCAGTTCGTCCGCCCTGTCGCCGACACACACGAGCGGCCTCAACCCATGGATAATCGCCGCGCGCACCTTGGCGTTGATCGTCGCATCCGTCTCCGCCTGGTCCGCCCGGCGCTCCGAGTGACCGAGTTCAACGAGATCGACACCGATGTCGGTCAGCATGCGCGGCGCGATCTCCCCCGTATGCGCACCCTCGTCTTCCCAGTGCATGTTCTGCGCCCCGAGGCGAACCGGCGCATCGCCGATCGCCTCGCGCGCCGCCGCTAGCGCGGTGAAAGGCGGCACGATGAACGGTGTCATGTCGGTCGGCAGCGGTCCCTCGACGAGACGCCGGATATAGCTCCGCGTCTCACCGATGGTCTTGTTCATCTTCCAGCTCGTACCGATCCAGAAAGGGCGGGTCATCGGACAAATCCCTCACTTCGTCGGACACGGGCTCTGCGCATCCGGCGTTCATGTCTTGCCAGTGGTGCCATGGGCCGTTCGGGGAGGAGAACGGACCGGGTAACGGATCGGCCGCCGCGCTCTTCAACGAGGCGGAGAGCCCTCGTCTCAGGCGCCGGCGTCTTGGCTCGTTGCGACCTTCGTCATGCCGTCCATGATGATAGAGAACGAAATCGCACCGGGATCCGGATAGCCGAGCGAGCGCTCGCCGAGCGTCCGCGCCTTGCCGGTCGAGGCGATCATCGACTTCGTTGCCTCGACGCCGTCAAGCGCGGCCGCAGTTGCCGCTTTCAGCGCTGCGCCGAGATCGTCGCCGACACCCGCCGCAGCCGTTGCCGCCGGGTCGAGCGCATCAATCATCGTCTTGCCGCCCGGCGCCGCTCCGCCACGCTTCTCCACCGCCTTGAGGCCGGCATCGAGCCACGCCGCAAAGCCCGCGCCATCGAGCGTCCTGGCCTCGCCGCAGGCCTGCTGGCCGGCACGGAACATCGTACCGAAGATGGCACCCGAGGCGCCGCCCGAGCTCATCATGATCGCCGTGCCGACGCCCTTGAAGATCTCGCCGACCGTGTCCGGTTCGTTCTTCTCAAGATAATCGAGCGCGGCGGCGAAGCCGCGCTTCATGCCAACGCCGTGGTCGCCGTCGCCGATCACCTGATCGGCCTCGGTAAGCCGGTCGATGGAGGCGAGCATCGCATCACAAGCGCCGATCAGCATCTTGCGCACGCCGGCGGCATCCAGTTCCTTTGTCATGGTTTCCCCGCTCACTTCGTGTAAGCCAGCGACTTGGCCGGCGCATCGAGGTAGGTCTTCAATTCGTCATCGAGCCGCATCAGGGTAACGGAATAGCCGGCCATCTCCTGTGAGGTGATGAACGGACCGACTTCGCTCTTGTGGACCGTGATACCAGCCTCATCGAGCCGCTGGCGCACCCGACGGTTGGCCACGAACAGCTCCATCGGTGTCGATGAACCGAGGTTGTTGATGAGGAGAGCCACCTCATCGCCTTTCTTGAACGGCAGATCCGCGAGCAGAAGATCCATCATCTGGTCGACGATCTCATCGGCCGGCGCGAGCTTCTGGCGCTTCGCACCGGGTTCACCATGGGCGCCCATGCCGATCTCGATCTCGTCCTCGCCGAGTTCGAAGGTCGGCTGGCCCGTCTCCGGAATCGAACCGGCGGAAACGGCAACGCCGATCGAGCGCGTGTTGGCTTCCGCCTTTGCCGCGATCCGGTGGAGTTCTTCCAGACTCTCCGCCTTTTCCGCCGCGGCCCCCGCCACCTTGATGACGAAGAAATCGCCGGCGATGCCACGTCGATCGTCGATGCGCTCGATCGGCGCGGCGGCGACATCGTCGCGCACCCGGACGGTCCGCGTCTCGATATCCTCATCCGCGCACAGTTCCGCAGCGATATCGAAGTTCATGTTGTCGCCAGAATAGTTGCCGTAGATGTAGAGGACGCCGCGCCCGTGATCGACGGCCTTGGTGGCGTCCATGATCACGTCCGGCGTCGGTGCCGCGAACACCTGGCCGCAGACCGCCGCATCGGCAAGGCCCGGGCCGACATAGCCAGCGAACATCGGCTCGTGCCCCGAGCCGCCGCCTATCAAGAGGCCGACTTTCTCGCCGACGTCGCCGCGCTCCGCAGCGACGATGCGACCCGGCAGCAGCTTCGTCGCGCCGTCGCCGGCAAGGACCATGCCCTCGAGCGTTTCGTCGACGACGTTGGCCGGATCGTTGAGGATTTTCTTCACACGTCTCATAGCGCGGTGCCTCCGACGCTGGTTCTTCAGGCCGCTTCGGCCGTTTTAAGGGTCGACATGGCCTTGACCATGTCATCGAGGACATCTTCGTCGGTCGCCTCGAAGGGATACACGAATTCGGCAAAGAAGGTCTGGTCGGTGAGATTCCAACGCTTCCAGAAATCCTCCATCTGCTGAACACTGATCACGCCGTCATGGGCAAAGCTCCAGTGCCGGTCGAGCTGACCGTCGGTCTGCTGGATGTGATAGGCCGCGATGTAATCGCCGCAGGTCTTGGCCCAATGGTCCATGTTCGCGTCCTCGCCGAACAGCGGTTCGAACAGTGCATGGCCCCAATCGACGAGCAGCCGGACCGGAATGTCGGTCTTGCCGTCGAGGTCCTTCATCAGCTTCAGCCCGTCGGCCGCCGAAGAGGGAAATTCGGTCCCGAGCGGCACCGGCTCGACGTAAAGCATCTTCAGGCCGCGCCGCGCCGCATGACCGGCAAGATCAATCCACATCTCCTCGGCTTCCTTGAGGATCTCCGCGCGCCGTGCCGGATTGACCGCGTCGGCGGAGGAGTAGGAGCCGAACGGCATGCCTGTTGCCGGCACTTCCATTTCCGAGGTCATGTCGATGGCGCGCTTCAGGTGCTCGTGGCCGCAACGGCGCAGGTCGTCGCTGGGGGCGAGGAAATGGTTGTAGGTGTAGGAAGCCAGCCCGCCAAACGTGCTCTCCGTCACGAGCCCGGCTTCCCGGAACGCCTTTGCGTAGGCCCGCGCCAGGCGATCGCGCACCGCCGCCGGCCACCACGGATCCGTCAGGTCCCACGTGTACTGAACGTAGGTGACGTCGAGCTTGTCACGGATCAACGCGGCGAGCGCTTGCGGCTCGATCCAGCGCTTGACGGCAAAGGAGAGATTAACGCCGAGTTTCATGTGTTCACTCCCAGGTTTCACCCGCCCGTCCGCAATTGAAGTGGACAGGCGGGCTCGGGTGTCGGTTCAGCTCTCGCGTTTGAGATAACGACGCGAGATGGAGTCGAAGGAGATGGCGAGCACCACGATCGCGCCCGAGACCACCGACTGCCAGTAGGGGGAAACGCCGAACAGCACGATGATGTTCTCGATGATGCCGATGATCGCCGCACCGATGATCGCGCCGATCGGACTGCCCACGCCGCCGGTGGTGGCGACGCCGCCGATGACCGAAGCGGCGATCGGCGACAGCACCCAGGATTCACCGATCGAAGGCTGCGCGGTGCCCAGACGAGCAACCATCAGCATGCCGGCGAGCGCCGACAGAAAGCCGGCGACAGCAAAGACGATGGCGCGCATGCTATCGACGCGGATGCCTAGCATGCGGGCCGCCGGCGGGTTGTTGCCGATGGCGTAAAGATAGCGGCCAAACGGTGTCTTGACGGCAACGAACGTGATGATGACCAGCGCCACGACGAGGATCATGAACGGCACCGGCACGCCATAGGGTGCGCCCTTGCCCAGAATGCTGATCTGATCGGGAATGCCGGTAATCGCAACGCCCTTGGTAACGACGAGGTTGGCGCCGGCATAGACGCCCGTCATACCGATGGTGAGCACCAGCGAATGGAGGCGAAGCGTCACCACCAGAAGACCGTTGAGAAGGCCGCAGAGCGTGCCGAGCGCCAGGCATAGGAACAGCGCCAGCCACGGATTCCACCCCAGTTGCACCATCATGATGCCGCCGACGACGCCGCAAAGACCGGCGATCGCGCCGAGCGACAGGTCGAGTTCGCCGAGGATCATCAGCATTGACTGACCGAGGGTCACGAGACCGACGAACGCCAATGTCCGCGCCATGATGGTCATGTTGTAGGAGGTCAGGAAGTGCTCGGACAAGAGACACGAGGCAACGAAGATGAACACCAGCGCGACAAAGACACCGAGAAGCGGCACGCTTGCAATCCGACTCGCCAGGCTGCGTTTCTTTGCAGGGGCAGTTTCGGCAAGGACTTCAGACGACATGACGGAGTTCTCCCGAACCGATGATGGCTCCCACCAGCACGTCGACATCGGCATCCGCCGTCTCGAACTCGCCGCTGACTGAACCGTCGTACATGGTGATGATGCGCGTCGCGCACCGTTTCAACTCGGCCAGCTCGGAGGAGACCAGAATGATCGCCACTCCTTCCTCGGCCAGGGATTTCATGATCTTGTAGATCTCGACCTTGGTGCGCACGTCGATGCCGCGGGTCGGCTCGTCGAAGATCAGCACGTCCGGGCGTCGCGCCATGGCGCGGCCGATGATCGCCTTTTGCTGATTGCCACCGGAAAGGAACATGATCTTCTTTTCCGACGAAGATGTCTTGATGTCGTAGTTGCTGATAACGTCGCGAACGATCGAATGCTCTTTGTTGCTGAAAATCACACCGGACCGCGTGATCCGATCGAGAACGGAGATGCCGATGTTCTCGCGCACACTGAGCGTCGGCAGAATGCCATGCAGCTTGCGTTCCTCGGAAAGGTAGAGCATGCCCGCGGCGACCGACGCACTGGGCGAGCCGAGCGCCAACGGCGCATCCTTCAGCAACACCGAACCGTTCTTCGGCTTTATGTAGCCGTAGACGCCCTGCATCAGCTCTGAACGGCCGGCGCCAACGAGCCCGGCAAAACCGAGAATCTCGCCGCGACGGAGCGTAAAGGAAACGTCTTCGTAGCCAATGCCCGTCAGATTCTTCACATCGAGGATCGTCTCGCCGGGCGCCACCGTCGGCTGGAAGGTCTGGTCGAGACGGATCTCGCCACCGGACATCATCCGGATGAGTTCGGCCTCGGTAACCTCCGCCATCGCGCGGGTGCCGACACTCTTGCCGTTGCGCAGCACCGTGACGGTATCGCCGATGTCGAAGATCTCCTCCATCTTGTGGGAGACGAAGACGATCGCGGTGCCATTGGCGCGCAATTGCCGGATGATCTTGAACAGGCGCTCGATCTCGTGCGTCGTCAGCGACGTCGTCGGCTCGTCCAGGATCATCACCCGAAACGATTTGTTGGTCGCCGCGCGCGCGATTTGCAGAAGTTGGCGATCGGAAATCGCGATCGATTCCACGCTCTGCTCCGGATCGGCGTGGATGTCGAAGCGGGCGAGATAGTCCCGCGCCTCGCGCATCATTCGCTTGTGGTCGAGGATGGACCCCGAATAGCCGGATTTAGAGAACGGCATGAAGAGGTTCTCAGCAACCGACATGTGCGCGAAGACATTAAGCTCCTGCGGCACATAGGCAATCAGGTCGAACAGCGACCGATCTTCCGTCGGGTTGCGTCCGTCGATGCGGATCGTGCCCCGGTCGACCGGCATGATGCCGGTGAGAGCGCGGATCAGCGTCGACTTGCCGGCGCCGTTTTCTCCGGCGAAGACATGAACCTTGCCAAGTTCGATTTCGAGATTGACGTCATCCAGGGCGACAACCCCTGGAAATTCCTTGCGGATACCTATGACATCGAGAAAAGCCATCGGATGTCCCCAATCACATGGGTGGCACGATGGAGCGGGCAAACCGGCGGACAGGTCTGCCCGCTCCACGCGGATCTCATAATGCGGACGGCAGCCACCTCTTCAGGGTAGCCGCCGCCAACGCACCGGGCCGATCAGAGATCGTCTTTGGTGATGATGGCAATGCCGGTATCGATATACTTCGGCGTCTTCTGACCCATGGCGCTCTGCCAGGTCGACAGAACCGCCCAGTAGCCCTGCATCTCGGGCTTGGTCGAGGACGAGGATTCCACGACGCCTTCCTTGATCAGGGCGAGAAGGTCGGGAAGGTTGTCGAGGCCGACCGACTTGACGACGCCGACCTTGCCGGCTTCCTTGATCGCCTGACCGATACCGATCGGGCCGGCGGCGTCGCATGCCACCCAACCCTTCAGGTCCGGATGGGCCTGCATGATCGCGGCAGCCTGCTTCTGCGCGGTCTCGATGTTGTCGTTATCGATGCCGGTCGCGACAAGCTTGATGCCGGGATACTTCGCGAAGGTCTTCTTGTGGCATTCCGCACGGATCGCGTGGTTCGGCGCGGTCGGAACACCCATCATGATCGCGACTTCACCCTTGCCGTCAAGCAGCTTGACGAGGCGTTCGGATGCGATGTTGGCCTGCTCGCAGAAGTCGTTGCCGACGCTGGTCAGGCCCATGCCTTCCGGCGCCACCGAGTCGAAAACCGTGACGGGGATGTTCTGGTCGAGGGCATCTTCGAGCACGGCACGGTTGCCCTTGCCGTCCAGGAGATCGACGATGATGCCGTCGGGCTGGGTCGCGATGGACCGGGAGATGATATTGTTCTGTTCGATGACGTCGGCCTTCTGCGGCGCGCGATACTCGATCTTGACTTCGCGGCCCGTGGTTTCCGTCAACATCTTGGCTGCTGCCTCGGCGCCGTTGTTGACCAGGTCAAACCACGGGTGAACCACCTTGGGAACCAGCACGAAGCGGAGGGGGTCTTGGGCGTCTTTCGCGGCAACGATGGAGGGCAGTGCCACAAACGCGGCGCAAAGCGACGCCAGCATGAGCTTTTTCATGGAGATGTTCCTCGAACTTCTTTCCTCACCGCCGGCAATGGAGGCAATAGCGGGCGCTCCATGTGCGCGGACAGGGCCGCGCATGAGAAGGCCTGCAGGATCGTCGGATCTCTGGGGCCTCGTGCATCGCGTGGCCTCTCGTCCCGACGAGGATGCGGATCTTCCTTACCGGTGAACCGAGATTACATTTGTAAAATCAGATTTTCAAATGGTTTTTATACCCGGGCATCCGCGGCTTTAGAGCGCAGGAAACGGCCTACCCGCGCATCAGCCCCTCGGCCACCGCTTCATCGGTGACGAGATGGTTGACGTGCCCGGAGCGCAGGATCGCGCGGATGACCGGCAGCTTGTAGGTATCGCCGGAAGCCAGGATGGCTGTCCGGATCGGATCCAGATCGGAGGGATGGAGCGCCATCACGCGGGAGTTCAGCGAATGATCGACCACATGGCCTTCGGCATCGAGGAACGTCCCCAGAAGCTCGCCGACGGCGCCACGCTCCTTCAACTCGTCGATCTCCTGCGGCGTGATCGAGACGGCGGAAAAGAGCTGCGAACGTCCAGAAAGGTCGCCGCATGAGACGAGGACCGCATCGGCCTGCCGTGCCTCGTCCAGCACTTCCGCAAGCGGCGGATAGCTCATCAGCCCGGCGAAGCTCTCATCATCGGGATAATAGAGAAGCGAAGGAATGTAGTGGCATTCCGCGCCAAGAACGCGTGCCAGCTGATTCGCCACCTCGAACGTATTGGCGCCGGAGCCGCGCGTCAGCCCGCCCATCAGAGACACCACACGCGTGCGGGAAAACCGCCGGCTGGTCAGCTTCCTGACCGCCGAGACCAGCGTCTTGCCCCAGCCGATACCGATCGTCTGGCCATCCTTCAGCATGCCTTCGAGCAACAGTCCGGCGGCCTCGCCGATGACACGCTTCTGGGCCTCCTCGTCGCGGAGCGCCGGAACGACCACCGCGTCGGTGAGATTGTAGCGGCCCTTCAGCTCTTCCTCGAGCTCAACGCAGGACGCAAGCGGCAGGCGAATCTCCACCTGCACCGATCCGTCCGCCCGAACCTGGCCGATGATCTTGTTGACCCGCAGCCGCGTCAGACCGAGACGGTCCGCGATCTCCTGCTGCGTCATGTTCGCAATATAATAATACCAGGCGACGCGGGCCACGAGGTGCTCCGCGTCCATACCAACCCCAGCGCCGTCGAGATTGTCGAGCGCCATTCGCTATCTCCCTATGCGGAGCGGGCCGTTTCCGCCTCAGTATTTACAAGCACGTTTTTCGTTTTTCGTTCTGTCTATTAGCCCCTGCGGAAGGCCGGCGCTATTCGAGATTGGTGTGCCGGGAGCGCATATCCTCGGCCGAAACGTCCAGACGCTCGCGAACCGCGAGAACCAGAGCTTCGAAGACAATGAATTCCGATCCCTCGAAAAGGGATCCCATCGGCAGAATGCTCGCGTCGGCCGCCTGATCGTCCGCCATGGTCTGGGCGGGAATCGGCAGCACCGTGTCGGCGGCACGCGCAGCCACGCCATCGGGTTGTGCGGTAACAACCAGGCTGCGCGCGCCGGCGACACGGGCAACGCCGAGCAATGCGGAAACTGTGGAAAAGTCGCCGGGACCGGCCGAAACAATCAGAAGATCGCCCTCGCCGAGCGGCGGAGTCGTCATGTCGCCCACCATGGCGACCGAGAGGCCGAGGTGGAACAGGCGCATGCACAGACCCTTGATCTGCAGGCCCTCGCGCCCGACCCCGTAAAGGGCGATGCGCCTCGCCGCGACGATTTCGTCAACGGCAGCCCTGCCCGCGGCATCATCAAGCCGGGACAGCGCGCCGCTCAACTCACCGAGCGCCTTGATACACGTTGCCTTCATCGGACCCGAACCTCCATGGAAAGAACCATGTGCCTAACTCTTGAGATCTGCAATATACAAATGTAATCTGCCGCCCGCAAATGAAACCTCGGCGACTATCCGGCGAAACCCGAGCATGTCCCCTTCGCCACGCCGTGCGATTATCCTCAGAGGAGCAAGGGGTTGCCTATCTTTCTGGGAATAGACTGCGGAACCCAGAGCACCAAGGCGATCGTCATCGACGATCGCGGTGCGATCCTTGGCCGCGGAAGCGCCTCCCACGATCTGATTGAGGCGGCCAACGGCCGGCGCGAACAGGATCCGCAATGGTGGATCGAGGCACTGATCGTCGCCGTGCGCCAGGCGATTGCCACGGCGGGCGTCGACGGCAAAGCCGTTCGCGCCCTTGGCGTTTCCGGCCAGCAGCATGGCCTCGTCGTCCTCGGCGAGGACGATGTGCCGCTGCGCCCGGCGAAGCTGTGGAACGACACCGAGACGGCGGTCGAGAACGCCACGCTGATCGCGCGCTTCGGCGGCGCCGGGGCCTGGATGGACAATCTCGGCATCGTCCCGCGCACCGGCTACACCATCTCAAAATTGCTGTGGATAAGGCAGAACGAGCCGGAGATCTTCGCCCGCATCCGCCGGATCCTCCTGCCCCACGACTATCTGAACTTCTGGCTGACGGGCGAAGCCGTCGCCGAGGCGGGCGATGCGTCGGGCACCGCCTTCTTCAATATTCGCAACCGCACCTGGGCCCCCGCCCCGCTGGCGCTGATCGACGGCGGCACCGGCCAGCTCGCCGCCGCCCTGCCGGAATTGAAGGTGCCGGATGCCCTCATTGGCGCCCTGCGCGCCGAGGTCGCCGAAACCCTCGGACTTTCCCCTGGGTGCGCCGTGTCCGTCGGCGGCGGCGACAACATGATGGGCGCCATCGGCACCGGCAACGTCCGCGAGGGCCACGTCACATTGAGTCTCGGCACCTCCGCCACACTCTATTGCCACAGCGACCGGCCGGTCATCGATCCACTCGACTGGGTTGCCCCGTTCTGTTCCAGCGACGGCGGATGGCTGCCGCTCGTGTGCACCATGAACGCCACCAACGTGACCGGCGGCATCGCCGCCTTTCTCGGCCGCGACGTCGCCTTCCTTTCCGAGGCGCTGGACGCGACCGCGCCCGGCGCCGACGGCCTCACGCTCCTGCCCTTCCTCAACGGCGAACGCACGCCGGACTTGCCTCAGGCGACGGGGTCGCTCCTTGGCATCACCGGTGCCAATCTAACGCCCAAAACCCTCGCTCGCGCCGGTATCGAGGGCGTGACCTTCGGTATTCTCGGCGGCTTGCAACGGATCCTCGGTGACCGGTCGCCCGACCGCATCCTCGTCATCGGTGGCGGCGCCCGCAGCACGCCATGGCGGCAGATGATCGCCGACATAACCGGCGCCGGGATCGTCGTCCCGACGTGCGAGGAGGCCGCCGCCCTCGGCGCCGCGCTGCAGGCGATGTGGGCGAGCGACCACGCCGCCGGCGGCAAGGCGGACCTTGCCGATATCACCGCGCGATCGGTTACCTTCGACGTCGACAAGGCGGCCTATCCGGATGCCTCGAGATCGGCGGCCTACACCGAGGCCTTCACCCGCTACCGCGAGGCGCTCACGACGCTTCACAACGTCTGAGAGCGGGGGCTTCCTTCGGCAGCGAACACGGCAACGGCCGCAGCGGTTTTTCCCGCCCCGACCGGCAATTCTCGTCGCGAATCCTGGCCGACCGTAGAAACGGATTGTCTCCATGGTGATACGGCAAAGTCCCGCGAGGGTGAGTTCGCGTTAGATCGCGAGGAAGACCGGCAGTTGAGCGCCCCTTCGAAAAAACATTCTTGCTGCATGCGGACCAGCGCCCCCGGGCGCGGCGCATGTCGAAATGCGCCGATCACGACACGCCGAAACCGGCCTCACCGGTGAGGAAATCGATGAACGCCCGGGTTCGGCGCGGCAGGCGCCGTCCCTCCAGATAAACCGCGTGAATGTCGAGCGCACCGCCAACGCTTTCGCTCAGAACCCGGACGAGCCGCCCCTCAGCGAGGTCATCGCCGAGAACGTAGTCCGGGCATAGCATTATCCCCTCGCCGGCGAGACACAGGTCGCGCGCCGAGCGGGCCGAATTCACCAGATAGTGCCCTCCAATCGGCACACGGACCTCAGTCCCGCCTTCCGACAGCAGCCACCCGGTTCCGCCGCGCATGTTGGTGTCGCGAATGCAGTCGTGGGCAGTGAGGTCGGCAACGCGCTCCGGCACCCCCCGCCGGGCGAGATATCCGGGAGATGCGGCGAGAAGCAGCGCCGTCTCGCCAAGCTTGCGGGCAATCAGCGCCGAGTTCTCGAGCCGACCGATCCGGATCGCCAGGTCGATCCCGTCCGCCGCCAGATCCACATAGGCATCCGACAGGCGCAGGTCGACGACGAGATCCCGATGAATGGCGCGAAACTGCCGCAGGAGATCCTGCACACGCATTTCCCCATAGGTCACCGGCGCAGAAATCCGGAGTGTGCCGGACAGGCCGCCCCCGCCCTCGCTCACCTCGCCCGTGATGTCCTCCAGTTCGTCGAGCCAGTCAGGCAGGCGGGCATAGAGCCGCTCTCCCTCCGGCGTCATGCCGAGCCGGCGCGTCGTGCGCTGCAGGAGCCGCGCACCGAGCCGGTCCTCCAGTTCACCCATGTATTTCGAGGCAAGCTTTCCGGACATGCCGAGCCGCTGGCCGGCGCCGGCAAGAGAGCCGGATTCGACCGCGGCAACGAAGACCCGAAATCCGTCGAGAAAATCCATCACCAACCAATTCAGAACATTTTAGAGAATATAACTCTTTATATTCTCCATTTCAAAGAACGAGTGCAAGCCTCATGTTGTCGCCGTAACGACAGCGCCGGCTCGATCGGCCACCGCGGCCGAATGCAAAGCGCGGAACAGACAACGCTATTTGGACCTGGCCAGACAACGATGGCCATGCGAAACCGGAACGAAACAATGATTGATCAGAAAACCGCCCCTTATGCCGCGCTCCTCTTGCGGCTTACCACCGGCTTCCTCTTCCTCGCCCACGGCCTGACGAAGCTGCTCGTCTTCACCCCCGCGGGCACGGCCGGCTTCTTCCAGTCGCTGGGCCTGCCCGGCTGGCTCGGCATCGCCACCATGATCCTCGAAATCGTCGGCGGCATCGCGCTCATCCTCGGCGTCAGGACGCGGGAATTCTCCGTCGTGCTTGCCGCCGTGCTCTTCGGCGCCGCCTTCTTTGCCCACGCCGCGAACGGCTTCGGCTGGACAAATGCGCACGGTGGCTGGGAGTATCCAGTGATGTGGGCTCTTGTGCAGCTTTCCCTTGCCGCTCTTGGCGACGGCGCCTACGCGCTTTTCCCCTCGGTGCGCCGCAAGTAAGCCGCGCCGATCGAACGCCTTTCGGCCGCCGCGGACCGCCGCGGCGGTTTCCCTACAAGAAGGAGACATCCCCATGCTGGTGAACGGCAAATGGACGAAGGACTGGAAACCGTCCGACAAGCTCGACGAAAAGGGCGGCTTTGTGCGGCCGGTCTCCTCCTTCCGCAACTGGATCACGCCCGATGGCAGCGCCGGACCGACCGGCGAAGGCGGCTTTGCCGCCGAGGCCGGACGCTACCGGCTCTATGTCGGCCTCATCTGCCCCTGGGCCTCGCGCACACTGATGGCCCGCGTCCTGAAAGGCCTCTCCGACTTCATTGCCGTGACCGTCGTCAACCCGGTCATGACAGACGAGGGCTGGCGCTTCGGCGGCTACCCGGGCGCCGACGAGGACCCGCTCTTCGGCTCCCGCTACATGCATGAGATCTACACCCGCGCCGATCCGACGTTCACCGGTCGCGCCACGGTGCCGGTCCTATGGGATATGAAGCGCGGGACGATCGTCAACAACGAGAGCGCCGACATCATCCGCATGCTGAACACGGCCTTCGCGGAAATCGCCCCCTGCGATCTCGATCTTTATCCGGCCGACCTCGCCGGCGAGATCGACGCGCTCAATCCGCAGCTCTACGAGCGCCTCAACAACGGCGTCTACCGCTCCGGCTTCGCCACCACCCAGGAAGCCTATGACGAAGCCATCGTCGGCGTTTTTGAAATGCTCGACGAGATGGAAGAGCGACTAACCGGCGACTTCGTCTTCGGCGATCGCCTGACCGAGACCGACATCCGCCTCTTCGTCACGCTGATCCGCTTCGACGCGGCCTATCACGGCGCCTTCAAGACCAACTGGAAGCGCATCGCCGACTACCCCCGCCTGTCCGCTTACATGGAACGCGTGCTGCGCATCCCGGGCATGAAGGAAACGGTCAGCATCGACCACATCACCGCCGGCTACTATTCGCTCAAGGCGATCAATCCGACCCGCATCCGCCCCATCGGCCCGGCGCATGTGACGGCGCTGATGGACAGGGTCAGCTGACGGAGAAGGCAGAATGACGACGCTTCCCGCGCTTTTTCTGGGTCACGGCGCACCGGATCTGGTGATTTCCGAGACGCCGGCCAAGACCTTCCTCGAAAGCCTTGCCATGAACTATCCGGGCGTGCGTGCGATCCTCGCGATCTCGGCCCATTGGGAAGCGCGGGTGAACACCGTCGGTTCCGGCGCGACACCGCCGACGATCCATGACTTCGGCGGCTTCGATCCGATGCTCTACACGCTGAGCTATCCCGCCCGCACCACACCGGATCTCATAAAGCGCGTGGACGCCCTCCTCGATAAGGCCGACATCCCCCGTGCCGCCGATCCCTCGCGCGGCTACGATCACGGCGTCTGGATTCCCCTGATGATCGCGTATCCCGCCGCCGACATCCCCGTCGTCCAGCTTTCGCTGCGCCACGGCGCAAGCGCGGCCGAAAACCTCCTCCTCGGCCGGGCGTTGGCACCGCTGCGCGACGAGGGCGTGCTGATCGTCGGCTCCGGCGCAACCGTCCACAACCTGCGGCGCATCGGCTATGAGGGCACCCCGCCACCGGACTTCGCCGACGCGTTCAACAACTGGGTCATCAAGGGCGCGACGAGCGGCGACGTTGCGGCGCTCGCGCGCTTTCCCGACGGCGCGCCAAACGCCCACCTGGCTCATCCGACACCGGAACACCTGATGCCCTTCTACGTCGCCCTCGGCGCCGGCGGGGGCCGCGGCTCGGTCATCCACCAGAGCTTTTCCTGGGGTTCGATCGCCATGACGAGCTTCGAATTCGGCGAACCTCTGCCAACGACTGCGTGAAGCGGATGGTCCGGAACCGAACCCGGCCAATGCCAGCGGTCGCTCGAGAAAACCCCAACGCGCACTGAAACATATTCCCTCACGTCCGGGCCGCCGGAGGGGATACGCTGCGCCGAGACAAACGGCGAGGCGAAAACGCAACCATGCTCGCGGTAGAGGCCACCAACGACCTCCATTTTTCCAGGAAAAGGTTTCCGGGGCGACGGCTATAATGGCTGGCGACTTGTCGAACTCGCGCGCATCCCGGTACCCCGTGAGGCAATGTCGCCCAGCACCGCCAAGATCCTTCACCGCCGCTCACCGCCAGATTCCGCAAGGACAGACCAATGAGTCAGAAACCCGTCGTCAACCTCGCCGATCTAGCTCTCGTCACGCAGGCGCACGGTGACACCTTCGAGGCACGAACGGCACCGGTTGCCGCCCCGCTCGGCGCCGAGCGCCTTGGCGCGCGCTTTGTCGAGGTCCCCGCCGGCAAGAAAGCCTGGCCCTTCCATACCCATCACGCCAACGACGAGATGTTCGTTATCCTGTCCGGCCGAGGACGGCTGCGCTTCGGCGAGGAGACCCACGACATCGGCGCGGGAGACGTGATCGTCTGCCCGGCAGGGGGGCCGGAAACCGCCCATCAGCTCATCGCAAGCGCCGGGGAACCGCTGCGCTATCTCGCCGTCAGCACGATGAACGAGCCGGATGTGTTGGAATATCCCGACAGCGGCAAACTGACGATCTTTGCTGGCGCTGCGCCCGGCGGCGACAAAGCCGCCCGCCGGATCGCGATGTCGGTGAGGGCCGAGAGCGCAGTCGATTACTGGGATGGCGAGGACTGAGCCGGTGGAGACGGCCCGGTCATGCGCGATCAGGCGACTTCGGCGATCGGTCGCGGATCGTGCGCAGTGGTGGTTCCGTGCGCCGTCTCCGCCGCCCGCGCCAGCATCCAGTCGCGCAGGTTGCGCACCCGCCGATCCCGTTCGAGCACCGAGGGATAGACGAGGTAGTAGCCGCCGCTACCGTTGATCCGGTGCGGAAAGAGCGGCGTCAGACGTCCCTCAGAGACGTCGCTTTCCGCGATTTCGCAACCAGCAAGCGTAACCCCCGCGCCGTCGATCGCGGCCCGCAGGCCAAGGCCGGCGGAATCGACGACGGTGATCGCCCCCGGCGTGATCGGCCCGCCGGGAAGCGACGCGTTCCAGCGTTCGAACCCCTGCCGCCGATACTCGGACAGAAAGAGGTTGGCGCCGGAAAGTGCCGCGCGGAGCGACCGCTCGCCACCCGGGAACTGACCGGGACGGCCAAACAGCGTCACCGTCTCGTTGAACAGGAGATCGGCGGTGAGTCCCGGCCAGTCACCCTGACCGTAGCGCACGCCGGCATCGGCAACCCCCGCCGCCAGGTCGACGGCGGTCTGCGTCGTGGAGATCAGCAGTTCGAAGCCATTTCGCGAGAACGGATAGGTCACCAGCCGCGGCGAAAGCCAATGTGCGGCGAATGTCGGCAGCATGGAAAGCCGGAGCGGACCGGCCTTGCGTTCCCCCTTCAGCGTTCCCACCGCCTCGATGATCCGCATGAAACCGGCCGTCAGATCCGGCGATAGCGCCCGCCCGGTCTCCGTCAACTCCAGGCGCTGGCCGGCGCGACGCAGCAGCGTCACGCCGAGGCACTCCTCCAGAATTCGCAGCTGATGGCTGACGGCCGACGGCGTCACGCCCAGTTCGTTCGCCGCTTCCTTGACCGAAAGGTGGCGGGCGGCTGCCTCGAAGGACCGCAAGGCGTTCAGGGGAACGGTCAGGCGTGGCGCTTCGCAAATCATGGATCTCATCCGGAACAGAGGTTGGGTTCGGCATGCCGGCGCGCCTCCCCTGCCCGTGTCGGGCATCGCTTTTGGCGACGCGTGGCACCTTCTCCCGCAGCTCGGCGCCGCCGTCCGTCAGCCCGGATCGGACGAACGGAGCACAAAACGCCCGCTGAAAAGAAGGCCGCGACAGAGAAGAGGATTGACGGCCTGCATTGCGCTACCGTACAAGGAGTGACACTTTTATCAAAATAAAATAGTGTCACATGACACTTTAAGGAGATAGCTTGCGCCTGCAGTCGCCCTGGACACCACGCCTCGCGCACGACGATGGTTCGCCCTGCGACCGCCTCGTCGCCGCGCTCGCCGAGGACATCCTGGAGGGCCATCTCGCAAGCGGCGATCGCCTGCCGCCCCATCGCGACCTGTCCTGGAAGCTCGATATCGGACTTGGCACCGTCACGCGCGCCTACGGCATCCTGGAGCGACGCGGTCTGGTGCGCACGATCAAGGGAAGCGGCACCTTCGTTGCGGCTGCCGAACGCCGCCGCGGTCCCGAGATCGACCTGTCGCGCAACGTGCCGCCCTCGGTTCTGACCGAACGCCTGCTGGCACGCACCCTGAATGCCGTCGCCAAGCGCGTCGATGCCGACCTCTTTAACACCTACCCGCCGGCCGTTGGCCATGACGAATTCCGCCGCCAGATGGCACGCTGGTTCGCCCGCGCCGGGCTCGAGGCCGCCCCCGGGCGCCTGCTGCTCACCAACGGCGCACAGCATGCACTCTCCCTCGCCTTTGCCACCGTGGCTGAGCCCGGCCGGGCGCTCTTCTTCGAGGAACAATCCTATCCCGGCGCCATTGCGCTTGCCCGCCAGACCGGTCGTCCCGTGAAAGGCATCGCCATCGACAACGAGGGCATGCGCCCGGAGGCGCTCGACCGTGCGCTAAGCGCTGCTCCGTCCGGCTCCGTCGTTTACCTTCAACCGACGATGCACAATCCGACCACCGCCACCATGAGCCTTGCGCGACGCCAGGCCATCGTCGAGGTGTGCCGAAAAAACGACTGCTGGATCATCGAGGACGATGTCTATGCCCTCGGCGCCAATGGTCGTCGCCCGCCCCTAGCCATGCTGGCGCCGGAGCGCACCCTCTACGTCAACAGCCTGTCGAAAACGCTCAGCCCCGGCCTCCGCCTCGGTGGCCTCGTCGTCCCCGAGACCCTGTTCGCCCACGCCGAGGAAGTGATCTACGCCACCGCCATGACGCCGCCGCCGATGAGTTGCGCACTGATGGAACAATGGCTCATCGATGGCACGGCCGATGCGATTTCCCAGGCGATCGAAACGGAATCGCGCAAGCGCCGCGATCTCGCCCTTTCCACCCTCGGCGACGCCGCCGTCATTCCGCACGAAACAGGCTTCCACCTGTGGCTGCCGATGAGCCACAACGATGCGGAACGGCTGGTGCTTGCGGCCGAAACGCTCGGCGTCCGCATCACGCCGCCAGACACGACGCGCGCCGACGACGATGCCGAGCCAACCACCTGCGGCATTCGCCTGTGCATCGGTACCATGCCTCTGCCCGACCTGCGCCAGGCGCTTGAGGCCATAACCTCCCTCCTTGCCCAGATGCGGGCGGCCGGGAGCGAGGCCCCCCGCCGGCTTCAGATGTAACCCGGTCCGTTGTCTCCGGCAGTCCGTTGTCTCCGGCAGTCCGTTGTCTCCGGCAGTCCGCTGCCGCCCCCCGCGCAAGCGGCGCGGCCCTCACAACCTGATCTCACGCGCTGGCCGCCAACCTCCCCCTCCGCGCCTCAAGGTCGGTAATCCATCCGTGAACGCGTTACCGAGAAGGGGAAATGCCGGACCGCGCGCCTTTCTGGCACACCGGCGGCCTGCAAGCGCTCTTTGCCTTTGACAGCATCGTCACGCCAACGGCGAAGGCGCAGGCCGACGCCCGGTCCGGCAGGGAAACGGAAAGGTCTGAACGGAACGAGAGAGCCCTTCGGCCTTTCGGCGCGTCAGCAGATACGTGGCAATTGCTCGCCGTTCATCCACTCCACCATGCGCTCTCCGCCGAAACTGGTCTTCAGTCGGACAAGACGGAGGTCGTCGTCCTCGGCGCGACCGATGATGGCAGCCTCCTCGCCGAAGGGCTGGGCGCGCATGACCGCAAGCAGATCATCGGCCTTGTCACGCGGGCAGAAGGCGAGAAGCTTGCCCTCGTTGGCAACGCCGAGCGGATCGATGCCGAGGAGTTCGCAAGCACCCCGCACCGCCGGCTTGATCGGCAATGCATCTTCCTCAAGGACCAGACCGACGCCGGACTGATACGCCAGCTCGTTCAGCGTCGCCGCTAGCCCGCCGCGCGTCGGATCGCGCAGGCAATGGATATCCGGCACCGCCCCGACCATCGCCGCGATCAGCCGGTGAAGCGGCGCACTGTCGCTTTCAATTGTCGTCTCGAACGAAAGGTTTTCCCGCTTCGACAGGATGGCGACACCATGATCGCCGACCGATCCGGAAACGAGGATCGCATCGCCCGGCCGGATGTTGTCGCCGCGAATATCGAGGCCGGCATCGAGGACGCCGACGCCGGCGGTGGTGATGAAGACGCCGTCGGCCTTGCCGCGTTCCACCACCTTGGTATCGCCGGTGACAACGGGAACACCGGCGCGGATGGACGCCTCCGCCATCCGCTCCGCGATCATTTTAAGATCGGCGAGCGGAAACCCCTCCTCGATGATGAAGCCAGCGGAAAGATAGAGCGGACGCGCGCCGCTCATCGAAACGTCGTTGATCGTACCATGGACGGCGAGCGAACCGATGTCACCGCCGGGAAAGAACAGCGGCGAAATCACATAGCCGTCGGTCGACATGACGAGGCGGCCACCGGGCGGCGGCATCACAGCCATATCGTTGCCCTGATCGAGGAACTCGTTGCTGAACGCGGCCCCGAAGATTTCGTCGATGAGCTGCACCATCGCCGGACCGCCACCGCCCTGCGTCATGTCCACCC
Organism: uncultured Rhodobium sp.; assembly: GCA_963675285.2. GTDB lineage: Bacteria > Pseudomonadota > Alphaproteobacteria > Rhizobiales > Rhodobiaceae > Rhodobium. The sequence goes on from CAXXGS010000002.1 coordinate 475,074, forward strand.
GGCCCGACTTGAAATCGAGCGGATGCCGGAGGACCCGCTTTCCGGCTGCTTTAGCATCGATGGTCATGCCGCGCTCCTGCTGCCGCCGGCACCGTGGCGGCCGTAGAGCCAATGGGCGGCGCAGCCGCCCTCGCTCGATACCATGCACGAGCCGATCGGGTTTTCCGGCGTGCAACCGTTGCCAAAGAGCACGCATTCCTCGGGCCGCTTGAGACCCCGCACCACATCCGCACAGGAACAGGACTTCGGATCAGGTACTGACCGGTAGGGAAGCGAAAACCGCTCTTCGGCATCGAAGGAACGATAGTCGTCGGCGATCCTGAGCGCGCTGTCCTTCAGCCGCCCGAGGCCGCGCCACTCGAAATCGCCGCGCAGAATCATCGTCTCCGCAATGACGGCACGGGCCTTGGGATTGCCGTCCTCGGGAAGCGCGCGCGCATAGGCGTTCTCCACCGTCGGCTCGCCAGCGTTCACCTGCCGCACCAGCATCAGGATCGCCTGGAGAAGGTCAAGCGGCTCGAAACCGGCGACCACAATCGCCTTGCCGCGCTCAGCGAATTCCCGATAGGGCCCGATGCCGATCACGGCGGAAACATGGCCAGGGCCGACGATGCCCTGGAGCGGCAAGCTTTCACCGTCAAGGATGGCCCGCATCGCCGCCGGCGTCAGCACGTGGTTGCAGAAAACGGAGAAATTCGTCAGGCCCTCCGCCTTGGCCATTTTCAGCGCCATCGCCGTCGGCGGCGTCGTCGTCTCAAAGCCGATGGCAAAGAAGGCCACCTGCCGGTCCGGGTTCTCCCGCGCAATCTTCAGCGCATCGAGCGTCGACCAGACCATGCGGATGTCGGCGCCGGCGGCCTTCGCCTTCATCAGGCTGATCCGGTGCGATCCCGGCACCCGCATCATGTCGCCGTAGGTGCACAGCGTCACGCCGTGATCGCGCGCCAGCTCGATCGCACTGTCGATGCGCCCGACCGGCAGCACGCACACGGGACAGCCAGGGCCGTGCACCAGCCGGATGGACGACGGCAACATCCGCTCCAGCCCGTAGCGAGCAATGGAATGGGTATGCCCGCCGCAGAACTCCATGAAGGTGTAGCTCCGCTCCGGCTCGCATTCGGCGGCGATCGTCTTGCAGATCTGCCGGGCCAGATCACCGTCGCGGAATTCGGATGCGTACTTCATCCCGCCATCTCCGCGACACTGAGTTCGGCCAGTTCGCCGAGCTCGCGCAGGATGTCGAGCGTCTTGTGCGCCTCCTCCGCATCGATCTTGCTCAGTGCGAACCCGACATGCAGGAGCACGAACTCGCCAACCTGCACCTCATCGAGAAGTGAAACATTCACCTCCTTGACGACGCCCTCGATGCTGACGCGCGCCATGCCCTCGGGCAGGAGGTCGACCACTTCGGCCGGAATTGCCAGACACATATCATTCTCCGTCCAACTTGGATCCGCCGGTCCGGTCCGGTCCGGCCCGCCCCTCTCGGCGAACGCTCCGGCGACGGTCAGATACCGTTGTCTATCGTTTTCAGGCCGCGCGGGCCGCCAGCATGCCGGCACGGCGTTCCCTGACCCAGTTCAGCCATTGATCGAGCCCCTCTCCGGTGGTCGCCGAAAGTTGCAGCACCTGCAGCCCGGGGTTTATCCGACGGGCAAGGCCGAGGCATCGGGCGATATCGAAATTGACGTGCGGGGCGAGGTCGACCTTGTTGAGGATCATCAGATCGGCGACGGCGAACATATCAGGATATTTGGCCGGCTTGTCCTCACCCTCGGTCACCGACAGGATGACGACCTTCGCCGCTTCGCCGAGATCGAAAGCCGCCGGGCAGACGAGATTGCCGACATTCTCAACGAAAAGCACCGCGCCGTCGTCGGGCGCCAGCGAGCGCGCGGCCTCACCGACCATGGCCGCGTCGAGATGGCATCCCTTGCCGGTGTTCACCTGCAGCGCCGGCACGCCGGTCTCGCGAATGCGGTCGGCGTCGTAAGAAGTCTGCTGATCGCCCTCGATCACCACGACCGGCATATCCGCCGACAACGCCCTGGCGGTCTCGCACAGGAGCGTCGTCTTGCCCGAACCCGGGCTCGACAGGAGGTTCAGCGCCAGAACGCCCTGTGTCTCGAAGAATGCCCGGTTCTCCCCCGCCAGCCGATCGTTTTCGGAAAGCACGGCCTGTTCCATCCGGATGACATGACTCTGGTCGAGCCCCGGCACGGAAACACCGGCCTCGCCCTCGCCGTAGTGCATGTGCCCGTCGCCATGGTCGTGCCCATGATCATGATGGTGCCCATGATCATGATGGTGCCCGTGCTCATGGTGCCCGTGCTCATGTTGCCCGTGCTCATGAGGCCCGTGCGGGACACCCGCGGCATGCAGCGCGGCATGCTCTTCTTCGCTCATCCCCTCGTGGTGATGATGGTGGTGAGAATGTTCGTGTCCCTCCACGCTCGATTGTCCGCAACCGCAAATGCTGCACATAATTCCTCTCCAGTCTCGGATGATTTCCGACCGAGGACAGTCTTGCCGACATACAAGGTCGCGTTCCGACCATGGCAAAGACCATTGAACTTTCGGCTAGGTTTCAGACTGCACCCCGGGCCATGCCACAACCATGAGCTAGATCAACGGGGCCGGCTCACACGGCCATGAAGTCGACCCTTTCGGGATGGGTGAACGTCTCGAAACCATCGTGCCGGGCAACGCCGATCAGCGTCATGCCGGCCTCGCGCGCGGTCTCGATCGCCAGCGAGGTTGGCGCGGAGACGGCGACGAGGACGGAAACGCCGAGAATGGCCGCCTTCTGGACAATCTCGACCGAGACCCGGCTGGTGATCGTGGCAATGCCGGGCCCGACGTCACGGTGCTGGCGGCAAAGCGCTCCGACGAGCTTGTCCATGGCATTGTGCCGGCCGAGATCCTCGCGGACCGCAACATTGCCCTCCTGCGGCGTCCAGAACCCGGCGGCATGAACCGCGTGAGTTTCACCGAAAAGCGGTTGCCCGTCGCTCAGGTCGTTGATCGCCCGCACGATCTGGCGTGGCGTGAACCGGGCATCGGCATTGTTGACGGCCGTGATCTTCGGCAACGCCTCTTCCAGACTGTCGACGCCGCAAAGCCCGCAGCCCGTCGGACCGGCGAGCGAGCGCCGTCGTTCGGAAAGGCGCCGCGCACGGCGGTCGTCGATCCACAGACGCGCCTCCACCCCGGTCGGAAACGCCACGATTTCGAGCGAGTGCACATCCTCCGGATCGACGATGATCCGCTCGGTCAGGCTGAACCCGATTGCGAAATCCTCAAGGTCGTCCGGCGTCGCCATCATCACCGCGTGGCTCGACCCGTTGTAGGTGATCGCGATGGCCTCTTCCTCCGGAACCTCGCGATGCGTGCCGGGAAGGACTTCCTCGCGCCACGCGATCCGACTTGCCGGCACATGGGTGGGGATGTCGTTAAGATCCACTTCCTCGAATTCGAGGTCGCAATTGTCCATTTTCGCACTCCTTTGCGATACCGGGTCCGGAACGCGGAGGGCCGCCGTCCCTTTCCCGAGAAGGCGAACACCGACAGCCGCGGCCGACAACAGCCCGGAGCACGCATCCGATCCCGCAAGCGCGGAAAATCGGTCAGAAAACGATTGAAAGATCAGGGAAAAGAGCGTAACGCACAGATGCTGTCAGATACGAAATGCTCTTTTCCCGTTCCCTTTTTCCTAACGGATCAGCGAGCCGTAGATACGCTCGCCGGTGTACGAACCCTCGACATCTCTTCGCTCTTCGACAGTTCCTTGCGGAAAGCCAGCCAGTAGAGCATGCCGACGAAGAGCGCGCCGCCAACGATATTGCCGATTGTCACAACGCTGATGTTGTAGGCGACGCTGCCAAAGGTCAGGCTGCTGACGTCCATGCCGGCCGGAACGTGACCGGTGAGCTTCAGGAGAAGACCGAACGGCAGGAAGTACATGTTGGCCACGCTGTGTTCGAAGCCGGCGGCAACGAAGCCGGAAATCGGCAACAGGATCACCACCACCTTGTCGGTGACCGTACGGCACGCATAGCCGAGCCAGACCGCCAGGCAGACCATCAGGTTGCACAGGATCGCCTTGAAGAAGAGCGTGACGATCGGCAGGTTCACCTTGCCGAGAGCAACGCCGAGCATGACCTTTTCGATGCCGTTGTTATTGAGCGCCCATTCGTGCGCCAGGTAGGCGAGAAAGACGAGGCCAACCGAGCCGACAAGATTGCCGAACCAGACGATGACCCAGTTGCGCAGCATCTGGGGCGTGGTGATCTTGCCGCTGGCACGGGCCAGCACCATCAGCGAATTGCCGGTGAAGAGTTCCGCGCCGGCAACGAGCACAAGGGCCAGTCCGAGACAGAAGGTGAGGCCGCCGAGCACTTTCTTGATGGCGAACGAAAGGTTCGGATCGGCGAGAACGATACAGAAGTACATGCCGCCGAAGCCGATGAAGCCGCCGGCCGCGATGGCCAGGAGGAAACACCGCCGGAACGACAGGTTTGCCTTGGTTACACCGGCCGCTTCCGCCTTTTCTTCCATTTCGGCGGGCGTATAGCTGTCCAGCTTGACAACCGGTGTCGGATCTTGTGCTGCCATGAGATTGTCCTTCCTTTTTGCGCCGCGGCACCGGCCGCGGGCCTACTCCTATCCCGGATGACGGATCATCCGATCTCCTGATAGGCTTCCGGGCCACCGCCCCCCACGAGGTGGCGATGAAGTGCATGAACCGCGTCCTCCACGGCCGGCGAAACGGGACCGTAGAAATCCACACTCGCCGGCTGAATCCCGAGGAACCGGATATCCGGCACGCTTTCGCGAAGGCTGGCGATGAGAAAGCTCAGCGGAATGGCGTGGGTGGTGATGAGGAACGAGTCGGCGACATCGCCCTCCTCGATCAGCCGCGCCTCGCCCGGCGCGAGGCCCATCTCAGCGGCATCGACGAGAAGGATCTGTTCCGGGTTCATCCGCCGCACCGCATGGGTGTGGTTCTCCGGCGCGTCCGCACCATCGATCACCTCCCATCCTGGGGCCGGTTCGGCGTCCAGAAGATCCGCCAGCATCGGGCCGGCAACATCGTCGCCGCGAAAACGGTTGCCCACGGTGAAGACCACGCGCGACATCACACACGCCTCCCCATCAGGTAGATGGCCGGTTCGGCGCGGATGGCATCGAGCGAGTCGATGAAGCCGTCGAGCCACTCCTCCATGTCAGCGTCTGCACCGGGTTTCAGAGCCACGAAGGCTTTCTTCAGCATCGCGGTGTGCGTGAGGTCGACGGTGATCTCGCCGAACTTGTGAACGCCGGTCAGCTTGCGTCGTGCCTCGCTGTCTTCCGGCAGCGCCGCGATCACGCGATCGTAGAGATCGCGCGAGCACTTCAGCTTCGGCGCAAAGCAGTCGAACACGCCAACGTGGTGTCCGATGGCTAGCGAGTAGTACATGACCTGCTTGGCGTTTTCGGGAATATCCTCCTTGCGCTCCATGAACTTGGCATTGAGCTGATAGAAGATGATCTTCTGGTCTGCGCTGACGGCGTTCATCGCTCTAGCCTCCGATCGCTTGCGTCACCATGCCCTCGAGCCGGGTGAAGATCTCGGCCCGGCGCGGGTCCTGCTGGCCGGCAACGAAGGCCGTCATGCGCTCGACGAGCGGGCTCGTCTCGCCCTCTTCCAGCAGTGTGAGGAATTCCTCAACGAGATCGCGGCCGTGGCGGTAACCGGCCATGCGGCGGGCCTCCCGTTCCAGATCGACGCGAAGGGTGTAGGGAATGTCCGGGTGCGCGAGCGGGGCTTTCTCGCCCTCCGCCTCGACATGCGTCTGCGTCTTGAGCTTCTGGCCGAGGAGGCCCAGCGCGACGGCGAACCCGTAGATCGTCGCCGCCGGCGTCGGCGGACAGCCGGGGATGAAGACGTCGACCGGCACGATCTTGTCGGTACCGCCCCACACGCAATAGAGGTCATGGAAGATGCCGCCGGTGCAGCCGCAGGCGCCGTAGGACACCACGATCTTGGGATCCGGCGCCGCCTCATAGGCCCTGAGAGCCGGCATCCGCATGGAGCGGGTCACCGCCCCGGTATAGAGCAGGATGTCCGCATGACGCGGCGACGGCACCACCTTGATACCGAAGCGCTCAGCGTCAAACACCGGCGTGATCGAGGAAAAGATCTCGATCTCGCATCCGTTGCAACCGCCGCAATCGACCCGGTAGACATAGGCCGACCGCCGGATGTCCTTCAGCAGCGACGCCTTGAGCTTGGTGACCTGGTCATCGACGGAGATCACTTCCGGGCGTGCCTGGAGGCCGTCTCCATTGGAAAAGGGAGTCATTTCTGCTCCTCCATCAGTCCTGCGATGTTCATATCGGCGACCTTGTCGAGGTCGTTCTTGCGCTTGCACTCTGGACAGGTGTGCAGGAGCAGCGTTTCCTGCTCGCTGCGGTTCGGATCGGCGCTCGTCTGGGCAAGGATTTCCGCCACATAGGCGACCTCCTTGGCCGGCGCGAATGGCTTACCGCACACCGCACAGCTCTCCAGCGTGAAGACGGCCTTGCGCGACAGGTCGGCCTTGTCGAAGACCGCCAGCTCGAATTCGGGCGTCAGGTGGATGGCGCCCGTCGGGCAGCTCTCCTCACAGCGGCCGCAAAAGATGCAGCGCCCATAGTCGATCGCCCAGGTCCGCGTTCCCGCCTCCAGATCGGTCTCCATGGAGATCGCGTTCGGCGGGCAGGCGATCGTGCAGGCCGCGCAGGCAATGCATTTTTCCGCCTCGTGTTCCGGTTTGCCGCGAAAGTCCTTGCTCACCTCCATCGGAGCGAACGGATAAAGCACGGTCGCATCGCCGGTACGGAGGATTTCCTTAAGCAGTTTCAGCATGATAGGTTTTCCTCACCTCACTTCAGCGGAGAGTTCTTGCGCTCGCGCGAATACCGTTCGATCTCCTTGTAGGGGACCGTCTTGGCGTTCTTCTTGCGGACGTCGACGAAGGTGACGCGGTCGGTGCACGAGTAGCAGGGGTCGAGGCTGCCGACGATGACGGCGGCGTCGGACACCGTGTTGCCGCGCAGCATGTAGCGCAGCACCGGCCAGTTGTTGTAGGTCGAGGCCCGGCAGCGCCAGCGGTATAGTTTCTGGTTGTCGCCGGTCATCGACCAGTGGATGTCCTCGCCGCGCGGTGCCTCGGTGAACCCGAGCGCGAATTTGTGCGGCTTGTATTCGAAGTCCTCGGTGAGGATCGCTCCGCCGGGCGCCACGTCGAGGAGATCCTCGATCATGGCGAGCGAGTCGAACACTTCCTCGGCTCGGACCAGCGTGCGCGAGAGCACGTCGCAGCCGTCGTGCGAGCGAACCGGCGTGTCGATCGAGGCATAGCCGATCATCTTGTGGTCGTTGCGGTTGTCGCGGGCATAGCCGCTGCCGCGCACCAGGGGCCCGACGGGGCTGTAATCGCGGGCGACCTTCTTGTCGAGAATGCCGACGCCGCTGACGCGACCACCGATGTTGGCGGTATCCAGGAGGATGTCGACAAGCCGCCGCACTTCCTCGCGCAACTCGCCGACGATGCGCCGGGCAGCCGTGGCGTGTTCGCCGAGGATATCACGGCGGATACCGCCGATCAGGTTCATCGCATAGGTCTTGCGCGACCCGGTGAAGAGTTCGGCAAGCTCCATGCTCTTCTCACGCGAACGGAAGAACTGCTGGAAGCCGGAATCGAACCCGGTGTAATGGCACACCAGGCCAAGGTTGAGCATATGGCTGTGCAGCCGCTCGGTCTCCAGCATGATCGCCCGGATCGCCTGGGCGCGAGCCGGCACCTCGATGCCAAGCGCGTTCTCCACCGATGTGGTGTAGGCGACGGAGTGCGCATAGCCGCAAATCCCGCACACGCGGTCGGCCAGGAATGTCACCTCGTTGTAGCCCATGCGGGACTCGGCCACCTTTTCCATGCCGCGGTGCACGTAAAACATGCGGTAGTCGGCATCGATGATGTCCTCGCCGTCGACGAAGAGGCGGAAGTGTCCGGGTTCGTCGGAGGTGATATGCAACGGGCCGATCGGAACGATCGTCGTTTCCTGTTTGGCGTCGTTGATGAACTCGTAGGTCTCGTCATCGACGACCGGAGCCGGCCGCGTGCGGTAGTCCATGGAGTCCTTGCGCAGCGGATGGAGGTCGTCCGGCCAGTCGTCCGGCAGCACCAGACGGCGTTCGTCCGGAATCCCCACCGGGTGCAGGCCGAACATGTCGCGGATCTCGCGCTCGCCCCACACGCAGGCCGGAACGAGCGGCGTCACGGAGGGAAATTCCAGCGTGTCGGCCGGCACCGCGGCGCGAACGACCACGTGGCATTTCTCCGAACCCTCCATGGAGAGCACGTAGTAGACGGCGTAGGCGCCGTTCAGCGGCCGTTCGTCGTTGCCCACGACGACCGAAATCCAGCCGTCGTGCTTGTAGTATAGGTGTTCCACCACGCGCGGCAGATCGTTGAGGACGACGGTGAGCGTCACCTGATCGCGGGTCTGCCATTCTTCTTCGAGGATCGAGGTCGGGAAGGCCTCACGCGCCGATGCGACATAGGTCTGGCCGATGCGAATTTGTGTGAGCGTGTCCATTATTCAGTCTCCGTCCGGCTGCCCCTCTCGGCGGCCTGTGCAGGCGTTGTCATGGCGCCGATCTTGCTGGAAAGCAGATGGCCAAAGCTGTCTTCCTTCCAGTTCTGCGCTGCGAGAACCGGATCTCCGTCGTCAAGCACGATCACGCTCGCCTGCGAGATCAGGTGCGTGATCGACTGCGGCACCGCGAACCCCATGACGACCACCAGGACGGCAAGAACGCCGAGGGGCGCGAGCGTCAGGATGCCGACGTCGCCCTTCTTCTCGTCGTTGACGTTCTTGCCGAGGATCGAGCCGGCGATGATCTGCACAAAGCCGGCGATGGTCAGCGTGAAGAAGGCAAGGCAGACCAGCATCAGGATCATGTGCCCGGCATCGAGGCCGGCGGTGAAGATCAGGAACTCGCTGACGAACACGTTGAACGGCGGGATGCCGGCAAGCGCCAGCGCACCGATCATCAGCATCAGCCCGCTCGCCGGCGCTACGCGGAGCATGCCCTTGATCTTGGTCAGATCGCGGGTGCCGTACTTCATCAAGACGTTGCCGGAGCCGCAGAACAGCAGGGCCTTGGCGAGGCTGTGGTTCATGGCATGAAGCAGGGCGGCGGCAACGCCGAGCGGTCCGCCGACACCGAGGCCAACGGCCATGAAGCCGATGTGCTCGACCGACGAATAGGCGAGCTTCCGCTTTAGATCCTTCTGGATGAAGAACAGCATCGCCGCGACGGCCACGGAAAGGACGCCGAGGGCAAGCAGCAGAGTCTGCGGGAAGTCCGGGCCAATCGCCCGCAGCATCAAGGCGTAGTACCGGATGATGACGAAGAGCGCGCATTTCAGGAGGACGCCGGAGAGAAGAGCCGAAACCGGACTCGGTGCCTCGGAGTGCGCATCGGGCAGCCAGGCGTGCATCGGGAAGAGGCCGGCCTTGGTGCCGAAGCCGACGAGGACGAAGACGAAGGCGATCTTCATCAGGAACGGATCGAGCAGCGAGGCGTTGCCGGCGAGCGTGGTCCACAGCACGGCCTGCTCGGGATTGGCGAGCACTTCGGCACCGTTGGAGAACACCAGTACCGTGCCGTAGAGCCCGAAGGCGACGCCGACCGTGCAGATGATGACGTATTTCCAGGCCGCTTCCAGCGACGATTTCTTGCCGTAGACGCCGACGAGGAAGGCCGAACCCAGCGTCGTCGCCTCGACCGCCGCCCACATCACGATGATATTGTTGGACGTCGCCGACAGGAGCATCGTGAACATGAACAGGCTAAAGAAGCCGTAGTAGACTTTCGCGCCGGAGTGATCGAGCAGCCCCTCCGCCAGATCGTGGCGGATGTAGCCGAGCGAATGGAGGCCCGTCATCAGGCCGATGATGCCGATAATGCCGACGAAGATCGCGCCGAGTGCATCGATGTAGAACCAGCCCCCGTAGGCGGACAGGTTGGCACCGTCGAGCACGCGGCCTGCGATCACGATGGCGAGGATGGCGACCACCACGATCGACAAGAGGTGCGCGACTTCGTAGCCGAAGGCCGGCACGAGCCTGGAGGGCACCATGAGGATCGCGATGGCGATCACCAGCGGCACGGCCAGGATCAGAATGGGCAGGATGGAGGATGTCATGTCAGTCAGCCCCTCAGCGTCGTAAGTTTGCGGGCGTCAACCGTTTTCAGCTTGTGGCTGATCCGCGTCGCCAGGACGGTCATGATGACGACGGCGAAGATGGCGTCCGTCGTAATGCCGACCTCGACCAGTTCGGGAGCGTTGGGCGCCAGGAGCGCGAGCGTCAGATGCGAGCCGTTTTCCATCAGGCAGTATCCGAAGACCTGCTTGAGGATGCTGCGCTGGGTGACGATGCAGCCGAGACCGAGGAAGAAGTGGGCGAGCGAGATGGCAAGCGCCGGTTTGATCCCCGCCGCCCCCGGCAGGGTGACGCCTTCGATCACCGCAAAGCAGCCGATGACGATCAGCGCCGCCCCGACGATCGACAGCGCCGGCGGCAGGACCGCCTTGTCCGTCAGTGTCGGATCGTCGATCTTGCGGAAGGCGTAGAACATGATCATCGGCACCAGGAGGACCTTGGTGACGAAGGACGTCGCCGCCCAGGTGTAGAGCTCCTGCGAGCCGGAGGCCGAGGCCATCAGCACGAACAGGATGACGAGGATGAGCGATTGCAGCGCATAGAAGCGCGCCGCGGTGACTGCCTTCGGCGTCAGGATCACCAGCAAAGCCGTGGCGATCAGGAAGCCGGACAGTCCATTGATGATAAGAACGGATTGCATGACCTATCTCCTCAGCCGAGCCACCAGGCTGCAACGAAGCTGGAGCAGACCGACATGATGATCAGGAAAAGAACCACGGCCTGAATGCTCACCGGCGTCGGTGCCGCCTTGGCGACCGCCTCGGAAGGCTTTCCGGGGATACAGTAGCCGAGCCACTTCAGGAACCAGGCGAAGGTGCCAACCGATTCCGCCAACGCGATCGCCACCAGCACCATCAGGAACCAGTGCTGCTGACCGACCTCGAAGCCGCCGGCGAAGATGGCGAACTTGGAGAAGAAACCGGAGAACGGCGGCACGCCGGCGATTGCCATGGCAGCGGCGGCGAAGCCAATGCCGAGTAGCGGTTTCTTGGCCAGAAGGCCCCTGATCTGCGGCAGCAGACGCGTCCCCGCGGTGTAGCTGAGCGCTCCCGCGATCAGGAAGAACAGCGTCTTGGCGAAGGCGTGGTTGAAGATGTGTGCGATAGCGCCCTTGTAGGCGAGATCCGATCCGAAGACCGACAACGACAGGCCGAGAAGGATGGTCGCCAGCTGCGTGATGGTCGAATAGGCGAGCAGCCGCTTCATGTCGATCTGCGGCAGGTACATCACGAAGCCGTAGATCAGCGTCGCGGTCGCCATGATCGCACCGACCCAGCCGACGATCTCCGGCACGGAACCGGCCGACAAGAGCCCGCGGGCGAAGATATAGACGCCAACCTTCACCATGGAGGCCGCGTGCAGATAGGCCGACACCGGCGTCGGTGCCTCCATCGCGCTCGGCAGCCATTCGTGGAAGGGAAGCTGCGCCGACTTGCCCCAGGCGGCAAAGAGGATCGCGAGCAGGATGACGGTCTTCTGACCGACCGTAAGCTCGGCGATCGCCGTCAGGGCGAAGGTGCCGGTGTAGACGAACAGCAGCGCCGCCGCGACATAGAGGCCGATCGACGCCACATGGGTGACGAGCAACGCCTTGGCTGCGGCCCTGAGCGCCTTCGGCGTCTCATAGTAGCCGATGAGGGCCCAGGAGCAGGCGCCGGTGATCTCAAAGAACACCAGTTGGCCGACCACGGTGGAAGTAAAGACCAGACCACCCATGGCACCGATGAAGACCAGCAGGAAAGCGTAGAACCGCCGCCGGCCGATATCGGGGTGCTCGCGGTTGCCTGCATTGAGGTAACCGATGGAGTAAAGAGCGATCAGATAGCCGATGCCGACGACGGCGACGGCGACGAGGGTGCTGACGCTGTCGAGCGTCATACCGAGGATCTCGGTCCGGCCAAGGCCGATCAGCAAGACGTGCTGGGTGGCGCTGCCGGCGTCGGCGAAGAGCCAGGCGACCGACAGGACGAGGACGACGGCGAGCGCGGCGAAGATCTGACAGATCCATTTGCCGGTATCGCGCGGCATCATCGCGATGACCAGCGCCCCGATGAACGGGACCACGGTCACGCCGAGGGCCAGGTAGCCGATGAGATGTGTGGGAAGAGTGATCACGGAAGTAGCCCCTTCATGCCTCTCAAAGACCGACCAGGTAGAAGACGAAGGCGAGCGAAGCGGCGCCGACCCCCAGCCAGCTGTGACGCGGCGCCAGGCTGAAGCGAGCACGGGCGACACTGTTTTCGATGACGGCGATGACGCCGAAGATGACGAAGAGCTTCGCCGCGAAGACGACAAGACCGATGAGAAGCCCGCCGAAGGTCATCGCCGAGGCGTTGCCGAACGGCAGGAAGATGCCGAGGAACCACGCCATCACCACGGTCTGCTTCAGACTGAGCGACCACTTCACCAGGGCGAGCGACGGGCCGGAATACTCCGTCAACGGGCCTTCCTGTAGCTCCTGCTCGGCTTCGGCCAAATCGTAGGGAAGCTTGCCGAGCTCGATGTAGATGGCGAACGCGAAGGCCGCACCGGCAAGGATCGTCGCCGCGATCGAGTGCACGTCGCCGCTGGCGATCGCAGTCGCGATTTCACCGAGATTGGTCGAACGGGCGAGCAGCGCCGCCACGAACAGCGACAAAAGCATGATCGGTTCCACCAGGACGCCCACCGAAAGCTCGCGGCTGCCGCCGATGCCGGCGAACGAGCTGCCGCTGTCGAGACCCGAAAGGGAGAAGAAGAAGCGCGACAGCGCGAGGAGATAGACGACGGTGATCATGTCGCCGAGCGCGGGGAACGGCGAGAAGGTGGTGATGATCGGCAGTCCCATCGCCACCACCAGAAGGGTGGCGATCATGATGACGGGCATGGCCTTGAACACGGGCCCGGAATCGGGCGGGGTCAGGTCCTGCCGGCGGAGGAGCTTCGCGATATCGCGATAGTCCTGGAAGATGCTCGGACCACGGCGCGTGTGCATCTTGGCCCGTTCGAAGCGTGAGAAGCCCGAGAGGAGGGGGGCAACCGCGAACAGGAGAAGAGCCTGCACCAGGGCGAGCAAGAAGTCGGGGAGAGTCGGCACGACAAACCTCCTATCTTGCGGCCAAAACGAGCAGCACGACGAGTGCGGCCACGATGTAGAGACAGTAGATCCGGAAATCGCCGCCCTGGATCACCTGCATCCGGGAGGTCAGCGAGGTGGCTCCATCGGCGATCGGATCGATAATGCGGACGTCGGCCCACGGCTCGATGCGCCGGGCGAAGCAGACGAACTGCTCGTAGCCGACGGCGACGCTCTTCCAGACCCGCTCCACGCCCCGGCGGATCGCATAGAGCGGGGCGAAAAACATCCGGATGGGCTGAGCGAAGCTCTTTGCCGTCAGTGCCATGTGGCCATCCGGCAGATAGCCGGTCGCCCACGCCGCCGCGGTCCGCCGGTCCGCCAGGCGCTTGTCCTGGAAGGCCGCCTTGATCATGAACGGCAGTGCGGCGAGCGCGATCAGCAGAATGGCGATGAGCGGCGTCGACAGCACGGTACGGCCGGAATCGCCCGCCACCTGCACGATGCCATCGGCCAGAGCGACTTGTCCGACGCCGAGCGTCGAGGCGGCGATCGATCCGATGACCGGGGCAACGACCGGAGCCAGAAGGCCGAGGGCGACACAGGCCAGCGCCAGGATCGCCATGCCGGCGACCATCGGAGCGGGCGCCTCCCTGGCGTCGCGGGCATGGTCGCTGCGCGGCGCGCCGGAGAAGATGACGCCATAGGCCTTGACGAAGCACATGACGGCGAGTGCACCGGTCAGCGCCAGCATCACCGCCGCGATCGGCGTAACGAAGCGGACGAGGAAGGTGCCGTCAAGCGCCGCCGCAAAGAGCGACTGGTAGGTGTACCACTCCGAGACGAAGCCGTTCAGCGGCGGAATGGCAGAGATCGCCAGGGCGCCGATCAGGAACGACAGCGACGTCCACGGCATCACCTTGCCAAGGCCGCCCATCGCTTCCATGTCCTTGGTGTGGGTGCGGAAGATCACCGAGCCGGCGCCGAGGAACAGCAGCCCCTTGAAGACGGCGTGGTTGACGAGGTGGTAGAAGCCCGCCATCAGGCCGAGGACGGCAAGCACCGGCTGGTCGATCGCAACACCGATCATACCAACGCCGACACCGAGCAGGATGATGCCGATATTCTCTACCGAGTGGTAGGCGAGGAGTTTCTTGATATCGTGTTCGGCGAGCGCGTAGATCACGCCCATCACCGAGGACACGGCACCGAACGCCAGCACCACGACACCCCACCACAACGCGCTTTCGCCGCCTCCGAGAAGGTCGAGGCTGACCTTCACGATGCCGAAGATGCCGATCTTGATCATCACGCCGGACATCAGAGCGGAGGCGTGCGAGGGCGCCGCCGGGTGGGCCTTGGGAAGCCAGATGTGCAGCGGGATCATGCCGGCCTTGGCGCCGAAGCCGAGGAAGCCCAGCAGGAAGACGATCGAGGAAAGCGGCTCAGGCACCGATGTCGCGCGGAAGTCGGCGAAATCGAAGCTGCCGGCCTGATTGGCCATCAGGAAGAAGGCAGCCATGATCAGCACCGAACCGACGTGGGCGACGAAGAAATAGAGGAAGCCCGCGCTAACCGCGCTCTCGTCCTGATCGAAGATGACGAGGAAATAGGACGCCAGTGACATCATCTCGAAAAAGATGAGGAACCAGAAGGCGTTATCCGACGTCACCACCAGCATCATCGAGGCGATGAACAGGTGCATGAAGAACCCCATCCCGCCAACGCCGCGCCCGGCGTACTCGCGGGCGTAGGCAACGCCGTAGATCCAGGCCACCAGCGACAGCAGCGAGATGACCGAGACCATCAGGCTCGCCAGCGGGTCGAGGCGCAGGACGAAATGCGCGAAGGGAAAGGGACCGGCGATCGTAACGACGCTGGCCGGGCCGGAAAGGCCGGTCACGCCCGCCGCAAGGCCGCTGAGGGCGGCCAGGACGCCGAACAGGCTCGCACCGCGAATGGCACCGTCGTCCCACATCCTCAGAATGATGCTGACGAGGGCACCCGCAACGCAGAACCCGATTGCGGTCCAGAAAAAACCGAGCGGAGCCATTACCTGCGCTCCTCCATGACAGATTGAATCTTCGGGGAAACCTGCGATCCGGTCACCGCCCGCTTGAGAATATTGGCATCGCCAATGATCTCGTCCTCGACCAGGACGAGGGCGTTGGTCGGACAGGAGGTCACGCAGGCCGGGCCATCCGTATCGCAGGACGCGCAAAGATCGCATTTGACCGCGACCGCGTGGACGCCGAGATCCCAGACGAGAAGGGGGTCGAGCGCCTCCTGACGAGTCGGGACGCTGGCGGCGATGCCGGCGACACCGGCAAGCCCAGTTCCCGATGGCGTGATGGCACCGAACGGACAGGCCAGCGCACACAGCTTGCAGCCCACACAGATCTTTTCATCGAGGACGACGGAATCGCCCTTCAATTCGATTGCATTCACCGGACACACGCGAGCGCAGGGCGCATCTTCGCAGTGATGGCACAGGATCGGGCCCGTGTTTTCCCACGTCCGTGTCACTTTAAGTCGGGGTTCAGCCTGCAGGCCCGCGCGCTTATGCGCCTCGGTGCAAGCCGCCATACAGGTGTTGCAACCGATGCATTTGGTGGGCTCCGCGACGACGAAGCGGTTCATGATTTCCGCACCTCCAGATGCGCTGGCAGCGCTTTTGGGTCACTTCTGTTCGGACCGGACGGCCCGAATTCGGGCGATAAGAGATTCCAATGACTCAATAAAAAATAAGTATTGGAATAACCTATCATCATATTTTCTTCCAATTTCGAGATGGAAACGTAGCACTGAGAACTTTTCGGGATTTGATGTGAGTCAATTAAACGAAAAAAGAGGTGGGTGTATAAAAAATACGCTGGTATCGGCTGATAAAAATCACTTATCGATCGATTTGGAGAGAAGAAATACATGATACTTCTTTTTTATCGAACGATAACTGGATCCGATCGACCCACCGGATCCGAAGCGCAACGCACCGTCGTCCGGTCCGGGAGAAAGGGGGCCGATTTGTCCCGCTTTCCCGGACCGGACGCCTTCGCGTCAGCTTGTCTGCAGTCGCCAGGACGAAGCGGCGGTTGCGCAGCCAGCAGGCAAGCACCCGCACGGTTTCTGGCAGCGCCGCGAGGCCTGTCGGGAGAAAATGAATTCGGAAAGGATGGATTCTAATGAATAGGTTCGTCGCTGCGGATCCGGCCAAATGTATCGGCTGCCGCACCTGTGAGATTGCTTGTGCCATGGCGCACAAGGAAAGCGACAGCCCGGTCCTGATGACGGCCGAGCTTTTCAATCCGCGCATCAAGGTCGTGAGGACGGAATCCGTGACAACGGTGGTCACCTGCCACCACTGCGAGGATGCGCCGTGCCTCAGGTCCTGTCCTGAAGGCGCGATTTTTTATCGCGAAGGCACCGTCCAGATCGATCAGTCCCGTTGCATCGGCTGCAAGAACTGCATGATGTCCTGTCCCTTCGGCGTCATGGAAGTCATCGCCAAGCCGGCTACGAAGACGTTCGCCGGTGTTGAAATCATCACCGGCATGAAGGCTCAGGCCCACAAATGCGACCTGTGCGTCGACCGCACCAACGGCCCGGCCTGCGTGGAGGCCTGCCCAACCTCCGCCCTCCGCGTCGTCGACGAAGCCAGCATCGCCAAGGCACGCGAAGAACTGCGTGTCCGCACCGCCATAGAATCGGTCGCGGTCTGAGCGGCGTTCGGTTCTGAAAGGAAATTACGATGGAAAAGCATATCTCTGTCTGTCCCTATTGCGGCACCGGCTGCAAATTCAACCTCCTGGTCGAGGGAGAGAAGATCGTTGGCGTCGAGCCGCTTAACGGCAAGACCAACGAGGGGCATCTTTGTCTCAAGGGCCTATACGGCTTCGACTTCGTCAACGACACCAAGATCCTCACCCCACGCCTGCTCCACCCGATGTATCGCCGCTCGCGCGATGCCGACTTCGAGCGGATCAGCTGGGACGAGGCGATCAAGATCGCGGCGACCAAGTTCTCCGAGATCAAGAAGAAATACGGCCCCGACGCGATCATGACGACCGGCTCGTCGCGCGGCTGCGGCAACGAAACGAACTTCGTCATGCAGAAGTTCACCCGCGCCGTCATCGGCACCAACAACGTCGACAACTGCGCCCGCGTTTGCCACGCGCCCTCCGTCTCCGGCCTCGACGTAACGCTCGGCAACGGCGCCATGTCGAACTCCATTCCGGAGATCGGCGAAACCAAATGCCTGCTGATCTTCGGCTACAACGTCGCCGACAGCCACCCGGTCATCGCCCGCCGCGTGATCGCGGCCAAGGAGAAGGGTGCCAAGATCATTGTCTGCGACCCGCGCAAGATCGAGACCGCGCGCCTTGCCGACCTGTATCTGCCGCTGAAGAACGGCTCGAACATGGCGCTCGTCAACGCATTCGCCAACGTTCTGATCAACGAAGGCCTTTACAACAAGGAGTTCGTGGCGAACCACACCGAGGGCTTTGCCGAATACAAGAAGATCGTTTCGAAATACACGCCGGAATACGTTGCCGAGATCACCGGCCTCGCGCCGGAGGACATTCGCGAGGCGATGCGCATCTACGCCGCCGCGCCGTCCGCCACGATCCTGTGGGGCATGGGCGTCACGCAGTGGACGATGGGCGTCGACGTGGTGAAGGGCCTGTCCGGCCTGGCGCTCCTGACCGGCAACCTCGGCCGTCCGAACGTCGGCGTCGGCCCGGTCCGCGGCCAGAACAACGTCCAGGGCTCCTGCGACCTCGGCGTCCTGCCGAACGTCTTCCCCGGCTACCAGAAGGTCACCGACCCGGAGATCCGCGCCAAATTCGCCAAACGCTGGGGCGTCGAAAGCCTGCCGGCCGAGGTCGGCGCCAAAGTCACCGACGTGCCGCACCTGGTCAAGGAAGGCAAGCTCAAGGGCTACTACATCATGGGTGAGGACCCGGCCCAGACGGACCCGGATCTGAACGCCGTGCGCGAATCCCTTGAAGGCATGGACTTCGTGATCGTGCAGGACATCTTCATGACCAAAACGGCGATGTTCGCCGATCTCGTCCTGCCGGCGACCTCCTGGGGCGAGCACGAAGGCGTCTTCACCGCCGCCGACCGCTCCTTCCAGCGTTTCTACAAGGCCGTTCCCGCCAAGGGCGAATGCAAGGACGACTGGCAGATCATTTCCGAGATTTCCACGGCCATGGGTTATCCCATGCATTATGAGAACACCAAGGAGATCTGGGACGAGTTGCGTGAGCTCGCGCCGAAGTACTACGGCGCGACCTACGAGAAGATGGAAGGCCTTGGCTACGTCCAGTGGCCCTGCTACACCTTGGAAGATCCGCACGGCGCCAAGTATCTCTACGACGGCAACGTGTTCGAACGGCCGGGAGGCAAGGGCCTGCTCTATGCCTGCGAATGGCACCCGCCGATCGACCAGATCGATGACGAGTTCCCGCTGGTGCTGTGCACGGTCCGCGAGGTCGGCCATTATTCCTGCCGCTCAATGACGGGCAACTGCTCGGCCCTGCAGACGCTCGCCGACGAGCCGGGCTTCATCACCATGAACCCCGCAGACGCCGAAAGCCTCGGCATCAAGGACGGCGAACTCGTCCACGTCTCCTCGCGGCGTGGCAAGATCATCACCCGTGCCAAGCTCACCGAACGCACCAACAAGGGGGCATGCTACATGACCTACCAATGGTGGATCGGTGCCTGCAATGAGCTGACCGGCGAGAACTTTGACCCGACATCCAAGACGCCGGAGTACAAGTACAGCGCCATCAAGGTCGAGCTGATCGAGGACCAGATCGCGGCCGAAAATCAGGTCCAGGAAGATTATGCGGCCCTGAAAGGCAATCTCCGGTCCGCAGTCGAGAAGACCAGCGCGATGCCGTCGCCTCAGCCGGCCAACGTCTGATCTGATGACCGGTCGTATCTGATACGCAGAACCAGGCCGCTCGCGCGCGTCGCAGATGCGTGCGGGCGACCGCATTCTTGGGCCGAGGCTCATCAGCACCCCCCCGCGCCCGGCCAACGGAGGCAATCGTGCACGAACTGACCGTTTGCGACTCACTCTTCAGAATGATCGCGAAGGAACGCCAGAAGCGGGGTTTCAATCGCGTCTGCCGTGTCAAGCTCTCCATCGGCCGCTTCAGTTGCCTAGACCCCGATGCCCTGCGTTACGCGTTCGAAATCTCCAGCCGCGAAACGTTTCTCGAAGATGCCCGGCTGGAGATCGAGCAGCCCCTCGGCGAGGCCCGCTGCACCGATTGCGGTGCCGAGGTAAAGGTGGAAAGCCACCTCTCGCCCTGCCCGCGATGCGGCGGCGAAAGCCTGATACCGACGGGCGGCGATGAAATGAAACTGATCGAACTGGAGGTGCTGTAAGCGTCCGGATTTCGTTCTCTGTGAACCCGGCAACCATCCCTCCCCACATGTGTGACACCATCATCTGTCAACAGCGGAAAGGCGAGTTCCGCCCTGCTCAACTCCGGCGGCACATGCCGGCAACTTTTTTCCATCCCCCGTTTCCGGTCCAGGCCGATCGCGAGCCGTGCGAACGAAGGATAGCTGGCATGCGCTTGACATGCGTCAATGGCGCAAAATGTGGAAATCCGGATAATTGATGATGGAAAGAAGTGCTGAAGCACTCACCCGAGAAGACCGAGGCCAACACCCGTATGGAAGAAAAACTCGAATTTCTGCTGGCACTTGCCCGGGAAAAACATTTTGGGCGCGCGGCGCAGGTTTGCGGCGTTTCCCAGCCCAATCTGTCGGCCGCGATCAAGCAGCTGGAAACCGCGCTCGGCATTCCCCTCGTCGACCGGGGATCGCGCTTTTTCGGCTTCACTGCCGAGGGTGAGCGCGTCCTGCAGTGGGCGCGGCGCATCGTCGGCGACATGCACGCCCTGAAGGCCGACGTCGAAACCATGAAACAGGGCAAGACCGGCCATCTGCGCATCGCTGCCGTGCCGACCGCCCTTGCCATCATGGTCGAACAGACCGCTGCCCTGTGGAAGGCCCACCCGGGCGTGGAACTGACGATCTATTCGGCCAGTTCAACCGAAATCCTGTCGAAGATCGAGAAGCTGGAACTCGATGCCGGCATCACTTATCTCGACCAGGAGCCGATCGGCAAGGTTTATCAGGTGCCGCTCTATCGCGAGGTCTACCACCTTGTGACGCCCATCGAGGGTCCCTTCCACGGCCGCGATTCCGTCACCTGGGAGGAGGCCGCCACACTGCCCCTCTGTCTCCTCGGCCGCAACATGCAGAACCGGCGCATCATCGATCACATCTTCGACGAAGCGGGCATTGTGATCGAACCGAAACTGGAATCGGACTCGATCACCGTCCTGCAGACCCATGTGCGCTCCGGCGTCTGGTCGACGATCATGCCCAAGGTGATGGCCTCCGCCCTGCCCCTCGGAGATCACATCCACACCATCCCGCTCGTTGCCCCGGAAGTCACCTCGCTGATGGGGCTCGTTGTCGCCATGCGCGATCCGCAACCGCCGTTGACCGCCGCGCTGATCGACCTGGCCAGACGCATCGGCCCCGAACTCGCCGCCGCCTCCTGACACGATCGCAAACAGCGAAGCGACGTCAGCAGGCCCCCGCCGACCGGCGTTGTCCCGAACCGGCTCTCCACAGCCTGGATGGCAAGCCGCATCACGTCTTCGCACGTCGATGGCCGTGATTGACGACGACGAGCGCATGCGCCTCGCCCCCCGCACGGCCGCGCCGATATCCCTGGAGACCACGCACCTCGATCAGCCATCCCGCTGAGAGCTTGCCCCCGCCATCGACGGGACGTGCCGGCATTTCGGAAAAGAATACGTGCCAAAACAAATGGATGGAGCATTGCCAGGGATTCAATGATCAGTGGAAATGCTCTAGCGGGAACCGGCCGCAGATCCCACGATGCCGGCGCCCTTTGTAAACATTATCCGGAACTTACCGGTATCGAGCGCCGCGGGTCGATCGGAACGGTCAGTCAGGTCCTGCGTCGGCAAGCTGGCGTGGACATCTGCTGCTCACAGGACACGGACAGCGCGCCGGAGGAGGCAAAGGACAGCCCCGCGAAAGGCGAAAGCGGGGCACCGCCGGCGCCCCGCTCCAGTCTCGTTCGATTTCACACCCGACCTATTCGACCGGCACGGCGGCAAGTTCGGGCTCGTCGTGGTGGTGGTGTTCCTTCACCGGCCGGATGAAAAGGTTGGCAAAGAAAGCGACCACCAGAAGCCCGGCCATGACATACATGGTCGTGTTGTAAAGGCTCGGCGTCGGATCGACCGTGCCCGCCGGTGCGATTTCCATCAGCTTGGCGATGGTCACCGTCTTGGCCGCAACGAGCTGGTCGAGCTGGGCGATCGGCGCACCGAATTTTTCGGCAAAGGCGGCCGGGTCGACCTTTGAGGCCAGGTTCTCGATGGCATTGCCCACCGACATCTGCCTCAGCGAGGTGATGGCCAGCGGACCGAGCACGCCGGCCGTCGACCAGGCCGTCAGGAGCCGGCCGTGGATGCCGCCGACGTGCATGGTACCGAACATGTCGGCGAGATAGGCAGGGATGGTCGCAAAGCCGCCGCCATACATGGAAAAGATGATCATCGTCGCGACGTAGAACCCGATGAGATAGATCACCGAGGGCGTGGAGGCGCCAGTGCTGGCGAAATACGGGATCGACAGGTAGAGCACCGTGCCGAGCACGAAGAAGCACATGTAGGTCGCCTTGCGGCCGATATAATCCGAGGTCGAGGCCCAGAAGAACCGGCCCACCATGTTGAAGACCGAGATCATCAGCACGTAGGTTGAGGCAAACGCCGCCGTCACGATGAGCGGCATCGTGGTGCCGAAGATCTCTGACATCATGGTCTTGGCGACGCCGATGACACCGATACCAGCCGTGACGTTGAAGCACAGCATGATCCAGAGCTGCCAGAATTGCGGCGTCTTCAGCGCCTGGTCGATGTGCACGTTGTTCTGGGTGATGAGACCGGAAGCAACAGGCTTCGGCGTCCAGCCTTCCGGCTTCCAGCCCTCGGCCGGAATACGGTAGCTGAAGGCAGCGATTATCATGACAATGAAATAGACGATGCCGAGGGTGAGGAAGGTTGCCGCCGCGCCGGTGTCCCCGGTGCCGACAACATAGACGCCCGCCTCGCCGCCGCCGGGCAGGGACGCCGCCTGCTGCGCCGAGGCGATCACCACCTCCACCTTGCCCGCTGCAGTCTCGGCAAACACCCGGCCGCCTTCGATCACGGTCTGCACCGCGTCGCGCGTGCCGAGGAATTCCGGCGCCTTGGCATAGAGCGCCAGCAGCCAGCCCTTGACCGGAGCCGCGATCATGGCGCCGCCGCCAAAGCCCATGATGGCCATGCCGGTCGCCATGCCGCGGCGGTCCGGGAACCAGCGGATGAGGGTCGAAACCGGCGACACGTAGCCAAGCCCGAGGCCGCAGCCGCCGAGCGCACCGTAACCCAGATAGATCAGCCAGAGCTGATGGGTGGCGATACCGACGGAGCCAATGATGAAACCGCCGCCCCAGCAGAAGGCGGCGACGACACCGACCATCCGCGGGCCGACCTCTTCCAACCACTTGCCGGCAAACGCAGCCGCCAGGCCGAGAAACACGATGGCAACCGAAAAGATCCAGACGACGGACGAAAGGCTCCAGTCCTCGGCAGCCGGGGCAACGACGCCGAACTGACGGGTCAGCGCCGGATTGAACACCGACCAGGCATAGACCGAGCCGATGCACAGATGAATGGCGATCGAGGCCGGCGGCACCAGCCAACGGTTGAAGCCTGGCCGGGCAACGATGTGGTCTTTCTTCAGAAACGCGAGCGCACCGCCGGACGTGACGTTACTCATGACTTTCCTCCCCTATTGTCGGCATGTCAGCGCATGCCTTGGCATCAGTCATGGCCGGGGGAAACTTGATCTGTCAAATGAAATATCCATATATATCAGTATGTTAGATTGACAAAACGACCAGATGACAAGCCCTTGTCGCGGCAATATGCGACATTCTGTCCACAAGAGCGGTGCATGCGGGATGGAACTGCGACATTCTGTCCAAATCAGGCGACCCGGCTTTCCGGCAGGAAAATCATGAAGCGGCTGCCGACGCCCGGGGTCGAGTGGGCCACGATACGTCCGCCGGCGCGGTCGACCAGCGTCTGACTAATCGACAGACCGAGTCCGGTACCCTGCGCCTGCTTGGTGGTGAAGAACGGATCGAAGATGCGTTTCAGCGTTTCCGGGGAGATGCCGGTCCCCGTATCCTCCACCACGATGGCGACGTCTTCACCCTCGTCATGGACCGCGAGCGTCAGCCGGTTCTCCGTCTCGCCTTGCACTCCCCCCTCGCCCACCCCCCCTTTTGCGGTCATGGCGTGGACGGCGTTGAGAATCATGTTGACGATGACCTGCTGCAGTTCCGTGCGCGCCATCAGCACCCGCCTTTCGGACACAAACTCGGTGACGATGGTGATTTCGGCGGCCTCGATCTGGTGGCCGGTGAGCACCAGACAGTCGCGCACCACTTCGACCGGCGACAACACGTTGGCGGCGCCGGAATATTCCGTCGGTCGGGCGAATTGCAGCAGCTTGGATACGATGGAGCCGATACGATAGACCTGATCGTCAATCAGCCGGAATTCGGTCTTGACGGTCTCCGCCTGTGGCCCAAGCAACGTGCGGGCGACATCGAGGTTGCCCTGGATGACCGCGATTGGATTGTTGATCTCATGCGCCACGCCAGCGGTGATTTCACCGACGGCGGCAAGCTTTTCCGACATGATCAGCCGCTCCGTCGCCCGCTCCAGCTTGGTGTTGGTCTCCTTCAGGTCACGGGTGCGCTCCTCCACCTTCTTGTTCAATTGCCCCGCCCAGTCGCGCAATTGCCGGTCGCGCTCCTGCACCTGATCGAGGAGTTCGTCGAGGTGATGTGCCACGCCGGTGATCTCGTTGTCGTCGTCCGAGAGAGCGTTACGCGCCTGCAGGTCACCTGCCTCCACCCGGGCGATCGTCTGCGTCATGCGCTCGAGCGGCAGGAAGATCCGCCCCGCCCAGCGCAAAAAGATCGGCACGGACAGAGCCGCAATGAAAAGGAAAACCAGCGTGACCGTCAGCACCGACGTGACCTTGGCCTCGGCGAACGGCGCTTCAAGAAAACCGACATAGAGCATGCCGATCCGGTTGCCGAAGCTGTCGACGATCGGCTCATAGGCGGAAATGTACCAGTCGTTGACGACGAAGGCCCGGTCGAGCCAGGTACGACCGTCATCGAGCACCCGGGCGCGCACCACCGCGGAAACCCGCGTGCCGAGCGCCCGCACATTCTCGAAAAGCCGCACATTGGTAGAGACCCGCACGTCATCGAGAAACAGCGTCGCCGTGCCCTGGCTGCCCTCCGGCAGGCTGCGCTCGCGATAGACGAGCGCATTGATCGTGTCGATGAAGCCGAGATTGCGGTTGAGCAGCAGCCCGCCGACAAGCGCGGCCTTCGACCCGTCCGGCAGGGTGACGGGTGCGGCGGAATGGATGACCATGCCGCGCCTCTCCACTGTGCGCGCGCTGGGGACGGCGGCCCGCGTCGGCACCAGTCGGATCGCCGCCCGCCGGGCCAGCCCCGGCGAGAGCGCATCCAGGTCGGCCGGAGAAAAGATGTCGACGGCACTCCCGCGCTTGCCGGCAAGCGCCCCACGCACCACCGGCCAGTCGCCGGGGGCAAAATTGCCAGGCCCGTCCACACCATCGGTCAGATAGAGGAAATCGAGCCCGAGTGCGGCCCGCCGCTCGGCGACGAGATGCTGGAGTGTCTCCCCGCCCGCGTCCCCGTCCTCCTTCGCATCCCCGGCAAGCACGGCGTGAAGGGCGACGGATTGGGCAAGCGCATCGAGCCGTTCGCCGGAGTTCTCCAGAAGCCGGCCAAGGTACTGGTCGGCGATGGTGAGGTCGCCATGGACCTTGGCGATCAGGATATCATCGATCTTTCCCGACCAGCGCAGCATGGTGCTGCCGAGCATAACCGGCAACAGGACGAGCATCGGCAACAGGGCGATGACTAGGAGACGGACCCGGACGGAACGGAAAATCCTGCGCAACAAGGCATGTTGGGTCTTGTCAGAAGCAGGCACCATGCTATGGCCCATTGGTTTGACGCAATTGCTTGTCCAAGAAGTCCGCCGAGTTCACGGGACGGCGCACTGGCGGCGGCGTCCCGGTCCTCAGATTCCCCAGGCGACGCACTTCCGGTCGATGGTCTTGCGAGAGATGCCGAGCCTCCGCGCCGCCTCCGACCGGTTGCCGCCGACGGCTTCAAGCGCCTGCAGGATCGCGCGGCGTTCGATCTGGTCGAGCGGTTCGATCGCCTCGCCGCCCGCCGGCACCGGCGCCAGCGTTTCAAGCGGAAACCGGCCGAAGATCAGCGAGCGTTCAATGAAATTCCTAAGTTCGCGGATATTGCCCGGCCAGGCATGGCGCAGCATGGCCGCGCGCGCCGCGACGTCGATGTCGAGGGCGGCAAGTCCCTGCCGCGCGGCGATATCGGCAAGGAACAACTGCCCCAGTTCGATGACATCGGTCTCGCGCTGACTAAGCGCCGGCATCTTCACCTCCAGCACATTGATGCGGAAGAGAAGATCCTCGCGAAATCGCCCCTCGGCCACCTCGCGCTCCAGAGACTTGCTGGTGGCCAGGACGAAACGCAAGTCGAGCTGGATGTTCCGTTCCGTGCCAACCGGCCGCACCTGACCGTCTTCCAGCACCCGCAGCAGGGCCGACTGGGCGCCGCCGTCGAGTTCAGCGACTTCGTCAAAGAACACCGTGCCGCCGTCCGCCGAGGGCAAAAGCCCCTCGCGCGGCCCCTGCGCGCCCGGAAAGGCGCCGGGTGCATGGCCGAAAAGCTCGATCTCGATCATATCAGAGGGGATCGCGGCGCAATTGATGGCGACGAACGGCATCGATGCCCGTTTGGAGGCCGCATGCAGATGACGCGCGGCAACCTCCTTGCCTGTGCCCGAGGCGCCGGTGATGAGAACCGGCGTGGAGACGTCCTTTACCCGCCAGAGTGTCTGGCGCACGGCCTCGATCGCCGGCGAACTGCCGATCAGCCGATCGCGACGACGGCGCCCGACATCGCTCTCCAACTCGTGGCGAAGAAGCATGTTCTCGCGCCGAAGCTGCGCCATCTGGATGCAGCGGCGAACCGCATTGAGGAGCTGGTTGGAGCGGAACGGCTTCAGCAGGAAATCGGCAGCCCCGGCCCGCATGGCCTCGATCGCCGTTTCCAGATCGGCAAAGGCTGTCACCATGATCGTGTCGGTAAAGCCGCCACGCCGGCGCTCACCTGCGAGCCAGTCGATGCCCTTCTGGCCCGGCATCATGTTGTCGAGAATCATAACGTCGAAATGTCGGTCGGCCAGGAGCGCGCTTGCCACCGCCGCGTCCTCGGCCTCGGCGACAACGCGGCAATAGGGCGCCAGCGTCTTGACCAGGAAATTGCGCATGCCCGGCTCGTCGTCGACGACCAGAATACTCGCCTGCGTCAACCGGTCGGTGAGCCGGGTCTCGTCCGTCTCCTCAGACACTCTCAAGGCGCCCCGCTTGTCGTCTCCCCACGCACGGATCCGCCAATCCGGGACCGGCGCCGCACGCATTCTTATTCTACAGTATTCGTAGTCTGATGTGCGGCACCATGCAACGTCCGCGCGCACCGAGAGCCGCCTTGAAAACCTGTCGTGGGAACGAAAAACCCTCCCGGCGCGGACCTATTCGACCGGCACGCGCACTTGGGCCATCGCCTCAAGCACCAGCGGATCGAGCCCGGCGCCGCCGGCAGCCACATGGGAGCCAAGCTGGTTGCGCATGCGCGGCTCCCAGAAGTCGTTAATATGGGCCGCGACCCGCTCGGCACGGTCGGCGCCGGGCTGGCTACGGAAGAAGGTTGCGATCTGATTGGCCATCAGGACCATCTTGTCAGGCGACATGAACGTTTCCTCGCACGATTCTGTGGGGCGCGGTGTAAAGGTCGAAACCATCGCCGCGCGCGAAGGCGGCAAGCGTCAGCCCGGCGTCTTCAGCGATCCGAAGCGCGCATGCCGTCGGCGCGGAAACAGCGATCAGCACCGGCACACGGGCGACCACGGTCTTCTGCACCATTTCCACCGAAACGCGGCTTGTAAGCACGATCGCCCCGCCCGCCGGATCGACATCGGCACGGGCAAGCGCGCCGATGAGCTTGTCGAGCGCATTGTGCCGGCCGACATCCTCGCGCGCCACGACAATTCCCTCGCCCGGCGAGAGGAATCCGGCCGCATGCGCCGCGCGGGTCTGGTCGTGTAGCGGCTGGTGGGCGCGCAGCCAATCCGTCGCACGCTCCACTTCGTCATAGGAAAAGCGCGGCCCGCCATCACCGAGGGGCGTAAGCGGCCGCAGGACCTCCTCCAGACTCTCGATTCCGCATAGCCCGCAGCCGACCGGCCCTAGCATCGTGCGTCGCCGGGCCGTCAGCGCCGCGGAGCGATCGGCGGCGAGGCGGAAGCGGGCCTCGATACCCTTGTCATGCTCAAGCACCTCGAAATGCTCGATCTCGCTCGCAGCATCGATGATGCCCTCGCTCAAGGCAAAACCGAGGGCAAAGTCGGCGATATCGGCCGGCGTCGCCATCATCACCGCCTGCGTGGCGCCGTCAAAGACCAGAGCCACGGGCACCTCCTCCGGCAGGCTGCGCAACACCTCCCGTTGCCCCTCCCGCCGGACGCAAAGACCGGGCAGGCTGTGGATCGGGCCCGATCGGGCCGAGACGCGCGCGGCCATGGCGCCTACTCCGCCGCGTCGAGCGGTTCGGCGATGCGGCGTGCCCGCTCCGCCTGGGCCGCATAGTCTTCCTGCCAGTCACTCGGCCCGTTGGAAGGCGCGATCTGCACCGCCGTCACCTTGTATTCCGGGCAGTTGGTCGCCCAGTCGGAAAAGTCGGTGGTAACCACATTGGCCTGCGTGCCGGGATGGTGGAAAGTTGTGTAGACAACCCCCGGGCTCACCCGGTCGGTAATCCTCGCCCTCAAGGTCGTTTCGCCCGAGCGCGAGGCAAGCTTGACCCAGTCCCCATCCTTGATGCCGCGTTGTTCAGCGTCATGCGGATGCACTTCGAGCACGTCCTCGCCATGCCAGACCACATTGTCGGTGCGCCGCGTCTGCGCGCCGACATTGTACTGCGACAGGATCCGGCCGGTGGTGAGGAGAAGCGGGAAGCGTGGCCCGGTCTTCTCGTCGGTGGCGACATATTCGGTGACAATGAACCGCCCCTTGCCGCGCACGAAACCGTCGACATGCATCAGCGGCGTACCGTCAGGCGACTTTTCGTTGCACGGCCATTGCACCGAGCCTTTCTCTTCCAGAAGCGCGTAGGTGACGCCGGCGAAGGACGGCGTCGTCGCCGCGATTTCCGCCATGATCTCGGAAGGGTGCCTATAGTTCCAGCCGGCGCCCATGGCGTTCGCCAGAAGCTGGGTGATCTCCCAGTCGGCATAGCCATTCTTCGGCGTCATCACCTTGCGCACGCGGTTGATGCGCCGCTCGGCGTTGGTGAACGTGCCGTCCTTTTCCAAGAAGGTCGAACCGGGCAGAAAGACATGGGCGTAATTCGCCGTCTCGTTGAGGAAGAGATCGTGGACGATGACGCATTCCATCGCCGCAAGACCTGCCGCGACGTGGTGGGTGTCCGGGTCCGACTGCAGGATGTCCTCGCCCTGGCAATAGAGCCCCTTGAAGCTGCCGTCGACGGCGGCATCCAGCATGTTGGGAATGCGAAGGCCCGGCTCCGGATCGATCGCAACGCCCCAGGCCTTCTCGAAGATTTCGCGCACCTCCGGCAGCTTGACGTGGCGATAGCCCGGCAGCTCGTGCGGGAACGAGCCCATGTCGCAGCTGCCCTGCACGTTGTTCTGGCCGCGCAGCGGATTTACGCCAACGCCGCGCCGGCCGACATTGCCGGTCAGCATCGCGAGGTTGGCAATGCCCATCACCGCGGTCGAGCCCTGGCTGTGTTCGGTGACGCCGAGGCCGTAATAGATCGCGCCGTTACCGCCGGTGGCATAGAGCCGGGCGGCCTTCCTGAGTTCCTCGGCTGGAACGCCCGTAAGCCCCTCCGTCATCTCCGGGCTGTGGCGCGGATCGGCGACGAATTCGGCATATTCCCGGTATTCGTCCCAGTCGCAGCGCTCGCGGATATAGGCCTCGTTGGCCAGCCCCTCTGCCACGATGACATGGGCGAGCGCAGTGACGACGGCAACATTGGTGCCTGGCCGGAGCGCGAGATGGTGAGCGGCCTCGATATGGGCCGAGCGCACCAGGTCGATGCGGCGCGGATCGATGACGATGAGCTTCGCGCCCTGCCGGAGCCGCTTCTTCAGCCGCGAGGCGAAGACCGGATGGCCGTCGGTCGGATTAGCGCCAATGACGATAACGACGTCGCTGTCTTCGACGCTGTCGAAATCCTGCGTGCCGGCGCTGGTGCCATAGGTCTGGCCGAGACCGTAGCCGGTCGGCGAATGGCAGACGCGGGCGCAGGTATCGGTGTTGTTGTTGCCGAAGACCGCGCGGGTAAGCTTCTGGACGAGGAAGGTTTCCTCATTGGTGCAGCGGGACGAGGTGATGACGCCGATCGACTTCTGTCCGTACTTCTCCTGCAATCCCCGCAGCCGGTTGGCGGTGAATGTGAGCGCCTCCTCCCAGGAGACCTCGCGCCACGGTTCCTCGATCGTTTCGCGGATCATCGGGTTAAGAATGCGGTCCTTGTGGGTGGTGTAGCCCCAGGCAAAGCGGCCCTTGACGCAGCTGTGACCGCGATTGGCGCCGCCATCCTTATAAGGCACCATGCGCACCAGTTCGTCGCCGTTGAGTTCGGCCTTGAACGAGCAGCCGACGCCACAATAGGCGCAGGTGGTAACGACCGAGCGCTCCGGCGTTCCCAGGTTGATGACCGACTTTTCCTGCAGCGTCGCCGTCGGACAGGCCTGCACGCAGGCCCCGCAGCTAACGCAATCGGACGTCAGGAAGCTGTCGCCCGCCATGCCGGCCGAGACCCGGCTTTCAAACCCCAGGTTCTCGATGGTGAGCGCAAAGGTCCCCTGCACTTGCTCGCAGGCCCTGACGCAGCGCGAACAGACAATGCACTTGGCGGGATCATAGGTGAAATAGGGGTTGGACTCGTCCTTGGCGAGATAGCGCGGATTGGCCTCGCCCGAGGTGTCGCGCGGCGCGAAATGCGTCGCCATGCCGGCCTCGGGCGCCGTGTAGCGCACATCGCGCAGGCCCACCATGCCGGCCATGTCCTGCAATTCGCAGTCGCCGTTGGCCGCACAGGTGAGGCAATCGAGCGGGTGATCGGAAATGTAGAGTTCCATCACTCCGCGGCGGATCTTCTTCACCTTTTCGGACTGCGTGTGCACCACCATGCCCGGCGCCACGGGCGTCGTACAGGAGGCGGGCGTGCCACGCCGACCCTCGATCTCCACGACGCAGAGCCGGCAGGAGCCGAAAGCATCGAGCATGTCGGTCGCGCAGAGCTTGGGGATCGCGAGGCCGACTTCAGCGGCGGCCCGCATCACCGAAGTGCCCTCCGGCACGGTGACCTCGAAACCGTCGACGGTGAGCGTGACGGCGGTCTCGGACCGGACGGGCGGCGTACCCATGTCCCGTTCGATAACCCTGGCGGCGTCGGACTGGCGGGAATCCGTCATTCGGCGGCCTCCTTTGCAAGGTGGAAGTCTTCAGGGAAATGGGTAAGCGCGGACATTACCGGATAGGGCGTGAAGCCGCCCAGCGCGCAGAGCGAACCGGCCTTCATCGTTTCGCAGAGATCGGCGATCAACGGGATCGCCGCTTCGTCGCCGGCCGCGATCCGGTCGATCGTCTCCACCCCGCGCACCGAGCCGATGCGACAGGGAGTGCACTTGCCGCAGCTTTCATGGGCACAGAATTCCATGGCGAACCGCGCCATCTTCAGCATGTCGACCGTGTCGTCGAAAACGACAATGCCGGCGTGCCCGATAAGGCCGCCCTGGCCATCGAATTCCTCATAGCCGAACGGCGTATCAAACTTCTCGCGCGGCATGAAGGCGCCGAGCGGCCCGCCAGCCTGCACCGCCCGCGCCGGCCGACCGGACGCCGTGCCGCCGCCGATGTCCTCGACCAGCGTGCCGAGTGTCGTGCCGAAGGCTGTCTCGAAGAGACCGCCGAAACGCACGTTACCGGCGATCTGGATCGGGATCGTGCCGCGCGAGCGTCCAAGGCCGAAGTCTCGATAGTAGGCGCCACCCTTCTCGAAGATCACCGGAATACTGGCGAGCGAGATAATGTTGTTGACGACGGTAGGCTTGCCGAAAAGGCCTTCGAGCGCCGGCAGCGGCGGCTTGGCGCGCACCACGCCACGCTTGCCCTCAAGGCTGTTGAGGAGGCTCGTTTCCTCGCCGCAGACGTAAGCGCCCGCTCCGGAGCGCACCTCCATGTCGAAGGCCCGGCCGGAGCCGAGGACATCGGCCCCGAGAAGGCCGCGGTCATGGGCGATGGCGATCGCCTCGCGCATGACGCGGATGGCATCAGGATACTCGGAGCGGGTGTAGACATAGCCTTTTGTGGCGCCGACGCCGAGGCCGGCGATGATCATGCCCTCGATGAGGGTGAAGGGATCGCCCTCCATCAGCATCCGGTCGGCAAAGGTGCCGCTGTCGCCCTCGTCGGCATTGCAGACGATGTATTTGCGGTCGGCCTCGGCCTGGCGCACCGTGTCCCACTTGATGCCGGTCGGAAAACCCGCTCCGCCCCGGCCACGCAGACCGGAAAGCTTGACCTCTTCGACAATCTCCGCAGCGCTCATGGCAAGCGCCCGCCTCAGACCGGCCAGTCCGCCAAGCGCCTCGTAAGTGCCGATGTCATGCGGGTCCATCAGCCCGCAGCGGGCAAAGGTCAGCCGCGTCTGGCGGGCAAAGAAAGGGATTTCCTCGACCGGGCCGAGGCTGTCGAGCGTGCCGTCGAGGAGCGCAGGGACATCGCCGACCGAAACCGGCCCATAGCCGATGCGGGTGCCATCCCGCTCGATTTCGACGAGCGGCTCGAGCCATGTCATGCCGCGCGTGCCGTTGCGGACGAGATCGACCTCAAGACCGCGCGCTTCGGCCTCCATGAGGATCGCGGCCGCGACGTCTTCGGCGCCGAGCGCCTTGGCGGAACTGTCGCCGGGAACGTAGATCCTCATGCGCCCGTCTCCTCAAGGAGGGCACCTATGCGATCTTCATCGAGCCGGCCGACGACCTTGCCGTCGACCATCGCCGCCGGCGCGCAGGAACAGAGCCCGAGACAGTAGATTGGCTCCACCGTCAGCGCGCCGTCCGCCGTGGTGCCATGCCAGTCAACGCCGAGTTTATCGAGCGTTGCCTGCGCCAACCTCTCGCCACCCATGGCCTGACAGGCCTCCGCGCGACAGATCTTCAGGACATGACGGCCGGCCACTTCCTCGCGGAAGTCGTGATAGAAGGAGACGACGCCGTGCACCTCGGCCCGGGTGATGTTGAGCGCGTCGGCGACGATCGGTATGGCAATCGTCGGGATGTGGCCGTACTCATCATGGATCGCATGCAGGATCGGCAACAAAGGCCCTTCAAGATGAAGCTGGGCGTCGATCAACGCGCGAACGTCGTCGGCCGTCGGTTGCGGCAAGTCGCGAGACATCTTCCCTCCCTTGAAACCAAAAGCCGCTTGCGCACGAAACGCACCCGGCCCCGGTCATTCTTTATTTGCTACTGAGGGCGCATGTGTCGACGCACGGATCACGGGATGCACCCTACGTGTTTCCCGCGATGGTGTTCAAAGCGCCAATCGAAAATCAATACCCTTTTTCCGTCAGGCGATAGAAAATTTCTATCAAGAATCTTCGGCCAGACCACGCGCGACCGTCATGAAGGCCCCGAGCACCGGCGTATAGGGTTCCTGCTGGAGGACAATGAGACCGACGGTCGGCACCACTCCGTCCTCGGTGATCGGCAGTATCTGGAGATCGTTGCCGACGGCGAGGAAGCGGGCGAGGTCGGCCGGCAGAATGGTGGCGAACCCACCCTCGATCACGTGAGTAACGAGCACGATGGTGGAGTTGGATTCCACAAGCGCGCCGGGCGCCACTCCCGCTTCCATGAAATTGCGGTTGATGATGCGCCGGTTCTGCATGTCTGGCGTCAACAGGCAAAGCCGCAACTCGGCAAGGTCCCGCCACCCGACGCGAGCCCTCCCTGCAAAAGCGTGATCGCCGCGGCACAAAAGCACATAGTGTTCGCGGTAAAGACTCTTCGCCGTAACCCGGCCAAGCGGTTCGTTGTCGAGATAGGTGATGCCGGCGTCCACATCGAGATTTTCCAGCTGTCCGAGGATTTCCACCGACGAGCGCGACAGGATGGTGAAACTGACGTTGGGGTGACGCTCCGTGAACCGCGAGGTCAGCCGCGCGGCCCAGGTCAGTGCGGTTGGAATGACGGCGAGCCGCAGGTGGCCGGATAGCCCTTCGTTGGAAAACCGCATCTCGTCGCGCAGCCGGCGGGCGTCACCGACGATCCGCCGCGCCCACACAAGCGTACGCTGGCCCTCCGGCGTCAGCCCGCCAAAGCGCGATCCGCGCTCGACGAGCTTGACACCGAGCTGGCCCTCGAGCTGGCGGATGCCGGCCGACAACGTCGGCTGCGTAATGCCGAGGCTTTCCGCGGCACGGCCGAAATGCCGCGCCTTGGCAAGCGCGAGCAGCATTTCAAGCTTGGCAATCATCGGCGTTTCCTATCGATATCGCCTCATATGATAGAGCATTCAGGTAGCCGCCGGAAACCGGATGCCCTGCCAAGCTTGCTGCCAAAGACGGGGAGCATGTCACCCTAAGTCATGCAAAGGAAAAATGCGTGCTAGAATTATTATTATAAATATACAGTATACCTTTATATTATATTAAGAGAACTAAGATACTGCGACATTAAGAAACTTCAACCAAGGCCTCTGGACATGTTCCTCGACAAATTTCGTATTAGCTTCAAGATTTGGATCCCGGTGATCAGCCTGGCCGCCTTCACGCTGGCGCTGGTGACCTATGATCTCTACTCGCTGCGAACGATTCTCTATGGCGAGCGCACTGCAAAAACGCAGACTGTCGTGGAGATGACGAATTCCGTTCTCGCCTATTTCCACAAGCTGGAAACCTCGGGCGAGCTCAGCAAGGAAGAGGCCCAGACATGGGCGCGCAACGTGGTGCGCGCGATGCACTACGACGGCAACAACTATGCCTTCATCCAGGACTATGACGGCACGCGCGTCGTCAGCGCCAACAAGGCCACCGAGGGCAAAAGTTCCTGGAACTCACAGGACAAGACCGGCAAGTACCATGTGCGCGAGATCATCGAGAAAGGCCGCAACGGCGGCGGTGTCGTGAGCTACATGTGGAACCGCAAGGGCGAAGAGACGCCGGTTCCGAAGTCCACCTGGTCGGAAGCCTTCAAGCCCTGGGGTTGGGTCACGGCAACGGGCGTTTATGTCGACGACGTGTCGGCAGCCTTTTGGGCAAAGGCAAGCACCATGATCGGCTTCCTTGCCGTCGCTGGCCTGATCGCCACCGTCATCGCCATCGCAGCGATCCGCAACATCGTCGTGCCGCTGAAAGGCCTGACCCTTGGAATGAAACGGCTGGCGACCGGCGACACCGAGGTCGAGATCACCGGCGTGCGCCGTGGCGATGAGATCGGCGAAATGGCCGAGGCGATGGAAACCTTCGTCGAGAACGAGCACACCCGGCGTGAACTGGAGCAGGCCCAGAGCGAGCGCCAGGACCTTGACATTCAGCGCTCACGCAACATCCAGAAATTGTCGTCGGAATTCGACATCCAGATCTCGGGCCTTCTGAACACCATCACCAGCTCGGTGGAAAGCCTGCAGCATGCCTCGACCGACCTGAACTCCGGCGCGCAGCAGACGAGCAGCCAGAGCGAGGCCGTCGCTGCCGCCGCAGCAACCGCCTCCGCCAACACCGAGACGGTCGCCGCCGCGGCCGAGGAACTGGCCACATCTGTTGCCGAAATCAGCCGTCAGGTGACCTCCTCCAGCGAGATCGCCTCGCAGGCGGCCGACCAGGCCACCTCCACCAACGAACGTATCCAGGGGCTTTCGGCCGCCGCGGCGAAGATCGGCGAGGTCGTCTCGCTCATTCAGGCAATCGCCGCGCAGACCAACCTTCTGGCACTGAACGCGACCATAGAGGCAGCCCGTGCAGGCGAGGCGGGCAAGGGGTTTGCCGTTGTTGCAGCCGAGGTGAAGGAACTGGCGACGCAAACCTCCAAGGCCACGGAGGAAATCTCCACCCAGATTTCCAGCATCCAGGGCGAGACCCATCAGGCGGTCGAGGCCATCGGCGCCATCACCTCCACCATCGACAAGATCAACGATATCGCCACCAGCATCTCCGCCGCGGTGGAACAGCAGGGCATGGCGACCAACGACATCGCTTCCAACATCCAGCAGGCCGCATCCGGCACGCAGGAAGTCACGGCCAACATCGCCGGCGTTTCTTCCGCCGCAGGCATCACCAACCAGGCCGCCGACATGGTCTATTCCGCCTCCAGAAACCTCGACCAGGAAGCCAGCGACCTGCGCGCCAGCGTCGGAACCTTCCTGGAAGGCATAAAGGCCAACTCGTCGAGCGAGGCGGCGTAACACGCCGGCCTGAAACCAAGAGCATGAGGCTGCCCCGCCGGGCGGCCTCAGACTGCTGACACCCCGCCGAAACGTCATTGCACAACGTTGAAGCGCGAGCCGAGCGCAGGTCCGAACGGTGGCGGCATCCAATCCGCGCAGGGTCGCGCATGAGGTGTCAGGGTGGCATGGAGGCTTCCGTGACGGGTGATTGAACGGCGCTACGTTCCGTTTGACTCTGGATGGGATTGATACCCTGGAAGAGCCTATACGCGAGGGGTGCGCTGGGAGAGCGCAGCATCTCCCTTGCCAAGGCGGTGCGGGGCTGCCCCGCACACATTTTGCATTCTCTGCTTAGCCCGATTTCCTGCAAGAATGGGGCTGCAGGATGTGTTCATCCACCGGGGCGCGACACGGCACCGGCTTTCCAACGACACGTCCGGTATAGGCAAGCTGGTCAGGCAATGCACGCGTGATCGCGTTGACCTCATCGCACTTGAAGCGACCGCCAAGTACCACCGCCAGGCGCATCGACACCTTCACGATGCCGGGCTCGATGTCGCGGTCGTCAATCCCTACCGCAGCCGCCGGTTCGCCGACGTTCTGGGCCAGCTGGCTAATCACCCCCTTGCCAGAGCTCAAAAACCAACTCGGCCGCCCGCCATTCAACAAGCTGCACCGTGAGAAAGAGCTGAACGGCCCACTCCTAAGTTAAACCGAGGATGCAGCCCAAGATGTCGAGAACAATCCTCCGCAATGGGAATTCCAAACAGGCTTCAATTTGGCATTCTAAGACAAGGAGACATTGCGGCATCCGGCGGCCATTGCCCCGCAGATTCTGTTTTCATGCGGTTGGATACGGCATATTAGTTCATGCATAACGCGCGATAATATGATCAAGCAACATGTGAGATTGGGCGATTCTATCGCGGAGCGGCGCACCAGGGTGGTGCAGACAATCAATGAGTAAAATCGGCAAGAAACCTGCAGACGGTCCCCGGCGTCCAGAAGCGATCGAGAGCCATCTGGCTCTTGATAATTTTCAGGCGACTGTCCGCAGGATCGGGCCTGATGACATCCCGCTTCTGCACCAACTGACGGTGAGCGTGTTCTGGCCGCACCGTGATCATGACCTTGATCTGCTCGTCTCGCTTGGCCAGGGCTATCTCGCAATCGACGAGATCGGTCGCCCGATGGGCTCGGCAATGTATTTCCCGATGGGCGACGATTTTTCCACGCTCGGCATGATGGTCACGGCTCCGCGGTTGCAAACCCAGGGTGCCGGGCGCTGGTTGCTGAACCAGATAGTCGCCGATTGCGCCGGTCGCGATCTGCGCCTGAGCGCCACACGCGCCGCATACTGGCTTTATGAAAGCGAAGGTTTCGTCCCGGTCTCCACGATCTGGCAGCATCAAGGGATTGGGCGCGACATTCAACTGCCGACGCCCGTCGCCGGCCTCGAAACCCGTGTGCTGCGCGAGGCCGATATACCGGCGATCCTTACCCTTGATGGCCCCGCCTTCGGAGCAGACCGCTCTGCAATCCTGACGGCCCTTCTCAGGCTGTCCGAAGGACGCGTCGCGGTTCGCGGTGGCGAGATCGTCGGCTATGCGCTGATGCGCCAATTCGGACGAGGCAAGGTCATCGGTCCGGTGATCGCCGACGACGACCGGATGGCAATGCAGTTGATTGCACCACTCATTCAGGCAAACACGGGCACCTTCCTGCGGCTCGATGCCCCGCTGCGAAGCGAGCTGTTCTCAAGCTTCCTCGCGGCGTCCGGGATGGGGATTATCGATACCGTGACAGAGATGCGAATGGGCCCCCACCGCCGCGCCTCCTCGGGCGCCCGGCTATTTGGTCTGTCGGCTCACTCGCTGGGGTAACCGGCGCCGGCCGAGACGCACAGCCTGTGTAAACGCACCATTGCACAGGTAGATCCGTTGGAAAATCAGGACAGCCGGTCCTTGAGACCAAACCACAATCCGACCAGGGGCAAAAACCAGGGCTTGCCTGAATGCGCCGGGATTGCCGGCCAGGTAAGGCCGCCAAGCGGGTTGGTGTCGGCCCGGCCCAACGCCATGTCGGCAAGGCTTTGCCCGATCAACGTAGACATCTGCGCACCGTGGCCCGAATAGCCCATGCCGTAGATCAGCCCGTCATGCTCGCCCGCGCGGGGATAGCGGTCTTTCGTCATCCCGACGAGACCGCCCCAGCAATAGTCGATCTGAACATTCGCCAGATGGGGGAAGATCCGGGCAAGCCCATCGCGCAGAATCCTGCCTGATTTTGCGTCCGAATTCTGATCCGATACGGCCGAAAACCGCGCGCGCCCCCCGAAAATAAGCCGGTTGTCCGGCGACAAACGAAAATAGTTGCCGATGTTCATCGTCGTCACATAGTTCCGGTTGCCTGGCATGGTCCCGGCAACTTCCTCAGGCGTCAGCGGGCGGGTCGCGATAATGAACGAGCCGACAGGAATGATGCGGCGCCGAAACCAGCGGAAAGGCGCTGTCTTGACCTGACCGACATAAGCACCCGCGGCCAGAATGACCCGCTCCGCGCGCAGCCTGCCTTTCGGCGTTGTCAATTCCCAGGCCGTGCCTGAGCGGGTGCGGGCCTGAACCGGCGCGCCTTCCCATATCGCCGCACCGTGGCGATGGGCGGCATCGGCGAGCCCCGTGGCGTACCGCCCCATATGCATCATCGCCGCTTTTTCATAGAGCATCCCGCCGTGAAAGGCCTGGGAGCCGATCTCATCTGGCAGATCGGATTTGTCGATCCAGCGCGTGTCCGCATCGACCTCTTTGTGGATCAGATCCAGATTGGCCCGCAGTCCCGCAACGTGACTGGGTTTTGAGGCCAGCTTCAGCTTGCCCGACCGGCGAAAATTACAGTCGATCCCCTCCTCGGCGATCACATCTTCGATCATGTCGATAGAGCGGTCGAAGGCGCGGTAAAGCGCATGCGCGCGGTCCGCACCAAGATGCGCCTTGGCCTCTGCATAGCCATGGGCAATGCCATTGTTGAGATGTCCGCCATTGCGGCCCGAGCCGCCCGCCCCGATCTGGTCTGCTTCCAGCACGGCGACCCGCACGCCAGCCTTTGCCAGCTTGCGGGCAGCATTGAGACCGGTGAAGCCGCCACCGATCACCGCGACATCAAAACTCCCCTCGACCGGTCCTCCTTGCGCCTGAGAAAAGGGCTTGGAGCTATCGTGCCAGTAGGATGTGAACTTCATTGTTCCCTCGCAGAGCGGCGCTAGAGCCCCACGACGCCGGCAAGGCCTGAAATGTCGGCAATCTCGGTATAACCGTAATAGGGATTTGCCGGCTCGTGGCCGCGGTTGACCCAGACCTTGTTCTTGATCCCCAGATCATGGGCGGTCATCAGGTCGTAGCGGAAGCTCGACGAGACATGGAGAACATCTTCCGGGCCGCAGCCCAGCTCGTCGAACATATATTCGAAAGCCTGCATCTGGGGCTTGTAGGCGCCGGCGCTTTCAGCGGTGAAGACATGCGCGATCGGGGCGCCCAGCTTGGCGATATTGTGCGGGATCTGCGCGTTCATGGAATTGGTCAGCGCCACCAGGGGAAATTCCTTGGCCACTTTGGCGAGCCCCTCGGGCACGTCAGGATGCGGCCCCCAAGTCGGCACGCGGTTGTAGATGTCCTCAGCGATCGCCGGATCAAAGGCGACGCCGTTGCGCTTGCAGGTGCGTTCGAGCGCGTTGTGGACCACCTCGCCGTAAGATTTCCAGGCGCCCAGCACTTCATCCAGGCGATACGCCGTGAAATCCCTGACAAACACCTCCATCTTTTCAGGCGAAAGCTGGCTTGCGTAGTGGTCACGCGCCGCGCCGCCCATGTCGAAGAAAATCATTGTTCCGTGACAATCGAAGGTAATGAATTTCGGACGAAAGGTCATAGGTCTCTCCGTGAGGTCGTCTTCTCCTGCAGCATCGCCCGTTTGGAGCGACAGGGCGTGCCGCGTTTGTCTGTTTCGTCGCAGAAAATTCCGTTTCCGAAAGGCCAATCGGCATCCGATGCCGTCCGGGGACCGGCTTCGGCGGCTCCTGCGGCTGCCCCCGACGCACAGTTGTCAGGCGTTTTCCCGCGCCCCCGTAATCGCTGGATGAGCACCTTTCGATGATCCATTTTAGACCGCTCGATTCCGCACCTGCGATTGCATCGCGTCAAGAAAGCGCCGTGCCCAAACGACCAGGTGCATGCAATCCCGCCTTTGCTACCTGGGCCATCGCCAGCTGAGGATGCCGATCATGTCTGCTGAAACACTCCTGTCCACCCTGGTCGGATTTGCCTCGGTCGTCGGCACGCCAAATTTGACGTTGATGGAGTTCGTTCGCGATTACCTCGAAAGGCACAATATACCGTGCCGCATTTTGCCAGGCCCCGAGGGAGATCGCGCCAACCTGTTTGCAACCATCGGCGACGCGTCCAAACCCGGTTACGTCCTGTCCGGCCATTCGGACGTCGTGCCCGCCGGAGAAGCCGAATGGCTGGCCGATCCGTTCATCCTGCGCACTGACGGCGACCGGCTGATCGGGCGCGGGGCCTGCGACATGAAGGGATTCATTGCGGCCGTGCTTTCGGCCGTGCCCGCTCTGGCGGCGATGAATCTGGAAGCACCGATTCATATTGCCCTGTCCTATGACGAGGAGGCAGGCTGCAAGGGCGCGCCGCATATGCTGGCAGAGCTTCCCGAGCTTTGCGCGCCGCCGCTCGGCGCGATCATCGGCGAGCCGACAGGGCTCGTTCCGGTGCTTGCGCACAAGGGCAAGGCCGCTGTCCGGCTCAGCGCAAAGGGACTATCGGGCCACAGCTCACGTCCCGACCTCGGGCACAACGCCATTCATGCTCTTGTGCCGGTTCTGGCGGCCGCGATCGCGCAGGCCAACGCGCTCGAGGGCGGGTCGCAGGATGCACGCTTTGCTCCGCCCTATTCCAGCCTGCAGATCGGCACGGTCGCGGGCGGCCAGGCGGTCAACATCATTCCCGACCGGGCCGAGGCACAGATAGAGTCGAGAGCAATTGCCGGCGTCGATCCGCAAACGATCCTGGCGCCCGTGATTGAAATGGCTGCGGAGATGGGAGTGGAAAGCGAAACCCTCTCCTCCTATCCGGCGCTTGCGCTCGATGCCACAGAGCCGCTTGCCGCACTCGCCGAAGCCCTCTCTGGCCACGCACCGGTCGCGGCGGTCAGCTTTGGCTCGGAAGCGGGGCTGTTCCAGCAAGCGGGCGTACCGGCGGTTATCTGTGGCCCTGGCGATATCGCCAGGGCGCATCGCCCCGAGGAATACATCACCCGTGACGAGTTGGAGAGCGCCTGCGCGATGGTCCTGGCGCTGGGCCGACAGCTGTCGGCCTGAGCCCGATCACTGCCGCGCAAATTTTCCTGCGGTCCTGCCGGTCGGAGCCGAAGCAAACTGCCGTGGGATGGAACAATCAGGGCAAACCTGCCGAAGACGGTGACTTATCTTCGGGCCGAATACGAAGCCACCGGAGCTTTCATGACCAGCGCTGCATCACAGCACGTCGTGTTTCAGGCCTTCATCGCAGCGCGCGTCAGCCGATGGGCAGGCGTGCGCGGACTGGAGAGGCTCGATGCCGCGGCTTCATCCATGCGGGCAGCGGCCCAGGGGTAAACTCACCAAGGCCGAAGACCGAATTTCCAACCTCGCCTTTTGTGTCACAGGCCCTGGGCTGATTCTGTGGAGAGTTACATGCTATCCAATTCCCTTGTCGAACTTGACCGGCGTCATTTGATTCATCCGGTATCATCGTTTCGCGGCCACGAGGCGCGTGGCGTTCGTGTTGTTACGAACGCAAAGGGCGCGACAGTGACTGACGCGGAAGGCCGCGAGCTAATCGACGGCTTTGCGGGTCTTTGGTGTGTGAACGCGGGCTACGGCCAGGAAACCGTGGTCGAGGCCGCCGCCGAGCAGATGAGCAGGCTGCCCTATGCGACGGGTTATTTCGATCTGGGTGCCGAAGCGCCGATCAGGCTCGCTTCCGCGCTCGCCGAGCGCTCGCCGGGCGATCTCAATCATATCTATTTCACCCTTGGCGGATCGGACGCGGTCGACAGCACCATACGTTTCGTACGCTACTACTGGCATTCCAGGAGCCAGCCGAACCGCGATCAGTTCATTTCGGTGGAACAAGGGTATCACGGCTCGACCACAATGGGCGCGGGGCTGACCGCTCTGCCTGGCTTCCATGAAGGCTTTGGCGTGCCCTATAGCTGGCAGCACAAGATTTCGTCACACTATCTCTACCGCAACCCGCTGGGCGACAACCCGCAGGCGGTGATCGACGCGTCCGTCGCCGAGCTAAAGGCAAAAATCGCCGAAATCGGCGAAGATCGCGTTGCCGCCTTCTATGTCGAGCCGATTCAGGGCTCGGGCGGCGTGCTGGTTCCGCCCAAGGGATGGGTCAAGGCGATGCGGGATGTCTGCACCGAGATGGGCATCCTGTTCATCGCCGACGAGGTCATCACAGGGTTTGGCCGCACCGGGCCGCTCTTCGCCTGCTCCGAAGAGGACATCGTGCCGGACCTGATGACCGTCGCCAAAGGGTTGACCTCGGGCTATGCGCCGATGGGCGCGGTGTTGATGTCCGATCATGTCTACGAGACCATTGCCGACGGCGCCGGCGCGAAGTCGGTGGGCCATGGCTTCACCTATTCGGCGCATCCGGTTTCGGCCGCGGTCGCACTGGCGGTTCTGGCTCTCTACGAGGGCGGGCTACTGGACAACGGCCGCAAGGCCGGTGCGCGGCTGATGGAAGGGCTCGAGACCCTGCGGGATCATCCCCTTGTGGGCGACGTGCGCGGACGCAGTATGCTGGCCGCCGTCGAACTGGTCAGCGACAAGGACAAGAAAACACCGCTCCCTGCGGCGTTGGAGCCGGCGACGCGGCTGTTCGATCGTGCCTGGGAACAGGGGCTGGTGATCCGGTCATTCGCGCAGGGTATTTT
This sequence comes from uncultured Rhodobium sp., assembly GCA_963675285.2. Lineage (GTDB taxonomy): Bacteria > Pseudomonadota > Alphaproteobacteria > Rhizobiales > Rhodobiaceae > Rhodobium. The sequence goes on from CAXXGS010000002.1 coordinate 518,122, forward strand.
CGGTTATGCGCCACCGCTGTGCTGCACACTGGACCAAATCGACGCCATTGTTGATCGCACGCGCAAGGTCCTGGATATGACGCTGGAAGATCCGGAAATCCGCGCGATCCTTAGCTGACGACTCCACGCTCGCACACCGTGCCCCAACACGCCCCCGTGCAGTCGCCGCATTTCCGCGCGGCGGCTGCGCAGATTGTGACCGGCGTGGCCCAGGCGCACCATCACAACCGCTGAATGCGCTTACCGTATGGGCTGTCTGCGCCATCCTGAAAGTTTTGCTCATGAGGCGTCCGGGCGGAGCAAATTCCCCGAAACCGTCAGGCATCCAACTTTGCCGGACCCGAGTCTTTATTGCGCGGATCGATCCTCTCCGCGCCCCCGCAATTGGCTGCGCAGATCGATCAACGCCGAGGCGGCGAGCATCTCTTGCAGGGCGATCCGGGCATGCCGGCGTGCGTATTTTGTGCGGGGGAAGAATTGGAGCCGAGGGGAGCGAACCAACCTTCCGGGCGAAGCGAAATACCGCCGAACTCCTATTTTCGGAAGAATCTGCTGCAAACCCACCCCGCTTCGGCGAAATCATCAGGGTTGCCCGGTCGAAACTGAAATAGATGAGGAAGGTGAACTCATCAAAAGAAAAATAATAACAAGGGGACGTCGGCTCTGCTTCTGATGCGCGGCCTGAATCCCAAGGCAAAGGCAACGCCGCCCAAAGCGGCCATTTGCAGAGAGGACGGCCGCGATGGTTATAGAAACCGCCGTGACACCACTGACTGCATTTTCCTGCGTCACGTTTGATGTTGTGGGGACGCTGATCGACTTTGAGGGCGCGATCAAGAACGCGCTGGCGGAAATCGCCACGCTCGAGGGCGGTGAGATCGACGGCGAGGAAGCGCTTTCGGTATATCGCGACGCCCGTTACGAGCCGGGGGCCGGGCTTTACCCCGACGATCTGGGACGCTGCTATTCCAGGATCGCGGCAGCCTTTGGTCTCCCCGACACTGAAGAGTATCGTCGGTTTATGGTCGACCGGGTTGGGGATGCCAGCCCCTTTCCCGACTCGCTCAAGGCTATGAGCAGGCTCAAAGCCCACTACAAGCTCATCGCCATGACCAACGCTCGCCGCTGGGCCTTCGAGAAATATGAAGCAAAGCTGGGCTTTCCGTTCTGGGCAAGCTTTACCACCGACGATACCGGCACCGAGAAGCCTGATCCGGCCTTCTTCCATCAGGTCTTTGAGCATGTTGCGAAGTATGGCATCGGCAAGGATGACATCCTGCACACAGCGCAAAGCCAGTATCACGACATCGGGATTTCGCGGGCGCTTGGCATGACCAATGCATGGATAGAGCGCCGCCACGCGCAAGCCGGCTACGGAGCCACGATCGAGCCGGAAGATTTCACTGAACCCGACTTTCATTTTCACGCGCTGATCGAGCTGGCCGATGCAGCCGATGCTGCGTTCAACGCTTGAATTTACCACCGCCCGGATCGCCATAAGAAGCGACCGGGCCAAGCAGAAGGGAAATCAGAATGACCAATAAGACACCTACCAATTGGACTGGCCGCGATGACTCGATGGTCGAAAACGCAATCCGCCGCGGTGCGTCGCGACGCGAACTTCTGAAAATGATGATGGCTTCCGGCGTCGGCATCGCAGCGGGGAACGCGCTGCTGCTGAGCGCAGGTCGCGCGGTAGCGGCCACCCCGATTTCGGGCGGCCATCTGAAAGCGGCTGGCTGGTCATCCTCCACGGCCGATACACTCGACCCGGCCAAGGCCTCGCTGTCGACCGACTATGTGCGCTGCTGCGCCTTCTACAACCGCCTGACTTTCCTCAACGAAGTCGGCGAAGTCGAGATGGAACTGGCCGACAGCATTTCGACCGACGACGCCGTGACCTGGGAGATCAAGCTGAAGAAGGGCGTTCAGTTCCACGACGGGCAGCCGCTGGATGCCGACGACGTGGTCTATTCGCTCAAACGTCATCTCGATCCCGCTGTGGGCTCCAAGGTCAACTCGATCGCCAAGCAGATGACCGAGATTTCGAAAGTGGACGACACCACGGTCAAGATCGTGCTCGCCACGGCCAACGCCGACCTGCCGACGATCCTTGCCCTGCACCACTTCATGATCATCGCCGACGGCACAACCGATTTCACCACGGCCAACGGCACTGGCGCCTTCCTCTGCGACGTTTTCGAGCCGGGTGTGAAATCGATCGCGTTGAAGAATCCGAACTATTTCAAGTCCGAAGGTCCCTACGTGGACAGCTTCGAATTCTTCGCGATCACCGACAACAACGCCCGCATCAATGCGCTCCTGTCGGGCGACATTCATCTTGGCGCCGCGGTCAACCCGCGTTCGTTGCGGATGCTCGAAGGCCAAGACTCGGTGCTCACCTCGGTCTCGACCTCGGGAAACTACACTGACCTGAACATCCGCCTCGACCTGGACCCCGGCGACAAGGCGGGCTTCATCGAAGGTATGAAATACCTGATCGACCGCGAGACGATCCAGAAGTCGGTGATGCGCGGTTTTGCCGAGATCGCTAATGACCAGCCCATCTCGCAGGCGAGCCGCTATCACAACCCGAACCTGAAGCCGCGGGAGTACGATCCGGAGCGCGCAAAAAGCCTGTTCCAGAAGGCAGGACTTCTTGACCGATCGATCCCTGTGATTGCCTCCGAAGCCGCCGGCTCCTCGGTGGATATGGCGACCGTTGTGCAGCAGGCAGGCGTCGAGATCGGCATGAACCTTGACGTGCAGCGCATGCCGTCAGACGGCTATTGGTCGAACTACTGGCTGAAAGCTCCGGTCCACTTCGGCAACATCAACCCGCGTCCGACCCCCGACATTCTGTTCTCTCTGCTCTATGCTTCGGACGCACCGTGGAACGAAAGCCAGTACAAGTCGGAGAAATTCGACAAGATGATGATCGAGGCCCGCGGTGCGCTGGACGAAGCGAAGCGGACCGAGATCTATTGGGAAATGCAGGAAATGATCTCCAACGACGCCGGCACGGTCATTCCCGTCTATATCTCGAATGTCGATGCCATCTCGTCGAAACTGCATGGGCTCAAGCCGAATCCGCTCGGCGGCATGATGGGGTATGTGTTCGCCGAACACGTCTGGCTGGAAGCCTGATCCCTGCCACTTTCTGTCCGCGGGAGCCACTGGCTCCCGCGGATCAACCTGCAACCCGGAGGGTGCGATTTGCCCGCTTCGTTCATCCCCTATTTGCTCATCGCCCAGCGCCTGGGAATTGCACTGATCACCTTGATCATCGTGTCGTTTGCCGTCTTCTTTGCCACCGCCCTTCTGCCGGGAGACGTGGCCCAGATCCTGCTGGGACAGGCGGCGACGCCGGAAGCCGTGGCCGGGCTGCGCGAAGCGATGGGGCTGAACGAGCCTGCGTTCTACCGGTTCCTTTCGTGGCTTGCAGGGTTGGTCACGGGGGATCTCGGAACCTCCTATGTCAACAACATGCCGGTGACGCAGTTGATCGGCGACCGGTTGATCAGCTCGCTCAGGCTGGCCGGTGTGACAACCCTGTTTACCGTACCGATCGCCTTGAGCCTCGGGATCGGCGCCGCGATGGCGCGTGGTTCCCTCTTCGATCGAATCGTCTCGATTTTGACCATCTCGGTAATTTCGGTTCCCGAGTTCATGGTCGCCACGCTCGCCGTGCTGATTTTCGCAGTCTGGCTTGGGTGGTTGCCCGCATTGAGCTATGGCGTGGAGGTGGACTCATGGAGCGCCATGCTGCGCGGCTATGCGATGCCCGTCATCACCCTGAGTTTCGTTGTCTCGGCGCAGATGATCCGGATGACCCGCGCCGCGGTGATCGAAACAATCAACACACCCTATGTCGAAATGGCGCTGCTCAAGGGCGCGTCGCGAAGCCGGATGGTGCTCAAACACGCACTGCCCAATGCCCTGGGTCCAATCGCGAACGCAGTCGCCTTGTCGCTAAGCTATCTGGTCGGCGGCGTGATCATCGTCGAGACCATTTTCAATTATCCCGGCATCGCCAAACTGATGGTCGACGCCGTCTCGACCCGTGATCTGCCGTTGATCCAATCCTGCGCGATGATTTTCTGCGTCAGCTACCTGTCACTGATCACGCTGGCGGACGTGATTGCCATCCTTGCAAACCCGAGGCTACGTCACCGATGACCAAGAGGCCGCTCTCTCGCCGACTGCCAACGCCGCGCAACCTGGGTTATTCCTTCAACTGGGTGGGGCGGACCGGCCTTGCGCTGATCCTCTTTTGGGCGACCGTTGCGCTTATCGGCCCCATGCTGACCCCCTATCCGGTAGGCAAGGTTGTTGACTGGGACTTTTTCGGCCCGATCAGCCAGAAATTCTGGATGGGGACGGACTATCTCGGCCGCGACATGTTCTCGCGCGTTATCATGGGCGCACGCTACACGGTGGGCATCGCGCTCGCTGGTGTGACGCTGGCCTGCACGGGCGGGGTGATCCTCGGAATGATCGCCGCCGTGATCGGTGGCTGGTTCGACACCATCCTGTCGCGCCTTCTCGATGCCTTCAACGGCATCCCCTCGCTGCTCTTCGGCCTAGTCGTCGTCGCAGCCGTTGGCTCCTCGATCCCGGTGCTGATCCTCACCTTGGCCGCAATCTACCTGCCGGGCTCCTATCGCTTCGCCCGCGCTCTGGCGGTCAATGTGAACACAATGGACTTCGTCACCGTTGCCCGTGCGCGCGGGGAAGCGACGCGCTATCTTATCCTGCGCGAGATCTTTCCCAATATTCTCGGCCCGGTGCTGGCCGATCTCGGCCTGCGCTTCGTCTTCATTGTGCTCGTCCTTTCAGGCCTGTCCTTCCTAGGTCTCGGCGTTCAGCCGCCCAATGCCGACTGGGGCGCGCTGGTCCGCGAGAACATCGAAGGCCTCAGCCTCGGCGCGCCGGCGGTGATCTTCCCCTCGATCGCCATCGCATCGTTGACCATTTCGGTGAACATGTTCATCGACAACCTGCCCAAGCGCATCCGTGACAGGAGCGAATGATGTCCCAGACCCCGCTCGTATCCGTCCGCGACCTGACCATCGACGCCAAGACCGACTCCGGGCGCAAGGTGCATATCATCAACGGCGTCAGTTTTGACATTGCCCCCGGTGAGATCCTGGCGCTGATCGGCGAGTCGGGTTCCGGCAAGACGACGATCGCCCTGTCGTTGATGGGACATGCCCGGACCGGTTGCTCAATCACCGGCGGGCAGATCCGCGTGGGTCGGCACGATGTAACCGCCATGTCGGAGCGTGCCCGCAGGGTGCTGCGCGGCACCGAGGTGTCCTACGTCCCGCAATCGGCGGCAGCCGCTTTCAATCCGAGTCAGCGCATCATCGATCAGGTGATCGAGATTTCAACGATCCACAAGCTGATGCCGCGCGCTAAGGCAGAGAAGAAGGCGGTAGAGCTTTTCCGGGCGCTCGCCTTGCCCGATCCCGAGACCATCGGCCGGCGCTATCCGCACCAGGTCTCGGGCGGCCAGCTCCAGCGTCTTTCAGCCGCCATGGCGCTGATCGGAGATCCGCAGCTCGTTATTTTCGACGAACCCACCACCGCGCTCGACGTAACCACCCAGATTGAGGTTCTGCGCGCCTTCAAGTCGGTGATGCAAAAAAGCGGCGCCTCCGGGGTCTATGTCAGTCACGATCTTGCCGTGGTGGCCCAGATTGCAGACCGGATCATCGTCTTGCGCTCCGGCGAAATCCAGGAGGAGGGATCCGCGCAGCAGATCCTCGATGCGCCGAACCACCCCTACACCAAAGAGCTCGTGGCCGCTTTCGAGCCGGTTCCGCATGTGGCCGTCGCGGGCGCCGAGGCGGTCGTCCAGCAGCCCATCCTGCGGGTGGCGGACCTGCACATTGGCTATGGACACCAAGTCGGCGGCGAGCCGGCATACAAGGTCGTCCGGAAAGTGAACTTCGAGATCGAGTACGGCCGCAACCTCGGTGTGATCGGCGAATCGGGATCCGGAAAATCCACCCTTGCCCGCGCCGTTGCCGGCATCGTGCCAGCCTATCGCGGCACGATGGAACTCGACGGAAAGGAATTCGGCAGGAGCATCGCCGACCGTAGCAAGGAAGAACTGCGCCGCGTGCAGATCGTCTTTCAGTTAGCCGACACGGCGCTTAACCCGGCCCATTCGATTGAAGCGATCATCGGTCGGCCTCTGACCTTCTATCGGGGACTCAAGGGACAACAGCGGGAGGCGCGTGTCATCGAGCTTCTCGATATGGTCCAACTGCCGGCCGTGCTGCGCCATCGCCTGCCGGGCGAACTGTCAGGCGGACAGAAACAGCGCGTCAACCTGGCCCGCTCGCTCGCCGCAGAGCCCGAACTTATCCTGTGCGACGAAATTACCTCGGCGCTCGATACGGTGGTCGCGGCGTCAATCCTCGATCTGCTCAAGGAACTCCAGCGTGAACTGAACCTGAGCTACATGTTCATTAGCCACGACCTCTCCACCGTGGAGGCGATCTGCGACGATGTATTGGTCATGTACAATGGAGATGTCGTCGAGGCGCTGCCCGCCGCCGAGATGTCTCGCAAGGCAACGCATCCCTATTCGCGGCTGCTGATCTCTTCGGTACCGCAACTTGATACAAACTGGCTGTCCGGGCTCGAGCAGGACCCGGAACTCGTCGCCGCCTTTTCCAGGCGCTGACGGCTACATCCGGTCGCCGAACAGCCGCGTCAGCGGAATCTGTGGTCTGGCGAACACCGTCTTGATGGTCACGAAGCTGAAATACTTGTCGATTCCCACATCGCGGTCGATCAGCGTTTCGATGATGTTCTGATAGTCGGCGATTCCGGCCGTGATGAACTTTACCAGATAGTCGTAGCCGCCCGAAACCAGATGGCACTCCACACAACTGTCGATCTTCTCAACCGCCTCTTGGAAGCGGGCGAAATCGATTTGCCGGTGATTCTTCAGCGTGAATTCAGTGAACACAGTCAGCGCTTCACCCAGCTCGGCAACGTTGATCCGGGCTGTATAACCGGTGATGTAGCCCGCCTGCTGGAGCTTCTTTACCCGCATCAGGCAGGGCGAGGGAGACAGATTGACCCGTTCGGCCAGTTCCACATTGGTGATCCGACCGTCGCGTTGCAATTCGGCGAGAATTTTCAGGTCGATGCGGTCAAGCTTGTAACGCGCGTTCATCGTGTTCACTCTCTGGCGCGGTACGCGCATTTTATATTGTGAAGGTCAGTCCGGCATTTCTGTCAACAGCATATGAAAGAAAATGCCGTCGCGTTGTCGGCATCTGGCACAAGCGACTTCAGTTGCGGATGTAAGGTGAGCCCAACGATGGGAGAGGTTGATGTCCGCACCGCTAATGCACGTTTCTACCGATGAGGTTCCACCATCGAGCGCCGATTGCGTTGTCATCGGCGCCGGCATTGTCGGCGTCAGCGCGGCCTACTGGCTCGCGCGCGCCGGTCTGCGCGTCGCACTCGTGGAAAAAGGCGCGGTCGGGGCCGAGCAGTCGAGCCGGAACTGGGGCTGGTGCCGCCAGCAGAACCGCGATGCCCGCGAACTGCCGCTGGCAACCAGGAGCCTCGCGTTGTGGGAGGAGATGGCCGCCGATATCGGCGAGGATCTCGGCTTCCGCCGCTGCGGACTTCTCTATTTGTCCAACTCCCCCTCGGAGCTGGAAGGCTGGGCCGCCTGGGGCCGATTCGCCCGCAGAGAAGGTGTCGATACACGGATGTTGAGCGCGGTGGAGGCGGCGGAACGCGGCGCGGCCACCGGCCAAAGCTGGCTCGGCGGGGTCTGGTCGCCGACCGATGGCATTGCCGATCCGGCGCGGGCCGCACCGCTGATCGCCAAAGGCGTTCTCAAACATGGCGGCCAAGTGGTACAGAATTGTGCGGCACGGGGGCTCGAAGTGTCGGCGGGCGCTGTTTCCGGAGTCATCACCGAGCGCGGCGTGATCGCAACGAAACTGGTCGTGATGGCCGGCGGCGCCTGGGCCAGCAGCTTTCTGCATCAATTGGGAATCACGTTTCCCCAAGCTGCCATACGCAGCTCGTCCCTGTCGGTCGCGCCTGGGGCCGAGGGATTGCCAAGTGCCCTGCATACCGCTCCGGTCTCCATCACCCGACGGGGCGATGGAGGGTATACGCTTGCGATTTCGGGGTGCGGGCATCTCGACCCGACCCCCGGCGCGATAATGGGCGCGAGACATTTCCTGCCGATGTTTGCCAAGCGCTGGCGTGCGCTGCGCCCGGGCGGGCTGCAGGCTTGGCGCAGTGGTTTTGAGACCCGCTCGCATTGGGCGATGGACCGGGAAACACCGATGGAGCGGATGAGGGTTCTTAATCCGCGACCCTCGCGGGCTCTGGTCGACAAGACCTTGCGCCGCGCGCGCCTCCTGTTGCCGGCCCTGCGTGATGTTCCCGTGCAGGCAAGTTGGGCCGGCTATATTGACTCCACCCCCGATGGCGTACCGGTGATTGATGCCGACATCGGGATTGGGGGACTGGTTCTGGCCGCCGGTTTGTCGGGACACGGTTTCGGCGTCGGGCCGGGCGTCGGTCATTTGGTTGCCGATCTGGCTTTGGGGCGCGAGACGATCACTGAAGTTGAACAATACCGGTTGGCCCGCTTCAGGCAAAGCCAATGGGGCAAGGTCTCGAAGTTCTGAGATCCTGTCACGACGTTGCCGAAACGGACGCGACGAAGGGAGAACCCGCGGGTGCCCACGGTGGTGTATTCTGCCATCATGCCGCACCAGCTCACACACCCACGCGGTTTGGTGGTGCCGACGTGACTGAGGCGCGGTGGCAGGCTCAAAACAGTCCGGCGCTGCCTCCATCTATACGTCACCTGGAATAATGACATGCATGTGGCTTTCCCCGTCGCCGTGTTCCATTGCGACGAAGTCAAACAGCGCTGAGCCGAGCCGTCAAAGACAAGTCATTTACCACCCCATAAGCGATGCCTATGGCTTCAGAACGGCGGAACCGGTTTCAAGCCGGGACCCTTTCCCGCCCTTGCGGCGCAGCCCCCCCCGAGTTGAAGGCGCGGCTTTCATGGCTGAAAGCGTCCGCAGGCAGCCTACCGACGTGGAAATGTCAGCTGGCGGACTGCGCGCTTGCCCGTATCAAAGCATCGGCGAGGTATAGGTCCTGCAGCGCGATGCCGGAACTGTCGAAGACCGTTATCGCTTCGTCGGATTTCCGTCCGACCGCAGTCCCATTGATGACCTCGCCTATCGCGGTGATGGCGATTTCGCCCTTGGCGACCTGATCGCGGACATGCTGATAATCACCGATCGTTGTCGACTGCGATGGCAAGTCGCAAAACAGATCGGCGGCCGACATCAAGTCGACAGGCAGTTCGTGTTTTCCGGGCGCATCGGAACCCATGCTGGCAACATGCGTCCCAGGGCGAACCCAGCTTGCATCGAACAGCGGCTCGCGAGCGGGCGTCGCCGTGACGACGATATCTGCAGATGAAACGGCCTCTTGCGCCGAGCAGGCTTGGGCGTTCAAACCATTTTCTTGTAGCAGGGCCAGGAAAGCATCCCGTCTTTCCGATGCCCGAGCGACCACATGGACAATGTCGATGGCGCGAATGCGCGCGAGCGCCATCACCTCGTAGCGAGCCTGATTTCCGGCCCCGAATATTGCCAATGACCTGGCATCCTTGCGCGCCAGAAGATCCGCCGCAACGGCATCGGCAGCAGATGTTCTGTAGGCATTTGCCGTCCCCGCCTCGACGACGGCGCTCAGACGGCCAATATCCTGATCGAGAAGGACAATTGCCGAATTGTGGCGCGGCAATCCACGCTCCGGGTTTTTGGACCAGAACGAACCGACCTTTACGCCGGTCAGACGGTCCGTGGTGCCCGACTTGATAGAGAAGGTGTTGGTCGGCGACGCGGAGCGGCCCAGCACGGCGGGAAAGACGCGTCCCTCGGCACCGACGGCGGCCACAAGCGCGGCACGAACGGCCTCATAGGCTATTTCGTGTGAAATCAGCGCCGCGGATTCTTCCTCGCTAACATAGATCATAGCCGGTCCCTCCCCTGCCAAGCTTAAGATGAGCGCGTCGCCTGACGCTCGGTCGCGCATGCGGAGAGAAAAACCCCGTCAATCCAGCGCCAGGTCCGGTCCGCGCAATGATCCGCGGATCATGCAGACTGCGCGCAACGACCCACCATCGAGCATGTTGATCGCTGTTCCATTTTGATCAGAAAAGACTGCACAGGTGATGCCGCCCCGTCGCGCAAAACAGATTAATCCACCAAATAGCCAGGCCACAAAAGCAGAGAAATGTGTGGCGGCGCGGGGAAAATCAATGACGAATCCTGACCCTAAACTGGAGCATGAGCGCGGCTTCCGAATATGGCGGACACCCAAAAACACATGAGCAATGACAACTACGAAATTTCGCTGGTGAAGCTGGATAGCCGGCACCTCGAAGGCGCTCTGAAACTGTCCCAGGAGTTCTCCTGGCCTTACCGGTTGGAGGACTGGCAGTTCGCCGCTGAGGTTGGAGAGGGCGTCGTTCTGGAACGGAACGGAGAGGTTCTCGGGACAGCGCTGTGGTGGTGCTACGGAGAGCGGTTCGCCACGGCCGGCATGATTATCGTCACGGCCAGTGTGCAGGGCGGCGGCCTGGGATCGCGGCTTTTCAAGGCGCTGCTGGAAGCCACCGAAGGACGAAACCTCCTTCTCAATTCCACCGAACAAGGGCTGCCCCTTTATCGTCGCCGCGGCTTTGTGCCCTGGGGTATGGTGCATCAGCATCAGGCGGTTTTAGACGTCGTGCCGGCGGTCGAGAGAAGTGACGATATTCGTCCCGCGACAGCCGACGATCTCGAAGCCATACAGACCCTTGACGAACGCGCGATCGGAATGCCGCGTCAAAATCTCGTTGCCGCGCTCTTCGGTGCCGGCGGGGCAACCGTGCTCGTGCGCGACGATAATATTACCGGCTTCGCCATATGCAGGCGATTTGGATACGGATACGTGGTTGGCCCGGTCGTCGCGACAAGCGTTGAGGATGCAAAGCGGCTGATCTGCGCGCACCTCGTCGAGCTTGCCGGCCAATTCGTTCGAATTGATGTCTATGCCGATGATGGCTTGAGCGACTGGCTCGCCGAGCTGGGCCTCCCACTGGTCGGCGAGGCCGTTGCGATGGTGCATGGCACCAGACCTGCCACGGTCGCCCCATTCCACATGTACGCGGTTGCGAACCAATCTTTCTGTTAGGAGTCAGATGATGGATGCCAAGCAAGTTGATCCTGAGGCCCAGGGGGACCCTCGGACCATAGACGGTTTGGTCACCCCGGCACTGCTGCTCGACAAGCACAAGCTTGAACGCAACATTCAGCGGCTTGCAAACCATGTGAGCGGTTTGGGGGCCGTGCTGCGCCCGCACATGAAAACCGCCAAGAGCATTGATGTTGCCCGGTGCGTCTTTCCCGATGGACCGGGCCCGATCACGGTCTCGACCCTTGCCGAGGCGGAGTATTTCGCCGATTACGGCTTCAAGGACATCACCTATGCCGTCGGCGTCTCACCGGCTGCTGCCGTGCGGGGCCTCGACCTCTCCCGTCGGACCGGCGCAAATGTGAAGTTTCTCATCGACACGGTGGAGCAGGCCGATGCGCTCGGCGAAGCGGGAAAGAAAGCCGGCATCACGCCATCGGCCTTCATCGAACTCGACGTCGACGATCATCGCGGCGGCCTGAAGCCGCTCGACCCGACCCTTGTCGCCGTCGCCGACCGGATGAAGGCAGCCGGGGTGGACCTCGCGGGCGTGCTGTCGCATGCCGGCGAGTCCTATGGGCTCAACACCAGAGAAGCGCTGGTGGCGGCCGCGGAGAATGAGCGGGTTGCAACCGTTGAGGCAGCCGACATTCTCAGGGCGCAAGGCCATGCCTGCCCGATCGTAAGCCTGGGCTCCACACCGACGGCGCATTTCGCGGAAAACCTCGAAGGCGTCACCGAAGTGCGCGCCGGCGTCTACATGTTCTTCGACCTTGTCCAGCACGGTGTCGGCGTCTGCACGCTCGACGATCTGGCGATCTCGGTGCTTGCAACCGTCATCGGCGCAAAGCCGGACAAGGGCTGGATCCTTGTGGATGCGGGCTGGATGGCTCTGTCGCGCGATCGTGGAACGGCCAGCCAGGAAGTCGACCAAGGCTACGGCATCGTCTGCGACGAGAAGGGCCATGTCTATGATGACGTGATCGTCTCCCAGGCCAGTCAGGAGCACGGAATTCTGGCCCTTCGTCCGGGTTCGACAAAAACCATGCCCGACCTGCCGATTGGCGCAAGGGTCCGGATATTGCCAAACCATGCCTGCGCCATGGCAGCCCAGCACGCTTTCTACGACGTCGTGAATGGCGATAGCCCCGCGATCCAGGCGCGCTGGCCTCGTATGCGCGGTTGGTAGGCCGTTCACATGGTCGCAACGCCTGGCAATCCGGTGGTTGCCCGGCGAGGCCGAAACCTCTCGCCCCCGGAATTTCGCCGATTTTCGGCACGTTTTCGCTATGAAGGATATTGTCCGATGAACGCAGCTCTCGAACATCTTGTCGCCAACAACAGGCTGGGGCGGTTCTTCATTGACGGCGGCTGGGTGGATGCATCCGGCACCGACAAAGGCGCCGTCACCAACCCGGCCACGGAGGAAGTGATTGCCCATATCGCATTGGGCGATTCCAGTGACGTCGACATGGCAGTGGCGGCGGCACGACGCGCCTTTCGGTCATGGTCGCGCACCACGCCTGAGGATCGCGCCGAGCTGCTCACCCGCCTGATTTCGGCCCTGGAAGACCGCATCGAACTGTTCGCAGAATGCATAACAGCCGAAATGGGGGCTGCCATCAGCTATGCGCGCGCCGCCCAGGTCCCGCTCGCGATTGCGCATGTCAAGACCTCGCGGGACGTCCTTCTGTCCTTCCCGTTTCTGGAACAACGCGGTCATACGGCGATCGTCCGCGAGCCGATCGGCGTTTGCAGCCTGATCACACCGTGGAACTGGCCGCTTTTCCAGATCACCGCCAAGGTTTCGCCTGCCCTGGCGGCGGGCTGCACCGTGGTCCTGAAGCCAAGCGAGCTTGCACCGCTGGACGCTCTGCTGTTTGCAGAAGCGGTCGCGGAAGCGGGCTTTCCGGCCGGCGTCTTCAATCTGGTGAATGGCGATGGCCCGGTTGTCGGGCAGAGAATGGCGTCCCATCCGGACGTTGACATGGTTTCCATCACCGGCTCGACCCGCGCCGGCATCCTTGTGGCCGAGGCCGCGGCGCCGACCGTCAAGCGTGTCGCGCAGGAACTTGGCGGCAAGTCGCCCAACGTCATTCTCCCCGATGCCGATCTTGAACGCGCGGTCCCGCCCGGCGTCGCCTCGGCGCTCCGCAATCTCGGTCAATCCTGCAGCGCACCAACGCGCATGATTGTTCCGCGCACATTGCTGTCGCAAGTCGAAGAGATCGCCGCCAAGGCCGCCTCTGAAATTGTGGTCGGAGATCCGCTTTCTCCGGAAACGACCCATGGGGCGATAGCGAACGTGGCGCAATTCAACCGCGTGCAGATGATGATCGAATCGGGATTGGCCGAAGGCGCAAAGCTGCTAATGGGCGGCGCCGGCAGGCCGGACGGGTTCACGGCCGGCTTTTATGCAAAGCCGACGATTTTTTCCGAAGTTCGAATGGACATGAAGATCGCCAAGGAAGAGATCTTCGGACCGGTTCTTTGCATCATCCCATATGACACGGTTGATGAAGCCATCGAGATCGCCAACGACACTGTCTATGGGCTCGGCGCGCAAGTGCAAGGCAAGGACCTCGCCGTCGTGAAGGACGTTGCCACACAAATCAGGGCCGGCCAGGTCCATCTCAATTATCCGGCATGGGATCCGCAGGCTCCCTTCGGCGGCTACAAACAATCCGGCAACGGGCGCGAATACGGACCGGAAGGCATGGCCGAATACCTCGAGACCAAATCGATACTGGGATATTTCGAATAAGTGTCTGGCGCAGATCACGGCCGCGCCGATCCGGGCGCAACATGCTCACTCGCCGGTCAGGTCGTGATCTGCGCCAATTTCTTGCCGACCAGTCGGCGGCCATGAGCCGCCGCGGGAAAGCCAGATGAGAGTGACCCGCGAAGTTTCGCATCCCGACGAGCGGCCATGGCTGGGCGTCTTTCTCAGAGTGCTGGCAGGTCTGCTCTTCGCGGCCATGTCGATCTGCGTGAAGGGCCTGTCCGGCTCGACCCCGCTCGGCGAAATCGTTTTCTTCAGGTCGCTTTTTGCGCTGATCCCCCTCGCCGTGTTCCTCTGGGTGCGATCGGAGCTGCCTTCGGGCCTTGCAACACGCCGGCCCCTCGGCCACCTGCTTCGCTCCGCACTCGGCGCCGCGGCCATGTTTGCCTCTTTCGCCGCAATCGCCCGCCTGCCGCTCGCAGAGGCGACGCTGCTTGGCTATCTGGCACCGATCTTCACGGCAATCGCCAGCGTCTTCATCCTGTCCGAGCGGATGACGGCAGGACGCGCTAGCGGGGTGATCATCGGCTTCAGCGGAGTGGTGGTTCTGTTCTGGCCCGAGCTTAGCGGAGGCCAGATTTCCAGCGATCGGCTATCGGGCTATCTCTTGGGACTTCTCACAGGCGTATTGACCGCGTTCGCACTGATCACGGTCCGCCGCCTGAACCGCACCGAGAGCGCAGGCTCCATCGCCTTCTACTTCATCGTGACGTCGATGATATGCGGGGTTGCGACCCTGCCTTTCGGCTGGGTGATGCCCGACCTGGCCGGGATTGTGATGCTGGTCGTGGCCGGGCTGTTCGGCGGGTTGGCGCACATCGCAAGTACGATCGCGTTTCGCCACGCGGAAGCGTCCTTCCTGGCGCCTTTCGACTATTTGGCGATCATCTGGCCGGTGTTGGCCGACCTGATGCTCTTCAATCAACCCATTACGCCGGTCTTCATCGTGGCACTGCCGTTGATTTTGGCAGGTGGCGCGATCACCGTCATGGGACACCGCAAGCGGTAGCGGCAGGGGGGCCGGCTCGGGAAACTCATCCCCGAACCGGCCGGACACCTTACCCGAGAGCACCCATATGGAAGGCCTTGATCTCGAGGTATTCCTCGATACCGGCCTGGCCGCCTTCACGGCCCAAACCCGATTGCTTGATGCCGCCGAACGGCGCAACTTCCATCGAGATTGCGCCTGTGTTCAGCCCCACCATGCCGAATTCCAGCGCTTCACCAACGCGCCACGCGCGGCTCAGGCTTTCGGTGTAGAAATAGGCGGCCAAGCCGAACGGTGTTCCATTGGCGATTTTGAGAGCCTCGTCCTCGGTCTCGAAACGGAACAGCGGAGCCACCGGCCCGAAGGTCTCTTCGCGGGCAAGAAGCATCTCGGTCGTGGCGCCAGTGAGGACAGCCGGGGCGACATAATTCGATCCGGCTTCCATTGTGCGTTCGGCGGTTTGGATTTTCGCGCCCTTGGTGATGGCGTCCGAAACGTGCCGCTCGATCTTTTCGATCGCTGCGCTGTTGATCATCGGTCCGATCGACACATCCGTGGCGGTGCCAGGCCCGATCTTCATTGCATCGACGCGCTTTGCCAGCCGGTTGGCAAATTCATCATAGACAGAGCTCTGCACCAGGATCCGGTTGGCGCAAACGCAGGTCTGGCCGCCATTGCGGAATTTCGAGATCAGCGCGCCCTCGACCGCCAGGTCCAGATCGGCATCTTCGAAGACGATGAACGGCGCATTGCCACCCAGTTCGAGGGAAAGCCGTTTGATGCTGTCGGCAGCTCCCTTCATGAGCAGTGAACCGACACGGGTCGAGCCGGTGAAGGAGATCTTCCGCACGGTCTCGTTGGCCATGATCTCCGCACCGATGGCTGTCGGCATGCCGGTGACGATGTTGATCACACCGGCGGGAATGCCCGCACGCTCGGCCAGAACGCCAAGCGCAAGCGCGGAGAAAGGCGTGAGTTCGGATGGCTTGATCACCACCGTGCATCCGGCGGCCAGCGCCGGGGCGACCTTGCGCGTGATCATGGCGTTCGGGAAGTTCCAGGGCGTGATGATCCCGCAGACGCCGACAGGCTGCTTGAGAACGACAATACGCCTGTCCGTCGTTGGCGACGGGATCGTCGCCCCGTAAATGCGTCGCGCCTCTTCTGCGAACCATTTGACGAAAGAGGCACCATAGGCGATCTCACCGCGCGCCTCGGCCAAGGGTTTCCCCTGCTCGGTGGTCAAGATCAGGGCGAGATCGTCGACATGGGCAAGCATGAGCTCGTGCCAGGCCTCAAGCAGCGCGGCGCGCTGCCCGGCCGTCTTGCTCTTCCAGTCGGCAAGGGCCGCATTCGCCGCCTCGATCGCGGCCCGCGTGTCGCTCTCGTCCATGTCCGGCACCGAGCCAATCGACAATCCGGTCGCCGGATCACTGACGTCCAGCGTCTTTCCGGAACGGGCCTCAACCCAGGCTCCACCGACCAAGGCGTTCTGGCGCAGAAGCGCGTTTTCAATCAACGTGTTCAATTCAATTCTCCTGAAATCAGCCCAACGCTTCGAGCACTGCTGCGGTGATTGCCGAGGTCTTGTCCTTGCCGGGCGTGACCCCGATGCCCTTTTCGGTCGCGGCCGCGATCGCGGCCATCACACGGTCCGCCGCTTGCTTTTCGCCAAGATGCTCGAGCATTATCGCGCCGGACCAGATGGTGGCGATTGGATTGGCAATGCCCAGATGGGCAATGTCCGGAGCAGATCCGTGCACGGGTTCGAACATCGACGGCACAGTCCGGTCCGGATTGATGTTCGCCGATGCGGCAAATCCGAGCCCGCCCTGGATAGCGGCGCCCATGTCGGTGAGGATATCGCCGAAGAGATTGGACGCGACGATCACGTCAAGGCTTTCCGGGGCCATGATCATGCGCGCGGCCAGCGCGTCGACATGATAGGAGGTCACCTCCACATCGGGGAATTCAGCCGCGAGTTCCCGGGTGACCTCATCCCAGAACACCATCGAATGCTTCTGCGCATTCGACTTGGTGACGGATGCAAGGCGGCCACTGCGCTGACGCGCCTGTTCGAAACCGTAGCGAAGAATGCGTTCCACGCCACGACGGGTGAAGACGGAGGTTTCGACGACAACTTCGGAGGGCGTGCCTTGATGAACGCGCCCGCCCGCACCGGAATACTCGCCTTCCGTATTCTCGCGAATGCAAAGAAGATCGAAGTCCGTTGCCTTCAACGGCCCGTTGACGCCCGGCAGCAGACGGTGCGGCCTGACGTTGGCATATTGATCGAATGCCTTGCGGATCGTCAGCAGCAACCCGTGCAGGGAAACCGAATCCGGCACTTGCGCCGGCCATCCCACTGAACCCAGAAGGATGGCATCGAAACCGCGCAAGGTCTCGATGCCGTCGCTCGGCATCATCATTCCGGTTTTCGTATAATACTCGCACGACCAGGGGAACGTGGTTCCGGACAGGCCAAAACCACTCTGATCCGCGATTTTGCTCAACACCGCCCAGGCAGCATCGATCACTTGCGGACCGATGCCATCTGCCGGAATGAGAGCGATGTTGTAGTTTTTCATGCCATCAGCCCTTTCGCTCGGCCCCAATCAGGCGACGATGACGTAGAGCTTGCGCACGGTCTCGATCGTCTTCCAGACACCGACAAAGCCTGGCTTCATCACGAAGCTTTCTCCGGCGCGATAGACGACGGGTTCACCGTCCTTCGGCGTCAGTTCGATCACGCCTTCAAGCAGATGGCAGAATTCGAAGCTTTCGCCCTTTATCGAGTGCGTAACGCCGGGCGTTCCCTCCCATACCCCAGTTCTGACGGCGCCGTTCTTGGACTCATCCATCGGCCAGCTCTTGAAATGGGGATCGCCGGAAATAAGGCGTTCGGGGTCGGCCACAGACTCGTTCGGGGCGAATGTCGGGTTGTGTTCGATCTTGAGAATGCCGGTCATGGCTCTTCCTTTCATTGCTCAATGGTTGCGATTGCGGTCGACGAGACCAATGAGGTCTCGGCCCTGAAGATGTCGGTGACTGTTGTCGCTCACGGGTATTGCAGCCGTGGAGGGCTGGGAGACGCTGGCGACATGCGGGCCAAGCATGATCTCGGGAGGCGCCCAGACTGGGTGGTCGGCCGGTAATGGCGCGGGTTCCGTGACGTCGAGCACGGCAGCCGAGACCGGGAGCGCGACATCGTCGGGCAAGACGCGCTCGAAAGCGTCTGCAAAGGCCGCTGCAGGGGCTCGGTCCATGTCACAGAGCAGCGTCATCGTTGGCCTTTCTTTTCCTTGCTGCATGGTACTGGCAAGACCGGCCGCGACGGTGCTGTATGACCGCGAAAAACAGCCAAATCCTGCGATCGATACCGCCGATTAAGCAAATCCTGCGGGTCGCCTCCCCGGCGTGCCGTGGTCGCCCTCGCACGGTCTTTTCGGCCAATGGCACCGGAAGACAGGGCCGCATAAGGCCACAGATCATGCCAAGGACTCTCGGCAAGATCGGAGGGACGTCGGGCCTCAGATCATCGCCTCACAGCAAATCTCGGCCACGGGACCACGTCAGCCGGCACGGGTCCGGCACGATTTGAAGCGCGCCCAAGCGCTTGGGTTTTGTCGATAACCGGCTGAAAACCGACCGCGGAAACGGTCGGCATCAGCCGGTTTGATTTCCCGGGCGCGCATGCCTTTACGCACGCAAATTATGCCCCACAGCGCTCAGCGCTGATCCCACTTGTCGAGCATCCCATAGTACCAAACGGCCAGAGGGAGGAACCAAGGCTTGCCGTTGTAGAAGGGGCGAGAGCTGAACTTGAGCTCCGAATAGACCGTCTTGCCAAGATCGCTGCCCAACATCTGGTGCGCCACCCGGCTCCCCAGCCAGCTCGCGCGCGCAACGCCGGTACCATTGTAGCCGCCCGAGAAGTACATGCCATCGATCTGCTGGACATGAGGGAAATGATCGAAGGTGAAGCCAAGCTGACCATGCCAGTAATGGCTGATCTTGGTCGTCTCGAGTTCCGGAAACACTTTGAGCAGCAGACTGCGAATGTAGGCTGCGTTGGTGTTGGCGACACTCGGCTTGCCACTCATGTCGAGCACCCTGCCACCAAAAATGATGCGGGTTCCGTCGGGGGACGGTCGATAATAGGTCACAACGCGCTGGCTGCCGGCAAGCATCTGCCGCTTTGGCATGAGCCGATCCATCACCTCCGGCGGCAGCGGTTCGGTGGCGATGAGCCCGCTTCCAACCGGTATGATGCGACGCTTGAGAAAAGGCAGAACCGAGCCGCTGTAGCCGTTGGCGGCAATCAGAACCTGCTGTGCGGTGACGTCGCGACCCTGCACCTTGAAACGATACGCGCCTGATTTCGGCTGAATATCGGACACGCGCGCATTGCTATAGATCTTCACGCCGAGCCGCTCGGCCGCCTCGGCGAGACCCTTTACGTATTTTGCGGGGTGGATGCCGGCGTAGCCGGGCATGGCCACGCCCCCGTGATAGAGGTCGGTCCCGACTTCCGCATGCTGTTCGGCACGGGGAACGAGATAGGCGTCACACTCAATAACCTTTTTAACGCGGTCGATGTGGCGGCCAAGCGCATCATAGACGCGCGGGGTCATAGCCCCCTTAAAATACCCGACGACCTTCAGATCGCAGTCGATGTTCTCATTGGCGACGACGTCCTTGACGTGCTGCAAGGAGAGGAAGCTCTCCTCCACGACCCGGCGGGCGACGCTTTCATTGTAGCTCATGCCGGTGTCGAGGAACGCCCAACCGGGACCGAGCAGGCCACCGTTGCGCGAGGACGCGCCCCAACCGGGCGCGTCTGCCTCATAGACTGAAACCTGCTTGCCCGCCCGCGCCAGCACGAGCGCCGCATTCAGGCCGGTGAAGCCGGCGCCGATGATGGCAACTTCCGTCCTGGATGGAATTTCGGTGGCCTCTGCCGGCTCCGGCCATGCCCCATCCCACCAATAAGGCGTGTCGACGGCGTCACGGGAAAAGAAAGGTGCATTCAACGTGGACATCTTGAAAACTCACGCTTGCAGGATGCGGCGCAGGAAATCCTGCGTCCGCGGATTCTGTGGCCTGACGAGCACATCGTCGGGCGGCCCATCCTCAAGGAGGACACCGCCGTCGAGAAAGATCACGCGGTCGGCGACATCGCGGGCAAAGCCCATTTCGTGCGTGACCACAACCATGGTCATGCCCTCGTCGGCAAGAGACCGCATAACGCCGAGCACATCTCCGACCAGTTCGGGATCGAGCGCCGATGTCGGCTCGTCAAACAGGATAGCGTCGGGCTCCATTCCAAGAGCGCGGGCAATCGCCACACGTTGTTGCTGACCGCCCGAGAGCTGTGAGGGATGGGCGTCGGCCTTTTCGGCCAGTCCGACACGCGCCAGCAGTTCCCTCGATCGCTCCAGCGCTTGCGCCCGGGGCTCGCCCTTCACATAGATCGGACCCTCGGCGACATTCTCCAGTGCCGTGCGATGCGGGAACAGATTAAAGCGTTGGAAAACCATCGAAACCCGTGTCCGAATGGCGCGGATGCCATTGCGATTACTTCGATCGACCCTTGTTCCGTGCACAAAGATATCGCCGCCCTGATAGTCCTCAAGACCGTTGATACAGCGAAGCAGTGTTGATTTCCCCGATCCAGACGGCCCGATGAGGCAAAGAACTTCCCCCTTGGCAACGGAGGTGGACACGTCGTGGATGACTTCGTTGGCCCCGAAGGACTTACGGACATGGGACAGAGAGATGAGCGTCATCGGGGTTGCCTCAAGCTCTTTTCAAGCCAGCCGTTGAAAGCAGTCAGGGGAAGGCTCATGGCCAGATAGAGGAGCGCGACGAGCGTGAAAATTGTCGTGTTTTCGAAGGTCGACGACGCCAGCAATTTACCCTGAAGGGAGAGCTCGGCAACGGTGATGGTGGATGCCAGCGACGAGTCCTTCAGAACCATGACCATGGTGCTGCCGTAAGGCGGCAGAGCTACCTTGATTGCCTGCGGCAGGACGACCCGCCGCATGACCAGCCCCCAACCCATACCGATCGAAAGAGCCGCTTCGGTCTGACCGTGATCGATCGCTTCAATGCCTGAGCGGAAGACCTCCGCCATATATGGCGCATAGGCGATGCCCAGCCCCAGAATGGCAGCGTGCACCGCGGTCAGCGACAAACCCAGATCGGGAAAAACGAAATAGATATAGAAAAGCGTGACCAGGGCCGGAATGCCCCGAACAACAATCACAAAAACGCTGCTTATGGTAGAGAGTGAGCGGAATCCGCTCACTCTCATGAAGGCAAGAACCAAGCCAAGGATTGTTGCAAGAATGAACCCACCAAGCGTGATGATGATGGTCAGGTATACTCCCTGCAGCAGCACCGGGAGATAGAGTTCAGATTGAGCGATGACGTTTGACATGGTTCTGACTGTCTATTTCGATCACAGACCCCACTTTTTCAGGATCTTGTCCAGACGACCATCTGCCTTCATCGCGGCAAGGCTCTTGTTGATCTTTTCCTGAAGCTCCGTATTGCCTTTCCTGACGGCAATATTGATCGATCCCACGGCGCTCGGGACGTAGGATTTCACAAGGCGAACGTCGTTGTATTTGCCCTGCGAAAGCAGGTAACCCAGGATCGGGTAATCGCCCACACCCGCATCGACACGGCCGTTTGCGACATCGCGCAGAACGCCGGGAAGCGAGTCATATGCCACGACCTCGTCAAACAAGCCGGAAGCCTTGAGCACATTGAGGTAGTTCGTACCGATCTGCGCGCCGACGCGCTTTCCCTTGATGTCCTCAAGCCCCTTGTAGTCCGACTGGTCAGAAACGGGCACGACCAGAGCTTCGCCATAGCTGTAAACAGGATTGGTGAAGTCCACGACCTTGGAGCGTTCCGGCGTGGCGGACATTGCAGCCGCGATAATGTCGATCTTGCCGGACGAAAGGGCCGGGACCAGCGTGGAGAATGGCATTGCCTGGATCTCCGGCTTGAAGCCGGCATCCTTGCCAACTTCCGCAATGAGGTCGACCATCATGCCCTGAATCGTGTTCGTCTTGGCGTCAAGGAAGGTGAACGGCACGCCTGTCGGGGTCGACCCGATGGTGTAGACCGTCTCTGCCTGGGCAGGCACGACGCCAAGCAGAAGGGCCAGCGAGAGCAAGGTGGACTTGAGTTTCATTGTGTTCTCCATCTGAAGTTTTTATTAGCGGCTTACGTGCCGCTTGATTGCGTGTGCCCCGTTCGACGCACCGCTTCTGTTTGCATTCCTCATCTTCCTAGCCGCCTTCACGCACCGCCAAGGGTCTAGTGGAGGGCGAGAATCTGGCGGCAAGCCAGCGCAAGAAAATCCGTCGCATGACGCCCGGTACAATCCGACTTGTTCCGCTATCGTCGTTGACGGAGCTATGGCTGAACTAATTGCTAACCCGGTTCCATATCCCCATTCAAGACAAAATGTCTAACATCAGACAAATTTTCCTGCCATGGCTTTTCTGGCGATCCTAGAAGAGATAATGGAGCCTGTGCCGAAGGTTTTTTGTGGGGAATCCGGGTGTGTTTTCAGCACAAGATTACGTAGCCTCAATCCGATCGGCAGAAACTGTCAGTCCGCAAAAGGAGGGAAAAATGACGACGGAGGGGGTCCAGAAGAACGACCGTGTCTTGCTTGAGCAACTTGATCACATCGCCAGGGGATTGGCCGAAACTCTGTCACCGTTTTGCGAAGTTGTGGTTCACGATCTTACGCATCCAGAGAATGCGATCATGGCGATTTACAACAATCTTTCCGAACGCACGGTTGGCGACCCTGCGACCGAGCTGGGCCTGGCTCGCATACAGGACAGAGATTTCCCGCAGGTGATTGCCAATTATGCGAATGCATTTCGCGACGGCAGGCGGGCAAAAAGCACATCGATTGGAATTCGGGGCGCTCGCGGCGATTATGTCGCCGCCCTTTGCCTCAATATCGATCTCACGCTTTTCAACAATTTCCAAAGCGCAATCAACGAGTTCACGAAGGTTGAGACGCAAGAACCACCCATGGAATCCTTGAGCCCGGCAAATGTGGATGCGCTTCACAGCGCCATCGACCAATTTGCTGCACGCCGCTTCAAGACACCGCGTTCCTTGAAAGCCGACGAGCGCAAGGCTCTTGTCAAAGAGCTCAAGACGGCAGGCTTCATGGATATGCGGCGCGCGGTCGACACAGTTGGCGCCTATCTGGGGGTCTCACGTTCGACCATCTACGTCGATGCGCGCGACTGACGGTCGGGGCACACGCGAGAAAGCAGGGATGTGAACCCAGCTGCCTGCGCCGCGCCGCGACAGGGCTCAGTCATTGTCGTGATCACAGACGAGAGCGGCGACGGGGGCCGGACGTACTGGCGGCTGCGCCCGCAACCGTCCGACCGCGTCGGGTGAAACCCCGGCGGCCCCGGCGATCAGTTCCGCCCCGGCAAGTTGGCAATAGCGGCCCTGGCAACGTCCCATTCCAACCCGCCCTATCGATTTGACGCGGTTCGCCTCGGGGCCCGATAGCGGAACCGTGGCGCGCAGTTCGCCGGCAGTCACCCCCTCGCAACGGCACAGCACGGTCTCGTCGGGCAAATCGCGAACCATTTGCGCCGGCCAGGGAAAGGCGCGAGCCATGCCTTCGGCAAAGCGGCGCATCTTGCGTAGGCCCTTCAGGTCCCGCGATTGTGCGGCGGGATCGGTAGACAGGCCGAGATCGGCAAGGCATGCCCTCGCCGCCACGCGCCCGGCCAATTCGGCGCCATCTGCTCCAAGGATGCGGAGTCCGTCTCCGGCAAGATACAGCCCGGCGCCGGCCCGCCCCTCGTCATCGGTGCGCGGCAACCATTGCGCCCATGCCTCGGACCAGTCAAACGCAGCCCCGGCAAGGTCGGCCAGCGCTGTCTCGGCGCGCAGGTGCCAGCCGAGCGCGACGGTATCGCATGTCGTCGCATGGCTACGGCCGAACGCATCGCGCCATTGCAGGGATTCAGGACCGCTTGGGCCAGCCTCGATCCGTTCTAGCCTCACGCCCGCGCGGTACCGCCGCCCGAGGCGCGCGCGCAACATAAGGCCGCGCGCCATAACGCCAGGCCGCGCCAGCGCCATCGCCAGCCCGCCGCGCATCTGCGAGGTCAGAGGCGCTGTATCCAGCACCGCCGCCACATCCGCGCCGGCCTTCAGCAGTTGCGCCGCGACCAGCGTCAGAAGCGGTCCGGAGCCCGCCAAGACAATCCGCCGCCCCAGCGCGATACCCTGGGCTTTGAGCGCGATCTGCGCCGCTCCAAGAGTATAGACCCCGGCCGACTGCCAGCCCGGCACAGGGACCACACGGTCCATCGCGCCAGTCGCCAGGATCAGCCGGTCAAAGGTGCAAGTTTCTCCGACCTCAGGCCCGACCAGATGCGCGGTGCCGTCTGAAAGGCCCACGACCGTGCGATTTGGCAAGTAGTCCACCCGACCCTCTGCCAAGAGCGCATCGAAAAGCCCGTGGAGTGCGACCGCCTTTCCTGCCTCGCTGCCGTAAAGATCCTTGGCGGGACGCAAGAACCCCTCGGGCGGACGACGGTAGATCTGTCCACCGGCGCGAGCGGCCTCATCCACGACAACAGGACGGAGCCCGGCCGTGGCAAGTTCGGCGGCAGCGCGAATACCTGCCGGTCCGGCACCAACGATCAACACCCGGGTCATGGCCGTTCGCCCGGCCAGGTTTCCGGCGGATTCGTCAGCAAACGCATCCCGGCCCTTAGAGGCGTAGAGCAGGCGCGAATTCGGGGGCCGTCCTCCTGCCACATCCAGCAGTCCTGGCAGGCTCCCATCAGGCAGAACCCCGCTCGCCTTTCGAGACCAAATTCAGCGCCCCGCAGGCTGCCGGCAGACAGCAGCACGGCGGTCAAAACCGTATCGCCCTGCATTGCCTGCCGCTCGACGCCGTCGAGATGAAAGAGCAGCGGCGCCCGATCGCTCTCGGCGAGCCGTATCAGCCGCCCCTGGTCACTGCCGGCGGACACCGTGGTCACTCGGCCGCCGCAGTCAAAGCACCGGGCCGCGGCAGATCGGGGAAGCGCTCGCATGTTTCCTCAAAGGCTGCACGCACGCCTTCCGCGCCGGCCCGACCGGGCATTCTGCGGAATATCTCGGTCTTGGCGAAGAAGCGCCAATGGATCGGCAATTCCGCCAACAGCGTGGTCAACAGGTCATAGGCAGCGTCATCCCACTGCGTCTCGTAGGCGCTGCGTTCCGGGCCGTAGTGAAAATGCCCCTCATGCGGCGTCGACTTGGCGCGCAGCGCCGCCGTTGCCGGCTCATCCACCTCTCCGTCTGTCAGCACAACGCCATACTCGCTTCGTGCCGCCTCTTGCGAGACATAGCCTCGCGCCACGTCACTCGCCACCCTCCAGGGCTCGCGCAACATCGGGTCACCGCGCCCTCCGCCACCGGCCGAACGCACCGAAAGCACGTCGCCCGGTTGCAGCACCGCCGTATCGACGCTGCCGAGCCGGCGTTCATCGGGAGTCCCGGGATTGACGACCATGTCGGACAGGCCCGCCGCCCGGCCACCGAGCACGCCCCAGGGACGGAAGAGCGAGCGGTCGCGGTTGCGCGCGGTGATCCGCGAGTCGGGAGCGAAGACGCGGAACGCCATATCGGTCGCCAACCCGCCGCGCCAGCGGCCAGGTCCACCCGAATCCTTCGCCAGACCATATTTCAGGAATTCCACCGGCACTTCGGTTTCGGTGATCTCGATCGGCGTGTTCTTCAGATAAGCGGCATCAGCGCCCGAACCGTTGGTGCCATCGCGGAAGGGCATTCCGCCGCCGCCGCCGACGACCGGATTTACGGCCGCGATGACCACCTTACCGGTGCGTTCGTCATGCGTCTTGACGTTGATGATGCAGTTGTTGCCCGCAGGCGCCGCCGGCATCCGATCGGGAATTGCCTGGGAAAACGCCCCGAAAATAACGGAACGCAGGCGCGCACAGGTCAGCGAGCGCATCCCCACGGCCGCCGGCGAAACCGGATTCAGCACCGTGCCTTCCGGGGTAATACAGGTGAAAGGCCTCGTCATTCCCGTGTTCAGCAGGAGGCGGGGATTGAGCGTGTACAGCACGTAGTAGACGCCCACCAAGAGCACCGTATGCCGCGGGTCGCCTCCAGAGGGCACGTTGAGGGAAGAGCCGAGCTGTGGGTCGGAACCGGTGAAATCAAGCACCGCCTCGTCACCGCGAATGCGCAGGGTGAGCTTCAGCCGGCAGGGATTCGCAAAATCGCTGTCCTCATCGGCGTAGTCGGCAAAGACATAGTCGCCATCCGGGATGCTCTGCAGGATTTCGCGGGCCTGAACCTCCGATTGATCCTTGAGCGCGGCGACACCGGCCAGAAATTCTTTCTTGCCAAAGCGGTCCAGCATGGCGTGAACCTTGCGCTCACCGGTATTCAACGCGCCGACCAACGCCTTGATGTCGCCAACGTTCAGCGACGGCTTGCGCACATTGGTTTCCATAACGCGCATGATCATGTCGTCGAACACGCCTTCGCGCACCAGCTTCATCGGAGGAAACCGGATACCCTCCTGATAAATCTCGGTCAAAGACCGCGAAAGCGAGGCAGCCACCGCACCGCCCATGTCGGTGTTGTGAATATGGCCGCCGGTCCATGCGACGATCTCATCCTCGTAGAACACCGGCTTCCACAAATGGGTGTCCGGTGTATGGGTCGCCACAAAGCATGCGTAAGGGTCGTTGGTGAACGCCACGTCGCCGGGGCGGTAGTCCTCGACCATGTCGATTGCGCGGCCATAGGACAAACCAGGATACCAGGTGGCGCCCAGATCCATTGGCACGGCAAATGTGTCACCGGTAACGTCCATCAGCATTACCGTGAAATCCTGGGTCTCCTTGACGAAGGCGGAATGCGCCGTGCGGTGCAGCGCCAGCGCCATGTTCTCGGCAGCAGCGCGGGTGTGGTTCGCCAGAACCTGGAGGGTCATCTTGTCGTACATCGGGGTCACTCTGCCAAATTGAGATGGATGTTGAGGTGGCGATCCACCCGGGCTTGTGCGCCCTCCGGAACGATGAAAGTGGTGTCTTCTTGGGCAACGATCGCAGGACCGTCGAAGGTCGCGCCGCCAGAGAGCTGGACCCGGTCGTAAAGCGGCACGTCGCGAATTTCGCCGATATAGACGGGCACATGACGCGACGGATGGGCCGGCGCCGGGATCTCGCTCTCTTCGGCGAAATTCGGCTTTGGCCCAGCCCCAATCGCCGAAAGCCGCAGGTTGATTATCTCAACCCGGCCTTCCGGATCATCGTAGTCGTAGATCAGCCGGTGGCTTTCATGAAATGCGTCTGCGATACGGGCGGGTTCGTCCAGCCAGTCGGGATCGAGCGCCGTCTCGATCTCGTAGCTCTGTCCGGCATACCGCATGTCGGCCGTCAGCTTCAAATCGACCGCGCCGGAATAACCCTGCGCTTTCAGCCACGCATGCCCCTCGTCCGACAGTTCGCGGAAGGCAGTGCGAAGCGCTCCGGACACATCTGCATCGACATCGGTAAAGACAGTCCGGATGAAGTCGCCGCGCATGTCCGCAACCAGCCCGCCAAGCGCTGAGACCACCCCAGGGCGGCGCGGCGCCAGCACGCGTGTGATCTTGAGTTCGCGCGCCAGGAAAGCGGCCAGCATCGGCCCCCCGCCGCCGAACGGCATCAGGGCAAAATCCCGCAAGTCGACGCCTTCGCGCGAGGAGAGCTTCTCCACCTCGACAAACATTTCCGAAACCGCGACGTCCAGAATGGCCTGCGCGGTCTCCTCGGTCGTTTTGCCAAGCCTGTCTGCCAATACGCCGACGGCCTTGCGTGCCAACGCAGCATCCATCTTCAACTGACCGTAGGCCATGTCCGAGTTGCCCAGCCAGCCGCACACGACCATTGCGTCGGTCACGGTCGCCTGCTCGCCGCCGCGCCCGTAGGCCGCCGGTCCGGGAAGCGAACCGGCCGATTCCGGACCGACACGAAGAAGCCCGTGACTGTCCACCGTGGCGATCGATCCGCCACCGATGCCGATGGAACTGACCGACACCGAAGGAACGTGCAGCGGGAATTCCCCGATCAGCGCATTGCTGCCATACTGCACGCCGCCATCAAGGATCAGCGCGAAATCCGACGAGGTGCCGCCGATATCGAGTGTCAGGATGCGCTCTTCGCCCGCCTGCCGCGCGAGCCACGCGGCGCCAATCACGCCAGAGGCGGATCCCGACAGCAGCATAGACACGCAGTTGCGGCGTCCATCGCTGGCAGTCATCAAACCGCCGTTGGATTTGGTCAGCAGGGCCCGGGCCGGCACCCCTCGCGCCTCCAGCTGGCTCTCCAAAGCGGCGATATAGCCGGAGACCCGCGGATGGACGTAACCATTCATAATTGCGGTCGACGTGCGTTCGTATTCGCGGATCACCGGCCAGACATCCGATGACGTGAAGACAAAGAGGTCGGGCGCCTCGGCTTCGATCATCTCCTTGACCATGGCCTCATGCCGATCGTCGCGCCAACTGTGCAACAAGGAAATGATGACCCCCTGCGCGCCGCCCGCGCGCGCCTTTTGCACGGCCTCGCGAACGGACGCAGCCTCCGGCGCCATCACATCGGTTCCGTCCGCGCGCATTCTGACAGGAATACCGAAGATGCTTTCCCGCGTAATCAGCGGATCCGGGCGGTGACAGAACAGCGAGTACATGTCCGGCATCCCGAGGCGAGCCAGCTCGATCACGTCCTCGAAGCCTGCATTGGTGAACAATGCGAGCGGCGCGCCGACGCGTTGCAGGATCGTGTTGATCCCGACCGTCGTCCCATGCACGAACCGGCTGACAGCGGTCGGGTCCAAGCCCTCGCGCTCCTTGAGCATGTCCAGGCCGGAAAGCAGTTCGGCGCCTGGATTGTCCGGGGTGGTCAGCACCTTCAACGAGGCGATCTGCCCCGTATGGGTCTCGAGTGCGCAGAAATCCATGAAGGTGCCGCCAATATCGACGCCAATCTTCCAGTCTGCCAGCGGAGCGCTGTTGTTCATGAGCCAAAGCCTCTTCCAATGTGTCCCGCTCAACCGACCAAAAAGCGGGCCCGATGTCCAAGTCGCTTCACGGCACTCCGCATAAGGAAGACTTATAGACCTTCAGAGAGGTGTTTTGAGCCAGACGCCGTGGCACCTCCGGCCCGCGCCAGCGACCGATGGTTGCTCATCCGTTCGAGAGACAAGGCCGACTCACGAGGTCTTTGCCGGGGCGTCCAACTGGCCGGAGGCATTCTCGGCAGCAAACCGGCCCGGCGAGAAAGGCTCCAGCTCGATCTCCGTGCGGCCAGTAGCGATGAGTTCCGCCATCGTCTCGCCCACACCGGGACCAAGCTGGAATCCATGCCCGCAGAAGCCGAACGCATGGAACAGCCCGGGCGTGGTGGACGACGCCCCCATGATCGGCAAACTGTCCGCCACATAGCCTTCGCAGCCCGACCATTGCCGGATTACGGACACGTCGCGCAGTGCCGGCAGCAAACGCGACAAAGCTCCGAGCTGCACGGGCAGGCGGGCAGGATCGGCCTTTGCAAACCCCGGGTCCGGATCGACCGACACCCGGGCGACCGCGCCGCCAAAGACAATGTTGCCACGCTCGACCTGTCGGAAATACGCGCCATGGTCCTGCGACCAGACGCCGACCACGGGCAGGATGCGGTGAGGCAACGGTTCGGTCACACCCATCTGTGGGCCGAAGGTCTTGAGCGGAACCGGCTCCCCGAATTGAGCGGCGATGGCGGCACCCCAGCCGCCGGCGCAATTGAGAAGGATCTCGGCTTCGAAGTTGCCCCGCGCGGTCTCGACCGTGAAGCCATGCGCGTTCCGCTGGATTTTTGAGACCGGCGCGGAATCGATGATCCTGGCGCCTTTCGCGGCCGCCGCCGCGGCGAACGCCGGGCCAACGAGCCGGGGATTTGCGGACCCGTCTTCAGCCGAAAACGAGGCGGCGATGGCCTCTGGGCCAAGGCCGGGGAAGCGGCGGCGGATCGCGTTGGCTCCGAGTTCCTCAAGATCAAGCCCCAGCGGCCGTGCCGCCTCTGCGAAGCGTCGCATGTCGGCAAGGCTTTCGGCATCGAAAATCAGCCTCAGATGACCGCTGGCACGGAACTCCACATCGCGGCCAAGCAGCGTCTCGGCCTCGTTCC
The DNA here is from genome assembly GCA_963675285.2 of uncultured Rhodobium sp. GTDB lineage: Bacteria > Pseudomonadota > Alphaproteobacteria > Rhizobiales > Rhodobiaceae > Rhodobium. The sequence continues at coordinate 548,390 of CAXXGS010000002.1, forward strand.
AGAGATCCAGAGAGCGACGCGCCAACGGCAGCTGCGAAAGGTGACGGCCGCTGCGACGGACATTGCCGAACGAGGCAACCGTGGCACCCGCACCGATGCGCCGGCGTTCGATAAGGGTAACCTGAACCCCTCGCCGCGCCAGGAAGAATGCCGAGGCGGCGCCCATCAGCCCGCCACCCAGAACGATCACCGCCATACCAATCACCTTCCGTCGAGGTCGAAGCAGTAAAATGGCATGCCCGGATTGAATCAAAGACGCAAACGCCGATAAGGTATAAGCTGAACATATGGAGACGGAACCATGCGGGCACGCCAACTGGAAGTGTTTACGGCCGTCATGCGTGCGGGCACCATCACTGGCGCCGCGCGGCTGCTGCATACCTCGCAACCGGCCTTGAGCCAGATCCTGATCCATACCGAGGACGAGCTCGGGTTCAAACTGTTCCATCGCGAGAAGGGACGGCTGCAACCCACGCCCGAAGCGCTGGAATTGTACCCCGAAGCCGAACGCCTGTTCGCAGGACTGGAGGGGATACGCCGCAAGACCGCAGACCTGCGACTGGGCCGCACGGGGCTGGTTCGCATCGCCGCCGGCGCGCCGGTGGGCATTGCTCTGTTGCCCCAGGCATTGGCGGCGTACCGGGCGCAGTATCCGGAGGTCCTGCTGCGGACCTATGTTGCCCCCCTGGCATCGATGATCGACATGTTGCGCTCAGGCGACGCCGCACTGGCTGTGGCGTTCGACAGTGATTTGCCCCCTGATATCGAGGTTGAGGCGATCGGCACGGTCACGTTCCGCTGCCTGCTGCCCGAGGGACATCGGCTTTGCGCCTCCGCGGCCGTGAGCTTTGTCGACCTGCAGGACGAACAGGTGATCTCCTATCGCAGTCGCACCCGCCCCTATGATGAACTGGCGGCCGCAGCCGAGCGCGAGGGAGCCAGTTTCACGCCCGACATCGAAATCGATACATCGCTTCCCGCGGCAGCTTTCGTTCGGGCAGGGCTGGGCGTAGCTGTTGTGGACGAACTTCTGTCCCGGGCAATGTTCCCCGGCGTACAGCAACGCCCCTTGATGGATTCGCCGCAATTGCCGGTGTCGCTGCTGACGCTGCGCAATACCCCGCTTTCACGCGCGGAAAAGGCCATGTGGGAGTGTACACGGAAAATCGCAATGGAATTTCTGTAGGCGTTCCTTGTGCGATATGCCGCGACAGGTCATGGAGATGCCGAGTGCGGATCAGGGCATCTTGAACAGGCAGTGTCGACATATGGCCATGCTGCCACTTTCCCGGACCATCATTCGCGCGGCAGAAAACCGGGGCGCTTGAAAAAGACCGGGAGAGATATACGCTGAGCGTATGGTCCGCTTATCCCGCTTAGTATCGTCCAGCCGCAAGCTGCTCATCTTTGACGCCGCAGCCCGCACCGGCAGCTTTTCCGCAGCGGCCCGGGAGTTCAATCTCACCCAGCCATCGGTGAGCCGCGGCATCACGGAGTTGGAGGCGAGCCTGGGCATCATCCTCTTTGAGCGCACGCCGAGCGGCGTGACGCTGACGGACGATGGACGGGAACTCCATGCGGTAGTCGGCGACAGTCTCGACCGGATCGAGCGCAAGGTGCTGGACCTGCAGGAACGCAACAAGGTGATGCGCCCGAACGTGACGCTTTCTTTTTCCAGCTCCTTCGTTCTGCACTGGATGGTTCCAAAGCTTCAGGATTTCCAGAAAGCTTTCCCGCAGGTCGATCTCCGTTTTGATCTTGCTGCCGGTCTGCTGGGCGGCGTCCCCGACAATACGGATCTCGCGACCCGCATCATTCCGGTTGAGGATACCCGCTTCCTTCGATGGAATTTCGCGCCGGAAATCATCATACCTGTCTGCAGTCCGACCTATCTGGAGAAACATGGACCGCTTGATCCGGCAAGCGACGGAAGCGGCCATACGTTTCTTCATCTCACCGATCACGATCAGGAAAACTGGCAGAGGCTGTGCAGCGGTCTGGCCGATCGCAAAGCCATGAAAGGCGTATGGCTTGAGTTCTCCGACTATGCCGTGGCTCTTCAGGCCGCGCTTGCCGGTGAGGGAATTGCCCTGGGCTGGATCAGCGTGATTGCAAAACACCTGCTCACAGGGTCGCTTGTTCCCGTCGCAGACCGGATGAGAAACACAGGCAGAGTTCATCAGATCGTCCGGCTGAAATCCCAGTCGCCGCGGCCAATTGTCGATGAGATCCGCAATTGGCTGATAAGCGAAATGCGGACCGATATCACCGAACTCTCCAGCTTTCTGTCGCGCTTGGAGACGGCCGGCTAGAACGCGCCTTGTTGCAGGCAAAGGCCTCCGCTTCACGGTCCGATGACTTGCCCGCCGGCAGGCCCATAGACGGCACCGGCAATCGGTCCGCGAACGCCGAGCGATATTTGTTTTACGTATACCCCTCCAAGATTTATTCGGCCTTTGGATCTGCCCGGGTTTCGCGGAAGCTGGTTGAACACCGCATCTCCGTTCCTGTCTCTTGGAGGTGCCCTCACCTGTTCGCCTTAGCCCTCTTGTTTTGCCTGGAAATCCGATGACCGAGCCCGTGCCGAGCCCTGCTGCAAAAACCGATCCGCTTCTGCAGCCTTTCCGTTTGAAGCACCTTGTCTTGAAGAACCGCATTGTCAGCACCAGCCATGCCTCGATGCTGGATGACAATGGCCTGCCACTCGAGCGGTATCAAAGCTATCACGAGGAAAAGGCCAAGGGCGGGCTCGCCATGACGATGATCGGCGGCTCCGCGATGGTCTCTGCCGATTCAAGTTGGGGCGGCGGACAGCTCGACCTGTCGAACGACCGGATCATTCCGCATCTGCAACAGCTTTCCGAGCGCATCCATCGCCACGGAGCCGCGGTTATGACCCAGGTGTCCCACCTTGGCCGGCGGGCGACGACTTACAGCGGCAACTGGTTGCCCGCGCTGGCGCCATCCCGGATTCGCGAAACCCGGAATCGCAATTTTCCAAAGGAGATGGATCGGGCCGACATTGAGCGTGTGATCAGGGACTACGCCGAGGCGGCCGTCCGGGCAATGGAAGGCGGTCTTGACGGAGTCCAGACGCTGACGGGCGGTCATCTCATTGGCCAATTCCTGTCCCCGCTCACCAATTGCCGCACCGATGCCTTCGGTGGCTCAATGGAAAACCGCGCGCGTTTCGGGATCATGGTTCATGAGGCGATCCGCAAGGCGGTCGGCGACCAGGCCGTGGTCGGCATCCGGTTCATCATCAACGAAGCCACCGAAGGCGGACTGTCCTTCGAAGAGGCCGCAAGGACGGCCGAGCTCCTCCAAAGCGAAGGCACGCTGGATTATTTCGACGCGATTTTTGGCCGGATGGACACGGATCTGGCCCTGTCCGAGCACAACATGCCGGGTCTGTTTCAAAAGAGCGCGCCCTATCTCGCCGAGGTCGCCCGGTTCAGGGCCTGCACGAAGCTTCCGCTGATTCACGCCGGCGGCATTCGTGATGTTGCCACGGCACGGCATGCCGTTCGGGAGAACGTCGTGGATCTGGTCGGCATGACGCGGGCTCACATCGCCGATCCGTATATCGTCCGCAAGATCGAGCGCGGGGAAGAAGACCGGATCCGGCCCTGCGTGGGAGCATCCTACTGCCTGTATAAGAAGGTCCACTGCATCCATAATCCGGCCAGCGCTCATGAAACGGTCTGGCCGCATATCGTTGAGCCGGCTGAAATCCGCAAGAAGGTGGTCGTTGTTGGCGGCGGTCCGGGCGGACTGGAGGCAGCCCGCGTGTCGGCGGAGCGTGGCCATGACGTCGTCTTGATGGAAGCCGCGCAAAGGCTTGGCGGACAAGTGTTGATCGCGGCGGCCGCTTCGGACCGCACGGATCTGATTGGCATTGTCACTTGGCGGGAGAGCGAACTGGAACGGCTCGGCGTGGATACCCGCACCAACACCTATGCCGACGGCCCTGCTGTTCTTTCCGAGAACCCCGACGTGGTCATCGTGGCAACCGGCGGCATTCCCGACACGGAGTGGCTGGAGGGCGCCGAGTTGTGCGACACGGTTTGGGATGTGCTTTCCGGTCAGGTCCGGGGCATGCAGAACGTCCTCGTCTATGACGGAACCGGACGTCAGGCCGCCCCGTCTTGTGCGCTTGATCTGGCGCGTAAAGGCATCAGGGTCACCATCGCCACGCCGGACGAAGCCCTCGCCGTAGAGATGCCGTATCAGGACAAGACGGGCTTTCGAAAGCACGCCGCGGAGCTCGGGATCGAAACCAGGGTTGACGTCAGGCTGACCAAAGTCATCCGGCAGGGCAACGAGTTGGTCGCAACCTTCAGACACGAGCTGACCAGTCGCGAGAGCACCCATGTCGCGCAACAGATCATCATCGAGAACGGCACCGTGCCGATGGAAGACGTTTACACAGACCTCAAGGACCAGTCCAAGAACCTCGGCGTGACAGATCTTCGCAACATGACTGGACAGACCCGAGAGGTCGAAGAAAGACATCCGGGCGGCGGGTTCATCCTGCACAGGATTGGCGATGCCGTCGCCAGCCGCGATGTATACTCCGCCATCTATGAGGCATACCGAATTTGCTCTCGGCTTTGAGCCAAAGGAACCATGACGGATGAGGGCGGCAGGACCTTCGGGCGCGGCTCTATTTTCCCGCTTTGTCCGATCGACCGCATGGCACAGCGCATCGATTTTTCATTCGGCTCCGGTGAAGGTGGTTGTCTTCCAGTGGCCGTGCGGGACCGGTCGCGACCCCGGAGGGCGCCATGGTCGAGCAAGCGCGCCTAAAGCGCTTTCCCAAAAATTTGGCAGACTTTTTGGATAAGAAATCGCGATGAAACAAGAACCTAGAGCATGCCGAGTAATTCAATAATCACGAGAAATGCTCTAGGACCAGATTACCGGCCAAGCCCGCCGTCGTCTTGTATCTTGCGCCTGAAGGCGGCGGGCGTCATGCCGTAGGCCGTCTTGAACTGCCGATGGAAATGGCTGAGGTTGGCAAAGCCGGCCGAAAACGCGGCCTCCGACACCGATCCGTTGGCGCTTGCCATCAGCCCCGCCGCCCGCTCCAGGCGCCGGCGGTTGCAGTAGGCCACGAAACTCATGCCGGTGTAGCGGCGGAACTCGCGCGTCAGGAGACTGCGCGACATGCCGAAATGGCTCGCAAGCCCCGCCAGAGACATCGCCTCATCGAGATGCTCGTCGATCCAGGCGACGATCGTCGCAAGCCGTGCATCGTAGGCCCCGCCCGGCGGCAACGCCGAATGCTCCACATGTCGGGCAAGCAGCAGCCCAAGCGTCGCCCAGTCGCTAAGGGCGGCTGAAAAATCGAGCCCCTCTCGTATGGTCGCGGCCAGCGCCAGATAGGCCGCTTCATCGGCATGATGGGCGCGCGTCAAGCGGCCTCCCGCCGACGCCAGGCGACCGACGAGATGCGGTGCCAGATAGGCGGAGGCTTCCGACGGCGTAAAACAGACAAGCCGCACATCGATGACCTCACCCGGCGACATAGAGAACCGATGTTCCAGGCCGGGCGGTATCAGCAGGGTATCGCCGACGCTCAGCGGACACACGCTGTCGGGGATCGACAAGGCGCCGCCGGATGCCGCCACGGTCACGAATTCGTAGATCTCGTGATCATGCCAGGGCGAGGGATCGGACAGGGAAGCGCGAAGACACCACATTCTTGGCCGATCCTACATATTTGCGCGGTGCATTGCAAAGACGTCAGATTATCAGGTGAGATATTTTCCTGCCGCATTTTACAAAATCCACACATTGCCTATGGAGCGCCGATGTATACCGCCTTTTACGAAGCCCATCGCGGCCTTGCCATGATCGGGTGCCTCACCACCGTTCTGTGGGCGATCGCCGCCCTCGTCCCGACGCTCGCGAACCGGCCGGCGCCCCGCGTCTGGCGGCCGCTGTACATCGCCGCCCTCGCGACGACCGGCCTATCCGGCGTCACGGGGCTCGTTGTTCTCTGGATGGGCGACTGGCTGACCTATATCTTTCCCTGGCTCGGGCTTGTCGCCGTTGCCCTGCACGGCATGGCCGGCACGCGCGGCCGCAGAGCACTCGCGGCCGGTGCCACCGGACCGTTGGCTGGCGCCATCCTCATTCAGATCGCCGCGATCTTCTTGGCCTATGGCCTGATGGTCGCCAGACCCTTCTGACCCGGCCGTTTTCAACCTCAAAAGGATGCCGATAATGACATCTTCCCTATTCGACCTGCCTCTCACCACCCAGACCGGTGAGGCAACGACGATGAAGCCCTGGCTCGGCAAAGTCCTGCTTATCGTCAACACCGCCTCGAAATGCGGGTTGACGCCGCAATACGAAGCCCTGGTGGACCTTCGCAACCGCTTCAAGGATCGCGGTTTCGAAGTGCTCGGCTTCCCGGCCAACGACTTCGGCGATCAGGAGCCTGGCACGGACGCGGAGATCGCCACGTTCTGCTCGGCGACCTTCGGCGTCGATTTCCCGATGTTCGCAAAGACCGTCGTCACCGGCCCGGACAAGGCCCCTCTCTACGACGCACTGACCGCCGCAAGGCCGCAGGCGCGCTCGATGCCCGGCAACGACTTCCGGGAAAAACTCGCCGGCCACGGCATGACGCCGAACGACCCGCCGGAAGTGCTCTGGAATTTCGAGAAGTTTCTGATCGACCGCGATGGCACCGTCATCGACCGCTTCTCCCCCGACACGCCCCCCGACGCCGAAATCGTCATCGCGGCGATCGAAAAGGCTCTCTGAATCCAGGGTCTGTTGTCGATGCCAGTTCGGCACTAGCAACGAAAGGCCGCGACCGCGCCATCAGCAGAGGCAAAATCCACTTCGTGCCAAACCGGCACCGCGCTCGCATGAGCGCAGTACCCAGGCAACGCGGATGACCACGTCCAGCTACGTCGGGATTTATTTTTTGGGGGAGGGAAGGATTTGGTTGCGGGGGTAGGATTTGAACCTACGACCTTCAGGTTATGAGCCTGACGAGCTACCGGGCTGCTCCACCCCGCGCCAATTCCGTGCCGAAATGTTCGTGAACGGCATTTGTCGCCGGGAGCCGCGCTTGGTATCGCGGCGGCGACGCAGGCATCATGTAGCAAATGCGGAACTGGATTTGAAGGGGGATGGCGTCATTATTTTGTCATGCTGACCATTTTTCTGGCAAAGACGGCGCCGCGGATGCCCGGACAGGACGGCATATAAAAATAATCTTTACTTATCAATGAATTAAAGGGGGCGCTCAATCGAACGAAACCGGCGACCCTCCTACTCCGCCTGTGCATGTCTGCCCTGCGTGGCGCCACGAAGGGCCCTTTCTTTCGCCCTCGCCCGCGGTGACGCAGGGTCAACCGCGACGCGCCCGCAGCGCGCGGACATGTTGCGCCGCACTCGGCCCGGAAAAGCAGCACAGGACGATCTCGGAAAAGACTTCGTCGACCGCCTCATCGAGCGCCACGCCGACCGCGATATCGGCCGCCCTGTCGGCCGGAAAACCGTAGACGCCGGTGGAGATCGCCGGAAAGGCGATCGAGCGGAGGCCATCGGCGCGGGCGAGCGCGAACGACGACCGGTAGGCCGAGGCGAGTTTTTCCGCCTCGCCCGCCCCGCCGCCGCGCCACACCGGCCCGACGGTGTGGATGACATGGCGGGCGGGAAGATCGTGGCCGGCGGTGATGCGCGCCTCGCCGGTCGGGCATCCGCCGAGCGTGCGGCATTCGGCCAGAAGCCCCGGCCCGGCGGCGCGATGGATCGCCCCGTCGACACCGCCGCCGCCGAGCAGGCTTTCGTTCGCCGCGTTGACGATCGCATCGACCGCCAGCGTGGTGATATCGGCGACGATGACGGAAATCATTGTGTCGCCGAGGCGATATCGGGTTTCGCCCATCGGATCGTCCTTCTGCCAGAACGCCGCGTATCAACGCCGCGCATCCCCGGCCTTCGTCGAACAGAAACACGCCCTCCCAGGCGCGCGTCAGGAGGCGGCCGGCACCCTTCCCTTTTCCGCGTCGGCATAAACAAAGGCAAGGGCCGCGAGCAGCACCGCGCCGGAGTAGAGCCCGATCGGAGCGGTGATCGCAACGGCGGCAACGCTCCGTGCATAAATGCCGAAGGGCAAGACGGCCGCCAGGAGCGTCGCGAGCCAGTGCTCGACCAGCCCCAGGAACACGATCACAAGGACAAGAATGAACAGGTCCTTGGAATAAGGGCGTGTGGCCCGCCAGGAAGCCAGCATCCCCCGCCGTTCCGCGTCGATGGCCGTCGCCGGAAAGACCAGGCTGACCCGGACGCTGGCATACATCACCAGAGCCACGAGCAGCCATTGCAGCACAGTCAGAATCCAGCGCGACCGCGCGATCGCGGGAGAGCCGGCAAGAGCGCCGATGAGGAGGACGACCGGCACCATCGCCACAACGACGACCAGCGCGACCTTGAGGGAAAAGAGGAAATAGAGCCATTCCCGCCGCCCCGGCCAGATCCCGCGCGCCCACGGTCGCTCGTTGAGGAGCACGAACCGCTGCCAGTTGACGGCGATGACCAGCCCGATGACGGCGCCGGCGACCGCCAACGCGAGCGTGACCGGCACCAACGCGGATCCGCCGGATGACGCCGCGTTGCCCGCCGCGATCTGCCGCCCTGTTTCCGCCACCGACCACACCAGAAGATAGGCCTGGATGACGTAGAGGACGTAGAGCGACCAGCCGAGTCGCACCGCCGCATCGAGATTGCCGAGCACATAACGCATTGAATAGGACGTGAGAGAGAACGGCGACATGGGGACTGGTCCTGACAGAGCGCGGCATCGGCCGGCAAAATAACTTTACGGTCGCAAGGTGCGGGCGCTGCAACCTCGCACGGGCGCGCCCTGTTCGCAACGCCGCCGAACCATGCTAGATGAGGCTGCAACAAAGCGGTCCTTGCCATTGAACCGCAACAAAAGTCCGCCACATTCCGGCGTGACAGCCATTTCCCGATCAACACCCGATGTGACCCCATGACCGAGCCCGCAACGCTGCAGAAACCCCGTCACCGGACCGAAGCCGTCAACGTCGGCGGCGTTGCCGTCGGCGGCGGCGCGCCGATCGTCGTGCAGTCGATGACCAACACCGACACCGCCGATATCGCCGCCACCGTCGCCCAGGTGGCGGCGCTCGCGCGGGCCGGCTCGGAACTCGTCCGCATCACCGTCGACCGCGACGAGGCCGCCGCCGCCGTGCCGCACATCCGCGACGCGCTGGAAAAGGCCGGCGTCTCGGTCCCCCTCGTCGGCGACTTCCACTATATCGGCCACAAGCTCCTCGCCGACCATCCGGCCTGCGCCGAGGCACTGGCGAAATACCGCATCAACCCGGGCAACGTCGGCTTCAAGGACAAGAAGGACACCCAGTTCGCCGCGATCGTCGAGACCGCTCTGAAATACGACAAGCCAGTCCGGATCGGCGTCAACTGGGGTTCGCTCGATCAGGTTCTGCTGACGCGGCTGATGGACGACAACGCCCGCGCCGAAAAGCCGATGGACACCCGCGCGGTGATGCATGAGGCGATGGTCCAGTCGGCCCTGATTTCCGCCGACCAGGCCGAGGCGATCGGCCTACCGAGATCGCGGATTATCCTCTCCGCCAAGGTCAGCCAGGTGCAGGACCTCGTCGCCGTCTATGCCATGCTGGCAGAGCGCGGCACCCACGCCCTCCACCTCGGCCTCACAGAGGCGGGCATGGGCACGAAGGGCATCGTCGCCTCGTCGGCCGCCATGGGCATTCTTCTGCAGCAGGGCATTGGCGACACCATCCGCGTCTCGCTGACGCCGGAGCCGGGCGGCGACCGCACCCGCGAAGTACAGGTGGCCCAGGAGTTGCTGCAGGTGATGGGGCTGCGCGCCTTCGTGCCGATCGTCGCGGCCTGCCCGGGTTGCGGGCGCACCACGTCGACCATCTTCCAGGAGCTCGCCCAGTCGATCCAGGCACATATCCGCGCCCGCATGCCCGACTGGCGCGCCCGCTACCCCGGCGTCGAAAACCTGCAGGTCGCGGTCATGGGCTGCATCGTCAACGGCCCTGGCGAATCGAAACACGCCGACATCGGAATCTCACTGCCCGGCACCGGCGAAAGCCCCGCCGCCCCCGTCTTCATCGACGGCAAGAAGGTTGCGACTCTGCGCGGCGCGCACCTCGCCGACGAGTTCACCGAGATGGTGGAGGATTACGTCGTCAGGAAATACGGCGTCGCGGCGGAGTGATCCCTCCTTCCGGCCTCATCAGTCGTTCCGGTTACGGGCGCAAATGACCGGCATGATGGCAATCGTATCGCCCTCCAGATCAGGTTCTGAGCGGCGTGCATCCTTGGCGTTCTCCCAGGGATAGCGCCGCATAGGAACGTTACCCTCGACAGCGGCGGATGCCGGCTCGGCCATGGCGACACGGATCGCAGGCTCCACCGTCAGGATCGTTTTCAGGATAGTCATCGAAAAGCCCCTTCCCTCTGTCGCCCGAACGACGGCATTGGGGAAGATGGACCCGCTTGCTTTGACGGACCGTGTCGCCCGTCACCTTTTCACCGGTGGATGGCGAAAAAACGCCCGGCCGCGGGGCATTCGCGGCCGGGCGCTCAGGGGCTTGGCCGCCCCTGAACCACGTCAGACAGATGATCAGTCCTTGGTGGTCAGGATCTTTTCGATCTTGGAAATATCGTGTCCGGTGAGCGTCTTGTCGACCTCACCGACGACCTTGCTCGACACCGACTTGTGGAAGGCTTTGCGCAGGTCTCCCAGCGTCGCGGGCGGAGCAACGACAATCAGTTCCTTGAAGTCGTTCTTGTGCGCAGCCTTGTAGAGCGCATCGGCGACATCCTTGGCGAAGCGGCTCTTCTCCAGCGTGTGCCAGTCGGTATTGTCGACCGAACTGCGGTTCGGACCGAGCGCATCCGGAAAGCGCCCGGGTTTGTCCGTCCCCTGCTCACGCGTCACGGGGTTCTCCTGCTCCAGGAGCCTGACGACTTCGAGATGGGGATAGTCCGAATCTCCTTTGTTCCGAAGAAACATGGCCTTTTCGCCGTCGCCGACCATGACCCATGTGTCCTGTTTGATGGTGAGACCCGGCATTGTCCACTCCTAAGCTTTTCGTCTTCTGTACCGATGCGCCCCGCGCAGCGGCCGTTATCGGCCCCTCGTGTCGGCCGGCGGGAATCCCCCGCATAAAAGGAACGTGGGCGCTCCGCGGGGCGCCGTCAAGGCGCATTCGCGCCGACGCGTTACCGGTTTCAAACCACACATCGCCGCTCGTCACATCGCCGCCGGAACGATAGGCTTGGCCAACCGTTACGCTACCGGGAAACGCGGGTGGACGGCCCGCATGCCAGGCGCACCGCCAGAACGGCATTTCAAGGAGGGAAGAAACAATGGCCGAACTCATGAACGCCAAAGACCGAGACGACGCTCTCAGGGGGCTTTCCGGCTGGACGCTTTCCAGCGACGCGACGGCGATCGCGAAGACCTTCCGTTTCGCCGATTTCCGCGCCGCCTTCGGCTTCATGACCGAGGCCGCCCTTCGGGCCGAGAAGATGGATCATCACCCCGACTGGTCGAACGTCTACCGCACCGTGTCGGTCACGCTTTCGACCCACGACGCCGGCGGCATTACCGCGCTCGATATCGAACTCGCCGGCGCAATGGACACCATCGCAAAGGGCCGCGCCGAGGGGGCGTGACCCTGATGTGACCTTGCCCTTGTCCGCGCCTATACACACATTGAGGACATGCCTGACGAGGAGGGCCAGGAGCGATGACCACCGCCGCCACCACAATAGAGCCGGAGATTCTCGGCCCCGACGAGGGCCCTGCAAGTGAGGACGCGGACCGGGAAACGCGGCGCATACGGCGTCGTTTCTGGCCTACGGTGAAAAAGGCGGCCGCGCAGATCCCCTTCATGGAAGATGTCGTCGCCGCCTATTTCTGCGCCTTCGATCCGCAGACGCCGGCGCGCGTCCGGCTGACGCTCTTCGGCGCGTTGGCCTATTTCGTTCTGCCCGTCGACGCTATTCCCGACATTCTCGCCGGCATCGGCTTTTCCGACGACGCCGGCGTTCTGATGGCGGCGATAACCATGGTCGGTTCCAATATCCGAGACGTTCATCGCGATGCGGCCCGAAACGCACTCGGCACCAGCACAGAGCCGAAAGACGCGCCGGCGGCGCAATCCTGAGCCTCGCCGCCATCACGGCTCGATCAGCACCTTACCCATGACCTTTCGCGACCCGATCTCCACAAGCGCCTCGGCTGCATCCCCGAGCCCGTAGCGCTTGTGGATATGCGGTTCAAGGCGCCCTTCTGCGACCCAGTTGAGAAGCCGTCCGATATTGGCGCGGTGCTCGTCCGGATCGCGCAGCATCGCCTCGCCCCAGAAGACGCCGCGAATGTCAGCTCCCTTCAGGAGCACCAGATTGAGTGGGATGCGCGGAATAGTGCCCGCAGCAAAACCGATGACCAGGAACCGTCCGCCGAAAGCCATGCCGCGCAGAGCGGATTCGGCGTAATCCCCGCCGACGGGATCGTAGACGACGTCGACCCCTTCGCCGCCCGTCAGGCGCCGGAAGGCCGTCTTCAGGTCTTCCTCGCCCTCGGCATAATTGATGACCTCATCCGCCCCGACCTCGCGACAGAAAGCGAGTTTGTCCGCCGATGAGGCGCAGGCGATCACCCTAGCGCCCATCAGCTTGCCGATCTCGATCGCCGCCTGGCCGACGCCGCCGGATGCTCCGAGGACGGCGAGCGTTTCGCCCTGACGCAGGCGTGCGCGATCCTCCAGCGCATGCAGCGTCGTTCCGTAGGTAACGATGAGGCCGGCCGCCTTGTCAAAGCCGAGCGCGTCGGGCATCCGCACCAGATCGTCCTCGGCCGCGACGACCTTTTCCCGGCAGCAGCCCCATTTCAAATAGCCGACCACCCGGTCTCCGGGCGCGAGATCCTCGACGCCCTCGCCGACGGTCTCCACCGTGCCGGCCATTTCCGCGCCCGGCGAGAAAGGTCTCTCGGGCCGGAACTGGTAATGGTCCTCGATGATGAGTGTGTCGAAGAAGTTGAGAGCGGCGGCGGCCACCCTGACGACGACCTCACCCGGTCCCGGCTCGGGATCGGCGATATCTTCCACGACGAGAGAGGACGGCGGTCCCGCCTCCCGGCTCAAAACGGCTTTCATGCATTAACCCCAGAATGAATGTTTCCCCTACGTCAGACGTAGCATGCCAATCGCGAAAACCCAACGCGATACGGCTTGCGCGCAACCGGCCCGCTCACCGGGACGGGGCGGCGACCTCGGGACCGGTCAGCCGGGCAAGGCGGATGGACAGAACCGCCGGCATTGCTCTATTGAAAGCGCCTTGAGGGCGCCGGGCATGCCGCCTGCGACGCCGGCAACGCAAAAGAAAGACGGGAAGCGGCCATGCGCGGCTATTTCGCAATCGGTGTCGAGGGGCTGTCGAAGCCGATGAACCTCGGCAATCTCGTTCGCACCGCCCATGCCTTCGGCGCGGCCTTCGCCTTCACTGTCGACGCACACAAGAAGCTCGGCCGTCCGGGCTCCGACACCGCCCACAGCCCCATCCACATGCCCTATTACGCCTGGCGCTCGATGGAGGAAATGTCGCTACCGCGCGGTTGCAGGCTCGTCGGCGTGGAACTGATCAACGAGGCTGTGGAACTGCCGAGCTTCGCCCACCCGGTCCAGGCCGCCTATGTGCTCGGCTCGGAACGGGGATCATTGTCACCGGCGATGCTGGAGCGTTGCGATCACGTGGTAAAGATCCCGACCGCCTTCTGCATCAACGTGGCGACCGCCGGCGCTATCGTCATGTATGATCGCGTGCGCGTGATGGGAAAATTCGCCGAACGGCCGATCGCCGCCGGCGGCGCGCCGGGTCCGGTGGCCGAACACGTCCACGGCGGGCCGATCTTCCGCAACCCCGATGCGCTGCCCGAAGCCGTGCGCCAGAACGTCAGGACCCGCATCCAGCCGCACGACAAGTCCGCGTGAACGGGCATCGCCCCACGGCCGATCTTTCCGCTCAGTATTCCCGTTCGTAAAAGATGCCGACGCCCGATTGCCGCTGCCCGGCCTGACCCTTCAGCTTCACGTCCTTGGTGACGTCGAGATTGATCGTTACCGAGGATTCCTCGCCCGCCTGAACACCGAGATAGACATTGTCGCTGACATAGGTGCCGGCCTTAACCGAGGTGTTGCCCTCCGCGTCCTCCACGACGTCGAGATCGTCGAGCCCCGTAGACTGGCGGATGGAGCCGAGAATCCCGGTCGATCCTCCCTTGCCGCTCAACTCCGCCGCCGCCGCGGCGAGCCGCGCGATCTGGAACGGCGAGAGATCGTCGACGCTCTGGCCGAAGAGAAGCTGGGCGAGGACCTCGTCTTGCGGCAATTCCGGCTCGGACGAGAAGGTGATCTTGGGATCTGACGCGACGCCCTGAACAGTGACCTTCACCGTCATGTTGCCGCGCTGCGAGGTCGCGACGAAATTGAGATAGGGGTCGAAATCGCCGACGAGCGACACCTCGCCGGTGGTGAAGGTAATACGCTTGCCAAGAACGTCGATGCGGCCGCGCACCATCTTGAAGGAGCCGACGGGAACAAGGTCCTGATCGGTCCCGGTGAGCCGGATCGAACCGCCGAGCTCGGTATCGATGCCCCGCCCGCGGATGAAGAAGCGCGCCGGCGCCTCCACCGTCAGGTCGACCGTCACGCCGAAGCCGGAGTTGGTATTCGCCTTGGGGCCGTCGAGCCCGGCAAGCGTCAGCGTCTTCCGCACGTCCGCGGGGGTATCGCGGTGCTTAACCTCGACCGCCGCCGCCCCGCCGGGCAGCGAATTCGGCACGATGATCTCGGTGCGGTTGAGCGTGATCTTGCCGCCGACGACCGGCGCGCGCGCGAGCGGTCCGGTGACCGTGATCCGGCCGCTGGCGTTGGCGGTGACGAGCGTGCCGTCGCTGTAGCGTGCGTTCTCAAGCGTCACGACAAGGTCGGCGGGAAGCGTGAAACCGTCGTCGACCTCGACCGAGCCGTCGACCGTGACGGTGCCTTTGCCGAGGCGGGCGCGCACGATATCGAGCGTCGCGCGGCGGCCGGAAAGACCGATCCGCAGCGCCACGTCCTTCATCACGAGACCGGATTCGGGATCGCTGAAGGCAATGCCGGTGCCGCCGATCGACCCGGTAAACAAAGGCCGCGCCATCGGCCCCGACACGGTAACGTCGAGTGCCAGCGAGCCGGTGAGACGCGCGCCGCGCTCGTCGAGGACGCGGCGGGCGAGCGCCAGCGGGATCGTGCCCTTGACCGGCACATTCATCGACCCGCCGGCGAGTGGTACGGTGCCCGAGGCGCGGACAACAAGCCCGTCGGAGCCGGAAATGCTGGCGTTCTGGAGCGTCACCCGGTTGCCCCCGTAAGCGCCCTCCGCCGCGACCGAAAGCGGCGAGACACCCGCATCGGCGAGCGGCTGCGCGCTGACACCCTCGCCCCGGATCGTGAAGCGCACCTTAGGATCGCCGGCCGGCCCGGTGATCTGCGCCTTGCCGGAAAGCTCGCCGCGCGCGGCGAGCGACGGCATGACCGCATCGGCGACGGACAACGGCAGCGCCGTGATGTCCGCGCTGATGTCGAGCGTATCGCCGGCGGTGCCCGCGACCCGGACGTGTCCGCCAGATCCAACGCTGAGATCGAGCGGCTCGAAGCGGACGGTCGACCCGGCGATCGTCAGGCTCGCCGGTTTCCGCAGCACGATATCGGCGCCGGCGCCCGTCAGCGACAGCCTCTTGAGGCCGACCGCAAAGCCGTCCTCAACCTGCGCCAGCGTCGCCTCGGTGGAAAGCCGGCCGCGCGCCAGATCAGCGTCGGCAACGATCCGCGTCGCCTCGCCGTCCGGCGAAGCCTTGACGCTCGCAGTACGCACAACGAGCGAGCCCACCGTGAGCGCGCGAACGTCGGCCGTACCCTTGATTTCCGGCACACCGGAAAGCCCGCCGACGTCCATGTCGATGGTGGCGCTGCCGATCCGCAGCGTGCCCTGACGAAGGCCGTCGGCGCGCGCTTTGAGCGTCACCGCCTGATCCGCATCGCGCTCCTTGAGCGCAATATCGGCGGAAAGCGCGCCCGCCATCTCGGTCAGGAGGAGCGGCGCGACGGTGGAAAGGTCCGGCGCGTCGAGCGCCAGCTTGCCCGTCGCGATGCCATTCGCCGCAAGCGTTAGATCACCCTTGAGCTTTGCGCCGGCAAGATCGGCGTCGAGATTGCTGATCGTCGTCGCGCCCTTGCCGTCGAGGCCGATGCCGCTCGTCAGCGCCACCAGCCGGTCGGCGAGATGGCCGCGAAGGTTGAGCGTGCCGCGGAAGGCGTCGCCGTCCCGCTTGCCGGACAGCGTTACCGTCGCATCGCGAAAGGGTTTGTCTTCGAGCATCAGGTCGTTGCCAAGGACGGCAACGGAAATGTCGGCCTGGTCGAGCGGCCCGGTCACCTGCCCCTTCAGCGTCACGCCGCCCCGCACCTTCTCGTTGACGAGGCTCATGTCGGCGAGCGCGCCATGGAGGACGAGATCGGACCCCTCCGGCTTCATCCCGCCGTTGGCGGTGAGGGAAAGCTGCGGATTGGAAAGCGACAGGGCGTCGAAGGCA
This sequence comes from uncultured Rhodobium sp., assembly GCA_963675285.2. Lineage (GTDB taxonomy): Bacteria > Pseudomonadota > Alphaproteobacteria > Rhizobiales > Rhodobiaceae > Rhodobium. The sequence continues at coordinate 565,080 of CAXXGS010000002.1, forward strand.
AGGCTCTCGCCAGAACGCGAGACCCGGCCCTGAAGCGTCGTGCGGCCGGTAAGGAGACGGGCGGCTATTTCGTTGCCCGGGTCGACATCACGCGTCGCCACATCGAGCGCCAGCGCAATTTCTTCCGCCGAATAGCCGATCCGACCGTCGGCGTTCAGTTCCACCGCACCCTTGAGGTCCTTGCCAGCGAGATCGGAAAAGATGGTGAGATCGGGCGCGGCGAGCCGATAGCGACCGTCAAGCGCGTCCTTGCTTATGGTGCCGAGGAACCCGGCCTCAAGCGTGCCGATGCGGATGCCGGACGAGCGGATCTCGACCGGGTTCTCGCCGCGCCACTCCCCTTGCGCCTTGAGCTTCAGGCCGGCGCCGAGCACCTTTGCAATCCCCGGATCGCGCGCGGCAAGGCCCTCGCTCGCCCCGTCGATCGAAAAGGAGAAGAGCCGCGTGGCCGGATCACCGAGATCGCGGCCGATGCCTTCGCCCGAGAGCGTGAAGTGGTCCATGGTCGCGGCCGGCGCGGACAGGTCGTCAACGTCGAGGACGAGGCTCCAGCGGTCGTTTTCGTCGCCGAGCCGCACCTTGAACGTCGCTCCGCCAAGCGTCGTCTGACCGCCGCCGCCCGGTAGCGCGACCGGATGCCCATCCGCCGCCTTGAGCGACCCGTCGGCGACGATGCGGTCGGGAAAGCCGTCCTTGGCCAGGCTGCCGTCGGCGGTAAGGTTGAGGACGCCGGAGGCCACTTTAGCCGAGAATCTGGACGTGCCGTCCGCTTTCTTCGTCATGTCGACGAAGAGCGCGGAGCCCGCGTCGAAGAGGTCGGCGTAGGTTTCCGGCACCAGCCGTTGCAGCCGACCATTGACGTTGGCGATCACCCGCCAGCCACCATCAGGACGAGACAGGGCGACGGTGCCCGCAACGATTTTGTCGTTGTCCGACGACAGGCCGATATCGGCGGTGAAGTCACCAACCGGACCGGCGCCCTTCGCCGTGAACAGAAGCGCCGGGCGGCCGCGGATATTCATCAGGTTGGAAAGGAGGCCATTCTTCGCCTCCGCCACGCGTACATCGATGTCGAGCGTGTCGGACGGCTTGTCGTAGCCGGCCTTGATCGCCATGTCGGCCGGCTGGTCAAGCCGCGTGATGGCGACATCGCTCGAAAGCGACCCGCCGGCAAGGCTCATGGAACCCTTGACCCGCAGCGTTGCGGCGATGCCGGCGACCGGTTCACCAAGGTCGATGCGCTTAACCTCGAGATCGCCGATCTCGATCGCCACCGGCAGGTCCGGCAGGGCGAACTCGCTGTCGTCAGGAACGTCGGCCGCATCCGCGGCGGCGGTCGCGCTCGCCATGTCCGGCTTGCGCGAAATCTCGATGCGTTCCGCGGTCAAACTGTCGATGGAGAGCTTTTTCCTCAGGAGCGCCAGCCGGCTCCAGACGAGATGCGGCTTGACGATCCTGAGCCAGATACCGTTACGATCGGCAATGGTTATTTCGGAGAACGTCACATCGGACGACAGCGCGCCATCGATCTCACCGAGCCGGATCTGCATGTCCGGGCTGGAAATCTGATTCTCGATGAAGCTCTGGAAGCGGCCCGTCTCGTTGTCGTCGGCAACCGAGAGGACAGCGAAGCTAACCGCGGCAACAAGCGCCAGCCCGATGGCAAGACCGACAAAGAGGATGCGGGACGTGGCAAATGCGATCCTGGTCATCAAAAGGCCTGCCCAATGCCGATGTAGACGCCGAACTGCGGATCGCCGTCATCAGGGTTGAGTGGGACGGCAACGTCGAGCCGGAGTGGTCCAAGGCCGGTATCATAGCGCAGGCCGACGCCGGCGCCGACCTTCAGGTCCTCGGAGAAATCCGGCGTCGTGGAGGAAAATGCCTGGCCGGCGTCGACGAAGGGCACGACGCCGATCGTATCGGTGACACGGACGCGCGCCTCGGCCGAGACGTCGACATAAGACCGGCCGCCCACAACCTTGCCGGAGGGAAGCCGCGGGCCGACGTTGCGATAGGCATAGCCGCGAACCGAATCGCCGCCGCCGGCGTAAAATAGCCAGCTCGCCGGCATCTCGTCGGCCGGCGCGCCAAAGAGCGAGCCGACCGTCGCACGGCCGGCGAGAACCACCCGGTCTCCCGGCCCGAAGCCGAAATAAGTCGCCCCGCGCACGCGGCTCCTCAGGCCGGTGTTGCCGAATTCGAACTCCTGGAACGGTGTCGCCTCGGCCTCGATATGGACGCCTTCCGTCGGGTTCATCTTGTTGTCGCGAGTGTCGTACTCGAGCGTGCCGGGAACACTGGCGATGAGCGTGTCGCGTGTGCCGAAGCCGTCCTCGGTGCGGCTCCATGCGAGCCCGAGGCCGGCCGAGGCCTCCAGTTCCTCGGAGAAGCGGTAGCCGAGCGACAGCGTGCCGCCGAGCGAACGCTCCAGATAGCTGTCGGGCGATTCCTGCAGACCGAAGAGGCGCGCCTTGAAGTCAGCGAAGGGTGAGAACACCCCCGGTTTGGTGAACGTCGCGGCGGTCAGGAAGTTGAAGTCCGACGGATCGGTTGCGTCGATGCCGCTCACCCGGCCTTCGATCCTGAGCTTTTCCGCCCGTCCGAAGAGATTGCGATGCTGCCAATAGGCCTCCAGCCCGGCACCGTCGAGCGTGTAGTAGGAGGCGCCGACGCCAAAGACACGCAGTGGCCGCTCCGCGACCTGCACGTCGATCGGCAGCTGACCATCGGGCGTCACCGCGTCCGCCTCCACAAAGCGTGCCGAGCGGAACACCTCCAGCCGCCGCATCTGCGCCTTGGCGCGGGCGATATCGTCCGGATCGAACGGCGTCCCTGGCTCGATGCCGGTGAACCAGGCAACGAACTCTGGATCCATCCGCTCCGCGCCACTCACGCTGATGGCGCCGAAGTCCGCCTTCGGCCCCGGATCGACCCTGAGGCGCACGTCGAGCGTATCATCGCCATGCTGGGCCACGAGATCGCGCGAGGAGACGACGGCCTTGGGGTGGCTGAGATAACGCCAACGGCCGACGAGGGCGCTTTCGCTGGCCAGCACCACGCCGGAAAGCGCCGGCTTTCCGGGTGCAAGGCCCAGCTCTTCCGGCGTCTTGGGGACATCCTTGCCCTTGATCTTCGGCGGTGGCCGGTTGTCGACATCGACCCTGCCGAAGCGGAATTTCGTGCCCGGTTTGACCGCGATCGTAACGTGCGGCTCGGCGGCAAAACTGTCGTCGGGCTTGAGATCCTCGACCGGACGGCCGTCGACGTCGATACGGATCACGCCGCCGTAGTAGCCGGCCGCATAAAGCGCATTGACGAGACGGGCGTAGTCGGCCCGCCCGCGCGCCAGGAGGACCGCCGGGCTCGCGGGAACCTTCTCCTGGTTGGCAATGAGGTTGGAGGCGCCGCGAAGCCGCTCGTCGAGCGCGTCGCTATCGCTGCCGTCTAGGGAAATATCGACCGTATAGGGCGTCGCATCTGGACTCGGCGGCTCGGCACTCTCCTTCTCGCCCCACAGGTGATAGCCGAAGAGATCGAAGGCTTCAGCCGGCGCGGAGGCAGCAAGGAACACGGCAAGGGCCGTCGCGACGAGCGCCGTCTCGCGCTGCCGTCTCCGTCCCCAATGCCGTCCCGGTGCCACTTGCCCCGTCCTCAAATCTTGCTTCTCCTCTGCCCCGCCGCGTGCGAGGATTTGCCGTTACAGCGCCATACCCTGATCGTACCAGAAGGCGCGAAGCGGAACCGAATCCCGAACGTCTTCCACCCTGCCCCCGAAATCAGTCGATTTCGAGAATCCGAACGGTGATGACAGGGGCCAGGTGGGTTTTGGACATGACCCGGCGCTTCCGCCGGCCCGCAGGGCAAATTCGCCCGATCCTATCGAAGTCCCACCGATCAGGCACGCCCTATTTGAAGCGCGCCCACGACAATTCCCTCCCGTTTCCGGAGCTTGTGTCCCGGATTGCCGAAGACAGTCAAACATCCCCACCCGGCACCGCGCCGGACGTTTTCCCGAATTCCGATTTTAGGCGCCAATAGTTGCAAAAATCTGAGTCAAATCATGGGCATGAGGATTTCGCGGATTCCCGTTGGAAATTGCTGCTCAATCGCCCCCTTTCGCAATCGCCTCAACGAGCTGGCCGAAGGAGAGCCCGGCGTCGTTCGTCGGCACCGCCGCGCCGATGAAAAGCGGAATCCCGGCCGCCGCGAAACGGTCACCGAACGCTTCCGCCAGACGGCGGTTCTGAAAGACGCCACCGGAAAGCCCGACGGCGTCGAAGGAAGTCTTCTCACCGATCAGCCGTGCCTGCGCGAGCGCAGCCTCGGCAAGGCTTGCGTGAAAGTCAGCGGCACGCGCCGACACCGGCCGCCGGCCATCGATCAACCTCGGCAAGAGCGGCGCCCAGTCGATGCGCAACACACCCTCCCCGTCCGCCGCGATCGGCAAGGGGATGGCGTCCCCCGGTCCGTCCGCCGCCTGCTCCAGAAGCATCGGCCCCTCGCCCTCGAACGAGCAGCGCTCGATGCCGAGGACGAGCGAGGCCGCCGCATCGAAGAGCCGGCCGACCGCGGAGGTGGCGGGGGAATTGACACCCCTTTCCCATACGGCGCGCGCAAGCGCCATGTCAGCGCGAAGGGTTGGAAGGTCCCGCCCTTCGGCAAAGGCCAGCGCCGCCGCCGAACGCCACGGCTCACGCGCCGCCCGGTCGCCGCCGATCGGATGGAACGGCCGCAAAGATCCGGCCCGCCGCCAGCGTCCCGGCCGGCCAACGAGCGCCTCGCCGCCCCACAGCGTGCCGTCCTCGCCGTAGCCGACGCCGTCCCAGGTGAAGACCAGCCAGTCGGCAGCCTCGGGGAACTCGCCGGCGACGCCGGAGGCGTGGGCATGGTGGTGAAAGACGGGGATGACCGGCAGGCCGCTTTCGCGCGCGTAGCGCGTGCCGGCATAGCCGGGATGGGCGTCGCAAACGATCCGTGTTGCCGCAACGCCGTAAAGGCGCTGGAGATCGGCGATAACGGCGGCAAAGACGGCAAGCGAACGCGGGCTGTCGAGATCGCCGATATGCGGCGAGACGAGCGCCCGGTTTCCCCATCCCAGCGCCACGGTCGTCTTCATCTGGCCGCCGACGGCAATGAGCGGCTCGCAAACGGATGTGGCAAGGGCAAGCTCCAGAGGCGCCGTGCCGCGACCGAGCCGGATCGGCCGCGATTTGCCGGCAATGACGCGGACAACGGAATCGTCGGCGGGGCGCACGATCTCGCGGTTGTGGTGAAGGAAAGCATCCGCGACGCCGCCGAGCCGTGCGCGCACGGCGTCCGGATCGGTCAGCACCGGCTCGCCGGTGAGATTGGCCGAGGTGGCGACGAGCGGCCCACCAAAATCCGACAGAAGGAGATGGTGGAGCGGACTATAGGGAAGAAAACAGCCGATCTCGTCGAGCCCTGGCGCGATGCTGGCGGCAAGCCCGCAATCGCCAACCCGCCGGACCAGCACGATCGGCCGTTCCGGCGACACGAGTACTCTGGCCGAGACGTCGTCCGGCGCACAACGGAGCCTGAGACTGTCGAGCCCGTCCGCACCGACCATCGGGAACATCACCGCCAGCGGCTTCGTCGGCCGGTGCTTGCGCGCCCGCAGGCGCCGGACCGCATCCTCGTCGCTCGCATCCACCATCAGGTGATAGCCGCCGATCCCCCGGACCGCGACGACCCGACCCGCCTTCAGCGCCGACACCGCCCTCGCCAGCGCCTCCTCGTTGCCCGACACGCTTTCTCCCTCGCACTCGAACCTCAGCACCGGCCCGCAAACAGGGCAGGCGATTGGCTCGGCATGGAAGCGTCGGCTCGAAGGATCCTCATATTCCGTCCGGCACTCAGGACAGAGCGGGAAGCCGGCCATGCTCGTCGCCGGCCGGTCGTAGGGAAGTGCGCGAATGATGGTGTAGCGAGGGCCGCACTGGGTGCAATTGATGAAGGGATAGCGATGGCGGCGGTCGTCGGGATCGGCCATTTCGGCAAGGCAGTCATCACAGACGAAGAGGTCCGGCGGCAGATGGATATCGGGCGTCTCATCGCTACCGCTCTCGCGAATCGCAAAGCCGCAGAGACCCTCCGGCTCGGCCCGCTCGCAACCGCCAAGGCGCGGCCGGGCGAGCGGAGGCGCCTCGGCGATCAGCCGCGCCTCGAACGCCGCGAGCGCTTCCTCTCCGCCCTCCACGTGGATATGCACGGTGCCGGCCGAATTCAGCACCCATCCGGCAAGATCGAGCGTACGCGCCAACCGGTAGACGAAGGGCCGGAAGCCAACCCCCTGCACCCGGCCGCGCACGACGATCCGCCGCGCTTCAGGGCCCGCCGTCATCTAGCGCTCTGCCCCGACGGCCCCGCGGCGCATCATGCCGGCAGGCTCGGGAAAATCCAGGGGTGAAAACCATCCGCGCGCGTCGGACATCACGAACCTCACTCGGCCGCCCGCCCTTTAGGTCAACGGCAGGACAGCGGCCCGGAAAAAGCGGCCAGATCATGGGCAGGGCAGGCCTGCCGGTCAAGGGAGCGATGGGCGAGCGGGGGGAACGACACGTCCCGCCGCGAGATCGCGGCGAAACCGGAAAAACGCTCGAAAGATCCGGATGCATCGGACGAATGGGTGATGTCCGTCACGCCAAAGCAGCGCATTGTCGACAAGGATCGGACAAGAACCGATCCACGAGGCATCCGCGGCGTTCCCTTGCAGCCGCCATCCACCGGAGGAAACACGGCATGATCCGCATTCGCTTCTTCTCCGCACCGCCGTTCGTCGCCGCGCTCGGCACAGCCCTTTTGCTTGCTCTCGTCGCGTTCACATCGAGCTTCCCCGCCGCCGCCTTCGATCCCGGCGCGCTCGCCCTCCGCTTCCAGGAACTCGGGCACAGGGTCGGGGGCAAGCCGGCGACTGCGGAAACCGTCGCGGCGATGACAAGCTTCATGCCGCAGGGCTCTGTCGCAAGAGAACTCACGGATGGCGACCTCGCCAAGATTGCCGAGTTGCCGCGGCTCAAGGTGCTGTTGCTGCGCGGTGCCGACAAGGTAACGCTGACTGGGATCGAGGCGATCGCCAAGGCGCCGAACCTCGCCCATCTCGGCCTCGTCAGCATGTGGGTCGGTGACGATGGCATTGCCACGATCGCGACGATGACGCAACTGAAACAGCTGAATCTGACACGCGCAAGGGGCGTGACGTCCGCCTCGATGCCGGTCCTCGCAACCCTGCCATCTCTCCAGGCGCTGAAACTCGACCGTCTGCCACTTTCGGATGGCGACCTCGCTCCCCTCGCCGGACATCCCACGCTCCGCGCCCTGCATCTGAACGGAATCACCGCCGTCACCGACGAGGCGCTCATTCACCTTGGCCAGATCCCCAACCTGACGAGCCTGTCGCTGAGCTATACCTCGGTCGATGGCTCGGGCTTCGTCGAGCTTGCCAACGCCAGCAAACTGAGCCGCCTGTGGTTGATGAAAACGCGCGTCACCGACGCGACGACGGCCGACATCGACAAGCTCGGAAACCTCACCCAGCTCTTCATCTGGCACACCGGTATCGGCGATAAGACCGTGGCGCGCCTTGCCGGCATGGAAAGGCTGAAGCTCCTCTACCTCAACCGCACCAACGTCACCGACGCGGGCCTTGAGGCGATCGCCGATCTGCCCGCGCTCGAAACCCTCTGGGTCGGCGAGACCGCGATCACCGATGCCGGCGTCAGGGCGCTCGTGCTTCCCAAGCTCTCCTGGCTCTATGCCCGCAAGACCGCGCTGACGAACGCCGTTCTCGATGACCTCATGGCGCGGCCGGACTTGCGGATCCTCATGGTGAAAGGAACCGCCATTACTCAAGACGCGGTCGATGCCGCGCTCGACCGGCGACCGGCAGGTGCCCGCAAGCTCACGATCTCGCTCTAGCCGGATCGGGGGGAACCGGACCGGATATCAAAAAGAAAGGCCGGTCGCGCCATATCGCGGCCGGCCCGTCAAATCCGTATATCGTTTTCCCGTTGCGGAACCAGCCAGCGCCTCGTCCGTAGGGTCCGGCGGATGACCGAGGTCAGGCCGCCCGTTTCGGATAGGCGGGATTGGCGCCGCGAACCGTCTCGTCGCGCACGAACATCGCCACGGCATGGATGCGGTTCTTGGCCTGCATCCGTTCCACGGCCCGCGCGATGTGAACCTTGACGGTCGCCACGCTGATATCGAGCTCATGGGCGATCTGCTTGTTCACCAGGCCGTCCGCGAGGAGGCTCATCACGGCGCGCTGCCGTCCCGTCAGCCCGTCGATCCGCGACGACATCGTGCTGCGCTCGCCGAGTGCGAAGCCGTCAATGCGGTGAAGTTCCGTAGCGCCTAGCCAATTGTCCGTGACCTTGTCCAACATGTTCCCAGAGCCTTTCGTTTCCCCAGATCCCCGTGGTCCGGCCTCCGTGCCGACGTGCGACCAACGAAGTCATTTTTTTGACCAATGACGTCATTTCCTTTTGATCAACGACATCATTTTCTCGCGACGCAATCTTGAAACCGGTCCGATGACATTCGCGGCAACCGGATCGTGCCGAGCCCCGAACCCACCACCGCCGGCCGTTGCCTGCGATCCTGCGTTGCGTTGAGCTTACGCTACGATCCTTTGCCGGCGATTGCGATATGCAAAAATGCAAGTTATCAATATGCGAAGATTTCACAATTGTAGAAAAAAGCGATGGCGCGAAAGCTGTATGCCGGTCACGTTCTGCGCAAGATCCGCGAGAAGGCGGGCCTGTCGCAGGTGAACTTCGCTCACCGGCTCGACCTCTCCGCTTCCTACGTCAACCAGCTGGAGAGCAACACCCGGCCGATTTCCGCCGGTGTCCTCATCGCCGTCAGCCGGGAGTTCGGCACCGATCTCGCCAGCTTCGAGGCCAACGATCTCGACCGTCTCGTCGCCGATCTCGGCGAGGCCTTCGCCGATACCCGCTTCCACGACGGCTCGGTCGGCTTGCAAGATCTGAAGAGCGTCGCAACGCACACGCCCGATTTTGCCCGCGCCGTGCTCGATTTCTATAGCGCTCTTCGTCGCATGAGCGAGCAGCAGGCGCTGATCGACGACGCCGTTTCCATTCACGGCGCGCCGCCGGGCGGCACACAGCCGCTCGTCTCGCCCTATGAGGAGGTGCGCGATCACTTCCACTACATCGACAACTACGTCGACGACCTCGACAGCCAGGCCGAACGCCTTGCCGCCGAACTCGGCCTCGCCTGGCACCACGACCGCCTCACCGTGCTCGTCGCCTGGCTGCGCGACACCCATGGCATCAGCGTTGAGATCACCGACGGCATCGATGCGCACGAAGCCATCGTCTCCTTCGACCGGCGCCACAAACTGGCGATCCTCAACCGCGCCCTGCCACATGCGACGATGGAATTCCTACTCGGCTCCATCGTCGCCGACGTCCACGCCGGCGACGCAATCGCCGACCATGCGCGCGGCGCCGGCTTCGGCTCCCGCGCGGCAGAGGACATCTGCCGGCTCGCGCTGCGGAACTACTTTTCCGCCGCCCTGCTTCTGCCTTATCGCGCCTTCCTGGCTCTGGCGAGGAAGACCCGCCACGACCTCGACCGCATGGCCGTCGCCACCGGCGCCAGCCTGGAGCAGATCTGCCACCGGCTCTCCACCCTCCAGCGCAACGGCGACAAGGGCGTCCCGTTCTATTTTCTCAAGGTCGACCGCGCCGGCAACGTCATCAAGCGCCACAGCGCCACCCGCTTCCAGTTCGCCCGCTATGGCGGGTCCTGCCCAGTCTGGAACGTGCACGAGGCGTTCGAGGCGACCAATAGCCGGATGTCCGTCCAGATCGGCGAGATGCCGGACGGCTCGCGCTACCTCTGTCTGGCGCGCGGCATCACCAAGGCCGCCGCCCGCTATCGCGGCCGCGATCGGCGCTATGCCCTCGGCCTCGGCTGCGAGTTGAAATACGCCGACATGTTCGTCTACGCCGACGGCCTGTCGCTCAACGAGCCGACGAACACCGCCCGCATCGGCATCAACTGCCGTATCTGTCCGAGGAACGATTGTCCCGACCGGGCCTTCCCGGCCCTCGACAAGGAGGTCGAGATCGACCATTCGAGCAGGGGAATCGTGCCGTTCTCGCTGCGCTGACCGCCGTCCGCATGCATGCCGCATCGCCACGCCGCACCACCGGTAATCGCAGTTCAGTCCGCGAGCGATGTCGGCTAGTATCCCCGCGCTATAAGGAACGCGAGGGAGGATGACGCCCGCCGGCGCCGTCGAATGGGTCATGGTGAAGGTGCTTATCGTCGATGACGATGCCGACGTGCGGGACGTTCTGCGCTACGAGATTACCCAGCAGGGCTGGACGGCGGAAGAGGCGGAAGACGGCGCCGGGCTCGGCGAAGCGCTGAAGCGCGGTACCCCCGACCTCATCCTCCTCGACATCCGCCTTCCCGACCAGGACGGACTCTCCATCGCCCAGCGTCTGCGCGCCACATCGCAGATCCCGATCATCATGCTGACCGGCCTCGGCTCCGACGTCGACCGCATCGTCGGGCTGGAGATGGGCGCCGACGACTATGTCGTGAAGCCATTCAACCCGCGAGAACTGATGGCCCGGATCAAGGCGGTCCTACGCCGCACCGGCGCGGCTTTGCCCGCCCGCGCCGCCGCCGATGTCATGGGCCACGACTGCCGCCGCTTCAACGGCTGGTTCATCGATCTCAACGCCCGCATCCTGGAAAACCCGGCCGGCGAGCCGGTGCCGCTGACGAACGCCGAATTCCTGCTCCTCGAAGCCTTCGTCAACGCACCGAAATGCATCCTGAGCCGCGAACAGCTTCTGGAAAAGACTCGCTCCTACGACAGCGACGTCTTCGACCGCACCATCGACGTGTTGATCCTCAGGCTTCGTCGCAAGATCGAACCGAACCCGCAGGCGCCGCGGCTCATTCGCACCGAGCGCGGCGCCGGCTACGTGCTCGACGCCTCCGTCGAACGCATCTGACCGTCGAGCCGGGAGCGTACGGCGGCGAGAAGAGCGGCCTCCGCCACCGGCTTCCTCAAAATTTCCGTGATCCAGCCGTGCGCCTTGCCCGGCTCGGCCGAGGTCAAGAGGATGCTGATGTCCGGAGAGCGGCGCACCGCCTCGCGGGCAAGCATCACCCCGTCGTAGGTGCCCGGCATGATGACGTCGGAATAGAGCAGACGCACCTCCGGGTGGTCGGCAAGGACGGCAAGCGCGCTTTCCCCGTCATTTGCCGTGAGGACCACATAACCGTTGCGCCGAAGCTGATCGGCAGTCAGATCGAGAACGTCCGCATCGTCGTCGACGACGAGGATGCATTCGCCCGCGCCCGCCACCGGCGGCACGATGGGCAGGGCCGACTCCGGCTTCGCCGCAACCGGAAGCCGCAGCGTCACCGTCGCCCCCTCGCCGGCCGCACTGCCGATTGCAACCGTGCCGCCCGACTGGCGCACGAAACCGTAGACCATGCTGAGCCCGAGCCCGCTTCCCTTGCCGGTCGGTTTCGTGGTGAAGAACGGCTCGAACACCTGATCGCGGATTTCCGGCGCAATGCCGGTGCCGCTATCGCTGACCGCGATCTCGATGAACGGTCCCTCCGTCGGCCGGGTGGAAAACGCGATCCGTCCGCGTCCGTCCATCGCGTCGCGGGCGTTAACGGCAAGGTTCATCAAGGCGTTCTCCAGTTGTCCCGGATCGATATGGACGGGAGGAAGATCGCTGGCGAAATCCGTCGTCAGTTCGATGTCGGCCCCGAGGCTCAGATCGAGGAGATCCATCATTCCCTCGACGAGGGCATTCACGTCGACGTCTTCCGGGGCAAGCTTCTGCCGGCGCGAAAAGGCGAGCAGCCGGTTAACCTGTCCGGCCGCGCGCTCCGCCGCGCCGAGCGCCTTGAGCGTGCGTTCGTGCAACGCCGGATCGTCGCCGAGTTCGCGCTCGATGATGGCGAGATTGCCGAGGATGACGGCGAGGATATTGTTGAAGTCGTGCGCGATGCCGCCGGTGAGCTGGCCGACCGTCTCCATCTTCTGGGCCTGCCGGAGCTGGCCCTCCGTTGCCCGCTGCTCCGTAACATCCATGTGGATGGTCACGAAGCCACCGCGCGGAATGGGGTTGCTGCGCAATTCGATCACCCGTCCGTCAGGGAAAACGAGTTCGTAGCGCTGCGTCGCCTTCAGCCGGCGCTCGGCGAGGTCGGCAAAGCCGATGTCCTCGCCCGCCATGGAAATCCGCGCGCCGCGTTCGGCGAGCATGCCGTTGATGGTCGCGATCGGCGTCCCGATCCCGATCGCCTCGCTCGCAAACCCATAGAGCTCCAGGTAATGCGGGTTCCAGGCGACCAGCCGGCTGTCACCGTCGAACACCGTGAAACCGTCGTTCATGGTGTCGAAGGTCGCCAGCAGGAGGCTCGATTTCTCCGCCAACTCCCGGTCGAGCACATCCATGCGGAAGACGTTGTCCTTGAAGACGGTGAAGGCACGCGCAAGATCGCCCAATTCGTCGTCGCGCGTGGCCCCCGGCACATGGGCGTCACGCTCGCCGCCGGCCAGCCGTGTCATGGCATCGGTGACGCCGGCAAGGTTGCGGCCGAGCGGCCGGATGACGAAGGCGTAGGACAGCCCGCTCGCCAATATGAGCACCACCAGCCCGATCAGCACAAACTGCGTCGTACGCGCGACGATCGTGTCGCGAAAGCTCTCGGTGACGCCCGCCATAGACCGGTTGGCGGAAAGAACGAGCCGGTCGACCGCCCGCTTCAGCCCAGCCGACAGAACCTGCGTTGCCTCCAGAAGCGCTGCCGCGCCGGCCGTGTTCGTCAGTTCCGATTGCTTGAGGGAGAAAACGCCCTCAGGCCCGCCCTGGCGGGAAAATCCCGAAAGGAGGGCACGGAAATCCGCCCGGATACCTGCCGGCAAACGGTCAGCGACCTGAACGAGCTGAACCCGCGCCCGTTCGTATTGCGCCCAGGAGGCCGCCACCCCCTCCTCGTCCGCCGCGCTTGCCGCAAGCACCACGTCGGCAATCGCGATGTTGACCAGCCGTTCGGCGGAGAGGAGTGGCGCCTGGCTCTCCACAGCGGCGCGATAGACCAGCGGATCGATCGCCTCGTTGCCGCCGGTGATTGCCGCAACCGCTAGGATCGAAGGGCCGATCAATTGCCGGATACGGTCCTGCCGAGCGAGCATCGCCTCGCGTTCCCGTTCCAGCGCCGCGGAAAACACGGCCCGCCCGTCGAGCGTCGTGCTGAGATCGCGGAGGCTCGCGGCAAGCTGGTCGGCGAGCGTCGCGATCTCGCCGACCTCCGCGCTCGCATCAGCACGAAGACGATGCAGGTCCGCCAGCCGCGCGGAGAAAGCCTGAAGATCCTCCTCGATCGCCGCCTGCTCGCGATCGCGGGCGGCACGCTCGCCGGCCGCCATCAGGCTCGCGCCGCGCTGCTGCAGCCGTTCGCCGATGCGGGCAAGATCCATCGCCGCCGTCACCGCCGGCAGGTCGCGCGCGGTCACACTCTCCGCCGCGCCGCGAATATCGTCGAGAGCCGTCAGCGCGGCGAGGCTCCCCACGACGACCGCGACGGCGGCCATCACCAGGATCAGCAGAAGCCGACCCTGGATGCCGGAGAACCAGGCCCGCCGCGTCTTCATGGCCCCTTCTCCACAAGCCCCATCGCCTCGCGGTAGTGGCGAAGCTGGCTCGCGCGGCCGAGCCGGTCGGTGATCTGTTCCCATTCGACCGCCGCTGCCGACAGGGCCTCATCGATACTGCTCTCGCCGGAAAGCACCTTGCCGACCTGCCGGTCAAGCGCCGCCATATACGCGGGGTAGCCGGGAAGGCGCAGATCGCGCGCGATATCGGGCGATGAGAGGCTGTCGCGCAGCACCTTCAGATACGCATCTGCCTCTCCCGCCCCCATCAGTTGCCGCCAGCCGGCAACGCCGTCGAGCTGTTCCGTACGATAGGGATTGAAGCCGGAGGTGCCGTCGCGCACGTCGCGGTCGGCATGGTCGGGCCGGGCGAGCCAGGCGACATAATCCCAGGCCCGCGCCGGATCGCGCGCAGCGCGCGGCACCGCCGCGATCCAGCCGCCAAAGGCGAGGAACGGCACCGGGCGCGGCGCCGGCAAATCATCCCAGCGGTGCTCTTTGGGATTCCAGGCGACATCGCTTCCCGGCAGCATGAAGAAACCGACCTTACCGGCCACCGCTGACCGCCTGGGATCGGCCGCCAGAACGCCGATGTCGGACCAGTCGATGGCCATCGCAGCCTCGCCGGCGGCGAAACGGGCGCGCACGTCATGGCTACCAAGCTGCAGGGCCTCGGCCGGCCCGGCCTTTTCCGCCGCGAGGTAGTCGGCAAGCGCGCGATGCCACGCCGGCCCGTCGATGGCTGGCTTCATGGTTTCGGGATCGAAGAAGAGATGGCCCGGATAGTCGGGATGGCCGGCATAGGCCGCAGCGTGACTGAAGATGTACCAGAGCCGCTGACCGCCCTCGGCATAAGCCTCAAGCGTCCCGGCGAGCGGCGTGCCGTCGGGCGCCTTGCGTCCCTTGAAGAACCGCGCGATGTCGAGATACGCGTCCCAGGTTCTTGGCGGCGTAAGGTCACGCCCGTATGATTCGCGAAACGCGGCGCGGGTTTCCGGGTCCTCGAAGAGGTCACGCCGATAGACTCCCATGTGCAGATCGCCATCGAGCGTCAACGCCATCCACTTGCCCTGCCAGCGCATGAGCGCATCGCGATAGACCGGCGCGATACCCTGGACAAGCGGCCGCGAGACGAAGGCGTCGGGAACGGGAGACAGGTAGGGCGCGAAATCCGGCAGCCAGGCGGATGGCACGAGCAGCACGTCGGCCGGCGTCTCACCCGTCACAAACCCGACCATGATCTCAGCGTAAAGGGCGTTAAACGGACGTTGCGTAACGGTCACGGGGATGCCTGTGGCGGCGGCGAACCCGGCACCGTGGCGGATGGCCGGACCGCCGATCTGAACGCCGTCGCGGGTCAGCACGCGCAGAGTCTCCGCGGCGGCGGAACCAAAGCCGAAGATCAATATTACAATTGTTACAAACGCACGCGCGAACTGCGTCATATCCGGTTCATCTAGCAGTCGTTTTTTTAAGAAAATCAAGCATGGCACAGAACATGCGCGGAGGAAATCATGGCTATCCTGACATCCGATCTGATCGCTCTCAACGCCACGGTCGCGTCCAAGGCCGAGGCCATCGCCACGGCGGTGGACCTGCTAGTCGCCGCCGGCAAGATCGATCCCGGCTACGGCGAAAGCATGCTCGGCCGCGAGAAAGTCGCCAACACCTTTCTCGGCAACGGCATCGCCATCCCGCACGGCCTGCCGAAAGACCGCGAACTGATCAATGACACCGCGATCGCCGTCGTCCAGGTGCGGGACGGCATTGACTGGGGCAACGGCGATACCGCACGCCTCATCGTCGCCATCGCCGCGAAATCCGACGAACACCTCACCATCCTTTCCAATCTCACCGACGTCCTCGGCGACGCCGATGAGGCCGACCGGCTCGCGACCACCGACGACGCGGGCGTGATCGTCGCGCGGCTGACCGGCGCCGAAGCGCCGGCGAAAGCTCCGGCCGGAGAGGCGCTCGACGATTTCGGTAGTGGCTTCGACGTCACCATCGACGGCGCCCATGGCCTTCACGCCCGGCCCGCCACCGCGCTCGTCGACCTCGCCAAGACCTTCACCGCCGATATCCGCATCCGCAGCGGCGACAAGGTCGCCAACGCCAAGAGCCTCATCTCCCTTTTGAAGCTCGGCGCCGGCGACGGCACCTCCGTCCATGTCAGCGCCGAGGGCGCGGACGCGGAAAAGGCGCTAGACGCTATCCGGGCGGCCTTCGAGGCCGGCCTCGAGGACGAGGAGGAAGCCGCGAACGAGGCCGCTGCCCGGCCCGCGCCCGCCACCGTCGCGAACTACGACGGCCGCACCATCACCGGCATCACGTCCTCGCCCGGCATGGCCATCGCACCCGTCTTCCAGTTCGCCCGCGAGCGCATCACCTTCGAGACGGATGCCGACGACGCCGCGCTGCAACTCGAAAAGCTCGACCAGGCACTCCACGCCGCTCACCAGCAGCTTGAGGACCTCTACAAGGAAGTGTGGAAGAAATCCGGCCCGGCCAAGGCCGGCATCTTCCGCGCCCACCAGGAATTCCTCGAAGACCCGGAGATGATCGAGGCCGCCCATACCCAGATCCGCAAGGGCCGCAGCGCCGCCTTCGCCTGGGAGCAGGCCTACAACGAGCGCGCCGACATTCTCGCCGGGATGAAGGATCCCATTCTTGCCGGCCGCGCGGTCGATCTGCGCGATGCCGGCCGCCGCGTTCTGCGCCTCCTCGCTGAGGTGGAGAAGGACGAAACCCGGTTGCCGCAGGAGCCCTGTATCCTCGTCGCCGACGACCTGACCCCATCCGACACGGCCCAACTCGACCCGCATCTCGTCCAGGGCCTGTGTACCGCGTCGGGCGGTCCGACCTCCCATACCTCGATCATCGCGCGCTCCCTCGACATTCCCGCCGTCGTTGGCATGGGCGCCTCGGTGCTCGAGATCGAGGTCGGCAAGCCCGCCATCCTCGACGGCGCCTCGGGCGTTCTCGTCATCGACCCGAGCGAGAGCGATCGCGCCCAGGCTCGCGTCGCCCTCATCGATCTGAGGGCACGGCGCGAGATCGAACAGCGCGATTGCTACAAGCCTGCGCTGACGACCGACGGCGAACGCATTGAGGTCGTCGCCAACATCAGCGACCTTGCCGAGGCCCGCCACGCGGTCGACGCCGGCGGCGAGGGCGTCGGCCTGCTGAGGACCGAGTTCCTCTTCGTCAATCGCGACGAAGCGCCGAGCGAGAACGAACAGCTCGACATCTACACCGGCATGCTGGAGGCGATGAACGGCCTGCCGATTATCATCCGCACCCTCGACGTCGGCGGCGACAAGGAGATGCCCTACCTGCGCATGCCGGTGGAGGACAATCCGTTCCTCGGCGAGCGCGGCATCCGCTTCTGCCTCTCCCACGAAGACCTCTTCCGCACCCAGCTCCGCGCCATCTTCCGGGCCTCCTCCAAGGGCCCGCTGCGAATCATGTATCCGATGATCTCCATGCTTTCCGAACTGGAGGAAGCGCGCCGGATCACCGAGGAGGTTCGCCTTGAGGTCGGCGCCGACCCGGTCGAGATCGGCATGATGATCGAGATTCCCTCCGCGGTCATGATGGCGCCGGAATTCGCCCGGGAGGTCGACTTTTTCTCCATCGGCACCAATGACCTGACGCAATACGCCCTCGCCATGGACCGGCTGCACCCCAAGCTTGCCAAGCTCGCCGACGGCATGCACCCGGCGGTCTTGAGGCTCATCGACAGGACGGTGCGCGCTGCCGACGAGGCGGGCATCTGGGTCGGCGCCTGCGGCGGCGTCGCCGCCGATCCGGTTGGTGTGCGCGTCCTCACCGGCCTCGGCGTGAAGGAACTCAGCGTCTCCATCCCCTCGATCGCTGCCGTCAAGGCTCAGCTTCGCGAACAGTCCCTTGAGGAAAACCGAGACATTGCCGCCCGCGCACTGAAGGCCGCCGACGCGGCCGCCGTCCGTGCCCTTGCCTGAGGAAGCCGATCATGATCTCGAAGCCCCGGATCGCGGCCGTTTCGCTCAATTCCGCCGTCGACCAGACTGCCACCGTGCGCGGCCTCACCCTCAACGCCGTCAATCGCGTCGACACGTCCCGTGTCGATGCCGGCGGCAAGGGCGTCAACGTTGCCTCCTTTCTTGCCCATTTCGACCATGACGTGACGGTCACGGGTTTCCTCGGCCGGGACAACGCATCGCTCTTTGAACAGCATTTCCGGGAAGCCGGCGTTGCCGATGCCTGCCTCAGGCTCGATGGCGCAACACGCACCAACGTCAAGATCGTCGATCCCATCGCCGACGAGGTGACCGACATCAACTTCCCCGGCGTCCGGGCACGCATAGAAGACCTCAACGCGGTCCTGCGCAGGCTGGAGGAAATCCGCATCGGCGGTCTCGACTGGATCGCCCTGTGCGGCAGCCTGCCGGAAGGCCTTGCCGAGACGGCCTACGCCGAACTCGCCGCCTGGGCGAAGGCCCGCTCGATCGCCGTTGCGCTCGACACCAGCGGTCTGCCGCTCGCCGCCGCGCTGCCGGCCAAGCCGGATATCGTCAAGCCGAACATCGCCGAATTGCGCGACCTCCTGGAACAGCCTCTCGATTCACATCAGGCCGTGGTCGCCGCCGCTCTGCGGCTTCTGGCCGACGGTGTCCGCCTCGTCGTCGTTTCCATGGGCGAGGATGGCGCGATCCTCGTCAACAGCGAGCGCGCCGTTCACGCCCGGCCGCCACACGTCCCGGTCGCCAGCACCGTCGGCGCCGGCGATGCCATGGTTGCCGGCCTCATTCACGCCTCGACACGACGGCTGCCGCTCGACGAGATGGCCCGCCTCGCCACCGCCTTTTCCCTCGGCGCGCTCGGCGAAGTCGGCCCGAGACTGCCGCCACGTGACAAGATCGAAGACCTCGCCCGCGCGGTGGACATCACCGAGCTCACCGCACGACCGCAGGACTGACGAACGGGAGGAAGCAATGACAACAATCGTCGCAGTCACCGCCTGCCCGACCGGCGTCGCCCACACCCACATGGCCGCCGAGGCCCTGAAGGAGATGGCCGAACGCCAGGGGCACACCATACGCATCGAGCGCCGCAGCGCGTCGGGCGTGGAAGATCCGCTCCAGCCGACCGAGATCGCCACCGCCGACGTTGTCCTCATCGCCGCCGACATTGACGTCGAGTCGGGCCGTTTTTCCGGCAAGCCCGTGCACACAGTCTCAACCAGCAAGGCGATCCGCGAAACCGCGGCCGTGCTTGACGCGGCGCTGTCGCTGGCCGGGAAGCAACCGTCCTCCAGCGGAGAGGAAACACCGCAAATGACCAAAGATACAAGCGCATCCCCTGACGGCGGGCTCCGGATCGTCGCCATCACCTCATGCCCGACCGGCATCGCCCATACCTTCATGGCGGCCGACGCCCTGAAGAAGGCGGCGGCGACCCGCGGCGACACCATTTCGGTCGAGACCCAGGGGTCGGTCGGCGCCAAGACGCCGCTGAGCGACGAGGATATCGACAAGGCCGACCTCGTCGTCATCGCCGCCGACACCCATGTCGACGACAGCCGCTTTGCCGGCAAGAAGATCTACAAGACCGGCGTCGGCGATGCGGTGAAGGACGCCAAAGGCGTCATCGAAGCCGCCATCGCCGAAGGTGAGATCCTCGGCGGCTCGGCGGCCGGTGCCGACTATGTCGGTGAGGTCAAGAAGGCCAAGGCGGCAAGAAAAGCGCAGCAGAGCGGCCCCTATCAGCATCTCCTGACGGGCGTTTCGTTCATGCTGCCGATTGTCGTCGCAGGCGGCCTCTTGATCGCGCTATCCTTCGTCTTCGGCATCAAGGCGTTCGAGCAGGAAGGCACCCTCGCCGCTGCCCTCATGGCGATCGGCGGCGGCGCGGCCTTCAAGCTGATGGTCCCCGTGCTCGCCGGCTACATCGCCTATTCGATCGCCGACCGCCCTGGCCTCACCCCCGGTCTCATCGGCGGCATGCTCGCCGTCAACCTCAACGCCGGCTTCCTCGGCGGCATTGTCGCCGGTTTCCTCGCCGGCTATGTCGCCCGCTGGCTGCGCGACAACATCAACCTGCCGCAGAACTTCGAGGGCCTGAAGCCAGTCCTGATCCTGCCGCTGCTGTCGACGCTGATCGTCGGCCTCGCCATGGTCTACGTCATCGGCGAGCCGGTGGCCGCGATTCTCGCCGCGCTGACTTCCTTCCTGAAAGGCATGGGCACGACCAACGCCGTCGTTCTCGGTCTCATCATCGGCGGCATGATGGCCGTCGACATGGGAGGCCCGGTCAACAAGGCGGCCTATACCTTCGCGGTCGGCCTCCTGACGAGTGACACCTATGGCCCGATGGCCGCCGCAATGGCCGCCGGCATGACCCCGCCGCTCGGTCTGGCGCTCGCCACCGTCGTCGCCAAGAACCGCTTCACGAAGGAAGAGCGCGATGCCGGCAAGGCCGCCTTCGTCCTCGGTATCTCCTTCATCACCGAAGGTGCGATCCCCTTCGCGGCCAAGGACCCCGTGCGCGTCATCCCCTCGATCATCGTCGGCTCCGCTATCACCGGCGCGCTGTCGATGGCCTTCGGCTGCGGCCTCGTCGCTCCCCATGGCGGCATCTTCGTGCTCGCCATCCCGAACGCGGTGATCAACCTCGGCATGTACGCCGTCTCGATCATCGTCGGCACCGCCGTGACGACCGCAATGCTCATCGCCCTGAAGAAGCCGGTGCCCGAAGTGGCCGCAGTGCCCGCCGAATAAGGGTGCCCGATAAACACAAAGGTCTTGTGTCCTCTGTCCTCCCAAGCAGAAAAGACCGGAAACCTCGCCGGCGGTCGAAAGATCGCCGGCGTTTTTCTGCGCCGGGGTCCCGCGCGTCAGGCGGCGCCCTGCGCACGCAGCGCAAGGCGATGGAAGGGGCCACCGGTGTAGGCCGGATAGACGCCGGCCTCGACGGCAACGACATCACCTGTCGCCTCGTCCGGGACCATCCCCCGCTCAAGCCCCTCACGCGCCGCCATGGCGACCGCGTCGAGGATCAGCCCGCCAACTGTCCGCAGATCGTCGCGCGATCCGGACGCCCCCTCAGAATCGCGAAGCGACACCCCCTGCCGCTCGTCCGGATCAAGGCCCGCCTTCCACGCCGCGTTCAGCAGGAAATTGGCGCCGTAGCCGTCTTCCTCCAGTCTCGCCAGACTGTCCGCCAGCGCCGTCTTCAACAAGCCGGTGAACGCCTGCGAAACCTCCGGAGCGACACCGCCACCCTTGGCGACCTTCTGGCGGGCAAAGAACATCGTCGCGATCAGCGCCTGCGCCACCTCGCCATGAACGAGGGCACCGAAATTCTGCGCCTCGATCTTCAACGCCTTGTCGATCGGCAGCCGCATGCCCTCGTAGACGCAGGAGGCGATGAGGCGCGGCGCGGGATAATTGCCGCGCGTGCGCTCCGCGATCGCGACATTGGTCGCCGCGAAAAAATCGAAGCTCGCCCCCACGGCCATCCCCGGCGCCCGGAATTTCTTCCCGTCCCAGGGCGCAATCGGATTGACGGCACCGCAGAGAATTGCCGCCTTTGCCTCCTCGATCAGTCGGTCGGGATCGACGATCCGATCGAGAATGCCAAGGTCGAGCGCTTCCTGCGCCGTCACATGCCGTCCCTCGGTGAGAAGCGGCAACGCGGCGGCAATGCCGATGAGGCGCGGCAGGCGCTGCGTGCCGCCCGCCCCCGGCAGAATCCCGAGCGTCACTTCCGGCAAGCCGAAGCGCGCCTTCGGGTTGGCCGCCGCGATGCGATAATGCCCTGCCAGCATGATCTCCAGCCCGCCGCCGAGAGCGGTTCCGGGCGCGGCGACAACGACCGGCTTGCCGCAGGTCTCAATCCGGCGCATCAGGCACGACATCGGCCAGATAAGATCGGTCGCGGTCCCGATCGTCGTCCCCTCGCCGACGAAATCGGCCATGATGGCGAGATCGGCACCGGCGACGAAGCTCGTTTTCGCCGAACCGAGCACGATCCCCTTTACCGTATCGTCGGCCGAAAGCTCGGCGAACGCCGCATCCAGCGCATCGCGCAGCACCCAGTCGATCACGTTCATGGACCGGCCGGGCATATCGATGAGGACGACGGCAATGCCGTTTTCGTCGATGGTGGTGGTCAGCATGGCGGCCTCCTCAGACCCGTTCGATGATCGTCGCGACGCCCATACCGGCGCCAACGCACAGCGTGACGAGTGCGGTGGCCTTCCCCGTCCGCTCCAGTTCGTCGAGCGCGGTGCCGAGGATGATCGCCCCCGTCGCACCGAGCGGATGGCCCATGGCGATCGCGCCGCCATTGACGTTGACGATGGCCGGATCGAGGTCGAGCGCCTCCATGAAGCGGAGCGCCACGGCGGCGAACGCCTCGTTGACTTCGAAGAGATCGATGTCGGAGACCGCCATCCCGGCCCGCTTCAGAACCTTTTCCGCCGCGAACGACGGTGCGGTCAGCATGATCGTCGGCTCCGAGCCGATCTCGGCGAACGCTCGGATGCGCGCCCGCGGCGTCAGCCCGGCCATCTCGCCCTGGGTTTTCGTGCCGATGAGGAGCGCCGCGGCGCCATCGACGATGCCGGAGGAATTACCGGCGGTATGGACATGGGTAACCGCCCCCAGTTCGGGATAGCGCTCGAGCGCCACCCGGTCGAAGCCCATCTGGCCGAGTCCCTCGAAGGAGAGCCGGAGAGCACCCATCGTCTCCGTGCTCGCCTCGGGCCGGATCGTCTCGTCGCGTTCCAGGAGCGGCCGCCCCAGAGCGTCCAGCGCCGGGATCACCGAGCGGGAGAACCGCCCTTCGTCCCAGGCGCGCGCGGCGCGGCGATGGCTTTCCACCGCGAGCGCATCGACCGCCTCGCGGCCGTAGCCCCATTTCGTCGCAATGAGATCGGCGGAAATCCCCTGCGGCACAAAGGCCGTCGCTTCCGCGATCCGCGGATCGGCGCTCCACGCCCCGCCGTCCGACAGGATCGGGATCCGCGACATCGATTCCAATCCGCCAGCAACGCACATGTCCGCGCCGCCAGCCATGATCTTCGCCGCCGCCATGTTGGCCGCTTCAAGCCCTGAGGCGCAGAACCGGTTAAGCTGTACGCCGGCAACGCTTTCCGCATAGCCTGCCGCGATCGCGGCAACGCGCGGCAGGCACTGCCCCTGTTCGCCGACCGGCATGACGATGCCCATGACGACGTCGTCGACGAGCGCCGTATCGAGGCCGTTGCGGTCGCGGATCGCGGCAAGAACCGTCGTCGCAAGCGTCGCCGGCGTCAACTCGTGGAGCGCGCCGTCGGGCTTTCCCCGCCCGCGCGGCAACCGCACGAAATCAAAGATATGGGCGTCATTCGCCATCGACCCTGTCCTTTCTCGTTTCCGTCTCGTCTCCGGTTATCGAGCCCCGGATCGCTATCCAGATCGCCGCCCCATTCCGTAACGCACACTCGCCCACGCTTCGGTGGCCACAGGCGCCGCGCCACAGCACCATGCCGTCGCCCGCCCTGTCATCGTCGCCATTCGCGTTGCCCTCATCATGCATGTATCATGCATGATAAGGGCAAACCCGCTGCCCCAGCGCAGGCATAAGCGTGTGCGCAGGCACCCTGGCTGCGTCAGGCATAGAGGCGCTCGATTTCCTCGGCGTATTTGGCATGAACGTTGGCGCGCCGAACCTTCATGGTCGCGGTCACCTCGTCGTCGTCGTGGTCGAGTTCCTTGGTGAGCAGGTGGAACCGGCGAATGTTCGCCACTGTCGCGAGACTGGCGTTCGCGCGCGCGATTTCGCCATCGACCATATCGCGCACCGCCGGGTTTTCGGTGAGATTGCGGAAGTTGGTATAGGCAATGCGGTGCTCCTCCGCCCACTTGCCTGTCGTCTCGAAGTCGATCTGGATGAGGGCGGCGACATATTTCCGCCGCTCGCCGATGACGATGCATTCCTTGATGAAGGGACTTGCCTTCACCGTGTTCTCGATCTCCGAGGGGCTGAGGTTCTTGCCGCCGGCGGTGATCATGATGTCCTTCAGCCGGTCGACGATGCGATACTGCCCGTCGGTGCATTCCACCACGTCGCCGGTATGGAGCCAGTCGTCGCGGATCGCCGTCTTCGTCGCCTCCTCGTTCTTGTAGTAGCCGGCAAAGACGATATCGCCCTTGACGAGGAGTTCGCCCGCCTCGCCGATCGCCACCTCGGCATTGACGACCGGCTCGCCGACCGCGCCGGGGTCGAGCCGGTCAAGCGTCTGCCCGAGAACGACACCCGCCGTCTCCGTCGCGCCGTAAACCTCGACGAGCGGCACGCCGATGGTACGGAAGAAGGTGACGATGGCCGGCGAGATCGGCGCCGCGCCGGTCATCGCCAGCCGCGCCTTCCTCAGACCGATGAAATTCTGCAGCGCTCGAAAGACCAGCAGGTACCAGAAGCCGAAGACGAGGCGCGGAACGAAGCTCCGGCGCGCCGGCGGTACGGTGGCATGCGGTTCGCAGGCCTTGAGGGCGCGCTCGTAAAGCGCCTTCCTGACCCCGCCGGCCTCCAGAATGCCGATGTGGATCGCGGCGTGGAGCTTTTCCCAGATGCGCGGCACGCCGAGAAACACCGTCGGCGCCACTTCGCGCAGGTCCTGCTGCACGGTCCGGAGCGACTCGCCGAAGTTGATCTGGCTGCCGACGTAAATCGGCGCCATCGTCGTCGTCATCTGTTCGGCAACGTGGCAGAGCGGCAGATACGAAAGATGCCTGTCGCGGTCCGTAAGCGCCAGCCGTTCGGTGATGGCGATCGCTTGGGCGCGCAGATTGCGATAGCTCAGCATCGCGCCCTTCGGCTTTCCGGTCGAACCGGAGGTATAGATCATCAGGGCGATGTCATCGAGGTCCTGATGCCGGAGGATCTCGTCGACGAGCCCGTGCCCAGCGTGTCGATCGGCCCGCCCCTCCGCCTCCATCGCCGAAAAGCTGATGACGAGATCGCCGGGATAGCTGCGCATGCCCTTCGTCTCGATGACGAGGATGCGAGCGAGCTTGGGCAGGCTCTCCCTGACGTCGAGCACCTTATCGACCTGTTCCTGGTCCTCGCAGATGACGATCTCGGCATCGGAGTGTTCCAGGATATAGCCGACCTCCGGCGCCGGACTAGTCGGGTAGACGCCGACGGTAACCGCACCGGTGCATCCTGCCCCGAGTTGGCCGAGCACCCACTCGATACGGTTTTCCGACAAGATCGCGAGATGCCCGCCTGGGTGGAGGCCAAGGCGGCGAAGCCCGTGCGCGACATCACAGGCGCGCTCAAAATAGCCCTCCCAGGTCGTCACCTGCCAGATGCCGAAGTCCTTCTGGCGAATTGCGGTCCGTTTCGGCTGGCGGCTCGCCTGTTCCCTCAGCATCTGCGGCAGGGTAAAGGCAGGGAAATCGGGGATTTCCGGGCTCATGGGCGTCCTGACGGTCTTCTTGGTGTCGGGATTGGGAGACAACATGGCGAAATCCGGCCTCACGAAAGCCAGCGCTTGCGGCGCTTGTAGTGCTTGATGTCGCGATAGCTCTTGTGGCCGGCGCCGTTCGACTGGCCGAGGTAGAACTCGCGCACGTCTTCATCGGCCACCAGCCGTTCCGACGGCCCGTCGAGCTGGATCTTGCCATTCTCCATGATGTAGCCGTAGTGGGCGATGGAAAGCGCCACCGCCGCATTCTGTTCGACGAGCAGCATGGACGCGCCCGTCTGCCGGTTGATCCGGGCAATGATGGTGAAGATCTCCTCGACCAGCTTCGGCGACAGGCCGAGCGACGGTTCATCGAGGAGGATGAGCGAGGGTTGCGAGATCAGCGCCCGACCAATGGCCAACATCTGCTGCTCGCCGCCGGACAGATAGCCGGCGCGCGCGTGTCGGCGCTCGTAAAGACGCGGGAAATAGCCGTAGACGAGGTCGAACGGTGTCAGCGCTACCCCACGCCCGGAAAGCGCGAAGGTGGCGGCGGTAAGGTTCTCCTCCACCGTGAGATCTTCGAAGATCCGCCGCCCCTCCATGACGTGGAAGAGGCCGCGCCGCACCAGCCCGTGCGGCGTCAGCATCGCGATATCCGTGCCTTCGAAGCGGATTGTCCCGGCCGTGACCTCACCGTTTTCGAGGCTCAGAAGGCGGGAAATCGCCTTCAGGGTGGAGGACTTCCCGGCCCCGTTGGAGCCGAGAAGCGTGACCACCTGGCCGCGCGGCACCCTGAGGGACAGCCCCCTCAGCGCCTGGACCGACTTGTTGTAGGTCAGTTCGATGTTTTCGACGTCCAGGATGGTGTCCGCGGCCATTGCGGCTACTCCTTCAGGTCGATCCAGTCAGACACCGGGACCATCTCGCCGGCCTTGGCGTCATACCGGTAGACCCGGCCGACCGGCACCGAATTACCCGGAATGGAGATCGGCACGCCGATGATCCCGCCGGTGTCGAAGTCGTCGATGGAATTGAGCGCCGCCTTCAGCGTCTTGCCGTTCATCTCCTCGCCCGCATCGAGGACACGCTTGGCCGCTTCCACCATCAGCATGGCGGACACGAAGCCCTGCATGTAGCCGGTCGCCTGATAGTCCAGCCGCATCTCGCGGATGCGCTTGAGCATCGGCGCGTCCTCGGCCTTGTCGTAATAGTATCGATAGGGCATGACGCCCATGAAGCCGTCGGCCACCTCGCCGACGCTGGCCCAGATCGAGCTGTCCATCGACCAGAACGTGCCCATGAACTTCGTCGTGAGGCCGAGTTCCTTGGCCTGGCTCATGAACTCCGGCAGGGGCGAGAGCACGTAACCGTGGAAAAGCGTGTAGTCGGGCCTGGCGCGGCGCAGCTTCAGCACTTCGGTTGAGACATCCGCGGCGCCCGGCGCGGTGATGATTTCGCCGACGACGTCGAGGCCCAGCTCCTTCGCCTTGGCCTTCGTCGAGGCAATTGGGTCACGGCCGAATTCAGTATCGGAATTGACCAGCATGATCTTCGCGCCGGGCTTTTCCTTGGCGATGTATTCCAGCAGGATCGCCACCATCTCCGAATAGTCCGGCCCCGCCATGAAGGTGTAGGGGAAGGCCTGCGGATCGTTCAGCTCGCTGGCGAAGGACGCCCCGCCCATGATCATCGATCCGCGGCGCGCGAGCTCCGGCGCGATCGTCTTGGCGAACCCCGTGGAGTCGCCATAGTAGAGATGGATCTCGTCCTGGCTCGTCAGCTTGTTGAAGACCGCGACCGAGGTATTGACCTTGTAGCCGGTGTCCTCATAGGCGAGCCGCACTTTGCGCCCGTTGATGCCGCCGGCCTCGTTGACGATCTTGATATAGTCCTGCATGCCCGCTTCGATGGCGACACCGGCGAAGGCGAAGACACCGGTCATCGGCAGCGATCCGCCGATGACGATGTCGCCCTCCTGCGCCTTGGCGGATCCGAGCCCCACGCCGAAGCTCGCCGCCCCGGCGACAAGCGCCGCCATTGCCGTTCGTCTCGTCAGATTCAACATTTCCCATTCCTCCCTTTTTCGCCCGATCCCCGTTGTAATTTTTGTGGGGGGACCGGCATTACGTCCTGAACGGCCACAGCCGGAAGAAGCGGCGCACGCGCTGGATGATTTCCGCGATGCCCTGCGGCTCGAAGACCAGGAACCCGATGATCAGCAGACCGAAGACAATGGTCCGCGCCGGCGACAGGTAGACGCCCGCGCCCGGCACCCACGGGCTGATCCATTCGACAACGAAACGCAGAAGCTCCGGCGTCAGCGTCATGAAGATCGCGCCGACGATGCCGCCGAGGATCGTTCCCATACCGCCGACGATGATGGCGGCGAGAAGGAAGATCGACATCAGGAACGGGAAGCTCTCCGGCGTCACGACGCGGAAGAAATAGGCCCACAACCCGCCCGCGACGCCGGCATAGAAGGAGGCGACGGCGAAGCTCATCAACTTGTAGCGAAGAAGCGGAATGCCGAGCACTTCGGCCGAGATGTCACGGTCGCGAATGGCGATGAAGGCGCGGCCGATGCGCGTGCGGAAAAGGTTCGCCGCGCCGAGGACGAGAAGAACCGTCGCCGGCATGATCACCCAGTAGAGATGGAAATAGGTGACGAGTTCCAGCCCGAGGACCCGCGCCGGCGGCACATTGATGCCGGAATTGCCGTTGGTCACGCCCTCGAAATGGACGAAGACGAAATGCAGGATGAAGGACGCCGCGATCGTCGCGATCGCCAGGTAGAGTCCCTTCACCCTGAGGCTCGGCAGGCCGACGAGAAGGCCGATGGCGGCCGAGACGAGCCCGCCCAGGACTATGTTGAGGAAGAACGGCGTGCCAAGGTCGCGCTCAAGAACGGCGACCACATAGGCCCCGACCGCCATGAAGGCCGCCTGACCAAGGCTGACCAGGCCGGTGAATCCGGTGAGGATGTTGAGCCCGGTCGCCGCGATCACATTGATCATGACGAGGCAGATCAAATAGAGCCAGTAGGCGTTCGAAATGAAGGGCGCGGCGGCGAGCGAGACGATCAGGATCGCCATCCACACCTGCTGCGGCTTCGTCGTCAGCAGCGCCTCGTCGGCGCGATAGGTCTCTTTCGCCGTGCCGATGATCATCGCCTAGAGCCTCTCGATCTCATGGGTGCCGAAAAGGCCGTAAGGGCGGATCATCAACGCGACGATGAGGAGCCCGAAAGTCACCACGCTCTGGTATTCACCGCCGAGATAGGTGCTAGCCCACGACTGGACGAGCCCCAGCGCCAGCCCGCCGACGAGCGCGCCGAGAAGGGAATCCAGACCGCCGACGATGACGACGACGAGCGCGGACAGGCCGAAGACGCCCATCGTCGGCGAAATGCCGCTGATCGCGCCGAGAAGCACGCCGGCGCCCGCCGCCGTCGCACAGCCGACGATCCAGGCGATGGAGAAGACGCGCGGCACGTCGATGCCGCAGGAATAGGCCGCCGCCTGGTCGGTCGCCGTCGCCCGAAGCGCCACCCCGCCGCGCCAGAACCGGAAAAGCGCGAGAAAAAGCCCGATCACGATGGCCGCGACGAGGAAGCCGACGACGATCTTGCGCGAGACATAGGCCTCACCGAGGAACACCGGACTGGAACTGATGAACGCCGGCAAGCTGCGCGGATCGGCGCCCCAGACGAGCTCGACACAGCCGACGACCACCGAGCCGAGCCCGATCGTCACCATGAAGACCGAAATCGGGCTCTCGCCGAGCATCGGCCGGATGATGCCGCGCTCGACGACCGCGCCGAGGAGCCCGCCGCCCGCGACCGCGATCGGAATGCTCACCCAGGCCGGCAGACCCGCCCCGGCAGCAAAGGCAAAGAACAGATAGCCGCCGAGCATCAGCACTTCGCCGACGGCGAGGTTGATGACGCGCGTCGCCTTGTAGATGAGGACGAAAGCGAGCGCGGTCAGAGCGAGAAGCGCGCCGGAACCGAGCCCGGCCAGCGACACCTCGATGAAGAACAGGAGATCCGGGTTCACGACGCCGCCTCCGCCTTCAACCGCTTCATCAGCGCCGCCGGGTCGCCACTGCCGAGATAGGCCTCGGCGACATGGGCGTCGTCCTGCACCTCGGCCGGCGCGCCGTCGGCGATGACCTCGCCGAAATTGAGCACCGTGACGTGATCGGAGATGTCCATCACCAGCCCCATGTCGTGTTCGACCATCAGGATCGTCACGCCCCATTCCTCCTTCACGTCGAGGATGAAGCGCGCCATGTCTTCCGTCTCTTCACGGTTCATGCCGGCGACCGGCTCGTCGAGCAGCAGGACGCGCGGCCGCATGGCGAGCGCGCGCGCCAGTTCCACCCTCTTCTGCAGGCCATAGGAGAGGACCGAGACCGGCTTGTCGCGAATGTGATCGATTTCCAGGAAATCAATGATCCGGTCCTCGACCTCTGCCCGCAGCAGTTCTTCCTCACGCGCCGCCGCGCCCGAATAGATGAAGGCCTGCAACAAGTTGGTCTTCATGTGGACATGCCGGCCGAGCTTGATGTTGTCGAGAACCGTCATGCCGCGAAAGAGCGCGATATTCTGGAACGAGCGCGCCATGCCGAGTTCGGCGCGCTTGGGCGGGGCAAGCCGGCTGACATCCACCCCGTCGAACAGGATTCGCCCGCGCGAGGGGCGGTAGAAACCGGAAATGCAGTTGAACATGGAGGTCTTGCCCGCGCCGTTTGGACCGATCAAAGCCGTGATCGAACCCGAACGGGCGGCAAAAGAAACAGCGCGCAGGGCGTGAATGCCGCCGAAGGACAGCGTAACGCCTTCGACGCGCAATTCGGCCGGACCGCGCGAGCCCGACGCCTCGTGCCGCACCGCCGTCATCGCGCCCCGCGCACGGCGGACACGGCCGCAAACGCCCGCCACGAACCGGCCGGAACAGTGTCCGCAGACCGATCGCCCGCGCATTGATGGACGCTGCGAACCGCGCGCCCGCATGCCCCTGTCATACCGCTCGCCTCCCCTTGAGACCTTTTCCTCAATTCCCTGTCCGGCGCCGGGATGCCCGAAGGTTCCCCGAGGCGCCAGTGACGGACTTTGCCGCCTTATGCTTTTGTGGTCGCGGGTCGACCGTCCGCCGGACATTTCCGCCATCCGGTTTTTCGCCACCGCCCGGTTCGTCACGACCGTCCGGCTCTTTACCGCGATCCGATCGCCCAGCCGGCCGGCCTGTCACCGTCCGGGCAAGCCCCTTTTCAGACCCCGCTCGCCCCGTCAGGCGGGCCGTTACGGGCGCCATTGACCCAATCTTACTCATAAGTATATAAGTTACGCAACAGCATAAAAATCGGAAAGCACGACCATGAGCGATGCACTCCCCAAGACCGATCCCTCGCCATGGGAAAAGCCGTCAGAGCGCAAGCGCCAGCGCGCCATCAAGCGCGAGGCGGTGCTCTCAACCGCCGTCCGGTTCTTCAACCTGAAGGGGTTCAATGCCACCTCGCTCGACGATGTCGCGGTCGCGCTCAACGTCACCAAACCGACGATCTATTATTATTTTTCCAGCAAGGACGAGATCCTCTTCGAATGCGTGGAACGCGGCCTCGACGCGATCCGCGACGCCGCCCGCGCCGTTGAGGAGCAAGGCGGCACCGGCATGGAGCGCCTGAAGGCGCTGATGCACGACTATGCCATATGCATGACGCAGGATTTCTGCACCTGTGTCACACGGACCGCGGACCACGAGCTTTCGCCGGAAAGCCGTGCCGAATTCCGCCGCATCAAGCGCGAGATCGATGAAACGGTCCGTCGCGTCGTGCAGTCCGGCATCGACGATGGCACGATCGCCGCCGGCGACCTCCTGATGATGACTTTCACCCTGACTGGCGCGCTCAACTGGGTCGCCCGCTGGTATTCGGCCGACGGCCCGCGCACCCGCGAGGAGATCGCCGACGGCGTCGTCAACGTCCTCGTTAACGGTCTCGCGCCCCGGCCAAGCGGAGAGACGACAACCGCGGAGGCCATCGCATGAGTATACCCGCCGCCCTGGAAGGGCGCCTCCGGCTTCCGGCGATCGCCGCGCCGATGTTCCTCACCTCCGGCCCCGACCTCGTCGTCGAGACCTGTCTCGGAGGCCTCGTCGGCACCTTTCCCGCCCTAAACCAGCGCTCCACCGCAGGGCTCGGCGACTGGCTCGACGAAATCGGCGAACGGCTCGCCGGCCGGACCGCCGCCCCCTTCGGCGTCAATCTTATCGTCCACAGGTCCAATCCGCGCCTTGAGGCCGACCTCGACATGGTCGTCGCCCGCAAGGTGCCGCTGGTCATCACCTCGCTGGGTGCGGCCGCCGAGGTGGTCGAGGCGGTTCATTCCTACGGCGGCCTCGTCTTTCACGACGTTATCGGCCGGCGCCATGCGGAGAAGGCGGCGGCGGCCGGCGTCGACGGCATCATCGGCGTCGCGGCCGGCGCCGGCGGTCATGCCGGAACGCTCAGCCCCTTCGCGCTCGTCGCCGAAATCCGCCAGGTCTTCAAGGGAACGATCGTCCTTGCCGGCGCGATCTCCACCGGCGGCGACATCGCCGCAGCCCGGGCAACGGGCGCCGACATGGCCTATCTCGGCACCCGCTTCATCGCGACCCGCGAGGCGATGGTGCAGCAAGGGTTCAAGGACATGATCGCCGGATCGAAAGCCGCCGACATCATCTACACGCCGGCGATCTCCGGCGTGAACGCCAATTTCCTCAGGCCCTCCATCGTTGCCGCCGGTCTCGATCCGGAAAACCTCGTCGCCAGGGGCTCGCTCGACATGGCGAACGAAGCAAAGGCCTGGCGCGACGTCTGGTCCGCCGGTCAAGGGGTCAGCGCAATCGACGATTGCCCGGCTGCGGCCGAACTCTGCGACCGTTTGGTGGCGGAATATCGCGCCGCCGTCGCAACGCTTGCCACCGAAACGTTCGCGGACGAGACGGCCCTCGACGAGATCACCGCCCGCTGAGGGCCCGCCACCACGAGACAGCAAGGCCGGATCCGTGTACGAAACACTGCTTTTTTCCGTTGACGACGGCGTTGCCGAAATTACGCTTCATCGCCCGGATGCCGGAAACGCCATCGACCTCACTTTGGTGACGGAACTGGCCGACGCGGCACTCCGCTGCGACCACGACCCCACTGTCCGCGCAGTGCTTCTGACCGGAGCCGGCAAGACCTTCAGCGTCGGTGGAGATCTGAAGGCCTTCGCCGGCTTCGGCGATACCGCCGCGCCGAGGCTGAAGGAAATCGCTGATGCGATCCACAAGGCGATTTCCGTTTTCGCGCGCATGGCCCCGCCGCTGATCGTCGCCGTCAACGGCACAGCGGCCGGCGCCGGCTTCAGCCTCTCGGTCGCGGGGGACTACGTGATTGCCGCCGACACGGCCCGTTTCACCATGGCCTATACCGCTGCCGGCCTCAGCCCCGACGGCTCATCGTCCTACTTCCTGCCGCGGCTCATCGGCCTTCGCCGGACGCAGGAACTCATGCTGACGAACCGCGTCCTGTCGGCCGCCGAGGCGCATAACTGGGGTCTCCTCACCCGCGTCGTGCCGACCGCCGATCTGATCGATGAGGCCCGCACCATCGCCCGCCGCCTCGCCGACGGCCCGCTCGCCGCCCACCGCGCAGTGAAGGACCTGCTCCGGGTCTCCCTCACCAACGGCCTGGAAGAGCAGATGGAACTGGAAGGGCGCGGCATCGCCCACGCCGTGACGACGCCCGCCGGGCGGGAAGGCATCGCAGCGTTCCTGGAAAAACGCCGGCCGGACTTCCGCAAGGCCGAGGCGGACGGGCGCGACTGACTCGCCTCCGATCACCTTTTCCCGCAAGCGCCGCGCGATCACATCCGCCCCCCGGGGGCGTGCAACCCCGTGAGCATATCCGCGCCATGACGGAACCCGGCGCCAGCCGCGGCCGTTCGTCCTGACGCTCAAGTCACCACTCTGTAAGCCAACACCCGGTGGCCTCACTCGATGGCCTCACTCGACGACCTCCGGGGCCCGACAGATCTATTTTTCCATTTATATTGTTGACAATTAAATTGTGTACAATAAATAACAGACAATCTCAACACGGAAGGACAAGTTTCATGGCCGATATGTATTCCACCACCGCCGTCGTCATCGGCGGCCGCAAGGGCCGCGCCAGGACCGACGACGGCCTGCTCGACATCACTCTCGCCATGCCGAAAAGCCTCGGCGGCAAGGGCGGCGCCACCAATCCCGAACAGCTCTTCGCGGCCGGCTATGCCGCCTGCTTCAGCAGTGCCCTCGCCCTCGCCGCCGGCAAGCGGGGCCTCACGCTGAAGGACGACGATATCGAGATCGCCGCAACCGTCGGCATTGGCCAGAACGGCACCGGCGGCTTCGCCCTCTCTGTCGCACTCGTCGGCACGCTCACCGGCGTCGATCAGGCGATGGCGGAGGAAATCATGGCGGCAGCACACGAGATTTGCCCCTATTCCAATGCGGTGCGCGGGAATATTACTGTCGACTTGACCGCCAAGGTGCGATGAAGAAATCGAGGATGCGATGCCGAAACCGGATGACGATCCCCTGCTGCTCGACCGGCAGATCTGCTTTCCGCTCTACGCGGCATCGAACCTTCTGACCCGGCTCTACCGACCCGTTCTCTCACCGCTCGGCCTCACCTATCCGCAATATCTGGTGATGCTGGTTCTGTGGGAGGACGGGACGGTCAGCGTCGGCGATCTTGGCACTCGCCTCCATCTCGACAGCGGCACGCTGACACCGCTCCTCAAGCGGATGGAACAGTCCGGATTCGTCCTCCGACACCGCGACGCCCGAGACGAGCGCCGGGTGCTAATTTCCCTGACCGATAAGGGGACCGCCCTTCGCAAGGATGCGCTCCAGGTACCAAGGACGCTGGCGGCGAAGCTCGGCCTCGACGAACAGGCCTTCGACACGCTGCGCACCTCCGTGCACGCGCTCATCACAACCCTCGCCGACCCCAACACCAAGAGCTGACTTTGTGAGGGCTGGCGGAAAGATCCAACCGTTCGCCACAATGCCCGTCATTCGCCTGCGAACGCCGACATGGCGACGGGGCCATCCTCCGCCGCCGTCCAAAGGCGCAGACCATCCCCCTCCTCGACAGCATGCAGCGTGATCCGGTCGATATCGAACAATGGCGTGCTGCTGCGGAAGGAAAACCGCGCCGGCGGCCGGCAGAGGATTTCGGCAGCGAAGTGATAGAGCCATGTCGCCTGCAGCGGTCCATGCACAACCAACCCCGGATAGCCCTCGACGCCCGTCGCATAGGGCTCATCATAGTGGATGCGGTGGCTGTTGAAGGTGATCGCCGAATAGCGGAACAGCGCCACGGGCGAGGCAACGACCGGCTTTTTCCAGCGCCCCGCGGCCGCGGGGTCCGGCTCCCCGCCCTTCCGGGCACTCGCCGCATCGAGATAAACGATGTCTTGCCGCTCTTCCAGCGCCACCCCTTCCCCGTCGGAAATCGCGTGATCGACGGTGACGAAGCAGAGCGGACCGGCGCGGCCCTCCTTCAGCACCACATCGCGGATCGTCGATCGGCGCGTCACCATCTGTCCGACGGTGAGATCGTGATGGAACGAGAACTCTCCGCCCGCCCACATCCGGTTGGGCAGCGGCACCGGCGGCAGGAAGCCGCCGCACACAGGGTGGCCGTCCGGCCCAAGCGCATCGTTCGCCGCCGCCGACGGAGCAAGGCACAAATGGATGAGGCGTGGCGCAAACGCCTCGGCTTCCGGCTTGGCAACACCGAGCGTCGCGGCAAAACGGTCGACAAGCCCCGCCGTCAACCGCTCCGAGGCGATCTCCTCGCGGCCAATCCACCCTTGGAGGGTGTCCATATCGAGCACATCGTCCATCCCTGTCCTCCTCCCTCCGACTGTCCCGGCACCGACCCGCACACTGCCGTCAGCACGACCTTGGCAAATTCGGCCCCTGTTCGGAAAGAGAATTCAGGACAAGATTCGTCGGGATAGACAGGGCCGCCCCGAGAGCACATACCCGCCCGCCAGGACAAAGCCGCCGTCGGGCGTCAGCCGAGATCGGCACGGATATCGTCGGCGATGCGGCGCGCGGTCATGGAAACCCGCGCCATGCCGAAGGCAAAGCCGGCGGCCGACGCGTCCTCCCCGATCAGATAGGCCACCGTCTCGATCGCAGAGCGCCCGCTTGCCGGCTCCACCGGACACCAGCCATCGGCACCGGAAAGACCGCAGACCCGCGCAACGCGACCGGCATGCTGCGCAGGGATGAAGTTGATGACGTCACCGGAGAGCCTGCCGCGCGTTCCAATGAGCGTACGTGCCGCGGCATCGATCCGCGCCATGGCCCCGAACACCTCGCCCGACACCACACTGACCCGATGCCCGTGCGCCGCCTTAAGCGCGGTCCGAAGCGCCGCCTTGCCCGGCGCGGGCGCGGACTGATCGAGGACAACGACGCGAGCACGCGGCTTCTCGGCCGCGAGATAGCGGGCGATTTCATCAGCCCGGCGCCACGGCCCGGCCGGATAGCGTATCCGCCCCGGCGGAATGCGGATGACGACCGTTCCGTCGCCCGCCATGGCACGGATATCGGCAGCGAGCGCCTCGACGCCAGCCCGGTCGGTCCAGCCGTGCGGAAAGAGATCCGCCGTCTCGCGTCCATAGCCGGCGATCCCCTCGTCGCGCATGGCGATCCCCGGCGCCATGACGGTCCGGTCAAAGGTGAAGGACCGCCCGCTCAGCGCCTGCGCGCGACCGGCCCGCCAGTCGATGTCGCGGATTTCGTCGAGGGCGACGTCGATTCCTTCGGCCGAAAGGCGCGAATAGTCTCCCGCCTCGCGCCGGCCGCTGATGAGGTCCGGCGCCTTGTGCCGCACGAGCCGGCCCGGATCGCGCTCGACGACGACGACATGCGCCCGCGGCATCGCGGCCTTGACGGCACGGGCGGCAGCGACACCGCCCGGTCCGCCGCCGACGACGAGAACCCGCGCCTCGGCACGCCCGACAAGCGAACTACGGAACCCAGCCGTCGCGCCGAGTGCGATAAGCGCACCGCTGGCGCCAAGAAGCTGGCGTCTGGAGAGTTTCGTCATCTCGGTTACCTCAACTCCTGTGGGCCTTCGGCCCGGCTGCCACTCGCTGCCGCGTCCTCTGGAGGATTCCATCCCCGTCACATCTTTTTTTTGCCGTTAGCGCGGCAAGCCACAGGGCCTGCCGCCGCTCCCGGCGCTTGGTATTCATCGCGTCCCGGATCTTGCTGTGCGCTTCTTCGAACGGCACTCGCCGGGCGGAATGGATTTTTTCGCAAAGGATGATGTGAAAGCCCATATCGCTCTCCAGGACACCCGAGGTCGAGCCCTCGCACAGCGTGAAGAGCGCGGCATCGAGACGAGGATAGAGCTTGCCACGCGGCACGCGGCCGAGCCTACC
Organism: uncultured Rhodobium sp.; assembly: GCA_963675285.2. Classification (GTDB taxonomy): domain Bacteria; phylum Pseudomonadota; class Alphaproteobacteria; order Rhizobiales; family Rhodobiaceae; genus Rhodobium. Next base: position 601,680 of record CAXXGS010000002.1, read on the forward strand.
GCCCTCCAATGCAGTCGGGCATTCCGAATGTCGATAGGCGAGATTGTGGAAGGTCTCGACGGTACCGTCGATCTGGCGGCGGATGGCGTGAATGCGGGAAAACGCCGCCGCCCGGTGGCTATCGGCGAACCCGTCGTTGACCGTCAGGAGGATGTGGCGCGCAGTTCGCGTCTCCGGCAGATCGAAGCGTTCCGGATGAGCGGCATACCAGGACGCGATCTCGTCCTGGCACGCTCCGGGCACCGCGGCGGCGACCTTCTCCAGAACGATCTCCACCGTCAGCTCGCGCCTCAGCGCCTCGCGCAAGCCCTCCTGGGTCAGACCGTTCAAGCGCATGTCCTCGGCAAAGTCTTCCGGTGTATCGTAGCGCGCCGCGACATCGGCGACGGTCTCGTCGAGCGATGCGGCGGGAACGAAGACGCCGCCCGCTTCCGCGCTGGCAAGGATGGCATCCTCGAGCGCCAGCGAGCGCGACGCGTCGGCATCGACGGCTCCAATGCGGTCCGCATCGAGCTCGTCGTAGCGGCAGCCGAACCGGGCCTGCGCGGCACGCAAGCGGTGGTGGCGAAGGATACCGTCATCGCTCATGCATCGACTCCCTCTTGCGCGACGATGTCCAGCTCTTGCTCCGCCTCAAGCGCCGTTTCCGGCACCTGCAGCGTGCGCCCGGGAAACCGAACGTGGTAGGCGACGCCCCCCGGCGCATCCCGGAGCACCATAAGGATTTCGCCCGCCGCACCGGCCGGCGCGACGATCACGCCCTTGATGGCCAGCGCCATCGTGGTCGCGACCCTGTCGCCATAGTCGAAGCGGCTCGGGATCCACGGATCGGCGGCGGCGATGAGTTCGCGATCGCGACAGCCGACGAGCCGATCCTCCCCGGTGAAATGCACGGTGTAGATGACCTGGTCCTGGAGAAAGGTGCCGACGTCGCGCACGACGCCGACAGACCCGCGGCGCACGAGAAGGGCGCCGCGCGCAAGGCCGGGATAAGTGCCGTCGTTACGCACGTTGCGCGTTACCCGCACTTCCACCCCGAAGTCGAACCGTTCCTGCATCATCCCTCGCCCCCTTTCTTCACCAGGCTTTCCAGCGGCACAAAGACCGGCTTCTTCGGCTGCTGGTCCTGGAAGATCTTGAAGACCTTTTCTGTCCGTGCGTCGGAGCCAACGAAATCCTCGTAGGCAGCCCTCAGATGCCGGGCGTAATAGCCGTGCCAATCCTCGCCCGCACCCGGGCCTTCGGTATCCTTTTCCAGGTAGTCGTGAAATCGCTGCAGGATATGCAACCGATTGACGAAGACGACGGCAGGGTCGGCATCGATGGCAAAGAACTGCAGGAAATCCTCCGCGCTCGACAGCTCTTCCAACTCATCTTCCAGCGCTTCGTGTCTCATTGTCCGATCCTTTCGTTGCCGCAGGTCCCGCGCTGACCCTCAAGGCAATCGCGGGCAAGGGCGAGAAGCACCTCGCCGCCCAGCCGGTCGACCCGGTCGAGGAGCCGCAGTTTTTCCAGCACCGACACCGCCTCGCCAAAACGCCCGAGGCGCATCAGCACATAACCTTCGCCCTTGAGCGCCCACAGGTAGAACCGGAGAAGCGGCATGGAGATCGCCCCGGCCCGCTCGACATCGCCGATGTCGAGCGCCCGCCAGTCGGCCGGGATATTGAGCCGCCGGCCGGCCGCCGCCATCGCGGTTTCCGCCAGCGTCAGTGTCGCGGCGAAGTCGTGGCGAAAATAGTGGAAGCGGTAGAGCGCGACGATCACCGTCAGGTCGTCCGGCGCCCGCTCGAACGCCTCATGGAGCGCGGCAAGCGCCACGACGGGATCGGCGTTTTGCGCCCGTTCGAGAAGCCTTGCGACCGCCGCCGCCATCGGCTCGTCGAAATAGAGATCCGCGCCCTCGAAATCGAGAAGGTCACGGGCGGCTCCGCGCAACGCCGGAAGGTCAGCCATGGCGGACCTCCCTCGCCGACGGTGTCGCCGGCTCGCAGACCGTCACCGCGCCGCATTCGATACAGGCCCCTTCCGTGCGTACCCGGCCGATCTCGTCCTCCAGTTGATCGATCCGTTTCACCAGGCAGGAGATCGCCTCCGCCACCGGGTCCGGGATCAGGTGGTGGTTGAGGTCTATGCCATGCGGATTGAAGTAAGCGACCTTGGCGCTCTTCCTGACGACACGGCCGGGAATGCCGACGACCGTTGCGCCGGAGGGCACATTGTCGACGACGACGGAATTGGCGCCAACCTTGGAATTGCAGCCGATGCGGATCGCGCCGAGGATCTTGGCTCCGGCGCCGACGATGACGTTGTCTTCGAGCGTCGGATGGCGCTTGCCCTTGTTCCAGGTCGTCCCGCCAAGCGTCACGCCGTGATAGAGCGTAACGCCATCGCCGATCTCCGCCGTCTCGCCGATGACGACGCCGGCGCCGTGATCGATGAAGAAGCGCTTGCCGATCGTCGCACCCGGGTGAATGTCGACATTGGTGAGGAGCCGGCAGAGCCAGGAAACGAACCGCGCCGAAAAGCGCCACTTTGCCCGCCACAGCCGGCTGGACAGGCGATGCCAGATGAGCGCGTGAACGCCGGGATAGGTGGCCACGATTTCAAGCCGCGAGCGCGCCGCCGGATCACGCTCGAAGACGCAGGCAATGTCATCGGCGATATCGCGCCACAGCCCCATCATCCTCAGCCCCCGCTTGCCTGGAGCGACTGGTGGAAGTCGAGGAGTTCGACCGGGTTCGGCGACCGTTTCTTGGTTTCGGCGAAGATGCGAATGACATCGAGCACGCGTGTCGCCGCCTCGCGGTCGAGCGTGACGCCGATCGCGTTATAGGCGTGGATGACGGCTCTCGTGCCGGAGTGCTTGCCCAGCACCAGTTCGTGCGCACGGCCCACTTCAGCCGGATCGAGGCCCTGGTAGTTGAGCGGATTCTTCAGGATCCCGTCGACATGAATGCCGGACTCATGCATGTAGACACCGCTACCGACGATGCTCTTTTGCTGCGGCACCGGCCGGCCGGACGCCGCCGCGACGAAGTCGGAAAGCGCACCGAATTCGGCAAGCCGGACGCCCGTGTCGCACTGGTGGAGATGCTTCATCCCCATCGCGAATTCCTCCAGCGGCGCATTGCCCGCCCGTTCGCCGAGCCCATTGACGGTGGTGTTAACGTGGGTCGCGCCATGGGTCGCGGCGGCGAGCGAGTTCGCCGTCGCCAGGCCGAAATCATCATGCGCGTGCATTTCCAGATCCATGTCCGTCGCCTCCCTGAGGCGCCGGAAGATCTCAGCCGTGGCGAAGGGCTCCAGGATGCCGACGGTATCGGCGAACCGGAACCGGCTGGCGCCAGCCGTCTCCGCCGCCTCGACGACACGCAGGAGAAAGTTCATGTCGGCGCGCGAGGCGTCCTCGCCGCCGATGCAGACCGCAAGGCCCCGGTCGAGAGCCCGCGGCACCATGTCGGCGATCATCGCCAGGACCGTCTCCGGCGCGCGCCCAAGCTTGTGGCTGATCTGTTGGCCAGAGACGGGCGTCGACAGGTCGACCATGTCGACACCGAGACCCTCGGCGGCGGCAAGGTCGCCCGCGCACATCCGGCACCATACAAGGAGCCGCGCCTTGAGGCCAAGCCCGGCGACGGCGCGGATCGTCTCACGCTCCGCCTGCCCCATCGCTGGAATGCCGATCTCCAGTTCCCGGACGCCGAGCGCATCGAGCCGCTGGGCGATCTCGATCTTCTCGGCAAGCGTGAAGGCAACGCCCGCCGTCTGCTCGCCATCGCGAAGCGTGGTGTCGTCGATGATAACCGCAGGCTCGGAATGGACCGTCATGGCAGGACCCCGGGAATGGAAACCTCAGGAATGCGAAACCGCGAGAGCGGGACGTCAGGAATAGGCTGGCACAAACGCCGCTGCCGGATCCTCCACCGGGCCATCTCCGCTCCAGTAGGGCGAAAGCTTGCGCAACTGCGCGATGATCGGCGGCACGGCGGCGATGACGCGGTCGATCTCCGCCTCAGTGTTGTGACGCGACAGCGAGAAGCGGATCGAGCCGTGCGCGGCGGTATAAGGAATATCCATCGCCCGCATGACATGCGACGGCTCCAGCGAGCCGGAGGTGCAGGCCGACCCCGACGAGGCTGCGATGCCGAGCTTGTTCAACAGCATCAGGATCGCCTCGCCCTCGATATATTCGAAGGCAATGTTGGTGGTGTTGGGCAGCCGGTTGTCGACGTCACCGGTCGCGAAACAATGGGGAACGGCGGCAAAGATGCCCTCCTCCAGCCGATCGCGCAGCGCCGCGACCCGGGTGCGCTCGTCGGCCATGTGCTCCATGGCCAGCTCTGCCGCTTTCCCCAGGCCGACGACGAAGGCGGTGTTCTCGGTGCCGGCGCGCCGGCCGCGCTCCTGGTGCCCGCCACGCAGGAACGGCCGGAAGCGCACGCCGCGACGCAGATAGAGAACACCGATCCCTTTCGGCGCATGCAGCTTGTGGCCGGACAGCGACAGCATGTCGATCTCTGTCGATTTGAGGTCGATCGGCACCTTGCCGACGGCCTGCACCGCGTCGGTGTGGAACATGACGCCGGCGTCATGGGCCATCGCCGCCATTTCCTCGACGGGAAAGAGCGTGCCGGTCTCGTTGTTCGCCCACATCACCGAGACGACCGCGACCTTGTCGGAAAGGAGTGCGGTATAGGCATCGAGGTCGAGACGGCCTTTTGCGTCGACTTCCAGGTAGTGGACAATGTAGCCGTCCTTCTCCAGGTTCTCGCACAACGCCAGCACCGCCGGGTGCTCCACGTTGGTGGTGATGATCTCCCGCCGCGACGGCTGGGCGCGAAGGGCGGAGAGGATGGCGGTGGAATCGGATTCCGTGCCGCAGGACGTATAGATAATCTCGCTGTCATGAGCGGCGCCGAGAAGCGCCTGCATCTGCCGCCGCGCCACCTTCATCGCCTTGCCGACGCGATCGCCGAACCGGTGCATGGAAGAGGGGTTACCGAACTGCTCGGTGAAGAAGGGAAGCATTGCCTCCACCACCGCGTCCTCGACGCGGGTGGTGGCGTTGTTGTCGAGATAAATGCCGTCCATTGTCGCCTCCCTCACGCGCTGACCTTGGTCATCTGGCTCGCCGGAATGACCCGGACGAATTCACCGAGTTCCTCAACGAGCTTCTGCTGGATGCCGTTGAGCGTCAGCGCCGCCATCTGGCAGCCGACGCAGGCGCCCGTCATGTTGACGAACACCTTGTCTTCCATCACCTCGACAAGCTCGACGTCGCCGGAATCGGCCTGCAGCACCGGTCGCAGCTTCTCGATCACGGCATCGATCTTCTTGATGCGCTGGACACCGGTGAGCCCGGCAACGAGCGTTTCCGGCGTCGTATCCAGGACCGGTGCGGCAACGGCTTCCGGATCGAAGGTCTCGCCCGCCTCGGCCAGGACCATCGCCAGGATCTCCTCGATGCCCTCGTGACAGGAGGCGCAGCTGCCTCCGGCCTTGGTGTAATGGGCGACCTGCTCGACCGTCTTCAGGCCGTTGGCGCGGATCGTCTCCTCGATGAGAACCGCGTCGACCGCGAAGCACTTGCAGATGAGCGCGCCTTCCTCATGGTCGTCCTTCCACTCCTCACCGCGATAATTGGCGACGGCGGCCTGGAGCGCCTCGCGCCCCATCACCGAACAATGCATCTTCTCCGGCGGCAGGCCGTCGAGATAGTCGGCGATATCCTGGTTGGAGACGTCAAGCGCCTGCGCCAACGTCATGCCCTTGATGATTTCCGTCAGCGCCGACGACGAGGCGATCGCCGAGCCGCAACCGAAGGTCTGGAAACCGGCGTCCTCGATGATCTCGGTCGTCGGATTGACCCGCAGGGTCAGCCGAAGCGCGTCGCCGCAGGACAGCGAGCCGACATCGCCAGTGGCATTGGCCGCATCGACAGCGCCAGCATTGCGCGGATTGTAGAAATGCTCTTTGACGGTCTCGGAATAATCCCACATGGCCATCCCCTCTGAAATCGGTCGAACGGAATTCCCGGCGGCGCCGACGCACGTATCGTCAGGCCGCGAAGCTCTTGCCGCAGGCGCATTTCTGCGCCGCGTTCGGATTGTCGAAGGTGAAACCGGAGCCCTCCAGACTTTCGACATAGTCGATGGTCGTGCCGGTGATGAGGGAGGCGCTTGTCGGGTCGACGTAGACCCGGGTTCCCGCGCATTCGACGACGACATCGTCGGCCGCCGGCTCGTTGACGAGCGCCATGCCGTACTGGAGACCGGAGCAGCCACCGGAGTTGACAGCGATCTTGAGCCCGGTAAGCGGCTCCCCGGCGGTCGCGATCAGACGGTCAAGGGTGGTACGGGCCTTCTCGGTCAGCGTCAGCATCGAGGCACTCCTCAAATAGTGGCGAATAGCAGTCAGCTGTCCATTCGCAAGAGCCGTGCCAGCGCTGGAAAACAAAGCAAAGTATTGATATATTTATATAATTATGAAAGCGTGATATCTGCAAACCTTGTCGGCTTTGCGACAATCGCGCGCGACAACGGGGAAAGCGCGACAGCTTGTCGCGTTCCGCGGTCATCGCCAAGAGATGGGAGAAAGGTCGTGGCCGCGCCGGAGGCACAGGCCGAACCGTCACGCGCGCCGAGAGGATAGGTCGGGGTTCGCACGCCCGAACCTCGCGCGACGCCGGCTACGCCGCTTCGGCCGAGCGCGGCGGAAGAAAAGAAAAGGAAACGGCGCAGCGATCGCCTTTGACCGCCACGCTGCCTCTAAAGAGATTATTCGACGCCGAGCAGGATCTGCGACGCCTTGATCAGCGCGCAGGCCTTGTCGCCCGGCTTGAAGGAAAGCATTTCAGCGCTTTCGTTGGTGATGATGGCAACCAGCTTTTTGCCCCCGCCAAGATCGATTTCGACCTCGGAGTTCACCGCGCCAGGCTCGACCGCAAGCACCGTACCGCAAAGCCGATTGCGGGCACTTGTCTTCACCCCGTCGTTGTCCGGCATCAGGATCGGCGTGCTCGCCTTGATGAGGGCGAAGACCTCCGAACCGGGATGGATACCGAGATTCACCGCGCTCTTGATCGTGATGATCGCGGTCAGCGTCGTCGTCTCGGAGATCTTGACACTGATTTCAGCATTGACCGCACCGGTCGTAACCTCGGTGACGGTTCCGGCAAAGGTGTTGCGTGCACTTGTCTTCATTCCAAAGCTCCAAAAACAGCGGTGTCAAACAGGATCCATCTGAACCGGAAAACGACGCACTTACGATCCGCGCGGCACGAAGACATCGGTTCGGGATCCTCAGGAAGAGTCCCATGAACGACTGACCGAAATATCGGGATGAAGATGAATTATTATTCATTTCAAAGATTTAACACTTCACACCCAAGATCTCGTCATATGACCTCATAATCCGAGAGCGAGTCGGAACGCAACGACACTAAGGAACCATGCGGCAAATCGTCAGATGACGAGCTCATAAGCGCCGCGCATCAGCGCCAGCTCCGTCGCCGGCATCCCCCGCGCCGCCGCCAGGTCGATGAACCGGGCGCCGATCACCTCCGCGGCCGCGAACGGCGGATCCATCTGGCAGAAGTGGACGAGGTGGATGTGAATCCGCCTCTCGCCGGCAAGCACGTCGACGGCGAAGTCCGGTTCGAGCGCCAGCGTCTCCGGCCCGACCGCGAGCCGCCGTGCCGCCTCGGCAAGAAGCCCGCCCGAAAACGGCAGTACCGCACCCTGCGCCCTCGGCGCGGCGACAGCGTCGTCCGGCAACGGCCGGAAGGCACATACGCTGCCGTCGGCAAACCGCAGGAAGCGAGTGCGGGCGCTGACCACATGCCGATGGAGGAACACCAGCCGGTTGTCGGCAACGAGCTCGCCGTCTGCCGTCACTCCCAGCCCTCCCGGCAAATCTTGAAGCGTGCGACGGGGTCGCCGCCGATGAGGTGACTCTCGAAGATCTCCGCGACATCCTCCCGCGTCCGCACGGCGTTGTATTTCACCGCTTCGGGATAGACCACCACCGTCACCCCCTCCGCGCAGGGACCGCCGAGACAGCCCGTCTCCGTTACCTGGACCCGGCCGTCGAGCCCGCTCGCCTTTTGCGCCTCCTGAAAGAACGACAGGACATCTGCGGCGCTCATCTCCGAACAACTGCCGAAAGGGTGCCCCTTCTCGCGATGCTGGGTGCAGACGAAGACGTGCTTTTCCGGTTTGGGCAACATAGGAAAATCTCGTGGCTGGGAAACGTGATTGGGGAACGTGACTGAAAAGTTCAGGAAAGCGCGGGCGCATACCGGCCGGAAAGCGACCAGCATGCCGCAAGGTCAGGCGGCGCCCTTTGCCTCGACTGGCGCCGAGCCATGAGTGAAGCAGTTCTTCGGACAGATCTTCGAACAGGCCTCGCAGCCGATACAGTCGAGCCGGTTCTTCACCGTCATGACCATCGACGTGTCATCGGAAAAGATGCCGTCGTCGTCGTCATCGCCGAACGGATCGTCGCAGTCGTCCTCGTCTTCCTCCAGATCGAGGCTTTCCCGTTCGACGAGTTCAAAGACGTCGCGCGCGCAGACCCGGAAACAGCGGCCGCAGCCGATGCACTTGCCGGCGTCGAGCGCGAGCACGAACTGCGGCAGCCATTCGGTCCCGCCGAGCGTCAGCCCGGTGATTGTGTCGGCCATTCCTCACCCCTCCCTGGATGCTTCGGCAAAAGCGGCTTCCGCCTCCGCCCAGGCCTTGCAGGCCGCGTAGGTTTCCTGCGCCAGCGACGGCAGGTCTTCATAGGCTGCCGGCAACCGGTCCTCGACGAGATCATGCAGTTCCATCGCCTTCTCGCCGGCAATCCGCTTTGCCCGCATCGAGGCCTTGCGGAGTGCCTTCACGGTGTCATCGCTCATGATCATGTTCCTCAAAGGCTCGCGACATCGGGATGGTCTTCGATCAGTCCGACCGCCTTGCCGACGATCCGCTCGGCCTCCTCGGCCATTGCGCCAAGAGACTTGAAACCGAAACGATGGATATCGCGCAGCGTGCGATCGACGACGATCAGCCGGCCAACGGCGATCAGCGCCCGCCCGAAGCCCTCATGCGTGATGCTGATGAAGGGAACTGCCATACGGCCGGTCTTCGCCTCGATCAATGCGGCGAGCGCGTTGTACCAGGCCTTGACGCGGGCCAGCGTCAGTTCGTCCGGATCGCCGATCACCGGCACCTCGCGCTTGCGGTCCTTGGTCATGACGAACGGGTCGAGAATCTCGTTATCCCCCGCCCCGTCCCAAGTCCCGTAGCTGTCGACCGCCCGCATCTGGCGCAGCATCTCCGTCATGATCGGCGTGACGAGGACCGGATCGTCCTTCTCCACCACCAGTTCTTCCCAGTCGCTCATCGTCGGATTCCTTCCTTTCAGGATTTCCCGAACGCGGCTCCGCGTCCTATTCGACCCAGCCCGCGGCATCCATTTCATCGAAGCGCGAGGCCGATTTCTCGCCAGCAAGCGCCCGGAGGACCCAGAGCGCCGGCTCGCGCCGGAGTTCGTCCTGGAGGCCGGCGATCTGCGCCTTGATCGCGGTGCCGGGCATCACCTTCAGTGGCTGCACGCCTTCGTGCTTGAGTTGCGCGATCGCCGATGCGCCGACGGCACGGCAATAGACAGCGGCACAGCCGGAAAGCGCCGCAATGCGGGCGACCAGCTTGTCCTCATTGCCGTCGTGAGTGGCCTCCTCGAACGCGACCACCTCCGCCAGCACCGCATCGTCCGGCGTCACGTAATAGATCGCGAACCCCTCCGAGGACCCGAAATGCTGGTTGACGGTGGTCCGGTCGGACGTGGCAAAGGCGATCTTCAGCGCACGTTCCATGAAGCGTTCCTCCTCAGGTGTCCCAACGAGCGTCAACCGACGGGAAACCGCCGCTCCGGTAGCCATGATCATGCCTCCCTCGCGTCCGCGACCTGCGCATAGACCGACCGATAGGGCTTGAGACCTTCCGGCTCCGCCTCCACCAGGAGGTTGGCGAGGTCAAAGAGCACCCGGCGTGTACCGCGGTAGCCGACCGACACTTCCGCCGGCGCGCCCAGGCGGTCGAACTGGGGAAAGCCGGCACGAAGGAGCGGCACGCCGAGGCGGTCGGCCGCCGCCGCACAATGGGCGTTGCCGACGACGAGGTCGACGCCGCGCTCGCGGGCGATCACCTCCAGGTCCTCCAGATCGCCGATCTTCACGTCCGCCGCACCGAGATCCTTCAGGATCCGGGCGTTCGCCGGCGCGATCATCGCGGTCGTCTCCACGCCCATGCCGGCGAGGAGATCGCCGTAGCCCTTGAGGAGGTCCGGGTCCGCCGCCACCGCCACCCGTGCCATGCCGAGGTAGAAATGCGCATCGAGCATGGCATCCTGCAGCTGCCGGCGCTGACGGTCGAGCCGGGTCGGCACAGGCCGCCCGGACAGGGAGCGAAGGCAGTCGACGAAGGCATCGACGGCCTGGAGCCCCATCAGATGGTGGAAACGGAAATCGGAAACGCCGGTCCGCTCGGCGAGAAGATCGGCGGCGGCCTGGAGGCTGTCGCCAATGACGAGCGTCGCCCGTGCCGTGCCGAGACTGGCGATCTCATCGACCGTCGTCCCGCCGGTCGTCAGCATCGGCAGATCGGTATCGTCGAGATGGCCGTCGAGACTGTCGGAAAGATCCGGCAGCACCACCGGATCGAGGCCGAACGCCTCGACGATCTCCTTCACCTCCTCGATATCACCGGGCGAAAGCGAGGCGCTGACGAGAACATTGACGCGCGTGGAGGCCGGATCCCCGCCCCTTGCCGGCGCGTCGGCCAGAAGCTCATCGATCATCGCCGTCACGGCGCGAGCATAGCCGCTTTCGAGCGATCCGACATAGTCGGGCGTCTCCACCGGCACGACGGCCGTAGCGGCATAGTCAGGATGAGTCTTGCGGAAGACGGCGACAGCACCGTTGACGTCGGAACCCTGCGTCTCGGAAAGTCCCGTCGTCGGAATCCCGATCATCGCCGGCGTCAGCTTTGCCGCGATCGTCGCCAGCCCCTCGGTGACATTGTCGTCGGCGCCAAGCACGGTCGAGACCTGATCCATCGCCGTCGTCTGCATCGGCACCGGCTCGCGAAAGTGACCGATGGCGAAGATCTTGCCGTATGCGGTACACCCCTGCGCCCCATGCAGCATGGCGATCGTGTCGCGAATGCCGAGGAAGGCGAGCGCCGCGCCCATCGTGGCACTCGCCTTCAGCGGGCTGACGGAGAGCGCCTTCTTGCGTTTTTCGATCGTCGCCATCGCCCTACTCCGCCGCCTCTCTGATTGCCGCGGCATCCCACGGCGCGGGGTCGCGCACCGCCCGCCAGATCGGACTTTCGATTGTCTGGGCAATCTGCCGGGCAAGCGTCAGCATGCCATCGTAGCCGGCATAGGCGTGGTGCCGCTCCTGGTTGATGTGAAGGAAGGGGAGCCGCGCCTTCAGCGCGGTGTACATGTTGCGCCCGCCGGCGATCAGAATGTCGGTATCGGTCTCGCGCACCATGTCGATGAGCGCTCGTGCGCCCTGGCTCTCGTCGAGCATCCGGGTGTTCTCGCCCATCAGTTCGCGGATCTTGGCCTTGTCGTCCTCGGTCGACTTGCGCGTCGAGGTGGCAACGACGTCCATGCCGAGGTCCTGCAGCGCGGAGACGATCGACCATGCCTTGACGCCCCCGGTGTAGAGCAGCGCTTTCTTGCCCGAAAGCCGTGCCCGCCACGGCGCGAGCGCTTCATCGATCCGCGCCTCCTCACGCGCGATCAGCGCCTCGGTGCGGGTGGTCAGGTCGTCATCGCCGATCAGCCGCGCGAAATCACGCAGCGCCTGGCTCATGTCGCGCACACCGTAGAACGAGCCCTCGAACCACGGCGTGCCGTAGCTCGCCTTCAGCTTGCGCGCGACATTGAGGAGCGCCTTGGAACAGACCATCATGTTCGCTTCCGCCCGGTGCATGGTCTGCACCTCGCGAAAGCGCGCATCGCCCGATAGCGAACCGAGGACACGCAGGCCCAGTTCGTCGAGGAGCGGCATCACGTGCCAAAGTTCGCCGGCGATATTGTATTCGCCGATGAGCGCGATGTCGTGGACGGCGATCCCGGGGCGACACAGCTGCCGCGGCACGGGATCCGGCTCGCGCGTGCCGATGACGTACTTCACCATCGCCTCGCCAGCGATGCGATTGCCGAGGTTCTTGGTGCCGTAGAAGCCGGCCGCATCGACCGGCACGACCGGGACGCCCCAGCGCTTGGCCGCCTCGCGACAGACCGCCTCGATGTCGTCGCCGATGAGAGCTGGAACGCAGGTGTTGTAGACGAAGACGGCTTCCGGCGAATAGCTGTCGATCGCCTGCTTGATGGAGTGAAAGAGCCGCTTCTCGCCGCGCCCCATGATCACGTCCTGCTCGGTAAGATCGGTGGTGAAGCCGCGCTTGTAGAGCGTGGAGCCGGATGACTTGGAGCCGCGATTGTCCCAGGCGCTGCCGGCACAGGCAATCGATCCATGGACGATATGGACGACGTCGGCGATCGGCAGGAGCGCGATCTGCGCCCCGTCGAAACAACACCCGCCCGATGCCGCGCCCGGCGTCGGCCGCGAACAGCCCGACTTCGACTTGGTGTTGTGCTCGCAGGCAGGCTCGTCGAGAAGTTCCGCAACATCCTTCCGTTTCATCCGCCACAGTCCTTCTGTTTGCACACCTGGGCAAGACAAGAGCAAACCGCGTGCCAAAGACAGGGCCATTGATTTTTCGAAGGAATCCCGGCCAGACAATGTCGCAAACCCGACAAGGGGCGCCGACCGTTGTCATGGATCGCGTCCGCGCCCGGGTCCAATCGGGGGCGACGGAGCAGCGCTCAAAAGCTGTAGGGCGAGCGCATCCAAGCATCCAGAATGGCGTGGTCCTTGTCCGCGAGATAGCGGTAGTTGCGCCCGTAGTCGAGATAGGCTGTCTGGGCGATGCCGACCATTGCCCCCTTGTTGAGGAGCATGGCGAAATACCAGGCCATCGGATAGCTGGCCCGGGCATCGTAGGCATGCAGGAAATTGGCGAGTGGCGCGCCGCTGACCTTCGTCATATCCTCGCCCGGATCCTCCAGGTCGGTGACAGAGAGCGGCGTCGCCTCCACCTTGTGTTCCCCGAACCGGTCGAGGAACGGCAGGAGCCTGAGGACGAAATACTCGCAGAACCGGTGCCGCGCCCCCGCGCTCGAGGCATCCCATTCCCTGAGGAACCGCAGATAGCGAAGGTCCGAGCCGCCATCATCGCGCTGCGCCTCGATCATCCGGCCAATGTCGGTGATGGCATGGAAGACATAGCGCGGCGGGGCGAGCACCTGCGGGTCTAACCGCGCGTCGAGTGCACCCACAGGGTCGAGAAGATCCTCGATGTCGTCTGGGATCGCGTCGTCGACGAACAGCGGCCGGTCGACGACCTCGACGAGTTCCTCCACCTCAAGCTGGATGAAATCCCCGGCGCGATTGCCGATCGGCGCGGTGAAATAGTGCATTGTGCCCTCGAAACGCGTCGTCGCCAGACCGCTGTCGGCATGCGCCTCGTAGAGCGCGAACATGTCACCGTCACTCTCCGCCTCCGCCCAGTGCCTGAGGCTCGTCGCCACGCGGTCGCCCGTCGCCGTCACCACGCCGCCGATGCGGTGCCAACCGCTGCGGGACAGCGTATGGCAGAAACGGACCCCGTCCATCTGGTCGTTGACGCCGCAAAGGAGTTCGGCATGCTCGACGGATGGTGGCGTCGCGGCGCAAAGCGCGACAAGCCAGGCCTCGGAAAACTCTTCGTGAATCATGGCAGGTCTCGAATTCCGGAGAAATGGACTGGTCTGGGAGATATCAGTCGTCGCCATCCCGCTCCGCGATCACCACACCGGTGGCACTGTCGGGGCTGGCGACAAAGCCGATGCAGCCGCCGGCACCGGCGACGAGATAGAGGTTAAACCCCTCGGTAACGCGGACCGGACGCGCGGCGGCGGAAACATCGTCGTCGAGACAATAGGTGAAGTGATAGTCCGGCCAGCGCGAGCGGAGCGCGGCGGCAGTTGCATCGCTCGCCCCGGCATCGGCGGCAAAGGCGGTGATGGCGTCGATATCCCCATCGGCAATCATTGTTCGGCATCCGCCAGTTCAGCATCCGACAGGAAGGGTTTCAGCGTCTCCGCCTCGCGTCCCATGGCGCGCGCCAGCCACGGCGGCGGCGAGCCGGCGATCACCCTTTGCATGTCGGCCATCACGGCGCGGGCGTCGAGGGCGCGCGGATGCTTGACCGGATGAATGTTGCGCCTGACGACCTTGGCCACGGCCGGCCCGCCGATCGAGACGACGTGCAGCACCTGGCAGTCGGCGATCAGATCGGCACGCCAGACATTCTTGTCCTCCGCCTCCTCACTCCCCGCCGTTGCCCGGACGTCGACGAGACGGCAGTCCTCGGCCGACACCTGGTAGATGAGGAACCGGCCACAGGAGCCGAAATGTCCGTCGAGCCGCTCACCGCCATTGGAAGCACAGGCAATCCGCAACGATCCCGGCATATCGCCCTCCGCGAAGGGATCGAGATCCGGCAGGGCGGCATCCGCCGCCGCTTCGCCCTTGAGCATCGCCAGCGCATCCTTTTGCGCGACGCCCGGAATGGCGATGAACCGCTCGCCGCCGGCCTTGCGGAACGCCTTCATGGAAAGACCGTCGAGCTTTTCCTCGCTCAGCGGCAGGCCAACGGCGGCATCGAGCAGCGCGATCAGGTCAGCCGGCGCAAATCCCGGCAGCGCCCGCGCGGCAAGGCCGATCCGGAGCGCCAGGTTGCGGTCGAGCGTATCGGACATGGATCATTCCTCCCGTGATACCGTTGCCAAAGCCCTCGCGCGACGGCGCGAAAGGCGCACGGCAGCGGGAAATTGAACGGTCCCCGCCGCCGTCTCCTGTTCGTCAGGCCGGCACGATGCAGCCGTCCTCCATGCACACCTCAAGGCACTTCGGCGTGTCGTATTCGCCTTCGCACTCCGTGCACACATCCTGGTTGATCGCGTAGACGCCCTTTTTCGGGCCGATCGCGTTGGTGGGACAGTCGGGCTCGCAGTCGCCACAGGCGGTGCAAATGTCAGAAACGATCATCATGGCCATGGTCGGGTCCCTTTTCGAATGGCGGGTTCATATCCGGTTCGCGGCCGTGCCGCGCCGGCGTTGTCAGGGCTGTGTCAGGCGCGGCACAGCCGTCAGGCGCGGTTGAACCGCAAGGTCGTCGGGAAGGCCGGAGGCGGACTGATCGGCTCGATGAAATATCTCGACCCGTCAGAAAGCTCGACCGTGCCACCCCAGGCGTCCTCGGTATCGGTCTCGACGGAAACCACCGTTTCCTCGAGATCCTTCTTGGCGACGTAGAAGAGCAGCACTCCCTCGTCGTTACGTCGAAGCATGACGTTCGGCATGCAATATCCTCGGCAGGGAACCGCCCCGCCGGACGACACGACACGGAGCCGCGCCGCCGCCGGAGAGGTCGCAAAGATGAAAGGGATCAGCGCACGAGATCGTAGTTGTAGTCGGTCGTCCCCATGCCCATGGTTTCCTTGTCGAGCTGTTCCAGCACGGCATTGACGAGCGTCGTCAGGATCGTCATCGCGCCCTCGTAGCCGAGCGTCGTGGACCGGTGCAGGTGATGGCGATCAAAGATCGGGAAGCCGATCCGGATCAGCGGCACCTGGAAGTCCTCGCCCTTGTGGCGGGTGTCGCGCTCTATGAACTTGCCGTAGGAGTTGCCGATCATGAAGTCCGGCTTGTCGGTGAACACCAGCGAGCGCATGTGCCACAGGTCCTTGCCGACATGGACTTCGCAGTCCGCGCCATAGGGGCTGTCGGAGAGGATCTTGTCCATCGCCTTCTTCCAGCGCTTGTTGGCGTGGTGACAGACGATGTGGCGGGGCTCAGCGCCAAGTTCGAGGAGAAACTTCGCCATCCCCATGACGAAGTCGGCATCGCCCCAAAGCGCGTATTTCTTGCCATGCAGCCAGGCGTGGCTGTCCGTCATCATGTCGACAAGGCGGCCGCGCTCGGTCTCGATCGAGGCCGGGATCTCCTTGCCGGTGAGTTCCGAGACCTTCATCAGGAAGGCATCGGTGCCCTCAAGACCCATCGGAATATCGATCGCTGGCGTCTCATGGGTCCAGGTTGCCTTGGTGAACTTGCGCGTCTTGACGAGCTGCCAGGGCTGCAGGAGGAGCGTGTCGATGGCGTTCGGCGCGTCTTTCACCTCATCCCGCGTGGTGCCGCCGGCATACATCCGGTAGGTGCCGTCGGCGGGCGTGTCGAGAACCTCGGAGGGATCGCACAGGAGAGAATACCCGACCCCCATCTCCTGCATGTAACGGTGCATCACCCGGTAGTTGCCGAGATAGGTGTCGAAGCCCGGCACGATGTTGATCTTGCCGTTCGACCCGACTTCCTTGCCCTCCATCTCGTTGAGGGTGAAGTAGCGGATCGTGCCCTCGAACATGTTGTCCCAGCCCGTGGTGTGCGACCCCACAAAGCTCGGCGTATGCGCGAAGGGAACGGGGAAGTCCTCCTCGATGTGACCTTCCTTCTTGGCGTTGCCGATGAAGGCGTTGAGGTCATCGCCGATGACCTCCGCCATGCAGGTCGTCGACACCATGATCATGTCGGGCTTGTAGAGCGCCTTGGCGTTGGCCAGGCCGTCGAACATGTTCTTCTGACCGCCGAACACCGCCGCGTCCTCGATCATGCTATCCGACACGCAGGCGATCGGCTCCTTGAAATGGCGGTTGAAGTAGGTGCGGAAATAGGCGACGCAGCCTTGGCTGCCGTGCACGTAGGGCAAGGTCTTTTCAAAGCCCAGCGAGCACAGCACCGCGCCGAGCGGCTGGCAGGCCTTTCCCGGGTTGATTGTCAGCGCCTCGCGCGAGAAGTTGAGATCCTTGTATTCGGCGGACGTCGTCCACTCGAAGACCTCCTCGATCTTGTCCTGATCGACCTTTTCCTCGAAAAGCTTCTGCTTGTCGGTGAGGGACTTCTTGTAGTCGTCGTCCCGGAACAGCGGATAGCTTGGTTTGATATTCTCTACAGTCTGGCTCATCGTGTCCTCCTTCGCGCCACCAATCCGTGAACAGGCGAAGTCTTGGTTGAACCGAAAATCGGGATTTACTCGGCCGCCTCGGCGACCGGCAGCGGGTTCCGCTTCCAGGGCGGCGTGAGGCTGTCCCAGCAGGGGTTGTTCAGCGTCATGTCCATGTCGCGGGCGAAGATGGCGAAGCCGTCATAGCCGTGATAGGGACCGGAATAATCCCACGAATGCATCTGCCGGAACGGAATGCCCATCTTCTGGAAGATGTACTTTTCCTTGATGCCGGAGCCGATCAGGTCCGGCTTCACGCGCTTGACGAATTCCTCGAATTCGTAACCGGTGACATCGTCGTAGATCAGCGTCGCATTGCCCATTTCCGGGATCGTGCGATCGTAGTCGTCGTTGTGGGCGAACTCGTAGCCCGTGCCGACCACTTCCATGCCGAGATCCTCGTAGGCGCCGATGATGTGGCGCGGTCTGAGGCCGCCGACGTAGAGCATCACCCGCTTGCCTTGAAGGCGCGGCCGGTACTTCTCCACGATCGCCTTCCACTCGGGCTCGTACTTGGCGATGACCCGCTCGGCTCCTTCCCGGATCGTGTCATCAAAGCGCTCGGCGATCTTCCTGAGCGACTCCGCGATCTTGGTCGGACCGAAGAAATTGTATTCCATCCACGGAATGCCGTGCTTCTCTTCCATGTGCCGGGAGATGTAGTTCATCGACCGGTAGCAATGGAGAAGATTCAGCTTGGCCTTCGGCGTGTTCTCCATCTCAGCCAGCGTGCCGTCGCCCGACCACTGCGCGATGACCCGAAGGCCCATTTCCTCCAAGAGGATGCGTGAGGACCAGGCGTCGCCGCCGATGTTGTAGTCACCGAGGATGCTGACGTCGTAGGGCGTTGCCTCGAATTCCTTGCCCTCGGCGCGGCTGAACACCCAGTCGCGGATCGAGTCGTTGGCGATGTGGTGGCCGAGCGATTGCGAAACACCACGGAACCCTTCGCAGCGGACCGGCACGACGGCCTTGTCGAGGTCAGCCGCCTTCTTCTTCGACACCGCCTCGATATCGTCGCCGATGAGGCCGATCGGACACTCCGACTGCACTGTCAGGCCCTTCGACAGCGGAAACAGCATCTCGACCTCGTCGATGAGCTTGTCGAGCTTCTTGTCGCCGCCGAAGACGATATCCTTCTCCTGGAAGTCGGAGGTGAAGTTCATCGTCGTGAAGGTGTTCACGCCGGTCGTACCGACGTAGTAGTTGCGACGGCCGGCGCGGGAATACTGACCGCATCCCACCGGACCGTGCGAGATGTGGATCATGTCCTTGACCGGCCCCCACACCACGCCGCGCGAGCCGGCGTAGGCGCAGCCGCGGATGGTCATCACACCCGGCTGGGACTTGCGGTTGGACGTGATGCACTTGTTCGACTTCTCGACCGCCTGGTCGTTCGCCGTCAGGTGCTTGGCCCGGTCCTTGCGGGCCTTCTCCGGATAAACGTCGAGGACCTCCTGGATGAGCGCCTCGGTTTCCTGTTTCGTCAATGTCGACATTGGCTTGTCCCCAATTCGAGAGATCGGGGCGAGACATGGACCCTAGCCGGGGCATGGATCCGATCGGGGCCTCGCCCGCCCGCTTGTTCGATGAAAACCGTCAGGCAGCCGCTTCTTCGGCCTTCTGGCCGACGATGCTCTCGTCCTCGACCTCCATGATGCCGAATTCCATCAGCAGCTCTTCCAGATCGTCCATGCCGATCGGCGTCGGGATAACGAACTTGGTGTTGTCGACGATCTTCTGCGCCAGCGAGCGGTATTCGCTGGCCTGCTTGGCCGTCGGATCGTATTCGATCACCGTCATGCGCCGGATCTCGGCGTGCTGGACGACGTTGTCGCGCGGCACGAAGTGGATCATGTGAGTGCCGAGCTTTTCGGCCAGCGCCATGATCAGTTCGTCCTCGCGGTCGGTGTTGCGCGAGTTGCAGATCAGGCCGGCAAGGCGGACACCGCCGGAATTGGCGTATTTCACAATGCCCTTGGCGATGTTGTTGGCCGCGTACATGGCCATCATCTCGCCGGAGCAGACGATGTAGATTTCCTGCGCCTTGTTCTCGCGGATCGGCATGGCGAAGCCGCCGCAAACGACATCGCCGAGAACGTCATAGAAGACGAAGTCGAGGTCTTCCTCGTAAGCGCCCTCTTCCTCAAGGAAGTTGATGGCGGTGATGACGCCGCGGCCGGCGCAGCCGACGCCGGGTTCCGGACCGCCGGATTCGACGCATTTGATGTCGCCGTAGCCGACCTTCAGCACGTCCTCCAGTTCCAGATCCTCCACCGAGCCGGCATCCGCCGCCAGGTGCATGATGGTGTTCTGGGCCTTGGCGTGCAGGATCAGCCGGGTGGAATCCGCCTTCGGATCGCAGCCGACAATCATCACCTTCTTGCCGAGCTCGGCGAGACCGGCGACGAGGTTCTGGGTGGTGGTCGACTTGCCGATGCCGCCCTTTCCGTAAATCGCGCATTGACGCAGTGCCATGTTGCTTCTCCTTGGCAGTGGACTAATTCCGTGCTCCGCTCGGCGGAACGTCGCAAACCGTTGATGCGCCAGGGACAACGCAAACCACGTGCCAAGTACGGAATATGAATTCAAATAATTGAAATATATAGGTTTTTAGAATCAACCCTTCGACATCGATCGCGTGGCAAGCGCAACAATCGAGGTTCCATTTTGTCGGATAGCCGACAGACGACACACGGACGCGCGGACAGCGAAAGACGGACCTCTGCATCCCGATCGCCGGCCGGGTGTGGATGAGCGCCCTGTCAGCCCATTGTCGCAAAGCCGACAATGCAACATCGAAAATATATATTTATTTTCAATATCTTACATAAAAATACCAAGTGGTTCGCTTTTTGCTTTGAGACCGGCAGGACACTTTTCTGACGGACAACAGCAACGAGGCAGCGATGGAAACGCGGAAAATCGAACCGATCATCGAGGACATCCTGGCGGGCTTGGCCGACGGCGAGATCGTCCCTTACCTCGGCCCCGGTGCCCTCGCCGACGTGCGCGATACGCAGACGGGCGCGGCGATCCCCGCCGACAGCGACAGCCTGATCCATGCCATGAACGGCGGCCGGCCGATGGCCCCTAAGCTGATGTACGAATTCCCGCGCGCGGCGATGAACCTTGAACTGAAGCGCGGCCGGCGCTTCATCGAACAGTTCCTGACGAAAACCTATGGCACCGGCGACTGGGCACCGGGCGCGGTGCACGCCTGGCTCGCCGCCCTGCGCCCCAGCTACGTTGTCGACGTCAATCGCGACCTCCTCCTGCAGAATGCGTGGAGCGACACACCGCACGTCCTCGTCCGGGGCGTTGCCCGTGTCGGCGGCACCGACTACCGCTTCCTCCTCCACCAGAACGACGGAAAGGCATATCGGCCTGTCGCGCTCAACGAGGTCGACCCGGCCCTGCCGGTGCTCTTCAAGCCGATGGGATCGCCACAGCCAGAGCCGAGCTACATCGCCTCCGACGCCGATTACGTCGACTACATCACCGAACTGATGGGCGGTTTCGCCATTCCCGCCTTCCTGAAGGCGCGGCGTGCGACCAAGCGCTACCTCTTCCTCGGCATGCGTTTCACCCGCGACACCGAACGCATGGTGATGAGCGACATCATCTTTGGCGCCGGCGAGCCGGCCGGCTGGGCCCTGATCCCCGCGCCAACCGACAAGGAACGCCGCTACTGTCGCAAGAAGAACATCGAGATCCTGCCGCTGGATATCGACGCCTTCCTGACTCTGACCGGCCGGCGGGCGGGCGGACACACGGCCGCCCTGGCCGGCTGAACCCCCGAAACCCGACGAAAGGAAAGCGATCATGAGTGGTCCCTCTCTCCACCAGACCGACACGACGACGCAGCCCGACAACAAGCGGAAAGAGGCGATGACCGGATTTTCCGGCTCCAAGATCGTCTCCCTTGCCGCATGGCGCGAGGGGAGCGACGGACATGGACGATCTCGCGGCAGCCATCGTCCCCGCCCGGGAAGGCCATGATCATGGCGGACCCGGACATGAGACATGCCACCAGGGACATCAGGGATGCCGGCGAGGACATCGGCGCAATCGCCGGACCCCGTCTCGCGGAAGCACAGGCGACCGTCGTCGCCGTCCGCCAGGGTATTGTGACCGTCGCCCCCCAGAAAGCGGGCGGATGCGCGGGGTGCGGCGCGGTGAGCCATTGCGGCACAGCGGCGCTGCAAAAGCTGATCGGCCGGCCCGACAGCACTCTGCGGGTGAAGAGCGGCCTCGACGTCGCGGCCGGTGATCGCGTCACCCTCCTCGTTCCCGAAAGTGGCCTCGTTCTCGCCGCCGCCCTCACTTATCTCCTGCCGCTCGTCAGCCTCTTCACGGCCACGCTCTGCGTCGCCGCGATCGGCGGATCGGAGCACGCGACGATCGCGGCGGCAATTGCCGGCCTCGCCGCCGGCATCCTCGCCGCCCGGAAGGTCGCGAATACGCCGGGCATTCTCGCCAGCCTCGTTCCCGTCCGGCTGAAACACTGAAGAGGAAACCCGGATCGTGCGCCGAATTATGCGTCAGATAGCGCCCCGGATAGCAACACGAATGGCGCCCCGCGCCACCGCCCTCCTCCTCGGCCTTGCCGCGCTGCCCGGCCTCGTTATCGCCGGCCTCCTCGCCGGCATCCTCCTCACCGGACCGCGTGACGCGCCCGACCGCCACTACACGTTCTACGTCTTCGGCACGCTCGTCGAAATCGTCGCGCCGGACCGAGAGCGCGACGCGCTCGCCCATGTCCTGCCCGAGATTTCCGAGGGTTTTACCCGCATGCACCGCGACTGGCACGCTTGGCAGCCGGGCGAGATGACGCGGCTCAACGCGGCCTTCGCCGAAGGTCGCACGATGACGATATCCCCTCTCCTTGCCCGTGCGATCCGGCAGGGAAAGGCGCTGGAGCATCAAAGCGGCGGCCTCTTCAACCCGGCGATCGGCAGGCTCATCGAATTGTGGGGCTTTCACAGCGATGAGCGCCCAAGGGGACCGCCTCCGTCGAAAGCGGCGATCACCGCGCTCGTCGCCGCGCATCCCTCCATGGCCGACATCCGTCTCGACGGTCTTGCGGCCTCTTCGACGAATCCCGCCGTCAGCCTCGACTTCGGCGGCTTTGCCAAAGGCGCGGCCATGGATTGGGCAGCGGAAAAACTAGCGGAAAACGGCGTTGGGAACGCCGTGCTCAACGCCGGTGGCGACGTCAACGTGATCGGTAGCCACGGCGACCGTCCCTGGCGCGTCGCGATCCGCGATCCGAAGGGCTGGGGTGCGATCGCCTCGGCGCAATTGCGGCCAGGCGAGGTGCTTTACACCTCCGGCAACTATTTCCGTTACCGCGAGGATCGGGGCGTGCGCTATTCCCACATCCTCGACCCGAGAGACGGCGAGCCGGTCAGCGGCATCGTTTCCGCAAGCGTCATCGGCAACAATGGCGCCCTCGCCGACGCCGCGGCGACCGCCCTCTCCGTCGCCGGTCCCGAACATTGGCGCGAAACGGCGCGGCGGATGGGGCTCACTCTCGTCCTCCTTGTCGACGAGGACGGCGCGATCCACATGACGCCCGGGATGCGCGCGCGTATCCGGCTGGAAGGCGAGACCCGCCCACGCCTGTTTGTCGAGGACCTGGAGGAAGGTGGACGACGGCGGAGCGAGGGGGGCGAATTTCCCGCCCCGGCGCGGCTGCAACGGCATCGGGCCCTTTTCGCCCACGGCCGGGCGGTCGCTCAGGCCCATTAGCCTCAGCGGGAGCGCGCTGAGCGCGCGAAGGCCGACCGGCCTTGCAAACGCTTTGGGTTCGATGGACATGACACGGCACGGCACCACCACGCACGGCGTCAAGGCCGGCGTGACCAGGAGCCGCGGGGCGGGTGTCACCTCCGCCAACAGGCCACAAGGGCAATACGACCCCGAGAGCGAAAGAAACCCGTGAAAAAAGGCCGAGGCTCGAGCCTACCTGCCGCCGTCCTCGTCCGGCAGGATGAAGCATTTCGCGTAATCGTCGCAGACCTGGCAGCTCGGCGCACGGCAGATGAACAGCCCCTCCGCCTCACAGAGCTGCTTGTAGAGGAATTTCTTCCACTTCATGTTCTGCGTGTTGCGGCCGGCTAGCGCGGGAAAATTCACCATCAACATCGCCGTCAGTTCGCCGCGCGAGAAAAGGCCGAGATCGGACCACAGATGGTCGCTTGCCATGCAGCCGGCCGAAACGATTTCCACGATCCAGACTTCCGACGAAAAGCGCCCGGCGCGATGCTCGGCAAGGAGCGCGCGCACGTCCTCGATCTCCTCGTAGCGGTCGTCGGAGGGCGCAGCGCCGAAGGCTGGCGGCAGCCCGAACGCCGGAAACATCGTCTCCACCATCACCGCGAACGCCGCCTCGCGGAGGCCGAGGAGAGCCGGCAGGGCACCCCGGCCGACAAGCGCGCACGCCAGCATTTGAGCGAGAAAATGGCGGTTGGGATCGCCGCCAGCGGATACATCCGCGGTCTCGGGTCCGAGGAGGCGCGCGTAAAGCGCCTCCTCGGGGCTTGGTCGGCCGGACGCCCTGGTGTCCACGGCCCCCGACCTCATAGCGCCCGCTCATAGGTGACGCGAATATCCTCGTCGCGCATGATCATCTGACAGGCGAGCCGCCATTCGCTCGGCATGTCGTCGACGATGACGCGTTCCAGCTCCTCCTTCGATATCTTGCCGATCTCACGCAGAACCGTCTTTTCCTTCTCCGTCATATGGGTCGCCATATGGGTCGGATTGCCGGCGGCGTCGGTGACGCGGATCGCACAAGTCCCACATTCGCCGTCCTGGCAGTCGAAACTGATCGGCACCTTGTATTCCTTCGCCAGCGACAGGATCGTCCGCTTGTGACTGCCGGCCGGGGCATAGATCTCGATTTCGTCGTATTCCGGATGCTGGAAAATGATCTTGGGCATGATGATGCTCCTTGAGATGCGGGAAAGGGCGGTATCCCCGCCTCAGGCGGGGTGAACCTTGATTTCGCCATCGCCCAGGATCTGCGCCTGACAGGCGCAGCGCATGTCCTTGCCGGCCATGTTCTCCTTGAGCACCTTGTCTTCCAGCGCCGTCGGTTCGGACAGGAACTCCATCCCACCCTCGACCTTCATCAGACAGGTACCGCAATCCCCTTCGCGGCAGCCGTAGATGATCCCCGCGCCAATCTTCTCCGACACCTCGATCACTCGGGTACCGGCCGGAACGTTGACGGAAACACCGATATCGGTGAACGTCAGTTTGCCTTTCGCCATGTCAGTCTCCTTTGGCCAAATCCTCGCGCCTGGTGCGCGCCCCGCGGACGGGCCCGTCTCCCGTCCCGCCTCTGCCCTCACAGATCCGCAAAATCGATTTCCTTCGCGCCCGCCTTTCCCGCGAGGCTTTCCGCCAGCGCCCGGCCGTAGTCGCGGCATGTCTCAAGTTCGGTCTCCGTCGGATGGAACTTGATGCGCGGCCCCTTTTCCGGCACCCGCATCTTCAGGCCCCGCAGCCGGTCCTCGATCATCGCCACCGCCTCGCCGGACCACCCGTAGGAGCCGAAGGCGCCACCGAGCTTGCCCCTGGTCTCGATCGAGATCAGCGAGGCAAGCACATCCCAGACCGGCTTCACCGCATCGCCGTTAATCGTCGGCGAGCCGAAGACGAGACCGTCCGCGCCCTCGATCAGATCGACGAAGGGCTCGATTTCGCCGCCCTCCAGGTCGTAGAGCGAAGCGCGCACGCCCTCGATCGCGCTCGCGCCTTCATAGACCGAGCGCGCCATATCGGCCGTCGCGCCGTAGGCGCTCATGTAGAAAACGAGGAGGCTCTTCTCCCGCCCGCCGATCTCGTTGGGCAAATACGAGTGGGAAAGCGCGCGGTAGCTTCGCACGTAGTCGAGCGGATTATCGCGCAGGATCGGCCCGTGAGCCGGCGCGATAAGGCGCGGCTCCAGCGGCTCGATCTTGTCCATCGCTTTGAGCACGTAGCCCTTGAAAGGCCGCATGATGTGCTTGAAGTAATATTCGAAGGAGAACCGGAAATCGCCGACGCGGTCGTTGTAGAGCCGCTCGTCGCAAAAGTGGCAGCCGAAGACATCGCCGGAAAACAGCACGCCCTCGTCGGGGAGATGCGTGCATTGGGTATCCGGCCAGTGGAGGTAGGGCGTGTTGACGAAGGAAAGCACCCGACCGCCGAGGTCGCATGTATCGTCAGTATCGACAAGCGTATAGGCGTAGCGTTCCAAGTCGTCCTTGAGCAACGCCTGGAGGAGTTTCAAGCCGCGATGCGAGACGTGGATATGCGCCCCGGGCGCCCGCCGCATCAGCTCCGGCACCGCGCCGGTATGGTCCGGCTCCAGATGGTTGAGGACAACGGCGGTGATTTCGCTGTAATCGGCGATGTCCTCGAGCCGCACAAAGAAATCGTCGGCGAACTCCTCCTTCACCGTATCGATGATGGCGACACCCTTCGCGCCACGCACGGCATAGGCGTTGTAGGTCGTCCCGTTCGCTGTCTTCAGGATGAGGTCGAACGTCCGCAGGTCCGGATCGAGCGCGCCGATCCAGTGAATCCCATCCGAAATTTCGACCGCACCCGGCTGTGACGGCGAAGCCATCGCGCTATCCTCGCAAAAGAGGCTGACCGGCGGAGCCGCCGGTGGCGAGCGCGGCAAGTCTTTCGCGGGGAATCCCGGTGAGCGATCCGGGCGGATTCAGCGCCTCGCCGAACGCATCGAGGATCGCGCCCTCGACGGGACAGATGCTGGCGCATTGCGGATCGGCGAAGGCACCCTCGCACTGGGTACAGGCCCTCGCGTCGATGGCAAAAACGGGCCTCGCCTCGTGGATCGCGTCGCTCGGACAGACATCCATGCAGGCAAAGCAGTTCACGCACAGATCGGTGATCGAAAGAGCCATCCCGTCAATCTCCCTTCACGCCACAAGCCCGGCCGCCGACGGCACATCGAGCGCCCCGGCCTCGGCCATTTCGCGATAGACGGCCGCGACAGCCTCCTCGATGCGTTCCATGGCATGTTCGCCGTTCGGCTGGATGCCGGCCTCCTCCAGTTGCTCGAAGGGCTCAAAACCGATCTTGGAACAGAGCACTGCCTCGCAACCCTCAAGCGTGCGGATCGTCCTTTGAAGGGCGGTCTCCGCATCCCCGCAGCTGGTGTCGCCGGAACAGTACTGGTCGGTTTTCCTGTGGCCGATGAAGCGCACACCTGCCGGCGAAGCCTCGTAGAGGAGGAATTCCTTGGCGTGGCCGAAATGCTGATTGATGACGCCCTGGCCGGTGCTCGCGACGGCCATCGTGACCGGACGAAGGCCGGCGGGAAGTATCGGCTCGCAGACCGTCGCCGCCCGTGCCCGCTCGTCCTCACGTGCCGCCTCGATCGCGGCGTGGATGCGGGCCCGCCTTTCCATCGCCGCCTCGTAGTCCACCTCCATCGCTTCGATCTTGTCGAGGGTGAACTCCTGACCGCGATCCTCGCCAAGCAGGCCGACGGCATCGGCGCGACACTGCCGACAGTGCCGCATCATGTTCATGTCGCCGCAGGCATCCTGCAGGGAGGTCAGCTCGGCCTGCGTCGGTCCGCGCTGGCCCATGACGCCGTAATAGGTGCCGTGTTCGGCCTCCGCGATGAGCGGCATGACATTGTGGAGGAAGGCCCCCGCCTCCTTCACCACCCGACTCACTTCCTTCAGGTGCTCGTCGTTGACGCCGGGGATGAGGACAGAATTGACCTTAACGAGGACGCCGCGCTCCACCAGCATCTTCAGGCCCTTCTGCTGCTGGCGGATGAGGATCCTGGCGGCTTTCACGCCGCGGATACGGCGGTTGTTCCAGTAGATCCACGGATAGATCTTCGCCCCCACCTCCGGGTCGACGCAGTTGATGGTGATCGTCACGTGGTCGATGTTGTGGCGAACGAGTTCCTCGACATGGTCGGGCAGCGTCAGGCCGTTGGTCGAGACGCACAGCTTGATGTCGGGCGCCTTCTCGGACAGCTGCCGGAACGTTTCGAAGGTGCGCGCCGGATTGGCCAGCGGATCGCCCGGCCCGGCGATGCCGAGCACCGTCATTTGCGGAATGGTGGCCGCGACCGCGAGCGTCTTCTTCACCGCCTGATCGGGAGTGAGAAGCTCGGAGACGACGCCGGGCCGGCTCTCGTTGGCGCAGTCGTATTTGCGATTGCAGTAGTTGCACTGGATGTTGCAGGCCGGCGCCACCGCAACATGCATGCGGGCGTAGTGGTGATGCGCCTCCTCCGAATAGCAGGGATGGTTCTTGACCCGCTCGCGGATCGCCTCCGGCAGATGCGCCATCTGGTCCGACGTCGACCCGCAGGAGCCCTTCGAACAGCCGCCGGCACTTGTCGCCGGTCCAAGAACCTTCAGATCCATCCCGTTGTCCCTTCTCTCAAGAGAGCGGGCGCCATCCGCGAACGACGCCACATTGAGGAACTGTTAGCAACCGCCATGCCAGCCGGGGATATTATTCTAACATACTGTTATTCAATCGATTTCAGAAATCCGAGGGACGCACGAGCCTGTCGCAAACCCGACAAAGGCGCACCGGGCGGGCTGTGACTTTTGCGACATTGGCGGATCGCTCGCCCGAAACGCGAAAAGAGCCGGCGAGCCGGCCCTTCCCCTCGCCCGCGGAGCGCGTTCAGATCCGCCGCATCTTGATGTCGAGCACCTTGATCCGGTAGGCGATCTGGCGCGGCGTCATATTGAGGAGGCGAGCGGCGCGGGCCTGCACCCAGCCGGCCTCTTCCAGCGCGGCGATGACCCGCTCGCGCTCGCCGATCTCCTCGTCCTCCCAGGCCGGTGGCCCGTCGATGTCATCGGCTCCCCCGGCCGATGGTGCGGGCCGGGACGAAGCCGGCCGGGTCGGTGCCGTTCTGGTCGGCATCTGGGCCTGTGACGCGGCAGCGCCCTTGGTCGAGACAGGGCCGGCGCCGAGCATCCGTTCGGTCAGCCCGGCAAGCGTGATCACGTCGCGGTCGATGGTGCCATCCATGCTCATCACCGCCGCGCGCTCCATGCAGTTTTCCAGTTCGCGCACATTGCCCGGCCACGTGTAGCGCATCAGCAACCGTATGGCGCTGTCGGTGAGCCGCAACGTCCGGCCCTGTTTCTGGCCGACCTTGCCGAGAAGGAAGCGGGCGAGATCGGGAATGTCGTCGATGCGCTCGCGCAGGGCCGGCATGGTGATCGCCATGACGTTCAGGCGGTAGTAGAGGTCCTCGCGGAAATCACCCGCCTCGACCGCGCTCTCAAGGTCCCGATTGGTCGCCGCGATGATGCGCACGTCGACCTTCAGCGTGCGGTTGCCGCCGACGCGCTCCAGTTCGCCCTCCTGCAGAACACGCAGGAGCTTGGTTTGAAAGGCTGGCGAGATCTCGCCGATCTCGTCAAGGAAGAGCGTGCCGCCGTCGGCCTGTTCGAAACGGCCTTTCCGCATCGAGGTGGCGCCGGTGAACGCCCCCTTCTCGTGGCCGAAGAGTTCCGATTCCAGGAGGTTGTCGGGAAGCGCGGCACAGTTGAGCTTCAGGAACGGACCAGTGGAACGCGGCGAATTGTAGTGAATGGAATTGGCGATCAGTTCCTTGCCCGTGCCGGATTCTCCCCGGATCAGTACCGTGGTGTTCCACTTCGCCACCACCCGCACCTGGTCGAAGACGATGCGCATGGAATCCGTCGCGCCGATGATGTTGTCGAAGCCGTGCTGCTGCTTGACGTGTCGGCGAAGCTGGTCGCGCTCGGAGCGCAGAAGGTCCTGCTCACGTTCGATCGCCCGCGACAGATGGAGCGTCTGGGCAATCAGCGAGGCGATCATCTCCAGGAGCTTGGCGTGATCCTCCAGGAACCGGTCTTGGTCGAGCGGCTGGGCGGCGAGCACCCCGAACGCATCCTCCGAACCATAGAAGATCGGCACCGCAATAAACGGCAATTCCGGATCGTAGACGCCAAGGCGGTCGAGAAATCGCGGCTCGTCGGCAATCCGCGGCACGACGATCGCCTCGCGGCCGCTGAGGATCGAGCCGACGACCCCCTCGCCCGCCTGGTAGCGCACATTCTGCCCGACGATCGCATTGTCATGATGTACGTCGACGGTTTCCAGGTCGCCGCTGTCGTCGTCGATCAGACAGATCATGCCATAGTGTAGCCGCCCTTCGTCATGCAGCAGCTTCAGCACCTCGCGGGCCGTTTCGCGCAGGTTCAGCGAACGACCGAGCAACTGGCTCACCTGATAGAGCGTTTCCAGCTCCTGCTTGTAAAAGGCGCAGAAGACCGGTCTCGGACAGATCCGGTCCGAGCCCCTTGGCACGCTGCGTCCGTCTGCCTTTTCCTGCATCCTCACGACCCGTTCTTGTGCGCTTTGCAGACCGGCAGGGCCACGCAGATGGCGAAGCCCGGCTGATGGGTAGTATCGACGTAGAGGTCGCCGCCAAGTTCGGCGACGATCTGCTGCGCGACGGCAAGCCCCATGCCCGCGCCGCGCCGCCGTCGGCTCCAGCCGGAGAAGAAAGGCTCGAAAATTTTCGAGCGGTTGGCCCGATCGACGCCCGGCCCGTAATCGCGAAAATGGATCTCGATCAGATCGTCGGCGTTGAGCCGCAGCGCGATGCGGATGTCGCGCGCATGGGCGTCCGGCTCCCCGACCGCGGTAATGGCATTGTCGAGCAGAATCTTGACGAGGATCCGCAGAAGGTTCTCGTGACCGTAGACCGATGGCAACTCCCGTTCCGGACGCCAGTCGACAACCACGCCGCTCGCCGAAAGGCGGTTGGCCGACAGCACCAGGACGTCGCGCACCACCTGATTGAGGTTGACCGGGGCGGCGGCGAAAGACCGCTTCGGCGGCAGAGACAGCCGCAGCCGTTCGATCGCCTCGTGGCCGGACGACAGCGCCTCATCGATCGCAAGACCCAGATGGCGGTCCTCGTCCTCACGCCGTTTCAACATGCCGCTCATCGCCTGCACGACATTCAGCGGCCCCTGGAGCTGATAGAGCGCGCCCTCGATGATCTCGTTGGCGCCGCGCCGCATCTCCAGTTCCGCCATCTGCGCCCTGACGGCGTGGAGGCGGACTTGTTCGTACTGCCACTTGAGACCGGTGATTTCGTTGCACACCAGAAGGAGCGCGCTCTGGCGATGACTTTCGAAATACGTATCGGCTGTCAGTTCGAACTCGCGCACCCAGAGCGCGGAGCAGGAAAACCAGCGTGATCCGAAGACGCCCTTGGGATCGAAACACACCTCTATGCCGGCGAGCGTCCGCTCCTCCGCGCAGGCGCTGACCAGATCATCGCCGAGGAGCGGCGCCAGTTCGGCAAGGAAGAAGTCGGCCGGCGCGATGCCCTGCATTTCCGTGGCGAGCGTCCGGCAGGCCTTGTTCTCGACCATCACCGTGCCGGACGTGTCGACAAGCATCATGACCACAGGCGCGCTGTCGAGGACGCTCTCGATGAGAGCCTTCTGGTTTTCGACTCGCCGCTGCAAGTGATGCATCTCGGTGATGTCGCGATGCATGCCGAGATAGTAGCCGATCTCGCCGGAGCGGGTTTTCACCGGCACGATGGTGACGTCGGCGAGATAGCGTTCGCCGTTCTTCTTGCGGTTGATCAGTCGGCCATTCCAGATGTTGCCGCTGGCGATTGTCTCCCACAGTTCCAGGTAAACGGCCTTAGGCGTGCGCTTGTTGGAAAGCAGCGACTCGTTCTTTCCCCGCACCTCGCTGACCGGATAGCCGGTGAGCGCCTCGAAGGCGGCATTGACGTAGAGAATGTTCGCGTTGCGGTCGGTGATCGAAATGGCGACCGAGATCTGTTCAACCGCATCCTGGTAGAGACGCGGCGGCAGCGACCCGTCCTTGGAACTCAGATCGAGGTGGAAGAGCTTGCGGACCTCCGGCGGCAGATCCTCGGGCAGGGACGTCAGCACAGCCGCCAGCGCTGTCGTATCGGAAAGAGGGCTGTTGTCGGCATCGGACGTCGTCATGGGATCCTCTGCGAAGTCTGTTCTGTATTGCCGCATCACGAAAGATCAGCGGTCCGTTCCTGGGCCGTCTCCGGTCCGCGCATCGGGTATCGCCGGCAACACGGCGGGATTTCCCGACCGGAATGCCGACACGCCGGAACGCAGCAAGAAGCATGCCTTTTTGTCGGTTTGGGCAGGAACCCGACAAACCCGGCACCGCGAAACCCGCCAACTTGTCGGCTTTACAACATTCTCGTCGCCATCCGATTTTCGAATGTCGCTTTCGCGACACTCGCCATCCGATGCGACAGCGGCCGAAAGCGTTGGAAAACGACGCCATTTTCAGCACAGCACCGGTCGGCTGCACGCTTGGCACGCTTGATGCTCATGGCACGCCTGAGCCTTTTGGCACGCCTGAGCCTCAATGAGCGTCGGGATCGCCGCCATCCCCATCCGCGGCGACACCCCCGGCATTCTCGACACCTGACCCGCGACACCGGAGACGGAAAACGCAGATGGAACACTATCTGGTCATTCTCCTGGGCACGGCCCTCGTCAACAACGTGGTGCTGGTGAAGTTCCTGGGTCTTTGCCCCTTCATGGGCGTCTCCAACAAGATCACCGCCGCGGTCGGCATGGGGTTCGCCACGACCTTCGTGCTGACGATAGCGGCAACCGCCGGCTGGCTGATCGAGCGCTTCCTCCTTGCGCCCTTCGGCCTCGGCTATCTCAGGATCCTCACCTTCATCCTGGTGATTGCCGCCGTGGTGCAGTTCACCGAAATGACCATGCGCAAGGTCTCTCCGATGTTGCATCAGGTGCTCGGCATTTACCTGCCGCTGATCACCACCAACTGCGCGGTCCTTGGCGTCGCACTTCTCAACATCCAGGAAAACCACTCCTTTGTGGAAAGCATGCTCTACGGTTTCGGTTCGGCCGCCGGCTTCACCATGGTGCTGGTGATCTTCGCCGGCATGCGGGAGCGCCTTCGTCTGGCCGCCGTCCCGGCCGCCTTCGCCGGCGCGCCGATCGCCTTTCTCACCGCTGGTTTTCTGTCGCTCGCCTTCATGGGCTTTGCCGGTCTGGTGACCCAATAATCCCCGTTTCCCGTTACCGGAGGACGATCATGATCGAAGCGATGGCCATTCTGACGGGACTTGGGATTGCCCTTGGCGGCGGTCTTGGCCTTTCGGCCCGGCTCCTGCGCGTGGAGGGCAACCCTGTCGCCGCCGAGATCGACGACCTTCTGCCCGGCACCAATTGCGGCCAGTGCGGCTATCCCGGCTGTTCGGCCGCCGCCGAGGCGATCGGTGAGGGGTCCGCGCCGCCCGACCTGTGCCCACCCGGCGGACGAGCGATCGCCAAGGACATTGCCAACATCCTCGGCGTCGATCTCGATCTTTCCGGGGTCGTCGACAAGGGGCCGGTCATCGCCTTCGTCTTCGAGGACCTGTGCATCGGCTGCACCAAATGCCTCAAGCGCTGCCCGACCGATGCCATCGTCGGAGCCTCGCGCCAGATGCACGGTGTCGTCGACGATGCCTGCACCGGCTGCGAGAAATGCGTCGACATCTGCCCGACCGGCGCCATCACGCTGAGGCCGGAAACGGCAACGCTGCAGACCTGGCACTGGCCGAAACCCGCCCCCTCGCTGGTGGCCTGAGGGAGGAGAGACGATGAAACTCTTCCGCATCGCCGGCGGCATCCACCCCAGGGAAATGAAAGACCTCAGCGCCGACAAGGCGATCGAGCCGATCCCCATGCCGAGCGTCCTGCGCATCCCCCTGCAGCAGCACATCGGCGCGCCGGCAACCGCCATCGTGGCAAAGGGCGATACGGTGAAGAAGGGTCAGCCGCTTGCTGTCACCCGGGGCCCCGTCTCCGCCGCCGTTCACGCCCCGACTTCCGGCCGCATCATCTCCATCGGCCGTTTCATTGCCCCGCATGCTTCCGGCCTGCCCGGCCCGACGATCACCATGCGTCCGGACGGCGAGGACGCATGGGACGACCTGCCCCCGCCGCTCGATCCGGCCTCCTGCGATCCGGCGGCAATCGCCGAGCGGGTCGCGGCCTGCGGCATCGTCGGCATGGGCGGCGCGACCTTCCCTTCCGCCGTCAAGCTCAACCTCAAGAACCGGCACGACCTCCACACGCTCGTCATCAATGCCGCCGAATGCGAGCCCTATCTGACCTGCGACGACCGGCTGATGCGCGAACGTACCGAAGCGGTCGTCGACGGCATCCGCGCCATGGCCCATGCCCTCGGCGTCGGCAAGGTGTCGATCGCGGTCGAAAGCAACAAGCCGGAGGCCTTTGCCGCCCTCGCCGCGGTCGTCGAGGCCGGACGTTTCACGGAAATCTCCCTCGTCAAGGTACCGACCCGCTATCCGATGGGCTCGGAAAAGCACCTCGTGCAGACGTTGACCGGCAAGGAAACCCCGGCGCGCGCGCTCACCGCCGATATCGGCATCGTCGTCCACAACGTGGCAACCGCCTATGCCGTCAACCGGGCGGTGCGTCATGGCGAACCGCTCATCTCCCGCGTCGTCACCGTCTCCGGCGGCGCCATGGCCCGGACGGGAAACTTCGAGGTGCCAATCGGCACGCCGATCCACCACCTCATCAGCCATTGCGGCGGCCACAGCGAGGAGCCGAGCCGGCTCCTCCTCGGTGGCCCGATGATGGGTCAGCCGATCGCCAGCACCCGCGCCTCGATCGTCAAGGGCAGCAACGGGGTCCTGGCGCTTGGCGCCCGAGAGGTGCCGGACGATGCGACGATGCCCTGCATACGCTGCGGCTCGTGCGTCTCGGCCTGTCCCTGCGGGCTAACGCCCTTCGACATGGCGTTGAGGATCCGCAACGAGGAGCTCGACAGCGCCGTCGGCATCGGCCTTCTCGACTGTATCGCCTGCGGCTCCTGCGCCTGGGTCTGCCCCTCGCGCATTCCCCTCGTCCAGTATTTCAACTACGCCAAGGGCAAGCTGACGGCCGAGCAGCGCGCAAGGCACAAACAGGAAGAGACGAAGCGCCTGACGCAGTTCCGCGACGAGCGCATCGCCCGCATCCAGAAAGCCAAGCAGGAAGCCATGGCCCGCATGAAGGCGGAACGCGAGGCCAAGAAGCGCGCCGAGGCGGCCGAGGCCGCAGGAAGAGCTGCCGAATGAGTGCCCTCGGACCGATCGGCGGACCCTTCGCCCATTCCGGCGCAAGCATCTCGCGCACCATGGTGCTCGTCATGATCGCGCTCCTGCCGGCGACCATCTTCGGGCTCTATCAGTTCGGCTGGCCGGCGATCTTCCTCCTCGCCGTCACCATCCTCGCCGCTGTCGTGGCCGAGGCCCTGTCGCTGAAAATCGCCGGCAAGCCCGTTCGCCCCTTCCTCACCGACGGATCGGCGGTGCTGACCGGCTGGCTGATCGCCATGACGCTTCCTCCCTGGGCGCCTTGGTGGATCGGCGCGCTCGGCTCCTTCATTGCCATCATGCTCGCCAAGCACGCCTTCGGCGGCCTCGGACAGAACCTCTTCAACCCGGCAATGATCGCCCGCACCGTGCTGTTGATCTCCTTTCCCGTGGAAATGACGCGATACCTGGCACCAGCGCCGCTGGCCTCCGCCGAGGCACCGGGCTTTTTCGATGCCCTCACCATCACCTTCGGCGGGCCATCGACCTTCGACGCCGTCTCCAGCGCTTCGCTCCTCGGATCCGTGAAAACCCAGCTCGGTCAGGGCCTCACCCTCACCGACATCCTGTCCGGCGGCTTCGACCCCCTCGCCATGACGCTCGGCACGGTGCCCGGCTCGCTCGGAGAGACCTCCGCCCTCCTCGTCGTCCTTGGCGGGCTCTTCCTTCTCGCCACCCGGACCATCTCCTGGCATGCGCCCGTCGCCATGATCGCAACGATGGCGGCTCTGTCCGGCTTCTTCCACCTGATCGACCCCGACCGTTTTCTTGATCCTGGCACCCAGCTCGTCTCCGGCACCTTTCTCTTCGCCGCCGTCTTCATCGCCACCGACTACGTGACGGCACCGGCGACCGGCCGCGGCAAGCTCGTCTTTGGCGCCGGCGTTGCCTGTCTCACTTTCGTCATCCGCACCTGGGCGGCCTATCCGGAAGGGATCGGCTTCGCGATCCTCCTGATGAACGCCACCGTGCCGCTGATCGACCACGCCATCCGGCCGCGCATCTACGGCCGCACCCGGACCGGCGACCCGATCCGCTACGAGGAAACGTGAGGCCGCAATGACCGACGAAAATCCCGATAGCCGGTTGATGCGGTTCCTCAAACACCCCTTTGGCGCACGCAAGCCCGCGGTTGCATCCGGCGAGACGGGCAAGCAGGGAGCGGAACCGACGGGATCGTCAAACGGCGCTTCGGCGCCGAAACAGCGCAAGGAACGCTCGCCCTTCTATCTGGCGGCCCTTCTCGGCGGCTTCTCACTTTTTGGCGCAGCCCTTCTCGCGACCGGTTTCCAGACGACCGAAGGCGCCATCCGCGACCGGCAGAAGGAAGACCTGCTGGCCTCCCTCGCCCTCGTCATCCCCGCCTCGATCCACGACAACGACCTCATCGCCGACAGCTACGCAATGCCGCTTTCCGGCAGCATCACCCGCGAGGTCTTTCCCGCCACCCGGGACGGCACGGTGACCGGCGTCGCCTACGAGGTGACCGGCCAGGGCTACGGTGGCGCGATCGACATCCTGATGGGCATCGACCGCGATGGTACCCTCCTCGGCGTGCGCGTCCTCCACCATTCCGAAACGCCGGGCCTTGGCGACAAGGTGGAAGCGACGAAGAGCGACTGGATCGACACCTTCGCCGGCACCTCGCTCGACAGCGTGCCGGACGACGAATGGGCCGTGAAGAAGGACGGCGGCCGCTTCGACCAGTTCTCCGGTGCGACCATCACGCCGCGCGCCGTCGTCAAGGCCGTGCATCAAGGGCTGGTGTTCTTCCGCGCCCATCGCAACACATTGCTCGATCCGCGAAAGGAAAAGTCATGACGACACCCTACCGACGGATCGTCGCCGACGGTCTGTGGACCAACAACATCGTCTTTGCGCAACTGCTGGCACTCTGTCCGCTCCTCGCCGTCACCGGCACGGCGACGAACGGGCTCGGCATGGGGCTGGCGACGATGGCGGTCCTCGTCGCATCCGGGGCCTCGGTGTCGCTCAT
The DNA here is from genome assembly GCA_963675285.2 of uncultured Rhodobium sp. Taxonomy (GTDB): domain Bacteria; phylum Pseudomonadota; class Alphaproteobacteria; order Rhizobiales; family Rhodobiaceae; genus Rhodobium. The sequence continues at coordinate 638,023 of CAXXGS010000002.1, forward strand.
CAGGCGGATCATAGAACCGGAGATCCGCATCCCAGCCTTTGTCCTCGTCATCGCCATTCTCGTCACGCTGGTCGAAATGGCGATGAACGCCTGGCTGCACGATCTCTACAAGGTCCTCGGCCTCTTCATCCCGCTGATCGTGACCAATTGCGCCATCCTAGGCCGGGCGGAATCCTTCGCCTCGCGCGAAAGCGTTGCCGCCTCATCCCTCGACGGGCTAATGATGGGCCTCGGCTTCACCTTCGCCCTCGTCGTCCTCGGTGCCTGCCGTGAAATCCTCGGCTCCGGCACGCTCTTTGCCAATGCCTCCCTGCTCTTCGGCGACAGCTTTGGCTTCCTGGAAGTGACGATTATCCCAGATTACAAGGGATTCCTCCTCCTCGTTCTGCCGCCAGGGGGCTTTCTCATCCTCGGTTTGCTCCTTGCCGCCAAGCGCGCCTTCGAAGAGCGGCGCAAGCGCCTCGCCACCAACAGCGACGAGGCGGAGCCCGAGGGCTTGCAGATCACGATCTGACGTTCGTATCCAGGAGACCTCAGCGATGAATATCGGGATCGCCTATGTCACGCCGGTCCACAAGATCTGGCTGAAGATGGACATGCCGGAAGACTGCACGGTGCGCGAAGCGATCGAGCGCTCCGGCATCCTCGACCAGTTCCCCGAGATCGCACTCGACGCGCAGAAGGTCGGCGTCTTCGGCCGCATCGTCAAGCTCGACAGCCCGCTCTCGGAGGGAGACCGGGTCGAGATCTACCGGCCGATCACCGCTGACCCGGAAGCGATCGAACGCAAGGACCAGTAGTGGCATTGTAACGGCGGCGCGCCATTCTTGACACACTCGTCAAATTTGACGAGTGTGTCAAAAAAGAAGGCGCGATTTCCGGCGCCGTCGCAAGGGACCGCGCCATGATCGACCTGCACTACTGGACCACCCCGAACGGCCACAAGATCACCATCGCGCTGGAGGAGCTGCAGATGCACTACCGGATCGTTCCGGTGAACATCTCCGCCGGCGACCAGTTCCAGCCGGACTTCCTGCAGATCAGCCCCAACAACCGCATTCCCGCCATCGTCGACCATGAGCCGGGCGACGGCGGCGCGCCCCTGCCGATCTTCGAATCCGGCGCCATCCTGGAATATCTCGCCGACAAGACCGGCCACCTTCTGCCCACGTCACGCCGCGCGCGCTTCGACGTCCTGCAATGGCTCTACTGGCAGATGGCCGGGCTCGGACCGATGGCTGGTCAGAACCACCATTTCGCCCAGTACGCGCCCGAGCGCATCCCCTATGCCGTTACCCGCTATGTCAACGAGACCAACCGGCTCTACGGCGTCCTCGACCGACAACTGGCCGACCGGGCCTTCATCGCCAAAGACTATTCCATCGCCGATATCGCCTGTTATCCTTGGGTGCGCCTCTACGAACGACAGGGCCAGGATCTTGCGGACTTTCCTGCAGTTTCGCGATGGTTCGCCGAAATTTCCAAACGCCCTGCCGTCCGCCGTGCCTATGAGATCGCCGACCGCATCAACACCGCGCCCACCGTGACTGAGGAGGGCAAGAAGCGGCTCTTCAGCCAGACCGCGAAAACCATAAACGAAAGGCTATAACGATGGCCCTGGTGCTCTACGAACTGGCGGGCAGCGACCCGGACCTGCGCTTCAGCCCGCATTGTTGGAAGGTGCGGATGGCACTTGCCCACAAGGGGCTCAACGCGGACCGTCAGCCCTGGCGCTTCACCGAAAAGGAGGCCATCGCCTTCTCCGGACAGGGCAAGGTTCCGGTGCTCGTCGACAGCGACGAGACGGTAACGGATTCCTGGCGCATAGCGGAATATCTCGACATGCGCTTTCCCGAGACGTCAGCGCTCTTCCCCGGAACGGGCGTGGCGGAGCTCGCCCACTTCGTCAATGCCTGGACCGACACGACCCTGCTGCCGCTGACCGTCCGCATCATCCTCCTGGATATCTACGATTGCCTCGACGCCAAGGACCGCGACTATTTTCGCCGTTCGCGCGAAGAACGCTTCGGGAAAAGCCTCGAGGCCGTCGCCGCCGACGGCGCGCCCAACATCGCCGCGCTGCAGACCGCTCTCACGCCGCTGCGGCAGATCCTGAAGAAACGCCCTTACCTGTCCGGCGACGCGCCGGCCTATGCCGACTATTGCATCTTCGGTCTGTTCATGTGGGTCCGCTGCTCCAGTCCCGTCCGGCTGCTCGAGCCTGACGACCCGATCTTCCTGTGGCGCGACCGCCTTCTCGACGCTTTCGGGGGGCTTGCCCGATCCGCGACCTGCAGGGAAACGGAAGGACCGACATCATGACGGGCAAGGAGGCCAAGGAGGTCGGGGAAGCCAAAGAGGCCGGCAAGACTGCGGACGTCCGTATCGAGGATTTCCCGTGCCGAACGACGGACCGGATCCGCTACGGCGATACCGATCGTCAGGGCCACGTCAACAACGCCGTCTTCGCCACATTCCTGGAGACCGGACGCGTCGGCATCCTCTACGACGGAGAAACGCCGCTCGCCGAGCCCGGCTGCGCCTTCGTCATCGCCCGCCTCGCACTCGACTTTCGCGCCGAGATCACCTGGCCGGGCGAGGTGATCATCGGCACGCGTGTCGCCTCGGTCGGCCGCAGTTCGATGACCCTTTCCCAGGCCCTCTTCCAACATGATCGCTGCATGGCGGAAGCCGAAACCGTCATCGTCCAGATGGACGAGGCAACGCGCCGCTCACGGCCGCTTTCTGCCGCGACGACGGCGCGCCTGACGGATCTTACCGCTCCACCCCGGAGCTGACGAAAAGCATCTGCGCCAGATGGTCCGCGCTCTCCAGAAGGGCGACCCGGTCACCATGGATGCGTTCCATAACCGCCATCCCGCGCAGGAACGTGACGATGACATTGGCCGCCGCCACCGGTTCGAGCCTCAGGTTCTCGCGCACGCCCGGGCGTGAAAGGGCCGCCGTAATTGCAGCAAGAAGCGCGTCCATGAACGCCAGCAACCGCTTGTGCACGGCGGGGCTCGCCGTGGTGCCGTCAACGGCCGTCTTGGTCGTAAAGCAGCCGCGTGGCGGCGAGCCGCTCGTCATGTTCGCGACCGCCGTCTCGAAAAGGCGTTTGAGGATCAAGCGCCCGTCATCCCCCTCAAGGCTTGCGCCGACCGCGGCAAGGAACCGCTCCTCATAGACATCGAAGGCCTTGAGGAAAATCGTCTCGCGATCGCCGTAGGCATTGTAGAGCGAGCCACGTTGCACCCCGGTCGCCCGGGCAAGGTCGGGCATCGTCGTTGCAGCCGGGCCCCGGCTCCAGAACGTATCGAGCGCGACCGCAAACACCGAATTCTCATCGAACTGCCTGACGCCGGCCAATCCGCCCTCCTTCTCATCGCCGCCGCGATGCCAAAGCCGTCACTGCGAAGTCACGATGCCAAACATGACATTCCTGTCAAAGATAGGGCCGCGCGGGGAGAAAGGCGAGTGCCTGTATCTATGGCCTGCGCGCTTACGGCTGGCGAACACGGATGCGGCCCGCAAGGGCGCCTTTCATTCCCATCCTCGACGCGGCAAGACGCCGCGCCCCGGCGCGAGCTGTCGCAAGGTCGGCACCCCACCTTTGCACGGGCACCCCCTTCTCCAAGGCCTCTTGTCCAGGATTTCGTTCAGCCTTTTGGGGACGTGCCGTTGGAAGCCGGGAGTGATCTAATGGTACGGGAAAACCACGCTCGAGGTCCCTCTGGTCCCTGAACGGATCTGGCCATCGCCGCCAATCCGCGATATGTGATCAAAGATCACGTAATGGAATGAATATCATGGCCAAATCGCGCTTCAACAAGCTTAGTCGCGAAACCCTCCACGACCGCGTTTATGGCGAGCTTCGCGCGGCGATCATGGCGGGTCGCTTCGCGCCTGGCGAGCGCCTGACGGTGCGGGGAATTGCCGAGGAAATCGGCGTCAGCCCGATGCCGGTGCGCGCGGCGTTCACCCGGCTCGTTTCCGAACGCGTGGTCACGCAGAACGCGACCGGGGGCATCGAGCTTCCCGAGATGAGCCAGGAAGAATACCTGGAGCGGCTGGAGCTGCGGGCCCTGCTCGAAGGCAAGGCCGCCGAGATGGCCGCCGGCCGCACGAACGAAGCAACCGTGGCAAAGCTGCGCAGGCTCGCCGACGCGCTGACCGAGGCCTCGCTCGCCGGCGACGAGCCAGGCTATGCGAACGCCAACAAGCGATTCAAGTTCGCCATCGTCGAGGCCGCCGGGTCCGAACCGCTGATGGATCTCGTCGAGCGTCTCTGGCTACAGGTCGGCCCTTTCATGCATCTCTTCCGGACCGACGTTCGCCATCAGGCCGTAATCGACCGCCACCATCAGACCGTCGACGCCATTGCCCGCGGCGACGGCAGGGCCGCGCGCGAGGAACTGGAACGCGACATTCGCGACGGCATGGACTTCCTCGTCCGCACCACCAGCGCATCCTGATCCAACCCGGCCGCCAGCCGGCCGTCACGCACGTCCCTACTTGTGTGATATGTGATCACAGATTACAGTGAGTCTCCAGCCCCGAACCGGAGTCTCCGATGAACTACAACCCCACCCACAACTTGTCTCTCGAGGAGATGGACAAGGAGCGCCTGCTCCATCCGGCGACATCCATTACCGACCACCTCGCCAATGGACCGCGGATCATGGCCGAAGCGTCGGGCGTCTATGTCACCGACCGCAAAGGCAATCGCTTCCTCGACGGAGCGGCCGGGCTGTGGTGCGTCAATGTCGGCTATGGCCGCCCCGAGATCGCCGAGGCGGTAAACGCGCAAATCAGCCAGTTGCCGTTCTTTCATTCCTTCACCTCAATGTCGAACGAGCCTTCGATCCGGCTTGCCGACAAGGTGTTGCGCTGGGCGCCGGACGAGATGAGCAAGATCATCTTCGGCTCGGGCGGCTCGGACGCCAACGACACCAACATCAAGCTCGTGTGGTACTACAACAACCTGCGCGGCAAGCCGAAGAAGAAGAAGATCATCTCCCGCGACCGGGCGTATCACGGCGTGACGATCGGCTCAGGCAGCCTGACCGGCCTGCCGCTCTACCACGAGATGTTCGACCTGCCGCTGCCGCAGATGCGCTACACAAGGTCGGTCGACATGTATCGCGACATGCCGGCAGGTATGAGCGAGCCGGATTATTCGAAATTTCTCGCCGGCGAACTGGAAAAGCTGATCCTGGAGGAAGGTCCGGAAACGGTCGGCGCCTTTATCGCCGAACCGGTGATGGGCACGGGCGGCGTCCTGCCACCACCGGAGGGCTATTTCGTCGAGATCCAGAAGGTCCTCGACAAGCACGACATACTAATGATCGCCGACGAGGTGATCTGCGGCTTCGGGCGCCTCGGCGCACCGTTCGGTTCGCAGCGTTACGGCATCCGCCCCGATATCATGACCATGGCCAAGGGACTGTCGAGCGGCTACCTGCCGCTGTCGGCCAGCGTCATTAATGAAAAGATCTGGACCGTGTTTCGCGATACCGCGCCGCAGATGGCCAGCTTCGGCCACGGCTTCACCTATTCCGCCCACCCGACCTGCGCCGCAGCCGCGCTGGCCAACATTGAGATCATTGAACGCGAAAACCTCGTCGAAAACGCGCGGACGATGGGCACGCTGTTGAAGGCTCGTCTTGAGGAGACCATCGGCGACAACCCCATCGTCGGCGACATTCGCGGCGAAGGCATGATGATCGGTGTGGAATTCGTCAAGGACCGGACGCTGAAGACGCCGTTCGACCTCTCGCTCAAGATCGCCGGCAAGGTGCAGGCGAAGGGATACGAAAACAGCATTCTGCTGCGCAGCCTGCCACACCGCGATGTGATCGCGATGTCGCCTCCGCTGTGCATGACGGCGGACGAAGTCGAGCAGCTGGCCGCCGGCGTCAAGGCTTCCGTCGACGCGGTTGCCGCCACCTGCAAGGCGGACGGGCTCACCGCCTGACACCGAAGGCCGGCCCCAAGACCGTCCAACCGGTGCGGTAAAGACAACAGCCCGACTTGCCCTGGCTCGTTGCGATCATCGCGGCGGGCCTTGCTTTTTCCGAAGGGCAACACTCCCCTCACGCCGAAAGCGCGTATATTCTGGCGTTGTGAACAGATCATCGATTCAATGAAAAATTAATTGCTAAACTGTATATCGATGATAATAATGAAAAATATAAACCAATCAGAAGGGCCGATACCAATGCGAACTCGCGACGTCACGCTTGCCTGTATCACCGACTATGGCGGACGGGTTCGCGGCAAGGGCTATCCCACCGACGACGCGGCGTCTTTCGCCAGAAAGGGCATCGGGCTCGCGCCGACCAACCTGATGATCACGACTTTCGGTGACATCGTCGACTCGCCCTGGGGATCGCGCGGAGAGCTTCTCATGATGCCGGATCCCACGACCGAGACGGTGATCGATCTCGGTCTGGAGAAAGCGGCCGAACGCTTCATCCTGTGCAATCTTGACAAGCTCGACGGGTCGCCCTGGGAGGGTTGTCCGCGCCATTGGCTGCGCCGCGGCTGCGAGGCGCTGGAAGCGGAGTTCGGGCTTCGCCCCTTTGCCGCCTTCGAGCACGAATTTCATTATTCGGGCGTTTCGGAAGACGGTGGCAATGCCTATGGTCTGGAGGCATTTCGCCAGCAGGGCAACTTCCTTCAGGAACTGGTGGGCACGCTCACCGACATCGGCGTCGAGCCGGAGATGGCGATGCCGGAATACGGGCCTGGCCAGTTCGAGGTGACCAACGCGCCGGCGATCGGCGTTGCCGCCGCCGACCGCGCCGTGAAGTTTCGCGAGGTGGTGCGCTCCGTCGCCCATGCGCGCGGCGAGAGAGCGACGTTTTCGCCGGTGATGGGCGTTGGCAAGGTTGGCAACGGCGTGCACGTGCATTTCAGCCTACAGAGTACGGACGGCGAGCCGGCCTCCTTCGATGCTTCCGGGCGCTACAACATGAGCGCGCCGCTTGGCCGGTTCGTCGCCGGTATCCTCAAGCACATGCCGGCTATCCTGCCGTTGACGGCGGCCTCGGCGATTTCCTACGAGCGCCTGCAGCCGCACCGCTGGAGCGCCAGCTACAACAACCTGTCGGTCCAGGACCGCGAGGCCGGCCTGCGCATCTGCCCGCTGTCGGGCGACAATCCGGAAAAGAGCTTCAACGTCGAGTATCGCGCGGCCGATGCGAGCGCCAACCCTTATCTGGTGCTCGGCGCGCTGGTGTGGTGCGGGCTCGACGGCATGCGCAACGCACTGCCGCTACCGGAGGCGACGGAAAGCGATCCCGACGCACTCGACGCGACGGAGATCGCTGCTCGCGGGCTGCAGCGCCTGCCGACCTCACTCAACGCCGCGATCGAGGCGATGGAGGCTTCCGAAGCGATACTTTCCTTCATGGGACAGGAATTCCGCGACGCCTACCTGATGAACAAGCGCAGCGAACTGAAGCTGCTCGAAGGCCTCGATCTCGACCAGCAGGTGGCGAAGTATGTCGCTTGCTTCTGAGCGGAGCACGAACGCTTCGCTGCTCGGCCCGGACGATGTCGCGCCGGTGATCCATCTGCCGGGCCGGCCCGACAGTCGTTTCGTCTTTTGTTGCGATCATGCGGGCGCCCGGGTTCCCGCCGCGCTTCAAGAGCTTGGTCTCGACCGCGCGGCGCTCGGCTGTCACATAGCCATCGACATCGGCATCTTCGCGACGACGAGCTGGCTTGCCGGCATGCTCGGCGCGCCGCTGATCGCGCAGCCCTACTCGCGCCTCGTCATCGACTGCAACCGTCGGCCGGGTACATCGGGCTCCATCGCCATGACGAGCGATGCGCGCGCTATTCCCGGCAATGCCGCGGTGTCGCCGGCCGACCGCGAGCGGCGCCACGACGAGATCCTCGCACCGTACCAAAGCGCGCTTGCCGCGCTTTTGGTCAGCCATGCGGCCGATCTCGGCAGCGCGCCAGTGTTGATGGCCATGCACAGCTTCACCCGCCGGCTTGCCGGACAGGCGGAGAGGGACTGCGATATCGGCGTCATCTTCGAGGGCGACAACCCGTTCGGCCAGCGGTTGATCGAGGAATTGTCCAGCGCTTCCGACCTGCGCATTCGCCATAACGAGCCTTACCGGATCGATTTCGAGGGCGATTATACGCTCCCGGTTCACAGCCGGGGCGGAGCGCAGCCCTATGTGGAAATCGAGATCTGCCAGGACCTGATCGGCACATGCGAGGGACAGCGTGTGCTGGCGGAGACGATGCGGCTCGCGCTTGTCCGCGCTTCGGCGCAGGCCGATCCGGTTTGAGAGAGAGCCGATGCCCGTTGTCGATCGAAACGTTCCCTTCGCGCCCGGCCGCACCGCCCTCCTCGTTATCGACGTGCAGAACGCGACGTACAACGATGCGGGCATCGCGGGCCGACCCTATTTCCACGACCGGGCGACCCGGATCGTTATTCCCAACATCGCCCGGCTTATCGCCGCCGCGCGCCTGCACGGCATCGAGGTCGTCTACACGGTGATGCAGAGCCTGACGAAGGACGGCCGCGACCGCAGCCTCGACTACAAGCTCACCGGCTTCAATTTCCCGCCCGGCTCATGGGAATCGCAGGTGATCGAGCCCGTGGCACCGGGCGACGACGACATGGTCATTCCCAAGACCTCCTCGTCGCTCTTCAACTCCACCAACTTTGATTATCTGATGCGCAATATCGGCATCGAGCAGATCCTCGTCACCGGCTTCCTCACCGATCAATGCGTCGACCACACGATCCGCGACGGTGCGGATCGCGGCTATCTTATGGTCTGCGTCGAGGACGGCTGCGCCACCGATACGCCAGAGCGACACATAACGGCACTGTCCCTTTTCATGGGCTACTGCCGGCAGGCGACGACCGGGGAGATCCTCTCAAGCCTGTCGTGAGCGGCGCGATGGCCGACAGCGGCGGCGAGACCGACGCCATTGGCCCGCGAATGGCCTCACCAGCCTGCGTAGGGTGCCACGGCCTCGTCGGAAACCTTGCCGGCAACAACGTCGGCGATAGCCCGGCCGAGAATGTCAGCCGCCGTATCCACCTCCTCGTCGGAGATGACGAGCGGCGGGGTGATTTCCAGCGTGTTGCCGCCGACATAGTGCACGACCGCGCCGAGTTCGAACGCCCGATAAACAACCTTGGCGGCAAGGGCCGCGTCCGGGGCATTCGTCTCCCGGTCGGTGACGAGTTCGAGACCGATGGCAAGGCCCGCGCCGCGCACATCGCCAATGACCGGGCTATCGGCCATGACCTCGCGCAGCCTCGCCATGAAGCGCTCGCCGGCGCGGCCGGCGCGGGCGGGGATGTCTTCCTCGACCAGCGTGCGCATGACCTGACGGCCGACGGCGGTGCAGATCGGGTTGCCGGCGGTGGTGAGAAGAGCGGCGGCGGGCGGGCCGTCGATCACCCAGGCCGGCGCGACAGCGGCCGACAGCGGCAGACCGGAGCCGATCAGCTTGCCGAAGGTGACGATGTCGGGAACGATGCCGTCGAGTTCGAAGGCATGGCGCGTGCCCGGCCGGCCAAGCCCCATCTTGACCTCGTCGACGGCGAGCAGCACGCCGTACCGCTTGCAGGTCGCCGACAGGGCGCTGAGGAAGCCCTTCGGCGGCACGATCATGCCGCCGTCCGACAGGATCGGTTCGGCCATCAGGATGGCGACGTCGCCCCTTGCAAGTTCGGCGTCGATCTCGGCAATGCTCGCCTCAAGCGAGGCGGCGACCGGGTCGGACCCATCGGCATGGGGCCGGAAGGGGTTCGGATAGGTCGCCAGATAGAGATCGGGATCGGGCGTCGCGCCGGCATCGATATGCACGCCGGACACCCGCATGGCGACGCCGAGACCGCCATGATAGCCGAGCTTGAAGGTGACGATACGCTTCTTGCCGGTCGCCATGCGCGCGGCGCGGAAGACAACGTCGTTGGCGTCGGTCCCGGCGTGGCCGAAATAGACCCGGCGGTCGCCCTCGCCCGGCGTGAAGGCAAGCAGGTCCTCGGCAAAGCCGACCGAATCGGGATGCGCGGCCGACAGACCGCCGGCGCCGGGCGGCGACTGCACCGCCTTCGTCATTGCCTCGATGATTTTCGGGTGGCCATGGCCCAGGCCGCAGGCCGTCCAGGTCGCCGACAAATCAAGGAGCTTGCGACCACCGACCTCGGTCAGCCAGCACCCCTTGCCGGATTCCAGCGCGATGGGGAAGAAGCGGAGTTTTTCGATGCCCGCCACCGCCTTGCGGTCGCGTTCCAGCAATTCTTCTGCAGGGGTCATGCGTTGGACCTTTCGTTTTCGTTCAGTCCTTGCCGCGACCGAAGAGCACCCAGAAGGCGAGACCGACGATGAGTGTGCTGGCGATGAGGATCAGCACATTGAGCGGATAAATCAGCGAAATATGGGAGGAGTGCGAGGCGGCCTGCTGCCAGAGATAGATCGGCAGCGTCTCGGTGCGGCCCTTCAGGTAGATCGAGCGGGCGATTTCGTTGAAGGAGAGGAGGAAGGAGAACAGGCCTGCGGCGATGATGCCGTCCTTGATGAGCGGCAGTTCGACCCGCCAGAAACGCTCGAGCGGGCCGGAACCGAGGTCGGCGGCGGCGTCGAGCAAGCGCTTGTCGAAGCGCAGCGCGACGATCAGCACCGACAGGAAGGCAAACGGGAAGGCCCAGATGAAATGGCCGAGCGCCAGCGACCAAAGGCCCATCTTGAAGCCGAGCGCGACGCGGAAATAAAGGAACAGCGCGGTGCCGATCACCACGCCCGGGATCATCAGCGGCAAGAGCATGATGCCGACGATGCCGAGCTGGCCGCGACGGATGCGCGGTATCGCTCGCCCGGCGATCGTCGCCGCGACCATGCAGACAACGGAGACGCCGACGGCGATGGCGAGACTGTTGAGGAGCGGACCGATCCAGTCGGGCTGGCCGGCGAGTTCGCGGTAGTATTTCAGCGTGAAGGGGCCTGGAAAACCGGTCAGCGGCTCCTCGCTGAAGGACATGACGATGAGCCACAGAATCGGCAGGTAGATCATGGCGAGCGCGATGGCGCCGCAGATGGCGCCCATGCGCTTCCAGCCGTGTTTTTCCGACCAGTGGGGGATGAGATTGACGGTGTCGTGGTGGCTCATGTGCGGAAGCTCCCCTTCGCCCAGCGTGCCGACAGCGCCGTTGCCGCGCTTGTGAGGGCAACGAGGATCACCAACATCAGCACCGAAAGCGCGGCGGCGACGGTGTAGTTGAGGATGCGCAGGAGGCTCGATACCGACGCCGACAGGACGATCACGTTGCCGCCACCGAGGAGCTCCGGCACCACCGGGTCGCCGATCATCGGCACGAAAGTGAAGACGATACCGGCGCCGAGCCCCGGCATGGCGAGCGGCAGGATGACGTGGAAAAAGGTGAAGGAGGGCGGCGCGCCGAGATCCTTGGATGCGGACAGCACCTCGTTGTCGATCAGGCTGAAGGCGAGGAACAGCGGGAAGACCATCGGCGGGAAATATGGGCCGATGAGGCCGAGGACGACGGAAAATTCGGAAAACAGCAGCCAGTCGAGCGGCTGGTCGATCAGCCCCATGTGCATCAACGCGGCGTTGAGAGGCCCGTTGAGGCCGAGCACGCCGCGCCACACGATGGTGCGCGAGGACAGGCTGAGGAAGAACGGGATCGTCAGGAGCGCAAGGCAGGTCGTGCGCACCGCCGTCGATCGAGTCCCCTTGGCAAGCCAGAGCGCGAAGGGCACGGCAAGCACCACTTCGATCAGCGTCACGATGGCCGCGATCCGCAGGGTGCGCACCGTCACCTGCCAGCGGCCGGAGGCGAGGACGTCGTAATAGGCCTTCAAAGACGGATCCCAGACGAGGCGGAAATTCTGCATGCTCAGCACGGACCAGAGCACGAGCCCCGCCACCGGCAGGAGTGCGGCGAAGCTCCAGATCAGGATGAAGGAGCCATGGCCCTTCGGATCGACATGGGTCGGGGGGCGAAACACCGGTGTACCTCTCGGCGGATCGCGCCGCGGCGAACCGCAGCGCAGGACCGGCCGGACACGCACGTCCGGCCGGTGGAGACGATCGGCATCAGGCCTGCTTGAAGCGGGCCCACTCCGACTCGATCACCTCGACGTTGTCCGGCGAGGAATTCTGCCAGTAATGCGGCAGCGCCATCTTGCGCTCCACCTTGGCCATGTTGAGCTTGATGGCCTCGATCTTGTCGGCGCTCCAGCCGGCATCGGTGGCGAACTTCAGCGAGGCCGCCGGATTGGCCGTGGCGTAGCCCTGGTTGACCGCGATCTGCGCGCCGTAATCGCCGCCAAGGAACCAGTCGATGGCCTTGTAGGCGCGAGCGAGACGCTCGCCATTGGCCTGGCTCGGCAAATAGGCACCGATCATCCACTTGGAGTAGCCCTCGGTGCAATTGGCATAGGCGACGGACTTGCCGTCCCGCTGCAGCTGCTTGACGACCGGCTCCCAGCACTCCTCCAGGAGCACTTCCCTATTGCCGAGCATATCGACCGATTCCTCATAGGAGTGCCAGAAGGCGCGGAACTGGCCGGCCTTCTTGCGCTCAATGAGGAAGTCGGTGACCTTCTTGGCCTCTTCCGGCGTCATGTTGGAAGGATCGCCGATCTTCTCACCCTTGCCCATCAGGTAGAGCGCGGCGTTCGGCAGCGTCGTGAGCCAGGTGTCTTCCAGCGCGACCTTGCCGAGCAGCTCCTCGTTCTCAAACACCAGGCCCCACGACAGATCCTCGTCGGCGCCGGCCACATCGCCGACCCAGTAACCGAAGCTGTCGGCGTTGAAAACGATCGGCGCACCGTATTGCGTCCCGTCGGGCCCCTGCAGGAGCGGGCTCGATTTCACATCGTCGGAGACGTCGCCCCACAGCTTCATCGCCGAGGGATCGAGCGCCTGGAAATGGCCCGACGCGCCGAGCCGGTCCTCAATGCCGCCGTCGAAGATAAAGATGTCGTAGTCCTCACCCGCCTCGTTGGCGACGACTTCCTGGACGTAGAGGCCCGGATCGGAATTGATCGCGGTGAAATCCATTTCCAGGCCGGTGTCTGTCGTGAACCCGTCCCAGTTCGGCAAGGCGCAAGTGGTCACGCCAAGAACGCGCACCTTGCCGGAGGCAGCAAAGGCGTTGCGGGCGTAATACGGAGCGGCAAGCGTCAACGCGCCGGCCGCCGCACCGGCCTTCAGAACAGAGCGACGCGAAAGGCCGCCAGTTTTTCTCAGGGTCTTCATTGTCATGCTACCTCTGTTTGGTGATTGGTGGGAGGATCAGTTTTCTGAGGGAAAGAGAATCGTCTGATCGGCACGCCATTCGATCTGGGCAACATCATCGCTGACCGCATGCGCATCCCAAGCCCGCATGCGGATCGGCCCGATGGCCGTCTGGTAGGTGATATCCAGATACTTGCCCTTGTAGATCCGGCTTGCGAGCGTGCCTTCGAGCCGGTTCATGCGCCCGTCCGCCTCTCCTTGCGCAGACGGATGCACCTTTTCCGATCGGAACGCGCAACAGACCCTGTCGCCGGGCGCCGGCGTGCCGGGCCCGGTCCACACGCCCCTAAGCGCGACGTCATCGGTAGTTACGGTGACCGTATCGTCCTCGATTGCCGCGACGGTCGCCTCGATCATGTTCTCCATGCCCATGAAGCTCGCGGCAAAGCAGCTGTTGGGGCGGTCGAACATCTCTTCAGGCCGGCCCTCCTGGACGATCCGGCCATGGTTCATCAACAGGATGCGGTCGCTCATGGTGAGCGCCTCTTCCTGCGAATGAGTGACATAGATGAAGGTCATGCCGAGGCTGCGCTGGAGTTGCAGCAGTTCGACCTGCATGTCGATCCGAAGCTTCTCGTCGAGCGCGCCGAGCGGTTCGTCGAGAAGCAGAATCACCGGTTCCAGAACGAGACTGCGGGCAAGCGCCACACGCTGCTTCTGGCCACCGCTCAGTCGGGAGATCGACCTCTGCGTGAATTCCCCCAATTGCACCTGTTCGAGCATGCGCATCGCACGGCGGTGGCGCTCGTCCTTGGCGACCTTGCGCACCTTGAGGCCATATTCGACGTTTTCCAGAACGTTCAGATGCGGAAACAACCCGTAGTGCTGAAACACCGTGGAGACGTTGCGCCGGTTCGCGGGAATGTCGGAGACATCGTGACCGTCGAGAACGAGGGCATCGACGCGGGTCGGCAGTTCGAGGCCGGCAAGAATGCGCAACAGGGTCGACTTGCCCGATCCTGATGGTCCCAGGAGCGTGATAAACTCCCGTCGATTGGCGTTCAGGCTGACCTCGCGCAGCGCTGGAACCTCGCCATAGGCATGATAGAGATTGCGGACTTCAAGAATGCGCCCGGCGCGTTTCAAAGTCGCTGGCGGAGTTTCGTCCCGTGTTGTCATACGCTGCTCACCCACAACCATCCGATGCCACCGCCACGCCTTCTCGCATCACCGTCCATGCCCATCCGTCACCGGAATTGCATTTTCGATAACATTTTTCAAAATTGACCAAATGAAGATAAAATGAAAAACATGTTTCTTGCAACAGCCAACCACAACGCGTACAGCGCGGGCGATACAGGCATGGGGCTCGGCGAGCGAGAGGAGATGAAAGATGGGCGATGATCATCCAGTGGGAGAGGCGGGATCCATTCGCGAGCGCATCCAGTCCGCGCAGCAGCATCTGACCAAGGCCGACCAGCGCATCGCGACCGCGATCCTCGCCGACTACCCGATGGCCGGCCTGAAGACGCTCGTCGACCTTGGCAAGGATACGGGATGCAGCCCGGCCACGGTCCTGCGCTTCGTCGGCAAGCTCGGCTTTTCCGGTTATCCCGAGTTTCAGAAAATGCTGCGTGACGAACTGCAGTCGACGCTCGATTCGCCCCTCAGCCGCTACAAATCCGGCGGGGCGCTCGGCGAGTCCGGCCAGCCGCTGGCGCAATATGCCGGCTACGCCACCAAGCTGATGGAGGAAACCGCCAGCATGGTGCCGCCGCAGGAATTCGAGACCATCGTTTCCCTTCTCGCCGACGTCCGGCGTCCGGTCTACATCACCGGGGGACGATACTCGCGCGGCCTTGCTCAACTGTTCGGCTACGGCCTTTCCTCGGTGCGCGGCCGGGTCACCCTGGTGGAGGACGACAACCGCAATATCGTCGAGGTCCTCGCCGATATTGGCAAGCGGGACGTCGTCTTCGTGTTCGATTTCCGTCGCTATCAGCTCAATATTCGCCGGTTCGCGCAGGAGGCGGCTGCGACGGGCGCCAGCCTCGTCCTGTTCACCGACCGCTGGCGCAGTCCCTGCGCCCGCCACGCCAACCACGTACTCGCCCTGCCGGTCGCCAGCCCCTCGGTGTTCGACAGCGGCCTCTCCGCGCTTCTCTGCCTGGAGGCGCTCATCGCCAGCCTTGCCGAACGGCTCGACAAGACCGGCGAACGCCGCATCGCCCGCATCGAGGCTCTCTATGGCCGCATCATCGGCCATACGAACGGCGCGGACATCTAGGCTCCGCCACACCGGTGCGGCCTGAAACGGAGCGTCCAAGGGTGAGGAGCGACGGATCATCAGCGGGTACCGGCAAAGGAGGCGGCGAGACCTGAGGTCTTCCGACGCGATCAGGGGAACACCTCGGAAACGAATTTGACGCGCTGGTACGCTTCCAGCCCCTCGATGCCGCTTTCCGAGCCGAATCCCGATTCGTTGACACCGCCGAACGGCGTTTCCGGCGTCGAGATCGCCGTATGGTTGACGCCGACAAGACCGGCTTCAAGCGCGAGTTCGGCACGCTGCGCAAGCCCGCCGTCACGGGTAAAGACGAAGGATGCGAGCCCGTAGGGCAAGGCATTCGCGCGGTTGATGACCTCGTCGAACGTCTCGAAGGCGGTGAGTGAAACGATCGGCCCGAACGGTTCCTCGCTCATGATGCGTGCCTCCTGCGGAAGGTCGGCAAGCACGGTCGGAGCAAAATAATTGCCCGGCCGCTCCAGAACCTCACCGCCGGCGAGTAACCGCGCGCCCTTCTCCTTTGCATCGCCGACAAGATCGGTCATCGCGTCCAGCCGGCGCGGCGCGATCATCGGGCCCATCTGAGTGCCGGCCTCCAGCCCATGGCCAACCACGACGCCCTTCGCAGCCTCCGCGATACGGGCAGCGAAGTCGTCATAGACCGCGGCATGGACGAAAAACCGCGTCGGCGAGGTGCAGACCTGGCCGGCATTGCGGAATTTGGCGGCGACAAGGGTCGCGACTGCGCGTTCAATATCGGCGTCGGCGAAGACAATCACCGGCGCGTGACCGCCAAGCTCCATTGTCGAGCGCTTCAGCGTTTCGGCCGCACGCGCCTGCAACAGCTTGCCGACGCGAGTGGAACCGGTCAGCGAGATCTTCTTGATCGGCCGCGCGGCGAGAAGATGGTTCGAGATGTCGTCCGGCACGCCGAAAACGAGGTTCAGCGCGCCGTCGGGCAGACCCGCCTCCTGAAAGCAGCGGGCGAAGGCGACCGCCGTACCCGGCGTCTCTTCGGCCGCCTTGAGGATAATAGAGCAACCGGCGCCAAGCGCGCCGGCGATCTTGCGGATCGTGTTGGAGGCGGGAAAATTCCACGCTGCAAAGGCCGCGACCGGTCCGACCGGTTCCTTCAGCACCATCTGGCGCTGGCCGGAGACCCGGCCCGGCACGATGCGACCGTACGCACGCTTGCCTTCCTCGGCATACCAGCGGGTCGCATCGGCGGAAAACAGCACCTCCGCCTTTGCCTCGGCCAACGGCTTGCCGTTTTCCAGCGTCAGCGTACGGGCAATGACATCGGCCCGCTCCTCGATCAGATCGGCGGCACGGCCCATGATGCGGGCCCGCTCCAGCGCCGTCATCGCCTTCCACGCCCGGAAGCCGGACACCGAGGCATCGACCGCAGCATCGAGATCCTCGGCCGTTGCATGCGGCACCGCCCCGAGCTTCTGGCCGGACCCGGGATCAACGAGCGGACTGGCATCGCGCGCGCTCGATTCGATCCACTGACCGTTGATGAAAAGACCGATCGTTTCGCAATAGGTGGTGTCCAGCATCGTACCCTTAACTATCTGCCCGCCGATCGAAAAGACGACGGAAGTGGAATTTTCGCTTGCGGGGCGAGCGATTGGATTTTAACCCTATTATGTGATCTGTGATCACGCAACAAGAAACCTGACAGGGGATTCCGCCGGATGACGGACGCGATGCCAACAGCTACGGAGGAGAACGACGAAGTCCTTCTCGAACCACACCTTTTACCCGTTCTCTCGGCACGGCTCTCGGCCATCGTACGGGAAATGAACGCCACGCTGATGAAGGCGAGCCGGTCCTCCGTCATCAAGAATTCGAAAGACTTTTCCTGCGGGCTTCTGACCTATGATCACCGGCTTTTGTCGGTCGAGGACTGCATCCCGATCCATATCGCTGCGCTGGAACACGCAACGAAACCGATCACGGACTTCTTCGACGACATCCGCCCCGGCGACGCGTTCATGAACAATTGCCCCTATACGGGCAATTCGCACCATGCCGACATGACGCTGTGCGTGCCGGTCTTCGTCGACGACGAACCGATGTTCTGGACCCTGTCGCGCGCCCATCACGCCGATATCGGCGCACCGATCCCGACGACCTATCTGACAGAGGCGGCAACGATCTACGAGGAGGGCGTGCACCTCCCCTGCGTCCAAATCCAGCAGGACTACAGCGACCGCGACGACATCATCCGCATGTGCCGGATGAAGATCCGCGTCGCCGATCTTTGGTACGGCGACTACCTCGCCCAGGTCGGCGCCTGCCGCATCGGCGAGCGCCGGCTGAAGGAACTGACAGAGCGTTATGGCAAGGACGTTGTGAAGGCCTTCATCCGCGAATGGATGGCCTACGGCGACCGTATGATGGCGGCCGAGATCGCCAAGCTGCCGAAGGGCCGCTGGCGCTTCGAGACTCGCCACGACCCGGTGCCCGGCGTCGCAGATGACGGCATTCCCGTCAACGTGGAAGTCGAGATCGATCCCCAGGCGGCCATCATCACGGTCGATGCGACGGACAACGTCGATTGCGTACCGGGTGGCCTCAATCTGACGGAGGCGACGGCGACGGCGGCCTGCCGTATCGGCGTGTTCTACAATCTCGATCCCGACCTGCCGCACAATCAGGGCAGCACCGACCGTATCCAGATCCGGCTGAGGGAAAACTGCGCCCTCGGCATTCCACGCTATCCCGTCGGCACCTCGGTCGCCACCACGAACCTGACAAGCCGACTGATTGCCGCCGTCGCCTCCTGCTTCTCGCAAATCGGCGAAAAGAACGGCATGGGCGAGTTCGCCTATTCGCAAGCACTCGGCGAAGCGGTGATCTCCGGCAAGGATGCCTCTCGCGGCGGTCTTCCTTATGTCAACCAGGTGTTCATCGGCTATGGCGGCGGCGGCGCGGCGTACGGCTATGACGGCTGGCTCGCCTCGGGGGCGGCCTGCGACGGCGGCCAGATGCAGGTCGATTCGACCGAAGTCGTTGAAAGCATGTATCCGATCCTCATCGAGGAGCGGGGCTGCGCTGTCGATTCCGGCGGGCCGGGCACCTGGGACGGCGCGCCGGGCGTCGAGGGCGTGTTCCGACCGCTTGCCGGCGCCATGACGGTCTATTGGGGATCGGACGGCGACGTCACGCCGGCCAAGGGGGTGAGCGGCGGCGGCGCGGCGGCAACGTCGGGCAACTGGATCCGCAGGGGCGACGGCACCGAGGCCACCCTGCCCGCCTTCGGCGACACCACCATCGCCAGGGACGAGGCCGTACGCTTTCGCGCCTGCGGCGGCGGCGGCTACGGCGACCCGGCGCTACGCGATCCCGAACGGGTGCTGCGCTCGGTCAGGCGCGGCTGGGTCAGCCTGGAGCGCGCCCGTGTCGTCCATCGCGTCGCCGTCGCATGGCGGCCCGACGCGCTGGACTGGGAGCTCGACATCGCCGCGACCAACGCCCTGCGCCAGACCCGGTAACGCCAATATTGAGGACTTTCATGAGCTACGAACTGTGCATCGATATCGGCGGAACCTTCACCGATTGCCTCGTCGAGGCACCCGACGGCAGCCGCCACATTTTCAAGGTCCCGACGACGCCGGGCGTCTTCCAGAAGGGCTTCATGGCCGTCATCGCCAAGGCCGCGGACGGCTTCGGCATGACGCTTGCCGACTTCCTGCAGCAGGTCGAGCGCATCGTGCACGGCTCCACCGTGTCGACCAACGCGCTGGTCGAACACAAGGTCGCCCGCACCGGCTATCTGTGCAATGCCGGCCATATCGACGTGCTGACCATCCGTGAGGCGCTGCCGAAACCGGTGTTCGACTGGCGGCTCGACTACCCCGATCCGTTCGTTCCGCGCGGCCGCACCTTCGGTATCGCGGGACGCATCGATGCCTCGGGCGCCGCAATCACGCCACTCGACGAGAACGCGGTTCGCGCCGCCGTCGAGGCGATGCGCAACGGCGGCGTCGAGGCGATTGGCGTTGCCTATCTGTGGTCGATCTCCAACCCGGCGCACGAGCTGCGGACCCGCGAGATCATCGCCGAGATGTGGCCGGAGGTGCCGGTCACGCTCAGCCATGAACTAAACCCGATCGGGCGGGAATACCGCCGCACCATCGCCACCGTCATCGATGCCTCGCTGCAGCCGATCGTCAGCCGTTACGTGCGGGCACTCACTGGCGCGCTCGATGAGGCGGGCTATGGAAAAGACCTGCTCATGGCCAACTGCATGGGTGGCATGATGCCGCCCGACGACCTCATCAGTCGGCCGATCTACAGCGTCATGTCGGGACCAACGCTCGCCCCCGTCGCCGCCGAACAGCTTCTACCGGGCCGCAACCTGATCGTCGCCGACATGGGCGGCACGACCTTCGATGTCTCCGCGCTGCGCGACGGCAAGCCGGTCGTCTCGCCGGAAGCCTGGATCGGTCGGGACATGCTCGGCATCGCCAAGATCGACGTCCGCTCGGTCGGCGCCGGCGGGGGCTCGATCGCCTCGATCGATGCCGGCGGCATGCTGCGCGTCGGCCCGCAAAGCGCCGCCGCGGTTCCCGGCCCCGCCTGCTACGGACGTGGCGGCACGCAGCCAACGATCACCGACGCCAATCTCGTCTTGGGATATCTCGATCCCGATGAATTCCTCGGCGGCACCATGCCGCTCGACCGGGACGCCTCGATCCGCGTGCTGGCGCCGCTCGCCGAAAAGCTCGGGCTGTCGCTGGAACAGGCGGCGCACGCCATCTTCACTACCTCCAACAACACCATGGTCGGCCTGATCACCGACATGACGGTGAAGGAAGGCATCGACCCGCGAGACAGCTCCATCGTCGTCGGCGGCGGCGCGACGGCGCTGCACATCGCCGAGATCGCCCGCGAAATGGGGATTGCCGACATTCTGATCCCGCGCTTCGCGGCAGGGCTTTCGGCCTTCGGCGGGCTCATCTCCGATATTCGCCGCGAAGAGGTGGCGAGCCAGATGCATGCCTCCGACGCTTTCGACATTGCCCGCGTCAACGACGTCCTCGACCGGCTTCTCGCCGCTGGCAAGACGTTTCTCGACAACGCCGGCGTGCCCGAGGAACGACAGCGTTTCGACTTTGTTTTTCTTGGCCGCTACCGCTACCAGAGCTGGGAGATCGAGGTACCCTTTTCGCCGAAGGGGGACCGCCTGACGGCAAACGACATCCCGGCCCTGATCGCCGCCTTCCACGAGATGCACGAGCGTATCTATTCGGTCAGGATGGACGGCGACGTGGTCGAGTTCACGACCTGGAAGGTACGCGCGACGGGCGAACGGCCGAACCGCATCACACCTGCCGGGCTGGCGGCGGAAACCTCCCGCATCGCGAAAACCGACAGAAGCCGGCGGGTCTACATGCACGACTTGAACGGCATGGTCGACTGCCCGGTCCATTTCGGCCGCGACCTCAAGCCTGGCGACGGGCTCACCGGGCCGGCGATCATCGAAGAGCCGACCACCACGATCCTGGTGCCGACGGGCGCGAGCGTCACGCTCGACAGCGAGAACAACTATCAGATGCGGCTACCCGCCCTCGCCAGTGGCAGCGATCCCAACCCCTGATCCGCAGCCCCGGACCTTTGGGACCGGGGCCGACGCCACGCAGGACGCGTTTGACCGTATCGGGATGGTCCAAAGCCCGACACGGCATTCTGCGACCCCGATCGCGGCGGCGGAAAGCAACTCGCCCTCCATCTCCCCAAGGAAAAGAACCACCATGTTCAGGTCCACGGCCTTCGCGGCTTCGGCGCGCGGGATCTGCGCGGCGCTCTGAATGAAGCCTACGCGATCAGCCGTGGTATTCGCTGCAAGCAGTATCTCTTTTCGCTTTGTCTCAATCCGCCCTCCCCGGCGAACGCCGAAACGGCTGACTTCGAAGCGGCGGTCGAACGGATTGAAACGGCACTTGGCCTCGACGGCCAGCCGCGCGCGATTGCCTTCCACGAAAAAGAAGGCCGTCGTCATGCTCATGCAGCATCACAAGAACGAGCTACTGAACGACTCCAGCCCCGTAACAGCCATTTGCACAAACAGCGCCGCGCCCTGGTTCAGCGTCACCGGGTGACACCGCAAAAGCTGATTGAAACGATCGAACATCGCAAATGGAAGGAAGCCCGCATTTGCCAGTCGCGCTTCCATTCGGACCTGAAAGGTCTGTGGGATTGCGCTCGTGGCGAGACAAAGTGAATTCGGCATCGCAATGAGCGGGAGGTGGCTGCCTACCCGCTATGAAGCCAAAAAGAACGGGACGCGCTGACCCTCAAACAGCTCGCCGAGCGACGGCGGCTTGTCAACATGCGCGCGGAACTCGCTCGGGAATTCACAAAGAGACGGCGGGATATCCGTGACGATATCCGCGCTTGCGATCAACTGCGTGATCAGTGGGAACCCGAAAATCGGTGGCAAGGGAAAGACGGCAAGCGCCTTAGGCATTCGTCTGCGACATGCTGTTTGCGATCAGCGATCGTATCAGGCACTTCTCGCCCCAGAGTCAAAACGTCCGTTCGCAACCCGCAACGAATCTAAAAACCATTAAAAATCAACTGGTTTTCCGAAACCAGAAGAGGCTACTGCCGCATGACAACTCAAAAGTGTGGCAACGGCAGCAGTTGCCTGGCCAGTGCGGATGCCCCTCAGTTCCAGCCGTCTTGACAACGTCGTCTCCGCGGCATTAGAGGAATGTTATGTTATCATATAACACGCCGAGGAATGATGCCGAAATCGACCGACAAACGGCTGCCCGTGACCGTGCTTTCCGGATTTCTGGGCTCCGGCAAGACCACGCTGCTCAACCATGTTCTCAACAACCGCGAGGGCCGGCGCGTTGCCGTCATCGTCAATGACATGAGCGAGGTCAACATCGACGCCGACCTGGTGCGCGACGGCGGTGCGAACCTGTCGCGGACCGACGAAAAGCTCGTCGAGATGACCAATGGCTGCATCTGCTGCACCTTGCGCGACGACCTTCTCGCCGAGGTACGCAGGCTCGCCGAGAACGGGCGCTTCGACTACCTGCTGATCGAGTCGACGGGGGTCTCCGAGCCGTTGCCGGTGGCCGCGACCTTCGAGTTCCGCGATGAGGCCGGCGAGAGCCTGACCGACGTGGCACGGCTCGACACCATGGTTACCGTGGTCGATACGGTGAACCTCCTCAAGGACTACGGCAGCCAGGATTTTCTCAAGGACCGGGGCGAGAGCCTCGGCGCGGAAGACGACCGGACGCTGGTCGACCTCCTCGTCGACCAGATCGAATTCGCCGACATCGTCATCCTCAACAAGGTTTCCGACGCGACGGAGCAGCAGCGCGAGACGGCGCGCGCCATCGTCCGCGGCCTCAATGCCGATGCGCGCCTGATCGAGACCGATTACGGCAAGGTATCTGCCGATGACATGTTCGACACCGGTCTCTTCGATTTCGAGCGCGCCCATGAGCACCCGATGTGGGTCAAGGAGCTCTACGGCTTTGCCGACCATGTGCCGGAAGACGCCGAATACGGCGTGACGAGCTTCGTCTGGCGGGAACGGCGTCCGCTCATCCCCGAGCGCTTCAACGAGTTCCTGCAAACGCCGCTACCGGGCGTGATCCGGGCCAAGGGTCATTTCTGGCTGGCGACGCGGGCGCATATGGTCGGCGAATTCAGCCTTGCCGGCGCGATCGCGACAACGCAGCGCCTTGGGATGTGGTGGTCGTCCGTGCCGCAATCGCGCTGGCCGACCGATCCGGGCGTGCGCGACCAGATCCTCGGGATGTTCGATCCGGTCTATGGCGACCGGCGCCAGGAGATCGTCTTCATCGGCATGCTGGGAGAAATGAACCGCGACCGGATCACCGCCATGCTGGAGCGGTGCCTTGTCGAGCCGCAAGAGGACGGGCCGTTCGATCCGGCCGCGTGGCACCATCTTGCCGATCCGTTCCCGAGTTGGCAGCGCGCGAGCGAGACCGCGTGACGGCCGAGGCAACCTTGCCAGTCGCGCCGTCGCAGGAGGTCGCAGAGGGCAACGGACCCGAGGTCCTCGACCGGATATCGGCGCCCGGCTGCGCCGCGGCGGTCTGGCGGCGCCGGCCGTTGCGACACTTCCAGGACTGGATCGACGGCCTTTCGCCGGAAACCCTGCCGGAGGCCCGCATAGCCCTCAGCCCGGACCGGGTCGACATCGCCATGGGCGCACTGTTCTCAAGCTGCGGTATCGCCGACGGCCCGTTCCGGGAGATGCTGGTCAAAGATATCGCGGCCCTTTCGATCCTGTTCGCGAGGGTGATGCGGGCAGAGACGATCCGCCTTCGCCTCGATGTCATCGACGGCGACGCCTGTACCAAATTCCACATCGACCACGTCCCGGCGCGCCTGTTGTGCACCTATCGCGGTCCCGGTACGGAATTCGGGCGGTCCGACGGAGGCGAGGATCCGCACGACATCGATCGTCTCGAGACGGGGTCGGTCGGCCTCTTTCGCGGCCGGCTCTCGCCGGGCGGAGAGATGCCCGGGATCAGCCACCGCTCGCCGCCGATCGCCGGGCTCGGCGAGGCCCGGCTCTTGTTGGTGATCGACCCGGTTTACGATGCTGCCTGACGCTCAGAGCTGCGTCGGGTTAGGGGCATCGCCATAGACGGCGACCGGATCGAAGACCTTCTCGGTCTCTGAAAAGGTCAATCCAATCGGCCGCTGACCGAGCCCGGCGGGGACCGCACGATAGAAGCACGAGCGGTAGCCGACGTGGCAACTGGCGCCGCCGGTGATCGAGACGCGCAACCAGACGGCATCCTGATCGTCGTCGATCCTGATCTCGACCACCTTTTGGACAAGACCGCTGGTTGCTCCCTTGTGCCAGAGGCATTTGCGGCTGCGGCTCCAGTAATGGGCCTCGCCCGTCTCGATCGTCCGCAGCAACGCCTCTTCGTTCATGACGCCCATCATCAGCACCTCGCCCGACACAGCATCGGTCGTGACCACGGGCAGGAACCCGTCGGCGTCGAATTTGGGCGCAAGAAGGTTGCCCTCCTCGACCTCTTCGACAGAAAGCCGCCGGGCGAACGGATGGGTCTCGGCCATTACGCAACACTCCCGTTCGATGTGGAAATCGACGACAGGAAGTCGCGGCGCAGATCCGCATCGCTCTTGAACGCGCCGAGGAGCCGGCGTGTCACCATGGTCACGCCCGGCTTGCGGATGCCGCGGGTGGTCATGCACATATGGGCGGCCTCGATGACGACGGCGACGCCGCGCGGGCGGAGCACGTCCTGGATCGTATCGGCGATCTGCGCGGTCAGGGTCTCCTGGATCTGCAGGCGCTTGGCATAGGCCTCCACGACGCGGGCGATCTTGCTGATGCCGACAACCCGTTCGTCCGGCAGATAGGCGACATGCGCCTTGCCGATGATCGGCACGATGTGGTGCTCGCAATGGGACTCCAGCCGCATGTCGCGCAGCACGATCATGTCGTCGTAGTCGTGGGCTTCTTCGAAGGTGCGGGCAAGAAGCTCGGCCGGGTCGGTGTTGTAACCCTCAAAGAACTCCTCATAGGCCCTCACCACGCGGGCAGGCGTATCGATCAGCCCTTCGCGATCCGGATCGTCACCCGTCCATTCGATCAGGAGACGCACGGCCGCTTCCACGTCGGCACGTGCCGGGCGACGGCGCTCCGGTTTTCCTTGCTGCGGCAGCGCCGCGGTGTCGATAGCCACATTCATACCCGTTCGCAACTCCCCGTGCTCAATCCAGTTTCACTATATAAAATGTTATAACATTTCATCAAGGCATGGAGGCCGCGAGCGCGCGAAAAAAGGTCCGGGGAACTTGGCCCACGACAAAAAGGTCCGTCGGCGAGCGCCGAGCTGGTTACGGCGGGGATGGAGACAGCGGAGACCATTTGCCGGGAACGGCGGCTTCTGCTCACCGAAAATCGCTGCGTGGTTCTGGAAGCGCTCTTGCGATCGGACCGCCCGATGCGGGCGTACGAACTCCTTCAAATTCTCGAACGCAGGCAGAGCCGGTGTCTTTCGCTCCCGACGGTCTATCGCGCCCTGGAATTCCTGTTGGCGCAGGGCCTGGTGTTGCGGATCGAGACCATGAACGCGTTCCTGCCGTCGACACCTTCGGAACGCGAAACGCCCTTTGTTTTCTGATCTGTGGGACGTGTGGTTTCCCGGAGCGGATCGAAAACGACAAGCTCGATGCGTTGTTGGCACGTGAGGCCGTCGCCCTCGGATTTCGCATCGGCACGCGCGCCATCGAAATCCAGGGCACCTGCGCAAGTTGTCGCGAAAACCCGTCGGCAAACGACTGACACAATGGCACCCATCGGGCTTCAAGGGCCCATCTCTTTTCGCCCGCCCGTTCGGTCCGCTGCAACCGCTCGGCTCGACATCCATGCCACGTCTCATCGCCGGGTGCGCCGGGCGATATCTTGGGGAAAATCTGCCGCAGGGCCCGAACGCCCTTGAGAGCCTTTAAGGCCGAACTATACAATATCGTTATGTTATAACATTTTCATTCGATAACGCTGGCAGATTTGCGGCAGTTCCGTGAGCGGCAGCGTGCAGGAGGGCAGCATGCCGGATGTGCAATCCACGTGGACCGACGAACGGATCGAACGGCTGAAGACGCTGTGGGGTGAAGGATTGACCGCCAGTCAGATCGCGGCCGAGCTTGGCGGCATTTCCAGAAACGCCGTGATCGGAAAGGTCCATCGTCTCGGCCTGTCGGGCCGCAAGGGGATACGGCAGCCGGCAGAGGCGGCAGCCCCGGAGCGCAAACGCCGGACCAGACGGGCCAAGCCGGCGCCGGCGCCGACCGTCGCGTCGCACGGCAATCTCGCCCACGCCCTGGAGGCGTCCCCCCTCCCCGAGCCGGAGTTGGAGGCGGTGGAAGACACTGCCGACGTGGTGCCGATGGCCCGCCATCTCACCCTCGTCGAACTCGATGCCTTCTCCTGTCGCTGGCCGATCGGCGATCCGCTTTCGCCGGATTTCCGGTTCTGCGGCGCGCCGACCCTGCCCGGTCAAGTTTATTGCTCAGCCTGCTCTCGGAAGGCATACCAGCCGAAGCCGGATCGCACGCGCCATTCACCGAAGCCGCGCGGCGGGACCCGCCGCGAAGGCTCCTAAAACGCTTTTCCAAAAAATTGACAGACTTCTTTGATAAGAAATCACGTTAAAACAGAGACTTAAAGCATGTTGCGTGTTTCAGGAAAAACGCAACATGCTTTCGAGCTTTCGGAATGCCGCCATGATCGGCGGCTCACTTGCAGGTCAGGCTGACTTCCTTGGGAACGACCAGCCCGCCGAAATAGGCGTCCTGCGGATCGTCGACAACCTGGGAACGGCAATGTCCTTTGGGTGCGCCTCGCAGGACCACGGGGCGCTGCTTGGCCAGTCTTGTGAGGACCACAAAGCCAGGATCCTTGATCAGGACAGACAGGTGGGATTTGGCGGCGTTCACCGCCGCCGGAAGCCTGCTGCCGAAGGCAACCGTGACAGTTCCGTGCCGGGCCTGCGCCTTGAACCCGATGGGCGGCAGTTTTCCGAGGTCATGGCCGTCGACGGAAACGAAGGTGAAATAGCGGGACTCGGAGAGGTTCTTGAGGATTTTATGCCCCATGGCCTTCGTCTCCGCCGCGCTGAACGTTCCATCGCGATCAACGTCGAAGGTTGAGAGGAGCTCCTGGCTGAACTGCGGATCGAATGTCCAGGTCTCGCCGATGGCGGTGACATTGGCTCCCTTGAAATTGAACAGAAGCCGATAGTCCAACCGGATATTCGGATGGGCCTTCGCCGGCAGCGACAGCCCCACCGCAAACAAGAGTATCATGGGCAACAGATGCACAGGCAAGGCTTTCAGGAAACGGGACCGAAGCGCGCGGATCATGGCATTCCCCTTTCTCTGTCGAATGGAATTGCCGGCCCGGGCTGGTCGAACGTCGGGAACAGGGAGTCCGGGTTGACCGGCAGCGGGCTCACCGCTCGCTCGGACGCCAAGTCGGGCAATGGACCGGCGGCCGGTTTGGCAAACAGCGCCGCGCCACCGTATAGAAGCCCGCTTGCAAGGAGCCAGCTTGCGTAAATGCGCAAGGGTATCGGGAACCAGGGGCGATGGAAGGCGCGCAGGGTGAGCGTGACCGCGCCGACAATCCACAGACCGACGAAAACACCGAGCCGCGGGACCATCGGATCGTGCAGCGTCGGGTCGGTCAGCTTCGTGGTCACGGCCAGCATCGCGCCAATCGCCAGGCCGGCCGGCAACGCCAGCCATTTCCGTACGGCGCCCGGCGCGATCAGAACGAGACCGGCGGCGAGGCTCGCGACCGGGATTGTCAGGTAGAAATGCTGCGCGGCCCCGCGGGTACTCAAGAGCCAATGCGCCACATCCGGATAAAAACCGAACCCGGCCGCGATGCCGCCGAGGAAAACGGCAGCTCCGACGGCCGCCAACCTCAAGGGCAGGATCGCCAGGGCGGCACCGAGCCCGACAAGCGGCAAAAGCTGGGCGACTGACAAGGCGTTCCACAAAAGCCAATTGGAGACCGCATCCTGCGATGGCGGGTGTCGCAGGACGAACTGCGCAACGAACAGCCCGCCTGCCAGCGCAACGAGGGGCCCGGACCATCTGTCAAGAACGGCACGCATGCGATCCGTCACATCACCGCCAGCACCAGGAAATAGACGCCACCGAGGGCGACGAGACCGCCGAGCGCCTGTGTCAGCCGGCCATTGAACGACTTTTCGGACAGCAATCCGACGCCGACACCGATCACATGGATGAAGCCGGTGGCAACGACGAAACCGATGGCGTAGTCGGCCGGATCGGCGGCCCTCGGCAGTTCGGCGCCATGGGCATGGCCGTGGCAGATGGCGAAAACGGAGATCAGGGCGAGCACGATCCATTCGGCCGGCTTCCAGCGCGCGGCAATCGCCAGCCCGAGGACCAGAATGGACAGGGCTATGCCGATTTCCACGCCGGGCAGCGGCACGCCGAGGATGCCGAGAATGCCGCCGACGACCATGATCAGGGGAAAGGTGACGGGCAATTGCCACACGGCGCGCCCGCCGATCTGGGCGCCCCAGAGACCGACGGCGAACATCGCCAGGAAGTGATCCAGTCCGGTCAGGGGATGTTCGAAGCCGCTGGTGAAACCCACCGCACCGCTCCGGATGATATGAGCATCGGCAAGGGTGGGGATGAGGCAGAGCGGCACGGCAGCGATCACCGCCAATACACGTTGATGCCGGTCGACATTCCGGTCCATGGGGAACTCCGTGAACATTTGCGCGCGCTGGCCGGGGCGTCGACTACGGGCGACGCCCGCCGCGCATCCCTTCAATCCTCGGCACTATCAACGCCGTCTTTGTGGCGGGCTTGGGGTAAGACCCATCACCCTTGCGAGGGCCGGAAGGCCGTTACCAGCGTCGAAACGGCGAACAGGATCGCTGCGAGGCTGACGATGGTCGGCCCCGTCGGCGTATTGAATTCATAGGCGGCCTGAAGCCCCGCCAGGGCGGCGATCGCACCAATGACGGCGGCGATGATCGCCATGGCTTCCGGCGTCCGGCTGAACGGACGTGCGGCGGCCGCGGGGATGATCAGCATGGCTGCGATCAACAGGACACCGACGACCTTGATGGCAACGGCGACGACGACCGCAAGAGACAGAATGAGGACCAGTTGCTCTCGTTTCGGGTCGACGCCGGACGCATAGGAAAGGTCGGAATTGAGGGTGGCGGTGAGAAGCGCCGACCAGCGCCATCCGATCAACGCGAGAACGAGGGCGGCGCCACTCCATATGATGGCGAGATCGCCCGGCCGGACGGCCAGGATGTCGCCGAACAGATAGGCCATCAGGTCAATGCGGATGCCGCTGAGGAAGGAGACCGCGACGAGGCCGAAGGCCAGCGCCGAATGGGCCATCACGCCAAGAAGGGTGTCCATCGCATAGCCGCGTCCGCTCAGCGTCGAGACGGTCAGGGCCATCAGGACCGCGACGACCAGAACGCCGGCGAAGATCGAGATCGACAGGGCGAGGGAAATGGCAACGCCCAGGATCGCGGCATGTGCCGTGGCATCCCCGAAATAGGCCATACGTCGCCAGACCACGAAACAGCCGAGCGGCGCGGCAGCGATGGCGACCCCGACGCCGGCAAGGGCCGCGCGCACCATGAAATCATCGAGCATTATTCGGCAGCCTCCGGTTTGTTGCCGGCGCTGCCATCATGTTTGTGGCTGTGGTGGTGCCGGTAGAGGGCAAGGGCGCCCTTCGTTCCTTCGCCGAACAGTGCCCGGTATTCCGGTGCCGATGCGACGTGTTCCGGTTCGCCCTGGCAGCAGATATGACCGTTGAGGCATATCACGCGGTCGCTCGCACTCATGACGACGTGGAGATCGTGGCTGACCATCAGAACGGCACAGCCGAGCCGGCGACGCACATCCTCGATCTGCCGATAGAAATCGGCGGAGCCGGGCTGGTCGAGGCCCTGGGTGGCCTCGTCGAGAATGACCAGGTCAGGGTTTTCCAGAAGCGCCCTCGCCAGGAGAACGCGCTGGAACTGTCCGCCCGAAAGACGCGTCATCTGACGATCGGCGAGTTCCGGAACCCCTGCCTCTTCCAGTGCTTCGCCGATCTCGTCTTTGGCGACCTTGCGCGGCAGGTTGAGGAACCGCCTCACCGTCAGCGGCAGGGTGGCATCGATGTGCAACCGTTGGGGAACATAACCAATGCGCAGCCCCGCACGCCGCCTGACCTCGCCCGAGATCGGTTCAAGGGCGCCGATGATCACCCGCAAAAGGGTCGATTTTCCCGATCCGTTGGGCCCGACGATCGTCACGATCTCGCCGGGCGCGATCGCCAGGTCGACATCCGTGAGGACGGTATTGCCGCCCAGCCGAACGGAGAGATTGGTGATTTCAACGAGATTCATGCCGCACCGGCCGCGATGCATTTGGGGCAAAGACCTTCCATCTCGACAACCGTTCGTTCGATCCGGAAACCGGCCTCGCGGGCGGCCTTTCCCAGCGCGCCCCTGGCCAGCGACAGCGATGCTTCGGCAACGGATCCACAGGCGCGGCAGATCATCAAGGCCGGTGTGTGCTCCTCCAGGGGATTGGCACAGGCGACAAAGGCGTTCAAGCGTTCGACCTTGTGGACGAACCCCTGGGCAAGCAGAAAATCAAGCGCCCGATAGGCAACGGCCGGCTGTGCCTTGAAGCCATCGTCAGAGAGCCGTTGGAGAATGTCGTAAGCTCCAAGCGCCCGGTGCGCCTCAAGCAGCAATTCAAGGACCCGGCGGCGCGGCGGCGTGAACTGAAGCTTGTTGGCGCTGCAATGGGATTCTGCGATCGCCATGATACTGGCGGCACAAACCGCATGGTTGTGCTCCTGGAATCCGACCGGCTCCATCGCGGTCTCCTTCTGCCAAGAATGCCTATTGATATGTAATAACATCGCATATAAGACAGTTCGCGATGTTATACAATAACGTGGAGATCCCCATGCGGAACACTTTTCTAGCAGCCGCGGCAGCGACGCTGATGCTGACCGGCACAGCTCTCGCCAAGGTACCGTCTGTGGCGGTCGATATCGCCCCGGTTTATTCTCTCGTTGCCCAGGTGATGAAGGGAGTCGGCACCCCCGACCTGATCGTTCAACCGGGGGCCTCCCCCCATGGCTATTCCCTGCGCCCCGCCGAGGCCGAGGCGCTGCAGAACGCCAACATCATCTTCTGGGTCGGCGAGCCGCTGGAGCCCTGGCTCAACCGGTCGATCGAATCCCTTGCGCCGGATGCCAAGTCGGTGGAATTGATGGAGACGAAAGGCACCACCGAACGGGAATTCCGCGAAGGCGCGACCTTCGAAAAGCACAGCCATGCCCATGGTGAGGAAGGTCACGACCACGCTCACGAGGCTGACGAAGATCACGACCACGCCGAGCATGCGGACCACGATCATGATCACGAGGCCGACGCGGACCATGATCATGAAGCCAACGCGGATCACGATCACGACCACGCGGCCCACGAAGAGCATGACCATGACCATCACGGCCATGATCCCCACGCCTGGCTCGACCCGGAGAACGCGCGCGTCTGGTACGACGTGATTGCCGCCGACCTGTCCGCCCTTGATCCCGAACACGCCGACACCTATGCGGCGAACGCAGCGGCGGGCAAGGCGGAGCTGGATAAGCTCGAGAGCGAAATCACCGCAAAGCTCAAAGGCTTCCAGGGCACCAACTACATCGTCTTCCACGATGCCTATCAGTATTTCGAAAAGCGCTTCGGCATTTCAGCGGCCGGGTCGATCCGGCTGAGCGACGCGTCGGACCCGAGCCCGGCCCGCATCGCCGAGATCCGCGAAAAGGTGAAGGACCTCGGCATCTCCTGCGTCTTTGCCGAGCCACAGTTCAATCCCAGTCTGGTCCAAACCGTGTTTGAGGGAACGGATGCCAAGGTCGGCGTTCTCGATCCCCTCGGCAGCGATCTGAAACCGGGCCCGGACCTCTATCCGCAGCTTCTGAACAACCTGGCGGATAACCTCGCGTCCTGCCTCTGACAGCCAGATATGAACTGGCACGCAACAATGGCCCCGCTGATTGTCGGCGATCAAGCATTCTGAAGACGCTCCATGGCTTCGCTTCGGGGTTTCCGCCGGCACCGACGGAAACCCCGCTGAGGAGGCGAAACGAGCAATCAGAAGAATGGATTGGCCGGCTTCGGATCAGGGTCATGTTGCGCACGGATTCGCACCGCGCCGGCGGGTTCTGGCGGCAACGCCGCACTTGCCTCCAAGACCGCCGGCGAAGGGCGATCCAAAGACGGGCAGCACCTCGCCCCCCTGAATACCTAACCCCTGAATACCTACCACCTGCACACCTAACCCCTGAACGGAGCTAACCTATAAGCGCTGACTCCAGGGGGAGTTGGTCAACAGCTATCCTGTCTGGAAAAACCACCACGAACTTTCTCCCGTTGCGGTTGGCCTGCGTTTTCTGAACAGCTATCCTGCGATACTTCTCGATGCCGCCTTCCATTTCGTTGCGGTTGGCCTGCGTTTTCTGAACAGCTATCCTTTATCAGGATCTGTTCAGCCAGCGTCCTCCGTTGCGGTTGGCCTGCGTTTTCTGAACAGCTATCCTGCGATCAAGAGCGTTTTCAAGCTCCCCTTCGTTGCGGTTGGCCTGCGTTTTCTGAACAGCTATCCTGATACAACGGCTTGAGGGTTATTCGACCGGGTTGCGGTTGGCCTGCGTTTTCTGAACAGCTATCCTGGCCACTGACGCTGGACCACCAAGAGCATCGTTGCGGTTGGCCTGCGTTTTCTGAACAGCTATCCTATAGTCGAGCGCGCCGGCGACAAGCCAGTTGTTGCGGTTGGCCTGCGTTTTCTGAACAGCTATCCTCGCTGTCGACATCGTCGGAAAGCGCATGTTGTTGCGGTTGGCCTGCGTTTTCTGAACAGCTATCCTGAGCATCTTGCCGAGCACCTTGGACTGGTTGTTGCGGTTGGCCTGCGTTTTCTGAACAGCTATCCTCGCGCGCGTCGATCCGGCGGGACTGCGACAGTTGCGGTTGGCCTGCGTTTTCTGAACAGCTATCCTCCGCTCGGAGATCTTCATGCTCCTGCGGCTGTTGCGGTTGGCCTGCGTTTTCTGAACAGCTATCCTCGGAGGCCTCCTTGCCGTCGGCATCGAGCAGTTGCGGTTGGCCTGCGTTTTCTGAACAGCTATCCTCCGGTGCGGACTCGATCTCGATTTTGTCGGGTTGCGGTTGGCCTGCGTTTTCTGAACAGCTATCCTGCGAGAGCGCTCAACCCGTTGAAAACAAACGGGATTGAGCCTCTCCGGGAGAGAAAAAACAGCGCTGGCACGTCAGAACAAGGCGATTTGGTCAGGATTTTTCTTCCGCATGCGGCGTGACTGATCGGAAAAACGGATGATGTTTTCGTATTGCCGGTCGGTGAACTGGAAGATGAAGACATCGCCGCGCTCGGGTAGGTTGGATTCGATCCTGCGAACATAAGTTTCGAACTGTTCCTGTCCGTTGGCAAGGCGCAGATAGTTCGATAACTGGCTCATCTCGAAGCCTTGATCGAGCAGGAAATGGCGGAACTTCGCCGCCGCCGCGCGCTGCCTCTTCGTCTCCACCGGCAGATCAAACGTCACCAGCATCCACATGAGCCTGTAAGCGGACAGGTGCGTCGGCTCCGTCCGCTCCCCTCTTTGTTGCGTGTAGCGTGTGGTCATGTCGCCTCCAACGGGCCCTTGCCCAGGCCTGCCAGCACCAGAGGCGGCGGCGGCACGGGCAGGTCGGGCTTGCCGCCCTCTCCCATGCAAAATACCGCGAACTGTTGCGCAAGCCGGACCGCATGGAGATGAAGCGGGCTCGTCCCCTGCGTGCTCTCCAGATCGAGCGCGGTCAACCGGACCAACTCCCCCTTGGCATGGGGGTCGACACGTTCGGTTCCTGCCTCGCAAAGGTTCACGACCAGACGATCGACAAGCGGGCGGTACGGTTCCATCAGGTCATCGGCGAGCGCGAACGCATTCCCGCGATTGGCATGGTGCAGACCGATCGCCGGGTGAAGCCCGGCCGCGCAAATCGCCCGGCAGATGGTCGCGCGCAGCACGGTATAGCCATAGTTGAGGAGCGCATTGGCGCCCTCGGCCGACCTGTCACGGCGGAAGTCCGTGCCCATGAGCTGCGGCCAGTAACGCCGCGCGGCCTGAGCCTCGATATTATCCGGATCGCCGGAGCGGACCTTGCGCGCAAGAAGTTCCAACGCGCCGGTCTCGCGTCCGAGCGATGCCAAGACGGCTGCCTGCATGCGGATCTTGGCAACGACTATATCGCGCCACAATCGCTTGGCCGCAGGCTTGGCAGCACCCGCCTGCGCATTCAGGCGCGCGCCCTGCAAGTGATGGCCCTCCATGGGCCAGACACAGGCGATGGGTGCATGGTTCGGCGCGCATAGCACGACGGGAACGGAACGTTCGGCAAGCCGCGTGAACACCGTGCTCGACCATGTCAGCCCATGCGCATGGGCGACGACGGCGCAAATATCGTCGAGCGCGATCTGACCGACTTTCTCACGCTCCCGCAAGATCATCAGAAAGCCACGATGGACGGCGACATGGAGGCCGTCAGTAGAAAGATCGACCACGCGCTGCATGAAGAAAGGATAGCGCGGGTCCTTCCGAAATTCCGCTACACCTTTAAGTTTTGGTTAACCGTCTTCACCTTCCCACCAGACGCCAGGATCGAAGACTTGACCGATCTCGTCGATCCGCACGCTCCGGGGCCGCACCTTCTTCAACGACGAAGGCATCGGTCGGAAGGGCTTGTATTCCTTGTTCCGCTCCCTCTCATCCAAATTGCCGCTTTCGTTGTGCGGATCGAGATAGAGCTGCTTGTTGCGCTGATCGAACTTGCGCACCTTTGCGATGATCCGCTCGCCGCTTTTTGGATCCTGGTAGGCGACCATGTCTCCCTTCATTAGCGACAGGATCTTGCGCGCGTTGTGATGATGCCGCCGGATCGGAGAGATATAGCCCTCCTTGTGAGCGTCGAACATGGAAACGACCTCGGCCTCCCATTTGCCGTCGGGCAATTCCCAGACCTCGTAACGATAATTGCCGCCCGGCAGATAACCCTTTTTGTGTCGTCCGTTGCCGTGGGTGATCCAGATAGGACTCCTGGACTCAATGACGCGCACGTGCCGAATTCCCTTGAACTTCGCATCCCCTTCCACAAAGGCCTGCACCGCCGCCTCGAAGGCCTTGCCCTCAAGCCCGCGGGTCGCCTCAAACAGCCGATCGCGGAGCTCTGAATGGCCATGCTCGTTCGTGCGGATGGCATCGAGATCGGCCGGTTTCTTCAGGTTGGAGATCGGAATGCGGCGGACCACCAGATCGTTGCCTGTAGCGTCTTTCTCGCCGGTGAAGCCGTAGGCGGTATCATTGTGCAGTTTCCCCGCCGTGCGCCCGTGGCCCGTGTCGTAGCCCGCGCGCGACACCGTGCCATGATCGGGCTTGTGGCTCACGACGATGGCATTGACACACTCGCGCAACTCATCGCGAAATCCGGGCCAGGGCTCGGGCACTTTTTCTGCCAGACGCTCCGCCCCGTGCGACTCGGCCCGCCCGGACTGCGTCGCGAGCGCCTGGATAAGGGAGCGCGAGGTGACGGCGATGACCGCGGCATCGATGGCATGATGGCGGTGGTCCTGCCGGTTCTTCCGCTTGACGGTCTCGACGCGATTGTGATCGGCAAGGATACCGTTGAGAGCCCAGTTGCGACGCAGCATCTCCGTCATGCGGCCCGGCAGGGCGCGCACATGGCTATGGCGGCGATAAACGCCGTCGATGCCCGGCTCATCCGCGGCATCATAGAGCGTGGCAAGATAGGTCAGCGCAAGGCGCGAGACATATTGCATGTCGGTAACCTGGCGAGCGAGAAATTCATCCTCGTCGCCGAAGCGCTGCATGGCATCCGCGGCAAAACGCCAGCGCTTGTTCTTCGGCAACACGGCCGCACGCGCGAGAATTTCCGCATAACTCGCCTGCCATTGAGGCACCTCGGCAGGGGATTTGTCGCGCT
Organism: uncultured Rhodobium sp.; assembly: GCA_963675285.2. GTDB lineage: Bacteria > Pseudomonadota > Alphaproteobacteria > Rhizobiales > Rhodobiaceae > Rhodobium. The sequence goes on from CAXXGS010000002.1 coordinate 674,188, forward strand.
TTTCCCGATTGCAGGCCGTGCAGCACAGGATCTTGTTGCCCTGACCGTCATCGAGCGTCCTGGAATAGGGCAGGATGTGATCGACATCCGTCTCACCGGAAAAAAGCATTCCGGGGCGGATCGGTTTGCCACAATAGACGCAGACGCGATTGAGCGGTTGATCGGGATTGAGTTCGCCCCACAGCTTCAGGATCAAACGATTGTAACCATTGTCGCGCTGATGGAAGGTCTCGCGAAGTTCCTTTGAGCGCTCAATGGCATCCTTGGTGTCCCGCCCGATTTTCTTGTTGATCTCGTCGCGTTTCTCCTTGTTCAGCTTCAGATCGCGCCCCAGTTCGATGGCGATCCGGTCGGGCCGCCCGTGCTTTTTGATCAGCGCATTGACAACCCGGCGCAACTGATTGAGCGCGATGTGAACGGTCGGGTTGGTGATCCGGCCCATCACCTCGTCCCATTCAGGATCCTCCGGCGCCGCCTCCCCGCCCGCGCCTGGCGGAATGTGACGCTCCAAAACCTCCTGATATTTAGGCAGGAATTCGAGCCCCTTACGATCCGGGTCGGTCTCTGAGTTCGTCCGTCCATAAACGGCCTTCGCCGCCGCAGCTTCGGTGATCACGAAACCATCCGCGTCACGCGCGTGCAGCATTTCGTCCGTCAGCGCCGCGAGCGCACTCGGCCCCAGGCGAGCGAATCCATCAGGCAGATGGACGTCCATCACGGCGCGCGCCTTGACGTCCTCCAGACCGCAATCGAAAACAAGCCAGTTGCGCAGCTTTTCCGGATCGGCTTCCGTGCGCAGCTTTTCGGTCACAGCCGCCTGCTCACTGGACGACATCGCCTGCCAGCGATTGCCGAAACATTCGGGCCTAGAAAGGCGGAAGGTCACCACGTCGCCCTCGAGGCCCTTGCGGTTGTCGCTTTCCTTGTTGAAGCGAAACTCCGGCCCGAGTTTCAGGGTTTTACGCATCTTGGAAAACGGCGCCGTGCCTTGCTTGGTGAGTGCCGTGCGCAGCAACAGCAGGAGCGAGTCGCGCTCATCTGGCGTCAGCTTGCGGTGCTGCTGGTCGTCGCCAAAATATTCAAGTTCGTTGACCTCCTTCACGAGTCGGAAGGTCTGGAACAGCGGATGAGACCGCGCCAGCCGCGTCTCGGCCGGATTATAGGCGCATTTGCCTGCCTTGACCGGCCGCAGCGGACGCTGGAAGAAGATGGTTTCCTTCAGCTCCGCAATCAGATCCTCGTCCAGAATATCGGCATGAAAGCGCTTCTGGCTGCGAACGATCAAGTCGAACTCGCGCTCCAGCACGGCGCGGGCGGGATAGAACGTATAGGCCTTGCCGTCGCCGCTCATCCGCGCGCGCACCGAAAGCCCCGCCTGGCGGCGATGATGCAACCATTCGCCGAAGGTGCGGGCTTTGTCTTCCATCATCTGGGTTTCCAAGCGGCCGACGGCTTCGGCGATCTTGCCCGTCTCGTTGTCGTTGCTGTCGGCCTTGCGATTCGACTTGAAGCCGCGCCGCTGGTTGAGATGGAAGAGGACACGACCCAGCTCATACGGCTCAAGCGCATGGTCGAGCGCCTTTGTGCGAAGGGCAAAGACCGATGTTTCCAGATCGCCGCCGGGGCCGTCGGAGGTCTCGCGCAGCAAGGCCTCGCGCGCTTCCGGCGCGGCGGGCATGAGGCCGTTTTCGGTCAGAAGATCGAGCAACCGTGCGCGGCGCTTGAGATAGCGGTCGCGCCGCCGCCTCATGCCGCGTGCTTCTCTGCGCGCAACCGCGAGCGAGGCCTTGGACTGAGGGTCCCGCCCCGCCATGTCCGATTGCGAAAAGATCCGCACGCCAATGTCGATAATGCGGCCGGATTGATGAGTGCCAGGTTCGCCAGCCGTCTCGATCAGACACCAGCCAAGCGAATGGGTTCCAAGATCAATGCCGAGCGTGACGAGCTTGTTCGTCATTGTTTCCGCCAATCCATTGTATTAAGGATCTGTAGGAGATATTTATTGTGAATAAAAACCCGTCGAAAATTGATTCAATGCTGCGGTCGTCCCTCCCACCAAGGTCCAGACTTGGAAGAGGAGGGGCTAAATGTTGACGCACCGAAAATCTACAGCAAAAACCCCCGCGGATACAAGCTCTTGGGGCACTCGCATCAAAATGGACAATTCCAAGTTGCCCAAAGGATGTGTGGTTGCGGTTGGCCTGACCATTGGCGCGTAATTCCTGTTGACTTCCCGGGAATTACGTATTGTCATACTTGGTGTTCAGAAAACGCAGTCCAGCCGTTAACAAGCTGAGATATGCACCAGATAAGGCCAGCGCTCCGGCGCTGGCTTTTTTGTTTGTTTTCGGGCATTGCCCTGAGCCCTTCAAACGATCCAGTTTGAAGGGGGCAGAGCACTTGCGCACCGCTCCCCAAGCTTGGGGAGCACATCACACAAGCCGGGAAATTCCCCAGCCGGGTGGTCCAAAATCGGGGAGCACGTCATTTCCATAAAGTTCAATCATCAAAAAGTGAAAAGTGGACGGTTAGGATGCCATGACGTGAATTCCAAAGCGGAATTCCAGGTCGATATTATGGTAAGTATTTGTAGTAGAATGTGTATTTTCATTTCCCATGAAATTGGACGGATATCGTTTTGCCGGTGATCGTAACGCCGCTTTACGAGCTTTCGCGTGCGCCATGACGATTGCGGTTCGACCCGAACAGAATATCGTCAACTGGTGCGATCGGGCCTGCGTCGGCATGCCGATCCGCGTCGGTCTCTGATCCCTTCAGCGAAGTGGAGAAGCAAGCGGAATTGACGTCGCCCTGGATACGGCGTCGGCGATGCCGGGCGCTGCAACGAGGATCGGGTTTCCAGTGTACAGACCTTCGCCGGCCAGATAGTCATTCGCCATCGCGCCTGCCTCGCGTGCGAGCAACAGCCCCGCCAGGCAATCCCAGGCGTTGATGTGGAGTTCGGCATAGGCGTCTGAGCGCCCGTCCGCCACATAGGCGATGGCCAACGCCCCGGAAGAGGCCCGCCGCACATTGGTTCCCAGATCCAAAAGCCGTGCCAGTCGGTCCAGATAGACCGTGTTGTCGATCCGGGACGACCAGCCGAGCTCGACACTCGCACGGTCGAGCTGTTTTGTTGCCGCGGCGCGGATGGGGCGGCCGTTCCGGCAGGCGCCTTTGCCGACTTGCGCGAAATAGGTCTCGTCGAGGGCGGGATTGTGCAGGCCGCCAAACAGGATGCGGTTGTTTTCGACAAACGCGATACTCACGGCGAAATGCGGAATGGCGCGCGCTAAATTCGCCGTGCCGTCGATCGGGTCGACAACCCATAGTCGGGGGGCGAATTGAGCACCGGTTTCCTCACCCAGAAACCCGTCGCCGGGAAAAGCCTCCGCAAGGTGCTCGCGTATGTGCGTCTCGACGCGGGCATCGTATTCCGTGATGAAATCCTGCGGCCCCTTTATTTCGATCGGCGCACCCGCTTCCATCTGGCGGAACCCCTCCATCGCGATCGAGCCGGCTGACGCCAGGAGGCCGCGGCAGAATTGCGCGCGCGCTTCGATCTCGTGCCGGTTCAGTTCGGGCGAAAGGACAGGGCGTTCGTTCATTGTATTGTCCTGTTTTCGTTGTTGTATCGTGATGCACTGCTTGGCGCGCCTTGGCTAACGGCCGATCTTCGCAAGGACGTCGGCGCGCAGGAAGCGTTCGACGACAAACATGAAAGCGATTGAGGGCACCAGCAAGACAAGCGCCGTGATCGATGCGATCTGGTAGTTGCCGCCCGCGCCGGCGGTGTAGAGCAGCAGCGGCAAGGTGTTCACGTCCGGCGCGCCCACAAAGTACGTCCCGGTGAATTCGTCGAGGCTTTCCAGAAAGACGAAGATTGCGCTTGCGAGAAGCCCCGGGGCGGCAAGCGGCAGGTCGACGTCGAGAAACGCCCGGAAAGCACCGGCACCCACGGTGCGCGCCGCTTCACTCAGTTCGTTATCGACGGCTGCGAAGGCGGCCGTGCCGATCCACACGGCGTAGACGAGACCGTGACTGGTGTGGACGAGGACCACGCCAAGCACCGTTCCATTGAGGTCAAGTTCATAAAAGATGCGCGCGAGATTGACGTATATCGGCAGGTTGGGAAAGGCGTTCGGGATCAGCAGCGCGAGCAGGATCAGGGCGCGAAACGGCAGCTTGAGCCGTGCCAGCGCATAGCCGGCGGGAATGGCGAGTGCCAGCGACAGGGCCACGGTGAGCGCCGCCACGCCGACGCTGGTCAGCAAGGCTTCGACAGCTCCGCCGCGTGGTTCGAAGACCTTGGCCCAGTAGGAGAAACCATAGTTGATGGGGAATGTGCGGGGGAAATACCAGCTTTCCGCCACCGCCCAGAGCAGCAGGTTCGCCAGTGGTCCGAAGATGGCGAAGGCGAGCAGCCCGAGAAGGATACCTCGCGGTGCCCAGCTCCAGTCGATGTGGCGGGCCATGCGCGGGGCGGGGGCGGCGAGGGCTTCGTGCGAAACCGTCATCGCATGTTCTCCTTCAAGGTTGCGCGCAGATAGATCCAGGCGACGAGACCCGTAATCGCGAAAGAGACAAGACCGAGAACGTTGGCGACGCCGTAATCGCCATAGGCGTTGATGCGAAAGGCCATGTTGACGGTGATCATGGTTGGTGAATGGGGATTGAGCATCAGCGGCACGGAGAGCACCGACATCATGGTGACGACCGACAATGTGAGCGCGACCATGAGGGTGGAGGCGACCTGCGGCAGAACGATTTCCAACAGGATGCGGATGCGGGATGCGCCCAGGTTGCGGGCCGCCTCGATGGTGCCTCTGTCGAGCGAGGCCATGGCGCCGGCGAGCAGCAGCGTGACGAACGGCACCTGTTTCCAGACAAAGGCGATGACAACGCCGCGCCAGTCGAGGAAGCCGATCGTATCCATTGGCGAGACGGCGCCGGTGGATACAATGAGATTGTTCATCAGCCCGTTCTTGGCGAGGAAAGTGCGCAGGATCTGGCCGACGACGATGAAGGGCACGAAGAGCGGCCAGCGATAGAGCCAGCGCAGCAGCGCGACCGCGCGGGCGTTCGTCCCAAGTGTCAGATATCCGGAAAAAAGGACGGAAATCAGAGCGATGAGAAGCGCCGACAGGGTGATGATCAGGAATGTGAAGGCTATGTCGCGGCTGTAGAGTGCGTAGGTCTTCGAGACGTTCTCTAGACCAAAGCCTGCATCCGTGCGAAAGGCGCCGAGGACAGCCTCGCAAAGAGGGATGAGGAAGAGCAGGACAACGACCGCCAGGGCAGGTGCGACCAGGACGAGGCCGAGGAAGTTTCGGGGCGCTTTAGGGGGCATGGGCGGCTCAAGTAGTAAGGGGAGACCGCCCGGCCGGAGCTTTGTGCTCCGCAGCCGGACGGCCGGGCTTCGGGATCTGTACCGTGGAGATCAGTTGTTCACGGTGCGCTCGTAGGTTTCCAGGATGCCGTCGAAATAGGCCTTGATCGGAAAGGCCTTGCCGCGCGACGCAAGCTCTTCCGGCGTGATGTCGGTAAAAAGCTTCTGCCAGGTGGCGTCATCAAGCTCCGGCTTGACGTTGTCGGCATCGATGCCCGGATACCAGTTGAACTTCTTCACGATGCCTTCGGCCTGTATCTTCGGGCTCGTCGCCAGTTCGATGAACGCCCTGGCGAGGTCCGCATGCGGCGCCTTCGCGGGAATGGCGTAATACATCGGCTGGCCGGGCATGCCGGGCTTGGGCAGCAGCAGCTTCAGGTTCGGCGGCAGCTGGCCGTTGGCCTGCCAGGAATAGAACATGTCCACCCAAACCGGGCCCATGGCGATCTCGCCGCGGCTCAGCATGTCGAGCGTGCCGGCATTCCCGGGCGTGAACGAGACGTACTGGTTGAAGTCCTTGAGCTTCTTGAAGGCGTCGGCCTGCTTGTCCATTTCGGACTTCTCGAAGGGCCCGTTCTCAAGCATCGCGGCATCCTGGCCGAAGGCATAGACCCAGCCGACGACGAACGACACGCCGGACATGCCGCCCTTGATGCCATTGTATCCGAACTGCTTGGGATGGGTCTTGGCCCACGCGGCGAGTTCCGCGTAGCTCTGCGGCGGGGTCTTCACCAGATCGGGATTGTAGGCCAGCGCCGTCTGGCTGTTGAACATGGGCATGACATAGCCCTTCACGTCCGCACCAAGCGCCTTGTCGGCATTGGCGCGGGTCACCAGCTTGCCGGTGTCGATGTCATCGCGGTAACGGGCGATAAGGTCGCCCTCGACCAGTCCGCCGGCGGCCTTCTGGTGGACGACGATGACATCGGCGTCCCAGGTCTCCTTGCCGGCCTTCTTCTGGGCTTCCAGGCGCTCGATGATCTTTTGCGAGCCGGCATCGCCAGGCCCGGTGCCGACGGCACGAACGTGAACGCCGGGATGCGTTTCCTCGAAGATCGGCGCCAGGTAATTGTTCACGTAATCGACCATGTTCTGGTCGCCGGCGGTGATGACCGTCAGGTCTTCGGCCACGGCCGGTGCGGCGGAGATGACCAGGGCAGCTGCCGCGGTCCCCAAGATCCAGTTGCGCATTGTATCCTCACTGTTGCGGTTGGGAGGTCAGATTTGCGTGCGACGTTCATGTTCCGGCGGGCCGCGGCTCGCGAGGTCCGCCGGCTCGGGAGGCGGGCGCACTCCCTGATCGTTCGCCTGCCTCTCAGGCGAGCCCGTCAGGCAGGCGAAAAGAGAAAAAGATCTTCTGCGGTGACGCGCAGGTTCACAGCTTCGCCGGGCGTGAAGGATCGCGGGGCATCGGCGACGACCGAATGGCTTCCAAGCGAGACGACATGGCGCCATGCGCCGCCGGGGTAGCTCGTCTGTTCGACGCGGCCCTTGAAAATGACGGCGCCATCGCCGCCGGGTTCGGTTCCGGTTTGCGGCTGGTGGGGGGTCAGTTCCACGGCCTGAGGGCGAAAGCGGGCTTCGACGGGGCCGGAAACCAGCGGGCTGGAGGGGATCGGCAAGGATGCCCCCTCGCAGAGGTCGTTCGCGTGGACATGTAGCCCCGCGCCCGATTTCTCGATGCTCAGCGGAAGACAGTTCTCCGCGCCCATGAACGCAGCGACGAATGCCGAAGCGGGCCGTTTGTAGACGTCTTGCGGCGTGCCGACCTGGGCTATGGCGCCCTCGTTCAGGATGACGATCCTGTCGGCCATGACCATCGCTTCCTCGCGGTCGTGGGTGACGTGGATGGCCGTTGTGCCCAGCCGGCGTTGAAGGGCGATGATTTCGTGGCGCACGGTGAGCCGGATGCGTGCGTCGAGATTGGAGAGAGGTTCGTCCAGCAGCAGGATATCCGGCTGGACAGCGAGCGCCCTGGCCAACGCCACGCGCTGTCGCTGACCGCCGGAAAGCTCGGCCGGTTTGCGCTGCTCCAGACCGCCAAGTCCGAGTTGCATCTGCAATTCGCCGACCCGGCTGGCGATATCCGTCTTCGCGCGGCCAGCGAGTTTGAGGCCGTAGCCGATATTCTGGGCAACGCTCATGTGTGGCCAAAGGGCATAGGACTGGAAGACCAGCGCCATGCCCCGCTTGTCCGGGCCGAGCCGGGTAACGTTGCGACCTGCCACACGGATTTCACCGGCATCGGGTTTGGCGAAACCGGCAAGCGTTCGCAAAAGAGTGCTCTTGCCGCAGCCCGACGAGCCGAGCAGGGCGATGAACTCGCCTTTGGAAACGGAAAGGTCGATGCCTTTTAAAACCCGCGTGCCGGCATAACCGGCCTCAAGTCCGCAAATGGTCAGGAAATCGGTTTGACCCGCATCGTGTCCGGCGTCCTCCTCCCCGCCTTTGCGAAGGGATCGGGCTTGCGCGATTGCGCTCGGCATCATGTTCATCGTCGCTCCTGCAAGGCGGCGCCGGCCGCCAGCCTGGACTGCGTAATGCACGCGTGTGCAAATTCTGTTTCAATCCAGCGCCGACTTCTTTCGGCTACTTCCGTGTTGCAATCGTCAGGAGTGACAGTATCCGCCTTCTGTGACAACTGATTGAACCTTGCCAAAAACACACCTAGGATCTGCACGCGTGTGCAATGCGGTGGGCATCATGATGGACCAAAGTGGCGGCAAGAGCTTTGTCAACGCGAAGCAAGTGGCGGAACTCGCGGGGGTTTCACGATCGGCCGTGTCGCGAGCCTTCACGCCGGGGGCGAGCATCTCCGAGGAGAAGCGGCGCCGTATCGTTATGGCCGCCGAGCAACTCGGCTACCACGTCAACCATCTCGCGCGCGGGCTCATGGGGGTGCCGAGCGGAATCGTGTGCATCGTCGTTTCTGAACTCGACACGCCCTATCAATCCCGTTTGGTGCGCCGTTTGGTGGAACAACTGCAGGCGGAGGGCCGCATAGCGGTCGTGCTGGCGGCCTCGGTCGCCGCGTCCAGCCTGCAGGCCGCGCTGACGCGGGCGCTGAACTATCGCGCCGAAGCGACGGTCGTGCTGTCGGGCAGCCCGTCGCAGTCCATCGTGCACACCTGCGTCGAAAGCGGCCAGCGCCTTCTCCTCATCAATCGCGACGACCGGATGGAGGGGACATACAATCTGCGCACGGACAACGAGATGGCGGCCCGTACCGCGTTGCACGCCTTTCTGCGTGCCGGCTGCCGACGGCTGGCCGTGGTCACTTCGCAGGCACGCACGCCGAGCCTGGTTGCTCGCGAAGAGGCTTTCCGCGCCGCCGCCGATGGCGAGGGGCTGGACGTGCGCGTGTGGGCGCAGGGGCCGACCGGTTATGCGAGCGGTCTTGCCGGGGCGAAGGCGCTTCTCGCGGGCCGGGACCGGCCGGACGCGGTGTTCTGTGTCACCGATCTGCTTGCCTGCGGCTTCATGGACGGCGCGCGTCAGAGCTTCGGCTTGCGGGTTCCCCAGGAAATTTGCGTCATCGGCTTTGACGATATCGACCAGGCAGAGTGGGAGGCGTATCGCCTGACGACGTTCCGGCCACCGCTGGACGAGATGGTTCGCCAAGTGGTGGATCTCGTGGTCATGCCGAACGGTTCTCTCGATGTCAGCAGGGAGAGCATTTTGGAACCGACATTCGTCTGGCGCTCGTCGGTGAGGCCCGCGCACGCAGAAGCATGATGCTACAGGCTTGTTCCATCACTCTTGGCGAGGCGGCGCAGTGTATGTGTTTTTGACGGATGCATCTTGCTGTTGCTAGAAATAATTACTAGTTTAATATGAGCGACGTTGCCGCATATGATTTTATATTTTGGCAACGAATAAGATTAATAAATTAATATTTAAAAAATAGTTGCAGACCCGTCGCTTTGGCGACGAGGGTTTGTTGGGTGGAAACGTATTACATCATGTTCTGGCATTACAAATTCCGTCTTATTGTATTATGACGACTGTCATACCCCGGTCGCGCCGATCGAACGCCTTTACAAGAATATATTTCCTTTGGAGATCCTGTTCGATGGTTCCGAGGGGTGGCGCGAAGCCGATTGCGACAACGCTGTCTGGGACAGGACCGACCTGTTCGTCGCCGAAGTCCAGACGCGGGCCATTCGTGCAAATGCGCGATACCAGGATGGCTACAACCTCTCCGCGACCTTGTCCCGGCCCGCGCTGGCCAGCGTTGTCGCCGGCGTTATCCGCGAACGCGGCGCAGACCTCCTGATCCATGGCTTTGCAGGTAACGATCAATTGCGGTTCGAAGCCGGGCTGCCGGTTGCGCTCGACAATCGTCGTCTGCCTCTCACTGAAATCATAGAGAGCCTCAACCGGATCGGGCGGGAAGGCGGTATCGGTTGGCATGATCTGGTGGAGGATGGCTATGTCGGACTGAAGTCCCGGGCCCTCTATTTCAGTCCCGCGGCGGACATCATCCTCGCGGCTCATTCAGATCTTGCACGCTTCACCGGTTCGCGCGCGGACAACATGTTTCGCAAGATCGCCGAAGCAGAGTGGTCGCGCCTTGTCTACGACGCGGGCTGGTTCGATCCGTTGCGCGAAAATCTCGACGCCTATTTCGAGGCGGCCGACAGATGGGCAACGGGCGCGGTAACCATCGCCCTTCACTGCGGGCAAATTCGCGTCGTCGCCAGAACAAGCTTCCAGTCCCTCTACGACGAGACATTTTCGATCTACCGGGCCGGGCAGGATTTCGGCTCCGACCTGATCCGCGGTCTGCGTGACCAGGTGGTTCTAAACGGACAGATGAACATGCGCCGTAAGGAGGCAGTGAAATGCGACGTCTGATGTGTCCGCCGGCCTATTTCGACATCGAATACGAAATCAACCTGAGGTGGTCCCGCCTTCTTGGACAGTTTGGCGGCTGAGTTAGGCTGATCCCGGTTGCCGTTCATGCCGCCTGCTTGATCATCAGATCATGGGGGGCATGCCCCCATGATCTGATTGCCCGATCCGCTGGTAGACCTCGACCGGAATTCTCCCGGCAAGGCCCGAGTGCGGGCGCTGGGTATTGTAATCGGTGATCCACCGGCCCCGGCCATCCATGCTGATGCGAACCTCGGCCGCGCGCAGCACGCTGGTGAACTGACTGCCCTGATCGGTGTTGAAGATTTCCGGCTTGCCGAAGCGGGCCAGAGCCTACTTCAAACCGGATTAGTTCCGAGGGGCAACGTCAAAGGGACCCATGCTCCCGCACGGGCTCCAGACCCTCGGCGGGGACGGGCTCCCTTCCGCACCATCACTCTTGCACAACTCAAACAGACAGGGGGGGGGCGAGACTGGCTACCCAGCCGCCCGACACATAATCCGTTAAAATGGGATAAGTACGATAGCCAAGCGTATTCGGTCAGACAGCTGCGCTTTGATTGAACCCGTTGATGGCAGCTATTAGCTTATCTGTGCGCTTGAGATCAAAAACCTGCTCGGGCCCGCTGGGCGCCACATCGGTGAACGGGCTCTCGTAGAGAAGCTGCGGATCCATCACGCCTTTCTCCGTCATATGGTCGACGATCATCTCGATGAACTCGATCTGCTCCGGCGTGGAGGCCGCGTCGGCGACGAACCCTGAGAAGGCGTCGCGAACGGCCTGACGATCTAGCCCCACAAGCGAGCGGATGAACGTGCCTAGCCCGTTGCTAGCCATCGCCGCCTTCTCGATCAGGTCAGCGTCGCCAACGCCGGCCGCGACCAGCATCTCCTGCAACTGGTCGAGGTCTGTTGCCGTGAGTGGCTTGCCGCGCCTGAGCTTCTGAAGTGCGAGGTTGTCCTCATGCTCCAGCAGAAAATGCCGGGCTTTGCGCTTGAACTTGACGAAATCGACCTCGCCGACCTGCGGCAGCGCCACCTCGCCGGCAGCGCCCAGCTCATCCTCGAAGTTCGAGTAGACGATCGCCTTGCGCTTCTTGTCGATGTGCGGGACGAGATCGCGCAGGCGCCGGCGCACGAGCTCCAGCAGCGGCACGGTCACGCCCTCCCACCAGGGATCGGTCTGGATCTCCTGAATGAGCGCGGCTTGCGCGGCAATCGCCGGGATGGCCACCTGCTCCTCCAGCGCCGAGGCGATCTCGATGAGCTGCTTCTTCAGCCTGTCGAAGGAGCGATTGGCCTTCAGCAGCGCCAGTTCCAGCGAGAACATCAGAAGGTCAAAGCGCTTGCTCTCCTCGGCCTCGTGCTTCGTTTCGCTCGGCAGGCCGGCGACGTCGTTCAGGAGCTCGTCGCGCTTGTCGTCGTTGAGATGATTCCAGCTCTCGCGCTTCTGGTACTTCTCAACGGCGCGGCGCTTGGCACGGACGATGAAGTTATCGAGGTTCATGCGTGCCACGTAGTCGATCAGGAAGTCGAGCGCATCGTCGCGGATTGTCTTCTCGTCGAGCGGCGCACGGTCGCGATCCTCTCCGGGGCCTTCGTATGCCTCGCCCTCCTCGTCCATCTCGAAAACGAGCTCCGTCGCCTGTTTCTCATCGATCGCGCGCACGAGATCGAAGCGGGCCTGAAACAGGCGCTCGCTTAGGGACTTAGCCGAGGTGCCATCGGTCACGGCGGGGTTCTGGCCGAAGAACTCCAGGTTCTGGCAGAAGTCGAAGACGTAGAAGCACTCCTTGTCCTGCCCAGGGCCGAACAGATCGGGACAAAGCCGCGTGCCCCGGCCGAGGATCTGCCAGAATTTCGTCTTAGAGCGGATCAGCTTGAACAGGACGAGGTTCACCACCTCCGGCACGTCGATGCCCGTATCCAGCATATCGACCGAGATGGCGATGTGCGGCGCCTTGTCCTTGGTCGAGAAGTCGTCGATCAGGCTCTGGGCATACTCGATCTTGAAGGTGATGACGCGGGCGAAGTGGCCGGCGAGATGCGGATAGGCCGCGTTGAAGCGCTCCTCGATGAACTCCGCATGCGCCTGGTTCTTCGCGAAAATGATCGTCTTTCCGAGCCGGTCGCCGCCCTCGACCTTCAACCCATGCGTCATGACGTGAGCCAGCACCTTGTCGACGGTGTCAGCGTTGAACAGCCACCGGTTCACCGCCTCGGCGCTCACGCTGTCGGGGACCTCATCCTCGTCCCATTCCAGCATGTCCCACTGCTCTTTCTCCGCCTCGCTGAGGTCCTCGTAGCGAATGCCTTCGCGGATGAAGCGCAGCGGCACGGACACGGCCTCGGGTGGCACGAGGTAGGCGTCCTCGACGGCCTTGTCGAGCGGATAGGCGTCGGTCGGCACTCCATCCTCGAGATCGAACAGGCCGTAGGTGTTGTGGTCGATCTCCTCCTTCGGCGTGGCGGTGAGGCCGACGAGCAGGCTGTCAAAATAGTCGAAGATGGCGCCATAGCGCTGGTAGACGGAGCGATGCGCTTCGTCGATGACGACGAGATCGAAATGACCGGGGCCGAACATGCGCCCCTCGGCGCGCTTCTGGTCGATGAGGCTCATCATCGTCGGATAGGTCGAGACGTAGACCCGGCCCTGCGTCGCCTTCTCCGTGACGAGATTGACGGGAGCGGCGGACGGGAGATGCGTCTTGAAGGCGGCGACGGCCTGGTTCACCAGCGCGATGCGGTCGGCGAGAAACAGGACGCGCTTGGCCCAGTTGCAACGCATCAGCAGATCGGCGAGCGCGATGACGGTGCGCGTCTTGCCCGAGCCCGTTGCCATGACGAGCAGTGCCTTACGCTGGCGATCGTCCTCGAAGCTGCGGCCGATCGAGGCAATGGCGCGCGTCTGATAGTAACGTCCAGCGATGGCCTTATCGATCTTCTTCACGTCGGCGATTGAGGTTCGGCTCGTGCGCCGCTGGATGGCGAGTTGCAGCTCGTCCTTCCTCAGAAAGCCGGAGACGGCGCGCGGCGGATAGAACGTGTCGTCCCAGATCCAGTGCTCGTAGCCGTTGGTGTAGAAGATTACCGGCCGCTGGCCATAGCGCGCCTCAAGGCAATCGGCATAGAGCTTGGCCTGCTGCTGGCCGGCGCGGGCGTCGCGCTTCGTGCGCTTGGCCTCGATGACGGCCAGCGGCTTGCCGTCGTCGCCCCACAGCACGTAATCGACATAGCCCTTGCCCTGGCCGTTCGGCATGCCGGCGACTTCGAACTCCCGATCCTCGGGCTTGTGGAGCGCCCAGCCGGCCTCGGCGAGCAGCAGGTCGATGAAATAGTCGCGGGTCTCGGCTTCGGAATAGTCGTGGTTATCCGGTCGCTGCTCGTTGGCCTTGCGCAGTTCTGCGACCTCGTCGCGGCGCGCTTTCAGTTCCTCGTCGAGCGTGGAGGTGTCGCGCAGGAGCTTGGCGAGGTTCTCGTCGCGCTCCTCGATCTGTTTCTGCATCTCCTGGATGCGGGCAAACGCCGTGCGAACGATGTCGTCCTTGCGCGAAAGATGGCGGGCATCGAAGGCGAGACCGGCCGGCGGCTGCGCCTTGCGCGCATAGCTGCGCGCCAGCCAGAAGCAGACGTGGAAGAGCTCTTTCACCGCCTGTTGCGCGTCGCGCTGGGGGATCTCGCGCGCCTCATGCACGGCGCGGTTGCCGATGCGAATGATCAGCTTCGCCTTGGTGAAGACCGCTTCGCCCGTCGCCGCCTTGAAGCTGGGCTCATGCACCAGCGCCGACAGATTGTCCTGATAGGGAAAGCGTAGCGAGGCGTCGTTCTTGAAGGCCCACTTGACGGCGATCTCCAGCGTGCGCCGAGCATAGAAGGCGCTGGCACGCGGATCGCCGAGGCAAAGCGTCTCGGCCCTCAGCGCCGAGGCATGAATGTCGGGAAAGTCATCGGCCAGAAAGGCAAAATTGGACATCAAAGACCTGATCGAAAAATGAGCAGCATCGGCAGTCCAGTCAACCTAGCGGCAGATTCGCAATCAGGACAAGGAGAAAGGTCCCTACGCGTCGGCCTCGGCAAGGTCGGCGAGCCGCGGAAACGCCTCGGCGAAGGCCGCGCGGGTCGGGTGCCAGTCCTCGCCAGGTATCGTCGGCTTCCACTTGACCGTGTTCATGACCTCGTAGCCGGCAGCCTTGAGATCATCCGCCAGCCGCTTTTCCATCGTGCCGACGATGTCGCGAAGCGGCACGTGCTGCGCCATCAACGTCCGGCGCGTTTCCGCGTCGCGATGGTCGAAGTCGGCGGGCTTCTCGACCTCCGGATGCACCGGGCCATGCGCGACGAGATCGAATTCGCGACATGCCTCCGGCGCGATGCCGCGCCCCGTCAGGTGGCGACGCAGGGCGTTTTGGGTCTTCGCCATGCCGAGGTGCTGGCCGAAGCGGATGTAGGCGGGCGAGGCGTTCGGACTGGAATTGTCGCCGGTGCGCCCGACATAGAGCAACTCCGAGCCATCCGGCGCCACGACGCGCCAGACATAGAGCCAGAAGCCGCTCTGCAGCATGGGACCCGGCAACGTGAGTGTATAGGTCCCGGCGGCCATTCACAGCTCTCCGGCGAAGGCGCGCTGCTGGAGGGAGGCGAAGAGGTCCCCGGCTCCATCCTCCTCTAGGAGGTGTGCTTTCTTCAATTTCTCGAGATACCTCAGGCGGTCTGTAAATCGTTCTTGCTCACGTAATGGCGCAATTGGAAGCATTAGTCCGCGAAGGCGCCCCATACTTATTCGACCCCGTGTCTGTCCGAGAACAAGGTTTTGAGCCAAACTCACAGTTGATTTTAGATTCAGTAACGTAACAAAATATTTCGGCAAAAGAAGTCTAAGGTTTGGGCGAAATTGTAGGCAGTCTGCCTTGTTTAACGCCCTTCCTAGCCAAGGAGGCTGCTGACAAGCACGCAAATTCGGATCTCCAAGAGTTCCTATCAAGACGTCTCCGGGTAAACATTCATGCCGTTTTAGCGAATCGAAGTGTTCTTCTGAAATAAAAGCAGTGTCATTATCAACGAAAGCCCCAACCCCGATGTTTTGAAGTCTAATTACACGAACGCCATTCTCAACGTAGTGACTAGATTTGAGGTTGGAGCCAAATGGGCCATCAGAAATCCTCTGGGCCAACTCAGCGACCGACTTTAGCGGATAGCGATTTGGGTTAGTTGCCGGATCCCCGAACATCTCCAGAAAGATCGACTGGGTGAGGCTGTCGAGCAGGGCGATGGCTTGCTTGCGCTTTTGCCGCAGGCTGTCTGCCTTGTCCAAGATCGCCGCGATCTGCCGCTGCTCGTCGAGCGGCGGGAGGGGGATTTCGACACGAGAGACGACAGACTTTGAGACTTCTTTGAAAGTTGCCCCATTCCCAATGCTTTGGAGATATTCGCGCTTCGCAACAAGCCAGTGATACAGGAATTTTGCGTCCAAGCGCGAGGTTTCGGGAACAAGGCTTTTGAAGCCTTGGTTTGTGGCCATCGGTACGGTGTTTATCGCGACGTGGCCAATGGGAGCGCGTGAACTGAGCAGCACTGAGTTCGGGGGCAAAAGCGTTGCTGCACAACTCTTCAAGCCTGCCTGCGTGATTTTTCTCGGCGTATCAGAGATGTAGGCAGAGGGAAGCCGCGAGAGATCGGCGGGCGTTGCCCAGGCAACATCTCCTCCCCAATACGAGTCCACTGATGATTTTGGTGTTGCGCCCGAAACCACTTCGCAGACATCGCCTAAGGCGACGCTTGTCCAGCTCACAGCATCGCCTCCAGCTCATCGAGCCCGGCGACGATCTCCGCCTCCAGCGCCTTCAGCTCGGCGATGATCTCCTTGGGCGGGCGATGCTCCGCCGCCTCGTGCTCGACTTCCTTGTAGCGGTTGATGGAGAGGTCGTAGCCGGCTTCGGCGATATCCGCCTTGGGCACGCAGAAGCTCTGCGCGGTGCGCGGGCGCTCGCGCTCAGCCCCCTCGCGTTCCTCCCAGCGCATCAGCACGTCGGGCAGGTTGTTCTTGCCATGCTCCTCGTCGCTGAGCTCGCTCGCCGGCACGGGGCCGAACTTGTCGGCGGGCACGAGCGCCTGGCGCTTGTCGTCGAGGCTGCGGCCGTCGGCCTGCACGTCGTAGAACCAGACATGATCCGTGCCGCCGGAGTTCGTCTTGGTGAAGAGCACGATCGCCGTGGAGACGCCGGCATAGGGCCGGAAGACGCCCGACGGCAGCTTGACGATGGCATCCAGCTTGTGATCCTCGACCAACATGCGACGGATCGCCTTGTGCGCCGTCGAGGAGCCGAAGAGCACCCCGTCGGGCACGATCACCGCCGCCCGCCCGCCGGGCTTCAGCAGCTTCAGAAACAGCGCCATGAACAGAAGCTCGGTCTTCTTCGTCTTGACGATCTTCTGCAGGTCCTTCGCCGTCGTATCGTAGTCGAGAGAGCCCGCAAATGGAGGATTGGCGAGGATCAGCGAATAGGCGTCGGCATCGCCGGCATGGCCTTCCGCCAGGCTGTCCTTGTAGCGGATGTCGCCGCCCTCGATGCCGTGCAGCTGCATGTTCATGGAGCCGATGCGCAGCATGGTGCTGTCGAAATCGAAGCCGTGAAACATGGTGCGGTGGAAGTGATTGCGCAGGCGCTCGTCGCGGAAGATCTCGCTGTGGTGCTCGCGCAGGTACTCCCCGGCGGCCACCAGAAAGCCGGCCGTGCCGGCGGCCGGATCGCAGATCGTGTCTTTCGGCGTCGGTTCGACCAGTTCCACCATCAGCTTGATGATGTGGCGCGGCGTGCGGAACTGCCCGTTCTGCCCGGCCGAGGCGATTTTGGAGAGCATGTACTCGTAGAGGTCGCCCTTCGTATCGCGGTCCTCTAGCGGGATATCGGCGAGCAGATCGACCACCTTGGCGAGCAACGCCGGCGTCGGGATCGTGAAGCGCGCGCCCTTCATGTGCGTGGCATAGACACTGCCGTCTTCGCCCAGTTCGCGCAGGAACGGAAAGACATGTTCGGCGACGATCTCGAACATCTCCTTCGGCGCCTTGTCCTTGAAGACGGACCATCTGAGATCGTTGTAGGGCCGGCCACGCGGATCATCGCCTTCGGGAAAGATCACGCGCTCCATCGGCGTGCCAAAGCGGTTCGCCTTGCGCTCCGCGAGTGTATGGATGTCGTCGAGCCCGCGCATGAAGAGCAGGTAGGTGATCTATTCGATCACCTCCAGCGGATTGGCAATGCCGCCGGCCCAGAAGGCATTCCAAACGGTATCGATCTTGTTTTTGAGTTCACCCGTGACCACGGCTGTCGAATCCCCAGTATGTCGATGCTTTTGGCGCTCACCATAGGCGGCGGGTCGGCGGTACGGAAGGGCCGGTCGCAATCGCGGCGCGACGTATATTTGTATCTGCGCCAGTTGCAGATCACGCTATGAGCGATGGCCTACGCGAACTGTAGCCGGCAACGAAAAACTCGGGCACGAAATACCCGCCGTTCATCCTGACGTCTCCGGCAAAAAGACCGCCTGCCGATATACACACAGGCGCCTCGGCCCCAGCCAGAGATCCGGGGATCATCGGTCGTGGTGTCTGGACTGGCACCCTTGCCGGCGCTGCCGAGCCCTTACATCGTCTCCGGCTTGTCCTGAACGTTCAGGATTGATCGGATCGCATTCTGCAGGTGCGCGGGGGCTTGGCGGAACTTTTCGGCCACTTTGTCGATATCTGGTTGCGGCTTCCTGTTCCGCATGCCGTCGAAAAGCCCTCTCATCGCGGATGGATCACGCCTGCCGTAGTTTTGGCGCGTGGTGGCAAAATGCTCGTGGCCAAGGTTCTGGCTGAGAGCACCCATTTCTTCCAGAGTGTTCGCCATGCGCCCGAACATCGTCGCAAGCGTGTCGCGGATCGCGTGCGGGTGGAAGTAGGCAATCCCGGCCGCTGCCGTTGCAGTCTTGAGGATGGCACGTACCGACGTCGCCGTTTTCCAGAACGCTTCCGGCCTGGGGCCCTGGAGCGCTTCGAATGGATTTGGTGCGCGGGGCAAAACGGGGGCATCAGCCGAGGCGCCATCGGCGCGACGTTCCTCAAGCCAGTCGATGACGATCCGCTCGATATGCTCGCCGACCGGAAACCACTCCGTGGTCATCGTCTTGGAGAACTTGGTGTTAACTTCCGTGGCATCCTGGAAGACGCGCCTGACCTCCACATCGATATGTTTCATGCGCAGGCTGATGGCCGCGCCATCCCGCGCGCCGGTGAGGAAAAGAAGAGCGATCACCGCACGGTTCCGGCGTTCACTCCACGTTCCTACCGGCATCATTTCCAGCAAGAGCCGGAGTTGTTCCGGCGTCGGGATGACCTTTTCCCTTGCAACCCGTGCCAGCGCGGAATGCCGCTTCGATGGTGTGAAATACTCCGGCAAGTCGCGGTCCATCGACTTGTAGCCACGCTGGCGAACCAGCCATTCGAAAAAGGCCTTGGCATCGCCAAGTGTGTGAACGATCGTCGAGGCTGAATAGCCTTTTGCGTGGCCATCGGCATCACCCCTTTCCTCCGTCAGCCAGTGCTTGTAGGCAGCGATCTCGTCCGGTGTCACCCGGGCGAAATCGGTCTCCTTCAAGTGCGTCCGCAGTTGCAGAAGGTGGAACATGACCGCGTTCATCGTAACCTCCAGAAGCGAATGCCACCCCTTGCAGCACACGCAGTGAACCTCATGCCATTCGCGGCAATGTGCCGGACGATTTCGACGCGCGTGATCGAAGGCAATGAGATCGCGTCCGAGAAACAGGCGCGGCCCTTCTCCCTTGAGCGACCGCAGACCGGCTTTGCACCAGCTCCCGAGCGTGTTCCGGCTCACTCCAAAGCAAGCCATGACGTCTCCATCGGAATAGAACCGGTTCGCCTGCGCCCTGCCCTTGCGCTTCTTGTGGTGCCGTCCGACTGGTCCCGCCTCGATATCGGAGACGGGCGATTCATCGTTCGAAGGCCCGGCGGAGAAATAATCGGTCATTTCCGGCCTCCCCGCGACTGCTGCTCGAAATGGAGCAGATCCGAGAGGCGCCATCGCGTACAGCCAGGGCTCAGCCTCACGGGCGATGGGAACCCGGTGCGCTGCCCGACCCAGCGCCAGATGGTCGGCACGCTGCAATCGTAGCGCAGAGCAACGTTGCGAACGGAGAGGTACTGTTCCCGGGCAAACTCGCCGCGCATGTCCAGAGGTTGCGGATCAGGAAGCTCCGCCTCTGAATGGGCCTTTGTGCCCGCCGCCCGTGACCTGGCCTTAGCCTCGTGCTCGGGGCGTTCACTTGCACGGTTGAAAGGCTTGCGCGCATCTACGGCGACGGATCTGGCTTTCGCCTGATCCGCAAGACCACTTTCAGGATTGGAAAATGAAGGAGCGCCGAACCCGTCATACGGGAATTCAAATTGGGAGCTAGCCATAGCCCACCCATCTCTTGTCCCCGTTTCCGGGGAGGTTGAGGTCTGGATGAGCACTCCTGCGCTCTCACCGAAAAGGCCGACCCTTTGATGCCAATTCAGCTGTATCTAAGGCCTATCGATTCCCAATGAGATCCACAAGCAGCTGCCCCGCAATTTTTACATCGGTGGATAAATCGATATCGGTTCGGCTCGCTTGATGGCATTTCACCGCAAGTCAGGTGCCGAACGCCTCGATCCAAACCGAGACGACATCGGAACTATCCGGCTTTGGAAAACGTCGCGCGGCGCCCTCCCCTGGACCCCAGACCGGACGATCAGTTCATATCGAATGAAATATCCTGAGAGGCGGCAGGTGGCTGCGAACCGGCGACTACACGGCCCCCAAATTGCGATCCAGAAATCGCCCGGGGATATCCTCAGCGTCTCTCAAGCCTGAATTTCATGATGGACTGAAAGGCGCCGGGGAAATAAACGCCAATAAAATCAAATTTTTACATGCGTAAATGGCGGAGAGGGAGGGATTCGAACCCTCGGAACGCTTGCGCGCTCAACGGTTTTCGAGACCGCCCCGTTCGACCACTCCGGCACCTCTCCGCGAAAAGAATCTGAGGCTTCGGGCCCTTGGGGCTTGTGAAAGCGGGCGGACCATACACGTTCGCCTCGCCCTCGACAAGCAGGCTTTTGGGGCTTTTTTGCACGCCCATGAACGTCTCTGCCGAAGCCGGCAAATGAGCGATCCTGCCCCGGATTCGAAAAGGAACTCGAAGAGAAATCCGATGCGGCTCACATAAGGCTTTCCGGGGCTTCGCAGCCCCGGATTCGCCAGCGTGCGTAGCGAATGGGAAAGACGTCGCAGAGAGCGTCAGATACGCCCCCCTGCGACGGGGACGCTTCAACGCCCTGTCTTGACGCGTGTCAGTCCATCAATTTCCTGGCAAAGCGCTTCAGGTTTCAGGCCAGTTCCTCGACCGAGCGCCACTCGGGCGCAACAAAATTGACGATCAGCGAGCGGCGGATGCCGCGAATCGGCCGCTTGCGGAAGCCGTGCCAGCTCTCCTCGCTCGGAATGAAGATGAAGCCGATGCCGCGCCCATAGGGCGAGGTGGTGACGAGATTGCCATCGCCGTCATAGACGTCGGTACCGGCGTCGGCGAGCTCCGGTTCATCCGACAGATATATCAGCATGGTGAACATCTTGACGAGGATGTCGGTGTGCCGCTCCAGCCAGAAGCCGTCGGTGTCCTGGCAATATTCGATGCGCAGCTGGCCAGTCGACAGATCGACGTTGCAGGTCTTCTCCAACGCCGAGACGACCTCGCCGTCGCCGAGCGCAGCGGCAAGATCGGCGCACACGCCGTGGTCGGCCTGCACGGCCTTGGAAAAGAAGAGACGGCTGGAATTGTTGCTCTCCCGCCGCCCGTCGAACACCGCCGCCTCCGGCGGTGCGACCGGCAGGGTGACGATGTCAGCGATGATGTCGTCGGGAAGCGCCTTTTCCAGGTGCCAGTGCGGATAGGGAAAGTCTCCCCGGTCGGCGGCGGCGAGCGCCTTGAGGAAGGTTGCCTTGGTGCGCTCCGAGCGCGGCGTGTCGAGCATGGTCTTGTCCCCAATCCGGTGGTCCCGGTAATCCGTGTTTTCGTGTCGTTGTCAGGCGAGGGGTCGATCCTCAGACGAAGGGCCAATCCTCAGGCGAAGGGCCAATCCTCAGGCGAAAGGATTGAGCCGCTTGAGCTTGGCGGACAGCTTGTGCCGGCCGATCTCACGCGCCAGCGCCGCCTCCGAGGTGATCCAGTTGAACATCACGTAGCGGCGCGGCCCCTCGAAGGGCTTGTGCCCGTGGAAAGAATTCTCGGACCGACGAAAGGCGACGAGCGTTCCCCCGTTCGGCGGGATCTCGGTGATCATGTCGTCGAGGTCGTCGGGCCCGTTGAGGAGCCGCAACCGGCCACCGTCCGATTCCCACGGCTCGTTCAGATAAAGCAGGCAAGTGACGATCTTGGATTCCGTATCGGGGTGGATCCTGCCATCTTTCAGCCGGCAACGCCCGCGCACCGTGATCATCATCGGCTTGCCGGCAAGATCGACCTCGAACTTCTCCGAAAGGATCTCCTCCAGCTCGCTGGACCGGATCGCCTCGATCAGCCGCGCGAAGGCCGGCCCGTAGTGGAGTTCGGAAAGCGGGAAGATCCCGGCATCCTCGATCAGCGGAAAATCGCCTCGGATTTCCGACAGGTCCTGCTCACCGAGCACGTTCGGCACCGCGAAATAACGGAACGGCTCGCGCGCGACGGCCGCCGCGCGAATGGCAGAGTAATCCAACAGTGTCACGACGCTTATCCGCCCTTGTTCGCGTCGGGGCGGCCCCTCGCATCAGGACCGGCCCCGAACCTCGTCTCCCCCGGACATTCCAGGCACAGTCCGGTTCCCCGGAAGCCTCCGGGCGCCCCGACGCCATCTGACCCGACGCCATCTGTCGGCCTGCCCTGCCCGGTTAGAATGGTTTGAAGGGGGAGAGTGGCGAGGGGATATCTGGCGCGCTTTGATCTGCATCAAACGGTCGCACGGCGCATCCATCTCCCGCGCCGGACGGAATGCGCCGCAAGAGCGGGTGTTTTCGCCTTTTCCGGGCACTATCCGGCATTGACTTCACGGCCCCCGCCGGTATAGTGCGCGCCGATCGCTGAGCGGTACGGTTTCGTGCCGCCTAATGCGCTGCCCGAGGTTCTCCGACAGCTCCGTCTTTTGAAAGACCACGGTTCGTCGACCAAAGACCGCGGCCCGTCCGCGGCACCGAAGGGCGCGATCGAAAAAAAGGTTTGATATCATGTTCGCAGTCATCAAGACCGGCGGCAAGCAGTACCGCGTCGCCAAAGACGATGTCATCGACATCGAGAAACTTCCCGCCGAAGCCGGCGAGACCGTCGTGTTCGACGAGGTTCTCATGGTCGGTGGCGAGGATGCCCCCGAGATCGGCGCTCCGACCGTTGACGGCGCCTCCGTCGCCGGCGAAGTCGTGGAGCAGTACCGCACCCGCAAGATCATCGTCTTCAAGAAGCGTCGCCGGAAGAACTTCCGCCGCTCCAAGGGTCACCGCCAGGCGCTGACGTCGGTCCGCATCACCGACATCCTGACCGGCGGCGCCAAGCCCAAGGTCGCGGCCAAGACCGCCCCGAAGGCAGACGAAAAGAAGGCCGAGAAAGCCGCTCCGGCGAAAGCCGACAAGCCGGCGAAGGCCGAAGAGGCCGCCGCGCCACTGTTCGCCGCCCCGGCCGGCGATGCGGACGACCTGAAGAAGATTTCCGGCGTCGGTCCGGTTCTGGAGAAGAAGCTGAACGCCCTCGGCGTCACCCGCTTCGACCAGATCGCCGCCTTCAGTGCCGACGATATCGCCAAGGTCGACGAGGCGCTGAACTTCAAGGGCCGCATCGAGCGCGAAGACTGGATCGCGCAGGCCACCAAGCTTGCCGCTGGCGAGTAAGTAAGGGCATACTGGAAGAGAATTCCAAGGATCAGGAGACCAAGCCATGGCTCACAAAAAAGCAGGCGGCTCGTCGCGTAACGGTCGCGATACCGCGGGCCGGCGCCTCGGCATCAAGAAGTTCGGTGGCGAGCACGTTATTCCCGGCAACATCATTGCCCGCCAGCGCGGCACCAAGTGGCATCCCGGCACGAACGTTGGCATGGGCAAGGACCACACCCTCTTCGCCGTCGTCGAGGGCAAGGTTGCGTTCCGTGCAATCGCCAACGGCCGGACCGTTGTCGACGTGCAGCCAGTCGAAGCGGCCGAATAGCGCCGGCTCGACCCCGCCGGCGACCCTGTCGCCCCGGCGGATAGAGACATCCGAGACAATCCGAGGGGGAGACGGGTCGACCGCCTCCCCTTTCGCGTTTCCGGATGCCCCGCAATGACCGACGAAACACCCGTCACGCGAGCAGAATGCACCGCCGGCCAAAAATCCGGCAAGACGTGCCGGACCGTGACGCTGCGCACGCCCCGCCTGATGCTGCGGGCGCCGCACCGGTCCGACGTGCCGGCGCTGGTGCGGCTCCTCGACGACCGCCGCATCGCCGCCATGACGTCGCGCATCCCGCATCCCTATGGCGAGAAAGACGCGTCCGCCTGGCTGACGTTACTCGACCGGCCCGACAACGCCGAGGAGGTCTTCCTCCTCGAGCGCAACTCCCCGGACGCGAATGACGGTCCTGCGGTGATCGGAGCCTGCGGCACCATGCCGGCGAACGAAGGCGTGCGGGAACTCGGCTACTGGCTCGGCTTTCCCTTCTGGCATCGCGGCTATGCGACGGAGGCGGCAGGCGCAGTCGTCGACCACACCTTCCGCACCGCGCCCGTGGCGAGCATGAGCGCGCGCTGCCGGGCCGACAATCCCGCCTCTCGGCGCGTACTGGAGAAATGCGGGTTCGTACTGGCGGATACCGGAACCTGCTCGTCGCGCGTCGACGGCGACAACCTTCCCGCGCTGTTCTTCAGCCTGACGCGGACACGATGGGCGGCAGAACGATGACGGCCGACTGCACCAGCCTCGGCGATGACCGATCCGGCGGAATAGCTCTCCTGCCGGGGTCAGTCGATCTCGACTTGCGGCCTGATCTGCTCCAGATAGGCGTCACTGTCATTCGTCCCGATGCGCACCCAGAGCGGTCGGTGGTCGGAGAGTTGATAGGTCAGCCATTCGGAGAAGTAATCCTCCAGTTCGGCATCCGACTTGCCCTTGCCGTTCGGCGACTTCGCCATGTCGTCCTTGTAATCGCGCCACGAGGCGGGCGTGTAGAGGGTCTTGTAGATGTCGACGATGCCGGCGTTATCCTTCTTGGGATCATCGCTATCGGCCTCGATATAGGCGATGACTTCCGGATCGGTGACGAACGCGATCTGGTCGTAGTATTTATCGTTGCCGAAGTTGGTCGGATTGGTAAGCGTCCTGGGCACCACGAAACCGTTGTCACGCAGCGCCTTCATCGTCTCGTGATCGGGATGGACGATATTGAAGTCGCCGAGCAGGATCAGCGCCTTGTTCTCGCGCAGGGCCTTTTGCGCGCGTTTGCCGAAGTATTTCGAGATGCGATCGATCTCTTCCACCCGCTGCTTCAGCTTGTCGCCCGATTCCTTGCCGTAATAGATATGGACGGTGCAGATGTCGAACTTGAACCAGCCGGACTGGAAGCTCGACACGAAGGGCGTGCGGCGAAACTGCTTTCCGGTGTAGAGCGCCTTGCCTTCCTCGGTCTCGACCAGGGCCTTGCTGACCAGCATGCTCGACGGCAGAACGATCTCACCGGAGATGTTCTTGAAGCGGATCTTGCGCCTGTCGTAGCAATAGGTCAGCCGTTCGCCGTTGCCGCCAAGACTGGTATCCGTCACATCCGTCGCAATGTAGTCCCAGTTCGGCCCGAGAATGTCCATCACGGTTTCCCATTCGTCGAGTTCGTTGATCTCCTGGATGGCGACAAAGTCGAAGCGGGAAATGATCTCGGCGATATAGAAGAAGGATTCCGGCCTCCGCGCTCCAAATCCCCGCCGGTTGCCGGGCTTGCCGAAATCCCGAATGTTCCAGGACGCCAGAAGCAGGTTCATCTCCGCATCCTTGTCGGGAATGTCCCTGTCAAGCTGCATGCGCAGCGCGCGCAACCGGTCGACGACGCGCGCGCGTTCGCCCGGGTCGCGGATTTTGCTCTTCAGGAGATAGTACATGGGCATCGTGTCCCCCCTCCGGCAAGTACTTCCCTGGCCCAGCTTCAATTAAAAATTGTATACATTTAATGACAATACGCAAAACGCGAAGTCGGCGCGACTTTCCGCACGATCGACGGCCGTGGCCCGCAGTTACCTTGCCCCGGAGGGAAAGCCCGTCTAAACCGTTGCAAAATGGCAGGTTGGTGTAAGAACCCATGAAATTTCTCGATCAGGCCAAGGTCTTCGTGCGCTCCGGCGACGGCGGCGCGGGATGCGTCAGTTTCCGGCACGAGAAGTACATCGAGTTCGGCGGTCCCGACGGCGGCGACGGCGGGCGCGGCGGCGATGTGATCATCCGCTGCGTCGGCGGCCTCAACACGCTCATCGACTACCGCTACAACCAGCACTTCAAGGCCAAGACCGGCGTCCACGGCATGGGCAAGACCCGCAACGGCGCCAAGGGCGCCGACGTCGTCCTGAAGGTGCCGGTCGGCACGCAGATCCTCGACGAGGACGAGGAAACGATCCTCGCCGACATGACCGAGGAGGGCCAGGAGCTTGTCTTCCTGAAAGGCGGCAACGGCGGTTTTGGCAACACCCATTTCAAGTCGTCGACGAACCAGGCGCCGCGCCGCGCCAATCCCGGTCTGCCGGGCGAGGAGCGCTGGATCTGGCTCAGGCTGAAGCTCATTGCCGATGCCGGCCTTGTCGGCCTGCCCAATGCCGGCAAGTCGACCTTCCTTGCGACCGTCAGCGCCGCCAGGCCGAAGATCGCCGATTATCCCTTCACCACGCTCCATCCCAATCTCGGCGTCGTCCGCATCGACGGCCGTGAGTTCGTCATGGCCGATATCCCCGGCCTCATCGAGGGCGCACACGAGGGCGTCGGCATCGGCGACCGCTTCCTCGGCCATGTGGAGCGTTGCGGCGTGCTGCTGCATCTGGTCGACGGCACCGGCGAGGACGTCGCCGAAGCCTACCGGGTGGTCCGCGCGGAGCTCGAGGCCTACGGTCAAGACCTCACCGACAAGCACGAGATCGTCGCACTGACCAAGGTCGACGCACTCGACGAGGAGATGCGCGCCGAAAAACTGCGCGCGCTCTCCCTTGCCGCCGGCCGCCAGGTCATGCAGCTTTCCGCGCCGACCCGCGAGGGCGTCGAAGCGGTACTGAGGGCTCTGTGGAAGACGATTGCCGCCGAACGCGGCAAGGAAGGCGACGACTTGCCGGCGGAGCGGGACGAGCCAGGCGACTGGCTGGACTACTAGGCCGGATCACCGGCCAACTGAAGAGAAAGGGAGCCCCTCCGTCGACCGACGGAATTTTTCGGAGAAGCGCCGTGGCGCACAGTTTAAATTCTTACCGCCGCATCGTCGTCAAGATCGGCTCGGCCTTGCTCGTCAACGCCACGAAGGGCCGATTGCGGCGGACATTCCTTGAAAGCCTCGCCGACGACATCGCCGACCTGAGCGAGGCCGGCCGCGAAATCGTCATCGTGTCGTCGGGCTCGATCGCGCTCGGCCGCCGCGTTCTCGACCTACCGGCCCGCGTCCTCAGCCTGGAGGAGGCGCAGGCCGCCGCTGCGGTCGGCCAGATCGCCCTCGCCCGCGCCTATTCCGAGGCGTTGAGAGCGCGCGGCCTCACCTCCGCCCAGATCCTGCTGACCCCGGGCGACACCGAGGAACGCCGCCGCTATCTCAACGCCCGCCGCACCATCCACACGCTAATGAGCCTCGGCGCCGTCGCCGTCGTCAATGAGAACGACACCGTGTCGACTGCGGAAATCCGCTATGGCGACAACGACCGGCTCGCCGCCCGCGTCGCTTCCATGGTCAGCGCCGACTGCCTCGTCCTCCTGTCCGACATCGACGGGCTCTATTCCGCCCCGCCGGCAGACGACCCGAACGCGGTGTTCATCCCCGAAGTCCCCCATATCAATGCCCGCATCGAGGCGATGGCCGGCACCGCCGGCTCCGCCATGTCGAGCGGTGGCATGAGAACCAAGATCGAGGCCGCCAAGATCGCCACCGCCTCGGGCACCTCGATGGTCATCACCTCCGGCAAGGTGCTGCACCCGCTCTCAGCCCTGTCGGAGGGAGGCCGGGCGACATGGTTCCCCGCCTCCGCCTCGCCGGTGACGGCACGCAAGAAATGGATTGCCGGCCACGTCAAGCTGTGCGGTACCATCTATGTCGACGCAGGCGCCATTCGCGCCCTTCACGTCGGCAAGAGCCTCTTGCCGGCAGGTGTCCGACGTATCGAGGGCAACTTCTCGCGCGGCGATCCGGTGATCATTTGCGATCTCGACGGCGGCGAAGTCGGCCGCGGGCTCATCGCCTACGACCACGACGATGCGGCCCGCATCATCGGCCACTCGAGCCACGAGATCGAAGACCTGCTCGGCTACCACGGCCGCTCGGAGCTGATCCACCGCGACGATATGGTGATCGGCGGCGAGGAACGGGAAACGGAGACGACATGATGCTGGACAAGACAACGGACGGCGCAACTGGCGGCACGGGCGCGAACGAGGTCCACGCCGTCATGACGGAGATCGGTGCGAAGGCCCGCGCCGCCGCTCGCACCCTCGCCAACGCCTCGAGCGAGGAGAAGGACGCGGCGCTTTCGGTAATGGCCCAGACCATCCGCTGCTCGGCCGCCGGGATCCTGGCAGCGAACGCGCAGGACATGGCGCGCGCCAAGGACGCCGGGCTTACCGGATCGTTCCTCGACCGACTGAAGCTGACGCCCGATCGCATCGAGGCGATCGCCAGGGGCATCGACGACATCGTCGCCCTTGCCGATCCCGTCGGCACCGTGATGACATCCTGGGAGCGGCCGAACGGCCTTGCCATCGAACGCGTCAGGACGCCCCTCGGCGTCATCGGCGTCATCTACGAGAGTCGTCCGAACGTCACCGCCGATGCCGGCGCGCTGTGCCTCAAGGCTGGCAACGCCGTCATCCTGCGCGGCGGATCGGACAGTTTCGCCTCCGCCCGCGCCATCCATGGCTGCCTCGTCAAGGGCCTTGCCAAGGCCGGCCTTCCCACCGACGCGATCCAGATCGTTCCGACGCGCGACCGCGCCGCCGTCGGCGAAATGCTCGCCGGCCTTAGCGGCAATATCGACGTCATCGTGCCGCGCGGTGGCCGGAGCCTCGTGGAACGGGTGCAAACCGAGGCGCGGGTTCCCGTCTTCGCGCATCTGGAAGGCATCTGCCACATCTACATCCACGAGAAGGCCGACCTCGCCATGGCGATCGACATCGTCGTCAACTCTAAGATGCGGCGCACCGGCATCTGCGGCGCGGCCGAGACCCTGCTCGTCGACCGAGCCGTCGTCGCAACGCACCTGAAGCCCATCGTAGAGGCGCTGATGGCCGCCGGATGCGCCGTCCGCGGCGACGACGAAGCCCACGCCGCGGTCGACGGCATCACCCCGGCGAGCGAGGAAGACTGGACCACCGAATATCTCGACGCGATCATCGCGGTGCGCGTCGTCGACGGCCTCGATGCCGCCATCGACCACATCGAGACCTATGGCTCGCATCACACCGAATCGATCATCACCGACGACGATCAGGCAGCGGCAGCGTTCCTCGCCCGGGTCGATTCGGCCATCGTCATGCACAACGCCTCCACGCAATTCGCCGACGGCGGCGAATTCGGCATGGGCGCGGAAATCGGCATCGCCACCGGGCGCATGCACGCGCGCGGCCCCGTCGGCGTAGAACAGCTGACAAGCTTCAAGTACCGCGTCCACGGCTCGGGTCAGACACGACCGTGACGATCGACGCCCTGCCTTATGAAGCGCTCCGCATCCCCCATGCCGAACCGGGCATGGCGATCGGCCTTTACGGCGGCTCCTTCAATCCGCCCCATGCCGCCCACGAGCATGTTGCCGCGACCGCCCTCACCCGCCTCGGCCTCGACCGGGTATGGTGGCTTGTCACGCCCGGCAACCCGCTCAAGAGCCACGGAGATCTCGCCTCCCTCGACGAGCGCATGGCGGCAGTTAAGGCACTCGCCGACCATCCCCGCTTCACCGTCACCGCGCTCGAGGCCGGCCACGGGCTTACCTACTCGGCCGATACGGTACGTTTCCTGAAGCGCCGATTGCCGGGCGTCCGCTTCGTCTGGGTCATGGGCGCAGACAATCTCGCCAGCTTCCATCGCTGGGAGCGCTGGCGCGATATCGTCGACGCGGTGCCGATCGTCGTCGTCGACCGGCCGGGATCATCGCTCTCGCCGGTGTCGGCCCCAATGGCGCGAATCTATGCCAGCGCCCGTGTCGACGAGGCACGTGTGCGCGGTTTCGCCCGCCGGCCGGCACCCGCCTGGACCTTCCTTCACGCCCCCAGAAGTCATTTGTCTTCAACGATGATTCGCCAACAGGCCAAAGCTTTACCGGCGGGCAAAGACGGTTTGTCTTGAAAGTGACACCCCGAAACCCTTATCTTTTGCTTGTGTTCGTTCGCTTCGAACGCGCCCCAGCATCCGGGGCACGGATGCGACGACATGTGGAAACGCACCGATACGCGGAAACGCATGGCAACGCGTGGACGCGGGAAAACGCGGAAACGTATTGGGAAAGGTACTGTTCCTGACCATGATGGTTGAAAGCGAGGCGGCCATGGAAAAGACGCCTCACGCATCGCTCGAGCCCGTCGCCGACGTGCAGCGAGCCCTTCAAACTGTCCTCAAGAGCCTGGAAGACTCCAAGGCGGAGGACATCGTTCCCATCGACATTACCGGCAAATCCCCGCTCGGCGACCATATGGTTGTCGCGTCCGGTCGTTCGCACCGGCACGTCGGCGCCATCGCCGATCATCTGCTGCGGGACCTCAAGAGCGCCGGCTACGGATCGCCCCGTGTCGAGGGCCTGCCGCATTGCGACTGGGTCCTGATCGATTCCGGCGACGTGATCGTGCATATCTTCCGGCCGGAGGTTCGCGGGTTCTACAACATCGAGAAGATGTGGTCCGTGGACAAGCCGGAAGGCGACCGGGTCTACAGCTAGAGCCGGACCGACGATCAGGCCATGGTCCGGGAAGTCGGCCCTCCGGAGAGAGACCGGAGACGCCAGCGGCTTGCGCGAATCGGACCATGCGGGAAGGACGAACCGGTGCCATGCAAGCCTCGTTCATGGACCGGTGCGCTTGAGGTTTTGCGCCCGTGCCCGTCGCGGGACCGCAACGGCCGGGCTGCGTTTCCAGGTGAGAGTTCATGCGTCTAGTCGTTTCAGCCGTCGGCCGCCTCAAGGCAGGCGCCGAGCGGGATTTGGCCGATCGCTATTGTTCCCGCGCGGAAAAGGCCGGTAGGGCGATGGGTTTTACCGGGCTCGACATCCGCGAGACACCGGAAGCACGCGGTGCGCGTGCCGAGGAGCGCTCGGCTGCCGAAGCCCTGTCGCTGACCGCGAACCTGCCGCAGGACGCCGTTGTCGTCGCCCTCGACGAGGGTGGCCGCGCCATGACGAGCCGCAAGTTCGCCGACCGCCTCGCCACCTGGCGCGATGGCGGCGCGCCGGAACTTCGCTTTCTCATCGGTGGGCCGGACGGCCACGGCGAAGCGGCGCTGCAGCGCGCCGACCTTGTCCTTTCACTCGGGCCGATGACCTTTCCCCACCAGATCGCCCGTGCGCTCCTGCTGGAACAGGTCTACCGCGCCATCACCATTCTTTCCGGTCATCCCTATCACCGCGACTGACCCGTCCGCCGGACGATCACAGCCGCGTGTAGAGGAACGCCGGATGTGCTTTTGCTCCACAAATGCCGCAATCTCGATCCAAAGTGGAAAGCGTGTCCGTCATGGTTGACGGTTCCTTAACGCCGTCGCCTCACTATCGACCGGCGACAGATTGAAAACCGGCTGAGACTACGTGCACGCCCGCCCGCCCCATGCCTGGAATCCGGAAGGGTTCCCCGCCCTGCCGACGACGCGTCGTTCACCGATGCGGCGGGCGGAGGGCCTTGCGCTCGCCGTTTTCCTCGGGTTGACGCCGGCCGTCACCGCGCCGCTAAAGGCCGCCGAAGAGGAGTCGGCCGCGGACAAGGCTGCCGTTGCCGAAGCAACCACGGACGAGACAACCCCCGAAGCCGAGAAGCAGGCGCGCGAAGCCGAACTCAAGGCGCTTAGCGAAAACATCACGCTCAGCAAGGAACGCCAGGCCGAGATCGAGCGCGAGATCGCCGCGATCGATCAGGATCGTGCCAGTCTCACCGCGGCGCTGATCCGCTCTGCCGAGCGTATCCGCAAGCTGGAGAAAGAACTGAGCGCGAGCGAGGATCGCCTCACCCGCCTCGGCGAGAACGAGGACGCGATCCGCGCCTCGCTGGCGAAACGCCGCGGCGTCCTTGCCGAAGTGCTTGCCGCGCTCGAACGGCTCGGGCGCAAACCGCCGCCGGCGATCGCGGTACGGCCCGAGGATGCGCTATCCGCAGTACGCAGCGCCATTCTCCTTGGCGGCGTCCTGCCGGAGCTGCGCGTCGAGGCCGAAGCGCTCGCCGCCGACCTCTCCGACCTGACGCGCCTGAAGACGGACATGACGGCGGAGCGCGACCGGCTGGCCGGCGACGCCAAGCGGATCGCCGAAGAGCGCGCCCGCATGGAAGCCCTCTTCGAGGCCAAGAAGAAAACCCAGGAAGCCCGCACCGCCGCGCTTCAGGACGAAAAGAAGAAGGCCGAGGAACTGGCCGAGAAGGCCACCAGCCTGAAGGGGCTGATCGCCGAACTGGAAGCCCAGATCGCCAGCGCGCAGCGCGCCGCCGAGGCAGCAAAGGCCGCCGACGCCGCCCGGCGGAAGAACCCTGGCGCAAAGCGCGACGCCAACGACGCGGCTCGTCTGAGCCCCGCCGTCGCCTTCGCCGACACGCGCGGCAAGCTTCGCCTGCCGGCAACCGGCGTTGCACTCCGCAATTTCGGCGAAAATGACGGCATCGGCGGAATCGCCAGCGGCCTGTCGCTGGCAACCCGCGCCGGCGCTCAGGTCATCGCCCCTGCCGACGGCTGGGTGGTCTATGCCGGCAGGTTCCGTTCCTACGGGCAACTCTTGATCCTCAACGCAGGCGACGGGTATCATGTACTGCTTGCGGGAATGGGGACAATCGACGTCGAACTGGGGCAGTTCGTGCTTGCCGGCGAGCCGGTCGGCGAAATGGGACGAACCGGACGGGCCAGCGCGGCAACCCTTGATATTGGTTCCTCGCAGCCAGTCCTCTACATAGAATTCAGGAAAGATGGGAAACCCATCGATTCGGCGCCCTGGTGGGCCCCTAGCTCAGAACAGAAGGTCAGCGGATGATTCGTAAAGTCTCGCTTCTCATTGTCGGCGCTCTGCTGGGGGCGACCGTTATGGTCTCCCTGTCGTCGCCGCACCTCGTCATCGGCGGCGAGGCCAATGCCGCTGCCTCCGATACCTATCGGCAGCTCAATCTGTTCGGCGATGTCTTCGAGCGCGTCCGCTCCGACTACGTCGAAAAGCCCGACGACGCCAAGCTCGTCGAGGCAGCGATCAACGGCATGTTGTCCTCGCTCGATCCGCACTCCAGCTACATGTCGCCGAAGTCCTTCCGCGACATGCAGGTCCAGACGCGCGGCGAATTCGGCGGCCTCGGCATTGAGGTCACCATGGAAAACGACGTCGTCAAGGTTGTCACGCCGATCGACGACACCCCGGCCTACCGGGCGGGCGTTCTCGCTGGCGATCTCATCACCGAGCTTGATGGCGAGCCGATCCGTGGCCTCACCCTGAGCCAGGCGGTCGACAAGATGCGCGGCCCGGTCAACACGCCGATCACCATCACCGTGGTGCGCAAGGGAGCCGAGGACCCGCTCAAGATCAAGATCGTGCGCGATGTCATCCGGATCCAATCGGTGCGCTCGCGCGTCGAGGGCGATATCGGCTACATCCGGATCACCCAGTTCAACGAGCAGACCTTCGAGGGTCTCCAGAAGGCCATCAAGGACATCAACAAGGAAGTCCCGGCCGACAAGCTGAAAGGCTACATTCTGGATCTGCGCAACAACCCGGGCGGCCTGCTCGACCAGGCGATCGCGGTCTCTGACGCCTTCCTCGATCGTGGCGAGATCGTCTCGACCCGTGGCCGCAACGCCTCCGAGACCCAGCGTTACAACGCCCGGGCCGGCGACCTGACCAAGGGCAAGCCCGTGATCGTGCTGATCAACGGCGGTTCCGCCTCAGCCTCCGAGATCGTCTCCGGCGCGCTCCAGGACCATCGCCGCGCGACGGTCCTTGGAACACGCTCCTTCGGCAAGGGCTCAGTCCAAACGATCATCCCCCTCGGCGCCAACGGCGCGATCCGCCTGACGACGGCGCGCTATTACACGCCGTCGGGCCGCTCCATCCAGGCCAAGGGCATCGCTCCGGACATCGAGGTTCTGCAGGAGCTCCCCGACGAGTTGAAGGGCAAGGTGACAACGAAGGGCGAAGTGAGCCTGCGCGGCCATCTGGCCAACCCGGACGACGAAGCGGCGGGCAAGAAAGAGGACGCCGATAACTCCCCGGCACTCCAGGCCTATGTCCCGCCCGACGCCAAGGACGACGCCCAGCTCAAGTACGCTGAGGAGCTGCTGCGCGGCCTACAGGCCAACTCAGCCTTCCCGCCCAAGGGCGAAGACGGCACGGTTCCCAACTGATCCGTGCCGACGTGGAAAAGTAAACGCGTGAATGAGGGGGCGGTCGTCGCCCCCTCGTATTGATCGGGAACCGAAAGCGCCGATCGTGATTTCGTCCCACGGGACGGATCTGCGGGCGCCGGACGTCGCCCCCTCCGCGGCAGGCAGAAGCCCGATTGCCGCGGGTGAGGCACCCCCGGAACGACACCTGAGCGCGGCGGTCTTTCCCCAAAGGCCCTCGCGCTCACGCAAACGGCGAGCAACATGGCGGTCGACGGACTCTCCACGCCCCTTGGGCGCAAGAAGGAGAACGCGGAAAGACCCTGGCACAAACGCCTGCCGCTGGGGGCGATCGGCTTTGGCATCATTCTCGCCCTGGTCGTCTTCGTCGTCCTGTGGACCACGGTCGCCGACGACCCCGAGGGTGGCGAACCGCTCGTGGAAATGACCCTGCCGAAACCGGTCGAACGGGTCTCCTCCTCCGAAATGCAGGTGGTCGACATCCAGCCGAATCGCAATGGCACGGGCGACGACCGCGCCCGGAATATGATCGAATCCGTCGACGCGCCGAATATCCCGGCGCCACCGTCCGACGGACCGCTGTCCACCCAGCCGATTCCGAAGATTTCCGAAAAGACCCGCGTCGGCATCCTGCCGCGGATCGCCGAAGATGGCAGCCGGCCGCTCGATCTCTATGCCGCCGCGGCGCCGGGCCGGTCGAGCAACATCCCCAAGGTCGCCGTCGTCGTCACCGGGCTCGGTCTCAGCCAGACCGGCACCCAGCGCGCCATCCGCCAGCTTCCCCGTGGCGTGACGCTGGCCTTTTCTCCCTACGGCAACAGCCTCGACCGCTGGACGCAGAAGGCGCGCGAAACCGGCCACGAACTGCTTGTCCAGGTGCCCCTCGAACCCTTCGACTATCCCCAGAACGATCCCGGCCCGCACACTCTGCTGACCAATCTCAAGACCTCGGAGAACATCAACCGGCTGCATTGGCTGATGACCCGGCTGACCAATTACGTCGGCGTCGTCAGCTATATGGGCGCCCGCTTCACCGCCTCCGGCAAGGCGTTGGCCCCGGTCCTTGAGGAAATCGCCAATCGCGGACTTCTCTACCTCGACGACGGCGGGTCGACCCGCAGCGTCGCCAGCGGCATCGCCGACGCCTCGCGCACCCCCTTCGCACGTGCCGATCTCGTAATCGACGCCATTCCGACGGCGGAAGAAATCGACCTGCGGCTTCTGCAACTGGAATCGATCGCCCGCAGCAAGGGGATCGCGGTCGCCACCGCCTCCGCCCTGCCGATCTCCATCGAACGCATCACCAGCTGGGCGAATGCCCTTGAACGGCGCGGCCTCGTCCTTGTCCCGATCAGCGTCACCGTCAAGGCAAGCCGCTGACGGTGCCGTTCCCGGCCGTTTCCCTTCCCGGCTTCGCCGCAGGCAGGTCGCAAAGGCCTGCTAGCGTCTTCAGCTCGTTCTGAAAGCAGGCTCCAGATCTTGTCCCGCTGTTTCGACGCGCTTTCTCATTCGGAAAGCCTGTCGCCTCTTCGCTAAAGCGGGCTAGAATTCGGCATCAGATCCGCGCCCGGCCGATGACGGCCCGGGCGATTTTCGACATTTGTCCCACCGCATCCGGAGTGCATCCGCCATGTCCACCAAGACCGATCTCCCCTATCGTCCCTGTGTCGGCGTCATCCTCTTCAACCCGCAAAAACTCGTCTGGATCGGTAAGCGCATCGACCTGCCGGACGACGCGGAAGGCCCCGGTCACTGGTGGCAGGCGCCCCAGGGTGGAATCGACAAGGGAGAGGAGCCGCAAGAGGCCGCGACGCGCGAGCTCTTCGAGGAAACCAGCGTCTCCTCCGCAACGATCATCGCGGAAACCGACGAGTGGCTGACCTACGACCTGCCCGAGGAACTCATCGGCGTCGCCTGGAAGGGCAAGTATCGTGGCCAGAAGCAGAAATGGGTCGCCATGCGCTTCGAGGGTGACGACAGCGAAATCGATGTCCTCAACCCTGGTAAGGGCGCCCATCCGGCAGAGTTCACTGAATGGCGGTGGGAGCCGCTGGCAAACCTTCCCGAGCTCATCGTCCCATTCAAGCGCGGGGTCTACGAAGAGGTCGTGAAGGCCTTCGCCCACCTCGCCGCCTGAGCACATCAAGCGTGGATCGTCTCGCCACGATATTCTCCGACCGGCGAGACCATCCAGACAAGCGAAAAGGCGCCGCCCGGCCGGGCGACGCCTTTTCAAATCTCCGCAAACCCTCGGGGGTTACAGCCTCAAAGGGCGTTGCGAATATCCTGGAGCAGCGCAAGCTTGAGCGACGCGGCGGTCCGGGTCTCTTCAAGGAGCGCGTTCTCGATATCGTCCTTCGCCTCGGCGATAGCCGCGTCGAGATCCTCGCTCTTCAGATCGGCTTCCGCGATCGCCTGCTCGGCAAGCACCGTCAGACCGTTCGGATTGGCGTCGGCAAAACCTCCGCGCACGAAAATCCGGTCCTTGGCGCCATCCTGCCTGAACACTTCCAGAAACCCCGGGCGAATGGTCGACATGAACGGCGCGTGGTTCTTCAGCACGCCAAAGTCGCCTTCCATCCCCGGAACGACAACCTCGCGGACCTCCTCCGACATCAGGAGGCGCTCCGGCGAGACGAGGTCGAATTGAAACGCTTCGGCCATGGTCCGATCCCAAACTGGCTAGAGCATCTTCACGATCCCGCACGGACCGCTAGAACGCTCTGTCTTGTGTTGTCTGCATCGCTGCCGGCACCGACCGTCAAAGGCCGGACCGGCCGCATGATGCTGCCGCGGCGGATCGACGATCCGCCGCGCAAAATCCGCGTTACGCCGCTTCCGCCGCGAGCTTCTGCGCCTTGGCAACGGCCTCTTCCATCGTGCCGACCATGTAGAAGGCGGCTTCCGGAAGATGGTCGTATTCACCCTCGCAAAGGCCTTTGAAGCCCTTGATGGTGTCGGCGAGGTCGACGAAGACGCCCGGCGAACCGGTGAACACTTCGGCGACATGGAACGGCTGCGACAGGAAGCGCTCGATCTTGCGGGCGCGCGCAACCGCAACCTTGTCCTCTTCGGAAAGCTCGTCCATACCGAGAATGGCGATGATGTCCTGAAGCGCCTTGTAACGCTGCAGGATTTCCTGCACCCGGCGGGCAACGCCATAGTGCTCTTCGCCGATGATGCGCGCGTCGAGCATGCGCGACGTGGAGTCGAGCGGGTCGACGGCCGGGTAGATGGCCTTTTCCGCGATCGATCGCGACAGAACCGTTGTCGCGTCGAGGTGGGCGAAGGAGGTCGCCGGCGCCGGGTCGGTCAAGTCGTCGGCCGGCACGTAAATCGCCTGCACCGAGGTGATCGAGCCCTTGTTGGTGGTGGTGATGCGCTCCTGCAGCTGGCCCATGTCGGTGGCGAGCGTCGGCTGATAG
Source organism: uncultured Rhodobium sp. (assembly GCA_963675285.2). GTDB lineage: Bacteria > Pseudomonadota > Alphaproteobacteria > Rhizobiales > Rhodobiaceae > Rhodobium. Next base: position 711,683 of record CAXXGS010000002.1, read on the forward strand.
CCCACCGCCGAGGGAATGCGACCGAGAAGCGCCGACACTTCCGAACCCGCCTGGGTGAAGCGGAAGATGTTGTCGACAAAGAACAGCACGTCCTGGCCCTGATCGCGGAAGTGCTCGGCGACGGTGAGACCGGAAAGAGCGACACGGGCGCGGGCTCCCGGGGGCTCGTTCATCTGGCCGTAGACAAGCGCGGCCTTGGAGCCCTCTCCGCCGCCTTCCTTGTTCACGCCGGATTCGACCATTTCCCAGTAGAGGTCGTTGCCTTCGCGGGTCCGCTCGCCGACGCCGGCGAACACGGAGTAACCGCCGTGCGCCTTGGCGACGTTATTGATGAGCTCCATGATAAGCACGGTCTTGCCGACGCCGGCGCCACCGAACAGGCCGATCTTGCCGCCCTTGGCATACGGCGCCAGAAGGTCGACGACCTTGATGCCCGTCACCAGGATTTCCGCTTCCGTCGACTGCTCGACGAACTCCGGAGCGGAGGCGTGGATCGGGCGGTAATCCTCGGCCGGGATCGGCTCACCCTCGTCGACGGCCTCGCCAACGACGTTCATGATACGGCCGAGCGTGCCGGCACCGACCGGAATCGAGATCGCGTCGCCCGTATCCTTGACTTCCTGGCCGCGCACGAGGCCCTCGGTTGCGTCCATCGCGATGGTGCGAACCGTGCTCTCGCCGAGGTGCTGGGCGACCTCCAGAACCAGCCGCTTGCCATGGTTGTCCGTTTCGAGCGCGTTGAGGATCGCCGGCAGGTGACCGTCGAAGCGAACGTCGACGACGGCGCCCATGACCTGGCTAATGCGTCCCGTTGATTTGCTTTCCGCCATGTTCTTTCCTCGTCGTGGCTCCCTCAGAGCGCCTCGGCGCCGGAGATAATTTCAATCAGTTCATTGGTAATCTGGGCCTGACGCTGGCGATTGTAGCTCAGCGTCAGCTTGTCGATCATCTCGCCCGCGTTGCGTGTCGCGTTGTCCATCGCGGACATCCGCGCGCCCTGTTCGGACGCGGCGTTCTCCACCAGAGCCCGGAACACCTGGACGGCAAGGTTGCGCGGCAGGAGATCCGTGAGAATCTCGCCCTCGCTCGGCTCATATTCATAAGCCGCGACGTCGGTCGCGACCTCATCGGTCTCCCCGATCGCCGGAACCTCTGCTGGCACCAGCCGGGTTGCCGTCGGAATCTGTGTGATGACCGATTTGAACTGCGAATAGAACAGCGTCGCGACATCGAATTCGCCCGCCTCGAACATCCGCAACACTTCACCCGCAACTTCCTGGGCATTCTCGTACCCGACGACGCGCACGTTGCGGAATTCGAACTTCTTGTCGAGCATGTAGCGGCCGAGATCGCGCCTCAGCGCATCGACGCCCTTGCGTCCGACACACAGGATCTTGACCGTCTTGCCTTCGGCAATCAGCCGGTTGGCATGCTCACGCGCAATCTTTGCAATCGACGAGTTGAAACCGCCGCAAAGACCGCGATCGGCCGTGCACACGACCAGCAGATGGGTCTGGTCCTGCCCGTTGCCGACCATGAGGGCGGGCGCATCCGTCCGCCCCTCGAAGGCGAGGGCGAGATTGCCAAGCACCTTGGCCATGCGTTCGGCATAGGGCCGCGCAGCTTCCGCGCGCTCCTGCGCACGGCGCAGCTTCGCCGCCGCCACCATCTGCATGGCTTTGGTGATCTTCTGCGTCGCCTTGACCGAGGCGATACGGTTACGAAGGTCCTTGAGGCTCGCCATATCCGGCTCAATTCCGCCTATCGGTTATGGGTGTCGACAAAATCAGGCGAAGGTCTTGGCGAACGCGTCAACCGCGCTCTTCAGACTGGCCTTGATCTCGTCCTTGAGCTCTTTGCGCTCACGGATCTCGTCGAGGAGTTCGGCGTGCTGGTCCCTCATGAACAGCAGGAGACCCTGCTCGAACTCGCCGACCTTTGAGACCGGCAGCTTGTCGAGATATCCGTTCACGCCAGCGAAGATCACCGCGACCTGCTCTTCCGTCTTCAGCGGCGAGAACTGCGGTTGCTTCAGGAGCTCGGTCAGCCGCGCACCGCGGTTGAGGAGGCGCTGCGTGGTGGCGTCGAGGTCGGAGCCGAACTGCGCGAAGGCCGCCATTTCGCGGTACTGCGCGAGTTCACCCTTGATGGTGCCGGCGACCTGCTTCATCGCCTTGACCTGGGCGGCGGAACCGACGCGGGACACCGACAGGCCGACGTTCACCGCCGGGCGAATGCCCTGGTAGAACAGGTCCGTCTCGAGGAAGATCTGGCCGTCGGTGATGGAGATGACGTTGGTCGGAATGTAGGCCGACACGTCGTTCGCCTGCGTCTCGATGACCGGCAGTGCCGTGAGAGAACCGGAACCATTGTCTTCGTTGAGCTTCGCGGCGCGCTCCAGGAGACGGGAGTGCAGATAAAAGACGTCGCCCGGATAGGCCTCGCGTCCCGGCGGGCGGCGAAGAAGGAGCGACATCTGCCGATAAGCCACCGCCTGCTTAGACAGGTCGTCATAGGCGATGACGGCGTGCATGCCGTTGTCGCGGAAATATTCACCCATGGCGCAGCCGGTGAACGGCGCGAGATATTGCAGCGGCGCCGGCTCGGAGGCCGTCGCGGCGACGACAATGGAATATTCCATCGCGCCGGCGTCTTCCAGCGCCTTGACGAACTGGGCGACAGTCGACCGCTTCTGGCCTATCGCGACATAGACGCAGTAGAGCTTGGCGCTCTCGTCGTCACCGGCATTGATCGCCTTCTGATTGAGGAAGGTGTCAAGGATGACGGCGGTCTTGCCGGTCTGGCGGTCGCCGATGATCAGTTCGCGCTGACCGCGACCAACCGGGATGAGCGCGTCGATGGCCTTAAGGCCGGTGGACATCGGCTCATGCACGGACTTGCGCGGGATGATGCCCGGCGCTTTTACGTCGACGCGCTGGTACACCACATCCTCGATCGGGCCCTTGCCGTCGATCGGATTGCCCAGACCATCGACCACGCGGCCAAGAAGCCCCTTGCCGACCGGCGCTTCGACGATGGCGCCGGTGCGCTTCACCGTGTCGCCTTCGTGAATGGCGCGGTCATCGCCGAAGATCACGACACCAACGTTGTCGATCTCGAGATTGAGCACCATTCCACGAATGCCGTTAGCAAATTCGACCATCTCGCCGGCCTGGACGTTGTCCAGCCCGTAGACACGGGCGATACCGTCGCCGACCGACAGAACTTGGCCGACTTCGGACACTTCGGCTTCCTTGCCGAAGTTCTGAATCTGCTCTTTGAGGATTGCGGAAATTTCCGCGGCCCTAATGTCCATCAGCCGACCTCTTTGAGTGCGATCTTAAGGGAATTAAGCTTGGTTTTCAGCGACGTGTCGATCATCCGGCTGCCGAGTCTCACGATCAGCCCGCCGATCAACGACGCATCAACCGCCTGGTGGAGTTTGACGGTCTTGTCCGTCGCGCCGCGCAGCGCCTCGGTAAGATCCGAGATCTGCGCGTCGGAAAGCGGTTCCGCGGAGATGATCTCCGCGGCAATCTCGCCGCGATGCCGTGAGGCGCGCCAGCGATAGCCGGCGATCATCTCGGTCACGGCGAACAGGCGCCGCTTCTTCGCGACAAGCATGAGGAAATTGGTGGTGTGCTCGCCCAGGCCCGCCTTCGCGGACAGTGCCTTGAGGGCGCTGATCTGGTCGTCAGCAGAGAAGACGGGGCTGCGCACGAGCCGGCGCAGATCCTCGCTCTCGGCGACGAGCGTGTCGAAGGTGTTGAGATCGGCCTCGACCGAGTCGACCACATCGACTTCGACCGCCAGCTCGAACAAAGCCGCGGCATAGCGCTGGGCAACAGGCGAGACTTGCGAATTGCTCTCGGTCACGGGATCCCTTTTCTCGACGCGTAGTGTGTTCCGCCGGCCAAGGGGACGTCACAACATTCTGAATCAGAATGATTTTTCAGAACTGCTGCGAAACCGTTGATACGGCGCCCCCAAAAGCCGCGCTTCGCATAGCATATGGGTAACGGGCGCGCAACTGCATCCCCTTATCCGATCGTCGTATGGCACACCGTGTTTTGTGATTTTTCGCACCGGAAAGGTGTAGGCGACGGCCACGATTGCGACGACAGGCAAGATGATGCTATCGCCGCCGGAACCCGGCCGGTTCTCTAGGATGCCAGCCTGATCGAACGCGCCAGAATGTCAGTCGCGATGGCCTCGAAAGCCTTCTTGAACTGCGCGTGGTTGGATGTGTCGAAAAAGTGGCGGGCATCGCTCGCGCACGTTTTGAGCGTGCCGGCATCGCCGTTGAGGTTGACCGTGAAGACCTCCACGCCGTCCGCCTTCAGTGCCGAGCAGGTCTTCAGCGTGTCGCGCACGTCACGGCGGGGATGGACGGTCGAATAGCCGTCCGTCATCAAAATGACGAAGCGCAGCGGCTCGGCGCCGCCAAAGGCCCTCGTCTCCGGGCCGATCATGGTCTTCATCGGCGCCAGCGCGGCATTCATCTGCGTCATGTCGAGCGGCCGCAGCCGCTCGATCCGACGCCGGACATGGGCGCTACCATCGGCAAAGGCGACCCTGTTCACCAGGCTGGTGGAAAACGTCGTCAGTCCCGTGCGGACATTGCCACCGGTGGGATTGGCGTCGTCGAGAATGTCGAGCAACGACCGGGCAGCCGATTTCAACGCCGCCATGCGGTTCGCCGCACCGGGAATGAACTCCTTCATGGATCCGGAAACGTCGAGGACGAGGCCGACCGACACCGGCCGCATCTGGCTGAACGCGCTCGTCACCGTATCGGACACCTTTAATGTTTCCATCCCGATGAGGCCGAGAAAGGACGTCGGAATCCGCGCGGTCGCGGTCGCCGTCACGATGCGCTTTTCTTCGTCGACCGACACCGAAAATCTAACACCGCTGTTGGCCCCTGGAAGGGAACCGTCGTTGCCGTCGTCGCCGTCGTTGAGCGTTCCTTGTGAGCCGACGTAGTTGTTGCGGAAGAACGTCTTCGCCGCCTCTTCGCTCGCCGCAACATCGCCATAGGTCGTGACATAGGTTCGTGCACCGGCAAGCGCCGCCGAATCGAGCGCATCAGCCATCGCCGAGCGTGTGGTGCTCGCCCGGCCGTAATCGACAGCGGAGCCGATGAAGACCATCACCGGCATCAGAACGGCGGCAAAGATAATGCTGATGTTGCCGCCCGTATCGCTGGAAAAAGCGGTAAAAAGACAGGAAATCGGCCTGGCGAGAAGTCGTGTCATCGTGTCGGTTCCGCATTGGTGTCGATGCGGTCCCCGTCGCAGATGCCGTGCCAGATAGGCGTACTTTGCGCGGTCCACTCGCGCAAAGCGTGCAAATCCTTGATTCCCCTTACCTTGACGAGGTATCAACCTTAACGAAAGCTTACCGTCCGTCGCCCGTTAAGGCCTTGTTAATCCTGCACAGCCGGATTCGGGGCGAATCGGCCGCACGATCGCGGCACGACGTACCGTTTCGAGACATTCCGAAAAGAGTATCGAAAGGATTTTCTCCGGCAACCGGCCGGCCTCTTGGCAGGCCTTCTATAGGAAGCTGAGAGGATCGACGTCGATCGAGAGCCGGAGGTTGCCGCGCGCCCGGGGGGCGCCCTCAAGCCAGCGCCGCAGATAGGCCTGGAGATCGAGGGTACGCGGCGCATGGACCAGGATACGGAACCGGTAGCGGCCGCGAATGACCGCAAGCGGCGGTTCCGCCGGGCCGAGGAGCCGGATGCGCGGATCGGCCGGCGCAGCACGGGCGAGCGCGCGGGCAAAGGCTTCCGCCTCCGCGCGGTCCAGACCCGAGACCAGGAGGCTCGCCAGCCGGCCGAATGGCGGCATCGCCGAGCGCTCACGCAGCTCCAGCTCGGCCTGATAGAAGCTCTCCCGCTCGCCAGAGACGAGAGCCCGCATCACCGGATGGTCCGGCATATAGGTCTGCAGAAACCCGCGCCCGCCCGGCCCCGCGCGCCCGGCCCGGCCGGTGACCTGCGAGATGAGCTGAAACGTCCTCTCAGCGGCGCGAGGATCGGCACTCGCGAGCCCGAGATCGGCATCAACGACGCCGACGCAGGTGAGCTTGGGGAAATTGTGTCCCTTGGCGACAAGCTGCGTGCCGATGATCACGTCCGCCTCGCCGCGCGCGACGGCGGCGAGTTCTGTCCGCAGACGCTGGGTGCCGCCGGGAAGGTCCGAGGAGAGCACCAGGACGCGCGCGCCCTCGAAAAGCTCGGCCGCCTCCTCCGCAATCCGCTCCACGCCCGGGCCGCAGGCGACCAGCGAATCAACGTCACCGCAGGACGGGCACGCCTCCGGCGTCGGCATCGAATAGCCACAATGGTGACAGGTGAGGACGCCGCGAAACCGGTGTTCCACCAGCCAGGCGGAACAATCCGGGCATTCGAACCGGTGACCGCAGGAGCGGCACAGGGTCAACGGCGCATAGCCCCGGCGGTTGAGGAAGAGAAGCGCCTGTTCCCCGCGTCCGAGCGCGTCCTTGACCGCGTCGACGAGCGCTGGGGCCAACCAGCGGCCGCGCGGCGGTCCCTTCCTGCGCATATCGATGGCTGTCAATTCCGGCAGCGCATGGCCCGACGCCCGCTCCGGCAGAACGATCCGGCGATAGCGGCCGATATCGGCGTTGTGTCGGCTCTCGATCGACGGCGTCGCAGACGCAAGCACCACCGGAAAACCGGAAAGATGCCCCCTGACCACCGCCATGTCGCGAGCGTTGTAGGCGACGCGATCCTCCTGCTTGTAAGCGGGGTCGTGCTCCTCGTCGACGACGATGAGGCCGAGGTCGGGAAAGGGCAGGAACAGCGCCGAGCGCGCACCGACGACGACACGCACCTCGCCGGTGGCGACGCCACGCCACAGCCGTGCCCGCTGTTTCGGCGTGATGTCGGAATGCCACTCCGCCGGCCGCGTGCCGAAGCGCGTCTCGAAGCGATCGAGGAATTCCGCCGTCAGCGCGATTTCCGGCAGCAGCACCAGGGCCTGGTGCCCGGTCCGGACGACCTCGGCCACCGCCTCGAAATAGACCTCGGTCTTGCCCGATCCGGTAACGCCGTCGAGAAGCGTGACGGAAAAACCGTCATCACGCACCCGAGCCGTCAACTCCAGCGCCGCATCGGCCTGATCGGGGTTAAGCGCGGCCGGGTTCCAGTCGGGATCGGGCGGCGCGGCGGGCGGCGCGGCCGGCAGATCGACGGCGGCGAGCGTACCAGCCTTGACAAGCCCGTCGATCACCGAGGGACTGACACCTGCCGAGGCGGCGAGCCCGGACTTCGTCCATGCCAACCCGTCTTCCATCATATCGAGGATGCGACCGCGCGCCTTCGTCATCCGCTCCGGCGCCGGGCCGGAAAGCCGCACGCCCCTGACCGGCGGTTCGGCTTCGAAGGCCTCCGGCGTCCGCAGCACCATCCGCAACACCATGCCCGGCGGCGCGAGCGTCCAGCGCGCGACCCAGTCGACGAAGCGGCGCACGTCGTCGGTGAGCGGCGGCACATCGAAGATGCCGACAACGTCGCGCAGCTTCCTGGGATCGACTCGCGCCGGCGACTCGCCGTCCCACACCGCGCCGATGACGTCGCGCGCGCCGAGCGGCACCCGCACCACCGATCCGGGCGGCAGGGACGCATGACCGGCCATCATCCCCTCGGGCAGCCTGTAGGAATAGGCGCCCGGCACGGCAACGGGAACGAGAACGGATACGATCTGATCTGGCACGGGTTTATCCGACACAGGCGTCCGAGACTGGCGTCCGACACGGCACCATCTTCTCCGGGCGGAAAACTAGCCGATTCGGGCTGACCCCGCCCCCCGAATGGGATAAGGAGGAGCGACGAACGGACGAGACTGCCCGCTCGCGGCGATCATCCGCCCGTTCGCCACGCGCACGCCCGTGCTCATGGGGCATTTCCCCAAGGTCGGGCGGAGAGGAAACCGAAACAGCACGAAAGACGGAGCGCAACGAGCCGGAATGGCCTGAGCCGCGGGTGTGGAAGCCGCAGGCGGCAAAGTCGTGATCGACGGCGGGCTCGATCCGGACGCGCTCCCCGCATGAGGTTCGCCATGAAGTTCTTTGTCGATACCGCCGACGTGGACGAGATCCGCGATCTCGCCGCCACCGGCCTCCTGGACGGCGTCACGACCAATCCCTCCCTCGTGATGAAGGCCGGCCGGCCGTTCCGCGACATCATCAAGGAGATCTGCGCCATCGTCGACGGCCCGGTGTCGGCGGAAGTGACGGCACTTGAGGCCGACGCAATGGTCTCCGAAGGGCGCTCGCTCGGCGAGATTGCCGACAATGTCACCATCAAGGTGCCACTGACCTGGGATGGCCTGAAGGCCTGCCGCACGCTCACCGGCGACGGCTTCATGGTCAATGTCACCCTGTGTTTTTCGGCCAATCAGGCGCTTTTGGCGGCGAAGGCCGGCGCGACCTTCGTCTCGCCCTTCATCGGCCGCCTCGACGACATCAACCTCGACGGCATGGAGCTGATCAACGAGATCCGCGCCATCTACGACAACTATGAGGCGCTGGAGACCGAAATCCTCGCCGCCTCGATCCGCAGCGCCAACCACGTCAAGGAAGCGGCCCTCGCCGGCGCCGACGTCGCCACCGTACCGCCGTCGGTCCTGCGCCAGATCGTCAAGCACCCGCTGACCGACAAGGGTCTCGAACAGTTCATGGCCGACTGGAAGAAGACCGGCCAGACGATTCTCTGAGGCCAGGCCTTCCCCGCCCGGCACCGCCGGCACAGAATGAACGAAAGGCCGCCCGGAGCGATCCCGGCGGCCTTTTTTTATCGCTCACGGAGGACCGCATCACCCCTTCGGGGCAGGCCCTCTCCTTGCCGCGCGGCGTCATGCCGGACCAGGTCAGGCATCCGTTGGCGCGAGTGACAAGGAACGATGTGGTTCCTCGCCACCTAATCAACGACGGACTACCGAACTGAGAGCAACAAGGGTCTCCGGGGCAAGCCCGTGGTGACGCAGAGCGCATGGGGCATTTGCCGCGTCATGGCAACAGGCCGCGACTGCCGTCCGCCCGGTCAGGGCGCGCCCGCGCAGGTTAGCAAACGCAAGTGAGCGCTCAACCGTGAACGAAAAGAGCCCCTATCCCTCGGATCGGCCCGTTGCCTCGCGGTCGCGCTCGTAGCACCTCGCCAAGGGAAACGGCGGCAGCCAGGCCTCGCGCCGTACCGTCCACAGCTCATAAGTCGGTACAAACTGGTCCGGGGCATCGAGCGACCCCAGATTCACCTCGACCTCGTCGGCACTGCGTCCGAAAACCGACGAGCCGCAGCGTGGACAGAAGAAGCGCCCGGCATAGGCACGCGTCTCGCCCTCGACCGTCACCGCGTCCGCGGGGAAGATTGCGGACGCATGGAAAAGCGCGCCGTGATGCTTGCGGCAGTCGAGACAATGGCAAAGGCCGACCCGGTACGGACGTCCCGACGCCACGAACCGAACGTTGCCGCATAAGCAGCCACCCGTGAACCGGTCCATTCCCAATTCCTCCGCAAGCAAGGCCTTCGCCCAAAGGACGAACAACCACCCTCACGGCATGCCGGCCTCCGGCGTGCGGGAAGCCGGCGCGTGAGACACGCGCTCCGCCGCGGACGACAGGGCTCAGACGATCTCGAGAAGCTCGATATCGAAGACCAGATCCTTGCCGGCCAGCGGGTGGTTGGCGTCGAGTGTAACGGTCTCGTCATCGAAGGCCATGATAGTCAGCACCATGACGTTGCCCTCGCCGTCATTGGCCTGCAACTGGCCACCGATCTGCAGATCGATATGGGAGGGAATGACCGACCGCTCAACGGTCTGCACGGCCTCGTCCTGGCGCGGGCCATAAGCCTCCGCGAAAGGCACAGTCACGGTACCCGTGGCGCCTTCGGCCATGCCGACGATCCCGTTCTCAAGCCCCGGAATGATCTGCCCCGCGCCCAGCTCGAATTGCAGCGGCTCTCGACCGACAGAGGAATCGAACTCGGTTCCGTCGGGAAGGCGGCCGGTATAGTGGATGCGGACCGTATCGCCGGTCTTGGCTTCGGACATTAATGGTCTCCGTTTGCTCAGATGAGAGGGGCAAAACTGGCGACGTTCCGAAAACGACCGACAGAATTACAGCGGGCACACGAAATACGCCCGATGTGAAAACCCTAACATGCGTGGCGCCGGAGTGTCACGGTCACCCGCCCTCCACCCTTCGTCAACCTTTCCGAAATAAACTCAGCCAAAGTCGATCGTCTCAGGAACGGATCGACGGCCGAACGCGGTGAAACGCGGAACACGCACCACAGCACGCGCCACAGGATGACGAAACCCTTCGATAGCGACGCGCTCCTGACCATCGCACGCCCCGACGTGATGGCGGAGATGCGCGCCTGGCTCGCCCAGCTCGCCGGCACGCGCCGCCTTGCGGCCAAGACCGTCGAAGCCTACGAGCGCGACACGCGACAGTTTCTCGCCTTTCTCGCTGATCACCTCGGCGGCGCGCCGGCGCTCGCCGACATGGCCGACCTGAAGCCCCTCGACATCCGTGCCTTCCTCGCCCGCCGCCGCAAGGATGGCGCGCAGGCGCGCACGCTTGCACGCGGCCTTGCCGGCGTGCGCTCTTTCTTCGCCTTCTTGGAAAAACGCGGCCTTGCCAACGGCGCCGCGCTGAAGGCCGTCCGCGCGCCCAAGCAGCCCAGGACACTTCCCAAGCCGCTGTCGGAAAGCGCCGCCCTGCGCGTTGTCGACGCCGGCGAATCCCTCGACGAGGAGCCCTGGATCGCGGCTCGCAATGCCGCCGTCCTCTGCCTTCTCTACGGATCGGGATTACGGATTTCCGAGGCCCTCGGCCTCTCCCGCAACGATGCCCCAGGCGGCGGCGATACGCTCCGCGTCACCGGCAAGGGAGGAAAGACCCGCATCGTCCCCGTGCTGCCGGTGACCGGCCAGGCAATCGACGCCTACCTGCGGCTCTGCCCCCTCGCCCTCGATGCCGACGGCCCGCTCTTCGTCGGTGTGCGCGGCGGCGCGCTGTCGCCGCGCATCGTACAGCTCGCCGTCGCCCGCATGCGCGGCGCCTTCGGCCTTCCGGAGACAGCGACGCCGCATGCCCTGCGCCATTCCTTCGCCACGCACCTGCTGGCCGCCGGTGGCGACCTGCGCACCATTCAAGAGTTGCTCGGCCACGCCAGCCTGTCGACGACCCAGGTCTATACCGGTGTCGACACCGCGCGGCTGATGGATATCTACGCCAAGGCCCATCCGCGCGCCTAGGTCGAGCCGACGCCCAGGTCGAGCGCCCGTATCGCGCGGTCGACGAGGCGCACGCAGTCAAGGAGAGGTGACCATAATGCGCAAGGGGATCATCGCAGCTTTCGTTCTCGCCGCCCTGGCCGCGTTCGCGGCGCTCGCCCCCGCGCGGGCACAGCAGAGCGCCGGGTGCCAGACACCGCGAATAGCGGCGACATGGATCAACGATGACGCCCGTGTGAAGGAGGTCTCCTCCATCGAGATCGAGCACTTCTGCCCCTCAAGCTCAACATTCGGCGAATGGCGCGCCCGCCTGAAGACACGCTGCCATCCGCGCGACTGCACCTGGGGCTGGACCACGGCCAAGCAGACCGACCCGACGACGCTCAGGGCCAGCTTCCAGGGCTTCTACACGACGATTTTCCTGACAATGCGCTTCTCCGCCGGAAGTCTTCTGGTGGAGATGGAATCGCATACCCAGAACGACAGCGCTTCGGTCAGCCACTACCGCCTGGAACGCAAAGACTGACCGAGGTTCGCACAGCCGCCGAAAGACTCTTTCCAAGACCTGGGATTTTACCTAGTTTGCGCCTCGAAAACCTGCATGATCCAGCCGCCGTTGCGCCTCATCCCCGCGCAGACGCCGGCCAATGGATTCGTCACTGAAAGGACTACCATGCCCCTCAAGCTCAATATCATCGTCACCAGCACGCGCCCCGGCCGGGTCGGCGACAAGCTCGGCATCTGGATCGCCGACTTCGCCAGGGCCGAAGGCTCCTTCGAGGTCGAGATGATCGACCTCGCCGACCTCAACCTGCCGATCTACGACGAACCACACCATCCGCGCCTGCAGAACTACCAGAACGACCACACCAAGAAGTGGAGCGAGATGAGCGACGCGGCCGATGCATTCATCTTCGTCCTGCCGGAGTACAATCACACCGCCCCGCCGAGCTTCATCAACGCCATCGACTTCCTGTCGAAGGAATGGGCCTACAAGGCCGCCAGTTTCGTCAGCTATGGCGGCATCTCCGGCGGCATCCGCGCCGTCGATATCGCCAAGCACATCCTCACCACGGTGAAGATCATGCCGATCCTCGAACAGGTGATGGTGCCGATGGTCACCCAGCATCTGGAAAACGACGCCTTCGTTCCCAACGAGATCCACACGCAAAGCGCCGACCAGATGTTGAAGGAGCTGAAGAAATGGGCCGAGGCGCTGAAGCCGTTGCGCGCCTGACGCATAGACGGCCCGCCGTGTCGTAACACGGCAAAAACCCTTAAGGAAAAGAGGCTGCTGCCGATTTCGGGCGCGGCCTCTTTTTTTGTGCGCCGGGATGTCCGAGCGGATACGCGCCAGGCGGGCGAAACCGGCGCGGCGGCCGATCTGACATTTCTGTGATTGGTGCCCAACCACACGCCATGATAGATTTTTGGACAGTCCGGCACGGTATCGTCGCTGGCGGAGCCAGACGTCCCGACCCGAGCGTTACCGACACGAATGCCGGCAACCGAGAGGAGGCACTGGAATGAAACGCATCACGACCACGCTTCTCGCGGCTTCGGCCCTTGCGATCAGCGCGACCTTCGCGTCCGCCTGCCCGTTCTCCAAGAACGACGTTTCGGCGCAGAACGACATCATGGGCAGCTCGATGAAGTCGGCCAAGGCCTCGTCGGTGAAGATCGACACCACCCTGTCGGATTCCCTGGCGACCAACGACACGCCGGCCGATAAGGCCGTCACACCAGGCGAATGATCGCTGTCCACGCGGGTCCGCGCTCCGCGTGAGCCCGGCAAAGGTCGGTCCTGGAGGAACACTCCGGTTCGCCACCCGACCGCCTGACAGGTGCCGTGCCGACCCGTCACGCAGCATCGCCCGATCGATTGGCGAGAAGGCTCGAATTCCCCCCGCGAATAAGGCCTCACGAAAAAGCCGGGCCGCCTTTTAAGGGCGGCCCGGCGTTTTTGGTTTTCGTCCTCCGTCATGCCCGGGGACTTTCGGCGCAGCCGCTAGCCAATGCGCCGGATCAGATATGAATCGGGCGCTTGTCCACGGCGAGCGCGGCTTCCTTAACCGCTTCCGACAACGTCGGATGTGCGTGGCAAGTGCGCGCGAGATCTTCCGCCGACCCGCCGAACTCCATCAGCACGGCCGCCTCGTGGATCATCTCGCCGGCAGCCGGACCGATGATATGGGCGCCGAGGACGCGATCGGTCGCCTTGTCGGCGAGGATCTTGACGAAACCGTCCGTCGCGGCGATCGCCTTGGCGCGACCATTGGCCGTGAAGGGGAACTTGCCGACCGAATAGGCGACGCCGGCTTCCTTCAGTTCCTCTTCCGTCTTACCGACCGAGGCAACCTCGGGCATGGTGTAGACGACACCCGGGATGACGTCATAGTTCACATGGCCGGCTTGGCCCGCCAGACGTTCGGCGAGCGCCACGCCCTCGTCTTCCGCCTTATGGGCGAGCATCGGCCCGGCGATGACGTCTCCGATGGCATAGATGCCCTCGACATTGGTTTTGAAGTGATCGTCGGTCTTCACCCGGCCGCGTTCGTCGAGCGCGACGCCGACGTCTTCGAGGCCCAGATTGTCTGTATGCGGACGACGGCCGATGGCAACGAGCACCACATCGGCGTGAATGGTCTCCGCCGCCGCCTCGCCCGCCGCCGGCTCCACGGTGACGGCAAGGCGCTTGTTGTCGGGCTGCACCCCGTCGACCTTCGACGACAGCATGAACTTCATGCCCTGCTTGGCGAGCATCCGCTGGAACTGCTTGGCGACGTCGCCATCCATACCCGGCAGGATGCGGTCAAGAAATTCGATGACGGTGACCTCCGCGCCGAGGCGGCGCCACACCGAGCCGAGTTCCAGACCGATGACGCCCGCGCCGACGACAACGAGGTGCTTGGGCACCTTCGTCAGTGCCAGCGCGCCGGTGGAGGAGACCACGGTTTCCTCGTCGATCTCGATGCCCGGCAGGTTGGCGCTGTCGGAGCCGGTCGCAATGACGATCGCCTTGGTTTCCAGAATCTGCGTCGCGCCGCCCTCTTCGGCGACTTCGACCCGGCCCTTGCCGAGGATCTTGCCGGTGCCGTGGAACGGTGTGATCTTGTTTTTCTTGAAGAGGTAGTCGATGCCCTGGACATTGCTGTCGACGGTCGCCTGCTTGTGCGCCATCATCGCCTCGAGGTCGAGCTTCGGCTTGTTGACCTTGATGCCGAAACCGGCAAAGGCATGCCCCGCCTGCTCGAACAGCTCGGAGGTATGCAGCAGAGCCTTGGAAGGGATACAGCCGACATTAAGGCACGTCCCGCCGTGCGTCTTGCGCTTCTCGACAACGGCCACCTTCATGCCGAGCTGGGCGGCGCGAATGGCGCACACATAGCCGCCCGGGCCGGTTCCGATGACAATCAGATCGTAGCTATCGGCCATCTTAAACCCCTTCGATATTCAGCAATAAAACAACTGGCGACCGGCCGGGCCGCACGTTCTGTCGTCTTTCGGAGCGGGCGCGAAGGGCGTCGCCCGCCCCCGCGCCGCCAGGTATCGGACCGCGACCCTAGAGGTCGAGCACGAGACGCTGCGGATCCTCGATCGCTTCCTTGATCCGGACGAGGAAGGTGACCGCTTCCTTGCCGTCAACGACGCGGTGGTCGTAGGACATCGCCAGATACATCATCGGCCGCGGCACGATCTGGCCGCCGACCACCACCGGGCGTTGCTCGATGCGGTGCATGCCGAGAATGCCGGACTGAGGCGCGTTGAGGATCGGCGTCGACATCAGCGAGCCGTAGACGCCGCCGTTGGAGATCGTGAAGGTGCCGCCCTGCATCTCCTCGATGCCGAGCTTGCCGTCGCGGGCGCGGCGGCCGAAATCGGAGATCGTCTTCTCGATGTCGGCAATCGACAGGTCCTGCGCGTCGCGCACGACCGGAACCACGAGCCCCTTCGGCGCGCCGACGGCAACGCCGATGTGGTAGTAGTTCTTGTAGATGAGGTCGGTGCCGTCGATCTCGGCGTTGACCGCCGGAACGTCCTTCAGCGCCTGCACCACCGCCTTGACGAAGAAGCCCATGAATCCAAGGCGCACGCCGTGCTTCTTCTCGAAGAGCTCCTTGTATTCCTTCCTCAGCGCCATCACCGCCGTCATGTCGACGTCGTTGAAGGTCGTCAGCATCGCCGCCGTGTTCTGCGCGTCCTTCAGCCGACGGGCAATCGTCTGGCGCAGCTTGGTCATGCGGACGCGTTCCTCGCGCGCCTCGTCTTCCTGGATCGAGGGGGCACGGACCGCGACCGGAGCGGGAGCCGGCGCCGAGGTCGAAACGGAAGTGGACCCGGCCGCGGCAGGTTTGGAGCCGGCAGCCACGACGTCTTCCTTCAGCACCTGACCGCGCTTGCCCGAGCCGGCAACATCGCTGGCCGAAAGGCCCTTTTCCTCAAGGAGTTTCTTGGCGGCCGGCGACGGCGGCATTTCGCCATTTCCCTCGCTCTTGGCCGGCGCGGGCGCTGCGGCCTCGGCCTTGGCATCGTCCTTTTTGGCCTCGCTCTTGGGAGCCGGCGCGGCGCCGGAGCCCTCGCCGAGCGTGCCCAGCAGCGCCCCGACTTCGACGGTCTCGCCGTCGGGAACCAGGATCTCGGCGAGCACGCCCGCCGACGGGGAGGGAACCTCGATGGTGACCTTGTCGGTCTCCAGTTCGACCAGCGGCTCGTCGACGGCCACGGCATCGCCGGGCTTCTTGAACCATTGCGCGATCGTCGCTTCGGAAACCGACTCCCCAAGGGTCGGGACGCGGATCTCGGTTGCCATTGTTTTCGTCTCTTTCCTTTGGTCGATTGTGCGCCTTAGCCATCAGGAAAAGGCGTTCGGACCGGCCTTCCGCCGGCCCCTGTTGATCAGTCTGCGTAGGCTTCGTCGAGGAAGGCCTGCAACTGCGAGAGGTGCTTCGACATCAGGCCGGTCGCGGTCGAGGCGGACGCCGCCCGGCCGACGTAGCGCGGCCGGGCGTGTGTCGCGCCGACCTGTTGCAGCACCCATTCGATATAGGGCTGGACGAAGGTCCAGGATCCCATGTTCTTCGGTTCTTCCTGGCACCACACCATGTCGGCGCCCTTGAACCGCGACAGCTCCGACAAAAGCGCCTTGGTCGGGAACGGATAGAGCTGTTCGACGCGCAGCAGGTAGACGTCGTTGATGCCGCGCTTCTCGCGCTCCTCATAGAGGTCGTAATAGACCTTGCCCGAGCACATCACGACGCGGCGGATCTTGTCGTCGGCGGCAAGCTTCACCGTCTTTTCGTCGCCGCCACCCATTTCCGCATCGTCCCACAGCACGCGGTGGAACGAGGAGTCCGGCCCGAAGTCCGCCAGCGTCGAGACACAGCGGCGATGCCGGAGCAGCGACTTCGGCGTCATCAGGATGAGGGGCTTGCGGAAATCGCGCACGAGTTGGCGCCGCAGGGCGTGGAAATAGTTCGCCGGCGTCGAGCAGTTGGCGACCTGCATGTTGTCTTCCGCGCAAAGCTGCAGATAGCGCTCCAGGCGAGCGGACGAATGCTCCGGCCCCTGCCCCTCGTAGCCATGCGGCAAGAGGCAGACGAGACCGGACATCCTGAGCCACTTGCGCTCGCCCGACGAGATGAACTGGTCGAACACCACCTGGGCGCCATTGGCGAAGTCGCCAAACTGAGCCTCCCACAGCGTCAGCGCGTTCGGCTCGGCGAGTGAATACCCGTATTCGAATCCGAGCACGGCCTCTTCCGACAGCATCGAGTTGATAACCTCGTAGCGGGCGGTGTCGGAGGCGAAATTGTCGAGCGGGATGTACCGATCGCCACTGTCCTGGTCGTGCAGGACCGAATGGCGCTGCGAGAAAGTGCCGCGCTCCACGTCCTGGCCGGAAAGCCGGATCGGGTGCCCGTCGACCATCAGCGTGGCGAAGGCCAATGCTTCCGCTGTCGCCCAGTCGATCTTCTCGCCGCTCTCGATCGCCTTGCGGCGATTGCTCATGAACCGCTGGATCGTGCGGTGCGCCTTGAAGGTCTCGGGAATGTCGGTGAGCTTCTCGCCGATATCCTTGAGCGTATCGAGCGCCACGCCGGTCTTGCCGCGGCGCGGATCCTCCACGCTGCCGGCCTGGCGCATGCCGGTCCAGCGACCGTCAAGCCAGTCGGCCTTGTTCGGGCGGTAGGACTGGCCGGCCTCGAACTCATTGTCGAGCTTGGCCCGCCACGCCGCCTTCATCTCGTCGACTTCCTCGGCCGAGACGAGGCCTTCCGCGACCAGTTTGTCGGAATAGATCTGCAAGGTCGTGGGATGCTTGCGGATGTTCCGATACATGATCGGCTGGGTGAACGAGGGTTCGTCGCCCTCGTTGTGGCCGTAGCGGCGATAGCAGAAGACGTCGAGCACCACCGGCTTGTGGAACAGCTGACGGAACTCCGTCGCCACCTTCGCCGCATAGACCACCGCTTCCGGGTCATCGCCATTGACGTGGAAGATCGGTGCGCCAATGCCCTTTGCCATGTCGGAGGGATAGGGCGAGGAGCGCGAGAAATGCGGATTGGTGGTGAAGCCGATCTGGTTGTTGATGATGACGTGGACGGAACCGCCAGTGCGGTGCCCCTTCAGGCCGGACAGCCCGAGGCATTCGGCAACGACGCCCTGGCCGGCGAATGCCGCGTCGCCGTGCAGGAGAAGCGGTAACACCGATCCGCGATCGACGGTATCGTGAAGCTGCTCCTGCTTGGCCCGCGCCTTGCCGAGCACCACCGGATCGACGATTTCCAGGTGCGACGGGTTGGCCGTCAGCGACAGGTGAACGTTGTTGTTGTCGAATTCGCGGTCGGACGAGGCACCGAGGTGGTACTTCACGTCGCCGGAGCCCTCCACGTCGTCGGGGGTGAACGAACCGCCCTTGAACTCGTGAAAGATCGCCCGGTGTGGCTTGCCCATCACCTGCGCCAGAACGTTCAGCCGGCCGCGGTGGGCCATGCCGAGGACGATTTCCTTCACACCCAGATGGCCGCCGCGCTTGATGATCTGCTCAAGCGCCGGGATGACCGACTCCGCGCCGTCGAGACCAAAGCGCTTGGTGCCGGTGTACTTGATGTCGATGAAGCGCTCGAAGCCTTCCGCTTCGATCAGCTTGTTGAGGATCGCCTTCTTGCCCATGTCGGTGAAGGCGACGCCCTTGTCCGGACCCTCGATGCGTTCCTGGATCCAGCTCTTCTCCTCCGGTGAGGAGATATGCATGAACTCCACCGCGAAGGTGGAGCAATAGGTCCGCTTCAGGATCGCGACCATCTCCGGGATCGTCGCGAACTCCATGCCGAGAACGTAGTCGAGAAAGATCTTGCGATCGTAGTCGGCCTCGGTGAAGCCGTAGCTCTTGGGATCGAGCTCCTCGTGGGTACTCTCTTCGCGCAGGTTGAGCGGATCGAGATCCGCCTTCAGGTGACCACGGATGCGATAGGCGCGGATCATCATCAGCGCGCGGACCGAATCCCGCGTCGCCTGCTGCACGTCGTGGTCGGTGAGTTCGACACCGCTCGTCTGCGCCTTCTCGCGCACCTTCTTGTCGACGTGCTTTTCGACCTCGCCCCAGTTACCGTCAAAGACGGAAACCATTTCGCCGTTGACGACCGGCGGCCAGTCGGTGCGCTCCCAGGACGGCCCTTCCGCCTCTTTCAACACATTGCCGCTATCGTCCTTGAGATCGGCAAAAAAATCCCGCCACGACTCGTCAAACGCAGCGGGGTCTTGCTGATACCGGGCATAGAGGTCTTCAAGATAGGGAGCGTTGCCGCCGTAAAGGAACGACGTCAACGCGAAAGCCTTGTTCGCGTCTTGGCGTGGCATATCTCGTCTGGCGGACTTTCGCCCGCCCCACCTTGTGCGAGACGATCTGTCCCGCTTCCTCGTTTAAAGCACGACCCTGCCGTGCCGCTCCTCGTCTGCATCCGGCGCGCAAGCCGTCCGCGCGCCGGAAACCAGACTAGTGTCAACTCGTCTCCAAAAGGTTGACGTTAGCGTCAGCCTTTCAGAACCTCGACAAGCGTCTTGCCGAGCTGAGCCGGCGACGGGGACACTGTGATCCCGGCCGCTTCCATGGCCGCGATCTTGTCTTCCGCGCCACCCTTGCCGCCCGAAATGACGGCGCCGGCATGGCCCATCGTGCGCCCCGGAGGCGCGGTTCGGCCGGCGATGAAACCAACCGTTGGTTTCTTGCGGCCCTTCTTCGCCTCGTCGGCAAGGAACTGCGCCGCATCCTCTTCCGCCGAGCCGCCGATTTCGCCGATCATGATGATCGACTCCGTCGAGTCGTCGGCGAGGAACATCTCCAACATGTCGATAAACTCGGTTCCCTTGACCGGGTCACCGCCGATGCCGACGGCCGTGGTCTGGCCAAGACCTTCGTTCGTCGTCTGGAACACTGCTTCGTAGGTAAGGGTCCCCGAGCGCGAGACAATACCGACATTGCCCTTTTTGAAGATCGACCCCGGCATGATGCCGATCTTGCATTCCTCCGGCGTCAGGACACCCGGGCAGTTCGGCCCGAGGAGCCGCGACTTGGAGCCTTCCAGCCGGCGCTTGACCTTGACCATGTCCATCACCGGAATGCCCTCGGTGATGCAGACGATGAGCGGGATCTCCGCCTCGATCGCCTCGATGATCGCGGCTCCGGCTCCTGCCGGCGGCACATAGACGACGGACGCGGTGGCGCCGGTCTTTTCCTTGCCTTCGGCAACGGAGGCAAAGATCGGCAGCTGCGCGACGCCTTCGACGTCACCCCAGGTCTGGCCACCCTTCTTGGGGTGAATACCGCCAACCATCTGGGTGCCGTAGTAGGCGAGCGCCTGCTCGGTGTGGAAAGTGCCGGTCTTGCCGGTCAGGCCCTGCACGAGGACCTTGGTGGTCTTGTCGACAAGAATGGACATCAGGCAGCCCCCTCAACAGCTTTCACGATCTTCTGGGCGGCATCGTCGAGATCATCGGCCGCGATCACGTCGAGACCGGAGCCGTTGAGGATCTCCTTGCCCTTCTCCACGTTCGTGCCTTCCAGGCGGACGACGAGCGGGACCTTGAGGCCGACTTCCTTGACGGCGGTGATCACGCCCTCGGCGATCACGTCGCAGCGCATGATACCGCCGAAGATGTTCACCAGAATGCCCTTCACGTTCGGATCGGCGGTGATGATCTTGAACGCCGCCGTGACCTTCTCGGCCGAAGCGCCACCGCCGACATCGAGGAAGTTCGCCGGCTCCGCGCCGTAGAGCTTGATGATGTCCATGGTCGCCATGGCAAGGCCCGCGCCATTGACCATGCAGCCGATGTTGCCGTCGAGCGCGACATAGGCGAGGTCGTATTTCGACGCCTCGATTTCCTTGGCGTCCTCTTCGGTCTTGTCGCGCAGCGCGACGACGTCGTCGTGGCGGAACAGCGCATTACCGTCGAACGACACCTTGGCGTCGAGCACCCGGACGTGGCCGTCCTTCATGACGATCAGCGGGTTGATCTCCAGAAGGCTCATGTCCTTCTCGGTGAACGCCTTGTAGAGGATCTTCGAAAGCGCCATGCCCTCGTCGCGGGCGACGCCTTCAAGGCCGAGCGCATCGGCGACCTTGGCCGCGTCCTCGTCGGTCACACCCGTCGCCGGGTCGACCGGGATGGTGTGGATCTTCTCCGGCGTCTCTTCCGCCACCGTCTCGATATCCATGCCGCCCTCGGTCGAAGCGACGAAGGCGACACGGCCGACCGTGCGATCGACGAGGAGCGAGAGATAGAGCTCGGTGGCGATGTCCGCGCCGTCCTCGATGTAGAGGCGGTTGACCTGCTTGCCGGCCGGGCCGGTCTGCTTGGTCACCAGCGTGGAGCCAAGCATCTGCAAGGCGAATTTCTTCACCTCCTCGATGGAAGTCGCGAGGCGGACGCCACCCTTATCGCCAGCACCCGACTCCTTGAACTTGCCCTTGCCGCGACCGCCGGCGTGGATCTGCGACTTGACGACCCAGAGTGGGCCGCCAAGCTCGTTCGCCGCCGCTTCCGCCTCGTCCGGCGAGAAGATGGCGACGCCCTTGGCCACCGGCGCCCCGAAGGTCTTCAACAGCGCCTTGGCCTGATATTCATGAATGTTCATGCGTTCCCTTCCCCGTGATTGCTCATACCCGAGTGCGGACGCGCCCGCATTTATGCAAGCGCCGGCTGAATGCCCTGGCAAGCGGCCATCAGGCCCTTGACGGCGTCGACGGACTTGTCGAAGCCGGCCTTCTCCTCGCCGACCAGTTCGATCTCGACGATACGCTCAACACCGCCGGCACCGATCACGATCGGCACGCCGACATACATGCCGCTGAGGCCATAGGCGCCATCGAGATGGGCCGCGCACGGCATCACGCGCTTCATGTCCTTGAGGTAGGATTCGGCCATCGCGACCGCCGCCGAGGCCGGCGCGTAGTAAGCCGAACCGGTCTTCAAGAGGCCGACGATCTCGGCGCCGCCGTCACGGGTGCGCTGAACGATCTGGTCGAGCTTCTCCTGCGTGGTCCAGCCCATCTTGATCAGATCCGGCAGCGGAATGCCGGCAACGGTGGAGTAGCGCGGCAGCGGCACCATGGTGTCTCCATGGCCGCCAAGCACGAACGCGTTGACGTCCTTCACCGAGACATTGAATTCCTCGGCGAGGAAATAGCGGAAGCGGGCCGAGTCCAGCACGCCGGCCATGCCGACGACCTTGTTGGCGGGCAGGCCGGAGAACTTCTGCAACGCCCAAACCATGGCGTCGAGCGGGTTGGTGATGCAGATGACGAACGCGTCAGGTGCGTTTTCCTTGATGCCGGTGCCAACCGCTTCCATCACCTTCAGATTGATGCCCAGAAGGTCGTCGCGGCTCATGCCGGGCTTCCTCGGCACGCCGGCCGTCACGATAATCACGTCGGCGCCGGCAATAGCCTCGTAGCCGTTGGTGCCGGACAGAGCCGAATCGAAGCCTTCGACAGGGGAGGATTCGGCGAGATCGAGCGCCTTGCCCTGCGGCAGGCCTTCGGCAATATCGAACAGCACAACGTCACCGAGTTCTTTCAAACCGACCAGATGAGCGAGCGTACCGCCAATCATTCCAGAACCGATCAGAGCAATCTTATTCCGCGCCATGGCTTTCCTCTTCCCTTTACGTAAACGTAATCTATAACAAGTCCGTATTGCAGGTGTCCCTACTCCCTTTGGCCAGCGCACGCAAGGTATACAGCAGTAAATTATAGTCGTAGCCAGCCCTTGGCGGAAGCGCCGGAGCCAGAGGGAATTTCCACGATTGAACGGCCGGATCACGCCCCAGACGAGCGTTCTTTGGCCCGTTCCGACAGATACTCCTCCGACTGCATCTCGATCAGCCGGGAGGCCGTTCTGGCAAACTCGAAAATCTCCGTGCCGCTGGCCGCCGAGTAAAGGCCATCGGGCGGCGCAGCAGCCGTCACCACCACCCTGACGTGATTGTCATAGAGCGCGTCGATGAGGATGATGAAGCGCTTCGCCTCGTTGCGTTTGTCCACGCCCATGGTGGGCACGTCGTCGATGAAGACGGTGTGATAGGTATGCGCGATGCGCAGATAGTCCGCCGCGCCGAGGGGCTTGGCGCAAAGGTCGGCAAACGATATCCGCGCCGCACCGCGCGAGACGCGGGGGATCTCCAGACAACGCCCCTTGACCTCGAGCCGCTCGGCCCGGTCACTGCCGCCCGAGATCCGCTCCCACAGATGATCGATACAGGATCGTGCGTCTTCGTCGAGCGGCGTGAAATAGCGCGGCTCGCCCGACAACATCTCCATGCGGTAGTCGGTGCGCGCGTCGAGGCGGAAGACCTCGACATTGTCCTTCAAGAGAGAAATGAAGCCGAGGAAGTGATCGCGGTTGAGACCGTCGCGGTAAAGGTCGTCCGGCGCGACGTTCGACGTCGCGACCACCACCACGCCCATCTCGAAGAGCAGCGTGAAGAGACGGCCGAGAATCATCGCATCAGCGATGTCGGTGACCGAAAACTCGTCGAAGCACAGGAGCCGCGTCTCGCGCGAAAGCGCCGTCGCGAGCGGCGGGATCGGATCGTCTCCGGAGACTTCGCCGCGCTTCAGCGCCTGGCGGAACGCGTGCACCCGGTCATGCACATCGGCCATGAACTCGTGAAAATGGACACGCCGCTTCCGCTTGGCCGGCGCGATCTGGAAAAAGAGGTCCATGAGCATCGACTTGCCGCGCCCGACCTCACCCCAGATGTAGAGCCCGGTGATCTTCTGCCGGGCCGAGGCCCGCCGACCGAAGAGCCAGCCGAGATTGCTGCTCTTTCTGGCAAGCCGCGTCTCGCCAAGCGCCTCGCAGATGCGGTCGAGCCTGGCAACGAGCGCCCGTTGGGCTGCATCGGCCTCGATCTCGCCCTTCGCGACCATCGCTTCGTACCGCTCCGAGACGGAGCGCATGACAGGGACGGGAGCACTCACGACTGTGGCTCCGAAGGCCGGAAACGCCACATCGGAAGAAGAACTGCGATGGTATCGGAAGCCCGTGTGGACAGCATGCCGGCATTCCGTTCAGGGAAGGAAACTTCTGCCGAGCGATAGAGAAAAATACGGACCGGCGCAAGGGCGCAGGCATCGCACTATCGGCTCATCTGCCACTAGCTGCACCCTGCGCGCCAAGACCTGCCGCGCCGGAAACAGCGGTTGGCTAGGTCGTCATACGGACAAAAAAGCCCCGCATTTCCAGATTGGTGACATGCATCCGGTTGGGCCCGAAGGTCTTGAATCGCTCGTCCATCTCCCGATTGACGAAAAAAGTGAGGTCGTCGAGCAGCTTCTCTGATTTCAGGATCGGCGAGAAGGTCTTCGCAAAGCCCTTGAAGATGCCGCGCATCTCCTCATCGGCGACGCATTTCTCCACCGTCAGCTCGTGGAGAAGGAGAAAGGAGAGCACGTTGTAGCGCTTGCCCACATCCTTCGCCAGATCGATCTCCAGCTTCTGACTGGCGTAGGACATGAGCGCGTGAACGAAGAAGGACGCCCAGTTCTTGCTGGCGTCCCGCGTCTGGCTGGTGAAGGATCGCTCGAGCATTTCGCGAAGGTGTTCGGTCAGCAGAAAATGCGTCAGCCGCCGTTTGTTGAACGCCAGCGCCGGTGAATTGACCGATCCATAGCACCGCGCGTTACTCTCGTAATATCGATCAATCTTTTCGTACATGCCGCGCATGTACGCTTCCATGATCGCATCGATCAGGGCTCCTTCGATGCAACCGCCGTTCTTGGTGCTGTAGTCCCGGATAAACCGAAAAACGTTTATTGTTTCCGACATCCCGAGCGCAACGCAGTGATGTGGGCCCGGTATTGCGCGTTCCATCCTGGAAATACCTTGTTTTCTAGTCGGCCTCAAAAGTAGGAATTACCAAATTGTTTTATAAAATACTTAAATGCGGATTAACTACCGGAATCCAAAAAACGAGAAACTCTCTAGAGCCCGTCCAGACCGGCGCCGCCAGGATCCCGCCGGGCGATTACGGAGCCGGAACACGTTCTTGACCGCTCCGCCCGTCGTTCCCATATCGGGGAAGCGGGAATGTCCCGCAAGCTGGATGCCATTGTGGGTCCGGCAACAAGGTCGCTTCGTAAAGGACTTTGGCATGTCTCGCTTGTCGACACTTTCAAGCCCCTTCCTCCTCGGATTCGAGGACATCGAACGTGTGCTCGATCGGGTTTCCAAGGCCACCAACGATGGATATCCGCCCTACAACATCGAGCGGCTGTCCGGCGCGGAAGGCTATGGCGAAACGCTCAGGATCACGCTGGCCGTAGCGGGCTTCACCCGTGACCAGCTCGACGTTTCGATCGAGGAAAATCAGCTCGTCATTCGCGGCCGGCAAGTCGAGGAAGGCGACCGCGACTACCTTCATCGCGGCATCGCGGCACGCCAGTTTCAGCGCATGTTCGTTCTGGCGGAAGGAATCGAGATCCTGGGTGCGGAACTCAAGGACGGCCTCCTGTCGATCGACCTGGCCCGGCCGGAACCGGCACGGGTCGTCAGGAAGATCGACATCGCTGCGGGCGATTGACCCGTCCGTGGCAAATGGCCGTTTTCCACCTGAGGAATGCGGAATCCCAACGATGCCGATCAAGGCAGAAGCCGTTCGCCTGCTGGCGAACGAAGGACGGTGGAAGCGTGCGCCCATGGGTGGCGGCGCGGAGAACCGGTCAGAAAGAGGAGGATGGTCTATGACCAGCGAAGTCATGAAGATGGTGAAGACACAGATCATGCCGCCGGACGCCTTTGCCGCGCTCGGCGATGGCGAGGTCGCCTACGTCCGCACGATGACGTCGGAAGATCTGACGCGTGCCTTTCCCGATGCCCCGAAGCTTGCGCCGGGCCTCAGGCTCTGGGCCCTTCTGGGCGCCGACGGCAGTCCGATCCTTCTGGCCGACAGCCGCGAGCTGGCAGAGGCTAATGCCGCCGAGCACGACTTGACCACGGTCAGCGTACACTGACCAGGCACACTGGCCAGGTACACTGGCCAGGTACACTGGCCAAGTGCATCGACCCGACGCACCGTCAGCCGACACGGCAGCTGACAGGCATCACATGTCGACCGGGTCTTGCCCAAAGAGAAGAAAAGCCGCGCCCACCCGGCCCCCTTGCCGGGTTGGCGGCAGCAGGACTACTCCCGATCCGTGACGTCGCGCTGATAGCTGTCTTCAAAGCGCACGATATCGTCCTCGCCGAGATAACTTCCCGACTGCACCTCGATGAGATCCAGCGGCAGCATGCCCGGATTCTCCAGCCGATGTGTCTGGCCGGCGGAGATGTAGGTGGACTCGTTTTCCTTCAGCAGAAATTCTTCGCTTCCCCGCGTCACCAGCGCGGTACCGCTGACGACGATCCAGTGCTCAGCGCGGTGATAGTGCATCTGCAATGAGAGCTTTTCGCCCGGCTGCACCGTGATCCGCTTCACCTGGAAGCGCTCGCCGCGGTCGATGCCACGATAGCAACCCCACGGCCGATAGACGGTGGTGTGGAGATTATGCTCTTCCCGGCCCTCCGCCTTCAGTCGCGTGACGATGGTCTTCACGTCCTGGACCTTCGCCCGATCGGCGACGAGAACAGCATCGTCGGTCGCGACGACGACGACACCCTCAAGGCCGACGACAGTGACAAGCGGATGGTCGGAGTGCGCGTAGCTGTCGCGGGTATCGTGGAGAAGCACATCCCCTCGGGTGACGTTCCCGTCACCATCCTTGTGGCCGATATCCCACAGCGCCGACCAGGCGCCGAGATCGTTCCAGCCAAAGGCGATCGGGACAACCGCGGCGTTTCGCGTCTTTTCCATCACCGCGTAGTCGATGGAATCGGACGGCGACGCCTTGAAGGCCTTCGCGTCGACCCGCGTAAAGGTGAGGTCCTGCCGCGCGCCCGCAAGCGCCGCCCGGCACGCCTCCACCATGGCAGGCCGGGTCCGTGCCAGTTCCTCTAGGTAGCCGGCGGCGGAAAAGACGAAGATGCCGCTGTTCCACAGGTAGCCTCCCTCGGCGAGAAAGGCCTCGGCCGTCCGCAGGTCGGGCTTTTCGACGAACCGCTCGATCCGCGCCGCACCGTCGTGGCCGGCGAGCGGCCCATCGACACGGATGTAGCCATAGCCCGTCTCGGGGCGATCCGGCTCAACACCCAGCGCGACCAGATGACCGGCCCGTGCAACCTCGGCCGCGCGGGCGACCGCGGCGCGGAACCCGGCCTCGTCGCCAATAACGTGATCGGAAGGCAGCACCAGCATCACCGCATCCGCGTCTTCGGCAACGAGGGTTAGCGCGGCAAGCGCCGCAGCCGGCGCCGTGTTGCGTCCCTCCGGCTCCAGGAGGATGGCGGCCGGCTCGCGGCCAATCTGACGCAATTGTTCGGCGACGATGAACCGGTGCTCCTCGTTGCAGATGACCAGCGGCGCGGCAAAGTCCTCGCCCGAAACCCGCTCCACTGTCTGCTGGATCATCGTATGATCGTCGACGAGCGGATGAAACTGCTTGGGGTAGCCCGCCCGCGACAGCGGCCACAGACGGCTCCCGCTCCCCCCCGACAAAACGACCGGCGTGATCTTTGCGCGCATCATCCCGCTACCCGAACTTCGCCGCCTCGACCGCGGCGCCTTGTCATCATCGCCGGTTTCGTATCACCCCTTCCGGGGAACACCAACCGGCAAATCGAAGCCGGCGGCATCCCCGATTACGGGCGCCCGCGCAATTCAAGTTGAAGCGGCTGATGGTCCGAGGCGCGGGTCTGGGCGTTGACGACGAGATTTTCCACCTGCCCGGCTAGACCCGGCGTCACGAAGGCATAATCCCGGCAGTGCGAGCCCTGCGGCCATTGCTCATGATCGCCGAGGCCGCAGGTCGGCGCGTGCGGCCGATCGGCATGGGCAAGACACCAGGCATCGGCGAAAAGCCCCTTGCCCGTCTCGCGCGGCGCCACCATCGCCCGGTACTCGGCGCTCTCGGGCGTGAAGTTGAAATCACCGCACACCAGCGCATCGCGCACCGGCGGCCTCTCGTCATACGCGGAGCCGGAAAGATCGGGGGCGATGCCGGAAAGGCCTCGGGTATCTGCCGCCTCCCCCTCTGCCGGCCTCCCGGCCACTGCCGCACGGTCGAGCGTTGCGGCGCAAAGCGCCCGAATGTGTGCCACCTGTGCCAGCCTGTGCTCCGCCAGATGGAACTCCAGATGGGTGGTAGCAACCGAAAGCGCACCCGTCGGCGCCAGGACGACCGCCTCCAGCAGTTGGCGCTGCATGCTGATCGCCTCGCCGAGAAAGGGGCGCGGCAAAAGATGATTGCGGACGCCGACGATCGGAAACCGCGACAGGATCATCGCGCCGAAGGCCGACCACTCGCCGCTATGGGGATCGAATCGCTCGACCGCCGGCCGGAAGACAGCGTGAAACCCCTCGAAGATCGCACCCAGAAGGGCCGGCTCGTCGAAGGAAACACCACCGGTGAGGCGCGGCATGTTTCTCGCGACTTCCTGCAGGCAGATGATGTCGGCGGCATCGGCAAGGCGCAGGACGGAACCGATCCGGACCGGATCGGTTTGTCCGTCTACGCCCCGTCCGGCCTGGATGTTCCAGGACACAACGGAGAATGTGGTCATCGCATGAGATTGGGTATCAGGAGGGTAAGGGCCGGCACATAAGCGATCACGAGGACGGTGACCACCAGCATTAGGAAGAACGGCAGGAGCGGACGGATGACGCTTTCCACCGGGATGTTGCCGATGCTGGCGCCGATCAACAACGTCAGTCCGACCGGCGGCGTGACGTGGCCGAGTGCCAGCCCGGAAACCAGCATCAGCCCGAAATGCACCGGATCGAGACCGAAGCTCATGGCTGCGGGAAAGAGGATCGGCGTCAGGATGACAGTGGCGACCGCAGGCGTCAGGAAGAGCCCGACGAAGAGGCAAATCACGACGACGTTGAAAGCGAACATCCCCTGTGTCGGCAGCGTCGCCAGCATCGTCTGGTAGACCGTCATCGGCACCTGCTCGATGGTCATGACGTAGGCGAAGGCCTTCGCCGCACCGAGGAGGAACATCACCTGCCCGATGGTCTTCGCCGCACCGAGGAAAAGCGTCGGGAAGTCCTTCAGGCTCAGATCGCGATAATAGAGCGTGGTGACGAGGAGCCCGTAGACGATCGAGACGGCAGCGGCCTCCGTAACGGTGAAGATGCCGCCGAGAATGCCGCCGATGATGATGAGCGGCATCAGGAGGGCGGGAAACGAGTCCCGCGTCGTCCGCCCCAGTTCGCCGAGGGAGAAAGGCTGGCAGACGCCATAGTCGTTGCGGGCCGAGACGAACCACGACACGACCATGAGCGCAATGCCGATAAGAATGCCCGGGATAAGGCCGCCGGCGAAAAGTTCGTCCATCGGCGTGTTTGACAACCAGCCGTAGAGGATGAGATCGACGCTCGGCGGAATGATGATGCCGATGATCGAGGAGGTGCAGGTGATCGCGACAGAGAACGGCGCAGGATAGCCCCCCTTCTTCATCGCCGGGATGAGGACCGACCCGATCGCCGCGCTATCGGCCGTCGCCGAACCGGAGATGCCGCCGAAGAACATGCTGGCCACCACGTTCGCATGCGCCAGCCCGCCACGGAACGAACCGACGAGAGCCTGCGAGAACGCGACGATCCGCCGGCCGATGCCGCCGTGATTGACGATCTCGCCGAAGATGATGAACAGCGGAATGGCGAGAAGCGGATAGGAGTTGATACCCGCGACGACCTTCTGGGGGACGAGCGAGAGCGGCAGGCCGCCACCCCAGACGATAGCCGCGATGCTGGCACCGAGCAGCGCGAAGACGACCGGGACGGAAAAAGCCAGCGCCACGAGGAAGACGATGAAGAGCACTTCAGCCATCGGCCAGGTCCCTCCCAATGCCCGGCACCGCCTGATCGGGGCCCGGATAGTCGGCCGCCGCATGGTCGGGCGCCAGATGGTGCCGCAGGGACAGAAGCATCGACAGCATCATCAGGCCGGCCGAGACCGGCATCGCCGCGTAGACATAGGACATTCTGAGATCCAGGACCGAGGAGCGCTGCCGGCTGACGACCTCGACGATTTCAAGGCCGGAGACGATGAGCGTGGCGAGCGTGGCAAGAACGAAGAGATAGACCGCGACGCGCACGCCCCGCCGCACAAGCGCGGGCATCCGCGCGACGAAGAAATCGATGACGTGAACGCTGCGCGTCTCCAGCGCGATCGCCGCACCAAGAAGCGCCGACCAGACGAAGGAGAAGGCCGCGACCTCGTCTGTCCACGTTAGCCCGACGGAAAAGACGAAACGCGCGACGACCTGAATGATGATCGCCGTCACCATGGCGATCATGAACGCCGACGCGATGGCGAGTTCTGCGCCAAGCAGCATTTTGCGGAAAACGACAATGCCCGCTGACAGGGACGCGGCCATCGAAAACTCCTTCCTTCACGCCCGGAACATCGAACGTGGACGGTTAGAGAGCCTCCGGGCGCCATCAAAGGAACGGCACCCGGAGAACCCCATACGGATCGGCGGAGAGGTCAGTAGCCCATGATCCGCCGAATACGATCCATGCCGCCGACCTTGTCGGCATTCTTTTCGTAGACCGTCTGCACCCGGGCCACCCAGTCGGCGCGATCCTCGGGCATGATGATGGTCGCACCCTTGGCCTTCAGGTCATCGAAGAGCGCCGCCTCTTGGGCGATGAATTCCTTGCGTTCATAGGCCTCGGCGGCCTTGCCGGCTTCCAGGACCGCCTTCTGCTGGTCCGCGGTCAGGCTATCGAAGGTCTTCTTCGACATCATGAAATTGTGCCAGCTGAAGATATAGGCGAGGCGTGTGAAATACGGGGCGTCCTTGTAGAACGACATGGAGCGATAGCTGACGCCGGTGCCCTCGCCGCCATCGATCAGGCGCTGCTTCAGGCTCACCGGCACCTCCGGCCAGGCGATCGGCGTCGCGATGGCGCCGAGCGCATTCCAGGTATCGACGATCGCCGCCGTCTTCATGGTGCGGATCTTCATTCCCTTGAGGTCGGCGAGCTTGCGCACCGGCTCGTGGGTGTAGAGATCGCGCGTGCCGCCATAGCCGTAGCCGAGTTTGACGAGACCGGCCTCTTTGAGCTTGCCGGCGAGCATGTCGCCTTCCTCGTTGTCCATGACGCGGAAGAGCTGATCCCGATCCTTGAAGATGAACGGAAGGCTGAAGATCTGGAACTCGGGGACGAAGTTGGAGGTGACCGCCGAGGTGATGGTGGAGACGTCGACAGAACCGATCTGCAGGCCTTCAATAAGCGTGCTCTCGTTGCCGAGCTGGCTAGCGGGGAAGATCTCCACCGTCAGGCCGACGTCCTTGGCCTCCAGCTCTTCCTTAAACTTGAGCGCCATCTTGTGATAGGGGTGGTCAGTCGACAGCGCATGGCCGAACTTCAGCGTGCGGTCGGCCGCATTTGCCGCGGTGGCGAAGCCGACGGCGAGCGCCGCCGCAGCAAGCAGGGTCTTTCCAAACAGTCTCATCTCATTCTCCGATGAATTCGGTGCCGGGGATAGGGCGCGTGTGCACGCGTGAACAGGGACCGGGGGAAAATAGGATGCGGCGGTCGTGAATAAAAATGATATTTAGATGACACTGGTTTTTGATAAGATTTACTTATCAATCGCCAGGCCGGCTTCCTCGATGGCCATCCGGATGACGTGCTCGGCAATCGGATTGCGCGGCGTCGATTGGTAGATGCCGAAATAGTCGAGGGCAGGCGAGGAAAAATCGGTGTCGAGGATCTGGAGCTGGCCACTTTCCAGTTCGCTGCGAATGGCGACCGGTGGCAAGAGAGCGATCCCCAGCCCCATCTCCGCCATGCGCGTGGAAACGAACAGCGAGCCCGAGGCATTCAGCCGGACCGACGGCGCGTCGAGGCCGCGGAACATGTCCCGCAGCATCGCGTAGGGCACCGAGCGGCGCGAAAAGGTGATGATCGGCAGGGTGGCCAGTTGCCGGCGGGACAGACGCTTGCCCTGAAGGCCGAGCTTCGGGCTGGCCACCCAGGCGAGCGGATAGCTGCACAGGAGATCCTTCTCCAACCCCGGCTGGTTGACCGGACCGATGACGAAGGCGAGGTCGAGATCGCCACTGATGAGGTGATCGCGCAGCAGGACCGAGGTATCGACGATCAGGTCGATGGTCACATGCGGGAACTGCACGTAGATGCGCTCCAGCAGTTGCGGCAACCAGACCTTGGCGATGGTTTCCACCACACCGAGCCGCAGGGTGCCGCCGAACGAACTCTCGTCGGCTACCCGCACCACCATCTCCGCGCTCAGGTCGACGATCTTTTCCGCGTATGGGAGAAGCTCCAGCCCCTTGGGCGTCAGCTTCAGGCTACGGCTCGTGCGCTCGAAGAGCCGCACGCCGAGTTCCCGCTCCAGTGACGCCAGGCGCTGAGAAATCGCAGCCTGGGTGGTGTTGAGGCGTTCCGCGACGGCCCGGAAATTCCCCAGCCGGGAAAGCCAGACGACGGTTTCGAGTTTCTTGTGCTGCACGCTATCCCCCGTGGGCCGGGTTGGAGGCGGGATTGCACCCGCGGACACTCTAAAGCGCCAGCGCAGAAAGGTGACAGGCTTTTCGAAGAGGTCAACGCGTCGAAAAAGAACCGGCACGGCGGACCACCGGCAAACGCCGCATGAAAGGAGGCGCTCCCGGGTCACGCCGCAATCGGGAGCCGCAAAACAAAAAAGGCGGAGACAAGCCCCGCCTTTCCGTCTGCGCCATACGCAGAACTGTCATGTCGCTATCGCTGCCTGCCTGCCAGTACATCCGTGACTTGACAGGCGCGAAGGATTTCAGTCTGCGGCGCTCAGATTATCGGCCGAGGACTTCCCGGTACGATTGTCCTTGACGATCTCGTAATTGATCTTCTGGCCTTCGGCCAGAGACTGCATGCCGGCGCGTTCAACCGCCGAAATGTGGACGAAAACGTCGTTGCCATTACCCTCGGGCTGGATAAAGCCGTACCCCTTGGTGGGGTTGAACCATTTAACGGTACCAATAGCCATTGCGTATCTCATCTCTAGCAGATGCTAACAATTTGCCTTCGTTGCACAGCACGCACATCGAAGACCGTGTGGTCGAAATTCGGGAAGAAGGAACGTCAGCAAGCGTCAGAGACCGCGGACAATGTCGATCGGCCGGAAAGTCGATGCTGCTTTATCCACGCAAACGGTGTTGGAAACAAGTCCCCCGGAGAAAAAAATATCGTCATCCGGGGAAGTTTCCAGGGTCGCCGTTCCCTGCGGACCTGGCGGCCGACGCCCCTCACCACGCCAACCATACCGCATGGCGTTACCCTCAAGGAGCGCGCCCCTTGGAACACGCTGTCACCTGGCAGGAACGCCGGCTCCTCACAGGAAAGCAGGATTTCTCGTCGAATTTTCAGGAAGCTGTTTCGGATGGTGGGCGGTACTGGGATTGAACCAGTGACCCCTACGATGTCAACGTAGTGCTCTCCCGCTGAGCTAACCGCCCTTTTTTCCGAGTCTGTGTCGAACCGAGGGTTCTGTCGGGAACGCCGCTTTGCAAGCAGCGCTGCAGGCATATAGCGGGCTTCGCTTCGCCATGCAAGGGGACAATCGCGAAGAATTCCCTCCGCGGGAAAATCATCCCGGGAAAACCGCTGACGCGAAAACCGCGCGGCCTTCCCGCCCCGGCGTGTCAGGCCGCCAGGAGCTTTTCCACCTCGTTGACCAGTTCGCGCAGGTGGAAGGGCTTGGAGAGCACCTTGGCATCCTTGGGCGCCTGCGAATCGGGATTGAGAGCGACGGCGGCGAACCCGGTGATGAACATGACCTTCAGATCCGGGTCGAGCTGGGTCGCGCGACGGGCAAGCTCGATTCCATCCATCTCCGGCATCACGATATCGGTGAGCAGAAGGGTGAACGGTTCTTCGCGAATGCGTTCGTAGGCGCTCTGGCCGTTGTCGAAGGAGATGACGTCGAATCCCGCGCTCTGCAGGGCCTTCGTCAGGAACCGACGCATGTCGTTGTCATCTTCAGCGAGCAATATCCGTGACATTGCACATCCACCCATTCTTATCGTTCGATCGTGAGCGGATTTCCGCCCGTTCCGCACCATAGACGGCGAACGAGGTAAACATCGCGTGAAACGAAGCGCTCAAATTCGCTTTTTCGCTTCGGCTGGACAGTTTATCCACATCTTGGCACCATGCCAGAGGGTTGCGGCTGCGTGACCGCCGGTTCGGCTTAGACAGGCGTTGCGGCCGGAAAATGTCGCTGCCGGCGTCGATTGTGCCTTTCGGCCGGTCGCCGTGGCGGGATACGCCTCCCGCCAAGCGTCGCGATTTCCACAGAACGGCGATTTCCGGGGAAAGTCCCCACCCGAGGAGGATCATCGGCATGAAGGTTGTTTCCGGTTTTGCGGACGATCCTGGACATGAGATTCGCCTCACCGGAGCCCAGCGCCTCCCCTTCGTCTTCAACTCGCCGCACAGCGGACGCTGCTACCCCGAGGACCTCATCGAGGCTACACGGCTCGACATGCGGCGAATCCGCTCTTCCGAGGATGCCTTCGTCGACGAGCTGTTTTCCTTCGTCACCGCTTTTGGCGCGCCACTGATGCGTGCCCGCTTCCCCCGCGTCTATGTCGACGTGAACCGAGAGCCCTACGAGCTCGACCCTGGCATGTTCGCCGGAGAATTGCCGGCGCATGTGAACACCCGTTCGCTGCGCGTCGCAAGCGGGCTCGGCACCATCGCCCGCATCGTCGGCGAGCGCGAGGAGGTCTATGCCGGGCTCATTCCCGCCGAAGCGGCCCTCACCCGCATCGAGACGCTCTACAAACCCTACCACGCCGCGCTGCGCCACCTTCTGGCGCGCACCCATGTCAACTTCGGCTACGCCATACTGATCGACTGCCATTCCATGCCCTCGTCGGTCCGTGGCCAGGACCGCTGGCGCCGGCCCGACTTCATCATCGGCGACCGGCACGGCCGCAGCTGCGTGCGCCGCGTCAGCGATGCCGCCGCCAACATCCTGCGCGATCTCGGATACAACGTCGCCCGCAACAAGCCCTATGCGGGCGGCTTCATCACCGAGCACTACGGTCGTCCGGCGACCGGCCTCCACGCGCTGCAGATCGAGATCAACCGCGGCCTCTACATGGACGAGGCGAAGGTGGAGAAGCATCGGGGCTTCCGCCGCCTCTCCGCCAATCTGGCGACCTTCGTCCAGCGCTTGATCGCATTCGAGGAAAGTGCCAGCCTCGGCATCGCCGACGCGGCGGAGTAACGGCCGCGCGCACCGGCAAGGGCAAGACCCAGCGCGCGGCGACGGACAAGCCGATGAAATATCGAAAAATGGAGCCGGAAAAGAAAAGGGGCCGCTCTCTGGAAAGAGAGGCGGCCCAAGTCTAGGGAGGAAACGCCCAAGGAGGGCAGCGATACGAAAGATCATTCCGTATCGCACTGCACAAAGATGCCGACGCAACGCACAAACGTCAAGCCCCCTGACGTATTCCTTTACCCCCGACCCCACCTCTGCGATAAAGATGCAACACTTTCTCTCACCACATTCATAAATGTCTGACATTTATGGAATAATTCCAGACTCCCGAAATCGTCGCCAGCGCTGAATCGGCGCCGAGCGGCAAAAACATGTCGAAAGCGCATGCCTCCTATGCAGACAAGACCTGATCTTTTTCCGCTGTTTAACCGCCTCGCCGATGCCTCCGGAGCGGCTATCCTTCCCCACTTCCGCAATCTGGACAGCATCGACAACAAGGAAGTCGGTTCCTACGACCCCGTCACCGAAGGCGACCGCGCCGGAGAACGGGCGATCCGCGCCGTACTCGGCGAAGAGCTCCCCCAGGACGGCATCCTCGGCGAGGAATACGGCGCCGAGCGCCTCGACGCGGACTACGTGTGGGTGCTCGACCCGGTCGACGGCACGCGCGGATTCATGTCGGGCCTGCCGACCTGGGGCACGCTGATCGGCCTCAGCCATCGCGGCCGTGCGGTCGCCGGCATGATGGCTCAGCCCTTCGTCGGCGAACGGTTCTTTTCCGACGGCACGGTCAGCCGCTGGGCCGGCCGTAGCGGCGAGGGAATCCTGAAGACCCGCGCCTGCGCCCGGCTCGAAGACGCCGTCATGCTGTCGACCGATCCGGTCCGCCATTTCAAGCCCGAGGACCGGCCGCATTTCGACCGCGTCTCGGCCCGCACCAAGCTGACGCGGACGGGAACCGACTGCTACGGATATTGCATGGTCGCGGCCGGCCAGGCCGATCTCGTCATCGAGGCCGGCCTCCAGCCCTATGACGTCGTCGCCCTCATCCCGATCATCGAGGCGGCGGGTGGCGTCATCACCACCTGGGACGGCGAACCCGCGCACAACGGCGGCCGCATCGTCGCCGCCGGGTGCAAGGCCATCCACGACGCCGCACTGGCCGAACTCGCCGCCGGCTGAACGGTATCGGGGATAGGCAAACGGGCGAGCCGGGGGCGGCGGGCGAACGCTGCCGCCGTTCAGGCCGCCTGCGCCTCCGAGCCGGGCACGAAGGCGTCGAATGCCGCCCAGAACTGGTTGCGGTAGAAATCCGCTTCCATCATCAATTCGTGCTGGGCGCCGTCGATCGTCACATGCCCCCCGCCGCGCAGGCACAGGCCGAGTTCCTCGGCAGCGCGCGGCGAAACCACCCGGTCGCCACCGGCCACGACAACAAGCGCCGGCACCCGGACCGAGGGCGGAAAGTCCGGTTCGGCGAGAATATCCATGGTACGGCAGGCGGCATAGACCCAGCCAATCGTCGGCGCGGCGATTGCCAGATGCGGCGCCGCCTCCAACAGCGCGAAGGTGCGCTCATAGCGTACCGGATCGGACGTCAACACGTTCTCCACCGCCGGATCGTGGAAGTCGCGCGCGCTGCGGTCGAACCGGGCCGCGCCCGGCACCGCAAATCCGCCGAGCCCGAGGTAGCTGAGGAACCCCGTCAGCGCCCGCACCCAGCCGCGCGCGAACGGCAGACGGTAGAAGTCGACGAAGGGCGCGGCGAGCACCATCCGCGTGATCACTCCTTGTAACCAGTCCGCGGCGCGCAGCAGAACCGCCCCGCCCGTCGAATGGGCGAGCGCGAAATAGGGGCCTCGGCAATTGGGTAGGACGAAGTCGTCCAGCACCGTCTTCAGGTCGACCTCATAGTCCTTGAACCCGTCGACATGGCCGAGCAGGCGGTTGGCGATCAGGCGGTCGGACCCGCCCTGGCCCCGCCAATCGAAGGCAACGACCTCGAAACCGCGCTCCTGCAGCTCGCGAATCGTCTCGAAGTACTTCTCGATGAATTCCGCCCGCCCCTGAACAATGACCACGGTACCGCGCCGCCCGTGTCCGCCCACCGGCCAGCGCGCGGCGCGCAGGGTCACGCCATCCGGCGTGCGGACGGCCTCAACCACCGCTCCGGGCGGCATGGGGTTCTGCGGGTGCTGGAAAAGCTTCATGGGGCAAGTCCCGTCCGTGACGTCCGTTGGCCCGGCCACCGGCCCGGCATCATTGCGCGCAAGTCTTCCGCGAAGGGCGCGGAAGGGTCAAGGCTTGGTGCGACGGGATGGAAAGGCCGGCAACAAAAAGGCGAAGGCCGGTGCTGAAAACAGCACCGGCCAAGATCGACCGCCGGCAGGGGCCTAGCGACGACCGATCTATCCCCCCGAAGGGTGGATCATCGAAATCGTCTGCGTCCGCGGGCGGCGGACGAAACGATCGGCTCGTGACGAGCCATGACATTCAAGAGCCTTTTCAGGGGTTGCCCACCACGATGCGGGGAGACCGATGCAGGCAACCATTGACGCGACTATGGCGTCGCCATGCTGAACGAAGCCGGAAGCCGCCGTTCATTTTCCGTTCAGCTTCCGGACAGGGGCGTTCCGCCGACGCCGAGCCCACCAGGCGCGGTCGCTGCGAGACCGGACGAACCGGACATCGAAGTGAAACCGGAACGGGCAAAGGAGGCTTGAAACGCGCGCGTCCTGTTCCCACATCTGAACAGCGGACGCCGATGGTCGGGTCCGCATCTCCCGCCAGCGGTCCTGCCACAAATCGGAGGGCCCTCGGGGAGACACAACCTGTCGCTCAAAAGAAGAGGACACTACTATGCAAACCGTTGATTTTAGCCCCCTTTATCGGTCCACCGTCGGTTTTGACCGGCTTTTCTCCATGCTCGATTCGATGAGCGGCGGCGATGCCCCGAACGGCGGCTATCCGCCCTATAACATCGAGCGCACCGGCGAGAACGCCTATCGCATCACGATGGCCGTCGCCGGCTTCTCCGAGGACGAACTCTCGCTTGAGACCAAGGAGCATCTCCTGACGATCAAGGGCGAGAAGGCGGAGGAGAGCGAAGACCGCGAGGTTCTCTACCGCGGTATCGCGTCACGCGCTTTCGAGCGCCGTTTCCAACTCGCCGACCATGTCGAAGTGAAGGGCGCACGCCTCGAGAACGGGCTCCTGCACATCGACCTCCTGCGCGAGATCCCGGAAGCGATGAAGCCGCGTTCCATTCCGATCGGCGCGGGCAAGGTCAAGGAGATCGAGGCGGAAACCGCCGCAGCTTGACCGTATTTCGTATCGCGAGAAAACCGACCGATAGCTCCGTACGGGCGCCCCGGATCATCCGGGGCGCCTTTTTTACGGGAGCATTGTCGCCCAGATTCTTCCGCTCATGACCTTTCGCCACGGGCCCATATCGCGCGTGCGGCGCTGGCTTTCCACGAGGGTGCGCGCAGCAGGTCAACAGGTCAGCGGGTGTGGGTATATGCACACCGGGCGCATGCGGCCCGCGAGAAAGCCCCTTACAAACAGGCGAGGAAGCCCTCGACCTCGTCGTCGCCGGTGCGGAAATTCGTCACCAGGCGGACGAGCCGCTCACCCTCGCCAAGCGTGTCGACACCCCCGAGCACATCGGCCGGCCAGTCATAGAGCATGGCGCCGGCGGCAACGAGGCGCGCGAATGTCTCCTCTGTGACGATGGCGAAGAGCTCGTTGGTCTTGCCCGGCCAGGCAAGTCGCGCCGAATTGGAGCGCGCGAAGCCGTCGGCGAGCTTGGCGGCCTGGGCATTCGCATGAGTCGCAAGGTCGCGCCAGTGATCGTCGGCGAGATAGGCATCGAACTGCGCGGCGACGAAGCGGCTCTTGGAAATGAGATGACCGGCGCGCTTCCTCAGATAAGGAAACTCGCGCGCCTTATCAGCATCAAAGAAGATCACCGCCTCCGCGCACCAACAGCCGTTCTTGGTGCCACCGAAGGACAGCGCATCGACGCCGGCCTTCCAGGTCATCTCCGCCGGGCTCGCACCGAGCGCAACGAGCGCGTTACCGAACCGCGCGCCGTCCATGTGGACGGCAAGGCCGCGCGCCCGGGCGATTTCGGAAAACGCCGCGACCTCGTCGGGCGTATAGACCGTGCCCGCCTCCGTCGATTGCGACAGGCTGAGGGCCGATGCCCGGCCGTGATGAACGTCACCGTCGGGAAAGGCATCCAGCGCGGCGCGGAAGGCTGCCAGATCGATCCTGCCTGCTGCGCCCGACACGGTCTGCAGCCGGCCGGAGCCGAGAAACTCCGGCGCGCCGCATTCGTCGACGCGAATATGCGCGCTGTCGTGACAGAAGGTGACGCCGCCCGGCGGCGTGAAGGTGGCAAGCGCGAGCGCGTTCGCCGCCGTTCCCGTGGCAACGAAGAACACCGCCACGTCATGCTCGAAGAGTTCGCGGAAACGGTCCGTGACCGCTTCGGTGAGGGCGTCGTCGCCATAGGCCGGCGCGGCGCCCGTGTTGTAGTGAGCGAGCGCATCCATGATCTTGTCGGAGGCGCCGGCCCAATTGTCGCTGGAGAAAATCATGGCGCGGACTTTGGCCGAGCCGGTGCCGTTCGTCCAGCCGGATTTTCAGATTCCTCCATTCGCAGAACCGCCCGGCGGCGTCACGCCGTGGCCGGCCGGGACCGCGCGACAAGACGCGCGAGGAACCCGTCGAACGAGACAGCGCCGGCGCCCTTCACCACCAGATAGAGGAGGACGAAAACCCACAGCGTGCGCTGATCGGCAATCGCCGCGCCGGGTTGGCCGTCAAAGAGTGCGCCGATCGTCTCCGGCTCCACCCCGAGATAGACGATGTCGACAAAAGTCTGGACGGCGATGAAACCGATCATGCCGAGCGCTGCAAGCCGGGTGAAGAGCCCAAGCGTGACGAGAAGCGGCAAGAGGACTTCCGCATAGGTGCCGGCGAAGACGATGAGCCCGTAGGGAAAGACCGGAATGGCGCTCGCGTCGTAATTATAGGCCTCCATCACCGGCGGCAGGATCTGGAAATAGGCGCCGTCACCGGGGACGAACATCGCCGGAAAACCGGAGCCGAGCTTCGTCATCGCCGAATTCCAGTAATAGACGAGGAGAACGCCGGCAAAGACGAACCGCGCGGCAAGGCCGAGGAACCATGGCTCAAGCGCCCGTTCCAGCCGGCCGAAGACCCGGCGGTAAAGAGCCGCCACCCATATTGTCGAAGCCATCGATGAGCCCTCCGTTGTCGTTATTCACCGACGGCGGCGAACGCCCCGGCTTCCAGAATGCCTTGAAGATGATGCGCGAGGTCGAAAGCCTCCGCGTCCTTGCGCGCCGCCTCCTCGCCACTCGCGGCGGCAGCCGCGAGCGTGCGCCCCTCGGCAAGCGCCGCGACGAAGGCCGCGCCGCCCGGCGGCAGCCGACGAAGTTCGACATCGAGATCGGAACGGGTGACGAGCACATCCTCGCCATGGTCGGGAAGCGGGCCATCGTCCGGCTCGCCCTGATGGCGTTCCCAGATGGAGACGACCGGATGGGTCGAGCGCACCAGATGCATGGCCGGATGCGGCAGGAGGCGGACATCGCCAAGGCGCTCCGGCGCGATCCGCGCCAGCGTCGCAGGATCGAGCGGCGGCGCATCGGCGGCGTGATAGGCGCGCACCCGCGCCCAGTCGAGCCGCGCGACATCCCCGAGATAGGGCACGACCCGCGCCGGCTCGAACCCTTCCATAAAGGCCGAAAATCCGCCGCCGTATTCAAGCAACACCGGTGACATCGGCGGCTCGGCGCGGACGTGGATCGCACCGGCGGCGCGGAAAAATTCCTCGCCGACAAGCGCCAGAACGGTCGGATAGGTTGCCATCAGCGCCTCGACGAGACCGACGATCACATTGTTGCGATAAACGTCGAATCGCGCGCCGGCGGGGCTCCCGTCCCGCCCGATGACCCCTTCGGGTGCCGGCGCCGACGGATCGAGCAGCACGGCGGAAAAGCCCGCGTTGGTCATGCCTGCCTCAGCCATAGGTGCCATGGCGCACCCCCAGCGGACGGTAAAGATCGAGGATGCGGTCGGCCTTCGCCCCCTCCGCAAGGAGGATGTCGAGCGGCGGCACCGCGTTGTCCCATTCGATGAGCGTCGGACACAGGCCGGCCCGCGCGATCACCCGCTCGTAGAGCCCCCACACGGCATCCGCGACTTCCCGGTCGTGCGCGTCGATGAGAAGCGGCAGGTCGGCATCGTCACGCTCGCTCGCATGACCGGCGAGGTGAAGTTCGCCGACAGCCTCAAGCGGGAAGGCATCAAGATAGGCTTCCGGCGAGAACCCGTGATTGGTCGCCGAGATATAGACGTTGTTGACATCGAGAAGGAGGCCACAGCCTGTCCTACGGACGATTTCAGCTAGGAAATCGACCTCGCCCCAGGTGCTTTCCGTGAACATCACATAGGTCGACGGGTTCTCCAGCAACATCCGCCGGCCGAGCGTCCCCTGCACCGTATCGATATGCGCCGCTATCCTGGCAAGCGTCGCATCCGTGTAGGGGACAGGAAGAAGGTCGTTGAAATACGTCCCGCCGTGGCTCGACCAGGCGAGATGTTCGGAAAAGAGCGCCGGCCGATAGCGCTCGTGGAGCGTCTTGAGACGGGCGAGGTGATCCCGGTCGAGCGGCCGGTCGGCGCCGATCGACAGCCCGACGCCATGCATGGAAAGCGCATAGCGTTCGCCGATCGCGGCAAGCTGGCGATGCGGCGGACCTCCGGCGCCCATGTAGTTCTCGGCGTGGAATTCGAAAAAGCCGACTTCCGGAGCTGTCTCCAGGATGGCGGCTACGTGGTCCGCCTTTAACCCGATCCCGGCGCGAGCCGGGACCGGAGTGTCGGGACCGTCGGTCAGGCGGTGCTGCGACATGTCGCTGTCTTTCGTTGTCTCGTTACGTTTGCCGACGGTCCGATATCCGCTGGAGCTGGCCTCAGCTCTCCATCGGGGTCAGGCTGCCCATGCCATGGGGCGTCTTCATCGAGGTGCAGGTACCCTTCGGGACGAGCTTGAAGGCGTTCCCCTGGTAATCCATCTTCGAGGTGCCCGCGCAGGTCGTGCCCGCACCGGCCTTGCAGTCGTTCTGGCCCTTGAGCGCCACGCCGTAGCACTTCTCCTTTTCCGCGGCCGAGGCCGAAGTCGGCAGCGAGACGGCGGTGAGCGCGGTCGCGACGGCGCCGGCAACGATGGCGGCGGAAAGCACGGTGGTCTTGACGGTCATGGTTATCTCCGTTTGAGGTTCCCGTCGGGGGTCCCGGCTCGCCCCATCGCGGCCGGTCCCGACACCCAGCACCCTGACCGCTCGCCCGCTCACTTGGAAATCAAAGGGCCGTCACGCGCCGTGCGCGTTTTCTCACGGCGACGACACGTCGCATCCGCTCGCAATCACGGCCACGTGAGGGCACTTCAAGCGCCGGAAAAAGAAATATTCTTGCCGGAAAACTTGTCACAGAGCGCCTTTTGATGCGCAAATGCCCGGGGAAACTGTATAAGTATACTCAATCGATGGCTGGACGCTTGCCGAGACCCGCGAAATCTGGCAAGTTCAGCTTCCGGAATTAGGACAGGAATGCTGCCCCATTGGATTCCGGTGCATTTTGCGCCGAAGTCGGGCACCTCCAAAGCTCCGATGGAGCCGGCCGCCAACCCTGCGGCCGAATCATCGAGGGGCGAACCCGGAGCACCCGCTCCGGCAGAAGGCGGAGCCGACCGGGGGCTTTGCCCTTTTTTCGACAGAGCCGTGGCTTCGGGAACCGGCCTCGTCGATCGGATCGCGGATGACGCTGCGACCCGACCGAAGAGAGGCGGGGACGAGCGCGACGGCCGAC
This sequence comes from uncultured Rhodobium sp., assembly GCA_963675285.2. Lineage (GTDB taxonomy): Bacteria > Pseudomonadota > Alphaproteobacteria > Rhizobiales > Rhodobiaceae > Rhodobium. The sequence continues at coordinate 754,701 of CAXXGS010000002.1, forward strand.
GGTCCGGGATGGGGTTCCGGACCCGGGTTTCTGGGACACGTAACGACACAACGGCTATGAGGGCTGGGATGAGCGAGCAGATGAAAAACGGGACATACGCGATTGCCTCGAGCGCGACGGCCACCGCCAAAACGCGCCTGACTGCCGCCAAAGCCACGCTTGCGCAATACCCGCGCGGGCCGCAGTGGCGCTACGATCCCGCGATCGAGCATGACGCCTGCGGTGTCGGTTTCGTCGCCGACCTGAAGGGCCGACGTTCGCACAAAATCGTCGAACAGGGCCTCAAGGTCCTCGTCAACCTGACCCACCGCGGCGCGGTCGGCGCCGATCCGCTCGTCGGCGACGGCGCCGGAATGCTGGTGCAGATCCCGCACGCGCTCTTTTCGGCAGAGGCCGAGCGCCTCGGCTTCACCCTGCCCGAACCCGGCCATTATGCCGTCGGGCAGTATTTTATGCCTCAGGACAGGGAACTGCGCGAGCACTGCGAAGAACTCATCGAGGAGATCGTTCGCCGCGAGGGCCAGGAAGTTCTCGGTTGGCGCGACGTGCCCGTCGACAACGGCTGCCTGTCGAAGGCGGAGGAGATCGTCGCCACTGAGCCGGTCCACCGGCAGATCTTCATCGGCCGCGGCGAGGACATCGCCGGCGCCGACGAGGACACCTTCGAGCGCAAGCTCTATGTGCTAAGGAAAGTGCTGTCGAACACCATCTATGCCGAGACCGAGGGCCGCGACAACGGCTTCTATTCGGTGTCCATGTCCTGTCGCACCGTCGTCTACAAGGGCATGTTCCTCGCCAACCAGCTCGGCGCCTACTACAAGGATCTGACCGACACGCGCTTCGAGACCGCGCTTGCCCTCGTCCACCAGCGCTTCTCCACCAACACCTTCCCGTCGTGGAAGCTCGCCCATCCCTACCGGATGGTTGCTCACAACGGCGAGATCAACACGCTGAGGGGCAACGTAAACTGGATGGCCGCGCGCCAGGCGAGCGTCGAATCCGATCTCTTCGGCGACGACATCCAGAAGCTGTGGCCAATTTCCTACGAGGGCCAGTCGGACACCGCCTGTTTTGACAACGCGCTGGAATTCCTCGTTCAGGGCGGCTATCCGCTCGCCCAGGCGGCTATGATGCTGATCCCGGAAGCCTGGGCCGGCAATCCCCTGATGGACGAGCGCCGCCGCGCCTTCTACGAATATTACGCCGCCGTCATGGAGCCGTGGGACGGCCCCGCCGCCGTCGCGTTCACCGACGGCCGCCAGATCGGCGCGACCCTCGACCGTAACGGCCTCCGGCCAGCCCGCTATCTCGTCACCGAGGACGGCCTCGTCGTCATGGCGTCCGAAATGGGCGTCCTGACCGTGCCCGAAGAGACGATCGTGGAGAAGTGGCGTCTGCAGCCTGGCAAAATGCTGCTCATCGACCTTGAGGAAGGCCGGATCATCTCCGATGAGGAGTTGAAGAAGACGGCCGCCGAGGAGCGTCCCTACAAGGAATGGCTGGCCCGCAGTCAGATCGTCCTTGAGGACATGGCCCGCGTCCGCGCCGGCGCGCCGCGCACCAACGTGCCGCTGCTCGACCGCCAGCAGGCCTTCGGCTACAGCCGCGAGGACGTGGAGATCCTGATGACGCCGATGGCCTCCACCGGCCAGGAGGCGATCGGCTCCATGGGCACCGACACGCCCATCTCCGCGCTCTCCGACCAGTCGAAGCTACTCTACACCTATTTCAAGCAGAACTTCGCCCAGGTCACCAATCCGCCGATCGATCCGATCCGCGAAGAGCTGGTGATGAGCCTCGTCTCCTTCATCGGCCCGCGCCCGAACCTCTTCGACCTGAAGGGCATGCAGTCGCGCAAGCGGCTTGAGGTGCGCCAGCCGATCCTGACCAACGATGATCTGGAGAAGATCCGGATGATCGGCGAGATGGCCGATAATCAGTTCCGCACCCAGACCCTCGACATCACCTATTCCGCCTCAAGCGGACCGGAAGGCATGAAGTCGGCGCTCGACAAGCTGTGCGACGCCGCCGAGGACGCGGTTCTGCACGGCTACAACATCATCATCCTGTCCGACCGCCTGATCGGCCCGGACCGCATACCGGTTCCCGCGCTCCTGGCCACCGCCGGCGTTCACCACCACCTCATCCGCAAGGGCCTGCGGACCTCGGTCGGCCTTGTCGTTGAAACCGGCGAGCCGCGCGAGATCCATCACTTCTGCGTCCTCGCCGGTTATGGCGCCGAAGCGATCAACCCCTATCTCGCCTTCGAGACGCTGCAGTCCATGCGCCGCATGCTGCCCGGCGACCTCTCCGAGGACGAAATCGTCGCGCGCTATATCAAGGCCGTCGACAAGGGCATCCTGAAGGTCATGTCCAAGATGGGCATCTCGACCTATCAGTCCTATTGCGGCGCCCAGATCTTCGACGCTATCGGCCTGTCCTCCGAATTCGTCGACAAGTACTTCTTTGGCACCGCGACCCGTATCGAGGGTGTCGGCCTTGCCGAGGTCGCCGAGGAGACGGTGCGCCGCCATCGGCTGGCGTTCGGCGACGCGCCGATCTACCGCAACGCGCTCGCCGTCGGCGGCGAATACGCCCAGCGCTCGCGTGGCGAAGAGCATGCCTGGACGGCCCCGGTCGTCACCTCGCTTCAGCACGCCGTTCGCGGCAACAGCCGCGACCAGTACCGCCACTTCTCCGAACTGGTGAACGATCAGTCGCGCCGGCTCCTGACCATCCGCGGCCTCTTCAAGGTCAAGACCGCCGAGGAGGTCGGCAGGAATCCCGTGCCCCTCGACGAGGTCGAACCCGCGGTCGAGATTGTCAAGCGCTTCGCCACCGGCGCCATGTCCTACGGGTCCATCAGCCGCGAGGCTCACACCACGCTGGCGGTTGCCATGAACCGTATCGGCGGCAAGTCGAACACCGGTGAGGGCGGCGAGGAATCCGACCGCTTCAAGCCGATGGCGAACGGTGATTCCATGCGCTCAGCCATCAAGCAGGTCGCCTCCGGCCGCTTCGGCGTGACGGCGGAATACCTCGTCAACTCCGATATGATCCAGATCAAGATCGTGCAGGGCGCCAAGCCCGGCGAGGGCGGCCAGCTTCCCGGCCATAAGGTCAACGCGGTCATTGCCAAGGTGCGCCACTCGACCCCGGGCGTCGGCCTCATCTCGCCGCCACCGCACCACGATATCTACTCGATCGAGGACCTGGCGCAGCTCATCTACGATCTGAAGAACGTCAACCCGGATGCCGACATCTCCGTCAAGCTCGGTTCCGAGGTCGGCGTCGGCACGGTCGCGGCCGGCGTTGCCAAGGCTCGCGCGGACCATGTCACCATAGCCGGCTTCGAGGGCGGCACGGGCGCAAGTCCGCTGACTTCCATCAAGCACGCGGGAAGCCCCTGGGAAATCGGCCTTGCCGAAACCCACCAGACGCTGGTGCGTGAGCGCCTGCGCGGCCGCATCTCCGTCCAGGTCGACGGCGGCATCCGGACCGGACGCGACGTTATCGTCGGCGCACTTCTGGGGGCCGACGAGTTCGGCTTCGCCACCGCGCCGCTCATCGCCGCCGGCTGCGTGATGATGCGCAAATGCCACCTCAACACCTGCCCGGTCGGCATCGCCACCCAGGACCCGGTCTTGCGCAAGCGCTTCGTCGGCAAGCCCGAACACGTCATCAACTACTTCTTCTTCCTTGCCGAGGAAGTGCGCGAGCTGATGGCGGAAATGGGCTTCCGGACCTTCGACGAGATGATCGGCCAACGCCAGTATCTCGACAAGCGCGCCGCCATCGAGCATTGGAAGGCCAAGGGCCTCGACTTCGGCAAGCTTTTCGAGATGCCGGACGTGCCGGAGACGGTGCACATCTTCCGCTGCGAGGACCAGGATCACCAGATTGACGAGGTCCTCGACCGCGCCCTGATCGAGAAGGCGCAACCGGCGCTCGAGAGCCGCACCCCGGTTGCCTTCGAGGTGCCGATCGGCAACACCGACCGCACCGCGGGCGCCATGCTATCGGGTGCCGTCGCCAAGCGCTACGGGCATCGCGGCCTTCCCGACGACACCATCCACATCAAGCTGAAAGGCACCGCCGGCCAGAGCTTTGGTGCCTTCACCGCCAAGGGTGTCACGCTGGAACTCGAGGGCGAGGGCAACGACTATGTCGGCAAGGGCCTGTCCGGTGGCCGCATCGTCATCTATCCGCCCAAGGAGGCGGTGCAGATCGTGCCGGAGAAGTCGATCATCGTCGGCAACACCGTGCTCTACGGTGCCATCGGCGGCGAGTGCTACTTTCGCGGTGTCGCCGGCGAGCGCTTCGGCGTCAGGAACTCCGGAGCCCTCGCGGTCGTCGAAGGCGCCGGCGACCATTGCTGCGAATACATGACAGGCGGCGTCATCGTCGTCATCGGCCCGACCGGGCGCAACTTCGCGGCCGGCATGTCCGGCGGCATCGCCTACGTCCTCGACGAGGACGGCATGTTCGACCGCCGCTGCAACATGGCAATGATCGAACTGGAACCGATCGCGGCCGAAGAGGCGCTCAACGAGGAAGAGATGCACCAGACCGCGGACCTGGAAGGGCACGGTCTCGTCGACGTCATGTCCGACATGACGCGCTACGACGCGGAACGCCTGCATCACCTCATCTCCAACCACGCGCGGTACACCGGCTCGACCCGGGCTGCCGAAATCCTGGAGAACTGGCACAGCTATCTGCCGAAGTTCCGCAAGGTCATGCCGGTGGAATACCGCCGCGCGCTGGCCGAGATCGCCACGCACAGCATCCAGCCGCCGCGCGCGGTTGTCGCCGGGGAGTAAGTTCATGGGCAAGGTAACGGGTTTCCTCGAGATCGACCGGCAGGACCGCAAGTACAAGCCGGCCTCCGACCGCATTCGCGCCTATCGGGAGTTCACCATCCCGATGACGGAAGACGCCGTGCGCGACCAGGCCGCGCGCTGCATGGACTGCGGCATCCCCTATTGCCACTCCGGCATGCAGGGAACCCTGCACGGGTGTCCGGTCAACAACCAGATCCCCGACTGGAACGACCTCGTCTACAGGGGCCGCTGGGAGGAAGCCGCGCGCAACCTCCACTCCACCAACAATTTCCCGGAGTTCACCGGACGCATCTGCCCGGCGCCCTGCGAGGCGTCGTGCACGCTGAACCTCATCGACAGTCCGGTGACGATCAAGACGATCGAATGCGCCATCGTCGACAAGGCCTGGGACGAAGGCTGGATCCGGCCGGAAGTCTCACTGAGGAAGACCGGCCGCAAGATCGCCGTCGTCGGCTCCGGCCCGGCCGGCCTCGCCTGCGCCCAGCAGCTCGCCCGCGCCGGCCATGACGTCCACGTCTACGAGAAGAACGCCAAGGCCGGCGGTCTGATGCGCTACGGCATCCCCGACTTCAAGATGGAGAAGCGCCTGATCGACCGCCGCATCGAGCAGATGGAGGTGGAGGGCGTCACCTTCCATTGCAATACCCATGTCGGCGTCACCCTTCCGGCAAGCGATCTGACCCGGGATTTCGATGCCGTTGTCCTTGCCGGAGGCTCCGAAAAGCCGCGCGATCTGCCCATCGAGGGCCGCGATCTCAAGGGCGTGCACTTTGCCATGGAGTTTCTGCCGCAGCAGAACCGGCGCGTTTCCGGCGAGCCGATGCCCGATCCCGAGCCGATCCTGGCGCGCGGCAAGCACGTCGTCGTCATCGGCGGCGGCGATACCGGCTCCGATTGCATCGGCACCTCGGTGCGCCAGGGTGCCCTTTCCGTCAGCCAGCTTGAGATCATGCCCGAGCCGCCGGCGAAAGAGGACAAGCTCCTGTCGTGGCCTAACTGGCCGATGAAGCTCCGCACCTCATCGAGCCACGAGGAAGGCGCCGACCGGCTGTTCTCCACCCTCACCCAGCGCTTCGTCGGCGAGGACGGCCGCCTGACCGGCCTCGAATGCGTCAAGGTCGACGCGAAGTTCCAGCCGGTGCCGGAGAGCGAATTCACGCTGGAAGCGGATCTCGTCCTCCTCGCCATGGGCTTCGTCAACCCCGTCCACGAAGGCATGCTCGACCAGCTCGGCGTCGACTACGACGGCCGCAACAACGTCGCCGCAGACACCGAAGGTTACAAGACGAGCGTCGACAAGGTCTTCGCCTGTGGCGACATGCGGCGTGGCCAGTCCCTCGTCGTCTGGGCGATCCGCGAGGGCCGCCAGGCTGCCCATGCCGTCGACGAGTACTTGATGGGATCGAGCGACCTGCCGCGCTGATCGCTCGCTGCTCTTTTCGCTCACGGGCTGCCCCGCGCCGCAGAGCGGGATACGGCCGTTAGCGAAAGGATTCCCCCTTACCGCGGCCAGCGGAAATCGTCGGCACGGCCGGGGACAGCCGGCGGCCTCTCGCCCTTGACGGTGAGCTTGTAGAGCGCGCTGGTGTCGTCGGTGATCGTGAGCGGCACGGCGCCGGCGAGCGGATCGTCGGCCGACGCGATCGGCCCGGTGAGCGGCAACACTGCGCCAATGCGCGGCCCGATCAGCCGGCCGTCCGGCGAAACGTCGAGCGAAAGAGCCCCGCCGCCATCGAGAGGCATCATCTGGCGAAGCCCCTTTTCAACAAAGAAGGCGAGCTTGCGATAGCCCGCACCGGTGAAATGGATGCCGTCGGAGCGCCGCAGCGAGACGACCCGCCCCTCGATATCCGGCCCCCGGCGCGTATAGCGGCCCTCGTCATTGAGGAAGGATTTCCACACGTCGACGAAGAAGCCGCCTTCCGCGACGACTTCACCGCGATAAAGGTCGTTGAAATAGGCCCAGTCCGCCGACAGGCTGGTGGTGCTAGCCGGTGGCAGGCCGACCCAGACGACGGGCTTTCCGGCGGCAACGAAGATCGTCAGGAGATCGCGGACCCGCTTCTTGTAGAGCGCTTCCCACTCCGCGCTACGAACCTCGTGACGCGCCTTGCCGTCGCGGATCTTCTGCCGATCGTTGACGCCGATCATGACAACGACGCCGTCGATCCGCCCCTCGCTTTTCAACAGATTGCGCGACGCCCGTGCCCAGTCGTAGGCATCGACGCGCACGAGGCCGGAAGATCCGTTCGCCTTCGATACGATCTTCACGTTGGGATTGTCGGCAAAGGCGACGTCGAGCCCCTTGGCAAGACCCGCGGCGAGCGTATCGCCAATGACCAGGATGACGCGGGCATCCTCGGACTTCGGCTCGATCTCGGGCGCTGCCCGCGCGCTCTGGCGATGCGGCTCGGCGTTCGACGGAATCCGCTTCTGCCGCGACGAGCGCTCGCGCGACCGCCCGCCATCGAACAGCCGGAACAGCGGGAAGATCGACTTCTTCTTGCGTTCCTTGGCCGTCCCCTTGGGAAAGAAGATTATGCGCGGATTGTTGCCGTCGCGGGCATCGGCGAAATGCGTCGCCATGTCGACGCCGACGAAGGCACACAGGATCAGCAAAATGATCGACAGGCGTCGCATGACCTCTCCTCATGGTACGAACCATCCCGGATGCCGGAAATCCCTCTCCGGCGGGATCGCCCGTCGCCCCCGCGCAGGGCGACAATGCCACGCACCGCGGCGCAGGATCAAGGCGCGTCCCGCCCGGGAAGGTTCGCCCGTCTACGGCGCATCAGGCTCCGCCGAGCCGCTTCAGGAGCTTCGTCCCCGCATAGCCGTCTGCATGCCAGCCGAGCCGTTTCTGAACGGCGATGATCGCCGACCGGGTCTTCGGCCCGACCTTGCCGTCAACGCCGCCGGTATCGTAGCCGCGCCGGTTCAGGACGGTCTGCAACGTCTTCACCTCGCTGCGCCGCAAGGGCGCGTCGTCCCGCGGCCAGGACTGCACGAACGTGTAGCCACCCATCAGCCGGTCGGCGAGATGCCCCACCGCGAGCGCATAGGCGTCGGCATTATTGTAGCGCTTGATGACGCGGAAATTGTGCAGCATCAGGAACGCTGGTCCCTTCGACCCGCCGGGGAGGAGGAGATACGCCTTGTCCCCCGGACGCGGGAAATCCCGGTCGGCGACACGCTTAACGCCATGGCGTTCCCAGTCGGCTATCGAGCGCCGATGGCGCCGCCCGACGAGCGAGTAATTGAACCCGCTCGGCAGCTTGACCTCATATCCCCAGGTCTCGCCGGCATTCCAGCCGGCGCGCTTCAGATAGGCCGCCGTGGAGCCGAGCGCGTCTGGGATCGACGACCAGATGTTGCGATGCCCATCGCCATCCATGTCGACGCCATAGGCGTCGAAAGTCGTGGGAATGAACTGCGTGTGGCCCATGGCGCCGGCCCATGAGCCCGTCATGCCGCGCGGATGGATATCGCCGCGCTGCAGGATCTTCAGCGCCGCGATAAGTTGCTGGCGCCCGTAACGTGACCGCCGCCCGCCGGCATAGGCGAGCGTGGCGAGCGAGCGGATGACGTTGCGCACCACGCCCGGATTGTCGAGTACCGCGCCATAGGAGCTTTCCATGCCCCAGATCGCGACAACGATATGCCGGTCGACCCCGTATTTCGCCTCGATCCGGTCCAGCCAGCGGCGCCATTCCCTGAGTTTCTCGCGGCCCGTCTCGACCCGCGTGTCGGAAACAGCGCTATCGAGATATTCCCAGATCGCCTTGTGGAATTCGGCCTGGCGCGAAGCCTTCTGCAGCACCTCCGGATCCGGCGTCAGGCCGGAAAAGGCGCGCTTGTAGGTCGCCGCCGAGATCCCCGCCGCCTTCGCCTTCGGCCAGAAGCCGCGCACCCAGCGGTCGAACTTGGCGTCTGCCGACGCCGGCGCCGCGCCGCCAAGCGCCAGCGCAAACCCGACGAGCGCGGCAAGGATACACGCCCGCACGCTTCGCCATCTCTCGCGGTGTCTCGTCACAGATGTCGTCAACAAACCGGTCCTCCTCGTTCCGTCTGCCCTGCCCGCACGGCAAGCCGCTCCGGCCGCCTGATGTGATCGGCCGCACGCCCCCGCGCAAGCGCCCCCGCCCCGGAATTCCTGTTTTCGCCGTCCCGTCGATATCCCCGCCAGCCCAAGCGGACCATCAACGTCGCCTCAAAAGGTCGGCCCCAATACTGCTCAGCGCCGCACTTTCACCCCCACTTCGATACTGTTCGAAGTGTAGCTTGCTCCCCGACGGTCAGACCGCAAGTCTTCGTAATCGTAACGCGCTGTCAATGCCACGTTTCGATTGAGCGACCAGGCGAGCCCGAGCGTTCCCGTCGTGGTGAAATCATTCTCGTTCAGGCCTTGATAGGTTCTGAAGGCCAGACCGAGACCACCGTCCACTTCCAGATTTCGACGCAGCGAATGCGCAATCTTGAACGAGCCGGAATATTCCGTGGAACCGGCCGAGCTCGACATTGTCGTCGGCTCGAACGTCGTCTCCCCGGACAGTGTGACCGTGGTCAGCCGGCTCGGCGACCAGACGACGGAGGCCTCCGCGATCAGCCCCTCGAGCGGATCGAACCGACTGTCGCGCAGCTCCTCGTGGTGCCAGCCAAGTGCGCCCTCAGCATGGATTTTCGCCCCCAGGTCAATCGTCGCGCCGGTCTTCAGCTCATATCCGGAACTGCCGCGCCGGTAGCCGGACGCATCGCGCTCGGTGTCATAAACCCGCTCCAGAAGCGTCCCCTCGACGAACGGCTTGAAGGCCGAGGTTACCTCGTAGGTCGTCCGGAGGCTGGTGGTATAGAGGCTGTTGTCGCGGGCCTTGGAATCGAGCGATCCGCCGCCGATCCGCGAGCCGCCAGTATAGATCGTGCGGTCGATCGAGCCTTTTCCCGTCACGGCGAGACGGCCGAATTCCTGCGTCACCGCGGCCGCGCCCCGCAACTGGTGCACAAGGGAAGTGGTCTTCGTTCCCGGCGCAACGTCGGCGCTCGATTCCGATTCCCGGTCGAGCGTGTATCCCGCCTCCAGATCGACCGTCGTGCTATCGCGCGCGTCGATACGGACCGTCGTTGTGGTAGAGAAATTCGGATCGTCGGCTTGGTCGCTGCCGGGATAGCCGGTGTAGGAGCCGCGCAATGTCGTCTCCCACTGATGGCGCGTCCAGTCCGAGCGCAGGATCGCCTCCGGCTTGATCCGGTATAGCCCGCCGGCCTTGCCGCCGCGCGCGCCCTCGACATTGTCGGTCCAGCCGCCGGTCACCTCCAGCGACGGAAACAGCAGGAACGTGCCGACCCGGATACCAAGCGGTTCGTAGGCATCGGCGTCGTCGCCGAAGTTGTCGCGCGGCGCTTCCGCCTCCAGCGCCGGCCCCTGAACGGACGCCGGCTGCCCGTCGGCGTCCATCGGCCCGCGTGCCGTCGGCGTGACCGGCCCCCTATCGGACTGACCTTGCGTGCCCGATACCGAGGAGATCGCGCTGGTCCGTCCCCGCGCCGCGCCGATGTTGCCGGTCGCCTCCAGGTCCGCCACCGTTGAGGGGTTTGCCGCCTCAGCGGTCCCCGTATCAGCCGTGGGAATGGGATTGAAGTCCGTCGTCTGCCGGTCGCCGGGCAACGGAACGGAGAGATCGTCCTGGAATGTTGAGGTGCCGCGAATGGCAATGGTCTCCGCCTGCCCGCGCTGCGGCGCGAGCACAAGGACGAGGGCGGCAAGGACCAATGCGACAGCGTGAAGCGGCATCGCGAAACAATTATCCATCAATGGGTCGCGGCGCCGGGCCGACGACGGATTCCCGGGTCTTTAAGAAAGGTAAATTGTTAAGGTTAACGTTTCCTTCATTTGCCCGGAGGGGCGCGAGACCGTCCGGATCGATAAAAAGCCCGTGAACTTTCCCGACAAAAGGGGTATAGGGTGACCTCTTGGGGCGATGCAGGCTGGTAACAAGACGGAGTGCAAGCGGGTAATGACGGGTCTTGCGTTGAGCAAAATGAATCCGACCGACGAAACGTCTACTTCAGATAGGAGCTTCGTCGCTTCCGCCGAACGAACGATCGCCAACGAGATCCGCGGCCTTGGCGCCCTGCAAAAGGCGCTTGGCAATGGCCTCGGCAAGCCGTTTTCCGAAGCCGTCGCGCTGATGCGCGACCTCGTCGGGCGTGTCGTCGTGACCGGCATTGGCAAGAGCGGCCACATCGGCACCAAGATCGCTGCCACCCTCGCCTCCACCGGCACGCCATCCTTCTTCGTCCACCCGAGCGAAGCCAGCCATGGCGACCTCGGCATGATCACCCGCAAAGACGCGCTCCTGGCGCTCTCTTGGTCCGGCGAGACGCAGGAACTGGCGAATATGATTGCCTTTTCGCGCCGCTTCCGCGTTCCGCTGATCGCCATCACCTCGCGCCCCAACAGCGCGCTTGGTCGCGCCGCCGACATCAATCTCACCCTGCCGAAGATGGCCGAAGCCTGCCCGCATGGCCTCGCGCCGACGACCTCGACCATGCTGCAGCTCGCCATGGGCGACGCGCTGGCGATCTCGCTTCTGGAGGCACGCGGCTTCACGCCGCAGGATTTCAAGATCTTCCACCCGGGCGGCCGCCTCGGCGCCAGCCTGCGCTTCGTGCGCGACATCATGCATGTCGGCGACCAGCTTCCGGTCTCCGTACTTGGCACCCGCATGAGCGAGGGCATCGTCCTGATGACGCAGAAGGGCTTCGGCTGTCTCGGCGTCATCGATGAGGAAAATCACCTGGTCGGCATCATCACCGACGGTGACCTGCGCCGACATCTGTCCAGCGACCTTTTGAACAAGACCGTCGAGCAGGTCATGACCAAGACGCCGAAGACCGTCCGCCCCGACGTGCTTCTCGCCTCCGCCATGGAGATGCTGGAATCGACCAGCATTTCTGCGCTGTTCGTCGTCGAGGACAACAAGCCGCTCGGCATCGTGCACATCCACGACATGCTGCACGCCGGCGTTGCCTGACACGCAACGCCTTGCGATATATACATTTTACGAAATAGGTCGACCGCGAAGGCGGAAAGGGTGAACTTAATCTTACCCTTTCCGCAAGGATTTTACGCTTCGTGAACCCTGATTTTCAGTTTTGCGGACGAACCGCTATTTAGCGGTGCCATTAGCAAAAGCTTAGCGCTGATTCCCTACACTCCCACGCAAGTTACCGTGCGCCACTAGCCTTCCTGTGGCGTGGAGAAAGGGCAATCATGGATCTCGCTACGATCATTGGCATCGTCGCCGGCACCATCGTCGTCGTTGCCGCCATTTTCATGGGCGGTAGCCTTTCGCAGTTCATCGACGTCCCCTCGATGATGATCGTCATCGGCGGCGGTTTCGCCGCGACACTTGTCCGTTTTCCGCTCGCCGGAATCGCCGGCGCCCTCGTCACCGGCGGCAAGGTGGCCTTCACCCACAAGAAGGTCGAGCCGCGCACGATGATCGAGGAGATTTCCGAACTCGCCGACATCGCCCGCAAACAGGGCCCGCTGGGCCTGGAAGGCGTCGAGGTTTCCGACAAGACGCTCGCCAAGGGCGTGCAGTTCATCGCCGACGGCTATGACCCGGAATTCATTCGCGAATCGATGGAGCGCGAACGCGATCTCTACCTGGAGCGACTGGAAGAGGGTCAGCGCGTGTTCAAGGCGCTCGGCGATTCCGCGCCTGCCTTCGGCATGATCGGCACGCTCGTCGGCCTGGTGCAAATGCTCGCCACGATGGATGACCCCTCCACCATCGGCCCGGCCATGGCGATCGCCCTGCTCACCACGCTCTACGGCGCGCTGATCGCCAACCTCGTCTGTCTGCCGATCTATGAGAAGCTCGGCGCCAAGGCCAAGGTCGAGGAAGTCAACCAGACGCTGATCATCGACGGCGTCATGCAGATCCGCGAGTCGAAGAGCCCGGCCCTTATTCGCGAGATGCTGATCGCCTATCTGCCCGAAAAGAACCGGGCGGAGCTTCAGGAAGCCGCATAAGCGATGGCAAAGAAGAAGAAGAGTGAGGGCGGCGGCGCTCCGGAATGGTTGGTGACCTTCGCCGACCTGATGTCGCTGCTCGTCTGCTTCTTCGTGCTCATCATCTCGTTTTCCATCCAGGACAAGCAGAAGCTCCAGGTCGTCGCCGGTTCCATGCGCGACGCGTTCGGCATCAAGGTGGAATCCCGCCACCGCGGCATGATCGAGGTCGAGGGGATTCCGCTCAGGAAATATGTCAAGAAGGTCTCGCCGATCGACCAGCGGATGAACTCCGACTTCGAGAACATCCGCAACGACAACCGCACCAAGCAGGGCCCGGAAGCCAATACCTACGACTGGGAATCGACCAACATCGAACGCGCACGCCAGTTCGCCACCGCCGCTGCGTCGCTGCGCCAAGCCTGGCAGGAGCTGCCCGAGGTCGCGGAACTGTCGAAGAACGTCATCATCGAGGAGAACGAGGAAGGGTTGAACATCATGCTCGTCGATCAGGACGGCAGCCCGATGTTCCCCGAAGGCTCGAAATACCCTTACGAGCGCACCCGCATGCTGCTCGCCAAGATGGCGCCGATCCTCCGGCGGCTTCCGAACCGCATCAAGATCACCGGCCACACCACCTCCGGCACGGCCTACACCGATCCCAACTATACCGGATGGGACCTCTCTTCCGACCGCGCCAATGCCACGCGCCGGATTCTGACCCAGTTCGGCGTCAGCAACGACCGGTTCTTCGAGGTGGTCGGCAAGTCGGACAGCGAACCGCTGTTCCCCAACGATCCCTTCCTTGCCTCCAACCGCCGCGTCAGCATCCTGCTGATGTCGGAGGAGCCGCCGCTGCCAAAGGGCTATTCGCCCTAGAACGCCGGCGGAGGAAAGACGACGGCCCGTCTACGCCGCCGGGGCCGGCTCCACGACCCCGACCGTCAAGAGCGCGCCATCGGCCGACAGCACCTCCACCCGCGTTCCGGCCGGGAGATCCGGCCCGGTGATCCGCCAGATCGTATCGTCGATGCGCAGGTGGCCGGCGCCGTTGGCAAGCGGCTCGGCGAGCACATAGCGACGGCCGACGAGCCGAACGCCGCGCTGGTTGAGCTTCAGCTCGTCGGCCCCGACAACCGTTCCCTTGCCTCGCAGGAGGATGCGGCCGGCGACAAGCGCCACCACCGCGAGGACGACGAAAACCACCGCCTGCACCTGCCAGGACCAGGCGATGAAGAGCGAGATCGTGCCAACCACCAGGGCGGCAATGCCGAACCACAGGAAGAAAGTACCCGGGGCCAGGATCTCCAGCCCGAACAACACCAATCCCAGCACCCACCACGACCACGGACCGAGGAAATCCACGGCGGCCTGAATGATAGCCATCATCGTCGCTCCGTTCAGGCCGTCGGCGGGGTGTTGTCATCATCCCGGCGCGTCGTCGGCACGCCAGACGCCGAGCGGCGGGCAGACCCGACGCCGACGTTCGGGATGCGCGCCTCGCCGCCGAAGCTTTCGCGCGCGATCTCCGCGATACCGGTGAGCGAGCCGAGGATCGAGGTTGTCTCCATCGGCAAGAGCAGGACCTTCTGGTTCGGCGAGCGGGCGATCTCGGTCAGCGCTTCGACGTATTTGTTGGCGACGAAGTAGTTGATTGCCTGCACGTTGCCTTCGGCGATCGCGACGCTGACCTCACGGGTCGCCGTTGCTTCGGCCTGGGCCTGGCGCTCACGCGCCTCCGCGTCGCGATAGGCGGCCTCGCGCCGGCCCTCGGCTTCCAGAATCTGCCCCTGCTTCTGGCCTTCGGCCTTGAGGATTTCCGCCTGCCGCCGGCCTTCCGCTTCGAGGATGGAGGCCCGCTTCTCGCGTTCCGCCTTCATCTGGCGAGCCATGGCGTCGACAAGGTCGCGCGGCGGATCGATGTCTTTGATCTCGATACGCGTGATCTTAATACCCCACGGCTCAACCGCCGCATCGACGACCTTCAGGACCCGCACATTGATCTCGTCGCGATTGGACAGCAGCTCGTCGAGGTCCATTGAGCCCATCACCGAGCGGATGTTCGTCATCGTCAGATTGAGGATCGCATATTCGAGGCCGGAGACCTCATAGGCGGCCCGCGGCGCGTCGAGCACCTGGTAGAAGGTGACACCGTTGGCGGTGACGGTAGCGTTGTCGCGGGTAATGACCTCCTGGCTGGGAACGTCGAGCACCTGCTCCATCATGTTCATCTTCGCGCCAATCGCATCGAACAGCGGGATGATGATGTTGAGACCGGGTTTCAGCGTCTTGGTATAGCGGCCGAACCGCTCCACGGTGTAGTTGAAGCCCTGCGGCACCGTCTTCACGGCGGATAACACGCCGATGATGAAAAGAACCACCAGAACAATGATGACGATACTCAGCCCGTCGAGATAGAACGGCATGGTCGGCACTCTCCCCGATCGGCGGCGCATGTGCGACGCGTGTGTGTCTCCGGTTCGAGGGCCTTCTTACCCTGTTTCACGCACAAGGGCGAGTGCCGATACGGGAACGTCAGACCGGGTGCCTAGATCCAGCCGGAAAGCTCGCGCCGGGCGATATCCTCGATCACGGCCATGCCTTCCGCGCTGTCGTTGAGGCAGGGGATGGCGCTGTAGTGAGTCCCCCCCTCCGCCAGGAAATAGCCCCGGTTTTCCTCGCCGATTTCCTCCAGCGTCTCCAGGCAATCCGCCGAAAACCCGGGATTGACGACCGCGACGCGACGCGTGCCGCCCGCCGCCAGCGCCTTCAGCGTTTCATCGGTATAGGGTTGCAGCCATTCTGCCGGCCCGAAGCGCGACTGGAAGGTTATCTTGATCGGCGGAACTTCAGGCCCGAGCGCCTCCTGAAGAAGCCGCGTCGTCTTGTGGCAATGGCAATGGTAGGGATCGCCCTTGTCGAAATAGCTCCGCGGAATGCCGTGATAGGATGCAAGCACCATCTCCGGCTCGAAATCGAGCCCGGCAAGATGCGTCCTGATCGACGTCGCGAGCGCATCGATATAGACCCGCTCGTCGTGATAGGGTGGCGCGATCCGGAGCGCCGGCTGCCAGCGCATCGCCTTCAGCGCGTCAAATGCGGCATCGGCGACGGTCGCCGAGGTCGAAGCGGAATACTGCGGATAGAGCGGAACGACGAGCAGCCGGTCGCAGCCCTTGTCCTTCAGCGCGCCGATACGCGCCGCAATCGAGGGTTCGCCGTAGCGCATCGCCCAATCGACCTCGACGCGCGCGTCCTCGCCGAAGCGGGCGGCGAGTTTTTCCGCCTGCGACCGGGTTGTCGTCCGCAACGGCGATTCATCGAGTTCACGGTTCCAGATCTTGGCGTAGGCGGCACCTGACTTCGAGGGCCGCGT
Source organism: uncultured Rhodobium sp. (assembly GCA_963675285.2). Classification (GTDB taxonomy): domain Bacteria; phylum Pseudomonadota; class Alphaproteobacteria; order Rhizobiales; family Rhodobiaceae; genus Rhodobium. Next base: position 770,938 of record CAXXGS010000002.1, read on the forward strand.
CGTCAGAATGATGCCGTTCAGCACCGGCCACCAGATCAGCCGCGACGTCTCTATGACGCGCCGGTCGGAGAGGAATTCCTTTAGGTAGCGCCGCATCGGACCATAGCCGGTGCCGTCCGGCGTGCCCAGATTGACGAGCAGCACGCCGACGCGACCGGACCGGACCGGCGGATGGTCGTCGGGAAACTTCTCGGTCCGCATCGCGTCGCGGCGCTCGATCTCGTCGTCGGTCATCGTCGCTTCCTCTTGTCGGGCGGTCGCCGGGGGACGTCGCACCCCGGTCCGCGAGTATTGTCATCTCGCGATGTAGATAGGAAACGGGACCGGCGAAGGAAACCGGCCGCTTTGCCACAGGAATGCGCACGGGTCGGCTTCAAACGATCTCCGGCGGCACCGGATCAAAGGCCGAAAAAGACCATCGCGCCATAGCCGGCGGCCAAAGCGGGAATCGATGTGTAGATCGAGGCCAGCATCGCCGCGCGGGGGGCAAGGGCGATCGCCGGAAAGAGCGCGTCGCCGTCATTGGAAATGGCATTGGCGAGCTGAGCGGAGAAGGGGATTGCCCCTGTCAGATAGAGCGTGGTGACGACGATCTGCGGACCGCAGCCGGGAATGAGACCGACGAGGACGCCGATCGCCGGCATCAGGAAGATCCAGGAATGGAAAAGCGCGCCGAGATCGACCCCCAGCACGTGAACCACGACACCGAACGACAGAAAGGCCATCACCACCCAGCCGGTGACGAAGTTCGTATCGGCGATGATGCGAGTCCAGATCGATCCACCGGGAGTCTGATGCGGGTCGTCGACGATGTGGCTGTTGACGCTGCGCGCGAAGGCCCACATCGAAAGCGCCACGAGCGCCCCTGCAACGCCGATGCCTTGCGTGATGCCCTCGCCGATCAGCGGCGCCAGAAACGCGTCGGCATCGATCTGCAGAGCGCCGAGAACGCCAAGGACGAGACCGGGGAAGAAGAGCAGTATCCACGCTCGCCGGATACCCTGGCCGAAAAGCCGGAGTACCGTCGTCTCACGCACGGCCGGACGTTCGCTGGTCGGCGTGTCGTCGATCTCCGGCCGCAGGAAATCGCGACCGTGGATCAGGTCGACGATCATGCCGCTCATGGTTCCGATCAGGATGCTGACCACGATGACGACCGCCGCCGTCCCGGGCTCGCTGGCAATCAGCAGGAAGGCGGCATCGCCCATTGTCGCGGTGAGGACGGAGACGACGCTGCCGAAGGTCGCATAGCCACGAGTGTATTGCGTCACGACGATGATGGCACCGCCACACCCCGGCGAGGCCCCGAGAAGCGCGGCAACGAAAGGCTGCCAACGGGCGCTTTTCTGCAGCATTCTGCCCATATCGACGCCAAGGGCATTCTCGGCGAGGTAGACAAGCGCAAGCGTCGCGCCGACGAAGACGGTAACCTGCAGATAGGCCTCGGAAAGGGCACCGGCGGTGATCGAACCGATCTCGCCCGGCACCGATAGCAGGGCCAGAACGACGACGAAGACCCAGAAGCGCCAAGCATAGGGATTGCTGCGCCAATTCGCATTGTCGACAAACGCCCGCCCGGCCGTCACCGCCAGTTCCGTCATGTCCTGTCCTCGATCCGCACCGGTTTGCCCCGTACCGGATTTTTTCTCTATTGTGTCTCGAGCACCCGACGCACTAACGTTGGGGCCGCTAAAGGGTTCGCTTCGACCATGGCAAGAATGCCACAGAATTCTTCTCTTTGGAAGAGTTTTAAGAAGCGATTGCAAATATGCCGCGGACCCGAGTTCGGCTGCCCAATCCCAGACACTCGATACCAGACACTCGATACTGGCCACTCGATACCGGCCACTCGGTCCTCACCGGACACCACCAGAGTGGCCGCGCCTGCCGGACCCGGCTCCGCCCGAACCGGACCGTCATCGAAATCGAACGTTTCGAAACCGGAAAGGGCCTTTTCTTGCACAAAGGCCGGTGTATGCTGCGCGAATACACCGCAGACACCATCACTGATTGCAGGATCACCCGACGATGGCACCGCGATACCTCCCGCAAGCACTCCTGTCCGCACTCGTCGCGGCACTCCTTGCCATCTCCCCGGCAAGCACCGCCCGTGCCGCAGACGTGACCTTCCTTCTCGTCAACGACCTTTATCGTTTCGATGGCGCGAACGGCCGCGGCGGCTATGCTCGTCTCGCCGGCGTCGTGGAAGACGAGCGGGCGAAGGGCGGCACCGTGATCTACGCCCATGCCGGAGACACGCTCTCGCCCTCGCTGCTCTCCGGCTTCGACGAGGGCAAGCATGCCATCGCCCTCCTCAATCTTGCCCCTCCCGACGTCTTCGTTCCCGGCAATCACGAGTTTGATTTTGGCAAGCGCGTCTTCCTCGCCCGCATGGCGGAGGCAAAATTCCCCAGGCTCGCCGCCAACCTGCGCGACGCCGACGGCTCCCCCCTCGCGGGCTTTCAGGACACCAGGATGCTGGAAGTCGCCGGTGTGAAAATCGGCATCATCGGCATCGCAGCCGACGATTCGCCGGTCAAATCGAGTCCCGGTGACCTCAAATTCGCCCCGGCCGTGCGGACCGCCTTCGAACAGGCAAAGACGCTACGCGCCGCCGGCGCCGACTTTATTGTCGTCGTCGCCCATGCCGATCGAGGCAAGGACCGGGTCCTCACCGCCTCCGGCGTCTTCGATCTGGTGCTGACAGGAGACGATCACGACCTCGCGATTTCCTACGACGGCCGTACGGCCATGGTGGAATCGAAAGAGGACGCAGAATACGTCACCGCAGTCGACATCGATTTCGACGTGCGCGAGCGGAACGGCAGGCGCAGCGTCCGCTGGTGGCCGAACTTCCGCGTCATCGATACCGCAACCGTCAAGCGTCCGGCCAAAGCCGCCGCCATGGTGGCCAATCTGGAAAAACAGTTGTCGGACGAACTGGACGTCGAGATCGCCACGACAACGACCGAACTCGACAGCCGGCGATCGGCGGTGAGAACGCGGGAGACGGCGATCGGCAACCTCATCGCCGACGCGATGCGCGCATCAACGGGTGCTGACGTCGCCCTCATGAACGGCGGCGGCATCCGCGCCAACCGCGTCTATGGCCCCGGCACAGTCATCACCCGGCGCGATATCCTGACCGAACTCCCCTTTGGCAACCTCAACCTCCTCCTCGAGGTCGACGGAAAAACACTGCTGGCGGCACTGGAAAACGGTGTTTCCAAAGTCGAGAACGGCGCCGGCCGCTTTCCCCAGGTCGCCGGCATGACGGTCGTCGCCAACTTGTCGAAGCCGGCCGGATCGCGCATCGTCTCGGTCGCTATCGGCGGTACGCCGCTCGACCCCGATGGTCGCTACAAGCTTGCCACCAACGACTTCATGTTTCGCGGCGGAGACGGCTACACCATGCTCAGGAAGGCGAAACTTCTGATGGGCCCCCGCGACGCCCATCTTCTCGCCAACGACGTCATGGTCTTCGTGCGCAAGGCCTCCCCGCTCGGTTACCAAACCGAAGGCCGAATCACTTTCCAATGATCGCCGCCCGTCCATGATCGCCGAGGATCACGCCGGCGTTCCCGGGCGATAGGGCCGCTCAACATGACGAGTCGATCGCGAACGATCGCAAACTTTGCATTGCGATATGCGCATTTTTGCGATCAATTCCTCCACACCTTCCGTTAGGTTAATCAGTACTTCAGACTATTGCGCGAAAATACAACTATTATGAAATAAGGAATTAACGATGCCCGGTATACAGGAACGTTTCACGTTTCAGGACGTGAGCGTGTTGATCGTCGAGGACAACCAGTTTCTTAGGAAGCTTGTTCGCAGCATGCTTCGCCAACTCGGCGTGCAGGAAGCGACCGATGTCTCCGACGGATTGGACGCTCTGGAGGCCCTGTCGACCCGCGACCACGACGTCATCCTGCTTGACTGGGTGATGCCTGGCTTCAACGGCGAGGAGGTGCTGCAGATCGTCCGGCGCTCGCCCGAGCACAAGTTGCGCACGATCCCCATCATCGTGATGTCCGCCTTCACCAACCATTCCAACGTCGTCCGCGCCGCTGAAGCCGGCGCAGATGCCGTGATCGCCAAGCCGCTCTCCGTCTCGCTCCTCGGCCGACGGATCGAAAGGGTGATGACCACAACACGGCTGGAAGTGAGAGGCTCCGACAGAGCAACAAGAATCTCAAACCGTGCGATAACGCGCGGATCCGAACTTGCCCCGCAGGCAATCGTGCGGGATCTGGATGAGATCTTCAACAACGGCGGAAATGTCGAGCCCGTCAGGGAACTCTATTCGATATAGGCCCGCTGAGCCATCTCGAACCAGAACTCCACAACCGTGTTGAGCACCTCACTGACGCTGTCGAGGGTATCGATCCGCTCCACGATGGCATTCGCGCCGGCCCGGTAGAACGCCCGCTTCTGGGCCACATCGAGTTCGGGCGCCAGCAGACAGACCGGCAACGAGCCGAGCAGCGTCTGTTCGCGCAGCCCGGAAAAGAATGCCCTAACGGACTCAACGTCGCCGTCGACAGCCATCAGAACGAGATCGGGAAGCCGCCGCCCGGAGATGGAAACGCAGTTGTGCAGGTAGCCCAGCGCTTCGGCTTCATCGTGAATGGCAATGATGGCAACGTCCGACTGCGCTCTGGCAAGGGCAGATCGCACCAGTTCGTCCGTTTCCGGGACGCCCCCGACCAGAAGCACGACGATGCCGCTTTTCACGTCCTCGACGTGAACCGGTACCGCAGCGGATACCATCATATCGACGGTCCTCTCCGTTCCAGCGGTGCACAAGGCACCGGAGTTGCGTCTACCATCGATTATCCGAAATCCGAACCGGAATCAAAACCGTATTTTTAAATATTATTAGCCGAAAAATTAAAAATCCTGTGAAAAATCATGGGGTATTCAAACGGAATGCAAATAATACCGTTCCAGTATCAACCTAAGAGTAGTCTCTTTCATCCGAGACCACTTTCCCGTCATTAGGTAAGGTGCCGATCTCACACAGATCAACCGAGCCCCTGAGTTTGAGAATCTCCCGGACGGATGCGTCAAGCGCGGCGGCGAGCGCCGGATCGGGTGTCGCGGTTTCGGCGAAGAGCCGCATGACGTCCTGTTCGTCTTCACGCGTGATGACGAGGCGTGCCCGCGTCACCGGCTCGTGGCGCTTGACGACGAGATCGACCTGGGCAGGATCGACGAACATGCCCTTGACCTTCGTGCGCTGATCGGCGCGGCCCATCCAGCCGGCAATGCGCATGTTGGTCCGCCCGCACGGGCTCGTGTCGGAAAGCCATTTCGACAGATCCCCCGTGCCGAACCGGATCAGCGGATAAAGCGGATTGAACGTTGTCACCACGACCTCACCGACCTCGCCCTGCGCCACCGGATCGCAAGTACCCGGGCGGACGATCTCGACGATGAAATCCTCGTTGACGATGAGCCCGTCACGGGCCGTGGACTCATAGGCGATCACGCCGAGATCGGCCGTCGCATAGCATTGCAGGACAGCGATGCCACGCGCCTCGTATTCCTCCCGCAGGCTTGGAAAAAGCGCTCCGCCGGAGACAAGCGCCCGCCTGATAGATGAGGTATCGACGCCTTCCTCTGCGCCCTTGTCGAGGAGCACCTTCAGATAATCCGGCGTACCGGTGTAGCCCGCCGGCTTCAGGACGGAGATCGCCTCGAGCTGCGCCTCGGTATTGCCGACCCCGGCAGGAAAGACGGCGCAGCCGAGCGCTCGCGCGCCGGCATCGAGAATGTAGCCGCCCGGCGTCATGTGATAGGAGAACGCGTTATGAACGATGTCGCCCTTGCGGAACCCGGCGGCAAAGAGCGCCCGCGCGCCGTTCCAGGGATCCGGCCCCGCCCCCTGCGGCTCCCAGATCGGCCCCGGCGACATGAAAACCCGGCCATAATCGCCAGGCGCACCGGCAATGAAGCCGCCGAACGGCGGATCGGCCTTCTGCGCTGCCATCAGAGCCGATTTCCGCAACACTGGCAGTTCGGCGAGCGCGGCGCGGTCGACGATCCTCGCCGGATCGATGCCCTGCAGGAAGGCCGCCCAGCCCGGCGCCGCCTCCATCGCATGCGCAACGGCGCCCGGCAACCGTCGAAAAAGCGCCGCTTCCCTCTCGCCAGGATCACGCGTCTCCAGTTCATCGAAATAGTCGCCCATTACATCCCTCGCCCCATCGGCTCCGTCGACCGGCACTCCACCAACCGAAAATCCGTCACGCGAGCCAGCGCTTGCGCCGCTTGTAGTGTTTCACGTTGCGGAAGGACTTTCGGCCCTCTCCTCCGACGCCGAGGTAAAATTCCTTCACGTCTTCGTTTTCCCTCAGCGCCGAGGCCTCGCCGTCGAGCACCACCCGGCCCGATTCCAGAATGTAGCCGTATTTGGCGTAGCGCAACGCGATGTTGGTGTTCTGCTCGGCCAGAAGGAAGGAAACGCCTTCGTGGATGTTGAGCTTCTTCACGATCTCGAAGATCTCTTCCACCAGTTGCGGCGCGAGCCCCATCGAAGGCTCGTCAAGAAGGATCATCGTCGGCCGCGCCATCATCGCCCGGCCGATGGCCACCATTTGCTGCTCGCCACCCGAAGTATAGCCGGCCTGGCTCTTGCGTCGTTCACGAAGGCGCGGGAAATAGGTGTAGACCATCTCCAGGTCCTGCCGGATCGCCGCTCCGCCGTCGCGCCGCGTATAGGCGCCGGTGAGCAGATTCTCCTCCACCGTCAGATGACCGAAGCAATGCCGCCCCTCCATCACCTGGATGCAGCCGCGTCGCACCAGGTCATTCGGCGACAACGCTTCCACCCGCTCGCCGTTAAAGAGGATACTGCCCTTCGTCACCTCGCCGCGCTCGGCGCGCAGGAGATTGGAAATCGCCTTCAGGGTGGTCGTCTTTCCCGCGCCGTTGGCTCCCAGGAGCGCCACGATCCCACCCTCGGGAACAGCAAGCGACACCCCCTTCAGCACCAGGATGACGTGGTTGTAGATGACTTCGATATTGTTGACCGAGAGGATCGTCTCGGCCACCTCCGGCGTGGAGGATATCGTCTCGGCTTCGCTCATCGGTCATATCCCGGACTGAGGCTTGCAGATCAAGAAGCGGGGGCGACGGGCGTTGGCCGCGCACGCCCGCGTGCCCGGCCGGAGGGGCCGGACACGCTTGCATAGGCCGCCGTTACTCGCAGGAGCGCGGCGTGATGTTGTTTTCCTTGGCGAACGCTTCGGAGTCCGCCGCGATCAGCGGATCCACCACGTCACGGTCGGCGGCGATGTAGTCGGTGATGATCGACCACTTCTTGGCCTTGGCGTCCCACTGCTGGATGGCGCCGAGACCCGGCCCGCCATGATTGGCGCAGGTCACCTTGACCGGGACTGTGAACCCGGGAAGGCCGAGTTCCGCCAGCCGCGCCTCATCAACGTCGAGCGCCTCCATGCCGTCACGCATCATCTCCGGCGTGATTTCCTTGGTATCGTGGAGCTTCATCGCCGTGCGCGCGGCTTCCACCGCCCACATCGCCGCGACCATGCCGCGGTTGTAGAGGACCGTGCCGGGGGTCGTGCCGTCGCCAGCGCCCTTGCCGGCATCGTAGACGTATTTCTTCAGATCGGCGTAGATCGGATAACTGTCGCCGACGCCGTGGAAGGTGATCGCCTTGTAGCCATCGGCGCCTTCACCGGCCGGAAGGGTGTCGTTCTCCGACCCCGACCACCAGCCGCCGATGAAGTGATCCATCGGAAAGCGGATCGTCTCGGCTTCCTTGATCGCCACCTGGTTCATCACCCCCCAGCCCCACATGATGACGTAGTCGGGACGGTCGCGGCGGATCTGCAACCAGGTTGCCTTCTGCTCCTGGCCCGGATGGTCGACCGGCAAGAGAGAGAGTGTGTAGCCGTGCTTTTCGGCGAGTTTCTCCAGCGTACGGATTGGTTCCTTGCCGTAGGCGGAGTTGTGATAGACGAGGGCGATCTTCTTGCCCTTCAGGTCGCCGCCTTCCTCGCTGAGGATGTACTTGACGATGATCGAGGCCGCATCCCAGTAGGTGCCCGGATAGTTGAACACATACTTGAAGACCTTGCCGTTCGCCGCCGAGGTGCGCCCGTACCCCATGGAGTGGATCGGAATGCCGTCCGCCGTCGCCTTGGGGATCAGCTGATAGGTGATGCCGGTCGACAGCGGCTGGTAGACGAGGCTGCCGAGGCCCTTGGTGGATTCGTAGCACTCCACGCCCTTCGTCGTATTGTAGCCGGTCTCGCACTTCGGAACCGTGATCTTAACGCCTTCAATGCCGCCATCACGCTCGTTAAGGAGCGTGAAATAGTCCTCGTAGCCATCCGCGAACGGAATGCCGCTTGGCGCATAGGGACCGGTGCGATAGCTGAGCGAGGGGAACACCAGGTCCGCCGCGCCCGCCGGTAGCGCGACGCCGATCGTCACCGCCGCGGCCAGAGCCGCCCTCGTCAAGAGGGTTCGTGCCGTTTTCATGTTATCGTCCTCCCAATTCGTTCTGGTCGTTTCCTCACGGAAGCCGGCGTTCTCGCCGGTCTTCAAGATCCTTTGGATCCCGGTTCCCGTCTTCTCCGTTTGTCGGCCGGCGAGATCCTGCCGGGTTGTCCCGGTCCTGTCCCTCGGCCTCACCTCCGCCCGTCTCATGCGGGCGATTTCTGTCCCCGCCCATCGCGGGGTCTTGCTCCGGTCAGCTCGCACCTCGTGATGCCATGAGGAAGGATCAGTGAGGGAACGGCCACAGCCTCAGCTTCTCCTTCGCCGTCCGCCACAGCGCGGCGATACCGTGCGGTTCCACGATCAGGAAGAAGATGATCAGCGCGCCGACGAGCATCAGTTGCAGATATTCGGACAGATCCGTCGGCCAGCCGAAGAGGCCGACGAAGATGTTCTTGAACAGCACCGGCAACAGCACCATGAAGGCGGCGCCGACGAGCGAGCCGAAGATCGAGCCGAGTCCGCCGATGATGACCATGAACAGGACGAGGAAGCTCTGGTTGATCCCGAAAGCCTCCGTCACCTCCGCCGCACCCTGCCAGACCGAGAAGAAGAGCGCGCCCGCCATGCCGATGTAGAATGAAGAAACAGCGAAGGCGGAAAGCTTGGTCATCAGCGGATTGACGCCGATGATTTCCGCCGCGATGTCCATGTCTCGGATCGCCATCCACGACCGGCCGATCCGCCCCCTCGTCAGATTTCGCGCCACCCAGCCGAAAAGGAAGAGGATCGTCAGCGAAAAGAGATAGGTGACGACCGGGCTCGCCGTCGCTCCCGTTACCGCGAAGCCGAAGATGGTACGCTGGGGTGCGGTGATCTGGCCGGTGGCTGAATAATTGTAGAACCACGGCACCTTGTTGAAGAGCCAGACGAGAAAGAACTGCGCGGCGAGCGTCGCCACGGCGAGGTAGAAGCCTTTGATCCTCAGCGACGGCAGTCCAAAGACGATCCCGACCCCCGCCGTCACGAAGCCCGACAGGATGACGATGAAGAAGATGTTAAGGTCCGGAAAGCCGGTCATCAACTTGTAGCAGGCATACGCCCCGACGGCCATGAAGCCGCCGGTCCCAAGCGACACCTGGCCGCAATAGCCGGTCAGAATGTTGAGCCCGAGCGCCGCCAGCGCGAAGACGAAGAACGGCATGAAAACCGATTTTTCCCAGTAGTCGTTGATGAAGAACGGCACCACCAGGAAGGCGACGGCCATCGTCACCCAGAAGGCCCAGGCATCGAAGCGGATCGGGAACGTGGCCTGATCGGCCCGGTAGCTGGTCTTGAACTCGCCGGCCTCACGATAGAACATCTGCGCCTAAACCCTTTCGATGATCTTTTCGCCGAACAGACCCTGCGGCCGGAACAGCAGGAACAGGAGCGCCAACATGTAGGCGAACCAGTTTTCCGTCGCCCCACCGATCATCGGCCCGACCCAGAGTTCGAACACCTTCTCGCCGACACCGATGATGAGCCCGCCGATGATGGCGCCGGGGATCGAGGTAAAGCCGCCCAGCATCAACACCGGCAGCGCCTTCAGCGCGATCAGCGACAGCGAGAACTGCACCCCCGACTTGGCGCCCCACATGATGCCGGCGACGAGCGCCACGAGACCGGCAACCGACCACACCACCCACCATATCGTCTCCAGCGAAATGCCGACCGAGAGCGCGGCCTGATGGTCGTCGGCGACAGCTCTGAGCGCCCGGCCCATCTTGGTGTATTGCGAAAAGAGCGTCAGCGAGACGACGAGGACGATGGCGACAACGGCTGCGGTGATCTCCAGCTTGTCGACGAACATGTTGGTGGCATCGATAATGGTGTCGGAGGGCCCGGACGGCAGCCCGATGTCGAGCGCCTTGACGTCCGATCCCCACATCAGGTCGCCGAGACCTTCCAGGACGAAGGCGAGCCCGATCGTCGCCATGAAGAGAATGATCCCCTCCTGGTTGACGAGGTTTTTCAGGACGACGCGTACGATCACCCAGGCGAGCGCGACCATCACCGCAAGCGTCAGCACGATGGCGACGATCGCCGGCAGGCCGTCGCCCCAATGGTGAATCTCGGTGCCGAAGATGGTGTTGATCAGATGCGCGAAGGGCACCTGGCCGGTCTGAAACCCGACAAGCGTGAGCGCGGCGAAGAGCGCCAGAACCCCTTGTGCGAAGTTGAAGATGCCGGAGGCCTTGAAGATGAGGACGAAGCCGAGCGCGACGAGGGCATACATCACCCCGGCGAGAAGCCCCGAGATCACCACCTCCCAGAAAAACGGATCGATCAGAAACATGTGTGCTCTTCGTTCCTAATGCGGTTTCATGAAAAGCCGACGGGCCTTTCGAAAAGGAAGACGCGGTCCGATAGTGCGACGGGGGACGGCGCGCGGACGGCAAGACATGCCGCTTTTCAGCCATGCCCCTCCTCAATCATGGCTGACGCCGAGATAGGCATCGATCACGTCCTGATTGCCGCGCACCTCATCCGGCGTGCCATCGCCGATCTTCTTGCCGTAATCGAGCACCACCACCCGGTCGGAGAGATCCATCACGACCCCCATGTCGTGCTCAATCAGCGCGATTGTTGTGCCGAACTCCTGATTGACGTCGAGGATGAAGCGGCTCATGTCCTCCTTCTCCTCCACGTTCATGCCGGCCATCGGCTCATCGAGGAGGAGGAGCGAGGGTTCGGCGGCCAGCGCGCGGCCCAGTTCCACCCGCTTTTGCAGGCCATACGGCAGTCGGCCGACCGGCGTCTTGCGGATATGCTGGATCTCCAGGAAGTCGATGATCTTCTCCACCACCTCGCGGTGTTCGATTTCCTCGCGCTCGGCCGGTCCCCGCCACAGCGCCTGCCAGAACATGGTGCGCTTCATCTTCGTCAACCGCCCGGTCATGATGTTGTCGAGCGTCGTCATGCCCTTGAACAGCGCGATGTTCTGAAACGTGCGCGCGATCCCCTGGTAGGCGATCTCATGCGGCTTCATCGGCTTACGCTTCTCGCCGCGATACCAGACCGTGCCTTCCTGCGGATGGTAAAAGCCGTTGATGACGTTCAGCATCGAGGTCTTGCCAGCGCCGTTCGGGCCAATGATCGCACGGATCTCGCCTTCGCGGATGTCGAAGGAGATCGCCGTGATCGCCTTGACCCCGCCGAACGACAGCGACACATCCTCGACGCTGAGGAGGACCTGGGCCGGCGCCGCATCGCCTGCCCCTGCGGGCGGCGCGGTGTCGTCGAAGCGGAGGGCTTCGGCGAGATTACTCATGCTGCCGCCTCCCTTGCCGGTTCGTCATGGAGCGGCATGTCGCGGATCTGGACCGTCGCCGAGATCTTGCCCTTGCGGCCGTCTTCGAAGCTGACTTCCGTGTCGACGTATTTTTCCGCGAGCCCCTCGTAGAGCGCATCGATGAGCGGCCGGTAGCGCTCGGCGATGAACGAGCGGCGCACCTTCTGCGTCCGCGTCAGTTCGCCGTCGTCGGCGTCGAGTTCCTTGTGCAGGATGAGGAAGCGGCGGACTTGCGAGGCCGCCATCATCGGTTCGCCGGCGAGATCCCGGTTCACCCGGTCGACGCTCTCCGCGATCATCCGGTAGACCTCCGGATGGCCGGCGAGTTCCTGGTAGCTGGCGTAGGCGACGTTGTTCCTCTCCGCCCAGCTGCCAACCGCATTGAGATCGATGTTGATGAAGGCCGTCACCATTTCCCGCCCGTCGCCAAAGGCCACGGCCTCCTTGATGATCGGGAAGAACTTCAGCTTGTTCTCGATGTACTTGGGGGCGAACAGCGCGCCGGACTGCAGCTTGCCGACGTCCTTGGCCCTGTCGATGATCTTCAGATGCCCCTCCGCGTCGATGAAGCCCGCGTCGCCGGAGTGCACCCACCCGTCCGGCGTCTTCGTCGCCTTCGTCGCCTCCTCGTTCTTGTAATAGGCCATGAAGACCCCGGGGCTGCGGTAGAGAACCTCGCCGTTTTCCGCGATTTTGATCTCCACGTCCGGCGACGGTCGACCGACGGTGTCGGCGCGGATCTCACCATCCGGCTGCGTGGAGATATAAACGGTGGCCTCCGTCTGTCCGTAGAGCTGCTTCAGGTTCATGCCGAGCGAGCGGTAGAAGCGGAAGATTTCCGGCCCGATCGCCTCACCGGCGGTATAGCCGATGCGAATGCGCGAAAATCCGAGCGTGTTCTTCAGCGGCCCGTAAACGAGGAGCGCGCCGAGCCGGTAGAGGACCCGGTCCTTCAGGGCGACACTCTCCCCGTTGAGGATCTTCTCGCCCGCCCGATTGGCAACGCCGATGAAGAAGTCAAACATCGCCTTCTTAACCCGGCCCGCATCTTCCATGCGGATCATTACGGTCGTCAGGAGGTTCTCGAAGATGCGCGGCGGGGCGAAAAAGAACGTTGGCCCGATCTCGCGCAGATCCTGCAGCATCGTCTCCGGGCTTTCCGGGCAGGAAATGCAGAACCCCGCGACAAAGCTCTCCGCGTAGGAAAAGATATGGTCGCCAACCCACGCCATCGGCAGGTAGGCGAGGAGTTCGTCATCCTCGGTCAGCCGGTCGAAGGCGACGCCGTTGCGGGCCGAGATGAGGGCGTTGTCGTAGGAGAGCATGACGCCCTTCGGCCGCCCCGTCGTGCCGGAGGTGTAGAGCATCACAGCAAGGTCGGCGCCCCGACCCCTGGCGATTTCCGCTTCATAGTCCGCTATCACCCCGCGATCGGCTTCGATTGCCGCCGCGCCGAGCGCCTGCACTGCCTCAAAGCCGTGCACATGCTTGCGGTCGTAGTCTCTGAGACCTCGCGGATCGTCGTAGATAATCTGGCGCAGCGTCGGCACCTCGGCCGAGACCGACAACAGCTTGTCGACCTGCTCCTGGTCCTCCACAACCGCGAAGGACACCTCCGCGTGGGCGAGGACATAGGCCATCTCCTCCGCGACGGAATCGGCATAGACCGGCACCGGAACGCCGCCGAGCGCCTGTGCAGCAACCATCGCCCAGTAGAGACGCGGCCGATTACTGCCGACGATGGCGACGCGGTCATCGCGACCAAAGCCCATCTGCCTCAGGCCGATGGCGAAGCGGCGAACCTCGTTCGCCATTTCCCCCCATGTCCAGGTCTGCCAGATCCCCAGATCCTTTTCCCGGATCGCCGCCTTCCCCCCCCGGGTCGCGGCATTCCGAAGAAGCAGTTTAGGGAAAGTATCACCGTTCGCGGACGCTGCATTGAGCGTTCCCGTCATAAGCGTTCCCTCTCCGTGGATCCGATTTTTCTTCAGATCCCTTTTTTACTTTTCTGGGGACCACTAAATCCGACTGCCGCACTCAAATCAAGCCCAGCGGAAATACAACAAAAGGAGGACACGATTATTGTGCACCGCAAAGAATAGGACGCATACGGACCAAGAATAACGGCCGCTTCCGGAGGGGCGATCAAACCGTGACGAAAAGGCCAAGCCTCATCGCTCCGAAGCCTGACAGGCCCTTTGGCGAGGAAACGGGAGGCGGCCACATGTCTGCTGCGATGCGAAAGGAGCGGACCTATTCCGCTGCGACGGCGACAGGCTCCGCTGGCTGGGAGAGGGCGGCCAGCCGGGCTTCCCGCTCGCTCCGCGCCTCTTCGATCGCCGCCTCCTTGACGTGGCCGAAACCGCGAATCAGCCGCGGATAGCCGGCAAGCGCCACGGCGCGATCAAGCGTCCCGGCGGAAAGCCCAGCCGCAATGGTCTTAAGATCCTCGGCGTAGATCGCCAGCATCCGCCGCTCCAGCCGCCGTTCCGCCGTATAGCCGAAGGGATCGAACGGCGTTCCGCGCAAGATACGCAGGCGGGCAAGATGCGGAAAGAGCTTCAGCATCCACGGGCCGTAGGTGGTCTTCTTCAGGTGGCCGGTTTCCCGGTCACGGCGCGCCAGGAACGGCGGGGCGAGGTGGACCGACAGGTGATCCCACTTCTCAAACCGGCTCTTGAGCTGCGCCTCGAACGCACCGTCGGAAAAAAGCCGCGCCACCTCATATTCGTCCTTGATCGCGGTGAGCTTGTAAAGATTGCGCGCGGCGACCTCGGTGAGGGCGCCGGCGGCACCACACACGGCGATCTCGGCCGCCATGACCGCGTCCATCCGCCGCCGGTAGCGGCGCGCGGTGCGCCACCCCTGGTAGGCGACGAGTTCGCGGGCACGGGCCTCGACCAGGTCTTCCGGGCTCTGCGGCACGGCCGGTTCATCCTCCGCGCCGATGCCGGCGGCCTCCTCCACCAACGCCCGATCGTGCGCGGCGAGCCGGCCCCACCGGAACGCCTTCTCGTTCATGGCGACAGCGACGCCATTGAGGCGGATCGCCTCCACAAGCGCCTCCGCACTGATCGGAATGGCACCGAGCTGATAGGCATAGCCGAGCATGAACATGTTGGTGGCGATGGCATCGCCGAGGAGACTGGTGGCAAGCTGTTGCGCCTCCAGCATGTGAAGCCGGTCCTCACGGGTTCGTCGCGAGATCGCCCGCTTCAGCCCTTCCGTCGGCAACACGTAATCGGCATCGCGGGCGAAGTCGCCGGGAAGATATTCATGCGTGTTGACGACGACGGTCGTCGTTGTCGGATCGATCGCGGTCAACACCTTCGCCGACCCGACGACAACCATGTCGCAGCCAAGCACCAGGTCCGCAGCACCGGCGGGCACGCGGATCGCATGGATGTTGGCAGGGTCCGGCGCCAGCCGGATGTGGCTTGTCACCGCGCCGCCCTTCTGGGCGAGCCCTGCCATGTCGATGATGCCACAACCCTTCCCTTCCATGTGCGCGGCCATTCCGATGACCGCGCCGATGGTGACGACGCCGGTGCCACCGATGCCGGTCACCAGCATGGCGTAATTGTCCTGAAGCGACGCGCGCTCTGGTTCCGGAACGGCAGCGAACCGCTCCTCGTCGCCAACGAGCGCCGGCTTGCCGCGCCGAAGTTTGCCGCCGTGGACCGTGACGAAGCTCGGACAGAACCCCTTGAGGCAGGAAAAGTCCTTGTTGCAGGCCGACTGGTCGATCTGCCGCTTGCGGCCGTACTCGGTCTCCACCGGCTGGATCGCGACACAGTTCGACTGCACGCCGCAATCGCCGCACCCCTCGCAGACTGCCTCGTTTATGACGACCCGCCGGTCGGGATCGGGAAAGTTGCCGCGCTTGCGCCGCCGGCGCTTTTCCGCCGCGCAGGTCTGGTCGTAGATGAGAACGGTAAGGCCGGGGATTTCGCGCAGATCCCGCTCGACCTCCAGGAGATCGTCGCGGTGGTGCAAGGTCGTGCCTTCCGGCCACCGGAGCGTCGGCGGATATTTCTCCGGCTCGTCGGTAACGACGGCGATGCGCCGCGCGCCTTCCGCCGCGACCTCCGCCGCGATGCGGTCAACGGGCAGACCGCCGTCGTTCGGCTGGCCGCCGGTCATCGCCACCGCGTCGTTATAGAGGATCTTGTATGTGACGTTGACGCCGGCGGCGGCGGCGGCCCGGATCGCCATGAGGCCGGAATGGTTGAAGGTGCCGTCGCCGATATTCTGGAAAACATGTTCGCGGCGCGAGAACGGCGCCTCGCCGACCCAGTTCGCGCCCTCGCCGCCCATTTGCGTATAGCCCTCGGTCTTGCGGTCCATCCACTGCACCATGTAGTGGCAGCCGATGCCGGCGTAGGCGCGGCTCCCCTCGGGGATGTGCGTGGAGGAATTGTGCGGACAGCCGGGACAGAAATAGGGAATGCGGGTCGCGACGTCGCGCGAGGTCTTCAGCCGCGCCTGCGCGTCATCAAGCGCCTCGACACGCTTGCCAAGCGCCTCGTCTGGCGTAACCGCGAGGATCCGCCGGCCAATGGCGAGCGCGATATCGTTGGCGTCGAGCGCGCCCTTGGCCGGAAACAGCCATTCTCCCTCCTCGTCGCGCTTGCCGATGATCCGCGGCGCATTCGCCATGCCGTAGAGGATTTCCTTCAATTGGCTCTCGATAAGCGCGCGCTTTTCCTCCACCACCACGATCGTTTCCAGCCCATCGGCGAAGGCACGCGCACCGGCCGGATCGAGCGGCCATGTCGCGCCGATCTTGAAGAGCCGGAGGCCGAAATCCGCCGCCCGCACCTCGTCGATGCCGAGCGCGTCGAGCGCTTCGAGGGCATCGAGATAGCTCTTGCCCGTCGTTGCGACGCCGAGCCGAGGCTGTCGCCCGCCGGAAAGCACCACCCGGTCGATGCCGTTCGCGGCGAGAAAGGCCATCGCCGCCGGCAGCTTGTATTCGTGAAGAAGCGCCTCCTGCTCGAGCGGAGGGACGCCCGGACGGATATTGAGCCCGGTCGCCGGCATCGCAACGCCCTCCGGCAGGACGACGGAGATGCGCTCCGGCCGGCCGTCGACGATCGCGGTCGATTCGATCGTGTCCTTGACGCATTTGAGCGCGGCCCACGTCCCCGCAAACCGCGACAGCGCCAGGCCGAGAATGCCGAAATCGAGCACCTCTTGCACGCCCGCGGGATTGAGGATCGGGATCATCGCATCAACGAAGGCGAATTCCGACTGGTGCGCGGTCGTCGAGGATTCACAGGTGTGGTCGTCGCCCATCAGCGCAAGGACGCCGCCATGGCGCGAGGTACCGGCGAGATTGGCATGCCGGAATGCATCTCCGGAACGGTCCGCCCCAGGTCCCTTGCCGTACCAGAGACCGAAGACACCGTCGAACCGCCCCTCGCCGCGCATTTCCGCCTGCTGCGTGCCCCACAGCGCGGTCGCGGCGAGATCCTCGTTGAGCGCGGTGCGGAAGAGGAGGTTTCGCGGCTCCAGCACCTCGCGCGCACGCCAGAACTGCTGGTCGAGCGAGCCGAGTGGCGAGCCGCGATAGCCGGTAACATAACCGGCCGTCGACAGGCCGCCCGCCGCGTCGCGCTCGTGCTGCATGAGACATAGGCGAATGAGCGCCTGCGTCCCGGTCGTGAACACCGTCGGCTTGGTAAGATCGTACTTGTCGTCGAGACTGACATCCTTGAGCGCCATGGAGGCCTCCTCCCCCGATCCGTTACCACTACGGCCATTTCCTGCCGCCAACGGCGATGGCCGCGAGACGGAACGGGCGGAACTGGCCGGCCGGCCGGTTTATTCCTTGCACAAACGAAGCGGAATCCTCGCAACGTCCGAGGGCTCCGTCAACTTAAAGCTAGCAGCCTGGAAGAGCACACGCACGGATTTCCGTGCTATCCGAAAGACGAGCCATCCGTTTACCCCACCGGAAAGCCAGGGACAGCCGTACCGTTCCGGGAAAGGAAACCCATGTCCGACATCACCCTTTCGACTGCCGAACGCGATGCCGCGACCGAAGCGATCATCTGCTATTTCTACGAGGAACGAGGCGAGGAGCTCGGTCGCTTCGACGCCGGATTCCTGCTCGATTTCGTGCTGAAAGAACTCGGCCCGATGCTCTATAACCGCGCGCTCTACGATGCCCAGGCGATCCTGTCGAAGCGTCTGGACAGCATAGGCGAAGCCATCCTCGACCTGGAAAAGCGCTCCGGCATCGCCGACCGGTAGACGCCCGTACCGCGTGGTCGGCCCCCCGCATCGCGCCACAAGGGCGACGCGGGGGCAAACGGTCAGTTGCCGTAGATGACCGTCGGCAGCCAGGTCGCCAGAACCGGCAGATACCACAGCATGACGAGCGCCAGTACCTGGATGAAGACGAAGGGGATGATGCCGACATAGATATCGGTCGTACGCACCTCCGGCGGCGCGACGCCGCGCAAGTAGAACAGAGCGAAGCCGAACGGCGGCGTCAGGAATGACGTCTGCAGGTTGATCGCCATCATGATACCGAGCCAGACCGGGCTCATCAGCTCGCCGTTCGGCATCTCCATCTGCAGCAGGATTGGCGCCACCAGCGGCACGACGACGAAGACGATCTCCAGGAAGTCGAGGAAGAAGCCGAGGAAGAACATCAGGAGCATGACGGCGAGCATTGCGCCGACCGCGCCGCCCGGAATGCCGGTCAGCGCCTCATGCACCATCTCCTCGCCGCCAAGGCCGCGGAACACCAGCGAGAACAGCGCCGCGCCGATCAGGATGACGAACACCATCGATGAGATCTGCGTCGTGGAGCGGACGACCTCGGTGAGCACGTTGTGTCGGAAGACACGCCAGATCGCCACCAGAAGTCCCCAGCCGAGCCCCAGGCAGAACGCCACGGCAAGCACGATACCGACCATGTCGCGCACGCCGATCACATCGCGCGCCACGCGCAGGTCGAAGTCAAGCGCCAGCGCCAGAACGCCCACGAGAGAGAAGGCCGCGACGTAGATCGGGATCGGCCGGTTCTCCTCCAGCCGGTAGCCGCCGAGAAGGATCGCACCGATCGCGCCGACGGCCGCGGCCTCGGTCGGTGTCGCAACACCGGCGAGGATGGATCCCAGAACGGCAACGATGAGGACGATGGGCGGCACCAGCGCATGCACCATTTGCATCGCCGTCACCTCGCCCAGCTCCTCTTCCGGCATCGCCGGGGAACTCTCCGGCTTCACGATAGCCATGACGATCTGGTAGAGCATGTAGAAGCCGACGAGGATCAGACCGGGGATGAGCGCGCCGGCGAAGAGATCGCCGACCGACACCGTCTCCGGCGAGAAGATCCCCATGTCGAGCTGCGCCTTCTGATAGGCGTTGGAGAGCTGGTCGCCGAGAATGACGAGGACGATCGAGGGCGGAATGATCTGCCCGAGCGTGCCGGCGGCCGCGATCGAGCCGCAGGCCAGCCGCTTGGAATAGCCGCGTTTCAGCATCGTCGGCAGCGACAAGAGCCCCATGGTGACCACCGTGGCACCGACGATGCCGGTGGAGGCGGCCAGCAACGCACCGACGATCGAGACCGAAATGCCGAGACCGCCACGCAACCGCCCGAAGAGCCGGCCCATGGTTTCCAGGAGCTCCTCGGCCACCTTGGAGCGTTCAAGCATCACGCCCATGAAGACGAAAAGCGGCACTGCGATCAGCACCTCGTTCGTCATCGTACCGAAGATGCGTTGCGGGAAGGCGGACAGGAATGCCGGATCGAAGGCGCCAGCGGAATATCCGAGGGCGGCGAAGATCAGGGCGGTGCCGGCCAGCGTGAAGGCGACGGGAAAACCCGCCAGCAGGAACACGCAGACCGTTGCGAACATCAGGCCGTCGAGGGCGTGGGCCAAAGCTTCCATGATTGCGACTGCCCCCTAGTGCGCGCTTGTGTTGATTCTGAGCGCCGTGCGCTCCTTCTCATCGCCGCCAATAGCCATGAGCGATCTGAGCACCATGGAGAAGCCCTGAAGCCCCATCTGGACCGCAAAGACGATGATTGCGGTTTTCAGAAGGAAAACCCCTTGAATACCGGAGGTCTCCTTTGACCCTTCCAGCACCGACCAGGAACTCGCGACATAGGTCCAGGAGACCCAGACGATCAGCACGCAGACCGGGATCAGCAGAAAGAGACCGCCTAAGAGGTTGACGGTGGCCTTAATCACCGGCCGCGCCTCGCGATAGAAGATGTCGACCCGTACGTGACCGTCTTTCTTCAATGTGTAGGCGGAGGCGAGCATGAAGCCGAACGCATGCAGGTAGACGATCGACTCCTGCACCCAGATCGACCCGACGCCGAAGATGTAGCGCCCGACGACGACGACGAACTGGATCAGAACCATCGCCAGCGCGAACCACGCGACGAAGCGTCCGATACGATCGTTCAGCGCATCGATGGCATTGGCCACAGAACGCATCAGCCATTTCTCCTTGAAGTTCCGCTCGCAAGAACGCCGGGAAGGAAACTCCCGTTTGCCTCCGAAATGGCGGAAAACCGCCGATTGCGGAGTGCCAGACCGGAAGGTCGGTCGACGGGAGCACGGCACGGACCGCCGCCGGGACGGCCCGTGCCGGATATGAGGGGAGCGGGCCGCGACTTACATGCCGAGAACCTTCTCGCGGGCGTTCAGATAGGCCTGTTCGCCGATCCGGTCCCAACCGCCGACTTCCTTGCGCGCCTTGAGGAAGCTTTCCAGCACCCTCTTGCCGATGTCGTCGTCAACGGATTCTTTCACCACCTGGTCGGAGACCTTGCCGATCGCGGTCCAGACGTCCTCCGGGAATTCCATCAGCTTGACGCCGTGCTTGTTGACGAGCGTATCGAGCGCCGTGCCGTTTTTGGCGTTGAACTCGGAATACATCAGGTTGGTCTCGGCCTGCGCCGCCGCGGTGAAGATGGTCTTGTCCTCATCCGACAGCTTGTCCCAGATGCCCTTGTTGACGCCCATCGACAGGCCCGAGCCCGGCTCGTGGAAGCCCGGCCAGTAGTAGTACTTGGTGATCTTGTAGAAACCGAAGGCGAGGTCGTTCCACGGACCGACCCATTCGGTCGCGTCGATCGCCCCGGACTGCAGCGCTGGGAAGATTTCGCCGCCGGGCAGCGAAACGGCCGTGCCGCCAAGACGCCGGATGACTTCGCCACCGAGGCCCGGAATACGCATCTTCAGACCCTTAAGGTCCTCCAGCGTCTTGATTTCCTTGTTGAACCAGCCGCCCATCTGCACGCCGGTATTGCCGCACAGCATGGCCTTGATGTTGAACTGTGCAGACAGTTCGTCCCACAGCTCCTGGCCGCCGCCGAAGTTGACCCAGGCCGACAGTTCCGAGGCGGTGAGGCCGAGCGGCACGGCGGCGAAGAAGTTGAACGCCTTGCTCTTGCCCTGCCAGTAGTACTCGGCGCCATGATAGATATCGGCCGTTCCGGTGGAGACGGCATCGAACGATTCAAACGCCGGGACGAGTTCGCCGGCGGCATAGAGCTTGACGGTGATCCGGCCGTCGGTCATCGCGGTGATCCGGTCGGCCGCGCGCTGCGCGCCAGTGCCCAGGCCGGGGAAATTCTTCGGCCACGTCGTGACCATCTTCAGTTCCATCTTGCCCTGGGCGATGGCAGGCGCGGCCAGCGTCGAGGCCGCGACGGTCCCGCCGGCAAGGCCGGCCTTTTTCAGAAACGAACGGCGATCCATCAGTTTTCCTCCCACTGAATTCAGTTTCGTATGCCGGGTGCGCGAACGACGGAATTGGCTTTCGCTCGTCCCGTTCCCTGGCCCGTCGACCGCATTTCCGCAGCCTTCGTAAGAGTCTTAAAGCGCAAGTGGCCACGTCGCACAAGCGCGGCCGACATCGAAAATACGGATTTTGTCTTATACTTCCAGACGAGAGCCCCGGCATACGCACCCCCGCGACACCACGGGCAGCAACGCCCGCCCGCCCGCGGCATTCCAAGCGACCGCTCGCCTTTGGCGCGGAACTGTGCCAGAGATGCGGGAAAGTACCGGATCGAATCGCATCCGGCGCTTGCAGCCATACCGGATAGTGCCGACCGGAAAAGTGCGGACAGATGCAAGCATCCGCCCGCAGTCTTCGTGCCGGCCCGAATATTCCGTCCCGTCGATCACCCCGCGCGGCCGCGCCGCCCAACCTCATGCCAGCATCCATGTCCACGCCTGTCGTTCTCGTCACCGCCGATATCCGTCAGTTCGAAAACTATACCTGGCACGCCGTCACCTCGATCTACATGAACGCCGTGATCGCCGGCGCCCATGCCGCCCCGCTCATCCTTCCCGCGCTCGGCGACCGGATCGACCTCGACAGCGTCCTCGACCGCGTCGACGGCGTCATCGCCACCGGCTCCAAGACCAACGTCCACCCGGCCAGATACGGCGTGGAACCTCAGGAAAAATATGAGCCCTACGACCCGGAGCGCGACGCCACCACGCTGCCGCTGATCGAGGGCGCGATCCGCCGCGGCATTCCCCTCTTCGCCATCTGCCGCGGCTTTCAGGAACTGAACGTCGCGCTCGGCGGCACGCTCGCCACCGAGATCCAGGACCTGCCCGGCCGCATGGACCATCGCGCGCCGCAATCCGACAATCAGGACGTCCGCTACGCACTCGCCCATGACGTCGCTCCGACGAAGGACGGCGTGCTCGCCTCGATCCTCGGCGAGGCACCGGTGCGCGTCAATTCCATCCACCGACAGGCGATCGACCGGCTTGCAGATAAATTGCAGGTTGAAGCGCTCGCGCCGGACGATACGATCGAGGCGGTTTCGGTGAAGGACGCCCCCGGCTGGACGCTCGGCGTGCAGTGGCATCCGGAATATTGGGTGGAAACCGACGAGCCCTCCAGGCGCCTCTTTGCCGCCTTCGGCGAGGCGATCCGCGCGACCTGAGGAGACGACGCCCGTGAACGCACGCCCGAACGGACGCCCCGGCAGGGAAATCCCGCCCGAAGGCCATCCGCTCGGCGTCGCCATCGGCGGCTGCATCGCGCTCGCCGCCGCCATGGGCATCGGCCGCTTCGCCTATACACCGATCCTGCCGTTCATGGTCGAGGGTCTTGGGCTCTCCGCCGAACAGGCCGGCATCCTCGCCTCAGTGAATTTCCTCGGCCATCTGGCCGGCGCGCTCTTCGGCGCCTTCGCCCATCTGCCCGGCGGCCGGCGGCCGTGGTTTCTCGCCAGCCTCGCCGTATGCGCCGCCTCGACCTTCGCCATGGGGCTGACGGAGACGATGCCGGTCTTTCTCGTCCTGCGCTTCGTGGGAGGCGTGACGACGGCGCTCGTTCTGGTGCTCTCGTCTGCCCTCGTCCTCGACCGCATCGCGGCCTCCGACCGGTTCGGCCTCTCCGTCATCCATTTCGCCGGTGTCGGCGTCGGCATTGCCTTTTCCGCCCTGCTCATCGCCGGCCTGGCCTACGCCGGCATCGGCTGGAGCGGCCTTTGGCTCGCCTGCGGCGCCATCTCGCTCGCCGTCGTGGCGCTGACTGCATGGCTCGTTCCTGGCGCGCCGGAAGCCCCACCCCCGAAAGCGGAAAAGGGCGGCGGCATCAACGGCCGGCTCATCGCCATCATCGTCGCCTACGGCCTCTTCGGCTTCGGCTATGTGATCACCGCCACCTTCATCAACACCATCGTCCGCTTCTCGCCGGCCGTCAGCGTGCTCGAACCCTACGTCTGGTTCATCGTCGGCATCGCCGCCGCACCCTCCGTCGCCGCCTGGGCCTGGGTCGGTCGGCGGATCGGCAACGACCGCGCCTTCGCGCTGGCCTGCATCGTCGAGGCGATAGCCGTCGTCGCCAGCGTCTTCGATACATCGCGCCTCGCCGTCCTCGCCGCCGCCCTCCTCTTCGGCGGAACGCTCATGGGGATAACGTCACTCGGTCTGATGCTCGCCCGGGCCCTCAGCCGAGGCGATCCGCGCCGCGCCATGGCCATGGCCACCGCCGCTTTCGGCGTCGGCCAGATGGTGGGGCCGACATTCGCCGGTTATGCTCACCGGATGACGGGAAGTTTCGTCCTGCCGAGCCTTGCCGCCGCGACAATGCTCGTTGTCGCCGCCGCGCTCACCGTGCCGCCGACGAAGGTCCTCGGCATGCGCTGATTGGCGCTCAGACCATTGGTGCGGTGCCGAAGGTGACAATGAAGAGCGTCACGCCGACGAGGAACACAAAGACCGCTGCGGCAACCTCCACGCCGGCAAAGAGCACCCGTCCGCCACCGCCCTGCGCTCCCAGGAACCGTTTCGCGATCCCTTTGCTGGTCACCGCTATGATCGCCAGCGACGACACCGTCAGCGCCGTGCCGAAGGCCATGACGAAGGCGGAGACGACGCCGACCCAGTAAAGATCAAGCGACAGCGCGAAGACGAGCACCACGAGAGCGCCGGAACACGGCCGGATGCCGATCGAGAGAATCGCCGCCAGCGCCTCCTTGAGAGAGAGCTTTTTCGAGGCGAGTTCCACATCGGGAAGATGGTTGTGGCCGCAGCCGCAATCCGGCCCGTGCACATGATGCGGATCGGAATGCGCAAGGGCATGATGAACGTGGTCATGGTCATGATCGTGAGCATGATCATGATTGTGCCCATGGTCGTGATTGTGCGCATGGTCGTGCGTATGATCATGATTGTGCCCATGGGCGTGGGCATGATTGTGGGCATGGCCGGATGCCGCCCCCCAACCGAGAATGGCGAGGAAGGCCCGGCCCTTGCGCCAGGTAAGCCAGGCGCCGAGAAGCGCAACGAGGGCGAAGCTGCCACTCTCGAAGACGCCGAGCGTGCTGCGCATCGCCATGCCGGTACCCTTCAGGATCAGCGCGATGACACTAACGATCAGCACCGCCGTCAGCCCCTGCACGAAGGCCGCGGCAAAGGACAGCGTAACGCCGCGCCGCACCGTCGCCTCGTTGGCGAACATGTAGGAGGTAATCACCGCCTTGCCGTGACCCGGGCCGGCGGCGTGGAAGATGCCATAGGCAAGGCTCAGCCAGATGAGGCCCCAGGCCGCCGTGTCGCTCGACCGGAAGCGCCGCATGGCGGAAATCATCTTCTGATAGTAGGCGGACTGGAGCTGGCTGATCCGTCCCTTGATCCGCGCCAGCCAGCCGATCGATGACGACGGAGGCGAGGCTTCCGGATCGGCGGGGGCACTCACGGCTCCATTCGCCGTTGTGGTCGTCTTCGGAGCGGCCGTGATCCGTGTGGTATCAACGCTGCGGACCGCTTCGCCCTCGCTCTCCGCCGCCTCGGCCAGGCTAGCGGCCTCGTCGGCAACCGCCTGCCGTGCCGCCGCGTCGCCACTTGCCGCCAGCGCGTTGACGGCATCGAAGGCGTTCTCGAGCCGCACGCCGTCCGTACCGGACACGTCTGCGGAAGCATCGGGGGCAGCATTGGGCGCATCCGGAGCCTGCATGGCCGCCGCCGGCGTGTCGAGCAGCGAGGCACTCGCCTGGGGCCCTGTGTTGCCAGGAATAGACGGGTTGCCGGGAGTAGACGTGTCGCCCGGGGCGGAAACAGCAGCGGCCACCTTGTCGCCGCAGGTGATGATCATCTGGTTGACGAGGTTTTGCGTCACCGCCAGAAGGTCGGGTGGTGGGGTGCGCACATCGGCGCCGACCTGCGCCAGCGCCGCCGCCGTCGTCGGATCGAGCGGGTCCGGCTCCTTGACCTTCACCCGGCATTTCCCCGGCGGATTCTTCAGCGTGATCGGCATACCGGTGCCGGCAAAGCGAAAGTCGACGTAATAGGTCGGATCGTAGACGTCGAAGGTCACCGGCTTGTCATGCCCGACCGGTTTCTTCAACGGCAGGGTGAAGTGAAGTTCGAGCAGCGTCACCGTGTCGGGAACGTCGTCCTGAACACCGCGCGCCTTGTCCTCCGCCATCGCCTTGCGGTCGTCGTCGGAAATCCCCCAGTAGTCGTCGAGAGGAATCGTTTTGGTTTCGAGCCAGAAGCCGTCCGGCGGATGGCGAAAATCAATCTCGACACGGGTGTCGTCGCCAAAGGTGAAGTAGCCGTATTCCTTCATGGAATCGATATTCACCTTGGCAAGGCCAGCCAGTTCCTCGCGGCTGTATTTGCCGTCTCCGTTGGTATCGAGCCCCTGCAGCGCGAAGGCGGAAAAGGCATCGTCGAACTGCCAGTCGTGGTTGATCGCGACGACCTCGCCCTTGTCGTCATAGACAACCTCGGCCCGCGCACGCACGAAGACATGGGGATGGGCAAGTGCCTCGGAGAGGCCGAGGCACCAAAGGACAAGGGCAAGAAGCGCGGGGACGAAACGCGATCGGATCATTGGCTCGCAGGGTTTCAAGAGGGACACGTGGCAAACGCCAGAGCGATCCGGCGCGGCGATCTTGGTCGTCCGAACGTGGCGAAACGATGGAACCCGCCCTGCGGCATCGGCACACATCCTCGGTCCACGTCACCCGGCCCGGCCACCCGCATCGGGCTCCAACCACGCCGGAGTCAAAGTTTGGCTCAAAGCCTGTCCGCGTTGAACCGTTCGCCGGCAGCACGCCGGCGCGTGATTTCCTTGTGCATGTGGTCGAACCAGCGCACGAGGAAATCGACGAACACACGGACCTTCACCGAGAGATGCCGCCGGTGCGGATAAACCGCATAGACACCCATCATCGGCCGCTCGAAGCCTTCCAGGAACGAGATCAACCGGCCATCGGCGATGTCCTCGTCGACGAGGAACGCCGGTACCATGGCGATGCCCACGCCGGCAACGGCCATCTGCCGTGCGACGATCGGGCTGTTAACCTCGACCGGTCCGTTGATCGACACCGACATGCGCCGACCGTCCTTCTCGAACGCCCACAGCCCGGGGCTGCGCAGATTCGTGTCGACGATGCACGGCAGGTCCGAGAGCTCGCGCGGATGCGACGGTTCGCCGTGTCGTTCGACGAAGGACGGCGCCGCACAGGTGATGGTGCGCATGCTGACGAGCTTGCGCGCGATCAGGCTGGAATCTTCGAGCTGCGTCATGCGGATGGCGACGTCGAACCCTTCATCGACGACATCGACGAGCCGGTCGTCGAGGAAAAGCGAAATGCGGATGTTCGGCTGTTCAACAAGAAAGTCGATCAGCGCCTTGCCGATACCGCGCTCACCGAAGGCGCGCGGCGCTGTGATGCGCAGGACACCGCGCGGCTCGGACTGGGATTCGCCAACCGATTCGTTAAGGTCGGTGATCCGCTGCACGATATCGGCCGCCTCACGGTAATAGGCAGTGCCCGCTTCGGTGAGCGACAGCTTGCGGGTCGTCCGATTGAGGAGACGAACGCCGAGTTCGTCCTCAAGTTCGCGCACATATTTCGAAATCAGCGCCTTGGAACGTCCGAGGTCGCGACCGGCGGCCGAAAACCCGCCGGATTCCACGACCTGCACGAAGGTTCGCATGCGAGTGAGTGTGTCCAATCCCGTTCCTCGTTCTGTCGGCCCGCGCTTCGCCGCGGATGTCCCCGGGCGCCCTATCGGCCCGGCGCATCCCCACCGCGAGACGGTTCAAGCCGCCCGCGCCGCCTCTTCCGTCGTACCGCCCTGGTCGCCGCCCGTGCGGTGCCGCCGCCCAAAAGGGCTATCAGGAAACCGATCGCGGCAGCGACGAAACCACCGATCGTGACCGGCACCGCCGGCTTGAAATCCTCCGCCGCCGCCGATCCGATCTCCGGATCGAAATCGCGGGCAAGAACATAGACCCGCTCCACCGGCCCAGCCCCTCTTAGCGCCGCGCGCTGACGGATGAGCTGCTCGTAGCGCCGGATCGCCTCATCCATTCGCGCGCCGCGCCGGGCGGCGAGCGGATCGATATTGCCTTTCAGCCGGACGAGTGCCTGTTCGCGGCCAAGCCCCTCCTCACCGGCATCGGCATCGAAGGTCCGGATGATCTTCGCCAGTTCGTCGATCGCCCCGCCGATGCGTTGCTGGTACTGCTGCGCATATTCCGGTGCCTGCGAAAAGACGACCGCGAAAATCGCGCCGATGGCAAGCGTTAGTGTCCGTCCCATGTCGCTCCTCCCGTTCGGCGATTGAACGCCCGGTCGAGCGAAGCGTTCCCTGAGCCACCAGGCACGTCATGGTACGCAGATCCCGGCGGGGAGGGCCAGAGCTTACCGAGAGAGAGATCCCGAAGAGCCACCGGGAGAAAGTCAGAAAGGTTCCCAGGACGCCTCGACCACGGGCAGTCGTTAGACGACGACCTGAAACACTCCCGCCTTACCCGCCTCGGTGCCATAGGCCAGCCGGTTACCGCGTCTGTCGAAGGCGAGCGCGGAGACTGGTGCGCCATCCGGCTCCACAACGTTGACGAGATCGTCATCGTCGAAACGGGCGACCACCATCGTCCCGTCGTCGTAGCCGATGGCGACGATATCCTCGCGCGGATGGCAGGCAACCGCCGTCACGAGTTGCTCGCGCTGACCGACCTGCAACGGTGACTTGCCACTCGGCCCGCCGCCAATGTGGAACGGCCAGAGGATCGCCGCGCCAGCACCGGAGGTTGCCAGGAAACGCCCCTTCGCCGACCACGACCAGGATTTGATCTTGGCCGGATAGCCGGACATGCGCATGTTGTCGCGATCCGACAGGCGCCAGCCGTGCAACTGCGGTTCCTGCATAGACGTCATCACGAACTTGCCGTCGGGCGAGAAGGTGACATTGAGATGCGCACCCTTCCACTCCAGCGTCTGCGGCGCGCCGTCGGTGTTTGGCCACACCAGCGTCACGCCGTCGACGTGGGCGACCGCCAGCCGCACGCCCTTGGGCGCGAAGGCGAGCCCGCCGATGCCCCGCGCCATGGTGATGCCGCGCTCGGTGCCGTCTGCAAAACGCACCCAGGCCGTCCGCCCCGAGGCATAAGCGACCGTGCCCTTCGGCCCGGCGGCGAGGATATCGATCCACTTGCGCGGCTTTTCCGCCAGCGTCTCCACGGCACCGTCCGCACCGATCGAGGCGATCCGCCCGTCGTCACCGCCGGTAATGAGCGACTTGCCGTCGAGCGCCGGGACGGCGACAAGCACCGAACCCTTGTGCGCGTCGACGGAGCGATCGGCCTCGCCGACGAGCTTTACTGTCCCGTCACCGAGCGCGAAGGCCGGCGTGTCGCCAATGAACGCCGCCGCAACGACGAAGGCGCCGAAGTCACGTTCGACAGGATCCGCCATGGTCGCCCTCACGCGGCCGCGCAGGCGGCAAAGCCGCTACGGAGCTTGTCGGCGTCGAGGTTGCGGCCGATGAACACCATTCGGCTGCGGTGTTCTTCGTCCGCCGCCCATTCGCGCTGGTGATCGCCCTCGATCAGCATGTGAATGCCCTGGACGACATAACGCTCCGGATCATCGGTGAAGGCGAGAATGCCCTTCAGCCGGAGAATGTTCGGCCCCTCTTCCTGCGTCACCCGTTCCACCCAGGGGAAGAACTTGCGCGGATCGAGTTCGTCGCAGGCCAGCGCCACGCTGAAGACGGACTCGTCATGGCGGTGGTGGTCATGGTCGTGATGATGGTGGTCGTGATCGCAATCGGGACCGCAAACGTGATCGTCTTCCAGCTCAAGGAAATGCGGATCGAGCGACAGGATACGGTTGAGGTCGAAGGCGCCCCGACCGAGAACCTCGTCGAGCGGCACCGCGCAACGCTCGGTGTGGATGATCCGCGCACCCGGATTGATCGCCCGGATCGAGGCTTCGGTCGCGGCAAGGCCTTGCGGCGAGACGAGATCGGTCTTGTTGAGGAGAACGAGGTCGGCGAAGGCGATCTGGTCCTCCGCCTCCGGGCTGTCGGCGAGCCGCTGGCCGAGATGCTTTGCGTCGGCCACGGTCACCACCGCATCGAGAACGGCCGCCTCGCGCACCGCATCGTCCATGAAGAAAGTCTGCGCGACCGGCGCGGGATCGGCAAGCCCCGTCGTCTCCACGATGATGGCGTCGAAACCGCCGCGCCGCTTGAGGAGGTTCTCGACCACCCGGATGAGGTCGCCGCGCACCGTGCAGCAGATGCAGCCGTTGTTCATCTCGTAGATTTCCTCGTCGGACTCCACGAGGAGGTCGTTGTCGATGCCGATCTCGCCGAATTCGTTGACAATCACCGCATAGCGCTTGCCATGGTCTTCCGACAGGATCCGGTTGAGGAGTGTCGTCTTGCCGGCGCCCAGATAACCGGTGATGACGGTTACGGGGATTTTTGCTTGTGATGTCATGACGGTTGTCCCGAAAAAGTCATTGGCGCGGTCATGCGCCGAATGGGAGCGCGCGATCGCGCGCCGCGTTAGGGGCTAGATAGGCCTCCCCCGCACCCAGGTTCAAGAGGTGATGAACGACAGAGTTCGGCGGGAGGGGCCGCCGGCCTCTGGCATCGCAGGGATTGGCGAAAAACCGGCGTCAGATCCCGTGGCCGGCCCGGTAACGCCGTAAGGCCCCGCCGGCGCTACTCGACCGTCCAGACGTGACCGCTTTCCATCGCCTTTTGCAGGCGCGGGAAGATGGTGTCCGCGTCGTGGACGAGCGCCGGTTGCCGGGCCATGAAGGTATCCTCGTCCGCCGCATAAATGACGCCGACGGGAAGCGGATCGGCCATCCGCGACAGCATGCCGGCGAGCACCCGGTTGGTCTCGTCGTGAACGAGGAGATCGGCTTCGCCGACGCCGTCCTCGCCGAGCGTGACGACCTCAAGCTGCAGAGTTTTCACGTTGAGCCGGATACCCTTGTCGTTCTCCGCGCCGAAGATCATCGGCTTGCCGTGTTCGAGCCGCAGCAGCGTCTCGGCAACGCGCTTCTTGTCCTCGACCTCGGCAAAGACGCCGTCGTTGTAGATGAGGCAGTTCTGCAGCACTTCAACGAAGCTCGTGCCGGTGAACGCGTGCGCCCGGGCGATCGTCCCCTGCAGCACATCCTGCAGCGCATCCACCGCTCGGGCGACGAAATGCCCGCCGGCGCCGAGCGCGAAGGCGACCGGATGCACCGGCTCGTCGAGCGATCCATGTGGCGTCGTGGGCGTGAGCGTGCCCTTGCGCGACGTCGGTGAAGTCTGCCCCTTGGTCAGGCCGTAGATCTCATTGTTGAGAAGGAGGTAAGTGAGATCCACGTTCCGCCTGAGGACATGCAGGAGATGGTTGCCGCCGATGGCGAGCGAATCGCCGTCGCCCGACACCACCCAGACGTCGAGGTCCGGATTGCCGAGCTTGACGCCCGTCGCCACCGCCGCCGCGCGGCCGTGGATTGTGTGAAAACCGTAGGTCTCCATGTAGTAGGGAAAGCGCGACGAGCAGCCGATGCCCGACACGAAGACCGTGTTGTCCGGATTTGAGCCGGCGTCCGCGAGCGTCTTCTGCACCGCCTTGATGACGGAGTAGTTTCCGCAGCCGGGGCACCAGCGCACTTCCTGCGCGGAGGCGAAATCCCGGGGTTTCAGAGCGACTTCAGCAGTCATGACCGCACCTCCTGAAGCGCCTTGTCGACGGCTTCCTCGATTTCTGAAATGTGGAACGGCTGGCCGGCGACCTTGGAAAGCGGCTCGGCCGGAATGAGGTATTCGGCCCGGATCATGGTGACGAGCTGTCCGGTGTTGAGCTCCGGCACGATGATCCGCTTGAAGCGGCCGAGAAGCGCGCCGAGGTTCCTCGGGAACGGCACCAGATGCGTCATGTGGATGTGACTGACGGACTTGCCCTCAGTGATCATCTTTTCCACCGCGTCGGTCACCGCACCAAAGGTCGATCCCCAGGAGACGACGGCGACATCGCCCTCGCTGGCCCCAAGCGTCACCGTCTGCTCGGGAATGTGATCGGCAATGCCGGCGATCTTCGCCGTCCTCAGGTCCGTCATCGTCTGGTGGTTGTCGGCGTCGTAGGACACTTCGCCGGTGATATTCTTGCGTTCAAGCCCGCCGAGCCTGTGGATACCGCCCTTCATGCCCGGCTTCACCCACGGACGCGCCAGCGTTTCCGGATCGCGGTAGAACGGCTCCAGGTGGCCGTCGATCGTCCGCTTCACCTCGGAGCGCGGCAAGTCGGCAAGCTTCGGGATGCGCCAGGGTTCGGAGGCATTGGCGATATAGCCATCGGAAAGCACCACGACCGGCGTCATGAAGGTAACGGCGAGCCGGATCGCCTCGAGCGTCACGTCGAAGGCGTCAGCCGGCGAGCTGATCGCCACGACCGGCATCGGCGAATCGCCATGACGCCCGTAAGCGGCTTGGTAGAGATCGGCCTGTTCCACCTTCGTCGGCAGGCCCGTCGACGGGCCGCCACGCTGTACGTTGACGATGACGAGCGGCAGTTCCGCACCGACCGCGAGGCCGAGTGCCTCGCCCTTCAGCGCCATGCCGGGGCCCGAGGTACCGGTGATGCCGAGCGTGCCGGCAAAGGATGCACCGATCGCCGCGCACACCGCCGCGATCTCGTCTTCCGCCTGGAAGGTCTTCACGCCCACCGTCTCGCCGAGCTTGGCGAGCGCGTGGAGCATCGAAGACGCGGGCGTGATAGGATAGGAGCAATAGACCGGATCGACGCCATGGGCATGGGCTCCGGCGACGAGCGCGTAGGCAATGGCCTCGCCACCCGTCACGGTCCGGTAGAGGCCCGGCTCCGCCTTTGCAGGAGGCACGGTGACGAGGTCCAGATCGGTGGGCAGCTGTGCTGTCGCGCCGAAGGCGTAGCCCGCCTCGATCGCCGCGCGGTTGACGGTCCGCACCGTCGGCTTCTTGGCGAATTTCTTGTCGATCCAGTCGAGCGTCGAATGCCTGTCGCGCCCGAAGACCCAGTAGACGAGGCCGAGCACCCACATGTTGCGGGCCTTCAGCGCATCCTTTTTTGAGGAGACGTCGACATCCTCGAGCGAAGCCACCGTCTCGCGCGTCATCGTGGAGATGTCGATGGCGAGTACGTGATAGGCCTCCAGCGAACCATCCTGGAGAGGATCGGTCTCGTAGCCGGCCTTCTTCAGCGCCGCCGACCGGAAGGCACCGGTGTCGACGATCAGCATGCCGCCGGGAAGGAGGTCCTTGAGGTGTATGGTCAGTGCTGCCGGATTGAGCGCCACAAGACAGTCGAGCCGATCGCCCGGCGTATGGATCTCGCGCGAGGAAAAATGGATCTGGAACGAGGAGACGCCGCCCGGCGACCCGGCCGGAGCCCTGATCTCGGAGGGAAAGTCGGGAAACGTCGCCAGATCGTTGCCACCAAGCGCGGCTTCCAGACCAAATTGCGTTCCCGCCGACTGGATTCCGTCGCCGGAATCGCCAGCGAAACGAATGACGACGGAATCGCGCGTGGTGCGTCCCCTTTCGGACGCCGCCCGGGATTCTGGCTCTTCAAGTGCCGATTGGATGTTCATGGGTCGCTTCCGGTAGTCTCTCTGAGTGGAGATGCTTCTTTCCGACGAAAGGTAGTGGCTCTCTCTTTCCAATATACAAATGCGTGAAAATGTCACTTGATTTTAAGCAAGGGAAATACTGCTTTTTGGTGCTGCCTGACACCGGCCCGCAAGGCCACAATGTCCGGCTATCGACCCGAAAACGCGGGAATTCGGCCGGTCATTGCCATTACCTATGCGTCAACGGCAAAAGGTTCCATACGTAGTCGAACCCAGATCCCGAAAAAAACGAAGATGATCCGGGATCAGCCGCCGAGTTTCGCCCGCCAGCGCTTCAGGAGCGCGGCATTGGTGACAACCGAGATGGAGCTCATCGCCATAGCCCCGCCGGCAACCGCCGGCGACAGGAAGCCGAAGGCGGCGAGCGGCACACCAATGACATTGTAGATGAAAGCCCAGAAAAGGTTCTGGTAAATCTTGCGTGTCGTCGCCCGCGAGATATCGAGCGCGGCGGGAACGAGCCGTGGATCGGGCCGCATCAGCGTGATGCCAGCCGTTTCCATGGCGACCTCCGTCCCGGTTCCCATGGCAATGCCGATATCGGCGGCGGCAAGCGCCGGGGCATCATTGATGCCGTCGCCGACCATGGCGACGATCCGGCCTTCGGCGCGAAGCGCGGCGACAGCGTCCGACTTGTCCTGCGGCCGCACCGGCCCCTTCCAACTGTCGAGGCCGAGGTCCCCGGCCACCGACCTGGCAACGGCCGCCGCATCGCCCGTCAGCATCGAGGTGCGAATGCCTGCCCGCTTCAGCATGGCGACGGCGGCCCGAGCGTCCTCGCGCACCGGATCGGCAAGACCGATGACCCCGAGCGCGATGCCGTCGCGGGCGACGATGACCGCGGTGTGCGCGGCTTCTTCCTCCGCCGCAAAGGCCGCGGCAAGCACACCGGTCTCGACGCCCTCCTCGGCCATCAGCGCCGGATTGCCGATGACGACGCGGGCACCCTCGACATCGGCAACGACGCCGAGCCCGGCAAGCGCCTTGAGGTTGGCGGAGGAAAACAGCGTCAGTTCCTTTTCCGATGCTGCCTCGACCATCGCCTTTGCAAGGGGATGCTCGCTGGTCTGGTTGGCGGAGGCGGCGAGCCTGAGGACGGCATCCTCGTCGCCCGCCTCGCCCGCGGCGACCGCCATCACCTTCGGCTCGCCAGCCGTAAGCGTGCCGGTCTTGTCGAAAATAACGGTGTCGACCCGGTGAGCGACTTCCAGCGCCTGGATATCCTTGATGAGAATGCCGGAGCGCGCGCCCGCGCCCGTTCCCGCCACGAGCGCTGTCGGCGTTGCAAGGCCGAGCGCACATGGGCAGGCGATGACAAGGACGGAGACAGCGGCAACGAGCGCGGCCTCGAACGTGCCGCCGAAGAGCATCCAGCCGGCGAAGGTGACGACGGCAATGGCGATAATCGTCGGCACGAAGATCGAGGCGACCTTGTCGACGAGCCGCTGCACCGGCGCCTTGCCGGCCTGGGCGTGCTCGACGAGCCGGATGACGCGGGCGAGCGTCGTATCCTCGCCGACCGCGCCAGTGACGATCTCGATCGCCGCCGCGCCATTGACGGTGCCGGCCGTCACCGGATCGCCCTCGCGCTTGACGACGGGAACGCTTTCGCCGGTGACGAGGGATTCGTCGAGTTCGCTCTCGCCCACCGACACCGTGCCGTCGACAGGAACGCGTTCGCCCGGACGCACGAGCACCACGTCGCCGCCCTTCACCTCCTCGACGGGAACGGTGACCCAGGCACCGTCAACACGCCGCGTCGCGGTTTCCGGACGAAGCGCCATTAGGGCGCGGACCGCGGCGGTCGTCGAGCGCTTGGCCCGCGCCTCGATGAGCTTACCGAGCATGACGAGAGTGAGGATGACCGCTGCCGACTCGAAATAGAGATGGCCGGCGACCGCGTTGCCGTAGCGCACGACGAGAAACAGCGAATAGAAGTAGGCTGCCGAGGTTCCGAGAGAGACGAGCACGTCCATGTTGGCCGAACCGCCCCTGAGCGATTTCCAGGCACCACGATAGAAGCGCGCCCCGGCTATGATCTGGACGAGCGTCGCCAGGATGAGTTCCACCTCGGGCATGAAATGCCACTCTAGGCCGGCGAACATCGCTCCCATCTGGAGGAGGAACGGCGCGGTCAGCACGGCGGAAACGAAGAAGGTGAACATCAGCCAGCCGTCGGCTGCCCGGCGGCGATCCTCGGCCTCGCGGGCCGCCTCGCGGCGTTTCTGCCCATCATCCTCGGTGCGATGCGCGGTGAAGCCAGCCTTTTCGACGACGGCGACGAGTTTGGACGTATCGACACCTGGACGGGCATGAACCTCCGCCTTCTCCAGCGCCAGGTTGACACTCGCGGTCTCGACACCCTCGACCCGGCCGAGCACGCGTTCGACCCGTGCGGCACAGGCCGCGCACGTCATGCCGCCAATATCGAAGGTCAGCGTTTCATCATTTGCAGCGGCATCGAGGGAGGTACCAGAAACAGGGGTACCGGCATCCGGTTTCTCAAGCGTGGTTTCAAGGGCAGTCATGGCGGGCTCTTTCCCGGCGCGGTCGCCGGCGTATTTGAAGGACTGCCTGATAGGTAGGGTTTCCAGCAACTGGAAGGTCAAGCTTCGCACTTTTGCGGAGAGGCAGGAGTTTTACGTTTATGGCCGGGCGTCAATGACTTCCCTTCGCTCGCGGGACGTATCCCGCCACCACGCGGCGAGCATTGCCAGGCGCTCATGCGCCCCCCCCGCGGCGGGCCGGCGCGGAAGGCGCAATACGGCCTCGTAAGCGAAAAGCAATGCGTCCCTATTCCAGGTGTCCGATGAGCCGGCGGATGAAGTCCGTGCCGGCGTCGAGCTGGGAGGCGTCGATATATTCGTCCGCCTGGTGCGCCTGGTCGATCGATCCCGGACCGCAAACGACGACGGAATAACCCGCCTCCTGGAACTGCCCGGCCTCGGTGGTATAGGCAACGGCATGGGTCGCGTTATCGCCGGTGAGCAGGCGGGCGAGATGCTCTGCCTCGCTGCCCGGATCGGGCGAAAAGCCCGGCACGTTCGCCTCCACCTGAACGGCGATGCCGGCCTGCGGAGCGATGGCGCGGATCCTCGGCTCCACCTCGTCGCGGATATGCGCCTCGAAACGGGCGAGGTAGTCCCGCGCGTCCTCGTCCGGCAACCCGCGGATGTCGGTAACGAAACGGCAGTCGCTGGCGACAATGTTGTGCGCCGTTCCGCCGCGGATCTCGCCGCAGTGGATCGTCGTATAGGGCGGCACGAAAGGAGAGCGGTGGGAGGCCTTGCGCGCCGCCTCCAGCATCATGTCTTCAAGGAAGGTGACGAGCCGGGCCGCGACCATCGTCGCCGAGACGCCGCGATGGATCTGGCTGGAATGCACAGACTTGCCCGTCACCCGCGTCTCGAAGACGAGGATGCCCTTGTGGCCGGTGACCACCTTCAGGGAGGTTGGTTCGCCGACGATGACGGCGCGCGGACGTGGCAGCGCCTCCACCATTTCGGCAATGAGATGCGGCGCGCCGAGGCAGCCGACTTCCTCGTCGTGGGTGAAGGCCAAATGGATCGGCCGCGTGAGTTTTGCCGCCCGCATCTGCGGCACCAGCGCCAGTGCGATCGCGATGAAGCCCTTCATGTCCGCAGCACCGCGTCCGAAGAGGCGCCCTTCGCGTTCGGTCAGCGTGAAGGGATCGCTCGTCCAGACCTGACCGTCGACCGGCACCACATCAGTATGGCCGGACAGGACGACACCACCCTCCGTCCTCGGTCCGATGGTGGCATAGAGGCTCGCTTTCGAACCGCTTTCGTTGGGAACCACCGTCGCCTCGACGCCGTAGCCGGCGAGATAGTCGACGACGAAATCGATCAGCGCGCGATTGGAATCCCGCGACACGGTCGGAAATCCGACGAGCGTCTTCAGCATGTCGCGCGCAGACATCGAAATCGTCATGCCCCGGCATCTCCATCTTCTTTCCTGATCTTTTTCCCGTCCCGCAGGCTGGCAAGGTCGAAGCCGGCAACATCTTCAAGGAGAGCGACGAACCCATGCGCGGCGTGATCGATGATCGCCTCGCCGGTAGCCGCGTCGGCAGCCGCGGCATTGCCGGTAACACCTTCCGGGTTCAGATCCTCGATCCGCCAACCGAAAGCGGCCGGCCGGCCATAGGCCTTCAGATGCGTGAAGTCCTGGACAAATTCCGCCTGGGCGGAGGCGAAATCGCGTGCCTTGTCCATACTGACGAGCTCCGGGCGGGCAGCGAGCATGACCGCCGTCTCGGTCTGTCCGCCGTGGATGCCGATCGCCCGCTCGTCGGCATCGATCGTGCCCTCCGGTACGCCGAACCGGCTCCACGACGTCGTCACCGCGAGCATCGAGTGGCGAAGGCGAAGCTGTTCGACAACGATATCGAGGATCGGCGAATTGCCGCCATGGGCGTTGACGATCACCAGTTTGCGCACCCCCGCCGCGGCGACGCTGTCACCGAGCTCGTTGAGGACATGTATCAGCGTTTCCGCCGACAGTGTCAGGGTACCGGGTGCCGCCGAGTGCTCCTCAGACCAGCCGTAGGCGAGCGTTGGCAGGAAGACCACCGGCAGATTCGCCGGCAAGAATTCCGCCACCCGCGCCACATGGACGTCCGCGATCGCGGTATCGGTGACGAGCGGAAGATGGGGACCGTGCTGCTCGATCGCGGCAACGGGCAGCACGGCGATCCAGGAGCCGACGTCGGGGGTGTCGAAGTCCCGCGCCGTCATGTCATGCCAGAAGCGATTCGCCGGCACTATCGTGAGTTCCTTCAAGCGGAGAAAGTTGCCGGAACGCTACGCGAGCGTGTAGCGCGCGGCAAGGCCCGACATCGCCTGAGAGGTTTCCCCGGAGCATCCGCCGGCTTTTCTTAGTATCGTGGAACTTTCGGTCCCTCGGGGATTTCCCTCACACCGGAAAGCTGACTATGGTGCCGCTCTGAGATGTCTGTGCGACAGTCCCGGCCGGGACGCAACGCGCTCTCCTCCTTAAGGCCCAGGAGACCTGAAAGAGTGATCACAAACCGTTTTCTTGGTGCTGCTTTCGCGGCGATCGCCCTTCTGACGGTCGCCACTCCGCGTCCGGCAGTTGCGCTGGAAAAGGTCCGCTTCGGCACCAACTGGCTCGCCCAGGCCGAGCATGGCGGCTTCTTCCAGGCGCTCGCCGAAGGGCGCTACGAGGCCTGCGGGCTCGATGTCGAGATCGTCAGCGGAGGCCCCGGTGTCAACAATCGCGCGCTCCTCACCGCCGGCAAGATCGACTTCTACATGGGCGGCAGCCTGCTGCATGCCTTTTCCGTCGTCGAACAGAAGATCCCCACGAAGGTCGTCGCCGCGCTCTTCCAGAAAGAACCGCAGGTGATCATGACCCATCCCGGCGTCGGCCTCGACACCTGGGAAAGCCTGAAATCGATCTACCTCTACCTGAGCGATTCCGGCTACCACAGCTTTTATCAGTGGATGATCTCGGAGTACGGCTTCGATCCGTCGAAACGCAAGGTCTACACGTTTAACCCCGCGCCCTTCCTCGCCGACAAGCATGTCGGCCAGCAGGGCTACCTGACTTCCGAACCCTATGCGATCGAGAAGACCGGCGGCTTCAAGCCCAACGTCTTCCTCATCGCCGACCAGGGCTACAACACCTATTCCACCACCATTGAGGCGCGCGACGCGATGATCGCGGATCATCCCGAACGGGTATCCTGCTTCGTCAACGCCTCTATCCTCGGCTGGATCAGCTATCTCTATGGCGATCCCACCCCAGGCAACGCCCTCATCAAGGCCGATAATCCGGAAATGACCGACGACCAGATCGCCTATTCCATCGAGAAGATGAAGGAATATGGCATCGTCGATTCCGGCGACACGGAAAAGCTCGGCGTCGGCGCCATGACCGACGCGCGCTTCAAGAGCTTCTTCGGCAAGATGGTGAAGGCAAAGATCATCAGCGACGATATCGACTACCGCAAGGCCTACACGCTCGACTTCGTCAACCAGAACGTCGGCGACGACCTGAAGGCGAGACTGCTGGCCAAGTGACGGTTGGGCCAAGTGACGGTTGGGCAAATACCGTCCGAGCAGACGGCCCGGGCGGCAGCGCCCGGGCGATCCCGACGAGAAGACGAGAAGGCCGAAGAAAAGGCAGACAGCATGATTGCAACAGCCATGGCCCTCGGCAATGACACGCGCAGCGCGGATCCCCACGATCCGGTGGTGCGCCTGACACGCGTCGGCAAGACTTTCGACAATGGGACCGAAGCGCTGAGCAATGTCTCGCTCAGCGTCCGGCCGGGCGAATTCCTCAGCCTCCTCGGTCCTTCCGGCTGCGGCAAGACGACGATCCTGCGCCTCGTTGCCGGCCTCGCCGACGTCTCGTCCGGCACGGTCTCGGGCTCGGGCGTGCGCACGCCGCGCGAACCGCCGCGCGATCCCGGCGATATCGGCTACGTCTTCCAGGAGCCGACGCTGATGCCCTGGGCAACCGTATTCAACAACGTCTGGCTGCCGTTCCGCCTGCGCGGCACCCCGAAAGCGGAAGCCAGCGACCGCGTCATGGAGGCGCTAGAGCGCGTCGGGCTGGAGAATGTCGCCGGTGCTTATCCGCGCGAACTGTCCGGCGGCATGAAGATGCGCGTCTCGATCGCCCGCGCGCTCGTCACGCGGCCTCGACTTCTCCTCATGGACGAGCCTTTCGCCGCCCTCGACGAGATCACCCGCTTCAAGCTCAACGATGACCTCCTCGATCTCTGGCAGAGCTTCGGCTGGACGGTCCTCTTCGTCACCCACTCGGTCTACGAGTCGGTCTATCTGTCCGGCCGTATCGCCGTCATGACGGCAAGGCCCGGCCGCATCGCCGGCGAGATCACCATCGACGCACCGCATCCGCGCGGGCCGGATTTCCGCACCTCGCCGGCCTATACCGACTATTGCGGCCGCGTGTCGGACCTCCTGCGCCGCGCCATGGCCGAAAGCGGGATCGTGCGATGACAGCGCCGGGCACCGTCTCTCCTGCCCCGCACAGACCCCGCCGCAGCACGCCCGAACGCCTGCCCGACCGCTTCGCCGATCACATGCTGGAGGAGCCCTGGGTCGGTGGCGAAAGCCAGAAGCCAGCGCCCGCGCCCCATCCCGGCGAGCGCTTTGACCGACTTGCCCGCCGCATCCTTCCCTTCATCGTCCTCGCCCTCACCGTCGGTCTGTGGCAGGCGGCCATCGTCTGGTACGCCGTCCCGCCCTATATCGCGCCAAGCCCGATCCTCGTTGCCCGCACCATTGTCGCCGACTGGCCGGTGCTGTCCG
This sequence comes from uncultured Rhodobium sp., assembly GCA_963675285.2. GTDB lineage: Bacteria > Pseudomonadota > Alphaproteobacteria > Rhizobiales > Rhodobiaceae > Rhodobium. The sequence goes on from CAXXGS010000002.1 coordinate 811,490, forward strand.
TCGCCTTCGTCAACACCGTCACTATCACGCTCCTGGCGCTCGCCGCCGCGGTCATCGGCGGCGTCGGCCTCGCCATCCTCTTCAGCGCGTCGAAATGGATGGAATATTCCTTCTTTCCACTCGCCGTCATCCTCCAGGTGACCCCGGTCATCGCGGTGTTTCCCCTCCTCAACGTCTATATCGACGACGCGACGACGAAGATCCTCCTGTGTGCATGGATCGTCGCCTTCTTTCCCGTCCTGTCGAACACCACACTCGGTCTCAATTCCGCCGACCACAACCTGCGCGATCTTTTCGAACTCTACGGCGCGCGCCGGCACCAGACGCTGCTTCTCCTGAGGCTTCCGTCAGCCCTGCCGTATTTCCTCGCCGGACTGCGGATCGCCGGCGGTCTCGCGCTCATCGGCTCGGTGATCGCCGAATTCGTCATCGGCGCCAGCGGCTTCGGCTCCGGCCTCACCTTCCGCATCATCGAATCCGCCTACCGGCTCAACACGCCACGCATGTACGCGGCCGTCATCCTGATTTCGATGACCGGCATTATCATCTACGTCGCCCTGAACCTGACGAGCCGTCTGGTGTTGCGCCGCTGGCACGAAAGCGAGACCGACCGCCGTCGCTGACCGTCGCAGGGCGATCGAGAGAAGCCCGGACTTGCGCGCGGGCCCGGCGGGCTTCATCGTAGGGCGAAAGGCGGTACGCAGACGCCGCCATGTCCGACGGCACCAGGGCATCGGTCCGGAAGGGAGAGCCCCTTCGGATCAAACCGATGTCGCAACAATGAGAGGGAGCGGCGACGCGGGCTCATTGCCCCGGGCCTCGCTCCGGCCGCACGCTCCGGGAGGCGTCCGATGACCGATCTGAAAGCCCTGAGAGCCGACCTCGATGGTCTTGAGATCATCGTGGCGCCCGACGTCGTGCGCCAGAAAAGCCGCGATTTCTACTGGTATTCGCCGATCCTGAAACGCCACCTCGACCAGGCCGTGGCTGATCTCGTTGTCGTGCCGCAAAGCGAGGACGATGTGGTTCGCGTCGCCGCCGCCTGCCATCGCCACCATGTACCATTGACGGCGCGCGGCGCCGGCACCGGCAACTACGGCCAATGCGTTCCGCTGGCCGGCGGCGTGGTCCTCGACCTGTCGAAACTTACCCGCGTTGTGGAAATCCGCGAGGGATCCGTTGTCGTCGAGCCCGGCGCGGTGATGGCCGAAATCGACGCCGCCCTCGCGGCCGAGGGCCAGGAACTCCGCCTGTGCTCCTCCACCACGAAGACTGCCAGCATCGGCGGCTACGTTGCCTCAGGTATCGGCGGTCTCGGTTCGATCCGCTGGGGGAGCCTCAGCGAGCCCGGCAATGTCCTAGGCGCCCGCATCGTCACCGTGGAGGAGACACCGCGCATCCTCGACCTTGGAGAAAACGAGGTCGGCAATGTCATTCACGCCTATGGCACGACCGGCATCATCACCCGGCTGGAGATGGCGACGAGCACCCACTACCCCTGGGTGGACGTGCTTCTCGGCTTTGACAGCGTGATGGAGGCCACCCGCCTCGCCGCCCGCCTCGCCGCGATGGACGATCTTCTCCTCAAGGAACTCGGCGTCATCGGTGCGCCCCTGCCGCACGAAGGGTTCCTGCGCTATCAGAACTCGATCCCGCGCGCCACGACGGTCGTCGCGATGATGATCGCGCCGCAGTCGCTGGCGACCATGGAAAGCCTCGTCGCAGAGGCCGGGGGTTCCGTCCTCTTCCGCTCCGACACGGTGGCCGAGGAAGACCGCGAGGGACTGACGTCGGTTGCCGAACTCGTCTGGAACCACACCACGCTGAAGGCGCTCGCCGCCGATACCGGCCGCACCTACCTGCAACTGCTCTATCCGTCCGGCGATTTTCTCCACAAGATCGAGATGATGATCGGTCTCCTCGGCGACGAGATCACCACCCATCTCGAATTCGTCCGCTTCGAGGGCGCGGTCGCCTGCTATGGCATTCCCATCATCCGCTTCACCAGCGAGGAACGCCTCGACGAGATCATCGCCCTATTCGAGGAGAACGGCTGCCCGGTCTTCAATCCCCACCGCTTCACGCTGGAGGAAGGCGGGATGAAGGAGATCGACCACGAGCAGCTTGCCTTCAAACGCGAAACCGATCCCGACGGCCTTCTCAATCCCGGCAAGATGATCGGCTGGGACCAGCCGGATTATGACTTCACCAAGCCGGCGATCTATCTGTTTCCCGGACGGCGATAGACGCCGGGCCCGACCCGGAGCGCGGACGCGGCGCTCAGCGCGTTTCGGCGACTTCCCGGAACCGTCACGCCGCTTCTTGCGGGCGATCCTTTCGCGGCTCACTTTGTCATCGCGCTGTCACGGCCGATTGGTATAGCCTGCCGCCAAGGGCGGAGACGGCAACCAGTCCGGAACGCTCCGAAAAACAACCGGATAGAGCGTGCCGCGGACATCGAACGCGAGCACGCTGCACTCCACGGGCTTTTCGCGGTCGCGCACCATATCCGACGATAGCGGCCCCGCCAGCCCCGGCAGGAAATCCGGAACGCCGCCCCCGACAGGACCTTCCAGGGGGCGCGATCGACCGGAAAGGCCCCGGCGGGCCGGCGACAAACGGATGAACGGTGCAATGGCTTTCAACTTCAAGAAAAGCGTGACTTTCCACCTCGGCCAGACGGCGAAGGCGCACCGCGCCCGCGCCGGCGTTCACCTCGGTAGAATTGGCCTCCATGCCGGCCAGGAAGCCGTGATGAAAATGCTGTCGGAAGAGGACGGCCAGACGATGACGCAGCTCGCCGTCGGCCTCGGCGTACAGCCACCGACCGTCACCAAGATGGTGACCCGCCTTTCCGGCCAGGGCCTTGTCCGCCGCGCCGCCTCAGAGGCCGACGGGCGGCTTGCCCGCGTCTATCTCACCGAGGTCGGCAACGACCGTATTGCCGCCATCGACAAGGCCTGGAAACGGCTCGAGAAGGAAGCGCTTATCGGCATCGACGACAAGGACCGCAAGAAACTGCGCAAGCTCCTGCGTCAGGTGACCAGGAATCTTGCCGGATCCGCCGCCCTGGAAGACCTGGTCGAAGACGACATGGATGGCGAGGCGGAGGAAAAGACCGCCACCCTCGCACCGGTGCCGAGCGAAACCGTCGCCTCCTGAAGACCCGGCACGACCGCGGCTGAGCGGCAAGGGGGCGCCTCGCGGATACCGTTAAGAAAGAAGGAGCACACAGCCCTTCGACAGCCCGTTGGCCGATATGCGCGGCGGGGCCGGCGCCATGCAGTTTTCCCTCTATCGCGCGCCTGCCCGATCGCTATGCTATGTGCAAAAGCTTGGCACTCGCAGCCTGCGTCAGGGATACGGCCGGAACCCTCGCGTCGACGCGGAAAAGCCTCGCACACCCGGTGCGAAACCTTCCTTTCCGGATTTCACGCCACAGGCAGGCAAACGCTCGAATGGCATCTCCTCCGTCGTCTCCGACGCCAAAAACCGATGAGGCGTCCAGCCCCCTCGCCGACCTTCAGCTCGATTCCTCCGCCATCAAGGGAATCCTGATCGCCTGCGCGGCCTTTATCTTTTTCTGCTGCCTCGACACCACCGCGAAATACCTCGGGATGACCCTTCCCGTGCTGCAGATCGTCTGGTTCCGCTTTGCCAGCCACGTCGTCCTCACCGGTCTGATCTTCCGCATCTGGTCGCAACCGCAGTTGATCAGACCCCGCCGCCCCGTCCTGCAGATCTTCCGGGCCTTCTGCATGCTCGGCGCCACCGCGTTCAACTTTCAGGCCCTGCGCTATCTCCAGCTCGCCGACGCCGTGTCGATCATGTTCGCCACGCCCTTCGTCGTCACCGCGCTAGCCGGACCGCTCCTCGGTGAATGGGCTGGTATCCGGCGCTGGACCGCAATCATGGTCGGTTTCCTCGGCGTCATGATCGTCACCCGGCCCGGGTTCGGCAATATGCACTGGGCGGCACTCTTTTCCGTTGCCGCGATGATGAGCTATTCGCTCTACACACTGACGACGCGCATGCTCGCGGCGACCGATACGCCGCAGTCCTTGCTGATGATTTCCGGCATCGTGCCGACCATCGCCATCGCACCGACAGCACTGTCGAACTGGCAGATGCCGTCGGACGTCTTCACCTGGTTCCTGCTGTGCATGACCGGCGTGTTCGGCTCTTTCGGCCACTGGCTGCTGATCAAGGCCTACACCAAGGCCTCGACGCCGATCATCGCCCCCTTCATGTACATTCAGATCGTCGCCATGGCAGGCTTCGGCTACCTCGTCTTCGGTGACGTGCCGGGGGTCTACACACTCGCCGGCTCTTCGGTGATCATCGCCTCCGGCCTCTATCTCCTCTACCGCGAACAGTTCCGCCGCGCCTGAAGCGCCTGATCGAAGAATCGATGGACGCTTCGGGTAGGGGCCCGCGTAAAGACGAAACGGCAAAGCGGACCGCCGACGCGGCGCGCGCCTGCACAATGAAAAACGCCGCGCGAAGCAAGGTTCACGCGGCGTTCTCAAATGTCGTGGCGAAAGCGATCGGGTGACAGTCAGGCCGCTTGACCCGACATCGCATCACCCAAACCGCAAGGGATCATTCCGCCGGCTGGGCCTCGGGTATCGTCGTGCCGACCTTCAGGCTAACGCGACGGATACTCGGATCCTGATTGTGCGCGGCGACCTCGAAGCCGAGATTGCGGCACATGTCGAGCATCGTGGTGTTGGCGTTCAGCACATCGCCGATGATGGTCGTCACGCCTTCCACGCGGGCAAACTCGATCAGCTTCTGCATCAGCATCCAGCCGAGCCCCTTACCCTTGAGGTCGGAGCGTACGATGACGGCGTATTCGCCGACCTCACGGTCCGCATCGAGGATCAAGTGCGAGACACCGAGCATCTCCTGGCCGTTGGGCGAGAGCGCCACGAACGCCATGGAGCGATCGTAGTCGATCTGCGTCAGGCGGGCGACAAAGCGATGCGAGAACTCCTTCATCGGAGCGAAGAAACGCAGGCGAATATCGTCCACCGACAGGCCCTCGAAGAACTTCACGAAGAGGTCCTCGTCCTCGGGAAGGACCGGACGCAACAGAACGTCGAGACCAGCGCTGGTGCATTCGCGGGCGACCCATTCCTGCGGATAGGGCCGGATGGCGAAGCGATCACGCGGGTTCTCGGTCTCGTCGACCGGCTTGGCAACGATGCGCGCATCGAGTGCGACAACCCCGGACTCGTCAGCGACGAGCGGGTTGATGTCGAGTTCGCAGATCTCCGGGACCTCGACGATCAGACGCGACAGGGTGACGAGCGTCTGGGCGATCGCCTCAATGTCCGCCGCAGGCCGGTCGCGATAGCCGGCGAGGATCTTCGCCACACGCGTCTCCGCGATCATGTCGCGCGCGATCAGCATGTCGAGCGGCGGCAGACCGACGACACGGTCCTTGAGCACTTCGACGGCGGTACCACCGGCACCGAACAGCAGGATCGGGCCGAACAGCGGATCGCTGGCAACGCCGGCAATGAGTTCGGTACCCCACTTGCGCTGAACAATCGGCTCGACCGTGAACCCGTCGATATGGGCGTCGGGGCGAACCTCCGACGTGCGCTTCAGGATCGCCTCGGCCGCGGCCCTGGCTTCGTCGGCGCTCTGGAGGCCGAGACGCACGCCGCCGACGTCGGACTTGTGCGAGATGTCACGTGAGCGGATCTTGACCGCGACCGCCTTTTCGGTCTCGAGAATGCGGGCCGAAAGCGCCGCGACCTCATCCGGCGTCTCGGCGACTTCCGCCTTGGCGACCGGCACGTCGTAGGCCTCCAGAACGGCCTTGGCCTCGTCCGCATTGAGCGTCGGGCGACCATCATCGAGCGCGGCTTTGACGATCTTCTGCGCGGTCTCGCGATCCGGCTCCTTGCCGGCGGCGATCGCCGGCGGGGTCCGCATCAGGAGTTCCTGTACCTCACTGTAGCGCACCATGTGGCCGAAGCCCTCGATCGCCGGGGCCGGCGTTGCGAAATTCGGCACACCGGCTTCCGTCAGCTTGTGACGGGCCTCAGCCGCGCACGGATCGCCAAGCCAGCAGCCGAATATCGGCTTCTTGCGCTTGTTCTCTTCCCAGGCCTTGAGCGAGGCATCGACCGCATCGACGTTGGAGGCCAGCGCGGTCGGGCAATTCATGATCATCACCGCGTCGGTGTTCGGATCCTTCAGCGCTGCATCGACCGCCGCGTGGTAGCGCACCGCATCGGCATCGCCGATGATGTCGATCGGGTTTCCATGCGACCAGTGCGCCGGCAGGGAGCTGTTGAGAGATTCCAGCGTTTCCGGCGCGAGCTTGGCAAGTTCGCCGACATCCTCAAGCGCGTCGACGGCAAGAACACCCGCGCCGCCGCCGTTGGTGACGATGGCAAGGCGCTTGCCGTGGAACGGCTTGACGTGACCGACGGTCTCGGCGCCGGTGAACAGCTCGCTTAGCGAATAGGCGCGAAGCACGCCGGCGCGGCGAAGCGCGGCCTCGAAGACGATATCGGAAGCGGCGAGAGCACCGGTGTGGGAAGCTGCGGCCTCGGCCGCCGAGGCTGTCCGTCCGGATTTGATCGCGACGACCGGCTTGGCACGGGCCGCGACGCGGGCCGCCGACATGAACGAGCGAGCGTCGTTGATCGATTCCATATAGACCAGGATCGCCCGCGTCTTGGCGTCGGAGGCGAAGTAATCGAGCATGTCGGCAATGTCGACGTCCATCATGTCGCCGAGGGAAACGACCGCACGGAAGCCGAGGCCATGATTCTTGGCCCAGTCGACGACGCCGGCAACCAGCGCGCCGGACTGCGACAGGAAGGCGAGGTCGCCATCGTTCGGCGTGATGTGGACAAAGCTGGCATTGACGCCCGTGGACGGGACGATCATGCCGATGCAATTCGGCCCGACGACACGAATGCCGTACTTCTTGGCGGCCGCATCGAGCTGCGCACCGTAGTCGCCTTCATCCTTGTGGAAGCCAGCCGTCACGATCACGACCGCGCGCGTTCCCTTTTCGCCGAATTCCTCGACGACAGCCGGCACCGCCGCGGCCGGAACCGCAATGACGCCCAGGTCGGGAACGCCGGGAAGAGCAGCCACGCTGCGATAGCACGGATATGGCCCGATATGATCATACCGCGGATTGATTGGCCACACCGGTCCATCGGGTTCGGCCGCGAGGAGATTCTTCAGCACCATGGCGCCGACAGAGCCAGGTCGAGAGCTGGCACCGACCAAAGCGATCGATTTGGGCTGGAAGAACGATGAGAGATTCTTAACGGACATTGGGCACCCCGTTTCTTGTTGCGGCCGCTCAGTTCATATTGCACTGCAAAATAGGACGATTTGATAAAACACAAATCAGGGAAAAAATCTGTTACGCGAAATGACTTTCTCTCGATTCGGCAAAGCGATCCGTTAACGCTTCATTAAGCATAAAAGCCCAGTCTGGGACTATCCCACGACAAAGGAGCCCAGCCATGCGTTCGAACGCACTCTTGGGCCGCACCGGCATTTCCTCGATATCGACCATCTTCACGCTGCTTGTGGCCGCCGCACTTTTTTCGGCGCACCCGGCCAATGCTGAGGATGCCTACCAGCTGGCCGGTCCATGGAAACTGGACAGCGAATCGACCGGTGCAGCCTGCACGCTCGATCTCGATTCGGCCAGGACCGGACCGGGCCATCGTCTCCGCGGCCTCGAGGCCTGCAAGGCGTCCTTCTCCGTTCTGGAGACGGTCGCCGCCTGGGAACCTCGGCCTGATGGCGGCATTGCCTTCGTCGATGCCGGCGGCAAGATCGTCGTCGACTACGGAATCAGCGAAACGGATTCGCTGCTTTCCGTCGCACCGCAACATGTCTTTCAGCGACTGACCGCGATCGAACGCGGCGTGGGGCCGATCACTGTCGGATCCATCTCCTCCGCCATCGTCCGATAGGCAACCAGGGGAAAACGGCGAGCATCGTCAGCGGGCGTCGATAAACCCGCCGATGCGCTTTAGCGCGCGGGCGATGTTGTCCTCCGAGTTGGCGTAGGACACCCGCAGGTAGCCCGCGCCATGCGCCCCGAAATCCGGACCGCCGATTGTCGCCACGCCCGCCTCCTCCAGAAGTGCGGAGGAGAGCGCCTTCGCCTCCATGCCTGTCTTCGTGATGTTCGGGAAGGCATAGAAAGCCCCGAGCGGCGTCTTGCAGGAAATGCCCTCGATGGCGTTGAGACCGTCGACGACAAGCCTTCGCCGCCGGTCGAAAGCCATCACCATGTCGCGAACCGCGCCCTGCGGGCCGGTCAGCGCCGCTAGCCCTGCCCATTGCGCCGGCGCGTTCACGCACGACCAGGCATTCACCGCCAGTTTCCGGACCTTGTCGAAAAGCGAGTCCGGCCAGACCGAATAGCCGAGCCGCCAGCCCGTCATCGCATAGGTCTTCGACCAGCCGTCGAGCAGGATCACCCGGTCGCGAATCTCCGGAAAGCCGAGGAGAGAGACGTGTTCGGCGCCATCATAGGTCATCTGTCCGTAGATCTCGTCGGACAGGATCGCGACGTCGGGACGCTCGGCAAGGCCGGCAACGAGTTTTTCGATCTCGCCGCGTGGCGTCACGCCACCGGTGGGGTTGGCTGGCGAATTGAGGATCAGGAGCCGCGTTTGCGGCGTCAGGAGAGAGAGCGTTTCCTCCGCCGAGAACGCGAAATCGTTCGTTTCGCGGATCGGTACCGGCACGGCCCGCGCGCCGGTGAAATCGATCATCGAGCGATAGATCGGAAACCCCGGGTCGGGATAGAGGATGTCGGCGCCCGGCTCGCCAAAGAGCAGGATCGCGGCGAACATCGTCACCTTGCCGCCGGGCACGATCATCACCCGCTCCGGTGAGACCTCGACGCCGAGGCGACGATGGATATCGGCCGCAACCGCCTCACGCAGCGGCAGGATCCCGGTGGCGCCGGTATAGCCGTGTTCGCCGTCGCGTAGCGCCTTGACGCCAGCTTCGACAACGTGATCGGGCGTGCGGAAATCCGGCTGTCCGATCCCCAGGTTGATGATATCGCGCCCCGCCTCCGCCAGCGACGTCGCCCGCGCCAGCACAGTGAAGGCGTTTTCCTCTCCAATACGCCCGAACCCCGCGACCGTGTGCATTCCTTCGCCTCCCTCGTCAGCCGGCTCCGCGACGATTTCTGGCACAGACGCGAGGCCGGCGGAAGGGGAACGGAAGGTGCGGCCTAAGGCGGCGGATCAGCCCTTGTTTTCGCGCAAATCGTCAGTCCCGGCCAGTTGTGTCTCCGCCCCGCTGGCGGCATCGTCCGCATAAGCCGATTCCTGCTCCTCCCCGGCATGCAGCACAGAGCGCATGCGATAGCCGAACGAACGCAGGATGAAGAGGTTGACGTCTTCGCGCAGCAGCGGCTTGGCGAAATAGAAACCCTGTCCGTGATCGCAGCCGAAACCGTGCAGGACCGCAAGCTGTTCCTTCGTCTCGATCCCCTCCGCGATCACCACCTTGCCGAGCCCTCGGCACAACTTGATGATCGTCTCCACGATCGTTCGGCTGACATCATTGGTGGTGATGTCATAGACGAACGAGCGGTCGATCTTGACCCGGCTGACGGGCAGCGTCTTCAGGTGCGTGAGAGAGGCGTAGCCGGTACCGAAATCATCGAGCGCGACCGTCACACCCGCCGACGACAGCCGCTCCAGAGTCTGCGCGACGGTGTTGAAATCACCGCCGAGGAAGGCCGTCTCCGTGACCTCGATCTGCAGCCGATCGAACGGAATACCCTTGGAATCGAGCACCGAAAAGACTCGGTCGGCGTAATCTCCGCTCCACAATTCGTTGTTGGACGCATTGACCGCGATTCGCCCGACATCGACCCCGTGTTCCTGCCACAACCTGAGATCCGTCGTGACGAGGTCGAGCATGCGCTGGTCGATATCGGACAGGAGTTCCGGCTCGTCAAACGCCTCAGCGAAGGAACCCGGACCGAGAACGTCGCCGTTCTTGTCGCGAACCCTGACAAGCGCCTCGAAGCCGATAAGCCGCCCGGTCCTGATGTCGATCTTCGGCTGATAGGCCGGCACCACCCGCCCTTCACCCAACGCCTGACGCACGAAGGCGACCGCCTCGTAACGGACCTCGGTCTCGCGAAGGAGGTCGGGATCGAAGATATAGGCCCGGTTGCGCCCGTTCTTCTTGGCGCTGTAGAGCGCGATATCGGCGCTGCGGATCAACTCCGGCGCGGTCCGTCCGTGCTCCGGGAACGACGCAACGCCAATGCTTCCCTGGCAATAGAGCGGATGCCCGCGGTAAAGGATCTTCCGGCGGAGTGCCTTCAGGATCCGGTCGGCGACCTTGGTCAGGCGCGCGCGGGAATGGGCGCCGCGCACCACGAGCGCGAATTCGTCGCCACCGAGCCGGGCGATGAAGTCGCCCTCCCGCACATACTGCCGCAGGCGTCCGGCGATCTTGGAGAGCACCACGTCGCCCGCGACGTGACCGAACACATCGTTGATGGCCTTGAAGTTGTCGAGGCCGAGAAGCAGGAAGCCAAACTTCTCGCGCTCACCGCCGGTGACGCGAAGACCGGCGATGAAATCGTTGAGATAGGCGCGGTTCGGCAAATTGGTCAGCATGTCGTGGTGCTCGGCGTGCCAGACCACCGAGGCCGCGCGCTTGCGCTCGGAGACATCCTGCATGATCAGCCAAACGATATCATTGCCCGAGACGACCGGAGCGACCATACCGGTCGCCAGCACGTTGACCGATTCCCCGTCGGGGCGATTGAAATCAAGCTCCACCGGCCCGAAGCGCTGGCCTCCGCCCGCTTCGCCAATCTGCGTTTCCAGCGTGAACCAGTTCGGCTCTCCGAGCATCTCGGCGAGCGCCAGACCGTGCACGTCGACCTTGGAACGCTCGACCATCTTCAGAAATGCCTGATTGCCGTCGATGAACCGACCGTCGGGGGAACACATCGCGATGCCCACCGGTGCCAGTTCGTAGAGCGAGCGGAACTTCTCCTCGCTCATGCGCAATGCCTGCTCGGTGCGCTTGCTCTCGGTGATGTCGGTCCACACGCCAACCACGCGCCCCGACGGCGTGCGCCGCTCCTCGACCTGCAACCAGCGGCCGTCCGACTGTGGCTGAACGATGGCCTGTGCGGCCTTGCGATGTGTCTCCAGACGGTCCCGGATCCATGCCTCCTGCTCGACTTCGCTCGCCCCCGCACGGTTGATCTGGCCCAGCCGGATACTATCCCGAAGTATCTCCTCGAAAGTGTAATTTTCGGCGAGATAGGTTCCGACCTTGGGAAAAATGCTCTCCAGTTCGGTATTGGCAAGGAACAGGCGGTCATCGGTATCGAAGATCGCAAAGCCCTCGCGTAGCGAGTTTATCGCCTCGAACAGCACCTCCCGCATGCGGTCCACTTCCGTCTCGGCACGGCGGATGCCGATCAGAGTTCCGCAATTGCGCATCAGCGGCGACAGAACGTCGGCCAGTTCGCAGGAATAGCCGCCCGGTCGATTGGCAACGCCGACCATGCCGACGAGTTGGCCACCGAAAAGCAGCGGCAGACCGAGAAAGCTGTCGAGCGGGGGGTGCGGCGAGGCGAGGAACGCGTCGTTGCCGGTTGGATCGATATCGTTGAGGATCTGTCGTTCCCCGGTCAGGACCGCCGGCCCGAAGAGCTTGTCGAGCGCGTGGAATTCCAGCTTCCCGGCAGCAAGCTTCTTGCGGCTCTCCTCGCCCACGAAGGCGAGCGCTTTGTCGGTAACCGAATAGCACTTCAGGAAGCGCGAGCCGTCGGGCGTGTCCAGGAATTCACCGATGAAACCATATTCGCTATCGGTAATCTCAACGATCCGTTCCAGAAGGCTGGAGAAGGCACGGTTCGACCTGGCTTCCTGTGCAAATTCCGCGTTCAGCTGGTCGATGAGGGTCAGAATGCTGTCCGCCATCTCGGATTTTCCGGCGCCCCCGCGCATCCGCTTGCCAGCGCTCCGACGTCGGCCACCTGGTCGTTCAGTGCCACCGGTCGGGGCTTGATTCACGCTCGCCTTTTTCTCCACTTCGGTCACACCGCATCCCAAATGTTGAAGGCCCCAACAACACGCAAGAAACGTGTTCGCAGTGGAAAGAGTGACAGCAATTCGTAAATTCGCTTCTAAAATCAAAGCCCCCGATATTTCAGGGGCCGGATGGATTGCAGGCAACTCAAATAGCCGCCTGACCAACAATTTTTCAATTTCAATACGAAAAATAGAAATAAATACAACTTTTAGGGCGCGATGTGAGGTGATCCTCTATCCCCGCAGGCGCTGGCAGCGGACACCTGGTCCGCTGCCAGCATATCTCGTCAGTGAAGCGTGACGATCTCCGGTCCCATCAGAGAAACCGGCAGATAGGTCGAGATCCACGGCACATAGGTCACCACGACGAGGAAGATCGCCAGGATGAGGAGCCACGGCAACGCCGCGCGGACGACCTCCATGACCGGCATGGCCGCTACGCCAGAGGTCACGAAGAGGTTCAGTCCGACCGGTGGCGTGATCATTCCGATCTCCATGTTCACCACCATGATGATGCCGAGGTGGATCGGGTCGATGCCAAGCTGGATGGCGATCGGGAAGACCAGCGGCGCGACGATGACGATGAGGCCGGACGGCTCCATGAACTGACCGCCGATCAGCAGGATGATGTTGACCGCGATGAGGAACGTCCACCACGAGAAGCCATAGTCGAGCATCGCCGTGGCGATCGCCTGCGGCACCTGCTCGCTGGTCAGTACGTGCTTGAGAATCAGCGCATTGGCGATGATGAACATCAGCATGAACGTCAGCCGGCCGGCCTCCAGGAGGGTTTTCCGCGTCTCGCGGTGAAAGAGCGCTGGAAAAAACGCCACCGTGACAGACAGGACGTTGCGCACGATCGCTCCCGCCAGGCTTTCGCCCGCCTTGCGCAACGGAACGCCCTTGAGCGGCCCCATGTCGCGATAGATGAAGTTGGCGATGAGATAGGCATAGACCGCGGCGACGGCTGCCGCCTCAGTCGGCGTGAAGATGCCGCCGTAAATGCCGCCGAGGATGATCACGATCAACATCAGCCCCCAGAAGGCATCGACGCCCGCAGCCACGACCTCGCCCCAGCCCTTCCAGTCCTCCGCCGGAAGCCCCTTGACGCGCGCAGCGACATAGATGCCGACCATCAGCATCAGCCCGGCGATGAGGCCGGGAATGATCCCGGCAAGGAACATGCGGCCAACCGAGACGTCGGTCGCCGCCGCATAGACGACCATCACGATCGACGGAGGAATGAGGATGCCGAGCGTCCCGGCGTTACAGATAACGCCAGCCGCGAAATCACGGGTATAGCCGACCTCCCGCATTCCGGCGATGACGATCGAGCCGATAGCGACGACGGTGGCCGGCGACGAGCCGGAAAGCGCGGCAAAGAGCATGCAGGCGAAGACGCCGGCGATCGCCAGCCCGCCCCGCATATGGCCGACGCAGGCGACCGCGAAGCGGATGATCCGGCGCGCCACGCCACCCGTCGACATGAAGGCCGACGACAGGATGAAGAACGGAATCGCCAGGAGCGTGTAGTGCTCCATCGATTCGAACAGCTTGCCGGCTATGGAGGCGAGCGAATCGTTGGAGAAGGTCAAAAGGACGACGAGGCTCGACAGGCCGAGTGACACCGCGATCGGCACGCCGATAGCGAGAAGACCGAGAACCAGAACGAAGAGAAAGATGGCAACCATGATCAGTGCCCCCTCTTCCGGGCCTGCTCGGCCTCGGCAAGCATGTCCTCGGCTTCGTGGCTGGCGATGATCAGCGGCCTATGGCCGACCATGACCATGTAGCCAGCCTGGAGAAACCGCAGGAGAAGAAGGAACATGCCGAGCGGCAGCACGAAATAGGGGATGTAACGCGGCAGTTTTTCATAGAGCGGCGCGCCGTCTTCCGTCAGCCCGAAGAGCTGTTGAATCCAGGCCGGGAACGGAATGTCCTGCGTTTCCAGAAACGATAGCTTGTAGAAGAAGCGAGACCAGTATTCCCAGCTGCCGTAAAGCATGATGCCGGCGTAGGCAACGCAGGCCAGCACCGCGAGCAGCGTCAGCCGGTGTCGCACGGTATGCGGGAACCGGTTGACCAGCGCGTCGATGCCGAGGTGTGCCGACACCTTGACGCCATAGGAGGCGCCAAGGATCACCAGCCAGGCGAACAGATACGTCGTCGCCTCCAGCGCCCACAGAAGATTGGAATTGAAGACGTAGCGGGCGACCACATTGGCGAAGGTGATGATGGTCATCAGCGCAAGGAGAACGGCGATCAGCGTCTCCTCAAGCTCATTGATCAGGCGCGAAACCATGGCGGAGACTCCCGATGGCCGGACGGGCGGCGTGACGCACAAATGGAAAAGATGAGGAACGACCGGATCCGCGGCCGATCTCGTGCCGTGGATCCGGTCGGGCGAACGGACGCCCTATTTGCTATTGTTGGAGGCGATTGCCGCGTCGATCAGGTCCTGACCGATATCGCCGGAGAACTTGGCCCACACGGGCTCCATCGCCTTCTTCCAGGCCGCGCGCTGTTCAGCGTTGAGCTCACGCACGACGCCGCCGGCGTCGATGATCTTCTGACGGTTGTCGAGATTGATCTTCCGCGACAGGCCATTCCGCTCCGCCGTCACCTCATCGAAGATCGTCTTCAGCTCGGTGCGGATGTCATCCGGCAGGCCGTCCCACCATTCCGCCGAGGTCACGACCAGATAGTCGAGAACGCCGTGGTCGGATTCGGTGATACCGTCCTGAACCTCGAAAAACTTCTTGGTGTAGATGTTCGACCAGGTGTTCTCCTGACCGTCGACGACGCCTGTCTGCAACGCGCCGTAGACTTCCGAAAAAGCCAGTTTCTGCGGGTTGGCGCCGATCGCTTCGAACTGCGCCTGCAGCACATCGGAGGTCTGGATGCGGAATTTCAGGCCCTTGGCGTCTTCCGGCATCAAAAGCGGCTTGTTGGCCGAAAGCTGCTTCATGCCGTTGTGCCAGTAGCCAAGGCCGAGGAGACCGCGCTTGGTCATGGACTTCAGCAGGTTCTGGCCGTCGTCGGAAGCCTGAAAACGGTTCACCGCATCGATGTTGTCGAACAGGAAAGGCAGGTCGAAGATACGGAATTTCTTGGTGTATTTCTCAAATTTCGACAGCGACGGCGCGGCCATCTGGACGTCGCCGATCAGCATCGCCTCTAGCACTTTGTCGTCGTTGAAGAGCTGCGAGTTCGGATAGACCTCTATGCAGACCTTGCCGTTCATGCGTTCGTTGACGCGTTTGGCGAGAAGCGCGGCGGCCTCTCCCTTCGGATGGCCCTTGGCGGCCGTGACATGACTGAATTTGATCACCATCTCGCCGGGATCGCATTGCGCGAAGGCCGGAGACACAGTAAGGGCGAGCGCCGCGCCGGCGGCGAGAACAAGGCGGTTCATCGGTTATCCTCTCAGACAATAAGTTCTTATACAGGCCAGTAGATCCGGCCCTTATTTGCTTCCACGGAGCGGCACGGACCGACGATCCGGGATCGCTGGTCCGCGCACTCACGGGAAAGTCTTACCGTTTTCTTTCCACAGGACAAGCCCGTCGAACGTCTCCACGGCGACTTGTCGCGGATAAACGCAAAAGACCGCGCCAAAACGCGGCGCGGTCGAGAAATTACGCAGTATTCAAATCGTTTTCATGGTGCAGCGCACCACGGGCGACGTTCAGCCCGCCGCTTGCGCCTCACGCACCGCCTGGTCGACCTCGATGACGAAGCCCGGCATCAGCCGCAGCTTGTCGGCAAGCGCTTCCAGATACGCCCGTTCGGCCGGGTGATCGGGGTCGATCGCCAGCCGCGAGGCGGCATAGATCTGCATGCCGACCTTGTCATCGCTCGCCAGCGCGACGACCTTGTCGATGTCAAGCGGCGCGCGCAATTCGTCCATCACGAAGCCCTTGGCCTCCGCATCGAGATCGAGCGCATCCATCTTGTCGAAGATGCGCGTCTGCTCGTCCGTATCGATGTGGCCATCCGCCTTCGCCGCCGAGATCATGGCGGTGACAAGTGCAAGGCCGAGCCCCTGCGCCTCCGCCTCGCTCGTCGGCCCGAACCCCTCGGCGGGCGGGGGAACGGCGGTACCTGACATTGGGGCCGGCGAGACCGCCGCGTCGGGTCCGCCCTGCCAGGACTTGTAAGCCTTGTAGGCAAGTCCGCCGAGAAGAGCCAGCCCGCCGACCGTCGCGACATTTCCGGCGACCGACCGACCGGTCTTGGTGCCCAGAACCAGCGCGGCAAGACCGCCGGCCGCCGCCCCCGCCGTCAGCGGATTTTCACGGGCATAGCCCTGTGCCTTGTCGACGGCACCACCGACGGTCGAGCCGCCTGGCAGCCCGGTCCCCAGAATCTGGTCGAGAAGTGATTTGGTGTCGAACATCGAAAACGTTCCTCCGCAACGTGTCGGCCCGCTCCGGTGCGAAGCGAAACGGCCCAATACCATGCCCCTTGGCACGAAGTGGGGACACACGCGGACACGCGCAAGAGACCCGGCGGCGCGCCTACTCCCCGTTCGCGCCCGCCGGCAGGCTGTTGAGCGGCAGGCGGCATTCGTCCTTGAGGATTTCGAAGACAATCGAGGTGCGCACGTGCTGCACCGACTCGTGCGGCAGGAGGACGCCGTTGATCACATGCGCGAGCGCGGGAAGATCGGCGACGATGACCTTGATGAGATAGTCCCGGTCGCCGGTCACCGCATAGGCTTCCTGGACTTCCCTTAGGCTGGCGATAAGATCGCGGAACCGGCGGGCATTGTCGCGGCTGTGGGTGGCAAGCGTGACGTCGATGAAGGCACGGATCGAGAAGCCGAGCCGCTCGGCCGAAAGCTCGGCCCGATATCGGCGGATAAGTCCCTCGGCTTCGAGCCGCATGCGCCGGCGAGAACATTGCGACGCCGACAGGCCGACGCGCTCGGCAAGGTCCTGATTGGTCAGTCGCCCATCCGCCTCGAGCGCCATCATCAGGCGGATGTCGAAGCCATCGATCTCGACAAGATTTTGCATTTTTGCCCCATGTTTTCGATCAGTCATGCGCCGCAGGGCCCTTTAAAGCGCATTTTGCATGCCGTGTGCACCCGACATGCGCGAAAATGTCGCACGGTAAGCATTCGTCCGCATCTTTTCCCCGCAAAAGGCGGAGACCGGTGGACGGACCGCAGGCAGACGGCCGGGAGATGACCGGGCCGAGGCTGCCAGATGCGCGATGGGTGCCCGCAAAACGAGGAGGAAAACCATGGGACCGTTTCCGCATAACGCACCGCCGGCCGCCATCGACGACACCAATCCGATGGGCACGGACGGCTTCGAATTCATCGAATACGCCCATCCCGAACCGCAACAGCTCGCCGAGCTCTTCACCCGTCTCGGCTTTTCCCAGGTCGCCCGCCACCGCTCCAAGGCGGTGACGCTGTGGCGCCAGGGTGACGTAAACTTCGTGCTCAACGCCGAGCCGGACTCCTTCGCCGCCCGCTTCGCCGCCGAGCACGGTCCGTGCATCTGCGCCATGGGCTTCCGCGTCGTCGACGCCGCCCATGCCATGCGCCGCGCGGCCGACTTCGGCGCCACCCTGCGCGCCGGCCCCGTCGGCCCGATGGAACTCAATATACCGGCAATCGAGGGAATCGGCGGCTCGCTTCTCTATTTCGTCGACCGCTACGACGACAAGGGCTCGATCTGGGATGTCGACTTCGTATGGACCGGCGACGCGGATCCGAAGCCCGTCGGCCACGGCTTCCACTACCTCGACCACCTCACCCACAATGTCCATCGCGGCAACATGGACACTTGGGTCGGCTGGTACGAGAGGCTCTTCAACTTCCGTGAAATCCGCTTCTTCGACATCGAGGGCAAGCTGACCGGGCTGAAGTCCCGCGCCATGACGAGCCCCTGCGGCAAGATCCGCATTCCGATCAACGAGTCGATCGACGACAAGAGCCAGATCGAGGAATACCTCACCGACTATCGCGGCGAGGGTATCCAGCACATCGCTCTGGGCACCGAGGACATCTACGCCTCCACCGATCGCCTCTCCGAGGCCGGCATCACCTTCATGCCGCCGCCGCCGCCGACCTACTACGAGGCGCTCGGCGACCGGCTTCCCGGCCACGGCGAACCGGTCGAGGCACTTAAGACACACGGCATCCTCCTTGACGGCGCCGGCGCCTCGGACGGCATGAACGCCCAGCTTCTGCTGCAGATCTTTTCCACCACCGTGCTCGGCCCGATCTTCTTCGAGTTCATCCAGAGGAAGGGCGACGAGGGCTTCGGCGAGGGCAACTTCCGCGCCCTGTTCGAATCGATCGAGGAAGACCAGATCCGCCGCGGCGTGCTGACGCCGGAACCGGCGGAATAGGACGGTTGGAAAGACCCTGTGGGATCCGCCGAAGCAGATCCGCAAAGAACGCGGCAAAGACGCCGCGGGGGATGACATGCGACCGCTTCCGGCACCGGGAGCGGTCGAAATTCATTAACGCTTTTATGTAAGATTATTTCTAGACAGAAAAACAAGTACCGATTGCAGACACAAATTAACGCTCTGGAAACGCGCAAAGTCCTAGATAAGACGACATAATAAACTACTGGAATTTCCCTGCGGCGCCCTCTCATCCCCCTGGCGTCGCTTTTTTTTGACTAAGCGGTCTTTCCTCGCACTGCTCCTCCTCTTGGTCCGTTCCCCCGGCGCGGGGTCGCCGCACCGGCGAAACACAACGAATTTCATATTTACCGTGACGAAAGCGACGAAGACGTATCCGGAAACGCGCCTCGCTCGCACCCTGTCCCGACGAACCGCCGCAGCATCGTCATCGCACCTCTCAACCGAACAGGACAAGCCCGGATCGCAGGATCGCCCACAAGGCAGCAGCGGCGAAAAGGAGGAACCCGGCGAGGGAAAACAGGACGAAGCGGCGCATCACAGCCGGCATCTCGCCGGCAAGGCTTGGGATCGCCCTGAACGGCGCCAGCACGCCGACGGCAAGCGCCAGCGCGGTTCCGGCAAAGAGCGGGATATAGAGCGCATAGCCGAAATAGGCGTACTCCGCCTTCAGGATGCAGAACGGGCAATGGTGGTGCGGACGCTCGTAGATGTAGAGCGAAATCGCGGAGACCACCGATGTCAGCCCGAGGGCAAAGAGCGCGGCTCCCGCAAGCGAGAAGAGCACCGCGCCCCGTCGCGTGGCGAGAAAAATCGCCCCGAGCGCGACGACGATGGCGAGCGCCGCGCCAAGGAGGATCAGCGACATGCCCGCATCGAGCGACGACATCTGCGCGGCGATGCCGTCGACCTTCGGCGTGAACACCTTGGAACAGCACGAGGTGATGACATCGCCCCTCAAATTGAGGAAATAGAGAAGCTGGACGAGGGCGGCTGCGAGGAAGAGCGGCGCCATCGCAATGAGAAGCCCGTACTTGAAGCGGATCAGCGGATAGTCCCGCCCCCTGCCGTCGACGAAATTGACGATTAGCCAGACCGTCGCGGCGAAGAAGACGGCGACCTTCAGGTAGAGAGCCGGAAAGCCGTAGCCGTTGACGTTAAGCGTACCGACGGCGCACATCGCGCCGACGAACATCACCGCCATCCGATCGGCGTTGAAGACGAAGAGGAGGAGCGATACGAGCTCCAATCCCATGACGAAGGAGAGGAGCGTGGACACGAGATAGGTCTTGCGCTCCATATCCAGCTGCCCCTGGCTGCCACTGGCGATATTCCAGTGCCGGAGCACGCGGAGGCCGAAGACGGAGGCCCACACGACCATCGCCGCCGTCAGCACGGAAGCGAGCAGGAGGGCAAGGATCGGCGGATGGAAGATCATGGTCTTGCGCTCCTCGTGATTACCCTTGCCTCAATCCCATTCGCCGGAAATCCGGCCGTCCTTCATCGTCACCACTTCGTCGACCGCATCGGCCTCCCAGATGCGGGGATCATGGCTGGTCATCAAAACGGTCTTGCCGGCCGCCTTCAGCGCCCGCACGATATCGAGGAAGCGAAGCGCGAGCGCGGTGTCGAGGTTCGCCGTCGGCTCGTCGGCGATGACGATCCGCGGATCGTTGATAAGCGCGCGCGCGATTGCGGCGCGCTGGGCCTCGCCACCCGACAGGTATTCCACCGGCACCTCGGCCTTGTCGGCGAGGTCGAGCTCGGCGAGCCGGTCCCGCGCCCGGGCAATGAGGGCGGACCGCGCCGGCGCCAACGGATAGGCCGGCAGCATGACGTTATCGAGGACGGTGAGCCCGCGTATAAGATTGAAGCGCTGGAAGACGAAGCCGAAGGTAGAGCGGCGGATTTCGGTCAGAAACTTCTCCGGCAGGCTGGAGATCATCTCGCCGCCGAGGAATACCCGCCCGCTCGTCGGCCGCGCGAGGCAGCCGATGATCGTCATCAGCGTCGTCTTGCCCGATCCGCTCGGCCCCTTGAAGACAGTGACCGCATCAACCTTCACCTCAAGATCGATGGCGGAAAGGGCGGCAAGGGCGTTTGGCCGGCCCTCGTTGTAGATCTTGCCGACATCCTTCAGCGTGATCATGGCCTTCTCCTCCGCCCCGCTCATCGCATCACCCGATCGGGATCCATCACCGCCGTCCGCCAGATCGGCACGAGGGTCGCGGCCGTGTAGGGAACAACGGTGAAGAAGGCGAGCACCGCCACCTGGAGCATATCCACGTGCGGGGCGAGTGGGAACTCAGGATAGAGCACCGACCAGCCCTTCAGCACCGGTTCGATGAGCGGCGCCGACAGGAAGAAGACGTGCCCGTAGGCAAGCGCGTAACCGAGAAGGAACGCGCCGAGGGAAACGAGCGCGCCCTCCCACATCTTCATGGCAATGACGTCGCCGGTCTCCCAGCCGACCGCCTTCAGGACGCCGATCTCGCGCTGCTCCTCCGCACTGAGGCCGGACGCCTTTTCAGCCGCGAAGATGACGAAGGCGAGAACGGCGCCGACGATGAGGACGAGCATCAACCCCTCGCGCCAGTCGAAGATCGACTGGTAGGTGCGGAGCACCGCGTCGCGGGTGATGAACCGCACATCGGGAAGCGCCTTCGCCGCCTTCTCCACGATCGTCGCAATCTCGCGCGCGTTGCGCACCGAAAGAGCGATGTCGGTATAGACGCCCGCGGGAACGTCGAAGAAATCCCGATAGTCCGCCTCGTTCATGACGACGAGATCGGTGGTGACGAGCGCCGACTGCGAGGTAAACACGTCCCGGACCATCAGCTTGATGAGCTTGCCGCGCGCGTTGATGAGAAAGAGCGGCCGGCCCGGACGGACGTTCCGGCTCTCCGCAACGCCCCGGCCGATCAGCGCCTCGCCCCTTGCCGGCGCGGTGAGCACCTTGTCCTTCCCGACCGCATTCCCAGGAGGAACCGTCATCACCGTGTAGTTTGCGCCGTTCGCCCGGTCATAGAAATAGCCCCATAGCCGCGGCTCGATCCGCGTCACCCCGCGGATACCCTTCAGCGCTTCGGCCGTGTCGATCCCGATCGTCGCGTGCCGCCCCATGGCGATCTTCTGCACCGTGATTTCCGGCGCGCCGGCCAGAAGAAGCCCGGCCTCGCGGCGGATCGCCTGGCCGAAGATCAGGACGGAGGCGAGCGCGAAGACGATGAGTGTGTAGACGGCAAAGAGCCCGAGCGTCTTTCCCCGCCGGCGGGAAAGCGCGGCAAGGGTGAAATCGATGAGGTAGCGCTGGCGCGCGAACCATGTCGTCATGGTCGTTGCTCCCGCTCGCCCGCCCGGACCATGTCCGCCGGTGGATCGGCGGTAAGCAGCACGAAACCGCCGAAGGCCGGCGGCGGCACGAGCGTGCCGCTCGGGAAGTGTTCCAGTGCCATCGGATGATCCTGGAAGGCGCTGAAGAGGTCGGCCTGGCTCGGATGCCGCGTGTAGCGGGCCTCGGTGAAAAGCGCCAGATCCGTCAGGTAGAGCCGACCGGCAAGCGCCGCGACCCGGTGGATCCGATCACCGGCGCCGCCATTCACGGCGGAGACAACGAGCGTGGCGGCGAGGAAAAGAAGGCCCGCCGCGATCACGGAGAGCGCCACCGTCGATCGCCGCATCGCCAGGGGCGAGCGCCGATGCGGACGCGTCATTTGACCCGTCCCGCATCGAGATCGGCGATCACTGCCGGCGTCACCTCGTCGAAGGTAAGGAGCCGCGTAGCAGCGTGGTCGGCGAGAAACGCATCGCCGTCGGCGCGTGTCGCGTGCGGGATCAGTTCATGGCCCATGGGGCCGAGGACGTCCGATCCCATGACGTAGAGCGCGGCCTTGGCGTCGATGCGCTCGACCGAATAATAGTCGGTAACACCCATGGCCTTGATGTCGGCCGCCGCACGACCGGGCACGTAGTGCGGCACGTCGCCGAGGAACTTGAAGAAGTCCTTGGCGCCGTCGAAATGATCCGCGCCGCCATCCTTGTAGACAACGGTCGCGACCCATTCGGGATATTTGGCGACGAACATGCCGCAGACCGGACAGGTATCCTCCGGCCCCGGCGCGGGCAGGTCAACGCGCGCTGCATCAGCCCGGGCATTGCCCGCCGAAAGGCAGACGAACCCGGCTGCGGCGCCGCCGAGAAGCCCGACGAAGCGGCGGCGGCTGAGGGAAAGCGCGAACGGAGAAACGCAAGAGGCAAGACGGTTGCGGTCATGCGTACACATGATCGGTCTCCAGTATGGAACGAACGAGAGGAGCGGGGGCGACCGCGTGCCGCCCCCAGCAACGAATTGGGTTGGCCGTCAGCCACCCATCTTCTTGCGCTTTTCAGCGCGGCGCTTGCGGATCGCGATCGTGTCGCGGGCCATGTCGAGATAGCTCGCCTCGAGCGCCTCGTCGAAGCCGACCATCTTCGCGCCGTCGGCTTTGGCCGCGGCCTCCGCCTTCGCCTTGTCGCCATAGACCCACTTCGAGCGCGCCGACATGGTGCCCATCTTGTTAGGATCGAGCACATAGGTCGCCTTGTCGACGTCGACGAGCGGCTTCACCTTGCCGTCCGCCCCCGCGTCGCCGGCATAGATCGTGCGCGGGCCGCGATCGAGATTGATCGACAGGCTGATCGCCGCACAGTGGAGGGAACAGGTCCCGTCGACGGTATCGTCGTCATAAACGATCAGGTGGCGGGTCTGGCTCCACATCTTCCGCGACATGCCGCAATAGGGGCAGCGGGGATATTTCTCGAATTCGTTCTCGAGCGGGGCCTTGTCCTTGGGCAGCTTGTTGACGAGACCGTTCTTGTCGGTCCACGCCCAGGGCGTCATCATTTTCTTCTCCGCCAGCGCGGGAAGGCTCACGGCCGAAAGGCCCCCCGCCATCGCACCGAGCGACGCGGTCTTCAGGAGATCTCTGCGGTTCATGGAATTTTTTCCTTGCAACGTTTCCTTGGGGTAAGGCAACACCTGCGCCCGCGTTTGCCCGCATCCCGATCGGGACACTTGACCGGCAGACGGTGCAGAACGCGGGAGTCAGGCGTGTTGCTGCAAGGGAGGGCCGCGTGTTCGGCCGTAGGGCAGGATGGACTGCCGAACGACGACAAGGTCCGGCGCCGGACGAACCACCTCCACCACCTGGACCGGTACCGACGGGGCATGCGGTACGGCGGACGCAGTGGTGAAGCCTGAAACGGCGGCGCTCGAACAGATAGGACAGGCGGGGGCGGACGGGTTCGCCTGGCCTTTGGAACCATCGGACCGTCCGATCGGCGCGAAACCTTCGCCGGTGCACAAGGACAGGAAACCGATGGGAAGGCCGTCGGGGTCGAGGCCGCTGGCACGCATCGCGCCTGCACTCAGATGCGCGGTGGTAAACACCACCTGAAGCGCCATGGCAAAGAGAGCCAGCCATGCGCTTTGCTGCAGCATCCGGTATCGTCGACGCATCGCCATTGCAGCCCGATCAACCCCTCGCGACGACCCGGTCTCTCACGGACAGGCCGCCACCCCGCATAAACGCGAACGCAGTCACGCTGCATCCGCGCCGGAAAGCGTATCCCGCGAGACGACAACCATCGTCGAGTCGCGACAACGCGCTTTCCTTGCGGGGAAGTGTAGCAAGTGCGCAAACAGGACGGCAATACATAGTGTCGCGGATGGCACCGGGCGCAAGACGCGACCTTAGCCGGGCCAGGCGACGACGGTCTGATGCTGCTCGCAAAGGCCCGTGACGCCAAGGCGCATCGTATCGCCGGGCCTCAGGAACCGCGGCGGCTTCAGCCCCATGCCAACGCCAGCCGGCGTTCCTGTGGCGAAGATGTCGCCCGGCTGGAGGCGCATGAATTGAGACACGTGGCTGATGATCTCGGCGACGGAGAAGATCATGTCGGCCGTCGTCGAGGACTGCACCCGCTCGCCGTTGAGCTCCAGCCAGAGGTCGAGCGCCTGCGGATCGGCGACTTCGTCCGCCGTCACCAGCCACGGCCCGACCGGACCGAAGGTCGGGGCAGACTTGCCCTTGATCCACTGCCCGCCGCGCTCCGTCTGCCAGGCACGCTCCGAGACGTCGTTGATAACGCAATAGCCGGCAACGGCTGACAGCGCGTCGGCAACGGAGACATGCTCGACGGCGGCGCCGATGACCACGCCAAGCTCCACCTCCCAGTCGGTCTTTTCCGACCCTTTGGGGATGATCACCTCGTCGCTGGGGCCGGAAAGTGCCGTGACGGCCTTGGAAAAGAGGATCGGCTCGGCCGGCTTCGCCATGCCGGCTTCCTCCGCGTGCTTGGCATAGTTGAGGCCGATGCAAAAGAAATTCGGCACCGAGGAAAGGCAGGCACCGAGACGCAGATCCCCTTCGACGATCGGCAGCGCGGCGAGGTCGATCGCCTTCAGCTCTTCCAGCGAGGCGAGCGAGACCGTCGCCGGCCCGATGTCGGAAAGACGGCCGGAGAGGTCGCGGATCCGACCATCGGCATCAATAACACCTGGTTTTTCCTTACCCTTTTCGCCAAAGCGGACGAGTTTCATCGCGGCTTCCTTTCCCGATTCCGGATCGCGCGGGCAACCCTGCCCGCCCATGGTGGCGCCGAGCTTTGCCGATCCCCCGGCGCCAGGCAAGCGGCCGGATGACACAACATCTTTTCTTTTTCGGAAACAGATCTCCCTGCTTTCACCCATTTGACGTCGAAAAGCACGAATCCGGTGGGACCCACTGCCATTTCCTTTCGCGATGGCGGAATAGCGGCAAGTCCCCGGCAAGAGCCGGCATGAAGCCGGCGCAAACGGCCTCGCCAAGGTAGCTTACCGGACCGGAAAGGGTGCCGGCCACGCAGATCTTGGCCGGATCGGTGACGAACATGTCTGATGCGGCCATAAGCATCGACGCCGCCGCCATGCCGGGCCTGCCCGTCCCGCAAGCATGCGCACGACAACTCTGTGAAATGCACGCAACCATACGGATCCTGGCCACGAAACATCCGAAATCCGAAACGAATGCCTTCCCCTTTGTGGCGCTCCACTCCAATATGCATCATTCTGCCGCACAACGAATCGTTGCAGGCAATATTGGTGCGAAATGCCGTCCGCCTCGGCCACAGATGCGGCGTTCGATGCTTGCGCATCACTGCCCCCGTTGGGAAAAGGCGGATATCAAGACCAGCCGAAGCGGTCCTCGGGAAGGAACCACTTTATACAAAGTCATTATCGGACAACGGCATGTCCAATAACCAAACCACCACTCGCTCTATATTAAGCGAACGGAGAAAGAGCTAACCGGCCATGGAATTTACGTAAGGAAAACAATACGAATTACGGCGAAATATCCGCTGACTTGTTCGTCACACTGGCGTCAATCACAGGTTGCGTCAGGATACATCGCGAAACAAAACGACGGATGCACGATCTGATTCGCTGTGCAATACCGTAGAAACATGAAATCTCTACTGATCGTTTGGTCACATGCAAGCTCCACACATTCTGATCGTTGAAGACGATACTGAAATCAGCGCCCTTGTCGCCCGCTACCTCCGAGGCAACAAGATTCGTGTCTCGGTCGCCGCCGACGCCCGGGAAATGGACACCGTTCTGGACGAAGAACAGGTCGACCTCATGGTTCTGGACCTGATGCTGCCCGGCGAGGATGGCCTGTCGATCTGCCGCCGCGTTCGGTCGTCGTCACAAATGCCGATCATCATCCTGACCGCACAGTCCGACGAGGTTGACCGTATCATCGGTCTGGAACTCGGCGCCGACGATTACATCGGCAAGCCGTTCAACCCGCGTGAGCTGCTGGCCCGCATCCGCGCCGTGCTCAGACGCCACACCGATGTCGAGCAGCCCACCAGGCGCGCGCAGAAGGCCTATGAATTCAATGGCTGGCACCTCGACCTTTCGCTGCGACGGTTGTTTAATAACAAGGGCGAGCGCGTGGCGTTGACGGGAGCGGAAATGGATCTGCTGATCGTGTTCTGCGAACGTCCAGGGCGTGTCCTTTCCCGCGAGCAGATCATCGATCTCACTCTGGGTCGCGACGTCGGTTCATCGGAGCGCAGCGTGGACATCCTGATCAGCCGCCTGCGCCGCAAGATGGAGGTGAACCCGCGCGATCCGATCCTGTTCCAGACGGTCCGTTCGAGCGGTTATCTGTTCGCCCCGGAGGTGAGGAACACATGATGAAGCTTGTCGATCGGTTCCTGCCAAAACGCATCGGCAGCCAGATCGTCATGCTCGTCCTTCTCACCGTCATCGTTTCGGCTGCCATCACCGCCGCCAACAATGCCATAGCGCGCCAGAACTTCGAGAATGCCAAGAGCCAGTATTTCAATACCTTCCTGATCGCCTCTGCGGCCAAGCTGATCGGCGACACGAATGATGTCGCATCCCGCAGGACGATTCTCGATGCCGTCAACAAGGCGCGTCCTTCCGTCGAACTGGCGCTGATGTCAGAGCCGATTCCCGATGGGCTGGTCGTCGCCAACATGCGCCCTTTCTCCTCCTTCACCCAGGACCTCGGCGCGGGATTCCGGATCTTCGTTCCGGCCGAGACGCCGCTGGAAGACATCCGTCAGATCTGCATCGAGCTTCCCGACGGCACGCGGCTCGACGCCACAATCCACCTGGTCGGCCCGCCGCCGCCGCCGATCATCAATTTCCCGGCGATCATGCTGTTTCTTGCCATTTCGCTGCCGTCGATCGTTTTCTGGGCCGTCTTCGGCCTCTCGCGCCGACTGCGGACCTTCAGCCGGGCGGCCGCGGAATTCAGCATTCACGACGTGCAGCAACCGCTCAACGAGGATGGACCGGAGGAGCTCCGCATCGCCGCGCGAGCGATCAACCGCATGCGCGAGCGCATCGCCGAATTCGTTGACGACAGGACACGCATGCTGTCGTCGGTCGGCCACGACCTGAGAACGCCGATCACCAGGCTGCGTCTGCGCGCGGAGTTCATCGAGGACAAGGACATTCGCGAGGGGTTCATGCGCGATCTGGACCGCATGCACACCATGGTGGAGAGCGCGCTGACGTTCCTTCGGGACGGCTATACGCACGGCCAGCGTAACCGCATCGACCTGTCCGCGTTTCTGCAGACCATCTGCGACGAGTATGCCGACATGGGCAACAACGTGGATTACGACGGCCCCGACCAAATATCGGCGGAAGTCTATGTCGACGATCTGGAGCGCGCGATTTCCAATCTCGTGGAAAACTCGTTGAAGTTCGGAACCCGCGCCCGCATTCGCCTGAAGCTGACCGGCGACGACAAAGCCATCATCGCCGTCGACGACGATGGCCCCGGCATACCTGCAGAAGTCCGCGACAACATGATGAAGCCCTTCGTGCGCGGTGACGACACACGCCACGAAAGCACCGGCGGTTTTGGCCTCGGCCTTGCCATCGTCGCCGCGATCTCCCGCCAGCACCTTGGCGAGCTCAGCCTGACGCGAAGCGACCTCGGCGGCCTCAGCGCTCAGATCATGCTGCCGCTCAGCCCCGACCGGGGCACCGCGACAAGGCGCCTTTGCTAGGCGGCGTGGACAAATTCGCGATGGTCCGCTTCCCCACCAAGTGAGCTACCTCGCCCTACTTGTTCGACGGTCACTACATGACCGATGTCCGCCAGCCACATCAGCTGTTATGCGACTAAGAACGCGGTTATTTCGTCGACCAAGCCGGCAAGAAAGGTGTCCCGATCCGGGTGAGGTTCCGGTGCATTTGGTGGCAATTCGTCCATGTAGGTGAAATGGCCGGCGTCGGGATCAACTTGAACCGCCACTTCTGCCTGAGCGGCGAGCGCATCCATGAGAAAGCGAGATTGGGCCGGAGGCGTGACAATATCATTTGCTCCCACCCAGATTTTTATCGGCACCTTGATCCGGTGAAGCGCGCCAGGACGGCGGAAGAAGTCGGTCGGTGGAGCCATCAGAGCCAATCGCTCGAGGGGCGAACTTGAACCAACAATCAGGCGATTTCCCTCAATGGTTTCGCCCTCGGCGCCTTGAAGAGCCAGCAGAGACGCAGCTCCAATGGAGTGACCGATGCCCACGACGGGGAGGCCGGTGTGAGCACAACTGTCAATTAATGCTTGGAGCCTACGGATGCGTATGTCCAACTCGGCCTTGGTCGGGACACTTGAGGCCAGCATGTCGAAGTGAGGTGCAATAACCGTAAGCCCCCTGTTAGCCACCGTCCGCAGCAAACGATGGTGGCGCGCCGGGTTGCCGCCACGGCCGACCGCAAACAAGGCAATACCCTTTGGATGCTCTGCTTCGATCCGCGTAATGGTAAATGATTCCAATTCGTTGTCAGCGGACACAATCTCGCTCTCAGGCGCAAAAGCCATATAATTCTCCTTCATCCCAACAAGTTTAGCGTCGACTTCCGCGACAAACGAGGCCCAAAAGATCTGATGGCAGTTGGAACATCATCTACCGCCGTTCAGGCGTTGGAGCGAAGCCGGGGTCTGGGAAAGACCATTGCCGTGACGCTCGCCGAGATCATGGCGGATAGCGGCCACTACAGCATCGATAGCGCCACAGTCCGCGCCCATGTCTCGGCAACGGGCGGAAAAGGGGGACTCATCGACGCGCTCTTGGCCGCTTACGGGGCGGGTTCACCAGTAAGCTTCACTGCCCGGCTGATGCCCTCGGACGACCGCTCGCCTTCCACCTGTCGGGTGGCGAAGCGGCGGACTGCAGGGCCTATGATGCCCTGATCGGTCTGCCTGAGCGCGCGCCGGATGCGTTGCTCGCAGACAAGGGCTATGATGCCGATGCCATCCGAGCCGACCTCGCCGAACGGAAGATCAAGGCTGTCATACCCGACCGCTCAAACCGCCGTGCGAAAATCGAGCATGACCGGGCGCCATATAAGCAGCGCAACCGCATCGAGCGCATGTTCGGTCACCTGAAAGGTAACCGGGCCATCGCCACCCGCGTCAGCACATCCAGCAGGATTTCGGCATCGTCGCCTTGGTGACCGGATTGCCGTCCTTGATCCATTTGGTGATGCCATGCTCGATATTGTCGAGCTTGGTGTAGCCGGCACGCTCGGACAGGAATCTGGAGACCGGCTTGGTACGGTTGCCAGTACGGCAAATCAGCATCACCTCGTCGTCCGGCCCGGCGATCTCGGCAAGCTTCTTGAAGAACGCCGGGTTCACCTGCCCCTTGCGGTTGACGAATGTGATGAGGTGGCTGCCTTCGATCACGCCGGTCTGCTTCCATTCCTCCGGTGTGCGGATATCGATGACCGGCACGCCGGCGGCAAGCTTCTGGCGCACCGCATCGTTGTCGAGATTGTTGTACTTGGGCTGCTGGACCTTGAGGAGTTCGATCTCGAACTTCAGCGTCGCATTCGGCGGAATGACACCGCCGGCACCCGCCGCGCCATAGCCAAGTTCCGGCGGGATGATCAACTCGCGCTTGCCGCCGACCTTCATCCCGAGAACACCCTTCTCCCAGCCGGCAATGACCTGACCGGCACCGGGTGTGAAGGTGAAGGGCTTGTTGCGGTCGTGGCTGGAATCGAACTTCGTGCCGTCCATCAGCCAGCCGGTATAATGGACCGTCACATCGGCGCCTTCGACCGCCTCGTCGCCCGTGCCGACAACGAGATCGGTGATTTTCAATTCGTCCGCCCGGGCCGGCATCGCGGCGATCAGCAGGAAACAGAAGACGGCGGTAATGGTGCGAAGCATATCGGTCCTTTCGAAAACGCTGGCGCGCGCCACATCTCGCGCCTCGACCTATCGCGCAGGTCAACTGGCGCACGGCCTCGCATGACGACACACGTCAGCGGCGAAACCATGGCGGTCTGAGACAGACATTGCCGCCCCGGACCAGGCGAAAGATTGTCTTTCCGCAAGACCGCGTCAAGCACATCGAACAAGCCCGGCCGCGCCCATCCTGTCCTCCTCCCGGTTTCTTGCCCCGGTTTTTTGCCCCGGTTTTTTGCCATGGCATGCCGTCGCGCGAACCGCCTCTTCAAGCAATACCGGCTCTGCTATGATCGTTGAATCGCGTATTGCCGGTCGGGGGGCGACCGGCTGCTTGCGGTTGCACGGCGCGCGATGGCGACCGACTGATCGACGGCGAAGACGAGCAGCGGCAGACATGGACGGATCAGGCACGCGAATGGCGTTGTCGCGTACCGGCTCGCAAGTGCCGGTCGTGATGGCGGCTCTGGTCGTTACCGGCCTTCTGGCCGGCTGCGCGCGTGCGCCCGAGAGCGGGCATGCACCAAACCGCAAGCCTGTCCAGGCGCCTCAGGCCGCCCATGATCAGCCAAACAGCAGCCGCCCCGACCTCACGGCCGCGATCTCCAGCCACTACAATCATACGCTCAGAACCGATATCGCCCGCGAGCGCCAGCGCCGGCTCGCCCTCATGGCCGCGCCGCGCCGCGAACACGGTCCCCTTTCACCGTGGCGACGCGCCTTTCTCGCCCAGAAACGCCAGGTAAGCACCCTGGAAAGAACGCAACCGCCGCTGCCGGCGATCCGGAGCGATCGAAACGCGTCCCGCCACACCACCGTACGCAAACGCCTGCAAACGCCATGGCGTCACGCCCGGCGCACGCTCTTCCTTGCCGCGCCCCATGAGCCCCCCGCCCAAGGCGGCAACGAGACGTCAACCGTGGCGCTCGACGGCCGGAACGCGGCGGCGTTCGATCTGGAACTCGTCGCCGTCGCCCTCACTGGCGCGCGCCCCGACATCCGGCCCAGCCGCACGACATTGACTCTCGCCGGCCACTGCGACGCACCGGTCGAGTTCCGCACGCGCCGCACACGCGGACAGGCGTTGCCCCGCCACCAGTTCTCCGGTCTCGTCGCCTCCGCCGGGGCGGATGCAACGCCGGCCATCCTCCGCCTCCCACCCGCGGTCTCCACCTGCGCGCTCACAGTGCGGCGCCCGGGCGGAACGGCAACGCGCACACTGATCCTGACACGCAAGACGACCGGCGGCTTTGCCGACATTGACGTCGCCGTCGCGGCCTGTGCCCTCCCCTCGGCCGACAATCTCCCCCCGCCGGCCCGCGCGTTCTTCGACGCCGGAACGCCGCTCGCCGGCTGTGTGGAGAAGCCCAGCGCTATAGACGGTCTCCGTCGGCCGATCGATGGCTTCGAGGCCAAGGCGGAGGCGCTCCTCGGCCACCCGCTACCCAAGGGATTCGTCGCCGCGCAGAACCCCTTCGCACCCCTCGACATGACAGCCGCGCCGCAGCTCGATGCGATCCTCGTCTCCTCGCTGATGATGAAGAGCGACTTTTCCGGCCAGGTCCTCGGCCGCCTCCTCGCCCACCACGCCGACCGGGGAACACCGGTCAGGATCCTCGTCGCCGCACCGCAAACCCGCCCCAAGGACCGGGCGTTCCTGGAAGCCCTCGCCGCCCGCCATCCCAACATCGCCGTCGACATCTACCGCTGGCACCCGCCTGGAGGAGCGGGCATCGTCGACCGGCTTTCCGTCTTTCACCGGGTGCATCACGTCAAGGCGCTGATCACGCTCGGGCCCCGCGAGCGCGATAATGTCGTCATCATGGGCGGCCGCAACATCCACGACGGCTACCTCTTCCGCGAGCCGACCGATCTCGCCCGCTGGCGTGGTCTCAACCAGTATCGGAAGGGCTATGGCTCGCTCAATCCGTTCGTCCACTTCAGCGACTTCGAGATCCGGCTCACCGGTCGTCGCCTCGCCCGCAGCCTCGCTGCCGAGGTCACCCTCATCTGGAACCGGGACGCCGACACCTTCCTCGTGCGCCGTCCGGCGATCATCACACGGTCCGGCCGACGGATTCGGCCATCGGAAATCGCCTCATCGACATGGATCCGGCAGATCCTCTCCGTTCCCTATATCGACGGCGGACGGCTGAAGGAACTCTACGTCCGGCTCATAGACAGCGCGCGCCACAGGATCGATATCGTCACGCCCTATCTGAACCCGCCACCGGCGATCGAAGAGGCGATGGAGCGCGCCGCCGGGCGCGGCGTGAAGATCCGCATCCTCACCCGCATCGACCTTGAAGGCGATCTCGCCGGGGAAATCCTGAGTCAAGTCAACAAGCGCTTCATCAACCGCCACTTCCGCAACATGGCGATCCACGAAAGCCGGGAGCCGCAGACGATCCTCCACGCCAAGCTGATGGTGATCGACGACGTGTTGTCGGTCGCCGGTTCAGTCAACCTCAACCGACGCTCGTTCCTCCACGACACCGAGAACGCACTGCTGATCCTGGGAAAGGGCGAAGCACATGGACTGCGCGCCATCATCGACCGCATGGACCGGCAGACCCGCCCAGTCGCGCATCGGCGCCCGGTGCCGACGATCTGGCGAACGTTGCTGGCCATCCCCGTCGTCGACAAGCTCTTCTGAAAACGGTTCCGGCCTTCAGCGTCCGCGCCGGATCGTCTGGATGGCATTTTCGAGCGCGGAAAGGAAGCGCGACCGGTCCGCCTTCGAAAACGACGGCCCGCCTCCGCGGATGACGCCGGCATCACGCAAATCCGCAGTAAGATCACGCATGGCGAGCGCCATGCCGATATTGCCGCCATCGAACGGCTTTCCCGTCGGCTTGAGAACCGAGGAGCCCTTCTCCAGCGCCCGCCGGGCGAGCGGAATGTCGGAAGTGACGACAACATCGCCGGCGCCGCAATGCTCGACGATCCAGTCATCGGCCGCGTCAGGGCCTTCCGGCACGACCACCCGGTTGATCAGCGGATCGTCGTCAAGCCGCATCCAGGCATTGGCGACCATGTGTACCCGCATCCGGTGGCGATTGGCCACCCGCATGACCTCGTCCTTCACCGGACAGGCATCAGCATCGACGTAGATTTCCAGCATTCCGGTCTCCTTACAGCCCTCCATACACGAAAGGCCCTCGCGCGTCGCACGGGGGCCTCCGTTTGATCCCTCGGCAAGACAGGAAGGATAGCCTGGCCGGACTAATCCGCGACGCGTTCGCCGGCCATGCCGCCCGAGATTTCCTCGGTCTGGTCGTGGGTGACCTCTTCCGGCAGGACGAGGTTGAGGATGATGGCGATCAATGCCGCCGGCAGAAGGCCGGTGGTGAGCAGCATCTTCAGCGTCGAGGGCAGATGCTGAAGCGCGCCTGGCTCCAGTTGCAGGCCAAGGCCGACGGAAAGCGCGACCGCGAAGATCACCATGTTGCGACGGTTCCACATCACGTCGGAGAGCATGGAGATGCCCGAGGCGCAGACCATGCCGAACATCACGATGACGCCGCCGCCAAGCACCTGGATCGGAATGGTGGAGATAATGGCTCCAACCTTCGGCACGAGACCGGCGACAATCAGGAAGATCGCGCCGATCGTGACGACGTGGCGGCTCATCACACCGGTCATGGCGATGAGGCCGACGTTCTGGCTGAACGACGTGTTCGGAAGACCGCCGAACACACCGGCGATCGCCGTGCCGAACCCGTCGGCATAGGTCGCGCCGGTAATCTCCTTGTCGGTCGCCTCGCGGCCGGCGCCGCCCTTGGTAATGCCGGACACGTCGCCGACGGTCTCCACCGCCGAGACGAAGGCCATCAGGCAGAAGCCGACAATCGCCGCGATGCTGACCTCGAAGCCGAAATGGAACGGCATCGGCACCGCGAAGGGCGCGGCGCGCGCGACATTGCCGAAATTGACCATCCCGAGCGCCATGGCAACGAGATAGCCGGCGACGAGGCCAATGAGGATCGCCGAGATCGACAGCATGCCCCGGGCGAAGAATTTAAACCCGAGGGTGACGAAGACGACGACGAGCGCCACGCCCCAACTCTGCAGGCTGCCATACTCCGGCTTGCCGATGAGCGGCACGCCACCGGCGGAATACTGAATGCCGACCTTGACCAGCGCCAGCCCGATCATCAGAACGACAAGGCCGGTGACGAGCGGGGGAAGGGCAAACCGGATCTTGCCGACGAACGTGCCCAGGAAGGCATGGAAGAGACCACCGATGAGGACGCCGGTGAAAAGTGGCGCCATCGCCTCCACCCCCTTGCCGGCAACGAGCGGGATCATCACCGGAATGAAGGCAAAGCTGGTGCCTTGCACGACGGGAAGCCGCGCGCCCACGGGACCGAAACCGATGGTCTGGAACAGGGTGGCGATGCCCGCAAAGAACATGCACATCTGGATCATGTAGATCATTTCGGGGAAGTCGGGAGAATTTGACCCGAATCCGAATCCGGCAGCGCCCGCGACGATGATCGCCGGCGTGACATTGGCAATGAACATCGCCAGGACATGCTGGATGCCGAGCGGCACCGCCTTGATGATCGGCGGCGTATAGTTGGGATCACGAAGCTGTTCGGGTGTCCCGACGGATGTATCTGCGGCCATTACTCTCTCCTCCGGTAAATGGCGTCGTTCTGTGGCATTCCCCTTTCAAGCCGGCCCCCTTCAAGCCGGCACGGTCGTTCCCTCTGCGCGTTCGCGTCATGCTTTTTCGATCGTGTAAGGCGTATCGAACCAGAACTCTTCCAGGTTGCTGCCCTCGCCAATGCGATCGACGACGGCAAAGAGGCCCGGTTCGGTCAGGGGCGTGAGTACGCCGTGCCACGTGTTGCGGAAGTAGTTCACGCCCTGACCGGGCTTGCTGAGAAAGGCGCGGGGCCGAGACGGTCTTGCGCCGTCGTCGTCCGCCACGATGATGAGGAACGGGTCCGCCGTCATCGGCAGAAAGGCCTGACTGCCGTGCGGATGCCGCTCCATCATGTCGAGCGTATAGGGAAGGGCGCGCGGCTCGGCCTTGAACAGGCTGATGCCGGCCCGAGCGTCCGACCCGACGAAATCGAGATGGGCGAGGTCGTGGTATCGCCCGCAGAGCCCGCGATTGATGCGGAACGTCGGCGCACCATCGACCGACAACACGTCGCCGAAGGGCGCGAAGGCCTCCGCCGTCAGGGGCTCGATGGTAATCGTATCGCTCATTGCGGCTCCCCAAACAGACGCAGGCGGCTGATACCCCCGTCGGGGAATACGTTGAGCCGCACGTGCGTCACCGGTCCGAGATCGGCGAGCCGGTCGAAGCCGTGTTCGGCATCGGCGCTGAGCGACTGGCGGGGTAGAAGCTCCTCCCAGAACATCGACGCGGCAACAACCGCCTCGGTCAGCTCCCCGCCCCGGAAACCGGAAAGATCGGCCGCCTGAAGGGAACAGCTCTCCGGATAGTTGCCCTTGAAATGCGCTGTATCGACGAGCGCGCGTGTGAGGACGCCCCGGATGCCCAGTTCGATGATGATCCAGTCGTGTCCCGGTGTCCGCCGCCGCCGGGTCTCCCAGCCGTCTCCCATGTTGACGCCCCGACCGGGGGCGAGAAGCTGCTGCGGATTGCCGTAATGGGCGTCGGACCAGGCAAGCGCCCACCCGCCGCAAAGCGTCGCGGCGAGATCCGCGGTCTTGCCGTCAAGGCGCGCCGGATCGATGGCCGGCACGCCGAAGACGCGGAGCCGCGCGACGCCGCCGTCGGGATAGATGTGGAGGCGTACATGGGTGAACGGACGGTCGCCGGACGAGGCGAAATAATGGTGCGAGTCGGGGCCGAGCGGCGCGACGGGCAGCACCTCGACCCACACGGCATCTTCACCCGGCTCGCCCGCACAGTCGCACGCCTCGATCCGGCAGGCCGGCGCGTTATTGCCGGTGAAATGGCGCGTATCAACGTCGAACCCTGTGATCCGGCCACGCGCGGCCAGCGCGATTGTGCCGTGATCGTGTCCGCCGCCGCGCCGACGGCGGGTCTCCCAGCCGTCCATCCACTTGCCGCTATCATCGAACTTGTCGGCGAGGAAGATCGGCTCGGCGGGATCAAGCGCCCGGGCAAGCGGCGCGAAAAACTCGTCGGTGGCCACGATCGCTCGCGCGCCGAGACCAGCGGAGGCGAGATTGATCCCGTTCACCGCGAAATCCGGCAGATTGTCACTGCTCTTTGACGTCATTCCTGTCACTCATGTTGCGGGTTTATCCGAGCCCGTCACGATCGGGCACTCTCGTTGGCTGACCTCACGCCGGCAGCATGTCGACAAGGCGCAAAAGCGCGATCCGCTCCACCTGACGGCAGGCCTCGGCGAATTCCCTCACCCGGTCGTGGTCGATACGGGTGCGGAAGGCGGCGAGAATCTCGTCCTTGGTTTTCCCTTTCACCGCGAGAATGAACGGAAAGCCGAACTTCTCCACGTAATCGGAATTGAGCGTCTCGAAGGCGATGCGCTCCTCGTCGGTGAGCGCATCGAGCCCGGCGGACGCCTGCTCCGCGCTCGAATCGGCCGTCAGGCGCTCGGCGGCGGCGAGCTTGCCGGCGAGATCGGGGTGGGCGCGCAGGACGCCGAGCCGTTCCTCCTCGCTCGCGGCGCGGAAGGCTCGCGCCAGTACGCTGTGAACGCCGATCGCGGTGTCATGCGCCGGTCCGAGTTCCAGCTCGAACGCCCGCTCCGCAACCCACGGCGAATGCTCGAAGACACCGCCGAAGCGTGCAACGAAGGCCTCCCGATCCATCTGCGAGGGCCGCTCCCGGTGCTGCGGCGGGTGGACCCGCGCCCAATGTTCGGCGATATCGATCCGCCGGGCGAACCAGACCCCCTCATGGGCACGTGCGTGGTCGAGAAAACGCTTCAGCCCGATGATCCGGCCGGGCCTGCCGACAAGGCGGCAGTGGAGACCGATGGTCATCATCTTCGGCGCGCCGGCCTCACCCTCCGCATAGAGCGCGTCGAAAGCGTCGCGCAGATAGGCGAAGAACTGGTCACCGGAGTTGAAGCCTTGCGCGGAGGCGAAGCGCATGTCGTTGGCGTCGAGCGTATAGGGAATGATGAGCTGGTCGCGCCCGGCGTGGTGGCGCCAGTACGGCAGATCGTCGTCATAGGTGTCGGAGACATAGGCGAAACCGCCCTCCTCCGTCGCCAGATCGACCGTGTTGACCGAACACCGGCCAGTGTACCAGCCACGCGGCCGCTCGCCTGTCACCGTGCCATGGAGCCGGACCGCCGCGTCCATGTCGGCACGCTCGTCATCGCGGGCATAGTCCTTGTATTCGATCCACTTGAGCCCGTGGCTGGCGATCTCCCAGCCGGCCGACTGCATCGCCGCGACCTGGGCGGGCGAGCGGGCAAGCGCGGTGGCGACGCCATAGACGGTGACCGGGACGTCCAGCCCCGTGAACAGCCGGTGGAGCCGCCAGAAGCCGGCGCGCGCGCCGTATTCGTACATGGATTCGATGTTCCAGTGCCGCTGGCCCGGCCAGGGCTGGGCGCCGATCACGTCCGACAGAAACGCCTCGGAGGCGGCATCGCCGTGCAGAAGGCAATTCTCGCCGCCTTCCTCGTAGTTGATCACGACCTGCACCGCGATCCTTGCGCCATCTGGCCACTTCGGATCGGGCGGCATCGCGCCATAACCTTGCATATCACGCGTATACCGCGTCATTCTTGTCC
Organism: uncultured Rhodobium sp.; assembly: GCA_963675285.2. Taxonomy (GTDB): domain Bacteria; phylum Pseudomonadota; class Alphaproteobacteria; order Rhizobiales; family Rhodobiaceae; genus Rhodobium. Next base: position 849,452 of record CAXXGS010000002.1, read on the forward strand.
ACCTGTCTGCTTGCATGCCCGCATACGCGTCACGTCCACAAATTGGTCATTCATTTGTAATCCAAAAAAATCGGTTTGATTTTCAAAAAAATCCGAAATGACTTTCCGAAACTGCACAGTTTAACCGCAGGCACGTTTTGGGGTCATAATTTGAGCAACAACAACGAAGGGAAGAACCATGACGGCTCCCACGGGCTATCTCACGACGCATGTCCTCGACACCGCGCTCGGGCGCCCCGCCGCCGGCCTCGCGATCGCGCTTTATCGCCTCGACGACGGGGGCCGCACGCTCCTGCGCCGCCTGACGACCAACGCCGACGGCCGCACTGACACGCCAATCCTGCCGGCATCCGAATTCGCCTGCGGCCGCTACGAGCTCGTTTTCGAGGCGGGCGCCTATCTCGACACCTTGGGTGCCCCGAGCGAAACCCCGAGCGAAACCCCGCGCTTCCTCGACGAGATCCCGATCCGCTTCGGCATCAGCGACCCCGACGCCCACTACCACGTGCCGCTGCTGCTTTCGCCCTTCGGCTATTCAACCTACCGCGGGAGCTAGGGATAACCCAATATCCGGGCCAGACTACCCGGCTTCGGACACGCCGGACCTCACCACCTCGCGCTTGCGCAGCTCTTCCTTGCAGCGCGCGACCATGAAATCGATGAACAGACGGATCTTGGAATCCTGGAAACGACGATGCGGATAGAGACAGGCAAGCTGGACCGGGGTCGGCGGCGTTTTCAGCGCGACGGGAACGAGTGCGCCCGCGCGCAGGTGATCCGCAACCTCGAAGACCGGTTTGTTGACGATGCCGCATCCCGCCAGCGCCCACTCGGTCAGAACGTCGCCATCATCGGATTCGAACGGCCCGGAAACCTGATAGTCGTGCGGCCCGCCCTCGGTCGTCAACGTCCAGCGCGGCTCGTTGGTGCCGGGGAAGCGCAGCAACAGGCAGTCGTGGCGGTCGTTGACGAGCGCCCGGCCGTCGGCCGGCATGCCGCGCCGCTGCAGATAGGCCGGCGCCGCGCACAGGACGCGCGGACACTCGGCGATCACATGCACCTTGAGCGCCGAATCCTCCAATTTGCCGAGCGCGAAGGCAACGTCGAGCCCCTCAGCCGCCACGTCGACCTTGCGGTCGGACATGCGCAGGCGCAGATCGATATCCGGGTAGAGCGCGTTGAAGGCCGGGATGTGCGGCGCGACGAACCGGCGGCCGACGCCGAGCGGCGCGGCGACGAAAATCGAGCCGCGCGGGTTATGGGTGATCTCGGCCACCGCCGATTCCGCCCGCGCGATCGTCTCCAGGATCTTGGTCGCGCCCTCGTAGAAGACCTCGCCGTGCTCGGTCGGCCGAAGCCTGCGCGTCGTCCGGTTGAAGAGCCGGGCGCCAAGATGCTTTTCCAGTTCCACGATGCGGCTGGAGGCGACCGCCGGCGAGACCCGCTGGTCGCGCGCCGCCGCCGACATGCTGCCCAGTTCGAACACCCGCACGAACATGCGCACATTGTTCACGTAGCTCATGGCTTCCTGTCATTCCCGGTCCGGACCGCATGGCGCCTCGCCCCACCGCTTCCCGACAGCCGGAGCTTAGGCCCTTTCCCCACGCCGGAAAAGCGACACCCGCGCGCCATCCTCCCCCTACCGCACGCTTGCGCCGGACCGCTGACCGGCCCGCACATGGAAGGACTCCCCAATGCCTGATATGGCCTTCTTCAGTGAATGGGCGCAATTCGCCGTCCGCTGGCTGCACGTCATTACCGCGATTGCCTGGATCGGCTCCTCGTTCTACTTCATCGCCCTCGACCTCGGCCTTAGAAAGGCGGCGAACATGCCGCATGGCGTCGCCGGCGAGGAATGGCAGGTGCACGGCGGCGGCTTCTACCACATCCAGAAGTACATGGTCGCGCCCGACCACATGCCGGACCACCTGATTTGGTTCAAATGGGAGAGTTATTGGACCTGGATCTCCGGCTTCGCCATGATGATCCTCGTCTACTACATGAGCGCGGATCTCTTCCTCGTCGACCCGAACGTCCTCGACATTTCCCCGACCGTCGGCATCATCATCTCGCTGGCCATCCTCGGCGTCGGCTGGCTTGCCTACGATCTCATCTGCAAAAGCAGGTTCGGCGACAACAACACCACACTGATGATCGGCCTCTACATCGTGCTGGTGATCCTCGCCTGGGCTCTGACCCATATCTTCACCGGCCGCGCCGCGATGCTGCATCTGGGCGCGTTGACCGGCACGATCATGACGGCCAACGTCTTCCTCGTCATTATCCCGAACCAGAAGATCGTTGTCGCCGACCTCAAGGCCGGCCGCACACCCGATCCGAAATACGGCAAGATCGCCAAGCAGCGCTCCACCCACAACAACTACCTGACGCTGCCGGTCCTCTTCATGATGATCTCCAACCATTACCCACTCGCCTTCGCCACCGAGTACAACTGGATCATCGCCGCCTTCGTCTTCCTGATGGGCGTCACCATCCGCCACTTCTACAACACCATGCACGCCTCCGGCCGCATGCTGTGGTGGACCTGGGGCCTGACCGCGCTGCTCTTCGCCGCCGTCATGGCCGTCTCGATCGCCCCGGCCTTCTTCGCCGACGAGACAGAAGACGACGCCGCCCTGGCGCCGCTGACGACCCGGCAGCAGCAGTTCGCCGCCGCGGCGAATTTTGAAGAGGTGAGCGACATCGTCATGGGCCGCTGCTCCATGTGCCACGCGGCCCAACCGGCCTGGGACGGCATCGCCGTCGCGCCGCGCAACGTGAAGCTGGAAACGCCTGAGGACATCGCCCGCCATGCCCGCGAGATCTACCTCCAGGCCGGCATCACCCATGCCATGCCGCCGGCCAACGTCTCCTTCATGGAGCCGGAGGAGAGGGCGATGATCGCCGACTGGTATCGCAGCGCGACAGGAAAGCTGTAGTCAGGGCAGGCAAGAGTGCGGGCAGGCAAGAGTGCGGGCAGGCAAGAGTGCGGGCAGGCAAGAGTGCGGGCAGGCAAGAGTGCGGGCAGGCCGCGGATCCGGCGGCGGGAACCTTCGACCGGCCATGTGTGTTGTTCCTGAGGATTTCAGCGAAAGGACGCGCCATGACCGACAGGAAGACCAGCAGCAGCACCGATCTCGCCCGCGCCGATCTCGCGGATGACGAGATGGGACGCAACAGCCTGCAGGGCGACGATCAGGCCAATGTGCGCAACGAGCGCCACGCCGTCCCGGACACCCGCCTCGAAACCGACGGTATCGTCGAAAGCCTGGAAAAGCTCGACAAGGACGTCCGCGCCGTTCGCGATCTCGGCAAGGGCAACCGCCATCGCGAGCGGCCGCGGGAGGCGAACGACAATGACTAGGATCGCCATCCGCGCCATCACCCGGCTCGCGCACAACGTCTACCAGTACGATCTCGACAAGCCCGCCGGCTTCACCTTCACGCCCGGCCAGGCGACCGAAGTGGCGATCGCCAAGGACGGCTGGGAGGACGAAAGACGCCCCTTCACCTTCACCGCGCTGCCCGCTGCCGACAAGCTGCAGTTCACCATCAAGAGCTACCCCGACCACCAGGGCGTGACAGCGAAGCTGCCAACGCTCCGGCCCGGCGACATGCTCGACATCGACGAGCCCTGGGGCACAATCAGCTACAAGGGGCCGGGCGTCTTCATCGCCGGCGGTGCCGGCATGACGCCCTTCCTTGCGATTCTGCGCATGCTCGCCGCCGATCCCGACAACGCCGACCGCAACACCCTGTTCTTCGCCAACAAGCGCGAGGCGGACATCTTCTGCCGCGACGAGCTGGAGGCGATGGACAGGCTCGCCGTCCACCACGTGCTGAGCGAGGAGGAAAGGCCCGGCATGCTGAGCGGCTTGATCGACCGCGACTTCCTCAAGACGCATGTCGGCGACTTCGGCCAGCAGTTCTACGTCTGCGGACCCGACCCGATGGTCAAGGCGATCCGCGACGCCCTCAAGGACCTCGGCGCCGATCCGACCGAGATCACCTTCGAGGAATAGCCGCGGCGGTGGAGGCGGTTCCTCGCCGCCGCCGCGCCGGTTTCCGCCCCCTCGCCGCGTTGTCCCGTCAGCCGCCGAACAACTTGGAATTCAGGACCGGTTGGGCATACGTTATGCCATGGCCGACGAAACGATTCCCGACATCGACGGTTTTATTGCGCGCTGGCGGGGCTCGGGCGGCAGCGAGCTTGCCAACGCGCAGAGCTTTGCCGCCGAACTGACGCAGCTCCTCGGCGTCGACCCGCCCAAGCCCGCGACCAGCGACGGCCAGAACGACGATTACCGCTTCGAACGCCCGGTCACCTTCACCCATACCGGCTCGGGCCGGCACGGCCGCATCGACCTTTACCGCAAGGGCTGCTTCATCTGGGAGGCAAAGCAGGGGGTCAACCGGCGCGCCGACAAGGCGCAGGACCAGCTCTCCATCCTGCTCGACAAGGCCGGCGCCGCCGACCGCAAGGGCCACGGCACGCGCGGCACGTCCACCTTCGACGACACCATGCTGCGCGCCCGCAACCAGGCCGACGGTTACGCCCGCGCCGTGTCCAAGGAAGACGGCTGGCCGCCCTTCCTGCTCATCGTCGATGTCGGCCATGTCATCGAGGTCTATGCGGATTTCTCCCGCCAGGGCCAGGGCTACACCCAGTTCCCGGACGGCAACCGCTACCGGATCGCGCTCGACGACTTGCGCGACGACGACATCCGCGCCCGCCTCGCCACGATCTGGACCGATCCCTATTCGCTCGATCCGGCCCATCATGCCGCCAAGGTCACGCGCGAGATCGCAACCCACCTCGCCGCGCTCGGCAAGAGCTTCGAGGCCGCCGGCCACGACAGCGAGATGGTCGCCCATTTCCTCATGCGCTGCCTTTTCTCCATGTTCGCCGAGGATGTCGAGCTGATCCCCAAGGACAGCTTCACCGAGCTCCTGAAGAAGCTGGAAAGCCACCCCGAACACGCCGAGCCGGCGCTTCAGGGCCTCTGGCAGACGATGAACACCGGCGGCTTTTCCCAGGTCCTGATGCAGGATCTGAAGCGCTTCAACGGCGGCCTGTTCAAGGACGCTCGCGCCCTGCCGATGAGCGAAACCCAGATCGCCATGCTGATCCGCGCCGCCTCGGCCGACTGGAAGCAGGTCGAGCCGGCGATCTTCGGCACGCTCCTGGAGCGCGCCCTCGACGAGCGCCAGCGCCACAAGCTCGGCGCGCACTACACGCCCCGCGCCTATGTCGAGCGGCTCGTCACGCCGACGATCATGGAACCCTTGCGCGACGACTGGCGGAACGTGCAGGCCGCCGTTCAGCGCCTGACCGAGGACGGCAAGGAAAAGGACGCGCTGACGCTTGTGCACGGCTTCCATCGCCAGCTCTGCGAGACCCGGGTGCTCGATCCCGCCTGCGGCTCGGGCAACTTCCTCTATGTGTCGCTGGAAATGATGAAGCGGCTGGAAGGCGAGGTCACCGCGCTGCTGGAAGAGCTGGGCGAGACGCAGGCCACCCTTGGCCTTGCCGGCATGACGGTCGACCCGCACCAGTTTCTCGGCATCGAGCTGAACCCCTGGGCCGCCGCCGTCGCCGAACTCGTCCTGTGGATCGGCTACCTGCAATGGCACTTCCGCACCCACGGCAAGGCCTCGCCGGCCGAGCCGGTGCTGCGCGACTTCAAGAACATCGTCTGCCGCGACGCGGTGCTGGACTGGGACGACAAGACCGAGCGCCGCGACGACGACGGCAATCCCGTCACCCGCTGGGACGGCATCACCACCATGAAGCACCCGGTGACGGGCGAGGAAGTGCCCGACCCCTCGGCCCGCATCGCGGTCTACGACTACGCCAAGCCGCGCGCGACCACTTGGCCGCAAGCGACCTTCATCACCGGCAACCCGCCGTTCATCGGCGCAAGCCGCCTGCGCGACAATCTCGGCGACGGCTATGTCGAGGCGCTATGGGCGGCCTATCCGCACATGCCGCAAAGCGCCGATCTCGTCATGTTCTGGTGGGACAAGGCCGCCGCGGCCGCCCGGCGCTACGATGTGGCGAAAGGCGCCGGCACCCGCCGCTTCGGCCTCATCACCACCAATTCGCTGCGCCAGACCTTCAACCGCCGGGTGCTGGAACCGCACCTCGCCGACCCGAAGAAGCCGCTCTCGCTGCTCTTCGCCATTCCCGACCACCCCTGGGTCGACACGCTCTACGGCGCGGCGGTGCGCATCGCCATGACCGTCGGCGCCGCCGGCAACCGGCCGGGTCGGCTGCTGACCGTGACCTGGGAAAGCAGGAAGGAGACGGAGGCCGAAGGCCGCGCCGTCAGGTTCGATGAGCAGACGGGCAAGATCTTCGCGAACCTGCGCATCGGCGCCGATGTGGCGGGTGCGAAGCCGTTGCTGGCGAATGAAGGCTTATCATCACCGGGGGTTAAGCTGCATGGCTCCGGTTTCATCGTCACGCCTGAACAGGCGGTAGCGCTTGGCCTTGGCACGGTTGAGGGAACCGAACAACACATCCGCGAATACCGCAACGGCCGCGACCTGACATCAATGCCGCGCGGCGTCATGGTCATCGATCTGTTCGGTTTGACGGAAGACGAGGTGCGCAGCCGCTTTCCCGCGATCTATCAGCATGTCTCCGATACCGTAAAACCGGAAAGGGACAACAACAACCGCGAAACATACAAAAGAAATTGGTGGATACATGGCGAGCCACGCCGCGAACTGCGCCCTGCACTAAAAGATTTGAGACGCTACATCGCAACGGTGGAAACTGCAAAACACCGCATCTTTCAGTTCCTGAACGACGACACCTTACCGGACAACAAGCTGATCGCCTTGGCGCTCGACAGTGCGGACAGCTTGGCCATTCTGTCATCGCGACTGCACACCGCATGGGCATTGGCAGCAGGAAGCTGGCTTGGGGTTGGCAATGATCCGGTCTACGCGAAAACCAAGTGCTTCGATCCCTTCCCCTTCCCCGACCCGACCGAGACGCGGAGGGAAACCCTGCGCGCGCTCGGCGAGGAGCTTGACGCGCTCAGGAAGCGTCAGCAGGCCGAGCACCCGAAGCTGACGTTGACGCAGATGTACAACGTGTTGGAAAAGCTGCGCGCCGGCGAGCCGATCGAGGGCCGCGACCGGGAGATCTACGATCAGGGCCTCGTCGGCATCCTGAAGGACATCCACGACCGCATCGACGCCGCCGTCGCCGAGGCCTATGGCTGGCCGGCCGACCTTTCCGACGAGGACATCCTCTTCCGCCTCGTCGCGCTCAACAAGGAGCGCGCGGAGGAAGAGGCGCGCGGCCACATCCGCTGGCTGCGCCCGGACTATCAGAACCCGGAAGGCAGGGCCGCCGACGACACCAAGAAACAGTCTGAAATGGCCATCGCCGCCGCCGATGCGACCGTTGAGAAGGCGCCCTGGCCGAAGGCCCTGCCCGACCAGATCGCCGCCGTGCGCGAAACCCTCGCCGACATGGGCGAGGCGAGCCCCGCCGAAATCGCCCGCCGCTTCAAACGCGCCCAGACCCGCTCCGTCGAGCCGCTTCTGGCCAGCCTCGCCGCCCTCGGCCAGGCCCACCTCACCGAAGACGGGAGATATGCAGCATGACCCGAGCCTGGTGCGTCAGGGCGGAATTCGGCCAGTTCACCCACGCCTTTCTCGCCGGCGGCTATGTCGCCATCGGCTGGCTGGAGGGAACCGATCTCACCGATGTCGAGACCCGCGATGAGCTTTATCCGATCTATCGCGCCTGCTACCCCGACGATACGAGCAACGTCGTGATCGGCCAGCAGGTCGGCCAGATCGCGCGGTTCCTCTTCGAGATTGCCCCCGGTGACACGATCATCACCCCCGACCGGGACACCGAGCTGTTGCATTACGGCATCGTCGCCGACGAGCCCTACCGCTTCGTGACGGACGATCCGGCCTGTCCCTATCCGCACCGGCGCATGGTCAAATGGGCAAAAAAGCCGCTCCTGCGGTCCGGCCTGTCGGTGCCGCTGGCCAATACGATGCGCGCATCGCTGACCATCTTTGCGATTTCGCAGATCGAGGAAATCCTCACGCTCACCGGGCGGGGTAACCTCGTCGAGGACGTGCCCGCCGCCTACGACCCCTACGAATCGGTGCTGGAACGCGTACTGCAGCTCGACGACAAGGAATTCGAGATCCTCGTCGGCCATCTCCTGACGGCGCTCGGCTTCGAGGGTTCTGAAGTCACCGGCAAGACAGGCGATGGCGGCGTCGACGCGACCGGCGAGTTGAACGTCGCCAATCTCGCCAAGATCAAGGTCTTTGTGCAGGCCAAGCGCTACAAGCGCGGCTCGCGGATTGCGGCAAATGTGGTGAAGAGCCTTCGCGCCAGTATTCCCTCAAACGGGCAGGGCGCGTTCATTACGACGGCCGACTTCCAGAGCAAGGCTTACGACGTCGCGCTGGAGCGCAATTTCCCGCGCATCGGACTTGTCAACGGTCGCCAGTTGGTCGACCTCCTCGTCGAACACTGGGACGATATTCCGACGGAATTCCGCGACCGGCTGGGGCTGAAGCCCGGTCTGGTTCTTGCGTAACCGGTTGGCAGCCGTCGGGGGACGGCACAGTTTGCCAGTCAGGGAATCTTCGCGCCGCATCCACTTCCCGCAAGGAAAGCAAATCCACCGGCACCCGACGATCATCTGAGATTTTGAAGGGATTGGTGGGCGCACACGGACTCGAACCGTGGACCCGCTGATTAAGAGTCAGCTGCTCTACCAACTGAGCTATGCGCCCGGATCCGGATGCGTCTGACGGCAACAAAGCCGGAGACGTATCGACCCGTCCGCCGGGGCGTTGCCGCCGGCGACCCGCGTCTTATAGAAACTGACGACGGGATTTGCAACAGGACTTTTGCCAATAGTTCGACAAGCCGGCAAACGGCCGTCTCGCGCGCCGTTCAGGCGCCCGGGCCTGCCGCCACGGCGGCGACGTGATCGGCGAAGGCGGGCGTCGCCATCAGCGCCTTGCAGCGCTCGAACCGGGTCACCGAATAGGCCCAGAAATCCTCCGCCGGGTTGCCGTTGGCGTGCTGGATGAGGCCCCAGAGCGTCCACAGAAGATCACACATCGCCTTGTAGATGACGATGCGGCCCATCTCGTCGGGCCTCGGCGCGCGGCCGAAATAGGCCTCCACCATCTCCGCTTCGCGTGCCTCGTCGAGCCCCGCCTCGACGGAGAGATCACCGAGATCCCACATCGGATCGTTCATGCCGGAATATTCCCAGTCGACGATCCACATCCTCTCGCCGGTATCGAGGAAATTCTCGCACAGCGGATCGCAATGGCACGGCGCGGAGGGGAGCGGATGGGCATTGAGCGCGGCGCGCACCGTCTCCGCCTGTTCGACGCAATCGTGGTAGCCGGCCGGCAGTTCGACGGTCTTGGTCGACAGGACCTTGAGGTATTCGTCGATCATGGCGAAGAGTTCAAAGCGGAACGGGAAGACCGCACCCGAGGCATGCAGCGTCGCGAACGCCTTGCCGGCCCGTGCCGGCGAGCCCGTCCGCGAGCCGAAAAGCGCCGGCGTCATCGTCGCCGCGCCCTCGATGAAGCGGGTCACCATCATGCCCGTTTCGGTATCGACATGAACAACCTGCGGGCTGACGCCGGCCCTCGCCGCCTCGTCCGCCGCGACCGCCTCGTTGGCGCGGTCGATGTATTCCTCCGTGCCCTCGCCGGCAAGCCGCAGACAGAACGCCTCGCCACCGGTCTCGACCCGGTAGACGAGATTGGTAAGCCCGCCGAGCCGCGCCACCTTCAGCCGCGTCGGCTCCAGCCCGGCAAAGGCGGGAACGGCGCTCAGCCTCTCGAAGATCCGTTCGACATCCTCCGTCATGTGCTCCCCTTTTCTTGGTGTTCAGGCTTTCAGCCGATCCATCTTGGGATCGTAGAGCGTGCGCGGCCCGCGCGTCGCCCGATAGGTCTTGCCAAACGCCTCGATTTCGAAGGCCGTCTCCTTGGCGAGCGCCAACGGCACATAGCCAAAGCCGATCGTCGCGCCGAGCGCGTGGCCGAAGCCGGCGCTGGTCAGAAAGCCGACCGTCTCGCCGCCGTGGACGATCGGCTCGCCGCCGAGGGCCGGCACGAAACCATCAAGCGTGAAGGTGACGAGCCGCTTGTCGACGCCCGCCTCCTTGACCGCGGCAAGCGCCTCGCGGCCGATGAAATCGCCCTTTTGAAGCGCGACGCAGAAACCCAGACCGGCCTCATAAGGGTTGTGATCGGGGCCGATATCGCCGGACCAGTAGAGATAGCCCTTTTCCAGTCGGCAGCTTTCGATCGCGCGGTAGCCGACATTGGCAATGCCATGGGTCTCGCCCGCCGCCCACAACGTGTCGTAGACATGGGCGGCGAACTCCTGCGGGATGTAAAGCTCCCAGCCGAGTTCGCCGACGTAGCCGATGCGTACGGCGAGCACCGTGGCGTAGCCGACCTCGATCGGCCTTGCGGCAAGGAACGGCATCGCCGCGTTCGACACATCGTCGTCGCTAACCGAGGCGAGCACCTCGCGCGCTTTCGGGCCGCAGATGTTGAGGACCGCATAGGCGCCCGTAACATCCTGGAAGTGGACGCTGCCGTCCTGCGGCAAATGCGTCCGGATCCAGTGCCCGTCGCGCACCCCGAAGCCGGAGCCGGTGACGATGAGGAAGCGCTCCGGCCCGGCGTGAACGATGGTGAGGTCGGCCTCGATGCCGCCCTTGTCGTTGCACAGCTGGGTGTAGACGGCGGCGCCCGGTTCTTCCGGCACACGGTTGGCGGCGATCCTCTGCAGGGCGGCGAGTGCCCCGGGCCCCGTCACCTCGAACTTGGTGAACGACGTCTGGTCGAGGAGCGCGACGCGCTCGCGGATCGCGCGGGCTTCCTCGCCCACCGCGTCGAACCAGTTCGGCTTACCCTCGAAGCTCGGTACGTCGAAGGCATCGTCGCCGGCGCGCGCGAACCAGTTCGGCCGCTCCCAGCCGAATTTCGCGCCGAACACCGCGCCCGCGGCCCTCAGCCGTTCATGGAGCGGCGACAGGCGCAGGTTGCGCGCCGTCTTCGTCTCCTCGCCCGGCCAGTGGATCTTGTAGTAGCTGCCGTAGGCGACGACGGCCCGCTCCTCCAGGTAACGCCCCTGGGCGTGGACAGGCCCGAAGCGGCGCACGTCGAAGGCCCAAAGGTCCATCCCCGGATCGCCGTGGAGGATCCAGTTGGACAGCGCCTCGCCGGCGCCGCCCGAGGCCGCGATGCCGGCGGTGAAGCCGCAGGCGACATAGAAATTATCGAGCTCCGGCGCCAGCCCCATGATCGGCTCACCGTCGGCCGATACCGGGATCGGCCCATTGATGATGGTCTGGATGCCTGTCTCCTCAAGGATTGGCAGGCGCTCGGAGGCCGGCATGGCGAAGAGTGCCAGCCGGTCGAGGTTTTCCGGGAAGAGTTCGCGGCCGAAGTCGAGCGGCGGCTTGCCGCGCCAGCAACCCTTGGAGCCGTCCTCCCAGCCTCCGATGGCGAAGGCGCCGGTGTCCGGCTTGAGGTAGAAATTGTTATCCGGGTCGCGGAGCGTCGTCAGATCGGGCGCAAAATCGAGCGTCTTTTCGGTGACGAAATACTGGTGCTCAACGACACCGGCGGCAAGCGACACGCCGGCCATTTCACCGACACGCTTCGCCCACAGGCCGGCGCAGTTGACGAGGATGTCGCAGGATATCGAGCCATGATCGGTGACGACCCCGACCGCCCGGCGTCCCTCCACGACGACCTCGGTGACGGTGATGCCTTCCTCGATCTTCACCCCGTGCTTCCTTGCCGCCTTGGCGTAGGCATGGGTCAGCGCGTAGGGATCGATATAGCCGTCACCGGGAATGAAGGCCGCACCCTCGATGCCCGTCGGATCGATGAAGGGAAAGCGCGCCTTCGCCTCCTCCGGCCCGAGGTCATAGCACTCGACGCCGAAGCTTTTCGCCTGCGTCATCGACCGCCGGATCTCGCTCCAGCGGTCGGGACTGCCGGCGAGCCGCAAGGAGCCGACCTTCTTCCAGTCGATGACCGCGTCAGCCTCCTTTTCCAGCCGGTCGAAGACGGCGACGGAATTCTGCATCAGCCGGGTCAGGTTCTGTTTGCCACGCAATTGCCCCACGAGCCCCGCCGCGTGCCAGGTGCAGCCGTTGGTGAGCAGCAGCTTTTCGACGAGAAGGACATCCTTGGCGCCCTTCAGGCCGAGATGATAGGCGACAGACGTCCCGATCGCGCCGCCGCCGATGATGAGGATCTCGACGTGCCGATCCGCATGGAAAGCCATTTCATGACACCCTGATTGGAAGGAAGAACCTTACGCCTTGATGCGCGCCATCGCCGGGTCGTAGAGCGGCCCGAGGTGAATGGTGGCGGGAACCTTTTCCGTCGCCACGACAAGCTCGTAACTGCCGGCGGTGAGGTAGTCGTCGTCGACGCCATCCGCGTTGCGCACATAGCCGTAGCCAATCGGCTTGTCGACGGTGTAGCCGTAGCCGCCGCTGGTGAGATAACCGGCGAATTCGCCGTTCCTCAGGATCGTCTCGCGACCGAGCAGGACGACGTCCTTGTCCTCAACGGTGAAGCAGGCGAGCTTCTTCGTCAGCGGCGTGTTGGCAGCCTTTTCCGCCGCTCCGCGCCCGACGAAGTCGATGTCGGATTTCAGCTTCACCGCCCAGCCGAGACCGGCTTCGAACGGATTGTCGTTCGGCGTGATATCGCTGCCCCAAGCGCGATAACCCTTTTCAAGCCGCAACGACTCGAGCGCACGATAACCGACCGGCCGCATACCATAGGGCGCGCCCGCCGCCATCAGCGCATCGAACACCTCGCCGGTCGCTGCGAGCGGAATGTGCAGTTCCCAGCCAAGTTCGCCGACATAGGTGACGCGCAGCGCCCTGACCGGCGTTCCGGCGATGTCGACGATCCGCACATGGCCGAAGGGGAAGGCTTCGTTGGAGACATCGGCGTCGGTGACGGCTTCAAGCACCTTTCGCGCGTTGGGGCCCATCAAAGAGAGCGTGCCGAAGTCTTCCGTGACATCGCTCAGCGTCACGTCGAGCGCCGGATCGATATGTTCCTCGATCCACGCCTTGTCGTGAGTGCGAAAGCCGGTGCCGGTGACGACGTAGAAAAGCTCATCTTCGAGCCGCGCCACGGTCAGATCGCATTCAATGCCGGCGCGGGTGTTGAGGAGCTGGGTGTAGGTGAGCCGTCCCGGGGCCTTGCCGACCTTGTTGGAGCAGACTTTTTCGAGCGCCGCGAGCGCGTCCTTGCCGGTGATTTCGTATTTGGCGAACGACGACTGATCGAAGAGGCCGACGCTCTCGCGCACCAGCCTGTGCTCCTCACCGACCGGCCCGAACCAGTTCTGCTTGCCCATGGAGAGCACGTCTTCCGCCGCCATGCCATCGGGCGCGAACCAGTTCGGCCGCTCCCAGCCGAGCTTGGAGCCGAACACGGCGCGATGCGCCTTCATGCGATCAAACAGCGGCGAGACGATACTCGGCCGGCCGCTTTCGTATTCGCTGTGCGGGAAGCCGATGGCGTAATGCTTGCCGTAGGCTTCGAGCGTGCGGTCGCAGACCCATTGCCGGTCCTCGTGCAGCGAGGAGAAGCGGCGGATATCGACAGTCCACAGATCGAGCGGCGCCTCACCGTCCATCACCCATTGCGCCAGCACCCAGCCCGCGCCGCCACCCGACGCGATGCCGAAGGCGTTGAAGCCGGCACCGACATACATGTTGGCGCATTCCGGCGCCCGGCCGAGAATGAAGTTGCCGTCCGGCGTGAAGCTCTCCGGCCCGTTGATCATCTGCTTGACGCCGACCGTCTCCAAGGCCGGCACCCGTTCGATCGCCTGGACGAGATGCTGCTCGAAATGATCCCAGTCATCCTCGAAGAGCTGGAACTGGAAATTGTTCGGCACATCGCCCATGGTCCAGGGGATCGGGTTCTTCTCGTAGCCGCCCATCGCCAGCCCGCCGACTTCCTCCTTGAAGTAGGTCAGCCGATCCGGATCGCGGATAGTCGGCGCGTCCTTTGCCAGCCCCGGCACTTCCTCGGTCACGATGAACTGGTGCTTGACCGGCTGCAGCGGCACGTTGATACCGACCATGGCACCGACCTGCCGCGCCCATTGCCCGGCGCAATTAACGACCATCGTGCATTCGATGGCGCCGTCGCTGGTCTCCACGTGGGTAATGCGGTCGCCGTCCATGCGGAAACCGGTGACGCCGACGCCCTCGAAGATCTTGGCGCCATGCATCCGCGCACCCTTGGCGAGCGACTGGGTGATATCGGACGGGCTCGCCTGGCCGTCGGTCGGCAGGAAGCTCGCGCCGACGAGGTCATCGACATTCATCAGCGGCCACATCGCCTTCACCTCGGAGGGCGACAGGAGATGCATGTCCATGCCGAAGCTGCCCGCCGTCGTCGCCAGTCGCTTGTATTCGATCCAGCGGTCCTCATTGCAGGCAAGCCGGAGGCAGCCGCTCATCTTCCAGCCGGTCTCAAGCCCGGTCTCGTCGGCGAGCCTCTTGTAAAGGTCGACGGAATACTTCAGCACCTGCGTGATCGAGGCCGACGAGCGAAGCTGGCCGACGAGACCGGCGGCGTGCCAGGTCGATCCGGAGGTCAGCTTGCCCTGTTCCAGGAGCACGACCTCCGCCTTGTGGTCGCGCGCGAGATGGTAGGCGGTTGAGCAGCCGATGATGCCGCCGCCAATGACGACGATCTGGGCTTGGGCGGGAACGGACATGGGGTTCAGACCTTTCCGAAACGGGTTTGGTATGCGTCGAGGGCAGCATCGAGCGCCGCCAGGTTCTCGGCGGTATAGGCGGGATAGTCGGCGCCGGGGGCGTCGAGGTAGAGTTCGGAGACCATGCTCCACATCGCCTCGCGCAGCAGCGAGGCACATTGCATGGCGGAGTGACTGCGGATGAGGTCGGTATCGGGCGGACGATCGAAGTAGTACCCGAGCATGTACTCCGACTCTTCGGCCGAGAACCCCGCATTGGAGGCGATGCCGGCGAGATCGAACATCGCGGTGCCGAAACCGGCGTATTCGTAATCGATCAGCCAAAGCCGCTCGCCGTCGTCGAGGACGTTTCCCGGCAACAGGTCGTGGTGGCCGTAGACGATCGGCAAGGGCACCTGCACCGTCTCAAGCTTCTCGGCAAGATCGAGAAACTCCGGTAGCCGCTCGACGAAGCGCGACCTGCCCGCCTCGAGCGTCTTGGCGTAGTCGCGGACGACGGCAAAGGGCCAGAAGATGAAGGCGACGCCGCTGACATGGCGCGGCATCTCGCGATGGAATCGCGCGATCATCGGCACCATTCGGTCGATGTTGGCGCGCATGTCGGCGGCCTCGAAGGTCCGGGCAGCGACGAAGCGGGACACCATCATCCCCGGCTGGATGGCGAGCACCTCGGGCGCGAAACCGGCCTTTGCCGCCGCCTTCGTCGCCATCACCTCCCGGTCGCGGATGACGTGATGGAAAGGATAGTCCTCTCCGAAGCGGACGACGGCCTGAAGTGTGCCGTCGCTCGCCAGGTAGCTGGTGTTGGAAAGCCCGCCCTTCAGCACCTTCCAGGTCACCTCGCCCTGCCAGATCGGCAGCGACCGGATGCGGATCGCCAGTTGTTCTTGAGTTTCCGGTGGCGTCATCATGTCCTCCTATCGCTCCAGGCCGAGCCGTGCGCGAAGCCGGCCGGCTCCGGCTGAAATCAGCCGGTCGGCGATGATGGCGATGAATGCGACGGAGAGACCGGCGACGAGGCCGCGTCCCGTATCCGCTTTCGTCAGCGCGATATAGACCTCCTGGCCGAGATCGCGGGTGCCGACGAGTGCGGTGATCACCAGCATCGACAAGGCGAGCATGATTGTCTGGTTGAGGCCGAGCATGATCTGCGGCAACGCCAGCTTCAGCTTTATCTTGGTAAGGATCTGCCATGGCGTGCAGCCGGCGACCGTTCCCGCCTCGATGAGGTTCGGGTCGACCGCCCGCAGCCCATGCGCGGTATAGCGGATCGCCGGGGCAAGCGCGTAGGCGACGACGGCGATCATCGCGGTGAAATCGCCGACCCGGAAGAGCATCACGACCGGCATCAGATAGACGAAGGACGGCAGCGTCTGGAGCGTATCGATGACAATCTCCACGACCTTCCACGTCCGCTCCCGTTCCGCCGCGAGGATTCCGATCGGGATACCGATGAGCGCGGCGATGACGACGGAGATGCCGCACAGGTAGACCGTGACCATCGCCTTGTTCCATTGCCCGGTCGCGGCGATGAGAAACGACAGCCCGGCCGTCAGCAACGCCAGCCGCCAGCCGCCGAGCGTCCAGCCGGCAAGGCCAAGAAGCGCCACCACGCCCGCCCAGGGAAGGTCGAGCAGAAACCGCTTGAACGGAATGAGGAGGTTGAGCAGGAGGAAGTTCTTCACCGCCTCGAGCTGGTCAAAGAAGGTGATGTTGATCCACTTTACGACATCGGACCAGAAACTACCGGTCGAGGCCTGCAGCGCCTCGGGATAGGTCTGCACCGGGGCGAGCACCAGGCCGATGACACCGGTAACGACGACGAGTGCGATCGCCGCCGCCGTATAGGGATGGCGGGCAAGGAGCGACCGGCGCGTCTTGCCGATCTCGGAATGGACATGGGCCTTCGCCGCGAACGCCTGGCTCAACCGGTCGAGCGCGATGGCGAGCGCAACGATCGCCATGCCCGCCTCCACGCCTGTGCCGATGTCGAGCCGGCGAAGAGCAGCCAGCACTTCGTAGCCAAGACCGCCCGCGCCGATCATCGAGGCGATGATCACCATGTTGAGTGACAGCATGATCACCTGGTTGACGCCGACCATCAGGCCGGTCGTCGCCGAGGGCACCATCACCCGCCAGGTCATCTGCCGGCGCGAACAGCCAACCATCTGGCCCAGTTCGCGGATCTCGTGCGGCACGCCCCTGAGCGCCAGCATGGTGATGCGCGTCATCGGCGGCAGCGCATAGATGATGGTGGCCACGACCGCCGCCGTCGGCCCGAAGCCGAAGAGGAACAGGATCGGCACCAGATAGGCGAAGACGGGCACCGTCTGCATCAGGTCGAGCACCGGTTTGAGCATCGCTTCGGCCCAGCGCCAGCGATAGCCGGCAAGGCCGAGGAGCAGCCCGCCGCCAACGCCGAGCGGCACGGCGATCAAGATCGAGGCGAGCGTGATCATGGCGTTATGCCACTGCCCGAAGAGGGCAATGAAGCCGAAGGCAACGCCGACGAGGGTCGCCAGCCGGCGGCCGCCGGCGTAGTAACCCATCAGCATCAGGATGCCGATGACGGCGATCCAGGAGAGCGGGGGCGTGATCTGTACCGCGTTCGACCCCTGGCCGGACAGAAGCCCGGTCGAGAGGAGGCCGAGTGCGACGCGGTAGGGAAAGTCGATCACCTCGGCAAGGAAACGGGTAAAATCGGTGAAGGTGAAGAGGCCGAAGGTGGCGTCGTCCACCAGCCATTTCATGAACGCCCCGATCCAGCGCCGGGCCGGCACGCGGATCTCGCGCGGCACCTTGAACGCCCAGCCGAGATAGGGTTCGCCGTAGATCCATACGATGGTGAAGACCGCGAGCGCGGCGACCCAGATCCCGTGCCACAGGCCGACCGGCAGACGCGAGCGGGTCGGCACCCCATTGGCGAGCGGATCGTCGGCAGCAGGCGGCGGAACGGCGCTCATGGCTCAGCCTCGCATCATCACGGAAACGACGTCCTGGCGCGCCAGCGTGCCGACGACGGCACCCGACGGATCCTTGACGGCAAGCCTGTCGAGGCCGTCGGTGAACAGCGGCGCGGCCTCCGAGATCCGCGCTTCGGTGGCGACGGAGGGCGCCTCTGCCATGTCGGCATCGCCGGGTCCGACCGGCATCATCAGCGAGGCGACCGGCACCACTTTCGCCCGCGTTACCGATCGCGTGAACTCCGCCACATAATCGGTGGCCGGGTTCATCACCAGCTCCTCCGGCGTGCCGATTTGGTCGACCTTGCCGTCTTTCATGATGGCGATGCGGTCGGCAAGCCGGATCGCCTCGTCGAAGTCGTGGGTGATGAAGACAATGGTTTTCTTCAGCACTGCCTGAAGGCGAATGAATTCGTCCTGCATCTCGCGCCGGATGAGCGGATCGAGGGCGGAGAACGGCTCGTCGAGGAACCACAGCTCCGGTTCGACCGCGAGCGAGCGGGCGATGCCAACGCGCTGCTGCTGGCCGCCAGAGAGTTCGCGCGGGAAGAAGCCCTCGCGGCCGGCGAGCCCGACGAGCTCGATCATTCGTGCGGCGCGCTCCTCGCGCGTCGCCCGGTCAATGCCCTGCACCTCAAGCGGGAAGGCGACGTTGCCGAGGACGGAGAGATGCGGCAGCAGCGCGAAATGCTGGAACACCATGCCCATGTGATGGCGGCGGATTGCGATCATCCGCTTGCGGTTCGCCGACAGAAGATCTTCGCCGTTAAAGAGGATTTCGCCGGCCGTCGGCTCGATCAACCGCGACATGCAGCGCACCAGCGTCGACTTGCCCGACCCCGAAAGCCCCATGATGACAAAGATCTCGCCTTCACGGACTTTCAGGTTGACGTTCCTGACAGCACCGATGATCCCGGCCTCGGCCAGCTTGGCATCATCAAGCGCATTATGGCCCTGGCCCTTGAGGAAATCCTCGGCACCGGCGCCGAACAATTTCCAGACCGATCGGCATTCGAGTTTGACGGGTCGCGACGTGTCCGTCGAAAACGGGTCCGTGGGCATGGCGGATGGGGCCCCTGACTTACGCGGCCGCCCTCCGGTGTCCATCGGACACCGGAAAGAAAGTCCACGCGAGGAAACACACGAGTAGAGTTTTCCCGGCCCGACGCCCGGCGTGAGCGGCAGAGAAGATGCACCGGGGCAAACGGAAATCGGGGAGAGACCGCGGACGCCACCAGCGGCGTCCGCGGTCTTCAACCAAGCGTCTTTACTTGATCCACTTGGACCAGCGGTCCTTGTTCTTCGCCATCCAATCGGCAACGACATCATCGACCGATTTGCCGTCGAGATCGACGGCAGCAACCATCGCGCCCATCTCGTCGTTGGTGATGTGGAAAGCCTTGATAGCGTCGTAGGCGCCCGGCCACTTGTCCTTCACGCCGGACCACGCAACCTTCCAGATCGGCCCGCGCGGCTTGCCGCAGTCATAGGCGAGATCGGGGTTCACGCCCCAGGAAGGATCCTCGTAGCATTCCTTGGTGTACTTGGGGAATTTGACCCATTCGCCCTTGTACTTCACCGTTGCCCAGTGCGGCGCATAGATCCACAGCATGATCGGCGCCTTGCGCTGATAGGCCGATTCCAGTTCGGCAAAGAGTGCCGCATCAGTTCCCGCGTGAACCACCTCGAACGGCAGCTCCAGCGCCTCGATCCGTTCCTCGTCGAAACCGCCCCAGGTCACCGGACCGCCAAGATAGCGGCCTTTCGGCGCCGTTTCCGCGGTCGAAAACGCCTCGGCGCACTTCTCGTCCTTCAGCGCTTTCCAGTCGGGCAGGCCCGGGCAGACCTCCTTCATGTACTCCGGGAACCACCATTCTTCGATGGCCTGCATGCCGGTCTCGCCAAGGTTTTCCACCTTGCCGGTTCCGGTCGCCTCGTCCATCGCCTCCCGGCCGGTCGTCTCCCAGATTTCCATCGCCACGTCGAGGTCGCCGGTCTTCAGACCCGCAAACTGAGCGATGTAGTCGGCCTGCACATAGTCGATATTGTAGCCGGCCTTCTTCAACACCTCGCCCATGATGTGCGTGGTAATGAGCTGGCCCGTCCAGTCGTGCAGCGTAAGCTTGATCGGATCGTTCGATTCAACCGCGCTCGCAGGCAGCGAACCGAGCACGATGCTCGCAGACGCAAGAAAGCCCGACAGTACCGCGGCGCAGAGTTTTGATGTGCGCATTTTTGTCTCCCTCTGTATTGAGAGGCACCGCCGGAACTCGCGCCCTGCCGGCCTCCGCAACGCTAGTCTGTCGTTGCGCAAACCGAAGTGTCAATTGGCTTGTGGTATTTTTGTGTTGTTTTGAGAGATTTTTGTGGCTTTTAGCCGCAAAAACGGCCATATTTTTAGCAAATGCCAGAAAATCAGGCGTGACGTGACATGACGCTGACCAAGAGACAAACCGCCATCCTGACTTCCGCGCGGCAATACGGAACCGTGCGCATCAGCGACCTTGCCGATCGCATGGGCGTTTCTTTGGAGACCGTCCGCCGCGACATCCGGCCATTGGTCGATGCTGGCGAACTGGTCAAGGTGCATGGCGCCGTCAGTGTCTCGGGGCCGCCGCGCGAGGCCCCGTTCGAGCGCCGCATGCGCGAGAACGAAGAGGAAAAGCGCCGCATCGCCCGCCACATCGCCGCCGCCATCGAAGACGGTGACAGCGTCATGATGGACACCGGCACGACGACCAGCATCCTCGCCCAGGAGTTGCTCGGCAAATCCGGCCTGACGATCGTCACCAATTCCTCCGACGTTGCCAGGACGCTCGCCACCGTCAACGGCAACCGCGTCTACATGGCCGGCGGCGAACTCCATGGCGACAACGGCGCCGCCTTCGGCCGCTCCGCGATCGCCTTTATCGCCGATTTCCGCGTCCACCACGCCATCATCTCCATCGCCGCGCTGAATGCCGATCTCGGGTTAATGGACTATCACCTGGCGGAAGCGGAATTCGCCCGCACGGTCCTCTCGTGCGGCCAGCAGCGCGTCGTCATCACCGACCACAGCAAGTTCAACCGCGCCGCCCTCGTGCGCGTCGGCGGCCTCGACGAGTTCGACTGCCTCATCACCGACCAGCCGCCGCCGCCCGACATCGCCGAGAAGCTGCAACACGCCGGCACGCAGGTCGAAATCGCAGGATAGCGCAGCACATTCGCAGGGTTTGGTTCGCGCCCACGGCAGGGCTCTCGCCCACACTCACTGGCCTGCGCGCAAACCGGGCGGCAGCCGCTAGCCTTGCGAGCCCGTCAGGCTTGGTGAGGTCGTTAAGGTCGGCGCAACGTGGCGTGCCCCGGCGACGGATCCGCCACCGGGACCGGAATGGAGAGGGTAACGGTTCCCGGGTGAGGCCCGGGGCGACGGGACAGCTCGGTCGCCCGCCGCATCACGCCAACAGGCCGCGAACGAGGCCCGCCGGTCAGGCCGTCAAGGCGAAGGACCGTCACCAAAGGCGCGATACAGCCCATGGCAGCAAATAAATGGCCGGCGCTGAACCGCAAATGAAAAGACGCCCCTCAGGCCTCCGCGAGATCTTCCAGCGTTCTGCGTACCTTGCGGATAATGATGCCACGCGCCTTCTCGTCAGCCGCCTTCTCCAATTGTGCGTTGAGATCGAGGATGAGCTTGGAGACGTCGTTGTGCCAGTCGCTGCGCCCGGCGCTCTTGGGCTCGATGCGGCGCTGCCTCTCCGCCGCGACCGGCAGGGCGCCGGCATCCGACAAGAGGAATTCATCGTCGAGGCGCGGCGTGATGAGGTCGCAGTCGACGATGGCCTCCAGGGCTTTCTCGAACGCCCAACGCGGTTCCTCTTCGCCATGAACGAGAAAGACCCCCTGCCGAATCGGCAGGCGTTCGCGCACCCAGGCGGCGAGCTCCGGCGCGTCGGCATGGCCCGAATAGACATCGATGGAGCGGATGCGGGCGTGGACGTTGATTTCCGAGCCCTGGATGCGCACCCGCTTCTCGCCGTCGAGGAGGATACGGCCGAGCGTGCCCTGCGCCTGATAGCCGACAAGCATCACCGTGGCGCTGTCCCGCCACAGCCAGTTCTTCAGCCGGTGGCGGATTCGGCCGGCATCGCACATACCGCTCGCTGCAATGACGATATGGAACTCCTCGATATCGTCGAGCGCAATGCTCTCCTCCACGCTTTCGGTGAAGCGGACGGTGTCGTCGGCGAGCGCGGCGAGCAGTTCCTCGCCCATCTCCAGTTCGTGCGCATGGGTGCGGAAGACCGCCGTCGCCCGCCGCGCCAGCGGAGAATCGATGTAGAGCGGCACACGGGGGATCGCGCCGGTCTTCATCAGCATATGAAGATCGACAAGGAGTTCCTGCGTCCGCTCGATGGCGAAGGAGGGAATAAGCAGAGCGCCCTTCTTGGCGTAGGCCTCCTCGAACTCACGCCGCAGGATCTCGCGCCGCGCCGTCGGCGTCACCGTCTGCCGGTCCCTGTCGCCATAAGTGCTTTCGCAAATGACGTAATCGACACCCATCGGCGCCTCCGGATCGGCCTGCAGCAGCTTGTTGTCCGGCCCGATATCGCCGGAAAAGACCAGCTTCAGCGGTTCTCTGTCTCCATCGCGATCGATATGTAGTTCGATTGATGAAGAGCCGAGAAGATGGCCGGCATTCCAGAACCGCGCCCGAACGCCCGGCACCACCTCGACCCATGTCTTGTAGTCAACCGGATCGAACAGCTCCACGGCGCGGAACGCGTCGGCCTGGGTATAGATCGGCGTCACGGTATCGCGCCCACGCCGACGGTTGCGCTTGTTGAGGTTGCGCACCTCCATCTCCTGGATATAGCCGGAATCGGGCAGCATCACCGAACACAGGTCCGCCGTCGCCCTGGTGGCGATGATGCGGCCCTTGAAACCGTGCCGCATGAGCTTAGGCAGGAGGCCGGAATGATCGATATGGGCGTGCGTCAGGAGGACTGTGTCGATATCCTTGGAGGAGAACGGGAACGGCTGGTAGTTGAGCGCCTTCTCCGTTTTCGATCCCTGGAAGAGGCCGCAGTCGACGAGGAAGCGGCCGCCGGCGACCTCGATCTGGAAGCAGGACCCGGTCACGCCGCCGGCGGCGCCGAAAAAGCGAATGCGGGGGTCCGTGTCCGTTTGCCCTGTCATGATGAAATGTCCTTTGCTGGTCGTCCCGCAAACAGGGACGTGGAGAACGCGGAAGCGGAGAGAAGCGTCATGAACAAGTCGACGAAAGGCGGCGGGAACCGCACCGGCGGATCGGCGGCGAATCTCGTCACGCGCCTCACTCTCCTGAGGGGTCATATCGGCTGTGAAAATGGCACCGTAGTGACCGCGAGCGCAACCTGCACGAATACCCAGGCCTCGTCCGCACCCGGTGAGCCCGGTGCCTATATCCTTCTCGTCCGCCTCCTGGTGCCGGCGCCGCTTCCCGGCCGCTTTGCCGGGCGTCAGCCGCCCCTCCTCGCCCCCGGCGTCTACGCCTATTGCGGCTCGGCGCGCGGCCCCGGCGGCCTTCGCGCCCGTCTCGCCCGCCATCTGCGCCGCGACAAGACGAAGCGCTGGCACATCGACTGGCTGACGACGGTCGCCGAGGACATCGCCGCCCTCGCCATCCCCGGCGGCGATGAATGCGCGCTGCGCGCCGCTCTTGCCGACGAGCCCGGCGCGACGCACCCCGTCCCCGGCTTCGGCTCGACAGATTGCCGAATGTGCCCGAGCCATCTGCTCAGGCTGGGGTAAAGGGGCGCGGCCCCGCGCACGGGGCCCCTATCGCGCTCTGTGATCGCGCACCCAGGCACGACCGGCGAAACCATCTCTTCCACCATACCGATGGATGCCGGGTCTTTGCTCGGCATCCATCGGTATGGAGGAAAAGCCATGCCGCATCATGCCCGCTGAGCCTTCAAGCGACCGCAAGGCCGGCCGGCCTTGGTGCTTGTGCGCACCAAGGCGGAGGGGCAGCGGGCCGCGAACGAAAGCAGACAGCGCCTTGCATTGCCCTGACCTCGCCGGCAAGGCGGCCATCAGCACAAGCCCCCGGCGACACCCTGTCACCGCCCGCCTCGCGCCTTTCCCCTTGCCTCCTCCCGCCAACCCTGCCATAACGGCCGAACCGTACCGTACGGTACGGCGATTTCCAACACGACGGACGGCGGCGATCCGGTCCGGTGGGGTGGCCAAGCAAACGGGGGTTGAGCGTGGCAACGGCAGCCATGACACTCGACGAAGCGGAGATGACGGAGCGGCAGAAGGACGTGCTCGACACGGCCCTGGCGCTCCTTGTCGAATCCGGCGACGCCTTGACCATGGCCGAACTCGCCCGCCGCGCGAGCTGCTCCAAAGAGACGCTCTACAAATGGTTCGGCGACCGCAATGGCATGCTGACGGCGATGGTCCGCTGGCAGGCCTCACGCGTCCGCATCGCCACCGTCGACCGCGAGCGCCTCGACGCCGCCTCACTCCGGCAAAGCCTCGAACGCTTCGCCGCCGACTGGCTGACGGTCCTGTCCGGCGACATTTCCATCGCGCTTAACCGGGTGGCGGTCGCCCGCGCCGGCACCGCCACACCCGATCTCGGCCGGATCGTTCTCGAAAACGGTCCGGTCGCCATGGCCCGCCGCCTGAAGCCGATCCTCGACCTCGGCCGCGACAAGGGCCT
The DNA here is from genome assembly GCA_963675285.2 of uncultured Rhodobium sp. Taxonomy (GTDB): domain Bacteria; phylum Pseudomonadota; class Alphaproteobacteria; order Rhizobiales; family Rhodobiaceae; genus Rhodobium. The sequence continues at coordinate 873,909 of CAXXGS010000002.1, forward strand.
CCTCGCCTTCGACGACGCCGACGCGGCTTTCCGCACCTTCTTCGGCCTCGTCGTTGGCGACATGCAGATCCGGCTGCTCCTCGGGGACCGGCCGACGATCGATCGCGCCGCCATCGACCGCGAGGCGAAACGGGCGGCGCGGCACTTCTTTGCCCTTTACGGGGCGACCGACGTTCCGGCCGATGCCGGCCGGACCAATGACACCACGACAAACGACAGGAAAGGGTAGGATCCCATGCGCGTTTATTACGATCGTGACGCCGATCTCAATCTCATCAAGGACAAGAAGGTCGCCGTCATCGGCTACGGCAGCCAGGGCCATGCCCATGCGCTGAACCTCAAGGACTCCGGCGTCAAGGAAGTCACCGTCGCGCTGCGTCCCGGCTCCACCTCCGCCGCCAAGGCCGAGACCGCCGGACTCACCGTCATGAGCGTGCCGGAAGCCGCCAAATGGGCCGACGTCATGATGATGCTGACGCCGGACGAGCTGCAGGCCGACATCTACAACGAGCACCTCCACGAGAACATGAAGGAAGGCGCGGCGCTGATGTTCGCGCACGGCCTCAACGTTCACTTCAACCTCATCGAGCCGCGCGCCGACCTCGACGTGCTGATGGTCGCGCCGAAGGGCCCGGGCCATACGGTGCGTTCCGAATACCTGCGTGGCGGCGGCGTGCCGTGCCTCCTCGCCGTCGAACAGGACGCCTCCGGCAACGGCCACGACCTCGGCCTCTCCTACGCCTCGGCCATCGGCGGCGGCCGCGCCGGCATCATCGAGACCTCCTTCCGCGAGGAATGCGAGACCGACCTCTTCGGCGAGCAGGTTGTCCTGTGCGGCGGTCTCGTCGAGCTCATCCGCAACGGCTTCGAGACGCTGGTGGAAGCCGGCTACGCCCCGGAAATGGCCTATTTCGAATGCCTGCACGAGGTGAAGCTTATCGTCGACCTCATCTACGAGGGCGGCATCGCCAACATGAACTACTCCATCTCCAACACGGCGGAATACGGCGAATATGTCTCCGGCCCGCGCATCGTCACGCCCGATACCAAGGCGGAAATGAAGCGCGTTCTCACCGACATCCAGTCCGGCACCTTCACCCGCAACTGGATGCTGGAGAACAAGGTCAACCAGACCTCGTTCAAGGCGACCCGCGCCCGCAACAACGCCCATCAGATCGAGGAAGTCGGCGAGCGCCTGCGCGCCATGATGCCCTGGATCAAGGAAAAGGCGCTGGTCGACAAGACCAAGAACTGAGTCAGGTCCTCCCGCGGCGGGACACGTTCACCCGCCGGATCGAGGCACTTTCGAGGTTTCCCGGGACCCGGGGCGGCACAACCGCCCCGGGTCCTTGCGTTTTGCGCGCCATCCCGGGAAAGCCACCTTGTCCCGGCGATCGATCCCCGCCCTCTCCGCCGCGGCCTGCCATTGCTCTGGCCACGACTGGTATAACCGATGATTGCATGGTATAATTTCACTCTCATAAAGTGTTAACGCGGAGAGAGGGCAAATGCAGGGCGAAATGCCGGCGATGTTCGCGATCAACCAGCTTGTCGGTGTTGTGGTGATGCTCCTCGCCGGCATTCTCGGCGGCTACGTGGGGTCGATCCTCTCCCGCTTCGCGTCATCGGAGGACGAGGACGAAAACCGGACCTTGGTCTCGGTTCGCGAAGCCACCGTCGCCGGCATCGCGGCGGCCTTCGTCGTGCCGGTGTTCCTGTCGATCGCATCCCTAGGATCGAGTGGCTCCCTGATCGAGACAATCTTCCAGCCGATCGGCTCATGCGCGGGCACTGAGCAGGCAGAGGCCTGCCGGGGCTTCGTCCCCTCGCTGCTGCTTCTCGCATCCTTCTGTATCGTCGTCGGGGCAAGCTACCGGGCGTTCTTCTCCGGGATAAGCCAGCGTCTGCTGGAATCCCTGAAGGACAAGGTGAAGAAGCTGGATGCCAATATTCAGGACTTGGAGGAAGAGCCGGACCTCCAGGCGCCCACCACCGACGAGCGGCCGCAGGACGCCGACGAATTACCGGATGAGCAAGGCGCCGTGCTCGATGCGCTGATCCAGAAACCACGCACGCGCCGCTCCGTCGGCGCCATCGCCCTCGACAAGAACCTCGATCCGTTGCAGGTCAGGACAGCCCTTTCCGGCCTCGTCTCGATGGGCCTGGCTGAAGAGATCGAATCGCGCACGAAGCCGGGTTCCAAGCGGTTCCGGGTCGACGCCGAGAGCCTGTCAGCGCGGGTACGGCGAGACCCCAAGAGCGACAAGTTCTACGTCAAATAGGAGACCGTTACCCAAGCCCGGCGAAATATTGCCCGCGCATCCGGGATAAGGGTTCGTCGCAGTTGCAAATGCGCGACAATTGGCTGATGGTCGGCGGATTGTTCCCGGGTCTTTCGGAGTCCGCATGCCGCGCGCCTATACCGTCCTCGACGTCTTCACCAATACCCCGCTGGCCGGCAACCCCCTTGCGGTGGTGCTCGATGCAAAGGGCCTCGAAACGGCGCAGATGCAAGCAATTGCCCGCGAGCTCAATCTCTCCGAGACCGTCTTCGTACTGCCACCGGAGAACCCCGCCCATTCGGCCGAAATCCGCATCTTCACCCCCGGCTGCGAGTTGCCCTTCGCCGGGCATCCGACGGTCGGAACCGCAATCCTCCTCGCCTCCAATCGCTTTGCCGATCTCGACAGCGGCCTCGACGTCGTGGAGGTGCTGAAGGAAGGCATCGGCACAGTACGGTGCGGCGTCCGCCTCGATCCGGCCAAACCCGGTTACGCCGAATTCGACGCCCCGCGTCTGCCCCAGCCCGCCGGCACGCCGCGCGACAAGGAGCTGATCGCCGCCGCGCTCGATCTGGAGCCGCGCGAGATCGGTTTCGAGAATCATCGCCCAAGCGTCTATGAGGCCGGTGTGCCGTTCACTTTCGTACCGGTCGCCGACCTTGAAACCATCACCCGTGCACAACCGTCCATGCCATCCTGGAAGGCGGCCTTCGGCGACGGTAAAGACGCCGATGTTTTCCTCTATTGCCGTGAAACACTGCACACCGAATCCGCCTTCCATGCCCGCATGTTCGCGCCGCTAATGGGAGTTCCCGAAGACCCCGCCACCGGCTCCGCCGCCGCCGCCTTCGCCGGCGTCATCCACGCCTTCGACGGCCTTACCGACGGCACACACGACTTCCGCATCGAGCAGGGTTACGAGATGGGCCGGCCTTCGACGATCGATCTCGAGATCGACATCGACAAACGCAAGATCGACGCCATGCGCATCGGCGGCGCAGCGGTCATCGTCGCGCGCGGTGAACTCGACATCTGATCCGCCGCCCCGGCCGACACCCCACGCAATCGCGACCACACCGCGCGCCTCGCCGCCATCGGATCGATGTTGCCCGTTCAGGCTGCGTCGGCATGCCACATCATGCATATGCATCAAGCAGCATATGCTGCGAGCGACATATTTAGCCACGGGGTCTCCCATGTGCACGCTCGACGTCATCCTTTCCGCTCTCGCCCATCCCGTCCGCCGCCAGGCCATGCGGCTTCTGCAGGAGGGAACCGAGCTCTGCCTGTGCCAGTTCATGAGCCAGTTGAACATCGCCCAGCCGAACATGTCCCGCCACATGAGCGCGCTGAAGCGCGCCGGCCTTGTCACCGACCGGCGTGACGCTCAATGGGTGCGCTACCGGCGCGGAACGAAGGTGCCGCCAGTGCTCGCCGCCGTCGTCGACGCCATCCTCGCCGCACCGGATGCCGAGGCTGCGACCCTTGGCCGGGAGCGGGCGGCATGAGCACCGACGGCCTCTCCGCGCCGCATCCCGCTCCCCGCGCCAAACCACCGTGCGGCGTCACCCGGTGGACCACGGGCATGTGGATCTCGGGCACCCTTGCCGCGTTCACGCTCTGGTTCGTGCTCTATTGGTGGCTTGCCCCGCTGTCGGAATGGATGGTCGGCCACCTCCCCCTCGCGCCCGCAAGCCATGCCTACGAGGCGCTGAAATTCTTCGTCTACGACACCCCGAAGGTGCTGATGCTGCTGACCCTCGTGGTCTTCGCCATGGGCATCGTCAGGAGCTTCTTCTCGCCCGAGCGCACCCGCGCGCTCCTTGCCGGCCGGCGCGAGGGCATCGGCAATATCGCCGCTGCCGGGCTCGGCATCGTCACACCCTTCTGCTCCTGTTCCGCGATTCCACTCTTCATCGGTTTCGTCTCCGCCGGCGTGCCGCTCGGCGTCACCTTCTCCTTCCTCATCGCCGCGCCGATGGTCAACGAGATCGCCGTCGGCCTCCTTTTCGCCCTCGTCGGCTGGAAGCTCGCGCTCGCCTATCTCGGCTTCGGCCTCGCCGTGGCGATCGTCGCCGGCTGGGTCATCGGTCGACTCCACCTGGAGGGCTGGCTTGAGGACTGGGTCCGCAATGTCCGCGCCGGCACCGTCGACATCCCCGACGCCCGCCTCGACGCCGCCAGCCGCATCCGTGCCGGGCTTGAGGCCGTCTCCGATATTCTCGGCAGGGTCTGGAAGTGGATCATTCTCGGCATCGCCGCCGGGGCGCTGATCCACGGCTATGTGCCCGCGACGCTTCTCGCCGAAGTCATGGGTCGCGACGCCTGGTGGTCGGTCCCGGCTGCCGTCATCCTCGGCGTTCCGATGTATTCCAATGCCGCCGGCATCATCCCCGTCGTCGAGGCGCTGATCGGCAAGGGCGCCGCACTCGGCACCGTGCTCGCCTTCATGATGAGCGTCATCGCGCTGTCGCTGCCGGAAATGATCATCCTGAGGAAAGTGCTAAGCCTGAAGCTGATCGCCGTCTTCGTCGCCGTCGTCGCGACCGGCATTCTCGCCGTCGGCTTCCTCTTCAATCTTCTTTTCGTCCCCTGAAGGAACAGACAGATGAAAGACGTCAAGGTTCTCGGCCCTGGCTGCAAGCGCTGTGCGGCCACTGCCGACATGGTCACGGCGGAAGCCGCGCGGCTCGGCATCGACGTGAGCGTGGAAAAGGTCACCGACTATGCCGAGATCGCCGGCTACGGCATCGCCTCCACGCCGGGGATTGTCATCGACGGCCGGGTCGTCCACGCCGGTGGCCTGCCGAAGGCGGACGACATTGCCGCCTGGCTTTCGGCCTGAGCAGCGGGACATTTGCCGCCAGACACACCGCACACTCCCTTACCGCCCGGGGAACCCCTCGACCTGCCGGAGTGCCTCGCCAAGCGCGAAGGCGCAGGAGACAGCGAGGTTGAGCGAGCGCGCCTCGGCGACCATGGGGATCCTCAACCGCGCGTCGGCGAGATCATGCACGGCATCGGGAACGCCGGCAGATTCGCGTCCGAACAAGAGAATATCGTCGGCTGAAAAGCGAAAATCGAGGTGCGACCCGCCACCTTTGGTGGTGAAAAGCACCAGTCGTCCCGTCCTCGCCGCAAGGAAGGCCTCGAAGGAGGAATGCCGCGTCATCGCGGCCAGATCGAGGTAGTCCATGCCCGCCCGCCGGAGCGCCGGGCTGTCGAGCCGGAAACCCGCCGGTTCGATTATGTCGACGCAAACCCCCAGACAGGCCGCTGTGCGGAGAATAGTTCCGGTATTCTGCGGAATGTCGGGGTGGTAAAGAGCCAGGCGCATCGTTTCTTTCCTTTTTCGACCTAATCCGCTCGACTTGCGTCATGTTTCCACCCCGAAAAATACCATGCGGCGAAACAGAAATTGCGAAAGGATCTTGCGACAAAGGGTCATTTACGCCTTTGTTGGACTGGACAGGCGCATTTCCGCCGCCTATGAAGCCGGGTTGTGAGGGACGTCCCTTTCGGGAGGGCGCGATGCGCGCCGCCGCGTTTGGATGAGACCGCGACCGCTGTCGTAAAGAAGGAGCAAACCCTTGACCACCACCGCTACTGAGGAGCCGACCCGCCGCGATTTCCTGTATATCGCAACCGGCGCAGTCGCGGCAGTCGGCGTTGCCGGTGCCGTCTGGCCCCTGATCGATCAGATGAATCCAGATGCCTCCGCGCTGGCGCTTTCTTCCATCGAGGTCGACGTGTCGTCGGTCGCCACCGGCCAGTCGATCACCGTGAAGTGGCGCGGCAAGCCCGTGTTCATCCGCAACCGGACCGAGAAGGAAGTCGAGGAAGCCAAGGCCGTACCGCTCGAGGACCTGCCGGATCCGGCAAGTGACGCGTCGCGCACCAAGCCGGGCCACGAGAACATGCTCGTCATGGTCGGCATTTGCACGCACCTCGGCTGTGTTCCTCTTGGCGAATCGGGCGAATACGGCGGCTGGTTCTGTCCCTGCCATGGCTCGGTCTATGATACCGCCGGCCGCATCCGCAAGGGCCCGGCGCCGCTGAACCTGGTTGTGCCGCCGTATGATTTTATCAGTGACTCGGTGATCAAGATCGGGTGACCAGCCGCGTCCCAGGGAAAACACCCGGGAACGGACCTGTTGGGGGAAAAAGGAACGACAAATGGCCGGACATTCGACCTATCAGCCGAATAGCCGCTTTGAGAAGTGGCTCGAGGCGCGGCTTCCGATCATCAGCCTCGCGCACAAGGAAACCGTCGGGTTTCCCTGTCCGCGCAATCTCAATTACTTCTGGACCTTTGGCGGAATCCTGAGCTTCATGCTCGTGGTGCAGATCGTCACCGGCATCGTGCTGGTGATGCACTACACGCCGCATACGACCCTCGCCTTCAATTCCGTCGAGCACATCATGCGCGACGTGAACTACGGCTGGCTCTTGCGCTACATCCACGCCAACGGCGCCTCGATGTTCTTCATCGCCGTCTACATCCACATGATGCGCGGCCTCTACTATGGCTCCTACAAGGCCCCGCGCGAGGTTCTGTGGATCCTCGGCGTGATCATCTATCTGTTGATGATGGCGACCGGCTTCATGGGCTACGTGCTGCCCTGGGGCCAGATGTCCTTCTGGGGCGCCACGGTCATCACCAACCTGTTCTCCGCCTTCCCGATCATCGGCGAGCCGCTGGTGCAGTTCCTGTGGGGCGGATTCTCGGTCGACAATCCGACGCTGAACCGCTTCTTCTCCCTGCATTACCTGCTGCCGTTCATGATCGCGGCGGTGGTGTTCCTGCACATCTGGGCATTGCATGTGGTCGGCAACGGCAACCCGGCCGGCATCGACATCAAGTCCGACAAGGACACCGTGCCGTTCCATCCCTACGCCACGATGAAGGACGCCTTCGCGCTGATGCTGTTCTGCCTGTTCTTCGGCTGGTTCGTGTTCTACATGCCGAACTACCTCGGCCATCCGGATAACTACACCCCGGCCAACCCGCTGGTGACGCCGGCCCACATCGTGCCGGAATGGTATTACCTGCCCTTCTACGCGATCCTGAGGGCCATCCCGGACAAGCTCGGCGGCGTGATCGCCATGTTCTCCGCGATCCTGGTGCTCTTCGTCCTGCCCTGGCTCGACACCTCCAAGGTGCGCTCCGGAGCCTACCGGTCGCTGTGGTTCAAGACCGCGTTCTGGCTGTTCGTCGCCTCCTGCGTGATGCTCGGCTGGCTCGGTTCCAAGCCGGCTGAGGGCTCCTACGTTCTCGTGGCCCGCATCTGCATGGTCTACTACTTCGGCTATTTCCTGGTGATCCTGCCGCTGCTGGGCTTCATCGAGAAGCCGAAGCCGCTGCCGGCCAGCATCAGCGAAGCCGTTCTGGCCAAGCACGGCGGTTCCGCCCATCCCGAAGGTGCGGCCACCGCGCCGGACCGTCAGGCCTGAGGCACGAGGAGTACGAAAATCATGAAAAGCAATCTTTCGATCCTTGTGCGCGCCACTTTCGCAGCTGCCGTTCTTGGCACCGCGAGCCTGGCGACGGCTCCCGCGGCGCTCGCCTCGGGCGGCGAGGTGGAATATGAGCACATGGACTGGTCGTTCGCCGGTCCGTTCGGCAAGTTCGACCGCGCACAGCTGCAGCGTGGCTTCCAGGTCTACAAGGAAGTCTGCGCGGCCTGCCATTCCATGAAGCTGGTGGCCTTCCGCAACCTTGCCCAGCCCGGTGGACCGGAGTTCAGCGAGGAACAGGTCAAGGCGCTGGCAGCGGAATATACCGTCACCGACGGTCCGAACGAGGACGGCGACATGTTCGAGCGTCCGGCCAAGCCGTCCGACCGCTTCCCCTCGCCGTTCCCCAACGACGAGGCCGCCAAGGCTGCCAATAACGGCTCGTTGCCGCCGGACTTCTCGCTGCTGGCCAAGGCGCGCGGCTACGAGCGTGGCTTCCCGATGTTCCTGGTCGACATCCTGACCCAGTATCAGGAAGCCGGCCCGGACTACATCCACGCCGTCCTGACCGGCTATGAGGAAAACCCGGAATGCGTCGGCGACGCCAGCGGCTACCTCAACAGGGCTTTCACCGCCGGCGGCACGCCGGAGGGTTGTAAGGACGATCACGGCCATTCGATCCTGAACGGCACCATGATCGCCATGCCGCCACCGCTGTACGAGGACCTGGTCGAATATTCCGACGGCTCGCCGCAGACCGTCGAGCAGTATTCCGAGGACGTCGTCGCCTTCATGATGTGGGCCGCCGAGCCGCATCTCGAAGCGCGCAAGGCCATGGGCTTCCGCGTCATGCTGTTCCTCGTCATCTTCGCCGGCATGCTCTACTTCGTGAAGAAGAAGCTCTGGTCGAAGATCCCGCACTGACGGGTCCAGGCGATATTTGCGCAATCGAAAAGGGCCTCCCTCTGGGAGGCCTTTTTTTATCTCGGGATGGGAACCTTTTCGCGCGCCGATGGGCGCGGGCCCCGCCGTTGGCCGCGCGGCCGTGACGCACGCACACCTCCCGCGCAAGCCGGCAAACGCAGACGAGCACCCGAACCCTGAGCGAAAAAACTTGCGAAGGTCTCGCGGCTTTCGTAAAAAGATACCCTGTTAACGAATTGGAAAGTCGGACACGCGACGCTTTCCTTCGCAAATGTCCGCCCCATATGGCGGACAGGATCTGGAAACGGAGCGACCACGGAAGCCGGATGATGATCGCCGATCGACATATCGACGCCATCGCGACCGACGCGCGGACCCCGCGCGGCGCCCCGCTTCCGCTTGCCCTTTCCCTCCTCCTCCTTATCGGCCCCTGAGTTCCGGCTGCTCCTTTACGGGCGGGTTCTCAGGGGATGAGTTTCACCACAACCACTGAGACCGATTTCGCGCGCCCCGACGCCATCCGCAGATCAAGGCGAGGGCCCGCAGCAGCCAAGAGAAGGACCTAAGGTCATGACCGTTGACGCCGTATCCGGCTCCGCCCACGACCACGTCAAGATTTTCGACACTACCCTGCGCGATGGCGAGCAGTCGCCCGGCGCCTCCATGACGCTGGAGGAGAAGATCGCCGTTGCCGAACTGCTCGATGAAATGAACGTCGACATCATTGAGGCCGGCTTCCCGATCGCCTCCAACGGCGACTTCGAGGCCGTCAGCGAGATCGCCAAGCGCGTCAAGAACGCCGCCGTGTGCGGCCTCGCCCGCGCCGGCGCCAAGGACATCGACCGCGCCGCCGAAGCGCTCAAGAACGCCCGCCAGCCGCGTATCCACACCTTCATCTCCACCAGCCCGGTACACATGAAGTACAAGCTGCAGATGGAGCCCGAAGCGGTCTACGAGGCTGTGATCGCGAGCGTCACCCGCGCCCGCAACCACACCGACGACGTGGAGTGGAGCCCGGAAGACGGTACCCGTACCGAGCACGACTTCCTGTGCCGCTGCGTCGAAGCCGCCATCAAGGCCGGTGCCACGACGATCAACGTGCCCGACACCGTCGGCTATTCGACGCCGGACGAATATCGCGATCTCTTCGCCATGCTGATCGAGCGCGTGCCGGGCGCCGACACCGTCACCTTCTCCACCCATTGCCACAATGACCTCGGCATGGCGGTGGCCAATTCCATCGCCGGCGTCAACGGCGGCGCGCGCCAGATCGAATGCGCCATCAACGGTCTCGGCGAGCGTGCCGGCAACGCCGCGCTGGAAGAGGTCGTCATGGCGCTGAAGACACGCGGCGACATCCTGCCCTACGAGACCGGTGTCGACAGCCGCCTGTTGACCCGTGCCTCCAAGCTCGTCTCCGCCGTCACCGCATTCCCCGTCCAGTACAACAAGGCGATCGTCGGCAGGAACGCCTTCGCCCATGAATCCGGCATCCACCAGGACGGCATGCTGAAGAACGCCGAGACCTACGAGATCATGACGCCGGAATCGGTCGGCGTGAACGCGACCTCACTGGTCATGGGCAAGCACTCCGGCCGCCACGCCTTCCGCGAGAAACTGAAGGAGCTGGGCTACGAGATGGGCGAGAACGCCTTCGAGGACGCCTTCCGCCGCTTCAAGGATCTCGCCGACCGAAAGAAGCAGGTCTACGACGAGGACATCGAGGCGCTGGTGGACGACGAACTGGGCACCGCCGACGACCACATCAAGGTTATGGCGCTGACCGTCGTCGCCGGCTCCATGGGCCCGCAGCTGGCGACCCTGACACTGTCGGTCGATGGCGTGCACACCACCGTGCAGGCCTCCGGCAACGGCCCGGTTGACGCAACCTTCAACGCCATCCGCGACATCGTCCCGCACGAAGCGACGCTCCTGCTCTACCAGGTCCACGCCGTCACCGAGGGCACCGACGCCCAGGGCGAGGTTTCCGTCAAGCTGCAGGAAGGTGACAAGATCGCCATCGGCCGCGGCGCCAACCCCGACACCATCGTCGCCTCCGCCCGCGCCTATGTGCACGCGCTCAACAAGCTCGTGGCCAAGCGCGAGCGCACCAAGCCGGAAGAACTGAAGGTCGGCTGACCGGGCGCATCAGAGACGAGATACGGAAAAGGCGGGTCCGAGGGCCCGCCTTTTTTGTTAGCAGCAATCGTGTTGCTGCACGCCCCCTCAGGAACTCCCGATAGTTTGCGCTACACTCCCACGCCTCTTAGGGCCTAGATTCATAACCAGAAGCTGACGGTTGCGGCGATGCAGACGGCGGCGAGGAAATTGGTGGCATCGCGATCGTATCGGGTCACGATACGGCGAAAGTCCTTGAGGCGACAGAACATCCTCTCGATGGCATCGCGGTCCCGATAGAGCACGGGTGAGAAACAGTTCTTCCAATGGCGATTGGCCTTGGGCGGGATTGGCAGGCCGCATCGGTCAGCGCAAGGCAATCCTCGAGTTCAAACCGGAGTGTGGCGAGGAAAAGCGAGGCATCGGCTTTGCATACTCATCAAGCCCAACGGGCTCGCAAGCGCGACCGCGCGTCGCCCGGTCAGGGCGCCCTCGCGGAGGGCCAGCTCTCAAAGAGAGCGGTGCGGCCCGTGAGCGAAAACTCCTAATTCCCACAGGCAGCCAAATATTGCTTCACCGCGCCGGCCATGCCGAACATCAGGGCGTCCGCCGTCAGGCCGTGGCCGATGGAGACCTCGGCGATATAGGGCACGCGGCCCATCAGCACCGGCAGGTTCCACAGGGTGAGGTCGTGGCCGGCATTTATGCCGAGCCCGGCGCCCCGCGCCGCTTCCGCCGTCACCGCGATGGCGTTCAATTCGCGGGCGACGCCGGCCGGATCGTCATGGGTCGCGCCATAGGGGCCGGTGTAGAGCTCCACCCGGTCGGCGCCGACTTCCGCCGCGCGCGGCGGCTGTTCGGGATCGTCCGGGTCGACGAACAGCGACACCCGCATGCCGCCTTCCTTCAGCCGGCCGACGACGTCGACGAGGAAGTCGCGGTTCGCCGCCACGTCCCAGCCGTGGTCGGAGGTGTTCTGCGTCGGATCGTCGGGAACGAGCGTCACCTGATCGGGCTTGTGCGCCTCCACAAGGCGCAGGAAGTCCGGCGTCGGATAGCCCTCGATGTTGAACTCGGCGCCGGGGAACGTGCCGACCAGCGCCTTGATCTCGGGCACGTCGGAGCGGCGGATGTGGCGCTCGTCGGGACGCGGATGGACGGTCAGCCCGTGCGCGCCGGCCTCAAGCGCGATACGGCCGATGCCGGTGACGCTCGGCCACGGCAGATCGCGCCGGTTACGCAGCATGGCGATGGCGTTGAGATTGACGGAAAGACGTGTCGGCATGGCGTTTGACCGGATCATCACGAAAGGAAATGCGAAAGAAATAGGCACATAGAACAGACGGCGGCGAAAGGGAACCGAAAAGGCGGCATGAGAGCGTTGTCAGGGCCGCGCTAGCCCTCAAGCCGCGCCAGGATTTGGCGGAACAGCATATTGGCTTCGGCGACCAGATGGTGGTTCGGCTTGCCCTTCTCCTGTGCCTCCCCCCATTCCATTTCGTTGACAATCAGCGCGTCCAGCTCGGCAAACCGCGCACCTTCGGCAGTTTCCCGTGACCAGCTCTTCAAGACAAGCAGATGTTTGATCAGCGCCGTGACCTTGTCGTCAACATCGAGACCGGCCACCAGGGTTTGGAAATTCATCGGTGGTGGCGTCTCCGGATGCAGCCGGATCCAGCGCAACGCCAATGCCGGTCGCAGGACGTAGAAATACCTTTTGAAATTGACTGTCTCGCGCCCGTCGATGTGCCGCCGCCACTGCGACCAAGCGAGATTGAGATAGTGGTAAAGACAGGCTGTCCGATGCGAAGCCTTGCTGGAGAACGTCGTCAGTTCCGAACAAATCGCGTCATTCCAGCGATAGCGAATCGGACTGGACAACCACTCCAGAAGCACCGGATTGGGCTTGATCAAGAGACTGAGCGCCTTTTTCAGGTCCCACCCGTTCACATCGAGTTCGTCGTCGATCGGCAGTTCAATCACGCCCTTGCCATAGAAGAGCCGAAGGTACCAATCCCGAGGATGCGCATAAACGAAGCGAACATCGTAGTCGCTATCCGGCGACGGAAATCCCCAGGCGCGACTGCCGCTTTCGACCGCGAACAGGACGGTAACACCCCGTGTCGCCTCTATTTCCGCAATCGTCGACGCGATCTTGCCGCGCATCTGCGCTGAAACCGTGTCGTTGAATTCCCCAAGCGGCATGGTCGCCCCTCACTTGACGATCGTAATCCGCTCCGCCGCGCGGGTGATGGCGGTATAAAGCCAGCGTTCCCGGGTCTCGCGGAAGGCGAAGCTCTCGTCGAAGAGAACGATCTCGTCCCATTGCGAGCCCTGCGCCTTGTGAACGGTAAGCGCATAGCCGTAGTCGAAGGAATCGAACCGGCGGCGCACCGTCCAGGGAAGCTCCTCCTCGCTCTCGAAGGCGGCCTTGGCGAGCTTGATCTTGGCAGCGTTGCCATAAGGCCCCTCTTCCTCGGAGCGGATAAGAAGCTGCAGCGCCTGCATCGCGGCGGCGCGGCCCGTCGGCCGGCCGGCGGTCATGACCGTCCAGAGCGATCCGTTGAGGAGCCCCTTCTGGGGATCGTTCCTGAGGCAGACGAGCTTGTCGCCGGCGGCCGGCAGCGGCCCCTCGAAGCCCTTGAGTTGCCTGAGGCGCTGATTGTAGAGCCGGCGCGTGCGGTTGCGCCCGACAAGCACCTGGTCGGCAGCCAGCACCATATCCTGGTCGACCTCGTCGCGGGAGATCACGCGGCTATCGCCGAAAGAGCCGTAGTCGAGCCGGCCGCCCTCGCGCACTGTCATGGCCAGGTCGATGATCGGGTTGTCGCGCGCCTGCCGGTGCACTTCGGTGAGGAGCATGTCCGGCTCCGCATCGGTGAAATAGCCACCACCGGAGACCGGCGGAAGCTGGCCCGGATCGCCGAGGACGAGCACCGGCGTGCCGAAGGAGAGGAGATCCCGGCCGAGTTCTTCGTCGACCATGGAGCACTCATCGATGATGATGAGCCGCGCCTTGGCGAGTGGGCTCTGCCGATTGAGCGAGAAGGTCGGCGTCATCTCGCCGGTCTCCTCCACCTTTTCCTCGCCGCGCGGCCGGTAGATGAGCGAGTGGATGGTGCGGGCGTTATCGCAGCCCTTGGACCTGAGGACCTGCGCCGCCTTGCCGGTGAAAGCGGCAAAGAGGACGTCGCCGTCGACGTCCTCGGCGAAGTGCCGCGCCAGCGTCGTCTTGCCGGTTCCGGCATAGCCGAAGAGGCGAAATACCTGCCGCTTGCCGTCCTTCAGCCAGCGCTCCACCGCCTGAAGTGCCTCGTCCTGTTGCGGCGACCACTTCATCGGCGCCCATCCTTCATCCATCAGCAGAAATCGCCGGCCACTTTATGCGATTCGGATGGAAAACGGGGCGGCTCGGGCAAAGCCCCAAGGCAAACACGATTCCCCGGCGAGGCTGGTCTTCCCCGACACCCTGCCGGACGTCAAAGTCTTTGCCTCATTGATTTTTTGACCTGGGAATTATTAAGCCGGTCCATCGGATGCCCCGGATAGTCGGACAATTTCATCTTTCATAAATCAAACTTCCATGTAAAACCGTCTCTCAGCATAATATGAGCACCGCACAGGTCGGTAAAAAAGGCGATACAGCCAATTTCTGAGGGGAAGAAAACTCCATGTTTTTTTTGAAAGCCGGCGCCCTGGCAGCGCTGGGTCTAATGGGTGCGGCAATGGCGCACCCCGCGTTCGCGGGTCCGGCCGGCACAAACGACTATGGCGGCTACGACATTGCCGGCCGCCTGATGAAGGCGGAACGCGTCTACGGCAAGGCCCGGGGATGGACCGTCTACGTCGCGGGCGCCAAGGGCCGGTTCGCCTATTGCGTCGGCGAGACGAAAGCGGACGGACAGCGCGTGCGGATCGGCTACGATGGCATGCAATGGCAACTCGCCGTCCCCGTTCGCTCCAGGAAGGACTGGTCGGGCACTCTGACAGTCGATGGCGACGGCCGTCCGACAAGCGGCACGGCGGTCGGCAGGTGGACCATCGCCTGGCTGCAGCTCCCCGAACTCGATCGGCTGCGCGCCGGCAATGAGGCCGCTCTCGGCATCGGCAAGGCTGACTATGACTTTTCCCTGGCCGGAACGGCCGCCACGGTCACCAAGGTGGACGAATGCGTGAAGAGGAACGCCCCTGCCGACCTGGCGCAGGGCGAACTGATGCCGCTCACTCCGGCGAGACCGGCCGCCGAGCCCCAGAAACCTCGGAAGGCCCAGAAAGCGCAGAAACCCCGGAACAACCAGGGTCAGTGCCGTCGTGGCAAACCCTTGCCGTTCACCGGCCTCTGCCAGGCCGAAGCCAGGAAGCTGCTGCGCAACAGGCAACGCATCCGCAAGCCCGCCTTCATCGCGCCGAAGGGCTGCGACTGGGCGGTCAACGAGGTCCGCGTCATCGATCACCCCTATCTCTATCTCGCCCTGCGCTGCAACGGGACCACCTCACGGCTGGACTATGCCGGCGGCGCTCACCGGGCGGAGCTTTCGCTCGTCACCAGCGCCCTTCGCAAGAGCAATGGCGAAAATCCGCGTATCGACAATGCCGAAGCGGCAATCTGGATATACACCATCGACCCGGCAAAACGGTTCCGCAGCCTGATGCAACGCTCAAGAGAGGGACTGGAGCCCGGCGACAAGCCCCGCCTTTGCCGGATCTATCGCGCCCCGGGCCTCCGCGGCACCTTCGTCTATGGTGGCGACCCGGCCGAACTCGCCAAAGCCGGGGCAAAGAGCTATGACGCTTACCTCGATGCAGTGCCCTCCTGCGGCCTCTACAGCAGTAACGGCGACACGGCGCAGAAATACTGGATGCCCGAGGGAGACGAGGCGCTCTTCATGACGATCTCGGACGAGGCCTATCAGGACATCGACCCCTTGACGCTCAGCCGCGTGGAGAAATCGCCGTCCGGCGAGTGGACCATCGTCCGATAGCGCAGCTTACGCTGAGCGGAAAACAAAAGCCCCCGTTCCACCTCGTCAACCAACGGGGGCTTTTCATGATCGCTCGCATGTCGCAGCGGGCGGATCAGCCGGCGTCAGGCCACGTCCTTGCCGCGCTGCATGGCGGCAACGCCGGTGCGCGCCACTTCTTCCATACCGAGATGGCTCATGATGGAGAGGAATTCGCCGACCTTGTTGCTGGTGCCGGTCACCTGGAAGACGAAGTGCTCCGTCGTCGCATCGATAACCTTGGCCTCGTAGATCTCCGCGAGCCGCAGCGCCTCGACGCGTTTCTCGCCGGTACCGACGACCTTGACGAGCGCCAGTTCCCGCTCCAACGGCCGGCCGGTTTCGGTCAGGTCCGTCACCTGATGCACCGGAACCATGCGGCCGAGCTGGTTCTTGATCTGGTCGAGGACCACGGGTTTGCCGGTGGTCACGATGGTAATTCGCGAAAGGTGCTTCAGATGCTCGGTCTCCGTCACCGTCAGCGATTCGATGTTGTAGCCGCGCCCGGAGAACAGGCCGACCACGCGGGCTAGGACGCCCGGCTCGTTATCGACGGTCACCGATAGGGTGTGGGTCACGGGTTCTTCCGAGGAAGAGGCGAAGAAATAGGCGGAACCGGAAGCCTGGGGTGCGTTCATGGTCGCTCACTCATCTGGGTCTGTCGGCGCTGAGAGCGCCCGGAAACGGAAAGCCGAAGCGGAAGGGGCGTTGGGGGAGCAGCCTCCCCCACGCCGCCGCTAGACCAGCATCTTGCCCTCTTCGCCGATGGCATTGGCGACATCGGCGTCGGTCACGTGCTCGCCGAGGAGCATGTTGTTGTGCGCCTCGCCCGACGGGATCATCGGGAAGCAGTTCTCCACGTTGACCACGCGGCAATCGAAGATCACCGGCCGGTCGACCGCCATCATCTCGTCCAGTTTGTCGTCGAGTTCGGCCGGCGTCGTGGCGCGCAAGCCAACGCCGCCGTAGGCTTCCGCCAGCTTGACGAAATCGGGTTGGGACTCGACGTAGGATTCCGACAGCCGGTTGCCGTGCAGCAGTTGCTGCCACTGGCGCACCATGCCCATGTACTGGTTGTTGAGAATGAAGATCTTGATCGGCAGGTTGTACTGGACCGCCGTGGAGAACTCCTGGATCGTCATCAGCACCGAGGCGTCGCCAGCGATATCGACGACAAGCGACTTGGGATGCGCGACCTGGATGCCGACCGCAGCCGGCACGCCGTAGCCCATGGTGCCGAGGCCGCCCGACGTCATCCACCGGTTCGGCTGCTCGAAGCCGAAATACTGAGCCGCCCACATCTGATGCTGGCCGACCTCGGTGGAGATGTAGACGTCCTTGTCCTTCGTCGCCTCGTACAGCTGCCGGATCGCATGCTGCGGCATGATCACGTCCGCGTTGTCCTTGAAGGCGAGGCATTTCTTGGCCCGCCAGGTGTTGATCTGTTTCCACCAGGACGCGAGCGCCGCCTTGTCGATCTGCTTGGAGCCCTGCCGCCACAGGCGAACCATTTCCTCCAGCACATGGCCAACGTCGCCGACGATCGGGATGTCGACATGAACGTTCTTGTTGATCGACGAGGGATCGATGTCGATGTGGATCTTCTTGGAATTCGGCGCGAAGGCGTCGAGTCGCCCGGTGATCCGGTCATCGAAACGCGCGCCGACGCAGATCATCACATCGCAATCGTGCATGGCGTTGTTGGATTCATAGGTCCCGTGCATGCCGAGCATGCCGAGCCAGTTCTTGCCCGAGGCCGGGTAGGCGCCGAGCCCCATCAGCGTGGAGGTGATGGGGAAGCCGGTGAGATTGACCAGATCGCGCAGGAGCTGGCTCGCCGCCGGGCCGGAGTTCACCACACCGCCGCCGGTATAGAAGATCGGCTTCTTGGCCGAGGCCATCAGTTCGATCGCCTCGGCGATCGACGCCGAATCGCCCTTCACTTGCGGCCGGTAGCCCTGGTAGGAGCTGACGGCATCGCCGTTGGAGCGCTTCTTCGGCGGCTGGTAGATGCCGGTCGCGAACTGGACGTCCTTGGGGATGTCGACCACCACCGGGCCAGGCCGGCCGGTCGTCGCCACGACAAAGGCCTCATGCAGGATGCGGGCGAGGTCGTTCACGTCGCGCACGAGCCAGTTGTACTTGGTGCAGGGCCGCGTGATGCCCACCGTATCGCATTCCTGGAATGCGTCGGAGCCGATGAGGTGGGTCGGCACCTGGCCGGTGATACAGACCAGCGGGATGGAATCCATCAAGGCATCGGTCAGCGGCGTCACCATGTTGGTCGCCGCCGGCCCCGACGTCACCAGCGCCACGCCCGGCTTACCGGTGGACCGGGCATAGCCCTCCGCGGCATGGCCGGCGCCCTGCTCATGGCGAACGAGGATGTGCTTGAACTTGTCCTGCTGGAAGATCTCGTCATAGATCGGAAGGACCGCGCCCCCCGGATATCCGAAGATATGCTCGACCCCCTGGTCGATGAGGGCCTGGATGACCATCTCGGCTCCGGTCATTTCGCGTGTCATTGTCTGTCTTCCTTCCATTGAGCTTCACGCGGGCGATGATTTCGGCAACAAAAAAGGGCCCTGAAAGGACCCTTGTCAGCGCACCACCCATCGGAACGGCTATCGAGCCATCCGAGCGGTGCGCTGTCCTACGATAAGAATGCTGCTGCGACGCATGGTCGTGCGCGAGTCCTTGATTGCTGAATTACGCGGCGGACTTTATGCGCGCCGTTCCGGAGGGTCAAGACGAAAAAGCCCGTAGGCGCACGATTATTGCGCGACAATCGGGCACACGGCAATTTTCCATCGCCATCGATTCAGTACGGCACCCCCGCCGCGCCGCACAGGAACGCCATCAGAGGGCCCGCATCGGCAAAGGCTTCGGCCACCCGGTCGGGGAAATCGGGGCGGCCCGCGACCCGTTCATCGCTCCCCTCCAGAACGAAAAACGTCTTGCGCTTCAGATCGTCGATATGGGGCGCGTCGGCCGAAAAGCCCTTCGGCGGCCGCGAGAGCGCCTCGCCGTCGATGCCACCGAACCGCGCCGTGAGCGCCGCGTCTCCGACAATCGAAGCCCAGTCGTCCGGATTACGCACGATCCTGGTGCGGATCGCGGCGAGCGTGTCGGATGGCGGCAACCAGATACCGGCACCGAAGCGCACGTCCCCGGGCGCCAGATGCACATAGTAGCCCGGCGCATGGACGTCGCGGCTCGCCGAGGCGTGCCGGAACTGGCAGGCGCCGTGCTCCTTGTAGGGCCGCTTGTCGCGCGCAAAGCGCACATCGCGATAGATGCGGAACATCGAGCCGCCCTGCTTCTTCGGCTCGGCGACGAAATACGGCGCGACCTCTTCCAGCCGCGGCTGCATGGCGGTGATAAACGCCATCAGCGGTGTCACCACGTCATTTTCGTAACGCGCCTTGTTGGCCTGGAACCAGTCGCGGTCGTTGTTCTGCGACAGATCCCGGAAGAACCCGAAGAACCCTGGCCCGAATCCCTGAAACGCGTCCATACCGCCCCCCCAAGCGCGATGCCTCATACCGCGCCGCCTGCTTCTGCCACGATGGCTCGGGGACCTTATCCTTGAGGAAACAAAAAAGGAACACCCGTGGTCCGGGCTCACATAGGCGTGATCCGTCCCCATGTCCCGAGCTGCCCGTTGAAGAAGGTCATCTGCCGCTTGGCATAGCGCCGCGTCTCCACGATCGACCGCCGGATCGCCTCCTCCCGGTCGATCTCACCGGCGAGGAAAGCGGAAATCGGCCGCACGCCGATCGCCTTCATGGCGGGAAGAGCGGGCGCAAGGTCAAGAGCCAGAAGCGCCCGCACTTCCTCGACCGCGCCAGCCTCCATCATCTGGGCGAACCGCCGCGCGATCCGCTCATGGAGCACAGGACGCTCCGGCGCAAGCACCCCATGCCGGGTCTCGCCGAGCGGCAGGACGGGGATCGCCGGCCGGCGCTGCCAGTCGCCGAGCGAGCGCCCGGTCGCATCGAGCACCTCCAGTGCCCGAACGAGCCGCTGCGGCTCCTGCGGCTGGAGCCGCGCCGCCATCGCCGGATCGCGGCGCGCGAGCTCGACATAAAGCGCCGCCGCGCCATCTTCGGCAGCCCTGTCGCGCCAGTATTGCCGGATGTCCCCGGGGATCTCGGGGATTTCCGCCAACCCTTCCGTCAGCGCCTTGAAATAGAGCCCCGTCCCACCGACAATGATCGGCAGGCACCCAGCGGCCTCGACCTCGGCAATCGCCGTGCGAGCCTCGGCCAGCCAACGCCCGACCGAATAGGCCTCCGCCGGCGGGACATGGCCGTAGAGCCGGTGCGGCACGCGGGCGAGATCGGCGTTCTCCGGACGGGCGGTCAGGACCGAGAGGATGGCATAGACCTGCATGGAATCGGCGTTAATGACGACGCCGTCATGCGCCTCGGCCAGATCGAGCGCCATCGCCGACTTGCCGCTTGCCGTCGGCCCTGCGATAAGGATTGCGCGTTTACCGTCTGGGGTCATCGCGCCGCCCGAATATCGAGAAAACTCCGCAACGCCGGCAGACCGTTTTCACCGTCGGCGGACGCACGATATATCCCGATTGCGGAAGCGCACGTCCGCCAGCAGCCAATTCCGATCATGGAGAACCGTCCCATGCCTATCATCCAGCCCTTCCGCGGCCTGCGCCCGGCGCCCGGCCGGGGCGCCGACGTCATCGCGCCACCCTACGACGTCCTCAACAGCGCCGAGGCCCGCGTTCGTGCCGCCGGCAAGCCCTGGAGCTTCCTGCATATTTCCAAGCCCGAGATCGATCTCCCCGAGGACATCGATCCCTATGATCCGGCCGTTTATGCCAAGGCGGCGGAAAATCTGCAAAAGACGATCGACGCCGGCGTGCTGATCCGTGACGAGGCGCCCGCCTATTATATCTACCGCATCATCTGGGGCGACCACGTCCAGACCGGCATCGTCGCCGGCGCCTCCGTCGCCGACTATGATTCCAACCGCATCCGCCGCCATGAGTTCACCAAGCCGGCCAAGGAGGACGACCGCGTCCGCCAGATCGAGGCCGTCAGCGCTGAAACCGGTCCGGTGATGCTCGCCTATCCGGCCTCGCCGGAGATCGACGCCCTCATCGCCTCGGCAACGACCGGTAAGCCGGCAGTCGACGTGACCGCCGACGACGGCATCCGCCATATCCTGTGGCCGGTTGCCGCGCAGGATATGCTAACCCGCCTCACAGAGGCCTTCGAGGCGCTGCCGGCGCTCTATATCACCGATGGCCACCATCGCTCCGCCTCCGCCTCGCGCGTCTCGGCCGCCCGCATCGAGGCCGGCGACAATGCCCCCGACGCCTCGCACCGGATGTTCCTGACGGTGATCTTTCCCCATCATCAGATGAAGATCCTCGACTACAATCGCGTCATCACCGACCTCAACGGGCTTTCCGCCGACACACTTCTGGAGGCCATCGGCAAGGTCGCGACGGTCGAGGCGAGTGACGGCCCCGCCCGACCGGCCGCACCCCGCACCTTCGGCATGTATCTGGAAGGCCGCTGGTACCGGCTGCGCATCAACGATGACCTGGTACCGGAGAACCCCGTCGGCCGCCTCGACATCAGCCTCCTCCACGACAATATCATCGAACCCGTCCTCGGCATCGCCGATCCGCGCCGCGACGAGCGCATCGACTTCGTCGGCGGCATTCGCGGCCTGGAGGAACTGGAACGCCGCGTCGACAGCGGCGAGATGGCGGTCGCCTTCGCGCTCTTCCCCACGAGCCTCGACGACCTCATGGCCGTCGCCGACGCCGGCGAGGTCATGCCGCCGAAATCGACCTGGTTCGAGCCGAAGCTCGCCGACGGCCTCGTCTCCCACGTGCTCGACTGAGATCGGGCCTCGGTCGGGCAAGGATCCCCATTTTCCCGAAAGCCTGGCGCGCGGGCGACTCGCCCGCGCAAGATCGCCCGGGGGGCCATGCGGCCCCGATGCGGTGATCGCCGTCGCGTACTTGCGACCGACCGCCGCATCGGAGCGAATACGGATGGACGACGATCGCCTCTTCGGGCAGCGGCGAAATCCGCCCGTTTTCAGGCATTTCAACAACAGATTCATCATCTTGAATATAGAAGCCGATTTGGCCAGGGGACTCGCAACCGAGCGCTCTTTGCGCTATGTAGAGCTCATCCACTAGACGAAAGTCGGATATGCCGATGCGAGCGTAACAACGCCGGCATCTTCCGGACCGACCTCCCAGGTGTCCGGAACCTGTTGCTTCAGTGAGACCGACCATACCGACGATCTCGGGTCGCCAATGTTGGCGGTCGTGACAAGGATGAGACGCGCCATGGGCCTGCTCATCAAGACACACTGGACGAGAAAGTTGCCTGGAGCCGCGCGGCCCCTCGACGATATTTCTGTTACACTTTGTCGCACAGCACATCGTTTCGCCGGGACAGTCTCGGAACGATGTGACGGCCTTTTCCGTTTCGCCTCTCCCAAGACGAGGACACAGCCATGAACGTATATGCCGATGCATCCAGCCTTCTTGCCGATCCCTGGGCGGGGTTCAGCGAAGGCGACTGGCGTACCAAGATCAATGTACGCGGGTTCATCCAGGAGAATTACACGCCCTATGAAGGCGATGACACGTTCCTGAGCCCGGCGACCGAACGGACCAAGGCGCTGTGGGACAAGATCGGCGAACTGTTGAAGAAAGAACGCGAAAAGGGCGTCCTCGACGTCTCCGCCGACCGCGCCTCTTCGATTACCGCCCATGATGCCGGCTATATCGACCGCAACAACGAAATCATCGTCGGCCTGCAGACCGACGCGCCGCTGAAACGCGCCATCATGCCGAACGGCGGCCTGCGCATGGTCGAGAACGGTCTTGCCGCATACGGCTTCGAGATCGCACCGGAAGTGAAGGAAATCTGGACTCACTACAGGAAGAGCCACAACCAGGGCGTTTTCGACGTCTACAGCCCGGAAATTCTCGCCGCCCGCAAGTCCGGCATCGTCACCGGCCTGCCGGATGCCTATGGTCGCGGCCGCATCATAGGCGACTACCGCCGCGTCGCGCTTTACGGCACGGATTTCCTGCGCACCCAGAAGCAGGCCGAGTACCATGAGCTCGACGACGCCGACTTCAACGAGAAGACGATGCGCCTGCGCGAAGAGCTGACCGAACAGTGGCGCGCCCTCGACGAGCTGCGTGAGATGGCCGCCAAATACGGCATCGACATTTCAAAACCGGCCAACAACGCCCGCGAAGCCATTCAGGCCGTCTATTTCGGCTATCTGGGCGCGGTGAAAGAGCAGAACGGCGCGGCCATGTCGATCGGCCGCATCTCGACCTTCCTCGACATTTACATCCAGCGCGACCTCGACGCCGGCCTGCTCACCGAGGAGGCAGCCCAGGAGATGGTCGACGACATGATCATCAAGCTGCGTCTCGTCCGCTTCCTGCGCACGCCGGAATATGACGAACTGTTCTCGGGCGATCCCGTATGGGTTACCGAGGCGCTCGGCGGCATGGGCGAGGATGGTCGCACGCTCGTTTCCAAGTCGAGCTTCCGCTTCCTCAACACGCTCTACAACCTCGGCCCTGCGCCGGAGCCGAACCTGACGGTCCTGTGGAGCACCAAGCTGCCGAAGGGCTGGAAGAGCTTCTGTGCCAAGGTCTCGGCCGACACCTGCGCCATCCAGTACGAAAACGACGACCTGATGCGCCCCAAATGGGGTGACGACTACGGCATCGCCTGCTGCGTCTCCGCCATGCGCATCGGCAAGCAGATGCAGTTCTTCGGCGCCCGCGCCAACCTCGCCAAGGCGCTCCTGTATGCCATCAACGGCGGCGTTGACGAAAAGAAGATGAAGGGTACCAAGATTGCCGAAGGTCTTGAGCCGATCACGGCCGACGTCCTCGACTATGACGAGGTCATAGCAAAATTCGACAAGTCGATGGACTGGCTCGCCAAGACCTACGTCAAGGCCCTGAACACGATCCACTACATGCACGACAAATATGCGTATGAACGCATCGAAATGGCGCTGCATGATCGCGACATCCTGCGCACCATGGCCTGCGGCATTGCTGGCCTGTCGATCGCGGCCGACTCGCTGTCCGCCATCAAATACGCCAAGGTCGAAGTTATTCGCGACGAGACGGGGCTTGCCGTCGACTACAAAATCACCGGCGACTATCCGGCTTTCGGCAACAACGACGACCGCGTCGACTCCATCGCCGCATGGCTGGTCGAGGAGTTCATGAACAAGATCAAGGCTCAGCCGAGCTTCTATCGTGACTCCGTGCCGACCCAGTCGATCCTGACGATCACCTCCAACGTCGTCTACGGCAAGAAGACGGGCAACACCCCGGACGGACGCCGCGCGGGCGAGCCGTTCGCACCGGGTGCCAACCCGATGAACGGCCGCGACAAGAAGGGTTTCGTGGCCGCCGGCGCTTCCATCGCCAAGCTGCCTTACGAACACTCTCTTGATGGCATCAGCTGGACGGCGTCGGCGACGCCCTCGAGCCTTGGTCACACCGAGGACGAACGCGTCACCAACCTGTGCAACTGCCTCGACGGGTTCGCCGCGGCCGATGGTTTCCACGTCAACGTCAACCTGCTGAAGCGGGAAACCCTGCTCGACGCCATGGAGCACCCGGAAAAATATCCGCAGCTCACCATCCGCGTATCGGGCTATGCGGTGAACTTCATCAAGCTGACGCGCGAGCAGCAACTCGACGTCGTGAACCGCACGTTCCACGAACGGATGTAGCCGCCGGCGGCGAGCCGTCCCCGATCGATCCTTCCCGATCGGCCGGACAGCTTTCCGTTGCGACGCGAAACCCGCCCGCAGCCGGATGGTCCGAGACCGGTCCATCCGGCGGGGCCAGTCGAAAACATACCGGCGGCCGGACCGTTTCTCGCGGCCCGGCCGCCGGTGCGAGGGGATGTGATGTCGACAATGATACATGCGCCACACCCGGTCGCAGGCGTCCACCACGATGCCGACCACGGGTTCCTGCATTCGATCGAGACCGGCGGTGCGGTCGACGGGCCGGGCATGCGGTTCGTCTTCTTCATGGCGGGATGCCTGTTCCGCTGTCTCTACTGCCACAACCCCGACACCTGGAAACTCCACAACGGCCGCCGCGTCGACGTCGACGACATGCTGGCCGAGGTGAAGACCTACGCCGGCTTCCTCAAGTTCGCCGGCGGCGTTACCTTTTCCGGTGGCGAACCCTTGATGCAGGCCGCAT
This sequence comes from uncultured Rhodobium sp., assembly GCA_963675285.2. GTDB lineage: Bacteria > Pseudomonadota > Alphaproteobacteria > Rhizobiales > Rhodobiaceae > Rhodobium. Next base: position 898,949 of record CAXXGS010000002.1, read on the forward strand.
TCGTCGGCCGCGTCATGGCGCGGATCAAGGCCGATCTCGACCTCCATATTGCACTCGACACGCAGGGCTTCCTGCACGGAAGTCTTGCGGATTCCTGGTTCGATCCGGTCGATCTCGTCATGCTCGACATCAAGCACATCGACCCCGAACAGTATCACCGGCTCACTTCCCAACCGCTCCAGCCAACGCTTGACTTCGCCGAACGCCTCGTGCGGCTGCAAAAGCCGATGTGGATTCGCTACGTGCTCGTTCCCGGCCTCACAGACGCCGCCGCCGACGTGGCGCGGATGGCCGACTTCGTCGCCGGCCTCGGCAAGACCGTCGAACGTGTCGAAGTCCTGCCGTTCCACCAGATGGGCATTTCCAAGTGGGAGGAGCTGAAGATGCCCTACGAACTCGCCGACACGCCGACGCCGACGAACGAAGAGACGGAGGCCACACGCGACATCTTCCGCGCCCGGGACCTCGTCGTGACGTAAATATCGCGGCGTAATATCCGTTCCCGGACGCCGCGCCATTGCCGAACGAGGCCGTTCTCGACTCCGGCTATTCTGGAGATAACCGTTCCAGCACCCCGAACGCCAAAGGGGCGGCCCGCCGGACCGCCCCTTCTTCATACCTGATCGTTACACCGGACCGCCCGCTCCGCGGTCGCGGAAGCGCTCCGCCGGCTCAGTCCTCGGCGCGAAGTGCCAGGAAGCGCAGTTCACCCTTGCCGTTCGACAGAAGAAGCAGGATCGACCGGCGTCCCTCTTCCTTCAGCGCATCAACGCGGGCGACCACGTCGGCCGGCTCCACGATCGCCTCCTGTCCCACCTCGACGATCACATCGCCGGGCTGGACGCGCTTCTCCGCCGCCGGACCTTCCGGATCGACATCGGTAACGACGACGCCCTCCACCTCATCGGCAATGGAATAGGCCTCGCGCTGCGCATCGTCGAGGGGCGCCAGTGTCATGCCAAGAACGACGGCCTCTTCGGCCGGCTCTTTCTGTTCGGTCGGCGTATCCTCTTCGCCGGCGTCGGTTTTCTCACCCTCGTCGAGGCGGCCGAGTTCCACCTTGAGCGTCTTTTCCTCGCCCTTCCTGAGGATAACGACATCCACCGACTTACCGATCGCCGTCTCCGCCACCATGCGCGGCAACTCCCGCATTTCCGGCACACGCTGGCCGTCGAAAGAGAGGATCACGTCGCCCGGTTCTATACCGGCCTTCGCCGCCGGACCGTCTTGCGTCACGCCGGCAACGAGCGCGCCCTCGGCCGTCTTCATGCCCAGCCCCTCGGCGATATCCTCCGAGACCTGCTGGATGCGCACACCGAGCCAGCCACGGCGGGTCTCGCCGTAATCGCGAAGCTGGGCGAAGACGGTCATGGCGATCTTCGACGGCACGGCAAAGCCGATACCGATCGAGCCGCCCGACGGCGAATAGATCGCGGTGTTGATGCCGACGACCTTGCCGTTCATGTCGAAGAGCGGGCCGCCGGAATTGCCCCGGTTAATCGCCGCATCGGTCTGGATGTAATTGTCGTAGGGGCCGGAGTTGATGTCGCGGTTGCGGGCCGAGACGATACCGACGGTGACCGTGCCGCCGAGGTTGAACGGATTCCCGATCGCCATCACCCAGTCGCCAACCCGGAGCTTGTCGGAATCGCCGAAGTCCACCTGTGGCAACGGCTCGTCCGCCTCCACCTTGAGAAGCGCCAGGTCGGTCTTCTTGTCGTGGCCGACGAGCTTCGCCGTAAGCTTGCGACCGTCATTGAGATTGACGACGATTTCGTCGGCGTCCTCGATGACGTGATTGTTGGTGATGATGAAGCCTTCCTTGCCGTCGACGATGAAGCCGGAGCCGAGCGACTGCACCTTGCGCGGCTGCGCGTCCTTGCCGCCGCGACGGTTGAAGAACTCGTCGAAGAACTGCTCGAAAGGCGAATTCTTCGGCCCCGTCCCCGGCGTCTCCGGCATCGGCGTCACACGATCGGTGGTGACGACCTGGGTCGTGGAAATGTTCACCACCGCATCGATCAGGTTTTCCGCCAGATCGGCGACCGAGCGCGGGCCATTGAGGAACGCCGGATTGGCGGTCATCGTCATCGGCTTGGCGGGCTGCGCCGTCTTGACGACCGGCGAGGCTGCGTTCTCAGCCCTCGCCGGCGCGGCACAAAGACACGCCATTGCCGCAACGGCCAACGCCGCGCCCGCCATCGCGCGAAAACCGCGCCGCACCTGAACGTCCTTGAAAACCATCGGCTCCTTGCCTCCTAGTTTGTGGGCTCCGCCGCCCGCCCAGCCTGTGCAAGCGAGTGCCTCGGGCGATGCCAATCCGACCGGCACGAAGACACATGGGTCCCGCCCGACAGGAGCGTCCCGCGCGCACCCCGCTTTCCCGGCAGGAAAACGCGTCAGAACATAATGGACTAAAGCATCGTATGTGCTTCACGGAAAACGCAACAGGCCTTAGCCGCGAATGAGCCAGACGATCAGGACACCGAAGGACAGCGCCAGAAGACCGCCAACCCGGAGTGCCTGATCGGGCACATCCTGCATCTGGCGCATCATACCCTTTAGCCGATCCGGCATCAGCGCATAAAGCGTGCCCTCGATCACGAGAACGAGACCGAGGGCAACGATTAAGTCACTCATTGGGCGGCCGTGGCCGGCGCATCCGTTGCGGTCGCGGGGGCAGCGGAAGCGGCCGGCGCAGGCGACGCCGGTGCCGGCATCGCGGCGTCCACCGGCGGCGTTGCCTTGCCGAGCGATCCGTCAGCGTTGCGGAAGTACTGGAAGAACTCCCCATCCGGCGACAGCACCATGGTGGTGCTCGACTTCTCGATCGCCGTCTCATAGGCCTTCATCGACCGGTAGAAGGCGAAGAAGCCCGGATCCCGCTTGTAGGCATCGGCGAAGATACGGTTGCGATCGGCCTCGCCCTCACCGCGCAAGATATCGGCTTCGCGCTGCGCCTCCGCGACGGTCACCACCGCCTTGCGGTCGGCCTCGGCCCGGATCCTCAGCGCTTCCTGGCGCCCGCGGGCGCGAAGCTGCGCGGCGATCGCCAGACGCTCCGCCTTCATGCGCTCGAAGGTCTGCTGGCTGACGTCTGGCAGGAGATCGGTCCTGCGGATGCGTACGTCGACGATGTCGATGCCGAGATTGCTCGCTTCCGGGCGGATCTGATCGCGCACGTCGCGCATCATCTCGCCGCGCTCATTGGACAGCGCCGCCTCGAAGCTTCTCAGGCCGTAGACCCGGCGCAGCGCCGCATTGAGGCGAGTTTCCAGCCGCTGTTCGACCAGCCGCAGGCTACCCGACACGTTCTCGCGGAAGCGCCGCGGATCGGTGATCTTGTAGACCATGAAGGCGTCGACCACGTAGCGTTTGCCGTCGCGGACCTGGACGTTGATGTTGCGCAGGTCGAAACGCAGCAGCCGATCGTCGATGATCTGGACGGAGTCGATCAGGTTGGTCGGCAGCTTGAAGTAAAGCCCCGGCTCGCGGATCACCCGGCGGATTTCGCCAAAGCGGGTGACGATCGCCTGATCGCGCTCGTTGACGACGAACACCGACGAATAGAGGAGGCCGGCGAAAACGACGACGATGGCGATAACAATCGGAAGTTTCTTCATTGTTTCGCAGCCTCCCCGCGGGCGCCCTTGTTCAGTTCGGTGAGCGGCAGATACGGCACCACGCCGGACTTGGAATCGCCCTCGATGATGACCTTCTGCGCGCTGTTGAGGACCCGTTCCATGGTTTCCAGGAACAGCCGTTTCTTGGTCACGTCCTTGGCCTTGACGTATTCGTTGTAGACCGACAGGAAGCGTTGGGCCTCACCTTCGGCCTGCTTGGTCACCTGATCCTTGTAGCCCTTGGCTTCCTCACGGATCTGCGAAGCCTTGCCTCGCGCCTCGCCCAGGCGCTGGTTGCGGTAGCGTTCCGCCTCGCGCTTGAAGCGGTCCTCGTCCTGTTCGGCGCGCTGCACTTCCTCGAACGCATCGGCGACTTCCGCCGGCGGCTCGGCCGCCTCCAGCTTGGCGCCGGAGATGAGAATGCCTGCACCGTAAGAGTCGAGCGACGACTGCATCAGGGCCTTCACATCGCTTTCGATGCCCTCGCGCTCGCGGCGGAAGACGTCCTCGGCCGGGCGTCGTCCGACGACCTCGCGGATGGCGCTTTCGCCGACGCGGCGCACGAGATCGGCCGGGTCCTTGACGTTGAAGAGATAGGCCGCCGGATCCTGCACACGCCACAGGACGGAGAAGTCCACGTTGACGATGTTCTGGTCGCCCGACAACATCAGACCGCTGGCCTGGCCAGGAGCCGAGCGGCGGCCGTTGTTATTGGCGAAGGAACCGATCTGTTCCTTGTTCTCGATAATCTTGACCTTTTCCACCGTCTCGACCGGCCACCAGATGAAATGGATGCCCTGGGTGCTGAAGTCCTTCTTCGGCTTGCCGAAGACGAGTTCCACACCGAGTTCGTCAGGCTGCACCTGATAGATCGCCTTGGAGGCCCACAGAAGGCCGACGACGACGACGACGGCAATGACGATCAGCATCGGCCCCGGGCCGCCGGGGAAGACGTTGCGTAGCTTGTCCTGCGTGCGCCGGAGCAATTCCTCCAGATCGGGCGGCTGGTTTCCCCCACCACGCTGCGGTCCCTGCCCCCAGGGTCCGCCGTTGTTTCCACCGCCGGGGGAGCCCCAAGGGCCGCCGTTACCGCCGCCCTTCCAGCCTCCGCCGCTCTGGTTGCTCCAAGGCATACGTTGTCACTCCGCATTGCTCTCCCCGCGATCCGACTGCCGGATCGCGCGGATTCCCGTATTGGCCGCGGGTTATAGGCGAATACCCCTTGCGTTTCAATGAAACGCCAGACGCCAGCCCCACTCACCACCTGCCGGCCACATGCCGATCAGAACCGTCTCCGTCAATTTGGGAACCCGGGCCGAAAGTTCAACGCCTCGTCATCTCTATCGTTACCGCCGGGGCAGGCAATGTCGCCAGCCCGGCCGACAGCGCAAGGCGGCGCGCCGTCCGTCACGACGCCGCGCTCACCCTTTCATAAACCACATAACGCGTCGCCACGCTGTCCTTTTCGCCGGCCGAAACGTCCTCGCTGGCGCTGATCCGCCAGACTGCCGGATCGATCGCGGGAAAGTTCGTGTCGCCCTCCGGCGCGGCGTGTACGTGCGTGACGTGCAACCGGTCGGCAATGGCAAGCGCCTGGGCGTAAATGTCGCCGCCGCCGGCGACGATGATCTCGTCGGCCCCGGACTGTCGCGCGACACCGGTCGCGAGCCGGAACGCCTCGCCGAGATCATGCGCGATAAGGACACCGTCGACGGCGAAATCCTTCGACCGCGTGACGACGATCGTCGTGCGACCCGGCAGCGCCCCGCCAATCGAGGCGAAGGTCTTGCGGCCCATGATCATCGGCTTGCCGAGCGTCAGCGCCTTGAAGCGCTTCAGATCGGTCGACAGCCGCCATGGCATGGCGCCCGCGCGTCCGATGACGCCGTTCTCGGCCACAGCAACGACGATGACGATTGCCGGCGCCGGTTCGCCCTGCGTCGGATTGCCGCCCGCTCCCGGAGCATTCATGCCGGATCTCCCTCCCCCCCGGCGAGGCGCAGGAGTGCATCGCCGGTAACCCGCTGCACTGTCCACTCGTCCATCGGCTCGGCGCCCATGGCACGATAGAGCGCGATCGCCGGCGCGTTCCAGTTCAGGACCCACCATTCAAACCGGCCGAGCCCCTCGTCGACGCAGCGCCGCGCCAGATGCCGGAGCAGCGCCTTGCCGATCCCCTTTCCCCGGGAGGCCGGCTGCACGTAAAGGTCTTCCAGATAGAGCCCGTGCCGGCCGAGGAAGGTCGAATAATTGTAGAACCAGAGAGCGAAGCCGACCGGCACGCCGTCCCATTCGGCGATGTCGGCGAACACCTTCGGCTCCGGGCCGAAGAGCGAATAGTCGATCATCGCCGCGTCGCATTTGACCTCATGCGCGAGCTTCTCGAACTCGGCAAGCTCCCGGATGAAGCCGAAGATGAGGGCGCCTTCGCCCGGACGGGCCGGGCGGATGGAAAGGGTCATGGGGCTGGTATCCCGTTTTCGTCAGACCGCGACCGCCGCCTTGATATGCGGGTGCGGATCGTAATCGCTGAGGGTGAAGTCGTCGTAGGTGAAGTCGAAGAGGGACGAGGCTTTCGGATTGAGCGTCATCACCGGCAGCGCGCGCGGGGTCCGGGAAAGCTGCTCGTGCGCCTGTTCGAAATGGTTGCGATAGAGGTGGACGTCGCCAAAGGTATGGATGAAATCGCCGGGCTCCAGCCCGCTCACCTGCGCCATCATCATCGTCAAGAGCGCATAGGAGGCGATGTTGAACGGCACGCCAAGGAACACGTCGGCCGAGCGCTGATAGAGCTGACAGGAAAGCCTGCCCTTCACCACATAGAACTGGAACAGGCAATGGCACGGCGGCAGCGCCATGTCGCCGATATCGGACGGGTTCCAGGCGGTGACGACGAGGCGGCGGGAATCGGGATTGCGGCGGATTTCCTCCAGCACCCACTGGATCTGGTCGATGCGCCCGCCGTCCGGCGTCGCCCAGGAGCGCCATTGCCGGCCGTAGACCGGACCGAGGTCGCCGGTCTTGTCGGCCCATTCGTCCCAGATCGACACCCCGTGCTCGTGGAGGAAGGCGACATTGGTGTCACCCCTGAGAAACCACAGGAGTTCGACGATGATCGACTTCAGGTGCAGCTTCTTCGTCGTCAAAAGCGGGAAGCCCGCACCGAGATCGAACCGCATCTGGTGGCCGAAGACCGAGCGTGTGCCCGTCCCCGTGCGATCCTCCTTGTCGATACCCTCGTCGAGAATGCGCTGCAAAAGGTCGAGATAGACGCGCACCGGCAATCTCCTTCCGATTCGGATACAGGAAGGGAACAGGATGCGCGCTGTCAGCCTCCGCGCAACCCCTCACGGCCTCCGCCGCTCCCGTCCGGGCGGCGTTTTCCACCGGATCGCACCGGGGCCGGTGTGGCAGACACAAGCGTGCTCGGATATGGCATCGCGGCAAGTCCTTGTGCGTTAACGAGGACGATAAGCCCATCGGGCCTTTTCACCGCCCCTCCGAGTCCCTATATTGGATGTGCCGGCGACGGTCGGCTATGGCGATAAAAGGCCAGCGCAATAAACCTATCGGACCCGGGGGCGGTACCCGGCGCCTCCACCACAGTCCGTGGATCCGACCACCGATCGCAGCGAAAGTATTGCGATTTCAGGGTCGGACGAGCGGCTTGCGGCGGGGGCGAAACAGGATCGACGAGGGTGTAAAGGCTGTGTTTTCGCCCGGCATGGTTCCGCCGTTATCGGGCCTTTTCAATAGTTGCCAACGACAACTATGCCGAGGCACGTCTCGCCGCGTAATGCGGTGCGATAGTCTCAAATTAAAGCCCTGACCTGTAGCAGGGTCAGGCGGGGTTCGGGGGCACCTGGCAACAGAAGCTCCCACTTTGCTTTTCGAGCAAACCGGGCCATGCTCCGCGAAACGATTCCCGAAGGTTGATGGCCAGCCGCCATGGCAGAAGATCTGATCCGATATGACATCCTCGTTCAGGACGCCCTGCGCGGCATCGTCCGCAAGGTTTTGAACGAAGTCACGAAAACCGGGCTTCCCGGTGAACACCACCTCTATATCTCGTTCGACACGACGGCTCCCGGCGTGCAGATTTCGCCGCGCCTGCTGAACGAGTATCCGGTAGAGATGACGGTGGTGCTGCAGCACCAGTTCTGGGACCTGATCGTCACCGAGACCTTCTTCGAGGTCGGCCTCTCGTTCGGCGGCGTGGCGGAAAAGCTCCACATCCCGTTCTCCTCCATCAAGGGCTTCTTCGATCCCTCCGTGCAGTTCCATCTCCAGTTCGAGCCCTATTCGCCCGACGAGGTCGAGGAGGAAGACGAGGCGAGCGCGACCATCGCCGGCGCGGTCAGCGAGAGCGACGAGGCAGCCGAACTGGTGGAGCAGATCGCCGAACAGCTCGGCGACGAGGAACTGGCGAACGCCGCCAAGGCGACGCAACAGGATGATGCCGCGGAACCGGACGACGAGACGAAGAGCAGCGACGATAACGGCGAGGATGAGGAACCCGCCACCGGCGCCGAGGTGGTCTCGCTCGACGCCTTCCGCAAGAAAACCTGAGCGGGACAACAACCCGCACCCCGGATCCGGCCACCTATCGGAGCGGAGCGCATGAGCGCGGATATCATCAATCTCAGGCAGGTCCGCAAACGCAAGGCGCGGCGTGACAGGCAGGAGCACGCGGCGGAGAACCGCACCCGTTTCGGCAGGACAAAGGCCGAGCGCGAGGTCGAGAGCGCGCGTTCCGACAAGGCCCTGCGCGATATCGAGGGACATCGCCGCGAAAAGCCGCGGGACCCCGCCGCGCCAAACGGCGGAACGCCCGACAGCGACGCATCCGACGACACCGCATCCTGACGGTCCTGATGCCCGAGCGCACACCCCCCAGGCCCGGCACGCCCGCTTCACCCCTTTCCGACACCTCTCCCGTGATGCGCAAACGGTCGTTGACCATCAACGGCCACCGCACCAGCCTTGCCCTCGAAGCCCCCTTCTGGGACGCACTCGGCGAGATCGCCACCGAGCGAGGCCTTTCCCTGTCCGCTCTCGTTGCCGAGATCGACGCCACAGCTCCTCACCCCAACCTCGCCTCCGCCATCCGCTGCGCCATCCTCGCGCACTATCGCGGGATCGACTGACGGGGATTACTTTCCGCTCTCCAGAAGGGATCCGCGCCCGGCGTAAGCGAAAAGAACCACCGCGCAAGCGGAAGGTTCAGCGATGCTCCTCCACCGACGCCTCGATGAGTGCGGCGTTGAAGTAGCGCAGCGCGCGCACATGCGCTGCCGTGCCGACGATCGCGTTCGATCCGGGTTCGACCACGGGAAGGCGCGCCTCACCGGTATCGTCGAAGCGCCGCAGCGCGAATTCCAGTGTATCGGTGGTAACGAGATGCGGTTGGTCCCCAGTGAGGTCGCCCGGCTCCTCGCCCGGTTTCGCCCGGATAAAGAAGTCGGAAACGTGAACGCGGTTGACGAGCCACTGGTGGGCGCCCTCTTGAAGGATGATGCCGCGCGATTCCAGCTGCCAATGGAAATAGGAGCGGCCGTAGACCGCCTGCGTGATCCCGACCGCGATGAAGACGGTGATGAGGAGTGCGATGGAGAGCGCGTAGCCGCCCGTCAGTTCGAAGACGATCATCACCGTTGAGACCGGCGCGCCAAGCGTTGAGGCCGCCACCGCCCCCATTCCGAGGATCGCGTAGAGTCCCTCGCTTGAGGCGAAATGCGGAAAGACGGAGGCGGCGATGAGGCCGTAGGCGCCGCCCGCCATCGCGCCGAGGTAGAGCGAGGGCGAGAAGATGCCACCCCCGAACCGCGAGGCGAGCGTGATCGCCGTCGCCGCCGTCTTCATCACCAGGAGCCACAGCATCAGCGAGATCGGCAAGGTGCTCTGGAGCGCCATGTCCGTCGCCTCGTAGCCAACGCCGAGCACATGCGGAAAGAAGATCGCGATTCCGCCGACGGCAAGCCCGCCAACGGTCGGCCGCAGCCAGATCGGCATGGCGATGTGGCGCGACGCCCAGTCCGAACCGATCACCGCCGCCTGAAAGAGGATGGCCACCACCGCGCAGGTGACGCCGAGAAGCGCGAAGGCGGGAAATTCCCAATAGGATGTGATCTGGTGGTCCGGGATAACGAAGGCGGCGACGTCGCCGAACCACAGCCGCGACAGGAGGCTGCCGACGACGGACGAAATGACGATCGGTACGATCGCGGAGAGGGCGTAGTGGCCGAGCACCACCTCATGAGCAAAAAGCGCCCCGGCGATCGGCGCGTTGAACGAGGCGGAGACGGCGCTCGCGACGCCGCAGGCAAGCAGAACCTTGCGCCCGCTGACCGGCAACCGGAAGAAATCGCAGATCGCCGAGGAGAGCGTCGCGCCGAAGTGAACCACCGGCCCCTCGCGGCCGGCGCTGGCACCGCAGCCGAGCGAAAGGATCGTGACGCCGGCCGAGGAAAGACCGGGCCAGAAGGCAAGACCGCGCCCGCCGCGCACCCGGGCTTCCATCACGTCGGCGACGCTGGACGTCCGCCGCATCGGCTGCAGGAACTGCAACCACAGACCAACGACAAGGCCACCGAGTGTCGGAGCAAGAAGAATGACCACGGCGGGAAGCGCAGCGGCGGCGGAATGGATCGCCTCCCCTTGCGTTCCCAGCCAGGAAAGCTGGACAAGACCGATCCCCAACCGGAAGAGGATCGCCCCCACGCCGACAACCCCGCCGATTACCAGCGACAGGAGCCAGATCGTCGGCTGCTGACGGGCGAAGAAATCCCGAAGGTTTCCGCCGAACTCGGTAAAGATGACCGCCAGACCGGTCCGCACAAGCTCCCAAAGCCGCCACACGCCCCGAACTCCCCCCCTTGCCGCCGACATGGCTGCCCATCGCTCCGGTCACCCGTTTTTCCGGATTTTCCCTTGATTTTCCTCACACAACAGTTCAGGTGTTGGGCTTCTCATCGGTTTTTTCCGCATCCCATGGCGCGCGGAACGCCGCTTCCCGCCGGATGCCTGAAAACGACGACGGCCGCACCGCCGGCGCGCAAGAATAAGTATTTGGAAATAGAACATCATGTCTATCAGCGATCAATCCGCCGCAGGAGATCCGGAAAACCCCTCTCAAATCGCTGAGGCGGGCGACGAACCCAGGAACGTCAACATACCGACGCTCTGCGTCATCGCCTTCCTCATCGGTATTGTCGCGGCCGTCGGCGCCGTCGTTTTCCGATATCTGATCGCGATCGCGCACAACTTTTTCTTCTACGGCCGCTTCGGCCTCACCTACGACGCCAACCTGTTTGAACCGGAAAGCCCGTTCGGCCCGATGATCATTCTCGCCCCGGTCGTCGGCGGGCTCATCGTGGTCTTCCTCGTGCGGACCTTCGCCCCCGAGGCCAAGGGCCACGGCGTGCCGGAGGTGATGTATGCGATCTACCACAAGAACGGAAACGTTCGCGGCGTGGTCGCCATCGTCAAGTCGCTCGCCTCGGCGATTTCGATCGGCTCCGGTGCCTCGGTCGGTCGCGAAGGGCCGATTATCCAGATCGGTTCGTCCTTCGGCTCCACCATCGCGCGCGTCCTCAACCTCAGCCGCTGGCAGAAGATCACCCTGCTGGCCTCCGGCGCGGGTGCCGGCATCGCCGCGACCTTCAACACCCCGCTCGGCGGCGTGCTCTTCGCGGTGGAACTGCTACTCCCGGAAGTCAGCAGCCGAACGTTCCTCCCCGTCGTCGTCGCCACCGCGACAGCCACCTATGTCGCCCGCATCGCCCTCGGGCTCGATCCGGCTTTCATCGTGCCGATCGCGGAGCTGCCCGCCCATGAAGCGATCGGCGTCGCCCGGCTCGTCGGCTACGCCATCCTCGGCGTTCTCGCCGGCCTAGCCTCCTGGGCCTTCATCCGCACGCTGGCCTGGTGCGAGGATTTCTTCCCCAAGCTTCCTGGCAACGAATACGTCCAGAACGTCATCGGCATGCTGATCATTGGAGCGCTCGGCTACGCCTTCTTCGTCTCCACTGGCCACTATCACGTCTTCGGCGTCGGCTATGCCTCGATCCAGGACGTGCTGAACGCCACGCCCTATACGCTCCTCCTGCTCCTCGCGCTCCTCATCGCCAAGATCGTGGCAACCTCGGTCAGCCTCGGCTCGGGCGCCTCGGGTGGCGTCTTCTCGCCCTCGCTCTTCATCGGCGCCACGCTCGGCGGCGCAGTCGGCCTCATCGGCATGCACCTTCTGCCGGGCGAGGGGTTCGTGCCGGCGGAATTCGCGCTCGTCGGCATGGGTGCCCTCGTCGGCGGTGCCACCGGCGCTGCAATGACGGCCATTGTCATGATCTTCGAGATGACGCGCGACTATAACGTCATCGTACCCTTGGTGCTCGCCGTCGCCATCGCGGTCGGCGTCCGCCGTTGGCTCGTTTCCGCCAACATCTACACCATCAAGCTGCGTAACCGCGGCAAGCCGATCCCGTCCAACCGCCACACCAACATGTATTTGGTACGCCCGGCGAGCGACATCATGACCCGCGAGTTCCTCGTCATGCCGGTCGACACATCGGTGGAAGATGCGCTGGAAACGGTATCGAGCAGGGGTCCGGTGCATATCGTCGCCACCGACGGCAATCGTATCGCCGGCTATGTCCGCTTCGGCACGACGCCCTACAGCGCTGACCGCTTCGGCGGCCAGACGCTGAATTCGCTAATCTCGCGCGACTATGTAATCGCCCGCGAAAACGACATGCTGAACACCATCATCACACGCATGAACCTGAGAAAGCGCAACTACGTGATCGTCACCGCCGGCAATACCCGCGTTCCGCGCCCCGACGATGTCGTCGGCATCATCGACCGCACCGAGATCGCCGACGCGGTGATCAGCAACCACTACGTCTGATAGCGGCACCGTTCCGGCGGCGGAGCGCCCACTCCATTTCAGGACACACCGGTCAGTCGGCAGGACGGAGGCCGACCCGCCGGCCGATCCCCTCCGGCGTGCCGAGCCCGCGGTGAACAGCGGCAAGCGAGGCGATCCGCTCCGCGATATCCGGCGGCCAGGGCGCCGCGCGCCGCACCGTCAGGTCGACATGGACGTGCATCTGTTCCGATGTTGCCGATAACCAGCCCTCACCGGCGTGGCGCAGCTCTTGGTAAAGATGCATACGGCGGGCGTCGCTATCGACGATGCGGGTCTCAACCACCACCCTGTCGTCGGGCGAGAGTTCGCGCAGGTAGCGGACATGGGCTTCGACGACGAAGCACGAGGCGGCACGGTCCGCCCGATAGGCCGGGCCCAATCCGACGGCGGCAAGGAGTTCATCGCCGGCACGATCGAACAGAACATGGTAATAGGCCATGTTCAGGTGGCCGTTGTAATCGATCCATGATGACTCCAGGGCCATTTCCCGGGAGCGCAGCGGCCCGGATACGGGATCAGTCATCGGCTTCCTCCCTTGTGTTTCCCGCATCGGGAACGCGCGCGGCGGCAATCGGTCGCCCGAACAGGAAGAAGCCTTTGCCGTTGGAACGCGTTATTTGATACGGTAACGCAGGGACAACGGCCTACACGAGAGGCGGAGAAAGCTCAATGGCAACGGCGACAGCCTTGCAATCCACTGCCGGCGTTCAGCGACCGAACGCCGAAGGCCTGGAAACCACCATCGAACTCCTGCGCGAGCGCTTCGGCGAACGCCTGTCGACCGGGCTATCTGTGCGCGAGCACCACGGCCATACCACCACGTGGCTGGAAAACCAGATGCCCGACGCCGTCGTTTTCGCCGAAACGACCGAAGAAGTGGCCGAGGTCGTCAGGGTCTGCGCGGCGCACCGCGTGCCGATCATCGCCTTCGGCACCGGCACCTCGCTGGAGGGTCACGTCAACGCACCCTATGGCGGCATTTCCGTCGATCTGTCGGGCATGAACAGCGTCCTCGCCGTCCACGCCGAGGATCTTGACTGCGTCGTCGAGGCCGGCGTCACCCGCAAGCAGCTCAACGACTACCTGCGCGACAGCGGCCTCTTCTTCCCGATCGATCCGGGTGCCGACGCCAGCCTCGGCGGCATGGCCGCGACGCGCGCCTCGGGCACCAACGCGGTGCGCTACGGCACCATGAAGGACAACGTGCTGGCGCTGACGGCTGTGATGCCCGACGGCTCGATCGTCAAGACCGGATCCCGGGCCAAGAAGTCCTCCGCCGGCTACGATCTGACACGCCTTCTCGTCGGCTCCGAGGGCACCCTCGGCATCATCACCGAGGTCACGCTGCGGCTTGCCGGCATTCCCGAGGCGATCGCCGGCGGCGTCTGCCCGTTCCCGAACGTCGAAGCGGCCTGCAACGCCGTCATCATGACGATCCAGTCGGGTCTTCCGGTCGCCCGCATAGAGCTTCTCGACGAACTGCAGGTCAAGGCCTGCAATGCCTATTCCAAGCTCTCGCTGCCCGAACAGCCGCTGCTCTTCCTGGAATTCCACGGCACACCGGAAGGGGTGAAGGAACAGTCCGCACTCTTCGGCGAAATTGCCACGGAATTCGGCGGCGGCCCGTTCGACTGGGCGACGAAGACGGAGGACCGCTCAAGGCTGTGGTCCGCCCGCCACGATGCCTATTGGGCGTCCTGCGCGATCAAGCCGGGCTGGCTGCCGCTGTCGACCGATGTCTGCGTGCCGATCTCGCGGCTTGCCGAATGCGTCACCGAGACCCATCGGGATCTTGCCGAGAACGATCTCCTCGGCATGGTCGTCGGCCATGTCGGCGACGGCAACTTCCATGTTCTCCTGCTGACCGATCCGGACCTGCCGGACGGTATCGAGAAGGCAGAAGCCTTCGTCGAGCGCCTCAACTGGCGCGCCATCGAGATGGAAGGCACCTGCACCGGCGAACACGGCGTCGGCCAGGGCAAGATGAAATATCTCGAGCGCGAACATGGTCCCGCGCTCGAAGTCATGCGCACCGTCAAGCGCGCAATCGATCCCTCCAACATCATGAATCCGGGAAAGATCATACAGGTCTGACGATCGGACAGGGTCAGTGTAGCGAGAGGACCGCCAGCAGGCGGGCCAGCGGCGACGAGACACGGATGACGAGGCAAGGGCGCTCATGTCGCTGAACTCGATCTACATTACCGTGGGCGGCCTGATCATTGCCGTCTTCCTCGCGGCGCTGGCCGGTCCCTGGTTCATCGACTGGAACAGCTATCGTCCGGCGTTCGAACGCCAGGCGGAGCGTCTCGTCGGCCAGGACGTGAAGGTGCTGGGCGAGGCGGAGATCTATCTCCTGCCGACGCCCTACGCCACCTTCACCGATGTCCGCGTCGGCGATGCGGACAACCCGTTGATGATCATCTCGCGGTTTTCCGCCCGCATCGAGCTGCCGCCGCTCCTGAAGGGCGAGATCCGGGTCATCGACATGACGCTGGAGCGGCCGGATATCCGCGTCGCGCTCGATGCGGACGGCCGGCTTGCCACCCTTGGCGGCGCGCCCGACGGCAATCACAAGATCGCGCTCGCGCCCGATGCCATCGCCTTCGACAAGATCGATATCGTCGACGGCACCCTGCGCATCTCCAACGCCCTGAGCGGTCGCGTCGACACGATCGATGACATCGACATGGCGATCAGCGCCCGCTCGCTGCGCGGCCCCTTCCGTGCCGACGGCACCGCGCGCATAGACGGCGAACCCTCGACCATCGACATCGCCACCGGATCGCTCGACAGCACGGGCGCCCTGCGCGTCAAGACGCGGATCGATCCGACCGGGCGGCCGTTCGCGCTGCTCGCCGACGGCCCGCTGCACCTCACCGACGGCGTGCCAGAATATACCGGATCCTTCACCCTCGACCGGCCGGTTCCGCCGCCAGCCGAACCTTCGTCCGGCAAGGCCGGGCGCCTCGATCGCGCCGCGCGCGAAACACCCTGGCGCGCCGAAGGCGACTTCACCCTCGGCGGCGACAAACTCTCCCTCGATACCCTCGCCATTACCTACGGCCCGGAAGACCGCCGCCTCAGCCTGTCCGGCCACGCGGCTCTCACCATGGAGAACCGGCCCCGGTTCGACATCGCGCTGTCGGCCAAGCAGGTTGACCTCGACCGCATGTTCTCTGCCCCGACGTCCAAACCCGGCCCCGCCGCGTCCGACAGCGGCAGTGCCCCGCCGCCGGCCGCCAGTCGCCGCACCGCCGAAGCGCTCGATGCCCTCGCCGAGATGCCGCTGCCGACCATCGACGGCCAATTGCATATCGATATCGGCGGCCTCGTCCTTGCCGGCGGCGCCCTGCAGTCCGTATCGCTCGATGCGAGCCCGGCCGTACGCGGCTGGCGCGTCGACAAGCTCGCAGCGCAATTGCCAGGCCGGACGGCGCTGACATTCTCTGGCGATCTCACGCTGCAGAATTCCGGCGACCTCAGGATCGAAAGCGACATCGACCTTGACGTCGCCCAGCCCAACGGCCTCGTGGCCTGGTGGCGCGGCAGCGATATCCTCGTCGGCAGCGCGCTCGATCCCTTTCGCCTGTCCGGACGGCTGACTGCCGGCACCGACGGCGTCGCGCTCACCCAGGCCAAGCTGGAGACCCAGCGCTCCCTTGCCCGCGGCGAGATAGTCTGGCAACCGGCAAACGGATCGAAACGCGCGTCGTTCTCGCTCGACGTGACCGCCGACCGGCTCGAATCGGAACAGCTCGCCGCCGCCGCCCGCCTCGCCTTCGCCGATAAGGCAGATGACAAAAACCCCTCCGAGGCGCCCGCCGCCGGCACCGACATCTACCTGCGCGTCGTCTCCGACAAGCTTCTGGTCGGTGATGTGGAAGCGGCCGGGGTCGAGGCTGGCCTGAGCTACGCCGACGGAGCGCTGACCATCGACCGGCTGGTCCTCGCCGATGTCGCCGGCGCCCGCATCGTCGCCGACGGCACGGTGCGCAACATCTTCACGCTTCCCGACGGCAATCTCGATATCGCGATAACGGCGAAAAAGCTCAACGGGCTGGCGAGCCTCGTGATCGATGCCTTCCCCGGCTCGGACCTCGCCCGCAGGCTGATGAGCGCCTCCTCGCTCCTCGCCCCGGCGGTTCTCTCCGCGCAGTTCTCCGGCCAGGCTGACGACGACCGCACGAACGCAACGCTCCATGTCTCGGGCGAGGCCGGCGGGTCCGATCTCCGCCTCGATACCACCTTCACCGGCCGCATCGACCGCTGGCGCGAGGGCGAGATATCCCTCGACGGCACGCTCTCCGGCCCGGACGGCCCGCACCTCCTCGGCCAGCTCGGCTTCGACGTCCTGCCGGTCGGCACCGAAGGAAAGGCGCGGATCGCGGTGACGGCGAAGGGCCGGCCGGATGACACGCTGCACATTGAGGCAACGGCGGAGATGGCGGCGAGCACACTGACCGGCAAGGGCACGACGACCGTCGCCGACACCGGCACGACATACGCGTTCGACGTCGCGCTGAAGAGCCCTGACCTTGCGCCGCTTGCCCTGATGACCGGCCGCGTTCTGCCCGTCCTCGCCGGCGCGGTCCCCTCCGACCTGACGGCGCGCATCGAGGGCGAGGACACCCGCTTCTCCGTCCCGCGCTTTTCCGGTTCGCTCGCCGGCGCCACTTTCTCCGGAAAGGGCAAGGGCGACCTGACGGGCACGACCCCCGCCGTTGGCGGCGACGTCGCGCTCGATTCCCTCGATATGGCGTTCCTCAGCGAACTGATCCTCGGCGCCGATGTCTGGAGCGGCATTTCCGGCGATGCCGCACCGAACGCGACAGATGGCGGGCGCTGGCCCTCCGTCCCCTTCGGCACACCCCTCCTCGGCGCCGTCAATGCCGATTTCGCGGTCTCTGCCGGATCCGTATCGCTTGCTCCCGGTCTTGCGCTCGACAATGCCCGGTTCCGTCTTTCGCTCGGCCCCGCCGATCTGGCACTCGACCAGGTCTCGGGCACCCTTCTCGGCGGCAAGGCCTCCGGCACAATCCAGCTGAAACGCTCTGGCGGCGCGGCGGGGCTTTCCGCGACCGCGCACATCACCGGCGGCAACGTCGCCGCGCTCATCAGCGAGAATGGCGATACGCCGCCGCTCACCGGAACGTTCGATCTTGCCGCCGATGTGGAATCGACCGGCCGCAGCATTGCCGCGCTCGTCGCCGGTCTCGCCGGAAGCGGCACGGTGACAATCCGCGACGTAACGGTCGCCGGCTTCGGCGGCGATGCCTTCACCGCCGTTATTACCGCCGTCGACGACGGAACCGCGACCAATGTCGGCGGCATCGACGAGAATGCCGTCCATGCCGTCTTCGCCAAAGCCTTCACCGCCGGCCGCAGCACGGTCGATCGCATCGAGGGCGTCATCAGCATCGCATCGGGAACGGTCTGGGCTCGCAACATCCGCCTGATGACGCCCGCGCTGACCGCGCTCGGAACAGTCTCGCTCGACCTTGGCACCCTGGCGCGCCACGGCGAGTGGACAGTCGAGCCGCGCCACTGGCAGGATACGGTCGAGGCTTCCGCACCGCGCGCCTCCATCACCCACACGGGAGAGGACGGGACGGACGCTCTCACGATCGACGTGACGCCGCTCCTGTCCTATCTGAACCTGCGCGCCTACGAGCTGGAGCAACGACGCGTCGACCATCTCAATCAGGAAATCCTCGAGCGCGAACGCCTGGGCCGCGAACTACGCCGCCAGCGAGAAGCCCGCGAGCGGCGTGAACGCCAGGCGCGTGAAGCGGCCGAAGCCGCCGCCGAAGCCAGGAAAAAGAAGGAAGACGAACGGAAGGCTGCGGAAGAAAGACGCAAGGCGGACGAGGCGCGACGCCGTGCCGACGAGGCGGCAAAACGCGCGATCCGCGACGCCGGCAAGGCCACCGAAGGGCTCGTCGCCCCGTCCGGAGACGACGATTTCGCCGATCGCATTGGCGACGCGATCGAGCGTTCCCGCCAGAACGCGCCGCAAAATGGCGGACAACGCGGGACGAATGACCCGAACGCGCTACCCCCGCTTCCCCAGGCAATAGAGATCGCACCGCCACCCGGATCCGAGGCCGGCAGCGTGCCGCCCGGTGTCCGCGCGCCCTCAGGCACGGCCCACACCCCGCTGTCCCTGGTGCCGTCGAGCCAGCGCCGGAGCAATATCACCCGCCCCCAACCGCAACGCCCTCAACCGCAACGCCCCGAGACGCAACGCCCAGAGACGCAACTTCCCCGGCCGCGCTACATTGAAAGGCCGGACGGCAGCCTGATCATTCTACCAAACTGACGGCGCCAACCGGCACGTTCCGATCGGGACGGCCTGATCGGGAAATACCGACCGGCGGATCCTGGATCAGCAGGCGCCGAGCGGGCGTGTTGCCTCCAGAAGCCACACCCGATCCTCGCCGTCGACGAGCGGCGCGATCTCCTCGCGCACCCGTGCGTGGTAGGCATCGAGCCAGGCGATCTCCGCTGCCTCAAGGAGCGCGGCATCGACGAGCCTCATATCGATCGGCACCAGCGTCAGCGCCTCGAACCCCATCATCTCCCGATCGCCGCCTTCGATGGCTTGCGGTTCGGTGACGAGGAGCAGGTTCTCGATGCGGATGCCGTATTCGCCGGAACGATAATAACCCGGTTCGTTGGACAGGATCATCCCCGGCTGAAGCGCCGTCGTGCCAAATTTGGAGATCCGCTGCGGCCCCTCGTGAACGGAGAGGAAGGAGCCGACACCATGGCCCGTGCCATGGTCAAAGTCGCATCCGGCCTGCCACAGGGCGATGCGGGCGAGCGCATCGAGTTGCGCGCCGGACGTGCCCTTGGGAAAACGCGCCCGGTCGAGGGCAATGTGCCCCTTGAGGACAAGCGTATTGTGCCGACGCATCTCCGCCGACGGCGTGCCGACGACGACAGTGCGGGTGATATCCGTCGTGCCATCGCGGTATTGCGCGCCTGAATCGACCAGATAGATGCTGTCGCGCGAGAGCGGCAGAGCGCTCGCCCGGCTCACGCGGTAATGCGGAATGGCGGCATGGGGCCCCGCGGCCGAGATCGTATCGAAGGAGATATCGACGAGCTCACCCGTCTCCGCACGAAACGCCTCCAGCTTTTCAGAAGCGACGATCTCGTCGATTTCGCCCGTCGGCGCTTCCCGGTCGAGCCAGGCAAGGAACCGCACCATGGCGACCGCGTCGCGCTTGTGGGCGGCACGGCTGCCCGCCTGTTCCGTCGCATTCTTGATCGCCTTGGGCAGCACCACCGGATCGGCGCCTTCCACGACCGTACCGCCAGCCGCTTCGATCCGCTGCGCGATGGCGACGCCGGTCGACGACGGATCAAGGAGGACCCGCGCCTTTGCCGCGCCAAGGCCATCGAGGGCCGCCATCAGCGCCTGCGGTTCGGCGAGGTCGGCAAGCGGCTTAAGATGATCGCGCGCGCCCTCGTCGAGCTTCATCGGATCGACGAAGAGCGTCGGTCGCCCATTTGCCGGCAGCACAGCAAAGGACAGCGGCAACGGGGTGTGCGGCACGTCGCTGCCACGGATGTTGAACAGCCAGGCGATGGAATCGGGCTGCGTGAAAACCACCGCGTCGGCGCGTTTCTCGACGAGTTCTTCACCGATGCGGGAGAGCTTCGCCTCCGCCGCCTCGCCGGCGAGGTCGAGTGGCTGAACCCTGATCGTCCCGCGTGGCGGCGCCGGCCGGTCGACCCAGATCGCATCGACGGGATTCTCGCTCGCCGGCACGAAGTCGGCCCCCGCGTCCTCGCAAACCTTCGTCAGCCGCTTCACTTCCGCGATCGTGTGAAGCATCGGATCGTAGCCGAGCCGCATGCCCGGCTTCAGCCGCGTCTTTAGCCAGCCGGCGAGCGGCGTGTCGACCAGATGCTGCGGCGCGAAAACATCGACATCGACCTGCTCGCGCACCTGCAGCGTGTAGCGCCCGTCGACGAAGATCGCAGCCTCGTCGACGAGAACCGCGGCGACGCCGGCCGAGCCGGAAAACCCGGTCACATAGCGGAGCCGTTCGGCCGAGGCGGGCACATATTCGCCCTGGTGCTCATCGGCGCGCGGGATGAGAAAACCATCGAGCCCCTGGGAGTTGAGCGCTGCCCGCAGCTGCGCCACCCGGTCGGAGCCGACGGACGGATCATTGGTATCGTCATAGCTCTGGTACATGCCCGATCAATACGCCGCACAGCCGGGACCTGCAATCGGCTTTCGCCATTGTCGGGGGCATCCCGGGATACCCGCCCCGGATCCGGTCTCGCTGGAAATGTTACAGAAAAAATCCGGAGCGGATGTATTGCGTTGCACAATAATCTCTTCGCATCTGCAAAAAGCGGGCGGCTGATATGCGTCAGCATGTCTTCCCTATTTCTCCGGCTATCCCCATACTACGAACGTCTAAGGGGATAGGCCCCCTATTCAGACCGGGAACAATGAAATGGCTATCGCATTCACCAACTCCACGTATGACGACGTAGCTCCCTCCAAGAGCCACTCGTTTTTCGGCAAGCTCTTTTCCTCGATGATCGCCGCGCGCGAGCGTCAGGCCAAGCGCTATGTCAACGGCTATCTCCTCGGCCTTGAGGACGATCAGCTCTCCGATCTCGGCTACACGCGTGCCGAGCTCGAGCAGGAAGGCGTTGCGCGCTTCCCTTACTGATTTCCGAGAGCCCTCGGCTCAAGTTACGGGAAACACGCGGGTTTTTCACAAAGGTTTGAGCGCCAGTCGCGACTTGGATAAGCACTGACCGCTCCTTGCTCCGTTCCTCCGGGCGCTCCCTCGCCCCTCCGACGGAGCCGCACACGACAACCCGTGCGCACCAAAGGCCGGACGACCGACCTTAGAGAAGAGATCGAGACGGACGCTGAGCCCGTTTCAGACCTGCGGCGTCGTTATCCTCCCAAGCAGATGCCCAGTCGTCTAAGACCCGCCGCGATCGCAAGCCCGGCTTGTCGATTTCGGCGGGTTTTCTTCTGCGCGCTTGGAAAACACGGCACGGCCAATCACCGGCCTCTCTCAACAAACGGCCGGGGAAATATCGGGCAAACGCCGGGCATGCGCCGGATCAGCGTCACACTCCGTTAACCAGCCTGCCAGTATTCTGGGCTTTCAGCCCGACCCCATCCGCATCCCGCCCGCGTGAAACCGCCGGCCGGCAGCCGCCTGCGGCACCTCAGCCGCGGCCGCGCTTGCGCATCAGCATCGTCGCCCATCCGTCGCGATCGAGACGGCCGATATAGGCGAGCCCCTGGCCGACATAGGCGGCACGAACGCGCGCCACGTCCTGCGAGCGCAATCCCGACAGCACCACGTCGGCGCGGGGCGCCAGCCGCCGCACAAGCTGCGGCGCCAACGCCATCAGCGGCCGGGCGAGAATATTGGCGACAACGAGGTCGAACGGCCGCGCGATCGCGAACCGACGATGCTCGAAGCCCGTCGCGCAGACCGTCTCGACATAGGCGCCAACGCCGTTGACCCTGGCATTCTCCTCGGAGATCCGCACCGCGAGCGGATCGATGTCGCTGGCCAGCACCGGCCGGCGCTGGCGTTTCGCGATTCCAATCGCCAGCACCGCCGACCCGCAGCCGAGATCGAGCGGATTGTCGTAGAGCCGCCGATCGAGCAGGCGGTCGAGCATGGTCAGGCATCCCCACGTGGTGGCGTGATGCCCCGTGCCGAAGGCCTGGTTGGCCTCGATCTCGATCCCGATGGCATTCGCCGGAATCCGGTCGCGATCATGCCCGCCGAAAACGACGAACCGACCGGCCTGAACGGGCGCCAAGCCCTGGAGGCTTTTCGCCACCCAGTCGAGATCGGGAAGCGGCGCGACGTCGAACGCCAGGTCGAGACCGAGCACGTCGCGCACGAGACCGGAAAGCCAATTCCCGTCCGGCGCCTCGTCGAACAGAAGTTCTACCGTCCACGACCCGTCCGGCATCTCGTTCGCAGCCGAGGACAGCGCTCCCGTTTCCTCGTCTTCCAGAAAATAGGCACCAACGGTCCTTGCGACGGCTTCGTCGGCATGCGCGATAGCCTGATACATGGGATGGATCTCCAAAGAAACAGCAACGGCAGGGATGCTACGACGCCCCGCGCGGGTGCAAGCAATAGCCCCCGCCGCGTCCTGGGAAAAGAGCCGAAGCGTGAGCGACCCGCCCGGATTCTTCCCGACACCGTGCTATCATGAGGGCAGATCGGGTTTGGGATAGACGTCACCGTCGATATTTCCCGAATCGTCATCGGGGTCATCACCGGTACCATTATCGGCATCGCGCCCGGCCGCCCGTTCGGCTTCCGCCCGCGCCTTCCCCTCACCGGCCTCCCCACCCTCGCCGCGGTCGGGATGATCGGCGATCGCCACGCCGTTCGCCTCGCGTTCTTCCTTTCGCGACTTGCGCTCCCTCGGCTTCGGCCCGAAGGCAAGAACGATATCCCCCGGCTCGGCCGAAACGTGTTCCCCTTCGGTCGCGAACACCAGCTTGCCGCTCGCACGCTTGACGAGAAGCACTTTCAGTTCGTCCGGCCGGTCCGCCCGGTAGGCGTCGAAATCATAATCGTCACTGAGCTTCGTTGTCTGGAATTCCCAGCCCTCGCGCACCCGATCCGCCATGTCGTTGAAGCTGCCGCCCCGCCGGAACAGCACCCGCCCGCCGAGCGTAAAGGACAGCGCGTGGCGCTCGCGTTCGTCATCGCTCACCCGGGCGAGCTGAAAGACATTGTCGCGCCCGAGTTCCGGCCCGAAGTCGGTACATACCAGCGCGTTGTAGGAATCATTGTCGCCGGCGGCGAGAAGATAGCCGTATTGGCCGAGGTCGATGTCGTGTTCGGCAACTTCCGACAACACCTCGCCGTAGAAGACGGGAATTTCCGCCTGCCGCGCCCGCTTCAGCCGGTTCCAATTGCGATCGGCGATCAGAACCGGCAGCTCCATTTCCTTTAATCGACGGGCAAGACCGGTCGAGAACGGGCTGCCGCCAACAATGAGAAGGCCGGACGGCGAAGTCGAGGCAAGACCGAGGAACCGCGCGACCGGGCCGATCGAAAACCCGTGCAGCACCACCGTGACGAAGACGACGAGGAAGGCGAGCGGAACCAGCCGATGGCCGTCCTCAACGCCGAGGGCGGCAAGCTGGCCGGCGAATAGGCTGGACACCGCGACCGCGACGACACCCCTGGGAGCGATCCAGCCAACAAGCGTACGTTCGGCCTTCGAAAGGCCAGTCCCGATCGTCGCGATCCAGACCGCGAGCGGCCGGACGGCAAGGAGCAGCACCACGACGAAGACGATCGCCCGCCAGTCGATGGTGCCGATCTGGTCGGCATCGAGCGTCGCGGTGAGGATGACGAAAACGCCGGAAACGAGGAGTACCGTCATGATCTCCTTGAACCGGCGCAATTCGGTCAGCCCGCTGAGGCGGGAATTGCCGAGCGTCATGCCCGCGACGGTGACGGTGACCAGCCCGGCCTCCTTCAACACCAGGTTCGTGGCCTCGAAGCCGGCAAGAACGGCAACGAGAATGACCGGGATCTTGAGAAACTCCGGCACGTGACCGCGCAGGAACAGCCATTCAACGACCTTACCGAGGACAAAGCCGCCGATAATACCAAGCGTCAGGCCAGCGACGATGCGCATCATCAGCACCATCGGATCCTCGGCGTAGGTATCGACCCGCACCACCTCAAAGGCGCAAACGGCCATGAGCGCGCCGACCGGATCGGCAACGATCGCTTCCCAGCGCAGCAGAGCGCTCGCGCGCGGAGCGAGACGCGCCTGCCGCAGGAGTGGGATGATCACTGTCGGTCCCGTCACAACGAGGATACCGCCGAAGACTGCCGCCGTCTGCCAACTGAGCCCGGCCACCCAGATCCCCGCCGCCATCGCACCGAGGAACGACAGCGGCGCGCCGAGAATGATCAGCCGGCGAACTGGTTTCGCCGCATCGCGAAGGCCGGAAAAGCTGAGCGTCAGCCCGCCCTCGAAAAGGATGATGGCAACCGCGACCGACACCATCGGCGACAGCCACGCGCCGAAAACTTCTTCGGGAGAAATCGCCCCGGTCAGCGGCCCGGCGATAAAACCGGAAAGAAGCAGCAGAACAATCGCCGGCAGGCGGAACCGCCAGGCGATCCACTGCGCGCCGATACCGAGCACGCCGATCAGCGCAACGATGAAAATCTTATGATCCATGAAGCGTATAATCCCGCTCGATCCGCATGAATGACTATGCGGAAAAAATCGCGATCAGGCCAGCTACGGCGTGAAACGGAGCAAAGGGGCCAAATGTGCGTCAGAGCGTCTTGGCCGACAGCGAGGTACAGTCGGAGACCTTGCCGCTTTCAAGGCCGATCCGGAACCAGCGGGCACGCTGTTCACTGGTGCCGTGATTGAAGGCATCCGGCACGACATAGCCCTGGCTGCGCTTCTGGATCGCATCGTCGCCGATCTGATGGGCGGCATTGAGCGCTTCCTCGATATCGCCCCGGTCGAGAAGGCCGCGCTCCTTGGTGTAATGCGCCCAGATCCCGGCGTAGCAATCGGCCTGCAACTCCACCCGCACTGACATCCGGTTCGCCTCGCGCGCGCTCATCGTCTTGCGGCGGCGGTTGAACTCTGGCAGGACGCCGGTGAGGTTCTGCACATGATGGCCGATTTCATGGGCGATCACATAGGCCTGCGCGAAATCGCCCGGCGCGGAGAAGCGCCGCTTCAGCTCGTCGTAGAAGGCCAGATCGATATAGACCTTGCGGTCGCCCGGACAATAGAAAGGCCCCGACGCCGCCGATGCCAGGCCGCAGGCCGAGCGCGCCCGGCCGGAAAAGAGCACCAGCGTCGGTTCCTCATACGTGAGGCCTTTCGACCGGAAGATCCGGTTCCAGACATCTTCGGTGTCGGCAAGGACGACGGCGACGAACCGCCGCCCGTCGTCATCGGCGCGGCCGGCGCCGGATGGCGCGGTCCGCGTGCCCGCGGTCTGCGAAACGCCGCCATCGAGAGCCCCGATGAGCTGGCGAGGATCGATGCCGAGGAAATAGGCGGCAACCACTGCGACGATGACAAGGACAATGCTCCCGCCGCCGGCACGCCGTACCGTCCGCCCGCCGACGGAATTCCGCCGGTCCTCGACATGTGAACTCTGTCTACGCCCACGCCATCGCATCGTTCGCCCGCTCCCCTCAGAAATCGCCCCCGCGATGCGGACGGCTTCCCCCTAACGCCCTCGGCGGCAAGCCGTTCCCCTCTCCTTATACGCAGGAGGCTGGCGGCTGTCGCCCGGCAATGGCGGCAGCGGGAGTGCTTCCTAAGAAATCGGTAGGCCTTGAGGGCGGGAAACCGCATGAAGATCGCCTTGGGGCGACGAAAAGAACGGCCCGGACAAGTCAACGAAAAGACCTACGGAAGGGCAGAAACGAACCGGGTGTGAATGGTCTTGTCTGGCGGGTTGGGACTGAATACATGAGGGGCGCAGTCGCTGCCGACTGCGCCCCTCATGCAAACCCCGCGTTAAGTCGCGGGGCCAAGTCCTCGACTGGCGATGACCGCTTACGAAAACAGCGCCATGAAACGCCGCACGACGCGTGCGATGGCGCAGTTGAATGTGGCGTGACGGTGCACGTCGAATTTCTCAGGGCTGATCACAGCCCGACTGACAAGAAGATCTGCGCTCATGTCCGGTCCTCCTCCTAAGGTCTCCAGCAGGGCTTACCGGTCCTGACACCCACCACTTAATCAGGTCGGCACGCGAAAGGTCACACCCGTTTCCGATTGACTCTTCCGCACGCCGCCTTGTTTAATAGCACTGAGTGCGCCTGCACGATCATATATGCGTACACAGTGCGCCAAAGTCAAGGGAAAAGTGCACAGAGTGCATTAGATATCCTCCGTATCCAGATCGAGTTTTCACAGTGGCAACGAAGAAGTCGAACTCTCAAAGCGTCGAAGGCAAGGCCATGTCCGCGGAAGATTTCCGCAATTGGCGCAAAGAGTTAGGTCTAAAGCAAAAAGACGCGGCAGACCTTCTCGGCCTGAAAAAGCGGATGATTCAGTACTATGAGAAGGGCGCGCGCGACGGAAAGCCGGTGGAGATTCCGAAGACGGTCCGGCTCGCCTGCTATGCGCTCACCTGCGGCGTCGTCGACTTCGACGGCACTCAACAGATCGTGCCCGGCGACGCGGAGGCAAGCGACGTCGCGGATAAGATGACGCTTGCCGAAGATAGTGACCAGGTCAACGTTGGCATCCCTGCCAATGATGACGCTCAAGCCGAAGCCGCCGGGAACGGGGCAGCGCAGGAAAGCGACGGCAACGACGACGGAAAAGCGCATTGAGGCGTCGATGAGCAGAGACTTGGGCTGAGCAGAGACTTGGGCTGAGCAGAGACTTGGCTGAACTCATGCACCGGGCAGGCATGCAATATCGTCTCGATGCCGATGGCGCCTCTTCGTAAGGGGCGCCCGCCGAAACGCCCCCTCAAACGACAACGGGGAGAACACCTGCCAGTGTCCTCCCCGAAAACGTTAGACCGAGATCCCGAACGATCAGTCGATCTTCAGATTGCCCGCCGAGGTGCGACCGGTCTTACGATCGGTAACGAGCTCGTAGGAAATCTCCTGGCCATCGGCCAGGCCATTCAGGCCCGCCCGCTCGACAGCGGAGATGTGAACGAAAACGTCACGACCACCGTCGCTGGGTTGAATGAAGCCGTATCCCTTTTGGGAATTGAACCATTTCACGGTTCCAGTATTCATAGAACTAGCCTTTGTTACGTCCATGGTAGTCACCCGGCGCATGCAGCCTTGACCGCTCCGGGATCCGTCGATGTTCGGGAAGAGTGTCGGAACGCGCGCCCGGCTACGGAAGCAAAGCGGTTCGGCCCAAGTCGTCCGGCGAAGTATCGATAGCCGGAATCCATACTAGAATTCAGCCAAACCCACAAGCCAAGCTTCTGTAACGCTCGCGCGAGGGGACCCCTCGTTCCGTCGCCGCATCGGCCTATGTTAAACAGGATGTTCACGTTTTGATTCGGAAAGCCCCATGACCGATCCTGCTCGCGGGCCGGCGCCCGCGCCTCTGCCCGCGCCTCTGGCTGAGCCGTCTTCCGGCGGCGGCATTGCCGCCCGTGCGATGGCGTCGCGCGCGGGCCGGGAGGGCTACCTCGATGCCCTCAACCCGGAACAGCGCCTGGCGGTGGAAACGATCGACGGGCCGGTGCTCGTCCTCGCCGGCGCCGGCACCGGCAAGACCCGGGTTCTCACCACCCGCATCGCCCATATCCTCGCCTCCGGCCGCGCCTGGCCGAGCCAGATCCTCGCCGTGACCTTCACCAACAAGGCCGCACGCGAGATGAAGGAGCGCATCGGCAATCTCGTCGGCGAGAGCGTCGAGGGCATGGCCTGGCTCGGCACTTTCCACGCCATCGGCACGCGCATCCTCAGGCGCCACGCCGAGCTCGTCGACCTGAAGTCCAACTTCACCATCCTCGACACCGACGACCAGCTGCGCCTCATCAAGCAGGTGATCCAGGCCGAGGGCATCGACGAGAAGCGCTGGCCGGCGCGTCAGTTCGCTTCGGTCATCGACGGCTGGAAGAACCGTGGCCTGATGCCCGGCGACGTGCCGGAAGCCGAGGGCCGGGCCTTCGCCGCTGGCCGCGGCCGGGTGCTCTATGCCGCCTATCAGGACCGGCTGCGGACGCTCAACGCCTGCGACTTCGGCGACCTCCTGTGCCACGTCATCCGCATCTTCCGCGACCACCACGACATCCTCGCCGACTACCAGCGCCGCTTCCGCTATATGCTGGTCGACGAGTATCAGGACACCAACATCGCGCAGTATCTCTGGCTGCGCCTCCTCGCCCAGGACAATCCGAACCTGTGCTGCGTCGGCGACGACGACCAGTCGATCTACGGCTGGCGTGGCGCCGAGGTCGACAACATCCTGCGCTTCGACCACGACTTCCCCGGCGCCGTGGTCATCCGCCTGGAGCGCAACTACCGCTCCACCGGCCACATCCTCGCCTGCGCCTCGCACCTCATTGCGCACAACGACGGCCGCCTCGGCAAGACCCTCTTCACCGACCACGACGACCCGGACGCCGACCGCGTCGCCGTCGCCGCCTGCTGGGATTCCGAGGAGGAGGCCCGCCAGATCGGCGACGAGATCGAAGCGCTGCAGACGAAGGGCCACGCCCTAGACCAGATGGCTATCCTGGTGCGCGCCTCCTTCCAGATGCGCGAATTCGAGGACCGCTTCGTCACCCTCGGCCTTCCCTATCGCGTCATCGGCGGCCCGCGCTTCTACGAGCGCATGGAGATCCGTGACGCGCTCGCCTATTTCCGCATCACCGTGCAGCCGGCCGACGACCTCGCCTTCGAGCGCATCGTCAACAAGCCCAAGCGCGGCCTCGGCGACGTTACCCTGCAACTCATCCACGAGAGCGCCCGCGCCCGCGGCGTGCCGCTCCTCGACGCAGCGACCGAGCTTGCCGAGACCGAGGAACTGCGGCCCAAGACCCGGCTCGGGCTGAAGAACCTCGTCGATTGCATCGCCCGCTGGCGCGACCGCGTCGCCGCCCTTCCCCACACCGAGCTGGCCGAGATCATCCTTGATGAATCCGGCTACACCGACATGTGGCAGCAGGACCGCTCGCCCGAGGCGCCCGGCCGACTGGAAAACCTCAAGGAGCTCGTCCGCTCCATGGAGGATTTCGATTCCCTGCAAGGCTTCCTCGAACATGTCTCCCTCGTCATGGACGCCGACAAGGGCGACGGCATGGACGCGGTCAACCTGATGACACTCCATTCCGCCAAGGGGCTGGAATTCGAGACGGTGTTCCTGCCCGGCTGGGAGGAAGGCCTCTTCCCGCACCAGCGCGCGCTCGACGAGGGCGGCCGCTCCGGCCTCGAGGAAGAGCGCCGCCTCGCCTATGTCGGCATCACCCGGGCGCGCCGCCGCGCCAAGATCTGGTTCACCTCCAACCGCCGCATCCACGGGTTGTGGCAGTCGACGGTGCCCTCGCGCTTCCTTGACGAACTGCCCGAGGCCCATGTCGACGTCGTCGAGCAGTCCGGCGGCTATGGCGGCTACGGCGGCGGCTCCTATGGCGCCAGCCGCTTCGACAAGGCCGAGACCTTTTCCGGCTCCAGCTACGGCACGCCCGGCTGGCAGCGCGCCCAGAAGCGCCGCGACGGCGGGCATCAGGGCGGCGGGCAGAGGGGCGGCAGGCACGGAAGCGGCGGTTATGGTGCCGGGCCGAAGACCATCGACGGCGAACTCGTCGCCAAGAGCGTCACCGCCAGCGCCTCGCCCTATTCCCTCGGCGAGCGGGTCTTCCACCTGAAATTCGGCTACGGCGCCATCGCCTCCATCGAAGGCAACAAGCTGACCATCGACTTCGAAAAGGCCGGCCGGAAGCGCGTGCTGGATAGCTTCGTGGAGAAGCACTGAGGGGGGGTTAGACTAGCCCTTCGCACTCGTCGTGGAAGTTCTCTTTCAGCCAGTCCAGATTGCGATGGAGCCACTCGAACTCGGATCTCTTTCCCGCCATCCGGCGAAGATGAACTTCGTTTTCAAGCACGAAGCAGGCAATCTTGCGGAATTGATGCTTGGGGAGAGACCGCAGCGTTTCCATGTCCAGATCGGACAATTGATCGATCTTTCCCACTAACGAGTTCTTGAGCTCATTGAAGGGCTTGGAAGCCTTCAAGCTCTCAATCACGAGAAGTGCTAGGGCACTGGCAGGGCCAATTCCCAGAGAATTCGCAGTGGCTAATGCCGCAATAGCGGCATACGTCACGCCACCGATGGAAAGGACGATGGTCGCGTTCTTGAGCGTTCCGAGCCCGAAAACACCCGTGCGTTCTTTCTGTCGTCCGGTGCCGCTTTGTTCCGCCGCATCCTTGACGGTTTCGACAACCCCGGCGTCGGCAATGTCAGCCTGTTCCAGCTTTTCGCCGAGGATTTGCGCCGACTCGCGGAATTCCTGCTCTTCCTGTGGCGTCCGGTCGTAGCTTTCCGCATCGGAAATAAGCGTGAGTCCGGCCCTTGATCCGGTCACAAAGAAGCCGTGCTGCCCGACCAAATCCCTGAGGGCATTTGCCTGTCGGCCCGTTAGCGGCGGGCGATCATCGCCAAGGCCGTCTTCTCCGACCCCTGCCAGACGATTGGCGAGAAACTCGCCGTAACCGGCGAGCAACTCATAATCGATGGCCCGGAAATCACGGTCGACGAGGCTTTGATAAGTCTTTGCCCACCGCAACAGGCGTTCGTCGGCATAGGCATTGCGACCGTCACCAACCTCCTGCTCCAATGCATCGACAAGCTCGTTCGCGGCCTCGACGACAAGCGGATGGAATCGGGACAACCGCGAAAAATCGTTGCCATTCTCGTCCAACGCCCCCACGGGCGCAAAGACGAGCTTGCCATCCTCCAAGGTGAAGTGCGGCCCGTGACCTTGGGCGGGAACGTCAGGTGGAGGCTCCGCTGGCGCGGCCGGCGCCTCCTCCTCCATAGGCAGGATCGGCTCGGTGGTCTCCACGCGTCCGCGCGATTCCCGCCAGTCCTCGATCTGGCGGCGGATG
Source organism: uncultured Rhodobium sp. (assembly GCA_963675285.2). GTDB lineage: Bacteria > Pseudomonadota > Alphaproteobacteria > Rhizobiales > Rhodobiaceae > Rhodobium. The sequence goes on from CAXXGS010000002.1 coordinate 930,118, forward strand.
GCCCTGTTGACCGCCTTCGCCCCCTCTTCCCAAAGCTCTTCGGGGAATAGGACACGCCCGACGTCGAGGTCCTCAACGC
>CAXXGS010000003.1:0-50000 GCA_963675285.2 uncultured Rhodobium sp.
GTCTGCGGCGCCGTTTCGTCCGACGTGGCCCTTGCTGCGGCTTCGAGATCGTCCTTCGTTGGCGGTGCGACGAAATCAGCGGCCTTGCGGCGTTCCAGGCGGTAGCCGAGGGCCTTCAGCGTGGCGGAGAAATCCTCGCCGGCGCAGCCGAGCAGCGATGTCATCGCGACTGTGACGGTAAATCCGCCACCCTCGGGGATGGCGCCTTCCGGCGCGGCGCCGGCGTGGGGACCGGGCGTCGCTTGTCCCGGCCGCCAGGCGATGATCGGGCGGATGAGGTCGGCGAGCCGTTCCAGAATGTCGATTCGCACGGCACGCGGACCGCAGACCTGGTAGCCGGCGATGCGATAAAGCTCGTCGGCAAACGCCGGTTCGTGGGCGATGGAAGTGCGCCCGGCGGCCGAGATCTGCGGCAGTTCGGCAAGGCCGGGGGTGTCGGGCGATGCGTTCTTCAGCGCCCAAAGCTGCATCAGCAGGCGGCTCGGGGCGGGCTTCAGCAGCGCCGGCACGTAGATGTTATGGGCACCGAAGCGGACGCCGTATTTCCTCAGGCCCGCGCGCGCCGTCTGGTCGAGCTGGCGCACGTCCTCGGCGATGACGCGGCGCTCGATGCTGCCCAGACCCTCGACAAGCCGGAAGGCGATGCCGCGCGCCAGTCCGTCGATGTCGGCGGCGTCGCGAAGATCAAGGAGTGCCTTCAGCAGGGTCGCCAGGTGCTGGGTGACGAAGAGATCGAGGCGTGCCTGGACGCGGTCGCGCGCCGGGCCGGTCAGTTGCTCGTCGGCGAGGACCAGAACCTGCGGGCGCAGGACGTCTTCCGACGGTGCGAGCCTGCCGACGATCTCGCCATTCCAGCGAATCAGATCTTCGGTGGACAGAACAAGGTCCTGGTCGCCTGCGCGCGCGAGGCGCTCCGATCGGGTCTCGATCTCCCGGGCAAGGGCATTCGCCGCCGCCGCCCGCAGAGCCTTGACCTCCGGCCCGTCTGCCGTCGGGTCCGGGGTAAACCGGAAGCCCTGGAGCTGTCCCACGTGCTGGCCTTCGACGATCACGTCGCCGGTCGTTGGGTTGATTTCCGCTTCGAGCATGGCCTTCTCTCTTAGCCGCCTCATAAGAACACTTGTCCGCCTGTCGACGAAGCGTTGTGTCAATCGTTCGTGCAGGGCATCCGACAGGCGATCCTCGATCGCACGGGTCCTTTCCTGCCAGTGAAGTGGGTCGCGCAACCAGCCGGGGCGATTGGCGACGAATGTCCAGGTCCGAATATGCGCAATCCGGTTGGACAAGCTGTCTATATCGCCTTCGGTGCGATCCGCATAGGCGACCTGAGCGTCAAACCAGTCATCGTCGATCACGCCGTCGCGGGCGATATATCCGAAAAGCCGGGTAATCAGTTCGGCGTGGTTGGCCGGCGCGATGCGCCGGTAGTCGGGAACCTGACAAACATCCCAGAGAAGCCGGACGCGGGAAAGCCCGCGGGCGAGCTTGGCCGTGTCGGCGTCGCGTTCCGCATATTCCAGCGCGATCAGGTCCTCGCCGGGGGGCGCCCGGGTGAGCCCCTGTTCGCGCGGTGGCAGGTCGAGCGTCGCGCGCAGGTCCTTGATGCTGGAGAAGTCGAGATCGGGATTGCGCCATTGCAGCACGCGCACCGGATCGAAGTTGTGGCTTTCCAGCCGTTCCACCATCTCGTCGTCTAAGGGATCGACGCGGCCTGTGACGCCGAAGGTGCCGTCGCGCGTGTGGCGGCCGGCGCGGCCGGCGATCTGACCGAACTCGGCCGGCGTCAGGGAGCGGTACTGGTAGCCGTCGAACTTGCGCCAGGCGGCGAAGGCGACATGGTCGACATCGAGGTTGAGGCCCATGCCGATAGCGTCGGTGGCGACGAGGAAGTCGACCTCGCCGGACTGGAAGAGCGCAACCTGGGCGTTGCGGGTGCGCGGGGACAGCGCGCCGAGGACGACGGCGGCGCCGCCGCGCTGGCGGCGGATGAGCTCGGCGATCGCGTAGACTTCGTCGGCGGAAAAGGCGACGGCGGCGGAGCGGGTCGGCAGCCGGGTGATCTTCTTCTGGCCGGAATAGGACAGCACCGACATGCGCGGCCGGGTGACGACGCTGAGGCCGGGCAGGAGCCGCTCCAGAAGACCGCGAACGGTAGCGGCGCCCAACAGCAGGGTTTCGTGCGTGCCGCGTAGATTGAGGATCCGGTCGGTGAAGACGCGGCCGCGTTCGAAGTCGCCGGCCAGTTGTACCTCGTCGATGGCGGCGAACGAGCGATTGGTCTCGCGCGGCATCGCTTCGACCGTATAGACCCAGTAGCGCGCGGACTCCGGCACGATTTTTTCTTCGCCGGTGACGAGCGCGACGGCGTCGGCGCCGAGGCGGGCGGCGATACGGGCATAGACTTCTCGCGCCAGAAGGCGCAACGGCAGGCCGATGATCCCGTCGGGATGGGCCAGCATGCGCTCGATCGCGAGATGTGTCTTGCCGGTATTGGTGGGTCCGAGTATCGCCGTGACGGTGCGGGCGCGGGCGGTCGGCGGCAACGGTCCTTGGCTCATTACAGTCTTCCGATCGACCGGGACATTCACGGGGAACGGCGGACGAATGTCTACGGGTAAACGCGGGCTCTCTAACATACTCGAACGGCGAATGCTCGTTTTTCGTACGCCGGGGCCTGTTTGTGGGCCGATTCGTCACAATCGGGCGCAATCAGAACGAGTCTTGAACAAAAGCCGACCGAATCGGCGACTCGCGATGATTCCGGCTTTGTTCTCTTTCGCCGTCATCGGGGCGGTCCGATCGGGCCGGTTTTCTGAACGACCGGTTAATTGTCCATGCCCCGGCATGCTTTACGATGTGATCGGGTGGGGAACGGGGCATGCACGAATCACTTGCGTCGCCGCTTTCCCTGTTTGTTCCCCACGAAATATCGATACATGGTTCGCGTGCATACAGGATCTTGATCTTTGCGGGATCGGCCGTTTCGGCCTTCGCCCCGCAAACGTTAACCGATACGTCCCGATCCGGGACCGGAGCGGTGGTGGTGTTGGCGATCGGCTTTTCCCGTGCAGGGTTAGCGATCCGTTAACGTCGGACCTCCGGTCGTCGGTAAGGCGGCAACGGATCGATCATGTCGGGAACGGGACGGGCACGAATCACTTGCAATGATGAATTCCCGGTTTGTTCACGGCTATATATGGGCCGTCGCAGGGGGCGTGCACCATATGTCGAAGAGTGGGAAAAGCGAATATTCACCAATTGCATCGACCGGTTAAGGCAGCTGTTCCGGATCGGGACAGGCTTGGTGCCGGCATGGGAATGGCATGGGCGTGGGACACGCCGCGCGTGAGCTCGCGGGGTGGCCGGAGAGGGCGACCATGTCGGTTGTTGGAACGGCAGGGAGTTGCCGCGAGGGCGGTGCAATCCGGTGCGATACCTCGGCAAGGGACTCGGCGTTGGAAGAAATCGGGGCGGGGACGTGTGGAAGACGGTGTCTTATCTCCGATAGCGCGCCACCTGCGGCGATTGAAGCCGTCTGACGGGGGTCCATTGGGTGGGCGGCGCCAGAGGGCGCATGCGGACACCAAAAGGCCGCACCCGATGAGGCGCGGCCCGAAACGTCGATGGCGATGAGGCGCATGCGAGACTAACGGCCGGCGATTGTCCGCCGGCCCGGGCCGGATTCGATCCCTGGCCAGTCAGTCCATGATCCGCCGGTCGCTACTGGGCGACCGGGGCGATGGAAGCCTGTTTGCGGGTGCCGTGCTGAACCTTGATCTTGCGGGCAGAGACGACGAGCGTTCCTGACCGGGTGCCGATCTGAATGCGATAGGGCGTCAGCAGCGGCAAGTCGGCGACCGGCGCGAGCCAGATTTCGATCTCGCGATTGTTCGCCATGTATTTCACCGAGGCCTTGTCGGGCCGATGGCCGGCGACGGGCTTCCAGCGGGCGCTGCAGATCACGACCGGGCCGGAATAGTCCTCGCGCTTGATTTCCTTGGTGCCCTCGTAGCTAAGCTTGACGTCGTAGCGGGTCCAGCCGTCGAAGACGGGAAGGGTGCGGTTGCACGCTTCACGGCCGGCGATCACCTTGCCGCGGACCGGCATCAGGATCGCGCTGAGCGGATCGAGCACGTTGCGCTGGTGCCGCTTGGTGACGGGGATGCGGTCGGGTGCCTTTTTCAGCGGCGGCGAGGCATCGAGCTTGCGGATACGGCCTTGCGACAGCGCCATCTGCACGTTTGTGTGGATGCGGCCTCCGGTGGAATCCAGGTAGTAATGCCGGGGGTAGACCTTGTTGCCGCGCATCCAACCCGACGATTCCGCCTCGCCCCGGCCGGAGGAGAACAGGCGGCCGAGACCGGCGGAATGCATGTCCAGCTTCGCCGAATAGGCGTTGTCGCGGATGATGAGCGAGAGCGACGCGCTGGCGAAGCGGAAGCCGCTGACCGAGACGTCGTAGAGCCCGCCGAAGGTGACGGTCTCGCCCGCCTGTGCCGGTGCGGCCACGCAAACGGTCGCGATGGCGCAGAGCGCGAAAGCGGCGGCTCTGCCGGTTGCTGACCGTCGCTGCACCGCCCGGCTCCGGGCATGCGCCGCGCGCGGGGAAATGTTCTTCCACAAATGCTGCGCCAAGTTCACGGAACACCCTCCTAGCGGAGAGCCGGGCGGCCATGCGCGCGCGGCTCGAGTCGACCCCTTGCAAGGGCCGGTAGCGTCAAATTTCGCCGATTGTTGGACCGTTACGGTAACCGCATGGTTAACGGGAGGTCAAAACCGGCGAATCCGGCCCCGCGCGGGGGACGACGCTTGACGGGTCGCGCCTGTGCCCTTATAGGAATGCGACTTTCCACGAGACTGGAATACCGGATTACTGCCGAAGCTGCGGTTTCGGCCACTAGAGAAGGATGTGCATCATGGCTCGTCGCTGTGATCTGACCGGCAAGGGCGTGCAGGCAGGCAACAATGTCAGCCACGCCAACAACCGGAGCCGTCGTCGGTTCCTGCCCAACCTGTGTGACGTTACGCTCCTGAGCGATGCTCTGGGCGAAAGCTACCGGCTTCGCGTTTCGGCGCGGGCGCTGCGGTCCGTCGAGCACCGGGGCGGTCTCGACGAGTTCCTCATGAAGGCGCGGGAAGACGATCTTTCGCTGAAGGCGCGTACGCTGAAGCGGCAGATTGCCAAGAAGCTCGCCGTCGCTTCCTGACGGATCGCTGCTCCTTCAAGATGACCGGAAAAACGGCCTCTTCCTTTTCGATGCGCTCCATCACCCTCGGCATCTTCGCTATGGCGGTGGTGGTGATCGCGTCGAATGTGCTTGTGCAGTACCCGGTGGGCTTTTTGATCGGCGGCTTCAATCTCGCCGATCTGCTGACCTGGGGCGCCTTCACCTATCCGGCTGCCTTTCTCGTCACCGACCTGACCAACCGACGTTTCGGTCCTGCCGCGGCGCGGCGGGTGGTGCTCGTCGGCTTCGTCATCGCGGTCGTGCTGTCGGTAATTCTCGCGACGCCACGGATCGCGATCGCCTCCGGCTCGGCCTTCCTCGTCGCTCAGCTTCTTGACGTGTCGATCTTCAACCGGCTGCGGCGCCGGGTGTGGTGGCTGCCGCCCTTCGTCTCTTCCTTCCTCGGATCGGTCATCGACACGGTTATCTTTTTCTCGCTGGCCTTTGCCGCGGGCTTTGCGTTCATCGGCCCGAACGATGCCTTTGCCATCGAGGTGGCGCCGCTGTTCGGCGTCTTTCCGATCGCCGAGGTGCCGCGCTGGATGTCCTGGGCGCTCGGTGACTTCTCGGTGAAGATCCTCGTCGCGCTGGCGCTGCTCGCCCCCTACGGCGTTCTGATCCGCTTCATCGGCGCATTGTCGACCCCGGAGCCGAATTCTTCTGTGACCTCCGCGGGTTAAGACCAGCTTCGCCAGGTCGCCTCCCTCCGTCCTATCCGTATTGTCGAGACGTGCCGCCTTTCCTTCTTCGCGGCGCTTTGACAAAGTGCGTTCGGTTCGCGCGACCCTTGCGTCGATCGGGCGGGCCATCGATCCGCCGCGCCGCCAGCTTCCTGCCCGCGACTGTCGCGACGGGACCGAGATCATGTTCAACGAGGGAAATCCCGGGGACCTGCCATGAGTGTTTCAGCCGCGACCCGGGCGGTCACGCCGCCTGACATCCGCGCCAGAAAGGGCGGCGATCCGCTCGTTTGCCTCACCGCCTATACGACGCCGGTCGCTCGGCTCGTCGATGCCCATGCCGATGTGGTGCTCGTCGGCGACAGCGTCGGCATGGTACTGCACGGTCTGGCCTCGACGCTGGAGGTCACGCTGGACATGATGATCCTTCATGCCAAGGCCGTTCGGCGCGGTGTGGAGCGGGCGCTTCTCGTTGTCGACATGCCGTTTGGAACCTATGAGGAAAGTCCCGATCAGGCCTTCCGCAATGCCGCACGGCTGATGGCGGAGACGGGTGCTCAGGCGGTCAAGTTGGAAGGCGGCGAGACAATGGCCGAGACCGTTGCATTCCTTACCGCGCGGGGCATTCCGGTGATGGGCCATGTCGGGCTGACGCCGCAAGCGGTCAACAGCTTCGGCGGCTACAAAGTGCAGGGGCGCGGGGAGGACGGCGAACAAATCCGCCGGGACGCGGCGGCGGTCGCCGGGGCGGGGGCGTTTTCCGTCGTCCTTGAAAAGGTGCCCGACAGCCTGGGGCGGATGATTACCTCGGACATTGCCGTGCCAACGATCGGTATCGGTGCATCGGCGGATTGCGATGGCCAGATCCTCGTTGTCGACGACATGCTTGGCATGTTCACCGATTTCCGGCCGAAGTTCGTCAAACGCTATGCCGAACTCGGGCAGGCGGCTGACGAGGCGATCGGGGCTTACGCGGCGGATGTCCGGGCGCGGCGGTTTCCAGCGGCTGAGCACGTCTTCGGCGATGTGCCGGCCGGCAGGGCGAAGACCCGTTAGAGCGGGTTCCTGTCGCCGTACGATGGCGCGCCCGACCCTTGCGTCTCGCCCTTCGCTGCGGGATGGGGCGCCTCGCGCAGCTCGAAGCGCAGGAGGAGCGTGCGCTGGAGGATCGAGCGGTTGTCGTCGGAGACAAGCGTGAGGATCGTTTTTCCCGTCCGCCTGTCGGTGTGGACATCTAGCCCTTCCATATTGTCGATCTGGTAGCTGAGGTCAGCCTCCAAGAGGGTCGCGCCGTCGATGGTGCCGCCGGCGGAAAGCGACCGACAGGGAATGCGGCGCAGGCGCATGCCCACCCCATCGGCGAAATTGAACCGGCGCTCCAGGATCAGAAGGTCGCCATCCGGCAGGAAGGCGGAGTCGGTGATCGAGAAGTCGCCGATGCGGCGCACATGGAAGCTGCCGGGCCGGCTTCCGCCGATGATCCAGCCGGGGATGTCGGCGTTGCGGTCGCGATCCCGTTCCGCGATGGCGACCACCGTGGCGCCGCCGAGCGGGCAGGCGTCGTCCGGTACCGCGATCGCTTCCAGCCCGGTGTTGGGGCGCAGGCGGCGGATGGCGGCGGGGATTTTCAGCCGCGTTCCGGCCGAGCGGAAGTTGTCCAGATCGACGGGAAAGGATTCGATGCGGTGATCACGCTCGAAGCTGACGAGGAAGCGGGGATCGTCGGGCGTGCCGCCGAGCGCCAGGGATTCGGCATCGGCGTCGCGTACGCTCATCATCGGTTCGCCCGTGGCGGTCAGCATCGGGGCGAGGCGGGCATCGTGAAGACCCGTCATCTGGCCGGCCGGATCGATGGTGGCGAAGGCGTCGAACCAGAGCCCGTTGTCGCTGACGGCAACGATCCGTTTGCCGTCATCGAGCGTGACGAGGCTTGACAGGCCGCCGAAGTCGCGGTTGCGGGACCACAGCTCCAGCCCGTCGAGATATTCCAGGCTGCCGAAGCGGTACTGGTTCGGATAGCTGATGCGGAAATAGGGGATCGGCGTCACCTTGAGCCCGATTGGCTGCGGGCCGGGGGGCATATAGGTGATCTTGTCCGCCCTTACAGGCGGAGCTCCGGCAGTGAGAATCGCGGCAACGGTGAGCAGGGCAACGGCGAGCAAAAGCACGCCGCCGATACGGGACGGAAAACGCCCTTGCCACCAGCGCGGCGCCGTCATCGGCGCGCGGCGCGGCGGCCGCCCGTTGTCTGTCCGTGTCCGTTGCTGCGAGAGCCGCGGCCACGCGACTTGCGGCCGTCCGTTCCCTCTTCGTCGAAGAGATCGGCGAGCTGGTCGGTGATGGCGCCGCCCAGCTCCTCGGCGTCGACGATGGTAACCGCGCGGCGGTAGTAGCGGGTTACGTCGTGGCCGATGCCGATGGCGATGAGTTCGACCGGCGAGCGGGTCTCGATCTCCTCGATGACGTCACGCAGGTGGCGTTCCAGATAGTTGCCGGGATTGACCGACAGGGTGCTGTCGTCGACCGGCGCCCCGTCGGAAATCACCATCAGGATGCGGCGCGATTCGGCGCGGCCGAGGAGCCGCTGGTGCGCCCAGTCGAGCGCCTCGCCATCGATGTTTTCCTTCAGGAGCCCCTCGCGCATCATGAGGCCGAGGTTGCGGCGGGCGCGGCGCCAGGGCGCGTCGGCGGATTTGTAGATGATGTGACGCAGGTCGTTGAGGCGGCCGGGCATCGCAGGCTTGCCGGCCTGCAGCCAGTTCTCGCGCGACATGCCGCCCTTCCAGGCGCGCGTCGTGAAGCCGAGGATCTCGACCTTGACGCCGCAGCGCTCCAGCGTGCGGGCGAGGATATCGGCGGTGATCGCCGCGACCGTGATCGGCCGGCCGCGCATGGAGCCGGAGTTGTCGAGCAAGAGCGTCACCACGGTGTCGCGGAACTCGGTGTCGCGTTCCTGCTTGAAGGCGAGTGGCTGCATCGGATCGATGACGATGCGGGGGAGGCGCGCTGTGTCGAGCCAGCCCTCTTCCTGGTCGAAGTCCCAGGTGCGGTTCTGCTGCGCCATCAGCCGGCGCTGTAGGCGGTTGGCGAGACGGGCGACGACATGGGCGAGATGGTCGAGCTGCTTGTCGAGGTGGCCGCGCAGGCGGTCGAGTTCGACCGTGTCGCACAGTTCCTCGGCGGTGACGATCTCGTCGTACTGCGTGGTGAAGACCTTGTACTGGAATTCGTTGACCCGGTTGGAAAACTCCTGGTCGGGGCGGGTCTGCTCTCCGGCTTCGCTCGGCTCGCCTGCCTGGGACTCTTCCTCGAAATCGTCGGAATAGGTCTGTTGTGTTTCGGTCTCGCCGGCCTCGTCCTCCTCGCCGGACATTTCCATCTCTTCGGGCATCGGTGCATCGGCGCCGTCGGAGGAGTCGCCCTCGCCCTCGGCGTCTCCGTCGCTGAGGTCGGACCGGTCCTCGCTGTCCTCGCTCTCGTCCTCCAGCGGCTCGTCGCCGAGCTCGTCGGCCATGTCGAGGGAGGCGATGAGAGTGCGGACGCGACCGGCAAAGCCCTTCTGGTTTTCGATATCGCGGGCGAGCGCGTCGAGATCGGCGCCGGCCTTGTCCTCCACCCATGAGCGCCACAGGTCGACCATGCGGGTTGCGCTCTGCGGCGGTGCGATACCGGTCAGCCGCTCGCGCACGATGAGCGGGATGACCTCTTCGAGGGGAATATCCTCGCGTGCGCCGGCCTGGCTGGCCGCGTTGCGGTGGTAACGATCCTCCAGCATGGCGCCGATGTTGTCGGCGACGCCGGACATGCGCCTTGCGCCGATCGCCTCGCAGCGCGCCTGTTCCACCGCCTCGAAGACCGCGCGGGCGTTCGGGCCGTCCGGCAGCAGGGCGCGGTGGACGGCCTTGTCGTGGCAGGCGAGACGCAGAGCGAGCGAGTCGCTCTGGCCGCGCAGCACCGCGACGTCGCGCGTCGTCGCCTTTCTCGGCGGCTCGGGCAGGCGGGCGTTGTGATCGACGACGCCGATGGTGTCGCTGGCGAAGGTCACCTCAAGTTCCGGGTCGCGCGCAATGGCGCGCATGGTCCCGGTGACCGCGCGCTTCAGCGGTTCGTTCGGCGCTTCCTTCTTGGAGGGCGTGGACGACATGATGCTTTCCGTGCGGCCGTTACGACAGAACGACGTTAGCGGTCGATTCCGGCAGGTCGATGCCGAAGCAGCGCTGGTAGAATTCGGCCACCAGCGGGCGTTCCATCTCGTCACACTTGTTGAGGAAGGTGACGCGGAAGGCGAAGCCGAGGTCGCCGAAGATTTCCGCATTCTCCGCCCAGGTGATGACCGAGCGCGGGCTCATGACCGTCGACAGGTCGCCGTTGATGAAGGCGTTGCGGGTCATGTCAGCGAGGCGGACCATCTTGCCGACGGTCTCGCGGCCCTCCTTGGTCTGGAGGTATTTTGCCTTGGCCAGGACGATGTCCGCCTCGTTGTCGTGCGGCAGGTAGTTCAGCGTGGTGACGATCGACCAGCGGTCCATCTGGCCCTGGTTGATCTGCTGGGTACCGTGATAGAGGCCGGAGGTGTCGCCGAGGCCGACGGTGTTGGCGGTGGCGAAGAGGCGGAAGGCCGGATGCGGGCGGATGACCTTGTTCTGGTCGAGCAGCGTCAGCCGGCCCTGCGCTTCGAGCACGCGCTGGATGACGAACATCACGTCCGGACGGCCAGCGTCGTACTCGTCGAAGACGAGGGCGGTGTTGGTCTGGATCGCCCAGGGCAGGATGCCTTCCTTGAACTCGGTCACCTGCAGGCCGTCCTTGACGACGATCGCGTCCTTGCCGATCAGGTCGATGCGGCTGATGTGGCTGTCGAGGTTGACGCGCACGCAGGGCCAGTTCAGCCGCGCGGCGACCTGCTCGATGTGGGTCGATTTGCCGGTGCCGTGGTAGCCGGTGATCATGACGCGGCGATTGTGGGCGAAACCGGCCAGGATGGCGAGCGTGGTGTCGCGGTCGAAGAGGTAATCCGGATCGACGTCGGGCACGTGTTCGTCGGGCACGCTGAACGCCGGCACCTGCAGGTCGGCGTCGATGCCGAAAACGGAGCGAACGGAAAATTTGGTGTCGGGCAGGCTTTTGCTGCTGTCCTTGGTCTCGGTCATTGTGCCTCCAGTCGGTCGGCGCGTGCCTTCGCGTTTTCGCAAAAGTTGTCTGCGGGCCGCAACGGCCCTCCAGATACGCCGAAAATCGGTATGTGGTCTGGTTCTAGCAGAAACCTGCCTGTTTGAGAGCGTTATAGGCTTGAATGATCTGTCGCAAGCGTTCTTCGGAACTGCGGTCTCCGCCATTGGCGTCCGGATGGTGCTTTTTCACGAGTTCCTTGAAGCGCGCCTTGATGGCGGTCTTGTCGGAGGAGGGCTCCAGCTTGAGGACGTCGAAGGCGCGGCGCTGGACGCCGTTGAGGCGTCGGCGGGGTTCCGCGGGCTTTGGTCGGCGGTTTGCCGCGCCGCCGAAAACGTGGAAAGGATCCTCGAAGGTCGGGCCCCAGTCAGAGGAGGAGGGGCGCTCGCCCGCGGGCTTGGCCTGGCGGTTCACGCCCATGCGCCAGGTCGGGCGATGGCCGATCGTCGCCTCCTTGAGAAAGCGCGCGACGGTCTGGTCGTCCATGCCGGTGAAATAGTTGTAGGACTTGTTGTAGAGGCGGACGTGATCGAGGCAGAAATGGAAATACTGTCCCTCGTGGTTTCGCCCCATGGGCGCACGATGAGAGCCCGGGCGGGTGCATCCCTCCCAGTCGCAACAGGGGAACCGGTCCGCCTCAACGCTTTCCTTGTCCGGCTTGACGCGGATTTGATCGAACAGTTTTGAATCGAGTGTCATTGCTTCGTAATTATGCCGGCACAGTGAGCCCCGAACAAGCGATCTTGGCGCGCACTGGTGACGGAAATGCGTCGCCGGAAAACGGATGCACGCAGCGGGGGAGACGGTGACAGATGGATGCCACAGTCCTAGATAGGGTCCCAATCGGATTTCGAAACGGTTACCGAGCCGCGAGGCAGGCATGCACGGTGCGGTGCGGTTATAGCCAGGGACAGGTGTCATGGGAATGCAGGAACGGATTGAAGCGAAGCTGAAACTGGCGCTGCGGCCGGAAAGCCTCTCGGTCGAGGACGAAAGCCATCACCACGAGGGGCATATGGAGCGGCCCGGCCACGCCGATCAGGGCGGCGATACCCACTTCCGCGTCTTCATCGTTGCCGATGCGTTCACCGGTAAGACGCGGATTGAACGCCACCGGATGGTGAACGAACTGCTTGCCGAAGAACTCGCCGAAACGGTCCATGCGCTTGCGATCCACGCCAGCGCGCCGGGCGAGCCGACGCGGAGTTCGCGGCGCTGAACCTCCCGCGCCGAGCGACCGGTGCGTGAGGATGTGGCCGTCGCCATGCCACAATCGCCATGCCACAGTCACCATGCGGGCCGCCGCCCGATTTCCCGGACGGCGGCCCATATTCGTGATCGCTGGGGATCCTGCCGGCGTGACCTCTCGCGCCGGTAAAGCGCCCTAGAGGTCCTTCTTGGAGAAGTACCAATCGACGTAGTCGTAGCCTTCCGAGGCGCGGGCCTCGGCGCCGTCAACGGTCGTCGGCGGCGGCACGATAACCTTGTCGCCCGGCTGCCAGTTCTCCGGCGTCGCGACCTTGTTGGCGTCGGAGGTCTGAAGCGCGGCGAGGAGGCGGACGAATTCGCCGATCGAGCGGCCGTTCGACATCGGATAGTAGACCATCGCCCTGAGGATGCCTTCGGGATCGATGAAGAAGGTGGCGCGCACCGCGGAAGTGTCACTGGCGCCCGGCTGGATCATGCCGTAGGCCTTGGCGACCTGCATGGAGAGGTCGGCGATGATCGGAAACTTGATGTCGACGCCCCAGTTCTCCTTGATGTTGCGGACCCAGGCGATGTGCGAGTGCGGGCTGTCGATCGACAGGCCGAGCAGTTCGCAGCCCATTTCCGAGAACTTGTCCTGGGCGTTGGCGAAGCCCATGAACTCGGTGGTGCACACCGGCGTGAAGTCGGCGGGATGGGAGAACAGCACCAGCCACTTGCCCTTGTAATCGGCAAGCGTCTTGCGGCCATGGGTGGTCACGGCGTCGAAGTCGGGGGCGGGCTTGTTCAATTGCGGAAAGGCGAGGGGTTCGGCGGTATCCATGATCATGCTCCTTGGTTCGATTGGTTCTCTAAATTAGAATGATTTTATAATTAGTATGATTTTGAATTTTAGAAACCCCTAAATCACATGTGAGCCAGTTTGTCGCAGGTTGGCGAAAACACCGTTTAAAAACAATAATTTGAACAGTGGCTAACAAACGCGTGGCGAAATGTGGCCTCGCGTCGGGGAAGCGACGCGCACCGACGTTTGCCATCCCGGCCGATGCATTTGGCTGGCGGCGGCGCGCGATCTCGCCATCCTCCCCAGATCTCCACGCCAGATCTCCATGCCAGACTTCCACCCGGGAACGAGCCCACTCCTGCCGGCGCTGACAGTCAGCGTTGCATGGCGATCAAGATGCGGCCGGACGGCCAATCCCTTTGCCGTCCCGGCCGCCGCTTTGCTGTCGTTCCTCGACGGCTGTTCTCGGCGTGTCACGGCGGATTTCCGCCAAGGTGCAAAAGCGTGACGGGGGTCACATCGGGCCGTGGCGGTGCCCGGTAGGGTGTGTTCATCGACGGGCGGGACGGAAACGACGCCCACCGGAAACGAAATTCAGGCACCGGAAGACCGGGCAAAGAGGAGAACAGACATGACGACCTTCACCAACACGGCCATCGCCACTGTGACCGCCGCCAGCCTCATGCTCGGCGCGCTGACCGCCACCACCACCACGGCCTCGGCCGGTTCGCTCTCCGTGGGCTCCGCCGTCGCCACCCTCGAAGCCGACGGCAACCTGGCCAAAGTCGGTTGGCGCCACCGCCATCACCGCCGCCACGGCTATGTCGGTCCGGCTGCCGCCGGCGCCATCTTCGGCCTTGCTGCCGGAGCGATGATCGCCGGAGCGCATCGCGAACGGGACTGCTACTGGACGGTGGTGAAGAAGAAGCGCTGGAACCGCTACGGCGAGCGGGTGATCATCAAGAAGCGGGTTCGCGTCTGCGACTGATCCCCCTCGATCCATCAACGGGAAATGCCCCGTGCCTCAGCGAGGCGCGGGGCTTTTTCCGTCGGACCGGGAGGCCTCAACGGCGAAATGGCCGCCTCATGATGCGGTGGACTGCAGCGCTGTCGTCACCGGCGTGATGCGAAGAAGGGCGATGCGGTTCATCTGCTTTCTGAGAACGCGAAAGCGGAACCCATAAAAGGTGAAGGCCTGGCGCTCTTCGGGGATCATCCGCGCTTCGTGGATGACGAGACCGGCGATGGTCGTCGCCTCCTCGTCGGGCAGCGACCAGTCCATGGCGCGGTTGAGGTCGCGGATCGGCACGGTGCCGTCGACGATGACCGAGCCGTCGGGCTGCGGGCGGACGCCCTGGACCTCAACGTCGTGCTCGTCGGCGATGTCACCGACGATCTCCTCCAGAATGTCTTCCAGCGTGACGAGGCCCATCACCTCGCCGTACTCGTCGACGACCATGGCGAAATGCACCTTGCGCTTCAGGAAGGCGTTGAGCTGGTCGTGAAGGTTGGTGGTATCGGGTACGAACCAGGGCGGGGTCGCGACCGACATCACGTCGATCCGCGAGACGTCCCAGTCGACGGCGCTCAGAGCCCGAAGGAAATCCTTGGCGTGAATGACGCCGATGATGTTGTCGTTCTCGCCGCGCCACAGCGGCAGCCGGGTGAAGCTCGACGACAGGATCTCCGCGGCGAGCTTTTCCGCCGGATCGCTGGCGTTGAGCGTCTCCATCTTGGTGCGGTGGACCATGACGTCGGAGACTTCCAGTTCCGACAGATCGAGGAGGCCGCCGAGGCGGTCGCGCTCCTGCTTGACGAGGCCTCCTTCCAGGTGTTGCAGGTCGACTGCGCCGCGCAGTTCCTCGCGTGCGGAAAGCGCAGAGCGGCTCTCGTCGACCTCGATCCCGAAAAGCCTGAGCAGCGCGCGGACGAAATATTCGATGCCCTTGATGGGAGGGCCGAAGATGGCAACGCAGACGCGCACAACGGGCGCCACGGCAAGCGCGAAGCGGTCCGGATCGCCGATCGCCCAGGTCTTGGGCAGGACCTCGGAGAAGACCAGCACCAGAAGCGTCATGATCAGCGTTGCGTAGGCGACGCCGGCATCGCCGAAGAGCGTGATCAGCAGACTCGTCGCCAGCGACGAGGCGAGGATGTTGACGAGGTTGTTGCCAAGAAGAAGTGTGCCGATCAGCCGCTCGCGGGCCTGGATGAGGCGGGAGACGATGCGGGCCCGCTTGTCGCCGGTCTTGGCGAGCTGGTGCATGCGCGCGCGTGATGCCGCGGTCAGTGCCGTCTCGGAGCCGGAGAAGAAACCGGACAGGAAGAGGAGTGCCGCGATCGCGGCAACCGTCAGCCAAAGGCCCAGAAGCGTCATAGTTCTTGTTCAGTTTCGAGGAAGGTGCGTACGTCGGCGGGATCGATGTCATTGGCGACGAAGGATTTTCCTATGCCGCGCGCGAGAATGAAGGTGAGAGCGCCACGCCGGACCTTCTTGTCCTGCGCGATGTGGTGCATGAGGATATCCGTGGTCGGCCGCCCGCCGTTCAGGTCGGCGATGCGCCAGGGCAGGCCCGCGGCGCGCAGGTGTGCCTCGAGCCGGACGACATCGGCCTCGGGGCAGAGCCCGAGGCGGGCGGAAAAGCGGAACGCCTGGGCCATGCCGAGCGCCACGCCCTCGCCATGGACGAGCTGGTCGCCGAAGCCGGCGGCGGCCTCGAAGGCATGGCCGAAGGTGTGGCCGAGGTTGAGGAGGGCACGGCTGCCCATTTCCCGTTCGTCGGCGGCGACGACGCGCGCCTTGGCTCGGCAGCTCGCGGCGATCGCCACGGCGCATTCGGGGCGCCGGGCGAAAACGTTCTCGCGGTGCTCCTCCAACCAGTCGAAGAAGGCCGGATCGTCGATGAGGCCGTATTTCAGCAATTCGGCGTATCCCGCGCGGAAGTGGCGCGGCGGCAGGGTGGCAAGTGCATCGATGTCGGCAAGGACGAGGCGCGGCTGGTGGAATACGCCGAGAAGGTTCTTGCCGTGCCGGGTGTTGATACCGGTCTTGCCGCCGACGGAGGAATCGACCTGGGCGAGCAGCGTCGTCGGCACCTGGACGAAGTTCATGCCGCGGCGGACTGTGCCGGCGACGAAACCGGAAAGGTCGCCGATGACACCGCCGCCAAGGGCCATGACGATGTCGCCGCGCTCGAAGCGCCCGGCGAGGATATCGTCGGTCAGCGTCTGGTAGATCTCGAAGCTTTTCGTGCCCTCGCCGGGCGGAAGCGTGAAGACCGTGTGCTCAACGTCGGCGTTTTCAAGCGCTTTCGTCAGCGTGCAGAGGTGCAGTGCCGCGACGATCTCGTCGGTGACGACGGCGACGCGCGCGCCGGGGAAGCGGGCGTGGATGATTTCGCCGGCTTGCGCGATCAGGTCCGCTCCGATGACGATATCGTAGCTTCGCTCACCGAGGTCGATCTCGACGATTTCACCGGGGATGCCGCCGTGGGGCGTATCGCCGGCGCTGACCTTGACGTCCATCACTCTGCCTCTTGCCGCGCGGACGGGACATCCGCGCCTTCCCTATCTAGATAGTGTTCAATCGCGCGGAACAAATCCTCCACGACCACATCGTGCGGCACGTTGCGCGAATGAAGCGTTACATCGGCCTCGGCGTAAACCGGATCACGTTCGGCAAGGAGGCGCCGCATGACGCCTTCGGGATCCGGATCCTTGAGGAGCGGGCGGTGCGAGCGGCGGCGGACGCGCTCCATCAGGACCTCGAAATCCGCCTTCAGCCAGACCGATACGCCCTTGTCGAGAATGGTCCGGCGGGTCACGGCGTTGACGAAGGCGCCACCGCCGGTGGCCAGAACCTGCGGCCCGGCCTTCAGCAGCCGGTCGATCACCCGGCGCTCGCCGTCGCGGAAATAGGCCTCGCCATGGGCGGCGAAAATCTCCGGGATCGTCATGTTCGCGGCGCGTTCGATCTCGTCATCGGCGTCGACGAAGGGAAGCGAGAGGCGGGCGGCAAGGCGGCGGCCGAGCGAGGATTTTCCCGCCCCCATCATGCCGACGAGGACGAGCGACCGGCCGCCCAGACGGTCGCGGAGCGCGGCCGCGCGCTCGCTCTCTCCCGGGCCGGAACTGTCACGGGACGTCGCCACGCCTGCCGTCTCCCTCGTTGTCTCACGGGCACCTCAGCGGGACCTCACCGGGTATTGAGCGTGCCGCCCGGCTTCTGTCAAGTTTCTGAAACACTTGCGCTCGTGGTCTGAGTATCCGAAAAATGGCGTCGGCGCATCCCGCCTGTCCGGCCACATCTGGGAAATTCATGCCGACGCTGACTCGCTATCTGACGATTATTGTTTTGTTCTCGGCGCTCGTCTACGGCACGATGTACGTCCTTGCCAATTTCGTCGACCCGACGCCGAGGCAGATGACCGTGCAGATCCCGCGCGAACGGCTGGAAACGGGAACGAGCCGGTGACCGCCGGCGCGGCGATCGAGGCTTTTCTGGAGATGCTTGCCGCCGAGCGCGGCGCGGCGGACAACACGCTTGCGGGCTATCGCCGCGACCTCGACGACTTCTCGGGCTTTCTGATGGCGCGCGGGCGGAGTGCGGTGGATGCCGTGACGGATGACATCGAAGCCTATCTCGCCGATCTCGCCGGACGCGGCTATGCGCCGAGTTCGCAGGCGCGCCGGCTCTCCGCGTTGCGGCAGTTCTTTCGCTTCCTTTACGGCGAGGGGATGCGCGGCGACGATCCGACGGGCGTCGTTTCCTCGCCGAAGAAGGGCCGGCCGCTGCCGAAGGTCCTCACGGTGGCGGAGGTCGACCGGCTGATCGAGGCGGCGCGTTTCAACGCCGGCCTCAGCGGAACGGAAGCGGAGCGGCTGCGAGCCATGCGGCTTTATGCGCTGCTGGAGGTTCTCTATGCGACGGGGCTCAGGGTGTCGGAACTCGTCGGCCTGCCGGCCAGCGCGGTCCGGCGTGACGAGCCGTTTCTCATCGTGCGTGGCAAGGGCGGCCGAGAAAGGGTGGTACCGCTCGGTGAGGCGGCACGCAGGGCGATGGGAGACTACGTCGCGCTTCGGCAGGCGTTCGGGCGCTATGTCGACAGCCCGTGGCTCTTTCCCTCCTCGGGGGCGGGCGGCCATTTCACCCGTCAAGCCTTCGCCCGCGATCTGAAGGTGCTGGCCGGGGCGCTCGGCATTCGCGCGGAGCGGATTTCGCCGCATGTGCTCCGCCATGCCTTCGCCAGCCATCTCCTGCAGAACGGCGCCGATCTGCGCGCGGTGCAACAACTTCTCGGTCATGCGGACATTTCCACGACACAGATCTATACTCATGTACTGGAAGAACGGCTTAAACGGCTCGTGACCGAGCATCATCCGCTCGCACACGGCAAAATCCGCGCGCGGTAAACCGACGTTTAGACGTCGGTCGCGGATACTGTCGTGGCGGACTTTTTGGTGTTGGCGCCTATCCTCCCAGAGGCGCCCGCGCCTTGACCCTGTTAATGGCCTGCCCTACCACCGGGCGGGAGGAAGGATCTTTACAATGACAGAAGAACCGAGCGCACCGCGCGGCAACCTGACCATACGCACCCTGGCCATGCCGGCCGATGCGAACCCGAGCGGCGATATCTTCGGTGGCTGGGTGCTGTCGCAGATGGACATCGCCGGCGGGCTGTGCGCCGGCGAACGGGCGGCCGGGCGGGTGGTCACCGCCGCGGTGGAAAGCATGAGCTTCCTAAAGCCGGTCTATGTCGGTGACATCCTGTGCGTCTATACGCGCGTCGTACGCGAGGGGCGGTCCTCGCTGGC
This sequence comes from uncultured Rhodobium sp., assembly GCA_963675285.2. Lineage (GTDB taxonomy): Bacteria > Pseudomonadota > Alphaproteobacteria > Rhizobiales > Rhodobiaceae > Rhodobium. The sequence continues at coordinate 18,882 of CAXXGS010000003.1, forward strand.
GGTGAACGTTGAGGCCTGGGCGAGGCGCGATCATCGCGACGATCGGGTCCGCGTCACCGATGCGCTTTTCACCTTCGTGGCGATCGACGACAACAAGAGGCCGCGGCCGCTGCCGCCGAAAGCCTGAGGGCACGACGGGCACCGCCCGCGGACGTTTGCCAAAACCCGCGAACGTGCTTGACACGGGCCGCCCCGCTCGCCACTGTCCCGGCGATTGCGAGGGGCCGGATCGCACTTAGTCTCCAACCGCTGTTGGTTCCGGATGCATAATTATCTCGAATTCGAAAAAGCCGTTGCCGATCTTCAGGGAAAGATCCAAGAATTGCGCACCGTTGCCGAAGGCGGTGGCGAACCTGTGGATGTGGCCGAGGAAATCAGCCGGCTGGAAATCAAGTCTGCCCAGGCGCTCGGCGATATCTATGCCAAGCTGACGCCGTGGCAGAAGACGCAGGTGGCGCGCCATCCCGACCGGCCGCATGCGCTGGACTACACCGGCGCGCTCTTCACCGATTTTATGCCGCTGGCGGGTGACCGCGTCTTTGGCGATGACGCGGCGATCGTCGCCGGCATCGGCCGTTTCAAGGGCCAGCCGGTTGCCGTTATCGGGCAGGAAAAGGGCAACGACACCAAGTCGCGGCTTCACCACAATTTTGGCATGGCGCGGCCGGAAGGCTACCGCAAGGCGGTCAGGATCATGGATCTGGCCGAACGCTTTGCCATTCCCGTCATTACACTCGTCGATACCACCGGCGCCTATCCGGGCATCGGCGCGGAAGAGCGCGGCCAGGCCGAGGCCATCGCCCGGTCCACGGAAGCCTGTCTGGCGCTTGGCGTGCCGAATGTGTCGCTAGTCATCGGCGAGGGCGGTTCGGGCGGCGCCATTGCGCTTGCCACCGCCAACACGGTCCTGATGCTGGAACACGCCATCTACAGCGTGATTTCGCCGGAAGGGGCGGCATCGATCCTGTGGCGCGATTCGACGCGGGCGCAGGACGCGGCGGCGAACATGAAGATCACCGCCCAGGATCTCCTCAAGCTCGGCGTCATCGATGCCATCGTCACTGAGCCTGTCGGCGGGGCGCATCGCGACCGCGCGGCGATCTTCGCCGATGCCGGCAAGGCAATCGAGGACGCGCTCGACGCGCTGTCCCCGCTTTCGGCGGCCGAGCTGAAGAAGCAGCGGCGCGAGAAGTTCCTGGCGATCGGCCGCTCGCTCTGATCGGCCTTTGCTGCCGAGGCGCCGGAGGGCCGCTATGGCGGTCTACGGAGCGGTGATGTGCCGGCCATCGAAACGCCGGAATCCTGTATTGAATAAGGCGGGCTTGCGCCCGGCGGCGGGGCGTTTTAACTCCGCGTCAAGCATGTTGACGCAGAGTTGAGCGGCTCGGACCTCGGGACGGAGCGTTGACGATGGTATCGTGACCGGAATTCTGTGACCGTGACTGACTGGATATCGAAAGCGATGAGGGCGTTTGCCGTCTGTATTCGACTCTCCGTCCTGCTTCTGGCAGGCTGGCTCCTTGCCGCCTGTACGCCTGACGAGATGGGCTACGGGCCCAAGCACCTGCGACCGGTCTCTGCCGAATTGCGCCAGAAGATCAAGGACATGAACATGGCGAGCGATGCGCCGATCCTGGTCCGGATCTTCAAGCAGGAATCGCAGCTGGAGGTTTGGAAGCAGACCCGCACCGGACGTTACGCGCTTCTTACGACCTTCGACATCTGCAGTTGGTCGGGCAAGCTCGGTCCGAAGATCAAGGAGGGCGACCGGCAGGCGCCGGAAGGCTTCTATACGATCCGGCCGGCCCAGATGAACCCGAAGTCGTCCTATTACCTCGCCTTCAACATGGGTTTTCCCAACGCCTTCGACCGCTCGCACGGGCGCACCGGCTCGCACCTGATGGTGCACGGTGCCTGTTCCTCGCGCGGCTGCTACGCGATGACGGACGAGCAGATCCAGGACATCTATGCGCTCGCCCGCGATGCGTTCCGCGGCGGGCAGCGGGCGTTCGAGGTCCATGCCTTCCCCTTCCACATGACGCCGGAGAACATGGCCAAGCATCGCTCCAACCCGAACTACGCGTTCTGGAAGATGCTGAAGGAAGGCTACGATCATTTCGAGGTGACGAAGTTGCCGCCGAAGATCGACGTTTGCGCCAAGCGGTACGTCTTCAACGCCAAGCCGGAGATTCCGGGTGCGTCGTTCCGCGCTTCGGCGGGTTGCCCGAGCTACACGGTGCCGCCGCAGATCGCCGTCGCCGTTGATACCAAGGAAAAGAAGGACGACGAGCTGATCGAACAACTCGTGGTTCAGCTGGCGGAAAAGAAAAAGCGCGAGAAGGAACAGGCCGAGGCCGCGCGCAAGCGCCAGGAGATGATCGCCAAGCTCCTGGGTAGCGGCCGGGAAGAGGCCGACAAGGGCGCCGCCGGGGCCGATACGCTTGCCGGAGACAGGCAGGCGGCGACGGCTTCGGGAACGCCGGTTCCCCGCCCCTCGCCGCAGAAGGCGCTGGCATTGCGCGCGCAGGAGAAATCGGAAACCGGATCGTTCTTCTCAAGCATCTTCGGAGGCGAGGAGAAGGCCGCGCCTGTTCCGCCGGCGCCGGTCGATCAGGCATCGACCTCGGCGGGGCAGCCGTCCGGGAAGATGGATGACGTTCCGGCCGATGCGATGCGTACGCCGGGCGGTTCGGCCGTCCGGGTTCCCGTGGCCAAGACGACGATCGTGGCTCCGGCGGCCCGGGAAAAGAAATCCGGGTCCATGTTCTCGCGCATCTTCGGCAACTGACGCGCGGCAGGCGATACGGTCGAAGGATTTGTCAGCCGGATTTGTGCCGGGTGCTCCAGCGTCCGTCGGCGGCTCGCCGGGCCAGACCATTCATTCCAGACCATCCATTTCAGACCGTTCATGACAGGCATGGTGTCCTTGCGCCCGTTCTCCACCGGATGCGGATGACCGTTCGCGCCGGCGTGGAGACGCTCTGTGGTCTCTTGGCCGGGGCGGTTCGATACACACAAAAAAGGCCGGTCCTCGGGGCCGGCCTTTTTTCAATTTCAATTTGAGTGCGATCAGAAAGTTCAGGCGAACTTGCCGTGGCAATGCTTGAACTTCTTGCCCGAGCCGCAGGGGCAGGGCTCGTTGCGTCCGACCTTGCCCCAAGTCTCGGGCTGGTTCGGGTCGCGGTTTTCGGCCGAGACATGCCGGGTCGCGGCACCGTAGGTCATGGGCTGGGCCGGAGCCTCGGCGTAGGTTTCGATGTCTTCATCGCCATAGCCGAATTCGGCCGGTTCTTCGTGATGAGCGAACATTTCCGGCAGATCGTCGTCGGTCGGCATCTGCGGCTGTTCCTGCACCAGCTCGACCCGCATGAGGTTTGAGGTGACGGCGGACCGCAGGTTGGCGAGCATCGATTCGAACAGCGCGAAGGCCTCGGTCTTGTACTCGTTGAGCGGGTCGCGCTGGCCGTAGCCGCGGAAGCCGATCACCGAGCGCAGGTGGTCGAGCATGGCGATATGCTCTCGCCACAGGCTGTCGAGGGTCTGCAAGAGGATCGCCTTTTCAACGTAACGCATGGCATCGGGGCCGTATTGCGCGACCTTGGCGGCGGATTTCTCGTCGGTGGCCTTGAGGACGCGGTGCTCGACCTCTTCCTCGGCGATGCCTTCCTCGCGCGCCCAGTCCTCGACCGGGAGTTCCAGGCCAAACAGTTCGATCAGTTCCTCGTGCAGGCCCTTCATGTCCCATTGCTCGGGATAGGCCTTCTCCGGGATGTGCTTGGTGACGAGATCGGCGACGACGTCGTGGCGCATGTCGGCGACGGTCTCGGCGACGGAATCGTCCGTCATCAGTTCGATGCGCTGCTCGAAGACCACCTTGCGCTGGTCATTCATCACGTCGTCGTACTTGAGGATGTTCTTGCGGATATCGAAGTTGCGCGCCTCGACTTTCTGCTGCGCCTTTTCCAGCGCCTTGTTGACCCACGGATGGACGATCGCCTCGCCTTCCTTCAGGCCGAGCTTCTTGAGCATGGAATCCATGCGGTCGGAGCCGAAGATGCGCATCAGGTCGTCTTCGAGCGACAGGAAGAAGCGCGAATGACCGGGGTCGCCCTGGCGGCCGGAACGACCGCGCAGCTGGTTGTCGATGCGGCGGCTTTCGTGACGCTCGGTGCCGACCACGTAGAGGCCGCCGGCTTCAAGCGCGATCTGCTTCAGCCGCTCGATGTCGGCGCGGATGCGGGCTTCCTTCTCCTCGCGCTCCGGACCTTTGGGCATATCGCCGAGCTCGTCCTCGAAGCGCATCTCCGCATTGCCGCCGAGCTGGATGTCGGTGCCGCGGCCGGCCATGTTGGTGGCGATGGTGACGGCGCCGGGAACGCCGGCCTGGGAAATGATGCTGGCTTCCTGCTCGTGATAGCGGGCGTTGAGCACCTGGAACACCTTTTCCTTCTTGGTGCCCTGGTCGCCGTCGAAGAGGACGGAGAAGTCGCGCTGGACAAAGCCTTCCTTCTTGAGGAGGGCGGCGAGCATTTCCGATTTCTCGATCGAGGTGGTGCCGACAAGGATCGGCTGGCCGCGCGACTTGCAGTCCTTCACCAGTTCGATGATGGCGCTGAATTTCTCCGTGGCCGAGCGATAGACCTCATCGTGGTCGTCGATGCGCGAGATCGGCAGGTTGGTCGGGATTTCCAGAACTTCCAGGCCGTAGATGTCGAAGAACTCGTCCGCTTCCGTCAGTGCCGTACCGGTCATGCCGGCGAGCTTGTCGTACATGCGGAAGTAGTTCTGGAAGGTGATGGAGGCAAGTGTCTGGTTCTCCGGCTGGATCGGCACATGTTCCTTGGCTTCCAGCGCCTGATGGAGGCCTTCGGAAAAGCGCCGACCGGGCATCATACGGCCGGTGAACTCGTCGATGATGATGACCTCGCCATCCTTGACGATGTAATCGCGGTCGCGCTGGAAGATCTTGTGGGCCTTCAGCGCATTGTTGAGGTGGTGGACGACGGAGACGTTCTCAACGTCGTAGAGCGAGTGGCCCTGCAGGAGCTCGGCCTCGGTGAGGAGCTGCTCCAGCTTTTCGTTGCCCGACTCGGTGAAGTTCGATGAGCGGGTCTTCTCGTCGATCTCGAAATCCTCGTCGGCGAGGCCGGGAATGAAGGTGTCGATGGTGTTGTAGAAGTCGGAGCGGTCCTCGAGCGGGCCGGAGATGATGAGCGGCGTGCGCGCCTCGTCGATCAGGATGGAGTCGACCTCGTCGACGATGGCGTAGGCGTGTTCACGCTGGACCATCGAGGCGCGCTCGTACTTCATGTTGTCGCGCAGATAGTCGAAGCCATATTCGTTGTTGGTGCCGTAAGTGACATCGCAGGCGTAGGCGGCGCGGCGTTCCTCGTCGTCGAGACCATGCACGATGACGCCAACGGTCAGGCCGAGGAAGCGATAGATCTGGCCCATCCATTCGGAGTCGCGACTGGCGAGGTAGTCGTTGACGGTAACGACGTGGACGCCCTTCCCGGGAAGGGCGTTCAGGTAGACCGCCAGGGTCGCCACCAGCGTCTTGCCTTCGCCGGTCTTCATCTCGGCGATCCGGCCGTCGTGGAGAACCATGCCGCCGATGAGCTGGACATCGAAGTGGCGCTGGCCGAGGGTGCGCTTGGCAGCCTCGCGGACGGTGGCGAAGGCCGGCTCGAGGAGATCGTCGAGTTTGGTGCCGGCTGCGAGCCGGTCACGGAATTCCTGGGTTCTGGCGCGCAGCGCCTCGTCGCTCAGCGCGGCGACTTCGGGTTCGAGAGCGTTGATTGCGTCAACGCGTGACCGGTAGCTCTTGACCTTGCGATCATTGGCGGATCCGAACAGCTTGCGCGCTATTCCACTAAGGCCGACCATATGTATTGGACCCTTCCCGCCGGCTGACTGCACCGCTGGCGTCTGGCGGCTTTGACCGGCACGTCGAAGTTCGATCTGATTTCCGTGGCCGGGGAAGGCGTACACCACCGGCCTCGCACGACGAAACCGCGTCCCCACAAGAGGAACCCGGATGTCTGGACAGATAAGAGTGGGGCTAATGCTTGTCAACGTTGCCGGATCTGGCATATCTGTCGCCGCACCCCATCCGCTACGGGCGGATCGGGGATTCATTGTGAAAGGATAGCATGATGCTGTTTCCCAGAGGCTCGTCGGCGTTGGTCGCGCTCGTCCTTGTGGCGGCCGTTGCGACAGGCGGGATTTCGCCCCTGGCGCTTGCCGAAACGCCGGCGCCCTCGGACAAGGTCGCGGCCACCGTCAACGGCGAGGCAATCACCGAAGCCGATATCGCGTTCATCGGCGAGGATTTTGCCGCCGAGCTTCAGCGCGTCCCCGAGGAGGAGCGACGGCGCATCCTCCTGGAACTGCTGATCGACATGAAGATCATGGCACGCGCGGCGGAAAAGGACGGCCTGGCCGACAGCGAGACGTTCCGCTCCCGCATGGCGCTCTACCGTGTCCAGGCGCTGCGCGACGCCTTCTATGTGGAGAAGATCGACAAGTCGATCTCCGAGGCTGACGTCAAGGCGCGCTACGAGAAGAGCATCGCCGATTTCGAGCCGCTGGAGGAAGTCCACGCGCGCCACATTCTGGTGGCGAGCGAGGATGAGGCAAAGGCGATCATCAAGGAGCTTGAGGACGGCGCGGATTTCGCCGAGCTCGCCAAGGAGAAATCGACCGGCCCGTCGGCGCCCTCCGGCGGCGACCTCGGCTTTTTCACCAAGGGGCGGATGGTGCCGGCCTTCGAAGAGGCGGCCTTCGCCCTGGAGCCGGGCACCTTCACCAAGGAGCCGGTGAAGTCTGAATTCGGCTGGCACGTCATCAAGGTCGAGGAACGCCGCCGGCAGGAACCGCCCGCCTATGACAAGGTGCACGACCGGATCGAGGAAACCCTGAAGCGGGAACGGCTCGCCGATACGCTGCAGGGCCTCAAGAAGGAAGCGGAGATCGATATCCTCGAATCCTCTGCCCCGACCAAGGTCGAATAGTCGCCCGAAACGCGCGGGACCGGCCTGGCCGGTCCCGCCGGCCTGTGTTGCTCCGGCGTCCGTCGCCGCCTGCGTTTCCGACCCGGATGGCCGTCACCGGTATATCCGGGTCCCAATTCCCGTTTCAGTCTTCGCGCGTCTGGAGGCGCTGCCATGGATACCAAGGTTTCCCCGTTCGCTCCCGAGACCTATCCGGATCTGCCGGAGATCGCGGGCGTGCGTCTGGCTACCGCCGAGGCCGGTATCAAGTATAAGGGGCGTACCGACGTGCTCTTTGCCCTTTTCGATGAGGGGACGACGGTGGCCGGGGTCTTTACGCGCTCGAAGTGCCCTTCCGCGCCAGTGGAGTGGTGCCGCGAGCATCTGGGGGGCGGCAAGGCGCGCGCGCTGCTGGTCAATTCCGGCAATGCCAATGCGTTCACCGGCAAGAAGGGACGGGAATCGACCCGGTTGTCGGCCGAGGACGCGGCCCGCGCCGCCGGCTGCGAGCCGGGCGAGGTATTCCTTGCTTCCACCGGTGTCATCGGCGAACCGCTCGATGCGTCGAAATTCTCCGCCGTGCTCGGCGAGACGGCAAGCCGCGCCGCGCCGGGCGGGTTCCTCGATGCCGCGCGGGCGATCATGACGACGGATACCTATCCGAAGGTGGCGACCCGCAGCGTCGATCTCGACGGCAATCCGGTCCGCATCGTCGGTATCGCCAAGGGATCGGGGATGATCGCACCGGACATGGCGACGATGCTGTCCTTCGTCTTCACCGATGCGCTGGTCGCGCAACCATTCCTCCAGACGATGCTGGCCAAGGGCGTGCGGGGCACGTTCAACTCCGTCACGGTCGACAGCGACACGTCCACCAGCGATACGCTCCTCGCCTTCGCGACCGGCAAGGCGGCGGACGTCGCGCCGCTCGAGAGCGATGAGGATCCGCGTGCCGCGGCCTTCCTCAAGGCGTTCCGCGCGGTCCTGAAAGAGCTTGCCCAGCATGTTGCCAAGGATGGCGAGGGGGCGAGCAAATTCGTCACCGTTCGGGTGACCGGTGCGACGACCAATCGGTCGGCGCAGCGGATTGCACGGGCGATCGCCGACTCGCCACTGGTCAAGACCGCCTGCGCCGGCGAGGACGCCAACTGGGGGCGCGTGGTGATGGCCGTCGGCAAGGCCGGCGAACCGGCTGAACGCGATCGTCTGGCGATCTGGTTTGGCGATGTGCGCGTCGCCGTCGACGGCGAACGCGATCCCGACTATTCGGAAGAAGAGGCGACGGCGGTCATGAAGCGGCCGGAGATCACGATCCGCGTCGATCTCGGTCTCGGGCGGGGCCGCGGCCGGATGTGGACCTGCGACCTGACGAAGGCCTATGTCGCGATCAACGGCGACTACCGGAGCTGAGCGGCATGGCGACAGAGATCTCCGGCCCCTCGATTCTCCTCGTCGTCGCCTGCGCGCTCGTCGATGCCGACAACCGGGTGCTGATCGCCGAACGTCCCAAGGACAAGGCGCTTGGGGGATTGTGGGAGTTTCCCGGCGGGAAGCTCGATCCGGGCGAGCGTCCGGAGGAGGCGCTGATCCGCGAGCTCAGGGAGGAACTGGGCATCGAGGCCAAGGCCCCGTGCCTCGCACCGCTGACGTTCGCCAGCCACTCTTATCCGGATTTTCACCTTTTGATGCCACTTTACGTTTGCCGGAAATGGTCTGGGACCGTCACGTCACGCGAAGGGCAAAAACTCGCCTGGGTTCGTGCCAATCGCCTGCGTGATTATCCCATGCCTCCGGCGGACGAACCTCTCATCCCGCATCTGATCGACCTTCTGTGATGCGGCCGGCTCGAAAATCGCAGGATGCTATTTTGGCGGCGCTTTTTTCCAAAAGTTTGATTCAATTGCGCGAATTCTCCCCGCAAGGCAGGGTGCCGAGTGCGCGGGGAGGGGCGTTCAAGGCCTTTCTCCAGGATGAGACCGGTGCGACCGCGATCGAATATTCGCTCATGGCGGCAATGATGGCGATCATCGCAATCGGTGCGGCGACGCAACTCGGCGACGTCGTTTCGGAGAAGCTCTTCGGCCTTGCCGAGGCGATGTTCCCGGAGGAATAATCGTTCGTCCGGCGCCGATTATTTTCTTGCTGGTTACCAGACCTTTAACGTTTTCCGGCAAAATCTCCCCGTTTCAAATGCTCGTCCGGGCGCGAAAAATTGCGTCCCGCGTGATTGAGGGGGTTGCCATGACAGGCAATCAGCGGTGGTTGCCGCGGTTCCTTGCCGATGGATCCGGGTTCTCGTCGATCGAGTTCGCGCTCGTCAGCGCGGCTGTGGGGATTGTGTTATCGGCGGCGCTTCTGGCTTTTTCCATCAAAATGGAAACCATGACGGCCGATCGCGGACCGAACGGCGATTATGACGCGATCATCACCGGTTCGACCGGCGCGGATCCCTATGCCGACATCAGGACGGCTTGTCCGAGCGTGAACCAGGCGCCTTACCTGCGCTGGAAGGATCTCGTCGCGGAGCGCTGTTCGGAGCGGCTGCGCGAGCGGGGTTGGGAGCAACCTTTTCCCCCGCGCTGATTTCTTCCGCCTTCAGCGCATCGGCGAGGCGAACCTGCGCCGATCCGGGGCGTAGCGGCTTTTGCTGGCTCGGGTCCGGCGCCCATCCCGAAACGGAAATGATGTCGAAGGTCGCGCGGATGCGGCCATCGGGGTCGGAGAAGCGCTCGCGGTAGATCTCGGCGGCGGCAAGGAACAGCCGGCGCGAGGCAGGTCGCCGGTCACGCGCGGCAAGAATATTGGTCGCGCCCATGGCGCGCAGGTCCTTCACCAGGTCGAACAGGGTATCGTAGCGCACCGTCAGGCGGTCGCGATCGGTGACGGGAAGGGCAAAACCGGCCCGCTGCAGGAGTGCGCCGGCGTCGCGCACCTCCGCGACCGGCAACACGCGCGGGCTGACGCCCCGGCCCTCGGCAATTTCCGCTTCCATCAACACCTCGCGCAGCTCCGTCAGGGTCTCGCCGCCGAGAAGCGCAGCAAGGAGAAGACCGTCGGGGCGCAGGGCACGGCGGATCTGAACGAGGGTGCCCGGCAGATCGTTGACGAACTGGAAGGCGAGCGGGGAGACCACCACGTCGAGACTTTCGGGGAGGAACGGCAGCGCCTCCTCGTCGATCACCAGGTCCGGCCGGCCCGGTCCCGCGCCAGCGACGAGACCGTCGGCGCGCACAACCCGTTCCACCTTGCCGGAGTTGGCGAGCATCGCCGCCGTCCGGCCCGTTACGTCGCCGAGCGCCACACCGGTTACGAACGTACGGGTGGTGATCGCCATCCGGTCCGCCATGTCGGCAAGGACGCTGGCGAGGAGGAAATCGGCGCCCTCCGCCCCTGTTCGAAGGGCGCGGGCGCGGCGGCGGGCAAGGAGGGGGCGATCGAAGAGGAGCGTCTCGGCGGACATGGCCAGCAGAGCCTTTCAGGGATGGGCGGCGGCGGATCTCCCCCTTGCTTATGGGGCGGTGGTGGTGGCTGGCAAGCGTTTCGATCACGAAACCGCTTACCCGGCGCGCCGTTTCGACTAGACTGTCGCCATGGTTGAGGAAGAGGTGTCGACACAGGTTCGCCGGGTAGACATGCGGTCGCTGCACACGTGGTCACGGGCTGCGGCGGGCGTGGTGGCTGGCGCGCGGACGGTGCGCCGCCGGGTCGTCGATGCGCTCTTGCCGCCCGTCTGCATGGCCTGCCGGCGACCGGTCGCCGACAGCCATGCGCTCTGCGTGTCGTGTTGGTCGCAACTGCGGCTCATCGATCGGCCCTATTGCGAGCGCCTCGGCACGCCCTTTGCCTACGATCTCGGGCCCGGTGCCCTCAGCGCGGAGGCGATCGCCAATCCACCGCCCTACGATCGGGCTCGCGCCGTCGCCGCCTATACCGGGGTTGCCCGTAATCTCGTGCACGGGTTGAAATATCGCGATCGGCAGGAACTTGCCCGGCTTCTCGCCGGCATGATGGCGCGGGCTGGCCGCGATCTCCTTTGCGACGGCGTCGTCCTCGTGCCCGTACCGCTCTACTATTGGCGCCTGTGGCGACGGCGGTTCAACCAGTCGGCGCTTCTGGCCGAGGGCATCGCGGCGGCGGCCGGCGCCGATGTCGCCGTGGAGGCGGGCGCGCTCCGGCGCATTCGCGCGACGCGGCAGCAGGTCGGCCTTAGCCAGAGCGAGCGGAGTCGCAACGTCCAGGGCGCCTTTCGTGTCGCCGACGAGCATCGTGTCCGGATCGCCGGTCGCCGCGTTGTGCTCATTGACGATGTACTGACGACGGGGGCCACGGCGAATGCCTGCACCCGGGCCCTGACGCGCGCCGGCGCCGCGTCGGTCGATGTGCTGGTGTTCGCCAGGGTTGTTGGCGGCGAGGTGAGCGACTAAATTGGAAAGAGGCTTCCTCCCGGCCGGAATGTCCGATTGCAGCCCGGCGCTCGCCGTCCGGGCCGGGCGGTTTTGAAACGGATCAGATCACTGCCATGACGGATGTCATCATCTATACCCGAAAGATGTGCGGCTATTGTTCCGCCGCCAAGCGGCTTCTGGACAAGAAGGGCGTCGACTACATCGAGATCGACGCGACGTTCGATCCAGGCAAGCGCGAGGAGATGATCGTGCGCGCTAATGGCGGCAGTACATTTCCGCAGATCTTCATCGGCGATGAACACGTCGGCGGATGCGACGAGCTCCATATGCTCGATCGTGCCGGCAAGCTCGACCCGATGCTGCGCGCCGTTCAGAAGACCTCCTGAAATCCATCACTCAATATCGCGGGATGTCGCAAGCGGTCGGGCTGGTATAAGCTGGAACCGCGAGATCAGCTTCGGCGGTGCCGTTTACTGAGGAGAGCAGATGACGAGCCTTCATGTCGCGTGCGTGCAGCTTTGCTCTGGGCGCTCGGTTGAACGCAACATCGAGACGACGGAGGCGCTTGTCCGTGCCGCCGTCGCGGCCGGTGCGCGCTATGTGCTGACGCCGGAGCAGACGGCGCTGATGGAACTCGACCAGAAGGTGCTGGCCGGCGTGATCCGCGAGGAGGCCGAGGATCCCGCGCTCATGCGGTTCCGCGCGCTGGCGTCCGAACTCGGCATCTGGCTGCATGTCGGTTCCCTGGCCATTCGTGTTGCCGAGGACAAGGCCGCGAACCGCTCCTTCCTCATCGCGCCGAACGGCGAGGTCGTGTCGCGCTATGACAAGATCCACATGTTCGATGTCGATCTGCCCGGTGGCGAGAGCTATCGGGAATCGAAACCCTACCGGGCTGGGAGGACGGCGGTTCTGGCGCCGATGGACGACCTCAAGATCGGTATGAGCATCTGCTACGATCTCCGCTTCGCTTATCTCTACCGGGCGCTGGCGCAGGCCGGCGCATCGCTGCTGACCGTGCCGGCTGCCTTCACCAAGCAGACCGGCGAGGCGCACTGGCATGTGCTCCTCCGTGCGCGGGCGATCGAGACGGGATGCTTCGTCCTTGCCGCCGCGCAGGGCGGTCACCACGAGAATGGTCGCGATACCTACGGCCACAGCCTGATCATCGATCCCTGGGGCGGGATCCTCGCCGAAGCCGGCATCGAGCCGGGCTTCATCCATGCCGAGCTCGATCTCGGCAAGGTGGAGGCGGCGCGGGCGCGCGTTCCCGCTCTCGGGCACGACCGCGACTTCACGCTCGCCGCGTCGCTTGAGGACGACGCCGAACCTCGCGAGGCGCTTGCATGATCCGCTACAGCCTCGTCTGCGACAATGCCCATGCGTTTGAGGGCTGGTTCCGGGATTCCGCCGATTTCTCCGCGCAGGCCGGGGACTCGTTGCTGTCTTGCCCCGTTTGCGGCAGCCGCAAGGTCGAAAAACAATTGATGGCGCCTGCCGTCGTCGGGTCACGCAAGGACGCCGGAGGTGTGTCCGAGGCCGAAGATGCGATGGCGCCGGCGGCGGCCCGCGACGGCGAGACGGGCGTTGTCGCGGCAGGGGGGGCCTCGGCGGCGGCAAAGACGATGCTGTCGGCGATAACGCCGGACGAGAGGAAGGTCCTGGAAATCGCTCGCCAGCTCCGAAAGGCGGTGGAGAAGAGTGCCGACTACGTTGGCAAAAACTTCGCCGAGGAGGCGCGCCGGATCCACTATGGCGAGGCAGAGGCTCGCGGGATCTACGGCGAGACGACGCCGGACGACGCGGCGGCGCTTCTGGAAGAGGGTGTGGACGTTCTGCCGCTGCCGATGCTGCCTGAAGAGCAGAACTGAAACGACAGGCGGCCGGGAGCCCCGCCGCCGCCATCCCCGATTGTCTTTCTCCCCCCTCGTTCGGGCCGTGGAGAGCGCGCGGCAGGTTCCGAGCTCCAGGCACAGGCACCGGGGTGACAGAGCCGCAGACATTGAAAAGGGCCGCTCTTTCGGGGCGGCCCTTTGCATTTCGCTGTCATGTGTTTTGTTTCCCGTCAGGGGGAAACGATTGTGCCTCACGCGGCCGCGACATCCTTCAGGAAGGTGTCGACAATCTCTTCGAGCTCCGTCACCCGACCGATCATGGTGTTGGAAACCTCCAGGAGGTCGCTGGCGCTGGCGGAGGTTTCGCCGACGGACTCGCTGACGCCGGAGATATTGCTGGCGACTTCCTGCGTGCCAGCCGCGGCCTGCTGGACGTTATTGCTGATTTCCACGGCGGCCGAGGCCTGCTCGTCGATTGCCGATGAGATCACTTCCGTCGTTTGCGCGACGTTGCCCATCTCGTCGGCGATTTCCCCGATCGAGCTCGCGGCGGCATGGGTCGAGGTCTGGATGGTGGTGATGTGCGCGCCGATCTCGTCGGTTGCCTTCGCGGTTTGGCTTGCCAGCGATTTTACCTCCGCGGCGACCACAGCGAAGCCCTTGCCGGCTTCTCCCGCCCGTGCCGCTTCGATGGTGGCATTGAGGGCAAGGAGGTTGGTTTGTTCCGCGATCGCCTGGATGAGCGTGATGACGGAGCCGATCTGGTCGGCCGCTTCGGCGAGGCCAGCCACCTGTTGGTTGGCGCTTGCGGCCGATGAACTCGTGTGCCGGATGGTCTCGGTGGCCGTGCCGATCTGGCGGCGGATTTCCTCGATCGAGGCCGACAGTTCTTCCGTTGCCGCGGCGACCGTCTGGACGTTGGTGGAGGCTTCCTCGGATGCGGCAGCGGAGTTGGCGGAGCGCATGGAGGTGTTCTCTGCCACATTCATCAGCGCGTTCGCGGTACCCTTCAGATGTTCGCTGTTGCTGTTGACGACATCGAGGGCGGTACGGGTGCGTTCGCGGAACGTCTCGATCAGCGTGTCGACGTGCTTCTGGCGAGCCAGTTCCACGGCGCGGTTATCGCTCGCCTCCTCCTCCAGCTTCTCGCGCTCGATGGCATTGTTGCGGAAGACCTCGACGGCGCGGGTCATGTCGCCGATCTCGTCGCCGTCCGCGATGCCGGGCAGAGAGATCGTGGTGTCGCCGTGCGCGAGCCGGCACATGCGCTCGGTCAGCGCCTGGATCCGCCGACCGATGCGGCGGTCGAGAAGGAAGGCTACGGCCAACCCGAGAAGCAGGACGACGGCGGTGAAGACGAGGTTGTTGATGAGGCCGGCGCGGACGCGGGCGTCGAAGGCGGAGCGATCGATGCCGATGGCGACGACGCCGATTGTCTGGCCGGAGAAGTCAGCGACCGGGCGAAGATCCATGGCCAGCGCCTTGCCGCCGATGGTGATCGAGGGTTCGAGGAGATTGCCGGTGAAGGCGGTGCGAAGGGCCTCCTCGCTGGGACGATAACTGTCGGGCAAGGTCGTTGCGAACCGCTGCCAACCATCGTCGCGCTTGAGGAAGAGGACCGCCTCGGCGTTGAACTCTCGCTTGAATTGATCGAAGAATGTCTGGCCGAAGGAAAGGCCGAATTCCACCGATCCGATATGCTGGCCGTCCTGAAAAACGGGAACCACGCCGCGCATGCCGAGGCCGGCGACGCCGATCTCCAGGCCCATCGACTTTTGCTTTTCGTTGTTGGCGCGCAGAACGGTCTTGCGGAAGGAGGAAAGGTCGTCGCCGAATTTTGCCGGCTTGTGGGCGCGCAGGAACGACGTCGCCGGTGGCGTATGGAACTGGAACTGGCTGACGCCAGCATTGGGTTTCAGGAAGTCCTGGATCGGTAACACCATTTCCGCCAGGCGGTCCCGGTCGCGGGCGGCGAAGGCGGCGACGATGTCGGGCTGGTGGGCGATGGCTTCGGCGAGCGAAATGGCCCGCCGACCTTCCGCCATCAGTTCAGCCTTCAAGCTCTGGTTGAGGCTCGTGAGCCGCTGCTCGACCGCAGTGGCTACAAGGTCGCGGTTCTGAACATATCCCAGCAGAGTAGTGACACCCAGGCAAAGAATGGCGATGCCGCTCATGGCGAGCAGAATCCACGTGCGAATCTTGATGGTCATGGGAAAATTCCAGTCGGCTTGGCATGAACTTTACGCTCGGCCATGAAAGCAAAAATTGCTTAATTTTTCCTAATTAAATAGGAATTGAAAAATGCGTTGTTTAATTATTGGTTTTTCCGTGTTTCGTATGATTCTCCGATGCCCTCCAGACCTTGCCTTTGCCGCGAGGTACTGGCGCCAAGCGTTGGGTGTTGCGGCGCCGATTCAGTGGTTGGCGTTGCGGACGGCCGGGCGCAGGAAAATAACCCAATAGGCCAGCCCGACGACAAGGCCGCCGCCGATGATGTTGCCGATGGTGACGGGGATGAGGTTGGCGAAGACGAAGTTTGTCCAGGTGAGATCGGCGAAGTCGGCCGCATTGGCACCAGCCTTCTCCCAGAACTCCGGTCCGGCGCCCGAGCGGGTCAGGATGGCCATCGGGATCTGGAACATGTTGGCGACGCAGTGTTCGAAGCCGGCGGCAACGAACATGGTGACCGGCAGCACGACGGCGAGGAGTTTGTCCGTCAGCGCGCGCGCGGCATAGGTCATCCACACGCCGAGGCAGACGAGAACGTTGCACATCACGCCAAGCGCCACCGCCTGGATGAACGTGTGATGCAGCTTGTGCTGGGCGATGTGCATGTAGCTGAGGCCGAGTCCGCCGCCGTTGCCTTCGTAGTGCCGGGCGAGCTGCATGATCGCGACGAGGCCAATGGCCCCGACGAAATTGCCGACGTAGACGATCCCCCAGTTGCGGGCGAGCTGGCCCCAGGTGATCCTGCCGCTCGCCTTGGCGACGACGGTTAGGACGGTGCTGGTGAAGAGATCGGCACCGTTGACGACGACGAACATCAGGCCGAGGCTGAAGGCAAGGCCGCCGATGAGCTTGTTGGCGCCCCAGCCGATATCGCCGTTGCCGGTGGTGACGACGGTGTAGAAGACGAAGGCGATGCCAATGAAGGCCCCGGCGGACATGGCCGAGATGAAAGCCGAAAGCGTGTCCTTGTTGACCTTCGCGACGCCGGCGTTTTCCGCGTTTATCGCCATTTCATGCGGCGCGTATGCACCAAAGCTGAATTGCTGCATCGGAAGAGGGCTCGATTTTTGAGCGCGCCGGGACGCGCGCGTCAGGGGAGGCTGATACCGACAAGCCTTAACAGAGTGAGCCCGACTTTCGTTGATCTGGATCAGACGTTTGCGTGAACGTCAGCGTCAGGCACCTTTCTGCGCCGTGACCATATAGTTGACGTCGAGATTGCGGCCGCGGTTCCAGCGGTCGCGTAGCGGGTCATAGGTGATGCCGGCGCGATCGGAGATCTCCAGGCCGGCGGTCTCGAGCGCCGACTGCAGTTCCTCGGGGCGGAGAAACTTCTCCCACTGGTGGGTGCCGCGCTTGAGCCAGCCGAGGATGTATTCCGCGCCGATGATGGCGAGCGCATAGGCCTTCAGGGTGCGGTTCAGGGTCGCGACCACCGTCAGCCCGCCGGGGCGAATCATGCTGGCGCAGGTGTTGAGGAACAAGGGTACGTCGGCGACATGCTCCACGACCTCCATGTTGAGGACGATATCGAAGGTTTCGCCTGCCGCGGCGAGGTCTTCCGCCGTCGTCGGCCGGTAGTCGATCTCAAGGCCTGAGCGGGCGGCATGGATGCGGGCGATCTCGATGTTGGTTTCGGACGGGTCGGCGCCGACGACCTCCGCGCCCATGCGCGCCATTGGTTCGCTGAGAAGCCCGCCACCGCAGCCGATGTCGAGGATACGCAGGCCCTTCAGCGCCTGGGAATCGCCATGGTCGCGGCCGAACCGGGCGCAGACCTGCTCCTTGATGTAGGCGACGCGGACCGGATTGATCTGGTGCAGGGGGCGGAACTTGCCCGTCGCATCCCACCATTGGTCGGCCATGGCCGAGAACTGGGCGACTTCACTTTCGTCGACGGTACCGCCGGCCGGCGTTTTATGCGCGGACATGGAACACCCCTTCGCGTGTCGGTCGGAAGCGGCGGGTCGGCCGCCCGATACGCTGGTGTTCCGCCGCTGCGGCCGATTGTCAAGGGCGGTCGGTCGGGGATGGCCGTTGCAGGGCGCGGCCGTTCTCTGTATGGAAAGGCCGTTCGATCCGCCCTTGTTTGTGCAAGGGCTCCCGGCCCTTGGCCATTTCTAGTCGTGAGTAGCGTGTCCCATGACGCGTCTGGTAATGAAATTCGGCGGCACGTCCGTTGCCGATCTCGATCGCATTCGCAATGTCGCCCGGCATGTAAAACGCGAGGTCGAGGCCGGCAACGAGGTTGCCGTCGTGGTGTCGGCGATGGCCGGCGAAACCAACAAGCTTGTGGCGCTGTGCCGCGAAGCCTCGCCGCTGCATGATGCGCGGGAGTACGATGCCGTTGTCGCCTCCGGTGAACAGGTCACATCGGGCCTTCTGGCGCTGGTGCTGCAGTCGATGGACGTCGACGCGCGCTCCTGGCAAGGCTGGCAAATTCCGCTCAAGACGGACGACGCGCACGGCGCGGCACGGATCAGCGAGATCGAGGGCTCGCTTCTGAAGGAACGGATCGGCGCCGGCCAGGTCGCGGTGATCGCGGGATTCCAGGGCATTGCTCCCGACAACCGCATCGCGACGCTGGGGCGCGGCGGTTCCGACACCAGTGCGGTGGCGATCGCGGCGGCGATCGAGGCCGATCGCTGCGATATCTACACCGACGTCGACGGTGTCTACACCACTGACCCGCGCATCGTGCCCAAGGCAAAGCGGCTTGACCGCATCGCCTTTGAGGAAATGCTGGAAATGGCATCGCTCGGCGCCAAGGTGCTGCAGGTGCGGTCGGTGGAACTGGCGATGGTGCACGGTGTCAGGGTGTTCGTCCGCTCCAGTTTCGACGACCCCGAGGCGCCGCAGGAAGGCGTTGGCAACATGCCTCCGGGCACGCTTATTTGTCATGAGGATGAGATCGTGGAACAGCAGGTCGTAACCGGTATCGCCTTTTCCAAGGACGAGGCGCAGATCTCCATTCGCCGGGTTCCCGACCGGCCGGGCGTTGCGGCGGGCGTCTTCGTGCGCCTGTCCGAGCACCACTTCAATGTCGACATGATCGTCCAGAACATCTCCGCCGACGGGTCGACGGCGGACATTACCTTCACGATTCCTGAAGTTGACTACGACCGCGCAGTCGCGGTTCTGGAAGAGGCGCGCGGGGAGATCGGCTTTGCCGAGATCGAGGGCCGCAGCGACGTGGTGAAGGTCTCGGTGATCGGCATCGGCATGCGCAGCCATGCGGGCGTGGCGGCCCAGGCATTCAAGGCGCTTGCCGAGCGCAACATCAATATCCTTGCGATCACCACCTCGGAGATCAAGATCTCCATGCTGATCGAGGCAGCCTACAGCGAACTTGCCGTCCGGACTCTCCATTCGGTATACGGTCTCGACAAGCAGGGCTGAGTTCCGGGGCGCGAAAGCGTCATTCCGGCGTTGGCCTGATCGTCTCCTTCCGGTTGCGCCGATGGTGCCGGCAATGGCACTGTCTACGGCAGGAAAATACTGGTTGAACAGGAAAGGCGTGCGCCGCGGCCGGCATGAGGCCTCCGGCGTGTCGGGGAGTTATATAGACGATGCGGGGTCCCCTTGCCGGCCCGCGTTTGTTGCTCCGTCGTCTCCGCGAGGTCATGGCGGAGTCGATCAGCGCGCAGGAACGGCTCGACAAAATCGTGGTGCTGATCGCGGCCAACATGGTCGCGGAAGTCTGCTCGGTCTATTTCCTTCGCGCCGACGGTGTCCTTGAGCTGTTCGCGACCGAGGGTCTCAACCGCGCGGCCGTTCATCACACGAGCCTGCGTGTCGGCGAAGGCCTTGTTGGCCTGATCGCGGCGGAGGCCAAGACGCTGTCGCTGACAGAGGCGCAGACCCACCCCGCTTTTGCCTACAAGCCGGAGACGGGCGAGGAGATCTATCATTCCTTCCTCGGTGTGCCGATCCTGCGAGGCGGGCGCACGCTTGGCGTTCTCGTCGTCCAGAACCGGGCCCAGCGGGCCTATGCCGACGAAGAAATCGAGGCGCTGCAGACGACAGCGATGGTAATCGCGGAGATGGCGGCGACCGGTGTCTTCGCCGGTGTCTCGCCGGTCGGCCAGCAACTCGACCTGCGCCGCGCGATGCAGCTGGAGGGCGTCTGCCTGACCGAGGGCATCGGCCTTGGCTATGTGGTTCTCCACGAGCCGCGCGTGGTCGTCACCAATCTCATTGCGGAAGACACGGATTCGGAACTGGAGCGGTTGCGCGTGGCGGTCGATCGTCTGCGCCTTTCCCTCGACGACATGCTGGAGCGGGGTGATATCTCCCAGCTCGGTGAGCATCGCGATGTGCTGGAGGCCTATCGCATGTTCGCCCATGATCGCGGCTGGGTCCGGCGCATGGAAGAGGCGGTGCGCAACGGGCTGACGGCGGAAGCCGCGGTGGAGAAGGTTCAGAACGACACCCGGGCGCGCATGCTGCGCCAGACCGACCCTTACTTGCGCGAGCGGCTGCACGATCTCGACGATCTGGCGAATCGGCTGCTGCGGTCCATTGTCGGAGCGCCGGAGACGGCGGAGAATGCCGACGATCCTCCGCCGAAGGAAGCGATCATCGTGGCGCGCAACATGGGCGCGGCGGAGCTTCTGGACTACGACCGACACCGGATTCGGGCGCTGGTGCTGGAAGAGGGAGGACCGATGAGCCACGTGACGATCGTGGCGCGGGCGCTTGGAATCCCGGCGATCGGCCAGGTGCTCGGCATCACGTCGCTTTGCGAGGCGGGTGATGCGATCATCGTCGACAGCGTTTCCGGCCACGTTCATCTGCGCCCGCCGGCGGACGTGGAGCGCGCCTACGCGGACAAGGTGAAGTTCCGGGCGCGGCGGCAGGCACAGTACAAGCGCCTGCGCGGGCATCCTTCCGTCTCGCAGGATGGGCAGAGCGTGCCGCTGATGCTCAACGCGGGGCTTCTCGTCGACCTGCCGCACCTGGAGGAATCAGGCGCGGACGGCATCGGGCTCTTCCGCACCGAGCTGCCGTTCATGGTCTCGCCGACCTTCCCGCGGATGCGCGAGCAGACCAATCTCTACCGGGAGGTGCTGGAGACGGCGGGGCCGCGGCCGGTGATTTTCCGCTCGCTCGATATCGGTGGCGACAAGGTGTTGCCCTATCTCAGGTCGATCCAGGAAGAGAACCCGGCGATGGGCTGGCGGGCGATCCGCCTCGGGCTCGACCGGCCGGGGCTGTTGCGCACCCAGATCCGCTCCATGCTGCGTGCGGCGGCGGGGCGCGATCTCAACTTGATGTTCCCGATGGTGACGGAGGTGGAGGAGTTCCGCCGGGCGCGCGATATCGTGGAGCGGGAGAAGGAACACCTTCTGGGCCACGGTCACGAGGTGCCGTCCTCGACGCGGCTCGGCGTGATGATCGAGGTGCCCTCGTTGCTGTTTGAGCTCGATGCGCTCTTTGCGGAAGTTGATTTCGCCTCCGTCGGCTCCAATGATCTCTTTCATTTCTTCACCGCGTCCGACCGGGGCAATCCGGAAGTCGCGGATCGCTTCGACCCGCTTTCGCCGGCGTTTCTGAGGGCACTGCGGATGATCGTCGACAAGGCCGCGTCGGCGAAGGTCCGGCTGTCTCTGTGCGGCGAGATCGGCGGGCGCACAGTCGATGCGATGACGCTCGTCGGCATCGGTTTTCGCACGCTGTCGATGTCGCCGGCGGCGATCGGCCCGGTCAAGGCGCTGGTGCGCAAGCTCAACATCGGCACGTTCGAGGCCGCGCTTATGGACCGTCTGGCCGATCCGGCGCAAAGGGACAGCCTGCGCGGTTTCGTCAAGTCGTATGCCGAGGACCACGCGATACCGCTTTAGCCGCCGGCCTTTCGGTGCGGTGCGTGTTGTGCGACGACGCCCCCCGCAGGCCCGGCCCATGCATGGAAACAGGTGATGATCTCACAGGAAAAGCTCGACAGTCTCGTTGATCGGTTCGAGAGGATCGAGGGGCAGATGGCCTCCAATCCCGATCCCGAAACCTATGTCCGGTTGTCGCGGGAATATGCCGAACTCGATCCGATCGTGGCGATGGTGCGCGAACTTGGCAAGGCGCACAAGGAGCTCGACGGTATCGAGGAGCTGCTGCATACCGCCGGCACCGACCACGAGATGCGTGAGATGGCCGAGATGGAAAAGCCGGAGATCGAGGAACGCATCGGGGACCTGGTCGAAAAGCTTCAGGTCGCGCTCCTGCCGAAGGATGCGGCGGATGAGAAAAGCGCGATCCTGGAAGTTCGCGCCGGAACCGGCGGCGACGAAGCGGCGCTGTTCGCCGGCGATCTCTTCCGTATGTACGAGCGCTACGCGACGCTGAAGGGCTGGAAGGTCGAGACGCTGTCCGCGAGCGAAGGCGAAATGGGCGGCTACAAGGAGATCATTGCCAGCATCGCCGGCAATGGTGTTTTTGCCAGACTGAAGTTCGAATCCGGCGTCCACCGGGTGCAGCGGGTGCCGGCAACCGAATCGAGTGGCCGTATCCACACCTCGGCGGCCACCGTGGCGGTGCTGCCGGAGGCGCGCGACGTCGACGTCGATATCCGCCCGGAGGACATCCGTATCGATACCATGCGTGCTTCGGGTGCTGGCGGTCAGCACGTCAACACCACCGATTCCGCTGTCCGCATTACCCATATTCCGAGCGGCATCGTCGTTGTCCAGGCGGAGAAGTCGCAGCACCAGAACCGGGCGCGCGCGATGCAGATCCTCAGGGCGCGCCTGTTCGATCAGGAGCGCTCACGGCTTGCCGACGAGCGGGCGGAGTCGCGGCGTGAGCAGGTGGGCACCGGCGATCGCTCCGAGCGCATTCGCACCTATAATTTCCCGCAGGGGCGGGTGACCGATCACCGTATCGGCCTCACCCTCTACAAGCTCAACGAAATCCTCGCCGGCGAGGGGGTCGACGAACTGGTCGATGCGCTGGTGACCGACCACCAGGCGAGGCTCCTGGCCGCCGTCGAGGACGCGGCGTGACATCCCGGGATGCGGCGGCGGTCTACCGCGCCGTTCGCGCCAGGTTCCGCGACGCCGGCCTTTCGACCGCCGATCTCGACGCGCGCATTCTGTGTGCGGACGCGCTTGGCATGGCGCCGGAAGCCCTCGTGCTCCTCGGCGAGAAGGTGCTCTGCGACGAGGTGCTTACACTTATCGAGGAACGCGCGGAGCGGCGGCTTGCCGGAGAGCCGGTCGGCCGGATCCTTGGGCGGCGAGATTTCTGGGATATGACGCTTCGGCTCGGGCCAGAAACGCTGGAACCTCGCCCGGATACGGAAATCCTGGTGGAGGCCGCGCTTGACGCCTTGCGGGCACGGGGCGCCGGCAACCGGCCGGTCCGGTTCGTCGACATCGGCACCGGCACCGGCGCGATCGCGATCGCGCTGTTGCGCGAGGTGCCGACGGCCTCGGCGCTCGCCGTCGATATCTCGCTTTCGGCGCTCCGGATTGCGGCGGTGAATGCGCTCGAGGCGGGCGTCGCGGACCGTATGGTGCTGGCACGGGCCGATTACGGCGCGGCTTTGATGCCGGCCCGTTTCGATCTTGTCGTTTCCAACCCGCCCTATATCGCGAGCGGGGAGCTGGCGGATCTTTCCCGGGAGGTCTGCGAGCATGATCCGATTCGCGCACTCGACGGCGGCGAGGACGGTCTTGAGGCCTATCGCACGCTGGTGCCGCAGGCGTTTCGCGCCCTTGTCGAAGAGGGCCGCCTTTGCGTTGAAATCGGCGCGTCGCAACGTGCTGCCGTTGGCGAGATTCTACGGATTTCGGGGTTCTCAGGGATCGCCGTGCGGCACGATCTTGGTGGATGCGATCGCGTGGTCAGCGGGTTGAGGTCTCCGAAGAGCCAATAGGGGAAATACCCGATTTCGGAAAAAAGCCCTTGGAAATCCGGGTGGAAGCGGCTAGTTTCACCTCGCCGAAACACGGCGGCGACGATCGAGGTCCAGGTTCAGCCAGCCTTTTCCTCTCGATCGAGATCGTGGAGATGGATCCCATTTCCGTTGGGTCTGCCGTGTTCCTCTTGGTCCGCTGACAATCGGAAACGATACGTTTCGTCCCGGTCATTTACCGTCGGGACAGATGTGACCGATGAGACTTGGAGACCTTTAGCGCAACTGTCGTTCGATGCTCCAGAAGCCGAACGGTCCCTATGGCATTCGGGGAATCGGGTCCGCGCCCAAAGAACGTGGACTTGGCAGGTTCCCGGAAGAGAAATGGCATAATGAGGCAGAACAACCAGAACAAGCGCATGCGCGGACGGAGCCGGAAACCCTCCAATCCGCTGTCGCGGACTTTCGAGTCCAATGGCCCGGATGTGAAGATCCGGGGCACCGCCCTGCATGTTGCCGAGAAGTACGTCCAGCTCGCGCGTGACGCCCAGGCGTCCGGTGATCGCATCACGGCCGAAAACTATCTCCAGCATGCCGAACATTATTTCCGCATCATCGCCGCCGCACAGGGACCTTCGGCGATTCCCAATCGCGAAGACGAGCGTTCCGGCGAGGCGTCTTCGGGCAATGGTTCGTCTGGCAACGGTTCGTCTGGCAATGGTTCATCCGGCAATGGTTCGACGGAGCGTGAACCGAGCCCGGTGATGGCGCCCGATGCGCCGCAGCCCTTCGTGGATGCGATGCCCGTGGCCGACGGCAAGGGTGGTGGCAACGTGCGCCGCAAGACTGACGGCTCCGGTGCGGAGAAGGCGTCCGGCACGCGCGGCAAGGCCAATGGCGAGAACAAGTCCGAGGATGCGCCGGTGGCGCAGGCCGAAGGAGCTCCCGAAGCCGAGGGCGAGGACGGCGCATCGAAGCCGAAGCGCCGCGCGCGGGGCAGTCGCGGACGCGGTGGCCGCAAGACCACGGCGTCGGAGGCTGGAGACGATCAAGGTGCCGATCAGCAGGATGCGTCCTCCGCTCCCGCGCGAGAGGCTGCCGAGGCGCCCGTAGCCGAGGAGGCTGCGGAGGCCCCGAAGAAGCCGGCCCGGCGGACCCGCAAGGCCGCCCCCAAGAAGGATGCGGCGGCGGAAACCGAAGCGCCTTCCCAGGAAGCTGTGGCCAGCGAAGCCTGACTTTAGAAAAACCCGCCAGCGACAGCGCCGGCGGGTTTTTCATGCTTCGCATTCCGGTCGCCGCAGTCCGTATTCTCAGACGACGGCCTCTGGTCGTGAGCGCGATCAGAACGCGGCCATTGACGTCCTGGCGTTTTCCGCCGCTTCCAGACAGGCTTTGCTGTCATTCTTGTTCCGTGCGGCGTAGGCGGCGTCGATATCGTCGTTGACGGTCTGCGGGCGGTCGGGCTCTTGCCGAACCAGTTCTCGGTCGGCTCGGCCCCACTGACCGGCACCTCGATCTTGTCCGGTGGCGTGTCGACGGTGGCGCTTTTGGTGCCTTCCAGAAGGCCGTGCCTGGTCTGAACCAGAACCCATTCCTTCTCGACCTTGTGAACTTCGCCCGTACAGTCGAACGCGAGGGCCGGAGGCTGTGTTGCCCCGGGTCGATACTTTCCTTTCTATTCAGAAACAGAAAAGGGCGCCCGGTCGGGCGCCCTTTTCTCGTTTCTTGCTGTGCGGGGTGCCGTCAGTCGGCGAAGATGACCGGATCGCCGGGCCGGATCGTTCCGGCGGTCGTGACGGCAAGGAAGATGCCGCAGTCGCGGTTGGCGTGGCGCTCCGACAGGGTCTGCAGGACATTGGCGTCGTGGGTGCCGGTCTTCAGGTTCACCTCCGTTGCGGCGCAGCGCTCGACCGGCTTGATCACCTCGAAGGTCGCGGCCTCGCCGATCCTGAGGGTCCGGCCGACCATGGCCGCCTCGACCCAGGGCTCCCACCCCTCGATATAGAGATTGCCACGGAAGCGGATCGGATCGAGCTCATGGTCCATGGTGAGTCCGAGGTCGGCGACGCTGGCAAGGTTGATCAGCGACAGGAAGGGCTTCGACCGATCGGTCAATGTGACGGTACGCCCCTCGATGAGGCGCGGCTGGCGTGGAAGCGGCTTGGCCAAAGCGGCGCCGGCGGCCTTCTCGATGGCGTCGCGGCCGTCGGCAGTGTCGACGGAGGCCTTGGCGAGGGTCTTGCCATCCCTGGAAAGCGTCAGCGTGCGTGTCGCCGGATCGAAGGTCGTTGCCACGGTCGCGAGTTCGGGGAAGAGCGCGAGCTGCAGGAAGTAGGATTTGCGGACGTGGGCGGGATTTTCCTCGTCGAAGCCGGAATCGCGGAATTCCAGCGCGAAAGCCCGGTCGAGCGGCAGCGCCTCGGCGGGGGTGACATCCGCCTGGCCGAGCGTTTCAGCGGAAAAGCCTTTCAGGGGATAGCGGCAAAGAGTGGCGAGATGGGCGGGCGCAGCGAGCGTCATCGGTGACTCCTGAAGGTGATCACGAAGCGGATCGCGTCTATGTAATCCGTTCACGCGGATGTGTCGTGCCCTCTTTTGTTGCCGAAATGCATCACCATATTGGGAGAGACGGCGGGGGCCGGCCGCGTGGCGGCGGCTTGCCGCAAAGGTAGCAGCACGGTCTCAGGACGTCCGATCCATGCTTCGGGTGGTGACGGCGGGCTCAAGGAGAAATGCCATGAATTTCGAGAATTATACGGAGCGGGCGCGGGGATTCATTCAGTCCGCCCAGACCCAGGCCCTGACAAAGGGGCACCAGCAATTCACGCCGGAGCACATTCTGAAGGTGCTCCTCGATGATCCCGAAGGCATGGCCGCCGGGCTTATCGAACAGGCCGGCGGGCGGCCTAAGGATGCCCTCCTGGCGGTTGAGCAGGCGCTCGACAAGATGCCCAAGGTCTCCGGCGGCAATGGACAGCTCTATCTGGCCCAGCCGGTGGCGAAGGTTTTCGACACCGCCGAAGGGCTCGCCAAGAAGGCGGGCGACTCGTATGTGACGGTGGAGCGTCTGCTCCTTGCACTGGCGATGGAGAAGGAGGCCGCGACCTCGAAGATCCTTGCCAAGGCCGGCGTGACGCCGACCGGGCTCAACCAGGCGATCAATACCATCCGCAAGGGCCGCACCGCTGACACCGCGTCGGCGGAAGAAGGCTATGACGCCTTGAAGAAATATGCCCGCGACCTTACCCAGGCCGCGCGCGACGGCAAGCTTGACCCGGTGATCGGCCGCGACGAGGAGATCCGCCGCGCCATGCAGGTGCTGTCACGGCGCACCAAGAACAACCCGGTGCTGATCGGCGAGCCGGGCGTCGGCAAGACCGCGATCGCGGAGGGGCTGGCGCTCAGGATCGTCAACGGCGACGTGCCGGAGAGTCTGAAGGACAAGCGCCTTCTCGCGCTCGACATGGGATCGCTGATCGCCGGTGCGAAGTATCGCGGCGAGTTCGAGGAGCGCCTGAAGGCGGTCCTGTCGGAAGTGCAGGCGGCGGAAGGCGGCATTATCCTTTTCATCGACGAGATGCATACGCTTGTCGGCGCGGGCAAGGCGGATGGCGCGATGGACGCGTCGAACCTCTTGAAACCGATGTTGGCACGCGGCGAGTTGCACTGCATTGGCGCGACGACGCTCGACGAATACCGCAAGCATGTGGAAAAGGACGCCGCACTGGCGCGCCGGTTCCAGCCGGTGCTCATTTCGGAGCCGACGGTGGAGGACACGATCTCCATCCTGCGTGGCCTGAAGGAGAAGTACGAGCTGCACCACGGCGTTCGGATCACCGATTCGGCGATCGTTGCCGCCGCGACGCTGTCGAACCGCTACATCACCGACCGCTTCCTGCCGGACAAGGCGATCGATCTGGTCGACGAGGCCTCGTCGCGCCTGCGGATGCAGGTTGATTCCAAGCCCGAGGAACTCGACGAACTCGACCGGCGGATCATCCAGCTCAAGATCGAGCGCGAGGCGCTGAAGAAGGAAACGGACAAGGCCTCGCATGACCGGCTGGAGAAGCTGGAGAAGGAACTTGCCGATCTGGAAGAGAAGTCGGCGGGGCTGACGGCGCGCTGGCAGCGCGAAAAGCAAAAGCTCGCCGGCACGCAGACGCTCAAGACCGAGCTCGACCAGGCACGAATCGATCTGGAGAAGGCACAACGGTCCGGCGACCTCGCCAAGGCTGGGCAGATCGCCTACGGCGTGATTCCGGAGCTGGAAAAGCAACTCGCGGACAGCGAATCGGCGGAGCGCGGGAGCGCCGGGCCGGATGACGGCTCGCGGATGGTCGATGAGGCGGTGACGGCGGACCACGTCGCCCATGTGGTGTCGCGCTGGACGGGGGTCCCGGTCGACAAGATGCTCGAGGGTGAGCGCGAGAAGCTCCTCAGGATGGAGGACGAGATCGCCAGGCGGGTCATCGGCCAGGGGGAGGCGGTCCATGCGGTCTCCACCGCGGTCAGGCGTGCCCGTGCCGGCCTGCAGGACCCGAACCGGCCGATCGGCTCGTTCATGTTCCTCGGCCCGACCGGCGTCGGCAAGACCGAGCTGACGAAGGCGCTGGCGTCGTTCCTTTTCGATGAAGAGACCGCGATGGTGCGTGTCGACATGTCGGAATACATGGAGAAGCACTCCGTTGCCCGTCTGATTGGCGCGCCTCCGGGCTACGTCGGCTACGAGGAAGGCGGTGCGCTGACAGAAGCGGTGCGCCGGCGGCCTTATCAGGTGGTCCTCTTCGACGAGATCGAAAAGGCTCATCCGGACGTCTTCAACGTGCTCCTGCAGGTGCTTGACGACGGTCGGTTGACCGACGGACAGGGCCGGACGGTCGACTTCCGCAACACGCTCATTGTGCTGACGTCGAACCTCGGCTCCGAGTTCCTGGCCAATCAGGCCGAGGGACAGGACGTCGATGCGGTGCGCGACGACGTCATGGGGGTCGTCAGGGCGAACTTCCGGCCGGAGTTCTTGAACAGGCTCGACGACATCATCCTGTTCCACCGGCTGCGCAGGGATCAGATGGGGGCGATTGTGGAAATCCAGATGGAGCGGCTGAGGTCGCTCCTGGAGGATCGCAAGATCGTGCTCGATCTCGACGAGACAGCGCGGGCGTGGTTGGCGGCCAAGGGCTACGACCCGGCCTATGGTGCACGTCCGCTGAAACGGGTGATCCAGAAGTACGTTCAGGACCCGCTCGCCGAGAAGATCCTTGCTGGCGATATCGCCGACGGCCAGATCGTGCATGTGTCGGCGGGAAGCGAACGACTGATCTTCACGGCGGAGGGGGCGGGCCAGGAAGCGGCCTGAGCGGGCGGGCGCCCCGGCGCCCGTTGCCTCGCCTGAAAGAAGAACCGCCGGGATTTTCCCGGCGGTTTTGTTTTGCGCGCGCGAGCCGCCCTGGAGAAGGCCTCGCTGATCCGCCTGTTCGGGCTTGTCTACTGGGCGGTCGCGACCTCGGTCGCATTGGCGCCCTTGTTGACCAGTGAGTCGATGTGCCGACGCTCGCGCTGGAAGGCGATGAGTTCTTCGCCCTTCAGGACGCGGCCGCGCGGCAGGCGGATGCGCATCGGGTCGACGTGGCGGTTGTTGACGATGACCTCATAGTGAACATGCGGGCCGGTGGACAGGCCCGTCGATCCCACATAGCCGATGATCTGGCCCTGGCGGACCCGGACGCCGGGCTTGATGCCCTTGGCCCAGCCGGACTGGTGACCGTAGCCGGTCTCATAGCCGTTGGCGTGGCGGATCTTGGTCCAGCGTCCATAGCCGGATTTCCACTTCGCCTCTTCGATGACGCCGTCGCCGGACGCCATGATCGGCGTGCCGCGCGGCGCGGCCCAGTCGACACCGAGGTGACGGCGCACGTAGCCGAGAATCGGGTGGCGGCGCATGGAAAAGCCGGAGGCGAAGCGGCCGTGTGTCAGCGGTTTGCGCATCAGGAACTTCTTCGCGCTCTTGCCGGTCTCGTCATAGTAATCAATGCCGTTATCGTCGCCGGTGCGGAAGCGGTAGAAGTGATGTTCGGTGCCGCGCAGATTGATCGCGGCATAGAGAATCTCGGTCGCCGAATCGGGGTCGTTCTCATCTTCCATCGCATACAGCACATCGATCGAATCGCCCGGCTTCACACGTTGATTGAAGTCGGCATCGAACGAATAGATGCGGATGAGCTCCTTGACGAGGCGCTCGGGAATCTGCTGCTCGGCGGCCGTCTGATAGAGGCTCTGGTAGAGCGAAAGGCTCGGCCCGGAATAGTTGGACGGTGCGGGCTGTTCCTCCGCCGAGGTTTCCGCCACGACGGTCGCGGGCTCTTCGGCGGGAACATAGAAGCCGTCGTCGGAGCGGGCGACGGTGCCGATGTGGTTGCCGTCCTCATAGAGGCTGACGCGGGCCGGGATTGCGCGATCTTCTTCGGTCTCGGCCGGATCAATGCCGAATCGCACCTTGGCATCGTCAGGCAGCGAGGCAACGTGGAAGGCCTTCTGGAACACGGCGCGGATTTCCGCCGCCTCCTCGTCCGTTGCGCCATAGGCGGTGAGGATATCGGAAAAGGTCTGGTCCTTTGTCGGAATGACGATCTTTTCCTCGAGCCCGGTGCTGTTCTGCTGGGAGGTCTCCTCGTTTTTGGTGATGAAGGAGACGTTCTCGGGGATAATGCGGACGGCGAGGCGCGAGAGATCCGGCTGAGAGGCGAGATCAAAATTGAATCGATCGGGATGAATGAACGGTTGAGCGACGGCGATCGAGGTGGCGTCTCCGCTCGTCAGGAAATCAGCCGAGGCGCGAACATTCGCCTCGATCTCGCGTTCGCTCGGGCCTCCGGCCTCTATCAGCGGATTGGAAAGCGGGAAGGGGCGCACGCTGATCGCGACTTCGCCGTCGACTTCTGCGCCATAGATGGAATCGGTGCTGGACTGGGCCGGAAAGAGTTCGGTGTCGGCAAAAATCTTCAGCGGGTTGAAGGGCGGAATATCGGTTTCGATTTCGGTGTTCTTGCGCAGGGCAAGCGAGGCGTTGATGTGAACGAAGGGACGGTCCTTGATGAAATCCCGGTTGCCGATGCGGGTCACGGTGCTGACCGTCATAATCTGGCGATTCGACACCTCCGGTGCGGCCGGGCGAATCCGATCGCCTTTGGTGATCGGTCCGCTTTGACGTGTCTGCACGGTGTGCATGGGCGCGTGGGCGGCGTAGGCCTTGGGCGGCGCAGCGAAGGTGTGGCGCCCGTCGAGCGCAACGAAGAGCGCGCCACCCATCAGGAAAACGGAGGTCATGCCGGTAAGCACGGTTCCGGCGAGCCAGCGCATGCTAACCCGACGATGGTTCGGCGGGAGATTCTTGTCGTCGCCGACAAGGAGGGCGGGTTCCTCGCCGAGTTCGATGATCGTCGGGTGATTGCTGTGCCAGCCAAACTGCATGTCGCCCGTCCTGTCTCTTGCGGCACGTTGCATGTGATTTCCCAACGGCCTTCGATTCGTCGGGTGCGAAGCCCGTCCTGCCGACGCTCGTTTCCGCATGCGCGCGGCCGTCCGACGATTCGCATCACGTACTGTCGTCGCCCGCTGCGCATCGACCGGCATCGAACGCCCGATGCGAGCGAAGTTATACCTGCTTTTGCGGCCGGGCCGATCCCATAAAACGCGGTTTCGACCGAAATATGACGGGACGGTGTGTCGCGCCGCGCGATTCCGGCCGGTTCCCACAGGACTCTATGGGGTGTGACGGGAGGCGATTCCAGGTGGCAGACATCTTCCGGCCG
>CAXXGS010000003.1:57500-213899 GCA_963675285.2 uncultured Rhodobium sp.
ACAGGAACTGCACTTCGAGACCCGGCTCCTCCAGGTGGGCGAGGAGCGCGCGTGTATAGGGGCTGTTACGCTGGCGACCGTCCTCGGCGACCGTGCCGGCCTTGGCCGCATAGCCGATGAGGAGCCCCTCGCTCGGCTCCACGCCCGACAGGCCGCGGCCGATCGAGCGGGTCGCGGAGGTGACCCGCATCTTCGGGACGAACGGATTGGTGCGGCATGCATCGAGCAGGATGAGGCGCAGCCCGTGCACATCATTGAGTGTTGCGACGACATCGTCGAGCTCGATCGCCTCGAAGCGTACCCGGCGGTCGCTGCGAAGGGTCGCGTCGACGGGGATCAGATAGTTTCGCTTGTCGATCTCGACGCCGTGGCCGGCGAAGAAGACGATCGCCATTTCCGCATCGGCCGCCTCGTCGGCAAAGCTCGCAAGGTGGCGCCGCATGGCTGAGACACCGAGATCATGCCCTTCGGTGACGTTGAATCCCAGCCGGCGCAAAGCCTCCGCCATGTCTTTCGCATCGTTGCGCGGGTTGGGGAGGTGGGAAACAGTCGCATAACGCGAATTGCCGATGACGAGGGCGACCTTTGCGGCACGTTCCTGGGCGGCAGCGAGTGTGGGAAGAACAAGGGCGGCAAACAAGAGGACAGCGGGAACAAGGCGCGACATTGCAATCTCCGTTAACGCAATTGGAGATTACATTTCGTTTAAGAAAACATAAATAAGTTGTACTCCGGGGTCGCGCCCTGTCAGCTCGCATTGACGCTCTCCCCCGGCTTGCCCGCGATCGAGGCGGCCGGCGTGTCAGTCGACGAGCGCGAGGCGGCGCTTGTCGAACACCTTGAGGACCTGCGAGAGCTGATGGCCGCGTCTGAGGATCGTGCCACCGGTGGCGACGACCGAATAGGCACCCTGTTTGCGCGCCAGGCGCGGGACCTTCTCGATGCGAAAAAGCGGATATTCGCTGGAGCGGCGATAGATGGAGAAGACGCAACGGTCGCGAAGCTGGTTGATGGCGTAGTCGCGCCATTCGCCGGCCGAGACCATGCGTCCGTAGACGGTGAGGATTGCCGCAAGTTCGCGGCGGTCGAACATGATCGGCAGCGCGTGGCGGGGCGAGTTGGAATGAGGGAGAACGTCGACGGTTCCCCCGGCGTGTCGGCTTTCTTCTGCCTCGCTCATGGCGCCTCCGTGCGTGTCGTCGAACCGTCATGATCGCGGGGAATGCGCGATTGCGCAAGGGGCTCCGGCCAATTGACGGGTAAAACCATGGGTGGTGAAAAATCACAGTTTTGCCCAAATTACGCCTTTGGCGAGCCACTTTGGGGAGCGAACTTATCACCGTTGCCTCAGACGGCCCGGTTCACTCGAGGCTTCGGATTTTTCAGCCCCCCAGCCCCCCGGGGTTTCGTCGAACCGGGCCACCAAGCTTCCTGAAGGGTTCCCCTTCAGACAAGGCAAGTATGTGTCGGAAAGGGTCGGCCGGTGGGTCGGCCCTTTTCCGTTTCCGGCTTTTGCTGACCCCATCGCGGCCGTTCCGTATCGCCCCCTCCAAACGCTTGATTCCCCTTGCCGCGTTCCCGATATAGGGCGCACAGGCGGTTGCTGCGGCAGCCGCGCGTATTTTAGTTTCTGGACCATGGGGGAAAGACAATGAACACGTCGGCGGACACGGAGACGAACCCGCAGGAGGCGCACCAGTTCGAAGCAGAGGTTTCCCGGCTGCTTCACCTGATGGTGCACTCGGTCTATTCCAACAAGGATATCTTTCTCAGGGAACTGATTTCCAATGGCGCGGACGCCTGCGAAAAGCTTCGGCAGACGGCGCTGTCGGAGCCGTCGCTCCTCGGCGATGACGGGGCTTTCCGGATCACGATCACGCCCGATCAGGAGGCCGGAACGCTCAGCGTCGCCGACAACGGTATCGGCATGGACCGCGACGAACTGATCGCCAACCTCGGGACGATTGCCCGCTCAGGCACCGGGGCGTTCCTTGAAGGACTGGAAAAGAGCGACGACCGCACCGCTTTCATCGGCCAGTTCGGCGTCGGCTTCTATGCTTCCTTCATGGTTGCCGACACGGTCGAGGTCGTCAGCCGCAAGGCGGGCGCCGCGGAAGCCTGGTGCTGGCGTTCCGATGGCAAGGGCACCTTCACTGTTGATCCCGTGCCCCTCGACGAGGCGCCGGTGCGCGGCACGCGCGTCGTTCTCCATCTCATGGCGGATGCCAAAGACTACGCCGCCGACGAGACGCTGGAGCGGATCGTGCGCGATTATTCCGCCCACGTGCCGGTGCCAATCCTTCTGGCCAAGACGGACGCGGAAGCGCCGGTGGAGATCGCCGACGGCTCTGCGTTGTGGCGCAAGCCGAAATCGGACGTGTCGGCGGAGGAATACAAGGAGTTCTACGGCTATGTCGGCGGGCTCTACGACGATCCGGCTCTGACGCTGCACTATCGCGCCGAAGGTCGGCAGGACTATTCCGTCCTCCTTTTCGTGCCGTCCTCAAAGCCTTTCGATCTGTTCGACCCCAACCGCAAGGGCCGGGTCCGGCTCTACGTCCGTCGCGTCTTCATCACCGATGAGGTGGAAATCCTGCCGCCCTGGCTGCGGTTCGTGCGCGGCGTCGTCGATTCAGACGACCTGCCGCTCAATCTGTCGCGCGAGCTTCTGCAGGCGAACCCGATCCTGGAGCAGATCAAGAAGGGCGTCACCAACAAGGTGCTGTCCGAGCTGGAAAAGCTGGCGGACAAGGATGCGGAGACCTTCGCCAAGATCTGGGAGGCGTTCGGTGCCGTCCTCAAGGAAGGGCTTTACGAGGACCCATCCCGCCGCGATGCGCTGTTCAAACTCGCCCGCTTCAAGACGACAAAGGGTGAAGACTGGCGGACGCTCGCCGAGATCGTCGCCGACATGAAGGAAAACCAGACCGCGCTCTACTACGCGCTCGGCGATGATCGCGCGACGCTGGAAAAGAGCCCGCATCTGGAAGGGTTCCGGGCGCGCGAGGTGGAAGTCCTTCTCCTGACAGATCCGGTCGACGCCTTCTGGGTCCGCACCGCCGTCGGTTTCGACGGCAAGCCGTTCCATTCGATCACACAAGGGTCGGCGGATATCGACGCTATTCCGCTCAGCGAGGAAGCGAAGGAACAGGCGGGAGACGAGGCGGAAATCGCCGGGCTTGTCACCGCGGTGAAGAGCGCGCTCGGTGAGGCGGTTAGCGACGTGCGGTCGTCGAACCGGCTGGCGGAGAGCCCGGTCTGTCTTGTCGCGCCCGATTTCGGCCCGGACCGGCAGCTGGAAAAGCTGCTTGCCCAGCAGGAGGGTGGCGCCAAGCTGAAGCCGGTCCTGGAACTCAATCCGCGCAGCGACCTCATCAAGGCGCTCGCCGCGCGCCAGGCCTCGGGCAAGGATCTTGCCGACGTTCCGGCGCTGCTCCTCGGCCTCGGCCGGATCCTCGACGGCGAGGCACCGGACGATCCGTCGGCCTTTGCCGCCAGGACCGCGGAGCTGATCGCGACGGCCTACGCCTGATCGCCGTCGATCGCTCCGATCAATCTCCCACAAAGGAAAAGCCGCCGCGGATGGTCGCGGCGGCTTTTTCGTGCCGGGTAGCGGTGGAATGGACAACGGCGGAGCGGGCAATGGCGGGGGTGGTCCCGCGAGCGGATCAGCGCAGGATCGCCGCACCGATTATGGCGCCGGGTACGCCGTTCTTTTCCTGCTGAACGATGACGGCGCAGGTTTTGTTCGGGTCCTTTTCGAGGATCTCGTTGCGCGGTAACTCGATGCGCTCCGGCTTTCCCTTCCACATGCCAACCGGCTGCAGGCTTTCCACCACGTTGGTATAGGTGCCGGTGCGTCCGCGATTCTCGCCGCGTTTGATGGCAACGGAGCGGGTCTTGTCGATGGTGACGAGCCAGACGTTGGCGCCTTTGGCGAGGTCGGGTGCGGCGGCCCCGACAGTGATGATGAGAGCATCCCCTTTCAGCGCCATCGTCACGGGCACCGGCAGGCCGTGATAGCGGTTATCCTGACGGGCGATGGCTATGTCGATGGCGTTTTCGTCGCTGCCGACCGCGTGCTCGCGGCCATTGATGACCACCTGGGGGGTATAGATTGCGCTGTCGCCCCGGGACTGGGCATAGCCCTTCTGGCGGGCGGTGAAGCGAGCGTTGGCGAGCGTGTCCTTCCAGCCGAGATAGTCCCAGTAGTCGACGGGCAAGGTGAGGACGACGAGGTCATCCTCCTTCGCTAGTCGGCCAGCAAGCGCGTCGGCAGGGGGGCAGGATGAGCAGCCCTGACTGGTGAACAGCTCCAAGACCGCGCGCGGGGCGTCGGACGCACCGCTGGCCAGGGTTGGAAGGAGCGCTGCGGCGCAAAGAACGACCCCACCGCCGAGAAGTCGGCGGACACGTGAAAGCATTGGTTTCCCGCTGAACTGATGACAGGACTATCGGTCTTACAGCGAGAAAGTAGCGATTGAAACAGTCACGTACCAGTCACGTTGGGGTGAGAGCCGATCACCCCTTCGGCATGTTGTCGCCGGTCTCTCCGGGCGGGTTGGAAAACGGCGCGATGCCGCCCTCGCAAAGTGCCCGGTCGTGGTCGAGCGCCCAATGGACGGAGGGGAAGGCGATCTCGTCCCAGGGGATTTCGTCGCGCGTGAAGAGGGCGACCTGGAGACTTTCGGCCCCGGCGGAGACGGGGCCTTCAAGGTGCGCGCGATAGATCAACTGAACCTGGGAGATGCGCGGGACCGAATAGATGGCAAGGAGGCGTTCGATCGTGATCGCGGCATTGGCTTCCTCGCGGGCCTCGCGGCAGGCGCCGTCTTCTGGCGTCTCGTTCAATTCCAGATAGCCGGCCGGCAAGGTCCAGAAGCCCCGCCTGGGCTCGATCGCGCGACGGCACATGAGAATTCGGTCGCCGGCACGGACGACGGATCCGACGACGATCTTGGGGTTCTCGTAGGCGATGAAACCGCAGGTCCGGCATATCGCGCGCTCGTGGGTGTCACCGTCGGGAACGGCGCGGAGGAATTCGGCGCTCTGCGGTTGCTCGCTCTGCGTTTCGCGAAAGGGTTCCCTAGGAGGTGTCGGGTCTTCGCTCATGATCCTGCGGAAGACGGCGCGGGTTTCGCGGCTGCCTTCGCCGGCGCCGGGTCCTGCGCCGTTGCACAACCTTCGGCCGGCTCGGTCTCGGCGAGCGCCTGCCGGATCAACGGCATGATCGTCTTGTCGATAAGCTCGGTATAAAGCGGCCCGATATGCTTCTTGCGGATGCAGCCGAACTTGTCGATTACGAAGGTCTCAGGCTGTCCGGTCACGCCGAAATCGATGCCGACACGGTAAGTCTTGTCGAAGCCGATGCGCGCGAACGGGTTCCTGTGTTCCTGAAGGTAGCCGAGGGCGTTTTCCTCGCTGTCACGGACATCGATACCGACAAGCTGGAAGCTGTCGTCTTTGGCGAGCTGCAGCAGGAACGGGTGCTCCTGGCGACAGGGAACGCACCAGGAAGCCCAGAAGTTGAGGAGCGTGACCTTGCCGTCGAAATCGGCACGGGAAAGGCCCGGAACGGGTTTGCCCTCATAGGTCGCGCCCGGCAAGGGGCCGAGGGCGAAGTCGGGTGCCTGCTTGTTGATGAGGACCGAGGGCAGGATCGAGGGGTCCTTGCCGGATTTGAGCTGATAGAAGAACAGCAGCACCAGGCCGGCGAAAATGATCAGCGGCAGTAGCACCAGCAGTGACGGGCCGCGCCGGCGCGGAGGCGTGTCCGCCGAAGCGTTATCCGCCAGCGGCGTGTTCGTCTGGGCATCGGCGCCGTTCTGCGGCTCTTGCGCGCCCGTTTCTCCGGTCTTGTTGGCGGTCATTCTGGCGTCTCTCCAGACGGATGTATCCGTTCGGAACGGCGGTGCGCGCCGTGCGCCTCGAGGTCGGCGAGCTGACGGCGCTGGATGCGGAATTCGATGCGGATCCAGACGATAAGGCCGATGACGACGACAGCGGCAATCGCGTAGGAGGCGATGACAAAGCCGGCGTGACGTCCAAGAACATCCATCATGGCGTCACTCCGCTCCGGCCCTGGAGGCCTCGATCATCCGCAGGGTGCGGATGCGCCGGCGCATGATCTCGTTGCGCATAACCATCAGGTGCATGGTGACGAAGAGCAGGGTGAAGGCGAGCGCCATCACCAGAAGCGGAACAAGAATGGTGTAGTAGATCGTCGGGCCGTCCATACGCAGGACGCTGGCCGGCTGGTGGAGCGTGTTCCACCATTCCACCGAGAACTTGATGATCGGGATGTTGATGAAACCGACGAGGACGAGGACGGCAGCGGCCTTGCCGGCGCGAATCGGATCCTCGATCGCGCGCCACAGCGCGATCAGCCCGAGATACATGATGAACAGGACGAGGACAGAGGTCATCCGCGCGTCCCACTCCCACCAGGTGCCCCACATGGGCTTGCCCCAGAGCGACCCGGTGATCAGCGACAGGAAGGTGAAGGCGGCTCCGATGGGCGCAGCGCTCTTGGCCGATACGTCGGCAAGCGGATGCTTCCAGACGAGGAGACCGACCGAGGAGATCGCCATCATTGTGTAGGCGAACATCGCCAGCCATGCCGCCGGCACGTGGATGAACATGATCCGGACGGTGTTACCCTGCTGGTAGTCGGCGGGGGCAAAAAAGAACGACAGGTAGAGCCCGACCACGAAGGTGATGACCGTCACGCCCACCAGCCACGGCAGGACACGGTCGACGAGCGCCAGAAAACGCGTCGGATTCGCAAGGGCCCACAGGCCGCGTGGTGTGGTTGCTGCGTCGGTCATGGTGCCCTTCTTCTAGCGGCGATCATTCGCTTTCTCAATGATTGCCGCACCAAAACCCATGACTTCGGTCAAAATTTGTCGTTTTGCCAATCACGCCTTCGCGAGCGTGCAACAACGAAAACCGCCGACAACGTGGATTCGCTGTCGGCGGCATGAGGGGGCGGGACGTTACTTCACGTTCGTCGTTTTTTCGCTCTTCGCCTTCTCCAGCTGCTTCCTCATCAGCTTTTCCTTGCGAGTCAGCGGTTTATTCTTCTCCGCGGCCTTTTCCGCGGCCTTGCGTTCAGCGCGACGTTCGGCGCGAATCTTCTCGCCGTTGCCGTGCATGTTCTTCTGAGCGTCGATCTTCGGCTTGTTGATACCGTGCTTCAGCAGCTTGTCTATGTCGGGCTTTGCCTTTTTCCCGGCGTTCTTGCGGTCTTTCTTGGCGGCCTTTTCCGCGGCCTTGCGTTTGGCGCGACGTTCGGCGCGAACCTTCTCGCCCTGGCCCTTCATGTCTTTTTTGGCATCGGCAAGGTATAGCGGCGCGGCGTGCGGTGGGCGCACGCTCTTGCCCTTATGCAGGGCCTGGACACCATGCAGGGACTTGCCGGCCGCCTGGGCCGCGGGGCCGTCGGTCGCAAGCGGCCTTGCCGCCAGCGCCGGTGCCGCAAAGGAAATGCCGAGGGCGAAGCCGAGTGCCGCGGTCGCGGCTTTCAACGTTTTCATGATAGATCAAACCTCTCTTGTCGTTTGTTGCGAGAATTGCAGGCATTTGAGGTGTGATCGTGGCAATGGCCGCGATCAAAATATTAACGAAACCTTACTCTCTAAGACTCACTTTTAGCGTTTCTCTGGTGAACCGAAGCTGAACGAGATGTTCTACCGGGTTCATCGATCAGTTCATCGCAAGTCGTGCGCGGGGTCTGCCTATCTGGATTGTGCCGCGCCGAGGGGAGATGCGGGGTTTGGCGCCGGGTCCGGCGCAGATTTGGCCTTTGGGCCAGTCCTTGCCGGCGGTGCGGTCGGGACGTTTTTTCCAGATGGCACTGCCGGTGCTTCCGGGGCTTCCAGGACCGGCGATGCGGGCGGTTTTTCCTTGGGTTTCTTGTGTTTTCCGGGCGCGCCCGAGGCTGTCACCTCCAGCGCGAGCCGCGCCTCGGCCACCATGACGGCGCGCGGCGTGCCGCCCGCTCCCCGCGCCGTCAAAGTCACCGGCTCGGTCTCCCCCGGCGATGGCGTTGATCCCTGAGAGGCAACGCCGATCATCGCCGCCAGGGCAAAGAGCGTCGTGCCGATCAGTATACTGGGAACTTTCAAGGATCCGGCCTCCCGTTGAACGGTCCGAAGACCTGCCCGAAACGGTCGGGTGGCGGGAATGGTTCCGGAAAGACGGCGACGTGTTTCGCGATTTCTTTCCCGCCGGCACCACGCGGAGGCCGGTGCGTGGGGCTTATTCGGCGGAAAGGCGCAGGGCCGCGGCAGCGGCGATCGGGCCGATAACGGCCGACATCAGCGAGAGCGCGCACATGAAGAGGAACGGCGTCAGGAAGGGAGCCGGATCGGTGACCGCGCCGTTGGCTGCGGCGATGCCGAAGATGAGCACCGGGATCGTCAGTGGCAGGACGAGGATGGCGAGGAGCACGCCACCGCGCCTGAGCGAGACGGTGAGTGCCGCGCCGATGGCGCCAACGAGGGTCAGCGCGGGCGTGCCGACGAGAAGGGTGACAACGACGGCGCCGATGGCGACCGGCTCCAAATTGACGAAGAGGGCGAAGATGGGAGCGGCGAGGACGAGCGGAAGGCCGGTGGCGACCCAATGCGCCATCGCCTTGACGAAGACAACGAGTTCGAGCGGGTGTTCGCCGAGGAGAATGAGGTCGAGAGTGCCGTCCTCACGTTCGGTCTGGAACAGGCGGTCAAGGCCGAGGAGCGTCGCGAGCAACGCACCGATCCACAGAATGGCCGGGCCGATCCGGGCGAGAAGGTTGAGATCGGGGCCGACACCGAAGGGGAAGACGGTCACGACCGTCAGGAAGAACAACACGCCCATCAGCGCGCCGCCGCCGACGCGGACGGCAAGGCGGATCTCACGCACGAAAAGGGCCGAAAGCGCGGACGTCATGGCCGGACCTCCCCGAGCTTCAGGCTCTTGGCTTCGGCGAGCGGAAGCGGATTGTGGGTAACGGCGATCACGATGCCGCCGCCGAGCAGGTGGATGGTCATCAGGTCACCGAGGCGGTTGGCGCTGGCGGTGTCAAGCGCGGCCGTCGGCTCGTCGAGGAGCCATATCGGGCGATGGGTGACGATGAGGCGGGCGAGTGCCAGGCGGCGGCGCTGGCCGGCGGACAACACGCCGGCCGGCAGGTGGCCGAGGCGGGCGAGCCTGACCTCTTCCAGGGCCTCCTCCACGGACCTGCCTGTGTTGCCGTAGAAGCGATGCCAGAAGGCGAGGTTTTCCGTTACCGTGAGCTGCAGTTTCAGCGCGTTCTCATGCCCGAAATAATGGCACTGGGCGCCGATCGACAGTTCCGGGTCTCCGCCGTCGAAATGGAGGTCTCCGGCAGCGGGGGCGACAAGGCCGGCGATGGTTCTCAGCAGGCTCGACTTGCCGGCGCCGTTCGGTCCGGTGACGACGAGCGCCTCGCCGGAGGAGACGGAAAAGGCGATGTCAGTGAAGACGCGCCGGCCACCACGCTCGCAGGTCAGGCCGTCCGCGCGGAGCGTCTGGACCGTTGCTGACGGCATTCCGTCCCCTATCTTCCCGGTTAGGTCCGCTCGATGCTCGCTCATTGTCGTCCTCTTCGGGTCGTCCTCTTCGGGTCGTCCTCTTCGGGTCGTCCTCTTCGGGTCGTCCTTTCCGGGGCATCCTGTCCGAGATGGGTTCAGCCTCGGTGCAACGCCGGATTGTTGTTGTCTGGGTCAGAGTGGACGCATGCCGGCGCCTGGGGATCGCGGGCCCGGAGCCGCGCCAATGGCGTATATCGAGGCGACGGCGGATTTCGCGGATGGCGGGAAAGGGCGGAGCATTTCGACGGCAAGACTTTCGTTCGTCTGGTGTCGGTTTGTAAAATTCGCTATAGGGCTCGCAACGCGCGCCGAAACCGGGCATCGCGATGTTTACCCGCGGTCCTCGTGGGTTTACATACGGCGTCGAACACCGGCACCACCGATACCGGATACCGCCTTCCGCCGCAATCCACCGCGCGCCGGGCCCATTGCCGGATCACGTATTGTCAACCAGGGGATCGTCAACCCATGACCACACAGTCTCTCGACAGCTTCAAGTCGCGAAAAACACTGAAGGTAGGCAAGAAATCCTATGTCTACTACGACCTCCTGGAGGCGGAGAAGAACGGGCTGGAGGGGATCTCCCGTCTGCCGTTCTCGCTCAAGGTCCTGCTGGAGAACCTGCTGCGCCACGAGGATGGCCGCACGGTCACGGCGGACGACATCAAGGCGATGGCCGGCTGGCTCGTCGAAAAGCGCTCGACCCGCGAGATTGCCTTCCGCCCGGCCCGCGTTCTGATGCAGGACTTCACCGGCGTTCCGGCGGTCGTCGACCTTGCCGCCATGCGCGACGCGACGACGACGCTGGGCGGCGACGCGACCAACATCAACCCGCTCGTCCCGGTCGATCTCGTCATCGACCACTCCGTCATGGTCGACCGCTTCGGCACGCCCTCGGCTTTCAAGGCGAATGTCGAGATCGAGTACGAGCGCAACGGCGAGCGCTATGAGTTCCTGCGTTGGGGCCAGAAAGCGTTCGACAACTTCCGCGTCGTGCCGCCGGGAACCGGCATCTGTCACCAGGTCAACCTGGAGTACCTGGCGCAGACCGTGTGGACGCGCAAGGACAAGGATGAGAACGGCGAGACCGAGCGGGTGGCCTATCCCGATACGCTCGTCGGCACCGATTCCCACACCACGATGGTCAACGGCCTGTCCGTCCTCGGCTGGGGCGTCGGCGGCATTGAGGCGGAAGCGGCCATGCTCGGCCAGCCGATCTCCATGCTCATTCCCGAAGTCATCGGTTTCAAGCTGACCGGCAAGCTCGCCGAAGGCGTGACGGCGACCGACCTCGTGCTCACAATCGTGGAGATGCTGCGCAGGAAGGGCGTCGTGGGCAAGTTCGTGGAGTTCTACGGCCCGGGCCTTTCCAACATGAGCCTGGAAGACCGCGCCACGATTGCCAACATGGCGCCGGAATACGGCGCGACCTGCGGCTTCTTCCCGGTCGACAGCGAGACGATCAATTACCTGGAAGATACCGGGCGCAAGGAAAGCCGGGTGGAACTCGTCGAGGCCTATGCCAAGGCCCAGGGGCTCTACCGGGTTGACGGCGCGGACGATCCCTTCTTCACCGATACGCTCGACCTCGATCTCGGATCGGTCGTTCCCTCGATCGCCGGGCCGAAGCGTCCGCAGGATCGTGTGGCGCTGACCGAAGCCCCCGAGGCCTTCGCGCTTGCCATGGAGAAGGAGTGGAACAAGCTGGAAGAGATCGACAAGCGCGTGCCGGTGAACGGCGCCGACCACGATCTCGGCAACGGTGACGTGGTGATCGCGGCGATCACATCATGCACCAATACGTCCAATCCGAGCGTCCTCATCGGTGCCGGTCTCGTTGCCCGCAATGCGGTCAAGAAGGGCCTGAAGGTGAAGCCGTGGGTGAAGACCTCGCTCGCCCCGGGCTCGCAGGTTGTCACCGACTATCTCGACAAGGCCGACCTGCAAGACGACCTCGACAAGCTCGGCTTCAACCTCGTGGGTTACGGCTGCACGACCTGCATCGGCAACTCCGGTCCGCTGCCGGAGCAGATCTCGGCCGCCATCAACGACGGCGATCTCGTCGCCTGTTCCGTCCTTTCCGGTAACCGCAACTTCGAGGGTCGGGTCAATCAGGACGTCCGGGCGAACTATCTCGCCTCACCGCCGCTCGTTGTCGCTTATGCGCTCGCCGGGTCGATGAAGATCAACCTGACGAAGGATCCGATCGGCTACAGCGAAAAGGGCGAACCGGTCTACCTTAAAGACATCTGGCCGACGACGAAGGAGATCGCCGACCTGGTCAGGAAGTCGATCTCCAAGAAGATGTTCAAGGAGCGCTATGAGAACGTCTTCGAGGGCGACAAGCACTGGCAGAAGATCGACGTCGAGGGCTCGCTCACCTACGACTGGCCGCTGTCGTCGACCTACGTCCGCAATCCGCCCTACTTCGAGGGCATGAAGATGGAGCCGGAGCCGGTCACCGACATCGAGAATGCCCGCGTGCTTGGCCTGTTCCTCGATTCGATCACCACCGACCACATCTCGCCGGCCGGTTCGATCAAGGCCGACAGCCCGGCGGGCCACTATCTTGCCGATCATCAGGTCGCGACGAAGGACTTCAACTCCTACGGCTCGCGGCGCGGCAACCACGAGATCATGATGCGGGGCACCTTCGCCAATATCCGCATCAAGAACCAGATGGTGCAAGGCGTAGAGGGCGGCGTGACGGTGCATCAGCCGTCCGGAGAACGGATGCCGATCTACGATGCGGCGATGAAGTACAAGGACGAGGGCGTTCCGCTCGTCGTCTTCGCCGGCAAGGAATACGGCACCGGCTCGTCGCGCGACTGGGCGGCGAAGGGCACGCGCCTTCTCGGCGTGCGCGCCGTAATCGCGCAGTCGTTCGAGCGTATCCACCGCTCCAACCTCATCGGCATGGGCGTTCTGCCGCTCGTCTTCGAGGATGGCACGTCTTGGGAGTCGCTCGGCATCACGGGTGCGGAAACGGTGACGCTGAAGGGCCTTAGTGAAGGCCTGAAGCCGCGTCAGACGCTCGAAATCGAGATCAGCTATCCGGACGGCGGCGAGAAGAAGGTGCCGCTGCTGTGCCGGATCGATACCGAGGATGAGCTGGAGTACTATCTCAACGGTGGTATCCTGCATTACGTGCTGCGCAAGCTCGTCGCCTAACGCCGGTTCCCATCGACGCCGGAGCTTTCCGGCGGGGATAAAAAACAGGGGCGTCGCGGTTTCGCGGCGCCCCTTTCGTTTG
Organism: uncultured Rhodobium sp.; assembly: GCA_963675285.2. GTDB lineage: Bacteria > Pseudomonadota > Alphaproteobacteria > Rhizobiales > Rhodobiaceae > Rhodobium. The sequence continues at coordinate 70,350 of CAXXGS010000003.1, forward strand.
TCCGGACCGGCATGCCTGTCTCGTCGTGTCTTTCCGGTTCTCTCGGAGTAGTCCCTTGCAAACGACGCGACCTTGCGAGGATCGCAGGAAGTCGTTCATGGTGGAAAAGGTCGGTGCCTTTCCTGTTAACTTGGGGAAAACTGGAAGTTTAACACTTCATTAACGATTGGCGGGCAGGCTTGGCAGATCAGGTCCCGCCTTGCGGAAAGCGCGCCGGGCGCAGGGACCGGGGACGGACATCACGGCGATGTCCGCCGCTTCTCTTGAGGAATGCCGCCCGCGTCCGGTGAAGCCGGACCGGCGCCGCTTCCGGGAGGATGCCCGCGATGGATACGATCGCACCGCCCGCCTCGGTCGTGAACAGCCTCTTTCGGCGCCCCGCCAGCAAGGAGGACGAGCGCAGGAAGAGGCAGGAAAAGGCTTTCAAGGCCGATCACGACGATGATGAGGATGTCATCGTGGAAACCGAGGCCGGGGCCGGTGCGCCCGGGTCTGCGGCCCTTCATGCCTATGGGCCATCGGGGGCTCTGGCGGCGGAAGATGTCCCGGCGGCAGAGGACGATCGCGATATGCTTCCGACTCCGGGGCCCGGCGATCGGGCTCCGTATGCGAGGGTGCCGCTTTCTGATCCTTGCCAAGAAGAGGAAAAGGGTGCGGAGGTTCTGGCCGCCGCGATCCTTCTGGCCGAAGAGGAACGGCTCGGGCACGAGGATCAGGAGGAGCGGAAACCCACCAGCCCGTATGGCTCGGCGACGGCAAACCCCTGTGGTGGCCAAACCGACGTGGAGACGTAAACCGGGCTGTTGCCGCCGTCCTTGCCATCAGCCCAGATAAACCGTTCCGGCGGGGTAGGAGATCCGCTTCGGCCTGTGCGCGGCGAGGAGAAACCCTAAGGTGAGCGGGCCGACCCGGCCGGCGAACATGATGATCTCGATCACGATCCGCCCGGCGACGTCGAAATCGCCGGTCACGCCGCGTGAGAGCCCGACGGTGCCAAAGGCCGAAACCGTTTCGAACGCGAGGTCGAGAAATGCACCCTCGTGGAATTGCAAAAGCGCAAAGAGTGACAGCAGGATGAGAAGTGTGCTGGCCATCGCCAGCGCCAGAACCTTTGTCACCTGATCCGTGCCGATCCTTCTGCCGAAGATATCGATCGCCTGATACCGCTTGAAAAACGCGAGCGTGGCGAGCAGGAGCACGATGAACGTCGTCAGCTTGATGCCGCCGCCGGTCGATGTGCTTCCCGCGCCGATGACCATCAGCACCATGACCATCAGCGTCGTGCCGTCCCGCAACGCTCCGACGTCGATGGTGTTGAAGCCCGCCGTTCTCGTCGAGGCGGCCTGGAACCAGCTTGCCCAGAGCCGCGATGACCAGTCGAGACCGCCGAGGGTCGCCGGGTTGGTCCATTCCAGCGCGGCGAAGGTTGCCATCGACCATAGGAGTATGACGGCGGTGCCGACCAGCATCAGCTTGGTGTGCAGGGAAAACCGCCGCCAGCGGCGCAACCGCCATACGTCCGAAGCGACGGTGAACCCGAGGCCGCCGAGGATGAACAGGAGCGGGACGACGATGTTGATCAGCGGGTCGCCGACCCAGCGGCTGAGGCTGTCGGGGAACAGCGAAAAGCCGGCGTTGTTGAAGGCGGAAATGGAATGGAAGAGCGATTGCCAGAGCCCCTCCGCCCAGCCGAATTCGGGAACGAAGACGAAAGCGAGCAGCGCGGCGCCGGCAAATTCGCAAAGAGCGACGATGCGCAGGATGACGCCGGTCAGCGCCAGAAGGTCCGTCGCCGAGGTCTGGTTGAGGTCTTCGCGCAGGTAGAGGCGGTGAGTGAAGCCGACCGGCAGGCCCAGCATCGACAGGATCAGCACGGCGAAGGTCATCAGCCCGAGGCCGCCGAGCTGGATCAGGACGGCAATCACGATCTGGCCGAAGAGCGTGAAGTCCCGCCCGGTATCGAGAACGGCCAATCCCGTTACCGTCGCCGCCGAGGTGGCGGTGAAGATCGCGTCCGACCACGATGCGGGGGCGGACGTCGCGACCGGCAGCTTAAGGGCGATGGCCCCGAACACGATGAGGGCGGCATAGATGAGGATGAGAACGAGCGGCGGCGGAAGCGGGGTGACCCTGCCCTGCATGGAAAAAAAGCGAGGCATCGATCAGCTTCCGCCGCGCAGATCGTCCCCGAAGCGCCGCAGGTCGGCGCGCTTGCCGAGGAGGAGAAGCTTGTCGCCCTCCTTCAGGGCGATGCCCTCGCTCTGGCAGGACAGGAACCGGCTTTCGCGCATGGCACCGAGGGCGCGCAGGTCGTAGTCGGAAAAGAGCGTCGGATCGTTTGCCTGCTTTCCGTCCAACTGCTCGGGCACGTTGAAATCAACGACATGATAGCCGTTGCCGAGGCTGACGTAGTCGCGCACCAACGGGTTATGAAGCATCTGGGCGATGTGTTGGCCGACCTCCTGTTCGGGAATAATCACGCGGTCCGCGCCGAGCTTGCTCAGGATCCTGTGGTGGGTCCGGTTCAGTGCCTTCACCCAGATGGTCTCGACGCCAAGGAGCTTGATGTTCATGGTGCACACGAGGTTCGCCTCGAGATCCTCGCCGATGGCGACAACGGCGACGTCGTAGTCGCCGACGCCGGCTTCCTTGAGGGCGAGTTCGTCGCGGCCGTCGGCGATGATGGCCTCCGACAGGGTCTCGGCAAGCCGTGTGACGGGGCGCTCGTCGATGTCGATACCGAGCACGGGATTGCCGTAGCGGGCGAGTTCGCTGGCTACGGTGCTGCCAAATGTTCCAAGGCCGATGACGGCGAAGCTGCGGACTTTCAAGGTGCGGATCTTTCGGCTTGTTCGGGGTTGCGCATCTAAGACCCACTCGGCCCGGCTTGACAACCTCCGGCAGGCAAGCGGGGCTGTCGCGCTTGCCTTGCCACCCGCGGCCCGCCCCCCTATCCTTCGCAGGCCGTGAGCCGCGCTCCGCGTCTGCGCCCAAGCGCCGCCGGCACCTTCTCCTCCAAACCAGATGCAAGATCGAGGATGGCACATGTGTGACCATTTGTTTGTCGTGACCGGTGGTCCCGGCTCGGGAAAAAGCAGTCTCATCGAAGCCCTGGCCCGGCGCGGGATGCCGCATATGCCGGAGGCCGGGCGCGCGATCATCAAGGATCAGGTCCGGATCGGAGGCGATGCGCTTCCCTGGGCCGATCGCTCCGCCTTCGCCCGGCTGATGCTCTGCTGGGAGTTGCGCTCCCATCACGAGGCATCCGCTCTTCCCGGGCCCGTTCTGATGGATCGCGGGGTTCCCGACGTGATCGGCTATCTGACCCTTTGCGGCCTTGCCGTTCCGGCGTCCTGTGAGGCGGCCGCGCGCCTCCTGCGCTACAACAGGCGGGTTTTCATCGCGCCCTACTGGGAGGCGATCTTCGCGCAGGACGAGGAGCGCCGGCAGGACCGGGCCGAGGCCGAGGCAACCGGCCGGGTCATGGCGCAAACCTATGCACGCCTCGGCTACGACCTCGTCGACCTACCGCTGGCAAGCGTCGAGGACCGGGCCGACTTCGTTCTGGAGTGCCTTTCGGTCTGAATGGCGGGAGCTGAGTACTTTGGGCGGGATTCCCCTGAGTTGGCCGATCGATGGTCTGTCATTGGGAGCGCGAGCGGCGCATGCGGCATCGCGAGAGCATGTCTCGCGATGCCCGTTTCGCCGAGTTGGTCGACCGTCTTTAGCCGTTTATCCAGAATGCCGCGGCCGGTGGCGGCTCCTTGAGCGAATACGGGGTGATGGAGCAACAGGTGATCGAGTGCAAATCCGGCGCGGCTCGCCGGGCTTCCGGCGATGGGCCCTCGTTCGCGACTTTTTCGGAACGACCGCCTAATCGGCTTCCTTCGCGTCCCCGTCCTTCTTCGCCTCGTCGTCCTCGGCCTCAATCCCGTGCTTTTGCATCAGGGGCACCTGGGCGAAGGCGAAGATGAGGGTCAGCGGCAGGAAGCCGAAGGTCTTGAAGGCGACCCAGCTTTCCTCGGAGAAATTACGCCAGACGGCTTCGTTGACGACGGCCATGACGAGGAAGAAGACGCCCCAGCGGAGCGTCAGCTTCTTCCAGCCTTCCTCGTCGAGATGAAAGGCGCCGTCGAAGAGCTTGGAGAGGAAGATCTTGCCGAAGGCGAGACCGCCGAGGAGGGCGGCGGCAAAGAGCAGATAGACGATGGTCGGCTTGATCTTGAAGAAGGTCGAGTCGTTGAGGATAACCGAGAGTGCGACGAAGACGACGACGAGGATGCCGGAAACGAGCGGCATCGTCGGCACGTGGCGGTAGCGCACGTAGGAGAGGGTGAGCGCGATGACGGTGAGGCCCGCCAGCACCACGCCGGCGATGACGAGCGGCTTGTAGGTCTCGCCGCCGACGGTGACCGGACTGGCCAGCATGTAGGTGACGAAGAAGGCGACCAGCGGTCCAAAGTCCAGCAGGAACTTGAAGCCGGAGGAGGGCGTGGCACGCGGTTCGGTGTCGGTCATGGGTCTCGTCCTTGGGGGTCTCGTCCTTGGGGGCCTCGTCCTTGAGGTTCGCGCGCCGTTAGTGGTCAATGCCGGCGATGGCGCGGGCGAAGTCGCCCGCGTCGAAGGGCTCCAGGTCGTCGACGCCCTCACCGACGCCGATGAAATGCACCGGCAACTTATGCTTCTCGGCGATGGCGACGAGGATGCCGCCGCGCGCCGTGCCGTCGAGCTTGGTCATGGCAAGACCGGTGACGCCGGCCTTGTCGCGGAAGATCTCGACCTGGTTAAGGGCATTCTGGCCGGTCGTTGCGTCGAGCGTCAGGAGGACGCTGTGCGGCGCGGTCTCGTCATGCTTCTTGATGACGCGGACGACCTTTTCCAGTTCCGCCATCAGCTCGGCCTTGTTCTGCAACCGGCCGGCGGTGTCGATGAGCAGGATGTCGGTTCCGGCGGCCTTGGCTTCCTTCATGGCGTCGAAGACGAGGCCGGCGGCGTCGGCGCCGGTGTCGCGCGAGATGACCGGCGCGCCGACGCGGTCGCCCCAGATCTTCAATTGTTCGATGGCAGCGGCGCGGAAGGTGTCGCCGGCTGCCAGCATCACCGAGCGGCCCTCGGCGCGGAACTTCTGGGCGAGCTTGCCGATGGTCGTCGTCTTGCCTGTGCCGTTGACGCCGACCAGCAGGATCACATGCGGCTTGTGGCCGCGATCGACGACGAGCGGTTCGGCGACGGGCGCGAGCACCTTTTCCACCTCCTCGGCGAGGATGCGGCGCACTTCCTCGTCGGAAATCTCCTTGTCGTAGCGGCCGTCGGCGAGGCGTTCGGTGATCGCCATGGCGGTGGCGATGCCGAGGTCGGACTGGATGAGAACGTCTTCCAGCTCCTCCAGCGTCTCGTCGTCGAGTTTCCGCTTACGAAAAATAGAGCCGATACCGTCCGTCAGTGCCGAGGACGAGCGGCCGAGGCCCTTCCTGAGGCGCTGGAACCAGGAGAGTTTCGCCGGCGGCTCTTCTCCCGCCGGTTCACCCTCGGCGACAGGCGTGGCGTCCGCCTCGGGTGTTTTCGGCTCGATTGCCTCGACGGCGTCGTCGTCGACCGGTTTGCGGTCCTCTTCGCCGGGGAGGTCCTCGGCGAGAGACACCGCAGACTCCTCAGGCGGGATTTCCTTGGCCGGTACGTCTTCGGCGCTGTCCGCTCTATCGGCTTCCGCCGCATCGACGGCATCATCTTCTGCCGGCCCTTCGACGGGAGCTTCAGATGGCGTTTCGGCGGAGGGTTTCTCCTCACCGGGGCGGGGTGCCTCGTCAGCCGTCGTGCCGTCGCCGACGGTATCGGTCATCGGTGCGTTGCTCGCGGACACCTCGTCTTCCGCCAGAGGCGTTGTCGCCGCCTCGGCCGTTTCGTCGCGATGTCCGAAAAGCCTCTTGAACAGGCCGCGTTTCTTCTCTTCCGCCATATGGAGCGCCTGGTCTCTTTCGTTTCGGGTCGCGGCGCGTCCCGCGCGCCGGGTCGGGAAGCTCGTCCTTGCGATGCCCGTCGGAGGCTGCCGCGGACCCCGCCTCAGGCCTCCTCAGGTCTCCTCAGGCCGCCTGGGCGAGCAGATGCGTGTGCGTGTGGCCGACGATGGTCACCGGCACGATCGTACCGGGATGAAGTCGGTCGGGATGACCGCCTATCGCGGTCTCGGTGAAATGCTCTGTACGGCCATGCCCCTCGCGCTCGATGAGCACGGACTGGCTGAGACCGATCTGGGTGTCGAGGTGGCGGACGAGCGCCGCTGTCCCGGCCTCGCGCAGGAGCGCCGCGCGGTCTTTGACAAGCTGGCGCGGCAGCTGCGGCATGCGGGCTGCCGGCGTGCCCGTCCTCGGCGAGAACGGGAAAACGTGCAGGAACGTCAGGTCGCAGGCGGTGACGAGATCGAGGCTGTTGGAGAACATCGCGTCGCTCTCGGTCGGGAAGCCGGCGATGAGGTCGGCGCCGAAGACGACGTCGGGGCGCAGGTGGCGCATGTGCTCGCAAAAGCGGATCGCATCCTCGCGCGTATGGCGGCGCTTCATGCGCTTCAGGATCATGTTGTCGCCGGCCTGGAGCGAAAGATGCAGATGCGGCATCAACCGCTCCTCCTCGGCGATCGCCCGCAACAGGTCGTCGTCGGCCTCAATGGAATCGATGGACGACAGGCGCAGCCGCGGCAGCTCCGGCAATTGCCTGAGGATCGTCCGGACCAGCGTGCCGAGGCGCGGGCTGCCGGGAAGGTCGTGACCATAGCTCGTCAGATCAACGCCGGTCAGTACGATCTCGTTGTGGCCGTTCTCAACCAGCCGGCGGATCTCGGAGACGACGGCGCCCATGGGCACCGAGCGCGAGGGGCCGCGGCCGTAGGGGATGATGCAGAAGGTGCAGCGGTGGTCGCAGCCGTTCTGGACCTGGACGAAGGCGCGGGCGCGGCCTTCCAGCCCGTCGACCATGTGCGGGGCGGTCTCGCGCACGCTCATGATGTCGCCGACCTGCACCTTTTCTTCCGCATCGATGCCAAAATCGGCAAGGCCCTGCCAGCTCGCCGGACGCAGCTTTTCCTCATTGCCGAGGACGAGGTCGACTTCCGCCATCGAGGCGAAGGTGTCGGGTTCGGTCTGGGCGGCGCAACCGGTGACGACGATGCGTGCATCGGGGTTCTGGCGGCGGGCGCGGCGAATCGCCTGGCGGGCCTGGCGCACGGCTTCGGCCGTCACCGCGCAGGTGTTGATGATGACGGCGTCCTTGAGCCCGGCATCCGCCGCCTCGCGGCGCATCACTTCGGTCTCATAGGTGTTCAGCCGACAGCCGAAGGTGACGAGATCTATGGTCATGGGCTCTTGCTTTTCCGGGTATCGTTCTCGTGCCGCCGTCAGGCCGCTTTCCGCCACGACAGGGTGTCGAGGTCGATGGTGCCGGAGAATTCGGTTTCGACCGGCCCGGTCATCAGGATGTGGTCGTCGTCGCGCCAATCGATCCGCAAGGGGCCACCGGGCAGCGTCACCGTGACGGAGCGGCCGGTGCGGCGGGTCCTGGCGGCCGAGACGGCGGCGGCGCAGGCGGCGGTGCCGCAGGCGCGGGTGAGGCCGGCACCGCGTTCCCACACCTTCAGTGTCAGCGCGTCTTTCGCCGTCACATGGGCGAGCGAGATGTTGGCACCCTCGGGAAAAATCGGGTGATGCTCAAGCACCGGGCCGGAGCGGGAGAGATCGTAGACGTCGACGTTGTCGACCCAGAAGATCGCGTGCGGATTACCGACATTGACGACGGAGGGCGAATGGAGAACCGGCGCATCGATCGGGCCGATCTGCAATTCAATCGCGCGGGTGTCGCGGAATTCCTCGGCGAGCGGGATGTCCTGCCACTCGAACTTCGGCGTGCCCATGTCGACGGAGATGAGGCCGTCGCCAACGGCGCGGGCGAGGAGGAGCCCCGGCCGGGTTTCGATGGTGACCGCGTCAGTACCCTTCTCGTCCATCAGGAGGCGGGCGATGCAGCGGGTGGCATTGCCGCAGGCGCCGACCTCCGAGCCGTCGGCGTTGTTGATGCGCATGAAGGCATCGACGCCGGCGGGTGAGGCTTCCACCGTGATGAACTGGTCGCAGCCGATGCCGGTCTTGCGGTCGGCAATGGCGCGGATGGCGTCCTCGGTCAGGCGCGCAGGCGCATTGCCGCTCGCGTCCGGCCGCGCGTCAATGACGACGAAGTCGTTGCCGAGGCCGTTCATCTTCAGGAAGGGAAGCTGTCGCGTCACCGCCGTTGGGTCCATTTCATCAAAGGGTTCGTTCGCCAAAGGGCATTGGCCGGTTCATCTGATGTGTTCGCTGCCTGCCGTCAAAACACACCGTCCGCCGTCCGCAAGACGCCGGTGAATCCGCTCTTATATGGCGGAAGCGGCCAGGAATTGCCAGTCTTACGGGCGTTTTCCGGATGCACGCTCTTCGATTGGCCGCAAGGTGTGGCGTGGGCGATACGGGGAGGGGCGGTATCTCCTGGCGCTCAGGCGATGTCGAGGACGACATTGCCGCCGGCCCATGCGAGGATGCGGCGTAGCGCCACTGGCGCGACGGCGATGCAGCCGGCGGTCGGGGGGAGCCCTTCGCGGGCGACATGGAGAAAGATGGCGCTGCCGAAATTCCGCTTTCGTGGGCACTGGTTGTGATCGAGGACGACGAGGATGTCGTAGAGCCGGTCGTCGCGCCACAGGCATTCGGCCGACGCCGGGTAGGGATGGCGAACGAAGCGATTGTAGTTGCGGTCGTCCGGCGTGTCGCACCAGCCGAAATCGGGTCGGATCGGGCTGGTCGGAAGCGGCGTCCTCGGCCGTGCGCCGCGATCGGCGCGATAGAAGACGGCAAGCAGGCGGTAACGGCCGGCGGGGGTCCTGCCGCTGCCCTCGCGTGTGCGATGCGAAATGCCGCCCGGGCCGAGCGCACAGGGGACGCGAAAGGGGCCGGCGGTCAGCCAGCCGAGGCTTTTCGCGCCGGGACGTGCGCGCACGCGGATGAACGTGCAGGGCATGCCGTCACCCGTTTGTGAAGGCGAATTGACCGGTGTTTTGAAACGCGGCATCTTTTCCCCCTTGCGATAAGTCTTTATCGACGCAGCTATAAGGTGTTCGCAACCCGTTTTGACTGTCGGGGGCGGAGAGAAACCGGTGCAAGGGCGGAGACGACATGACGGCGCGCACGATCCTCATTATCGACGACGACGACGATTTGCGCGGCGCGCTCGTCGAGCAGCTCTCCCTTTACGAGGAATTCGAGACCCTTGAAGCGAAGACGGCGGCGAACGGCATTCAGGAGGCACGCTCGCAGCAGGTCGACCTCGTGCTGATGGATGTCGGCCTTCCGGACATTGACGGTCGCGAGGCGGTCAAGGTGCTGAGAAAAGGCGGATTTACCCCGCCGGTGATCATGCTGACCGGCCATGATACCGATTCCGACACGATCCTCGGGCTAGAGGCCGGCGCCAACGATTATGTCGTCAAGCCGTTCAAGTTCGCGGTTCTTCTGGCGCGGGTCCGGGCGCATCTGAGGCAATACGAGCAGAGCGAGGACGCGACCTTCACCATCGGTCCCTATTCCTTCAGGCCCGCCGCCAAGTTGCTCATTGCCGAGCGCGGTGCCAAGATCCGGCTGACGGAAAAGGAGACCTCGATCCTGAAGTTCCTCTACCGCTCGAGCGAGAAACCGGTGACCCGCGACGTTCTGTTGCACGAGGTTTGGGGCTACAATTCCGGCGTCACCACGCATACGCTGGAAACGCATATCTACCGGCTCAGGCAGAAGATCGAGACCGATCCGTCGAACGCGGAGCTTCTCGTAACCGAGGCCGGAGGCTATAAGCTGGTTCCTTGAGCATGTCGCCCGAGTGCGGGAATCGGTTTGGGGAGACCGGCATGCGACAATCGGAGCTCGCGGTTTCCTCGTGCGGTTTGAGCCGGGCGGGCACTCGGGCCAGAAGGAATCATAGCGGGCCGGAATGAGCCTTCAGGACGATATCAACACGCTTCATCGGGTGCCGCTCTTTGCCGGTTTCGCCGACGAGCAGCTCCGTTTGCTCGCCTTCGGTGCGGAGGATCGCGACCTGTCGGCGGAAACGGAACTCTTCGAGACTGGCGACAGGGCCGATGCCGGTTTTGTTGTTGTCTCCGGCGAGATCGAGTTCCGCGACAGCCACGATACGGTCGTGGGTCGGGCCGGTCCCGGCGCGCTCATCGGCGAGATTGCCCTGATGGTGGAGACCGAACGCACCAACAAGGCTGTCGTCGTGCGACCGAGCCGCATCATTGTTATCCGCCGCTCGCTCTTTCGCCGCATGCTACAGGAGTTTCCCGATCTCGCTCTGAGCGTCCACCGGGCCTTCCTCAGCCGTCTCAACCAGACCACGCGGGGACTTGAGAAAGTTCGCGCGACGCTCCTCGCTCTCGACGAGACAGAGGCACCGCCTGCCGGCGACTGAAGGCCTGGCGTCGCGGTCCCCCGCGGAGGGTGGCCGCGAGCCGGCGGTCTTGGCACGGGCGGCGCCTTTCCGGCGTTTTCGCAGCCCGCTTCCTGCGGTTTTCGGCGGCTTCACCATTCTGCCTTGGTTAAAGAACACTTAACCTCCCACCTGCTAGGTTTTCCTCCAACGTGCCGGTCGTGTGCCGGCCCGAATCACATGGAATCGCGTCGTGACACTGTCGAGTGAACACCAGGATCAGTCCTTCGAAGGAGGCGCACGTCCGCCGGCCGCAAATACCGCTGGCAAGGGGACGGGCGGCCAGTCGCCGTTTCGCCGCCTGGCGGCCCTCATCGAGGACATATCGCCGGGCATCAATCCGGCCATCGACATGACGATCGGCGAACCTCGTCACGGCGTTCCCGCCTTCGTCGGCCCGGTGCTCGCCGGAGAGATGGCGAACTTCGGCCGCTATCCGCCGATTAGCGGCAGTCCGGCCTTCCGCGAGGCGGTGGCGGACTGGATCGCGCGGCGCTACGGCACGGGCGACCTCATCGATCCGGCAAAGAGCATCATCGCGCTCAGCGGGTCACGCGACGGGCTGTTCCTTGCCGCCTTCTCCGCGCGCGACCGGGCGGCGAATGATCCGCGCAAGACGGCGGGAAAGCCGGCGATCCTCCTGCCTAATCCGTTCTACCATGCCTATCGGGCGGCCGCACATGCGATCGGCGCCGAGCCCGTCTACTTCGACGTCGGCCCGGAAACCGGGTTCCTGCCCGATCCAGATCGGCTTGATCCGGCGCTTCTCGACCGTACCGTCGCGGCCTATGTGACTTCACCCGCCGCGCCGCAGGGGGCTGTCGCCTCGCTCGATCTGTGGAAGCGGCTCATCGCCCTTTCCCGCCGGCACGGCTTCATGCTCTTTGCCGATGAGTGCTATTCGGAAATCTATCGGGATTCGCCGCCCGTCGGCGCACTCCAAGCGGTCGGCGACGGGAACCTTGCCAATCTCGTCGTCTTCAATTCGCTGTCCAAGCGCTCGAATCTGCCGGGGCTCCGATGCGGTTTCGCCGCCGGCGATCCAGAGTTCCTCGCCGAATGGACGCGGTTTCGTAACATGGCCGCGCCGCAGGTGCCGCTGCCGCTGCAGGCCGTCGCGGCCGCCGCCTTCGCCGACGAAGACCATGTCATCGAGAACCGCCGGCTTTATAACGAGAAATTCGCCGCCGCGGAGCGCATCCTCAAGGGGCGCTACGGGTCCCGAACGCCGGAGGGCGGGTTCTTCCTGTGGCTCGATGTCAGCGCCTTTGGGTCGAGCGAGGACGTGGCGCTGAGGCTGTGGCGCGAGGCCGGGGTGAAGGTCATCCCGGGCGAATACCTCGCCGCCGTCGACCGGGCTGACAGCAATCCCGGCATTCCGTTCATCCGTGTCGCGCTCGTCGTCTCGCTCGCCGAGACCGAGACGGCCCTCTCCCGTATCGTGGCAACGCTAGGCTGACAGGCACAGAGAAATCCATGCGCGCGTCCCGTTCCTCCTCCCAGGCGATGGCCTTTGAAGAAGAAAGCGGCTTCCGCCGGTTCCTGCGGCGAAACGCGCTCGGCGCCATCGGTTTATGCCTGCTTGCGGTCGCGGCCGTTCTGGCGGCGGCGCTGGCGACATGGTCGGTGACCGATCCGAGCCTCAACAACGCGACCCGCGGCGCCGTGCGCAACCTTCTCGGCACGCCCGGCGCCATCGTCGCGGACCTGCTGATCCAGCTCGTCGGGCTCGCCTCCGCGGTGATCCTCATCCCTGTAATCGTGTGGGGCTGGCGACTGCTGTTCGGTCGTGCGGTCAATGTTGGACGTTGGCGGATCATTTCCTGGCTCGCGGGGACGCTCGTTGCGACTGGCATGCTCGCCGTTGTTCCCACGCCGGAGAGCTGGCCGATCCCGACCGGGCTTGGTGGCGTCATCGGTGATTTCGTCCTCCGTCTTCCGCTGGTGTTCCTCAACGCGCCGCTCACCGGCTGGCCGGCGCTCGCCGTCGGCGGTGCGCTCGGTCTTGCCGCGCTCGGTCTCTATGTCTTCGCCTGCGGCTTTCCCGGCCGGCGCGCGGAGCGCGTCGCTGACGACATTGAGGAAGGTGCATCCCGGCGGAGCCGGGCACGCGCCACGGTCGAGGACGACTTCGACGACGAGGACGACGACAGCGGCCTTTCCGCCACCGTCGGCCACGTTGCGCATTGGGCGCTGTCGGCCCGCACGTTTGTCGGCCGTGTGATCTTCGGGCGCCGCGCTCGGCGGTTCCGGGTCGAGGAACGTCCCGACGAGGACGACGGACGGCCGACCGGATCGCGGCTTGCCGAGTTGACCCGCAAGGCGAGGAGAAGACTCCTCACGCCGGAAGACGACGGGCTGGAGACCTTTTATAAGGGCGATCGCGTCGAACCGCGCTGGCGGCCCGATGGCGAGCACGATGAGGAAGACCTCTATGAGGCCGATCTGGAAGACGAGGACGACATCGAATTCGAGCCGGCTCGCCAGATCGCCGATCACGAGCCGGATATCGAGGAGGACAGGAGGGCGGCGAAGCCTTCGGGCCGCAGCGTCCGGGTCGACCAGCCGGTCGGCAAGCTGAAGCAGGGCCGTCGGGTCCAGCGCGAGGCGCAGCCCTCGCTCATCAACCTGGAAGCCTATGAATTTCCGCCGCTGCAGCTCCTCTCCGAGCCACCCGCGGTTGGCCGCCAGCCGGGCATGAGCGCCGACGCGCTGGAACAGAACGCCCGGCTCCTCGAGGGCGTCCTGGAAGACTTCGGCGTGCGCGGCGAGATCATCGCGGTGCGGCCGGGGCCGGTCGTAACGCTCTACGAACTGGAGCCGGCGCCGGGCATCAAGTCGTCGCGGGTCATCGGGCTCGCCGACGATATCGCCCGCTCCATGAGCGCGATTTCCGCCCGCGTCGCCGTCATCCCCGGCAAGAACGCGATCGGCATTGAATTGCCGAACCAGCGCCGCGAAACGGTGTTCCTGCGCGAACTTCTCGCCTCGCAGGACTTCGAGAAATCAAAGGCCAAGCTGCCGCTCTGCCTCGGCAAGACCATCGGAGGCGAGCCGGTCATCGCCGATCTTGCCCGCATGCCGCACCTGCTCGTCGCCGGCACCACCGGATCGGGTAAATCAGTCTCGGTCAACACCATGATCCTGTCGATGCTGTACCGGATGACTCCGGACCAGTGCAAACTGATCATGATCGACCCGAAGATGCTGGAGCTTTCCGTCTACGACGGTATTCCGCATCTCCTCTCACCCGTCGTCACCGACCCCAAGAAGGCGGTCGTCGCCCTGAAGTGGACGGTGCGCGAGATGGAAGAGCGCTACCGCAATATGTCGAAGCTCGGCGTGCGCAACATCGACGGTTACAACACCCGCGTCGCGCAGGCCATAAAGAAGGGCGAGGTTATCACCCGCACCGTCCAGACCGGTTTCGACAAGGACACCGGAGAGGCGATCTACGAGGAAGAAGACCTGAACCTGGAGCCGATGCCCTATATCGTCGTCATCGTCGACGAGATGGCCGACCTGATGATGGTCGCGGGCAAGGATATCGAGGGCGCGATCCAGCGCCTCGCCCAGATGGCGCGCGCCGCCGGCATCCATATTGTCATGGCGACGCAGCGCCCCTCCGTCGACGTCATCACCGGTACCATCAAGGCCAATTTCCCGACCCGGATCTCGTTCCAGGTTACCTCCAAGATCGATAGCCGCACGATCCTCGGCGAGCAGGGCGCGGAACAGCTCCTTGGCATGGGCGACATGCTCTACATGGCCGGCGGCGGCCGCATCCAGCGCGTTCACGGGCCGTTCGTCGCCGACGACGAGGTGGAGGAGATCGTCCAGCACCTGAAGGACCAGGGCGCGCCGGATTACCTGGAGCAGATCACCAACGAGGCCGAGGCGGAACCAAGCCAATTCGAGATGCTGACGAACGGCGACGACGAGTCGAACGATCTCTACGACAAGGCCGTGGCGGTCGTGCTTCGGGATCGCAAGGCGTCTACGAGCTATATCCAGCGCCGGCTCGGCATTGGCTACAACCGCGCCGCAACCATCATCGAGCGGATGGAGGACGAGGGCGTCGTCGGCCCGGCCAACCATGCCGGAAAGCGTGAGATTCTCGTCGGCGAAGGTGCCGACATCGATTGAGGCGGCACCGGTCGCAAACTCGCCACACGAAGGTGCGAGACGGATGCATGCCGACAGATAGAATGAAGAGACGGAGAAGAGCCATGTGCGGTCGCACAGTCCTTCCGCAGGGGTTTCGCCGCGCATTGACGGTGCTGGCGCTGGCGATGCTGACCGCGTTCACTGTGGTCGCGGCGAACGGGCCGGCTGCGGCGAACCTCAACGCCGAGCAGAAGGAAGTTCTCGGCAAGATCAACGACTATTTCAATTCCATCCGCACCATGCAGGGCGACTTCGTGCAGTTCGCGCCGAACGGATCGAGAACCGAAGGGACGTTCCATCTGGCGCGACCGGGCAAGGTGCGGTTCGAATACGACAAGCCGTCACGGATCGAGATCGTGGCCGACGGGGAATCCGTTGCCGTCATCGACAAGCGGCTGGCGACGCAGGATATCTGGCCGCTTAACAAAACGCCGCTGCGGTTCCTTCTCGCCGATCACATCGACCTGACGGCCGATGCCAAGATCTCCGGCGTCGTTGTGGAGCCGGATCTGGTGACGGTCACGATCCAGCAGGAAAGCGCGTTCGGAGACGGCAAGCTGACGCTGATGTTCGATGGGCGGACGCATGAGCTGAAACAGTGGACGGTGACGGACGCTCAGGGCGACACCTCTGTGGCAATCTACAACGTTGAGATCGGCAAGCCGGTGAGCGACAAGCTCTTCCGCATCGATTATCGCCACTTCATGCTGGATCGCGGAGTGTCGAGCAAATAGGGCGCCGTCCGGTCGCGTCCGCTTTGGGTGTGACCTGCTCCCCTTGGAGTCCGCGCCCACGCGAGCTTGACGGTTCGCGTGGGCGTTTTGCGTCGCTGACGCGCAGATGATTAGCCGAACCGGGCTTCTGGAGGCAATCGGCGTGGAGCGGGAGCGGGGCGGCCCCCCTGCCGATCACATCGGCGGCGTCGTGGCAGCCTCGCCGAGGGATTTCTGCATGATGACGGTGTCGAGCCAGCGGCCGTGCTTGAAGCCGACGTTGACGAGCGTGCCGACAGGGCGGAACCCGAGGCGGGCGTGGAGGCGGACGGAGGCGAGATTGGCGCTGTCGCCGATGACGGCGACGACCTGGCGGATGCCGGCTGCCTCGCTCTGTTTCATCAGCTCTGTGAGAAGGGCGAGTCCCATGCCCCGGCCCTGGAACCGGGGATCGACATAGATGGAGTCCTCCGCCGTCCACCGATAGGCGGGGCGGTTGTGATAGGGCCCGGTGTAGGCGTAGCCGCCGACCTCGCCGTCGAACGTTCCGACGATATAGGGATAGCCGGCATCGATGACCTTGCGCCAGCGCGCGTGCATTTCCGCCGTGTCGGGCGGTTCGAGCTCAAAGGAGGCGCGACCGTCGCGAACGGCTTCCGCGTAGATCTCCGTGATTGCGTCTATGTCGCGCTCTTCGGCAGCGCGAAGGGTCGGCAAGGCTGGCATGGCTTGAATTCCGGGCAATTGATTCCGGCAGGAGAGATGATCGTCGTCATTCTATCATCGCGGTCAATGAAAGTGAGCCGGAAAAGAAAAAGGGCGCGAAAAATTCGCGCCCTTTCGATTGATCAGCCGTGCCGCGACTAGTTGCGATTGCCGAACAGCTGCAGCAGCATGATGAACATGTTGATGAAGTCGAGATAGAGCCTGAGGGCGCCCATCACGGCCTTGCGGCCGGCGACGGTGCCGTCGTCGTTCTCGTAATACATCTCCTTGATCTGCTGCGTGTCGTAGGCGGTGAGGCCGGCGAAAACCAGCACGCCGATCACGGAGATGGCGAACTGCAGGGCAGAGGAGGCCAGGAACATGTTCACCAGCGAGGCGATGATGATGCCGATCAGGCCCATGAACAGGAACGAGCCCCAGCCCGACAGGTCCTTCTTCGTCGTGTAGCCGAAAAGGCTCAGCGCGCCGAAGGAGGCGGCAGTGATGAAGAACACGCGCGCGATCGAGGCGTGGGTGTACACCATGAAGATGGACGAGAGCGACAGGCCGACGAGAGCGGCGTAGATCCAGAAGGTCGTCTGGGCGGCCGTTACGCTCATCTTGTTGATGCGGAAACTGAGGAAGAAGACTGCGCCAAGCGGTGCGAGGATTATCACCCACTTGAGCGGGCTGGCAAAGAGCGCGTAGCCGAGGTTCGTCAGGTACATGCCGTCGCGAACCTGGGCGACGGCGGCGCTCGGATCGCTGGTTACGGCCAGATTGAAGACGGCGATTGCGGCAATTCCGGTAATCGCCAGTCCGATGGCCATGTAGTTGTACACGCGCAGCATGTAAGACCTAAGGCCCTGATCGATGCCTGCGACGTCCCTCTGGCCAACGCCGGCGCCGTAGCGCGCGTAAGGATTGGGTTCGTTGGTCATATGAGTAAACCTCTCCGGTTTAAAAACACCAGCTACTTCCGCGCGGAGACGCCCACGCGGAACCTCGTATCGAAATATGGGTTGCCTTCAACATTGGCGCAAGCCTCTGCGAGACCAAAACGATCCCGTTTCACGGGAAGTTGTGACGAGCGTCACAGGTTTCTTAAGATAGGTGCCGGTTTTTCCCCAAGAATCCGCCATGTTCCAATCAATCCGAAGGCGAGCGCCAGTGCCATGGCGCCGAAGGCGGCGGCGAATGCGACGCCGGGTAGCACTGTGAAAGACAGGTGCATGACACCGTCGACGATCGCCCAGCCGGCGAGGATGCCGGCGGCGACGCCGAAAACGGCGGTGGCAAAGCCGATGAGGAGATATTCCAGCGCGAAAGCGGCAACGAGCGTCATGCGCGTCGCGCCGAGGGTCTTCAGGATCACCGCGTCGTAGATGCGGTGGCGGTGGCTGGAGGCAAGGGCGCCGCCGAGGACGAGGATACTAGCAACGAGCGTCACGGAGGCAGCCGAACGGATGGCGATGGCGAGCTGTCCGAGGAGGGTGTTGACGGTGGCAAGCGCGTCCTTGACGCGGATCGTGGTGACGGTCGGGAAATCGGCGGCGACGTCTTTGAGAACGGCCATTTCCTCGTCCGTCGTGCCGCCGTCGGGGAAGGTCAGCGTGGCGAGATAGGGGTGTGGCGCGCCGGCGAAGGTGTTGGGCGAGAACACCATGAAGAAGTTGATTGACAGGGTTTCCCACTCGATTTCGCGCAGATTGGCGATGCGGGCGGTGATTTCGCGGCCGAGGACGTTGATGGTGACGCGGTCGCCGAGGCCGAGCCCGAGGTTTCGCGCCAGCCCGGCATCGAAGGAGACAAGCGGTTCGCCGGTATAATCGGCCGGCCACCACGAGCCCTCCTCGATGATGTTGTTCGGCGGCAGGCTGGCGGAATAGGTGATGCCGCGATCGCCACGCAGGATGCGGGTGGCGTCCGCGGTCCCCTCCAGCTTGTCGGCCGGGATGTCGTTCACCGCGACAATGCGGCCTCTCAGCATCGGTACCTGATCGAGGGTGGCCGCCGGGGCGACCCGGGCCATCAGCGTCTCGAAGTTCGGCAGCTCGGCGCGCTGGATATCGAGGAAGAAGAAGCTTGGCGCCTGCTCGGGAATATTGGAGGTGAGCTGGCGGCGCAGGTTGCCGTCGATCAGAGAGAGGGTGACGATGAGCGCAAGGCCGAGGCCGAGGGAGAGGACGACCGTCGGGGTGAGCGCGCCGCGGCGATGGATATTGGCGACGGCGAGGCGGACGATGGTGGAACGGGCGCGCGGCAACCGTCGAGCCAGCGCCATGATTGTCAGCGCGACGAGGCGCAGGGTCAGGAAGATCGCGACGGTCGCAACCGTGTAGATGATTGCGATGCGCGGATCGTTGGCGAGCACGATGGCGATGGCGGCAAGGGCGAGGACGGCGAGGCCGGTTGCCGCAACATAAGGCACGCGCGGCCAGCCCTTGCGGGTTTCGTCGCCGTCGCGAAAGAGCGCCGTCGGCGGCACGTCGCTCGCCCGTCCGAGCGGCCAGAGCGCGAAAGCGAGCGTCGTTAAGACGCCGTAGACGAGGGCGAGGCCGAGCTCCAGCGGATAAAGGCCGAAAGTGGTGGGGATTGGCAGGAGGCTGGCGAGCGCCGAGGCCGCGACGATCGGGATCAGCGCGCCGAGGGCAAGGCCGACGGCGATGCCAAGACCTGCGAGGATCATGATCTCCAGGAGATAGACGGTGAAGACGAAGCCGCCGGTCGCGCCAAGGCAGCGGTAGGTCGCGATCACCCGCCGACGACCGTCGAGGTGGGCGCGCACCGCATTGGCGACGCCGACACCGCCGACGACGAGGGCGGTGAGGCCGACGAGCGTCAGGAACTGGGCGAAGCGGGCGATGTTGGCGGTGAGGCCGGGGGCGGCCTGGGTCCGCGTGCGGATGCGCCAGCCGGCGTCGGGAAGGGCGGCGCGCGCGTCGGCGACAAAGCGCTCCACTTCCGCCTTGGAGGCCATGCCGGAGTCGTGCAGCCGCAGGCGGTAACGCCAGGTGATCAGACTGCCGGGCTGGATGAGGCCGGTGTCGGGCAGGGCGGCGGAGGCGATCATCAGGCGCGGCCCGAAGATCGCGCCGGACGACAACCGGTCGGGCTCGGTATCGATGATTCCCTCAATGCGCACGCGGGTGCGGCCGAGCGTGAGTGTGTCGCCAACCTTGACGCCGAGGCGCGGCAGAAGGCTTTCCTCGACCAGTGCTCCCCAGACACCATCGTGCTTTTGAAGCCGCGTGTAGGGATTGGCGGGTGTGGCGGTTTTGCCGTTCGCATCGCCGTTGTCGGTGAGTGTCAGCGCGCCGTAAAGCGGATAGGCATTGCCGATCGCCTTCACCTCCACGAGGGTCTGGCCGCCGCCGTTCTCGGCGCGTGCCATGGCGCGCAGCGTCGCGATCTCGCTCAGCTGCGCGGCGCGGTCGAAGATCGCGCGTTCGCTCGTGTCGGCCTGCGTGTGAACGAGGGAAAAGGCGATATCGCCGCCGAGGATCGTCTGGCCCTCGCTTTCGATGCCTTCGGTAAGGGCGCGTGACAGCGAGCCGACGCCGGCGATGGTCATTACGCCGAGGGCTATACAGGCCAGGAAGATGTAGAAGCCGCCAAGGCCGCCGCGCAGCTCGCGCCAGGCAAAGCGCAGTGCGACGGCAAGCGACGGCCGCGCCGTGCGCGGTGTCTCGTCTCGCTCGGCCGGGAGGGTGTGGCCGCCATTCCGCGGGGTATCGGAGGCGTTCACGTGGCCGGCTCCGTCAGCACGTCCTTGGCCGCATCATGGGCGGTGATCTCGCCGGAGTGCATTTCCACGACCCGGTCGCAGCGGTCGGCGAGCGCCATGTCGTGACTGACGAGCACCAGGGTCGTGCCGCGTTCAGCGGCGGTGGTGAACATCAGGTCGGCGATCTGGCGGCCGTTCCTTTCGTCGAGATTGCCGGTCGGCTCGTCGGCGATGAGAACGGGCGGTGCCGCGACGAGGGCGCGGGCGATGGCGACGCGCTGCTGCTCGCCGCCCGACATCTCGCTCGGGTAGTGGCGGGCGCGATTGTCGAGGCCGACGGAATCGAGTTCGGCACGGGCACGCTCGAAGGCGTTCCCGGCGCCCTGGAGTTCGAGCGGGACGGCGACGTTTTCGAGTGCCGTCATGGTCGGGATAAGGTGGAACGACTGGAAGACGATGCCGACGGTGGCACCGCGAAAGCGGGCGAGGGCGCTCTCGCCCATGCGCCCCAGGTCCTCGCCGGCGATGACGACGTGGCCGCTGTCGGCCCGCTCCAGGCCGGCCATCACCATCAGCAGCGTCGATTTGCCGGAGCCGGACGGGCCGACGATGCCGACGCTGGTGCCCTGCTCGATCGCGAGCGAGACTCCCTTGAGGATATGGACGCGGCTGGCGCCTGCGCCGAGGGAGAGATGAACGTCGGCGAGGTCTATCACTGGTCGCGGCACGGCGGGAAATCCTATAGTGCTGTGTCGATCGAGCCGAACCCATGGCCTCGGGCCGGTCTCACCCCCATATGGGGCAAAGGCACGCCTGATCCAAGCCGCGGGCCGAAGTTCATTCCCGTCCCCTCCAAGCGGAGCGCCATTGATGCGACGCCACGCCTTTTCGCTTTCCCTCGTTCTCTGTCTTGCGGCGCTGGCATTCGCGCTTGCACCCACCACGCAGGTCGCCGCCAAGACCGCAACCATCGTCGCGCTCGGCGATAGCCTCACGGCGGGCTATGGCCTCGGCCCGGGCGAAGGGTTTCCCGCGCAATTGCAAAAGGCGCTGAGGGCCGATGGGCACGACGTGAAGGTCGTTGATGCCGGTGTTTCCGGCGACACCTCGACCGGCGGGCTCGGCCGGCTCGACTGGTCGGTCGGCGAGGGCGCGGATATGGTGATCGTCGAACTGGGAGCCAACGACGCCCTGCGCGGTATCGATCCGGCGGAGACGAAAAAAGCGCTCACCGCGATCGTGAAACGGCTGAAGGCGCGCAACATCAAGGTGCTCCTGGCCGGCATGATGGCGCCGCCGAACTTGGGCTTCGACTATGAGGAAGCGTTCAATCCGATCTATTCGGAGATCGCGGAGAGCGAGAACGTGACGCTCTTTCCGTTTTTCCTCGACGGCGTCGCGGCCGATCCGAACCTGACGCTTTCGGACGGCATGCATCCGACGGCGGGCGGGGTCGCCATAATCGTGGAAAATATTCTGCCGAAGGTGAAAGAGGTGATGGGCTGGCGCTAATCGTGCGTGTACTTCCTTTTTGTGACAACCTTTCGTTAGGATTTGGCCCCTACGCTCGAAGAGCAACCGAAAGGACCAGCGATGGAAACCGCAGCGCTCGCCGGTGCGATGGTCGCCGCCAATCAGGCTCAGACGGCGCAAGCCGCGCAGATGTCGATGATGAAGAGCCAGCACGAGGCTCAGCTCGCCATGGCCTCGATGATCGAGGAGGTCGCGGCCGCGGGTGCCGAGGCTGCCGCCGCACCACCGGCCGGCATGGGGCTTGCCGTCGACATGTCGGTCTGAGGCGCATCATTTTTCGAAGTTCACTGATGTCAGGCGACCCTTCCAAAAGGGATAGATCTTGCCGTTTGCCCGCCGGGCGATGGTGAAGCCCATCGGAACCCGTACGCCCTCAACCATTCGATAATCGGATCTTGCAGCGTATTCGCCCGAGCCGTGATACGGGGTCGTCAGGTCGCCGTCCTCCTCGGCCTCGATGCGATCGAGGCTGCCATCCTCGTTGAACCATGCGATCACGCTTGTCGTCAGGTCGCCTTCGCTGAGCGTGGCGCGGGCGCTTTTCTCGTCGATTGCCTGCCACGTCACCGGACCGCCGGGCAGGAAAGCCATCGGATAGGTCGGCGCTTCCATCAGCCAGCGGCGCAGCGAAATCCGGTTGAGCGTTTCCGATCCGCGCCGGTCCTCAACCGTGAAGACGGATTGAAGGATGGCTTTCATCGTCATTTCGCCGTCGATAAAGGCGTCGTAGACCCGCGCCGTGATGCCGGTGGCGATCGGCGTCGTGGCGGCGAAGATGTAGGTCGGTGTGCGGGTCGCCGCGACCTGGCTCGCCGTCGTCGGGTTCATGTCCTCGGTCAGCGGGCGGCGGAACATCCCTTGCATGGCGATCCGCGCGGTTCGATATGCCGGCGGGCCGTCGGGGAAGGTGAAGCGCAGGTAGCGGCGCACCGGCGCGGGCAAACTGTCGGGCGCGAAATCGGCGTCCGGCGAGAACGCCGTGCGTGTCGCGATGGCGCGGACCGTCGACGCGTGGGCGTCGATTTCGGCTTCGGTCATGGCGGCGACGATGGCGAAGGCGCCGACAGCAAGGATCGCGGCGGCGGCAAGCGCGGCGAGAAACGTCCGTTTACGCATGGTTTTGGTGTCCTGTCCGTATCAGGTCTTTGCGGGCGCGGAGGGCGATGGCGTCGTGAGGATCGTCATCGCGGTGTCGATGGTTTCCTGAACAAGGCTCTCGGGATCCGCTGTAGCGGCCGGGACCCGGTTTTGCAGGATCAGCGAGGCAGCGCCGTGGACCAGAGACCACAGGGCAAAGGCGATCGCGTCGGGATCGCGACCGGCAATCGCCCCCTCGCGCTGACAGGCCTCGATGCTGGCGCGCAGGAAGGCGAGCGATTTGAGGCCGATGTCGTCGGCAAACGGGTTGCCGTCGAGGCCGGCGGCGCGCGGCGGCGAGAACATCAACCTGTAGAGGGCGGGGTTTTCGAGCGCGAAGCGGAGATAGGCAAGGCCGCCTTCGCGCAGCCGGGCAAGAGCGTCGCCTGTCGTGCGCGCGGCGACGGCCAGCTTTTCCTCGTAGAGCCGGGCAAAGCCGGCATCGTGCACAGCGCG
Organism: uncultured Rhodobium sp.; assembly: GCA_963675285.2. Classification (GTDB taxonomy): domain Bacteria; phylum Pseudomonadota; class Alphaproteobacteria; order Rhizobiales; family Rhodobiaceae; genus Rhodobium. The sequence continues at coordinate 93,285 of CAXXGS010000003.1, forward strand.
CAGCAGCGCCGTCTTGTTGGCGAAGTGGTTGTAGAGCGCCGGGGCGCGGCAGCCGACGGCGGTTGCGACATCGGCCATAGTGATGGCGTCGACGTCGTGGTCGGCAAGCAGTGTTATCGTCGCCTCGACGGCGCGGGCGGGGATGTCGAGGGCCTGGTCCTTGCGCGGGCGGGCCATGGTCAGGCGCCTTTCCGGGTCAGCGCGACGGCAACCAGCAGGCAGGCGGCGAGCGCGGCGAGCGTGCGGATGTGGTTGAGCCAGGTCCAGTCGGCGATGTAGCGCGCCATGGTGGCGGTAGCACCCGGCGCGGCCGGGTCGACACTGGCCAGCGCCATGTTCATGGGGACGTTGCCGAGGATCGTCACGGCGATGGCGCCGGCGAGATAGAGACCGGCGGCGGCCAGCACCCAGATCCGCCCGGGAAGCGGGCGGGCGAGGCAGGCGAGCGCGAGGCTGAGCGCGACGACAACGGATCCCCAAAAGCCGAGGCCGAAGGCCGGGTTGCGGACATGGGCGTTGATGGCCTGCATGGCCGCTATCGCCGTTTCTGCATCGGTGGCCGCGAGGCCGCCCATCACGGTGGCGCTGTAGGCAAAGAAGAAGCCGGCCATCAGGCCGAACCAGACGGTGGCGGGGACGAAAAGAGCGGCAGGCATGGCGATGTCCTCAATAACTGAATATAATTAAATTAATAGCATTCATTTATTGAGTCAACGATAGAGTGATGTCGCCGCGCCGTACGGGCACGACGTGAAGGTCGTTGATGCTGGCGTTTCCGGCGAGATCTCGACCGGTTCGACTGGTCGGTCGGTGAAGGCGCCGATATGGCAGTTCGTCGAACTGGGGGCCAATTACGCCCTGCGTGGTATCGATCCGGCGGAGACGAGGAAGACGCTCATCGCGATCGCGAAGGGGCTGAAGGCGCGCAATTTCCCCCTCCGCTTCAGCTTTGCCTTTGCGCGCGGCCGGCGTAGAGCGCGCCGATGCCCGCGCCGGCGATGAGCGTCATGCCGACAAGCGTCACGGCGTCGGGCACTTCGCCGAAGAACAGATATCCCCACAGCGCTGCAAAGATCAGATAGGCGTAGTCGAAGGCGGCGATGACCTGCGGGCGCGGCGACTGATAGGCGCGCGCAAGGCCGATGCTGATGCCACCCATCAGGACGGCGAGGGTGAGGACCACGCCCCAGGCCCGGCCGTCGAGGGCGCTCCAGGGACCGAACAGGAACGGGTAGTCGAGGCCGGCGCCGATGTCGCTTACGGCAAGCGTGAGGCTGGCGGCTGCGCCGACGGTGAGGAGCGTTCCGTTCAGCCACAGGGCGAGTGTCGTTGTGGCGACGTCAGCGCATTTCGCCCGCGTCATGATGGCGGAGACCGCGTAGAGGAAGGCGGCGGAGACGGGGATGAGGGCAAGCGGCGTGAAGCCCTCGGCGGCGGGGCGCACGATCAGGAGGACGCCGGCGAATCCCGTCAGGATCGCGCCCCAGTGCCGGGCGGTGATCCGTTCGTGCAAGGCGAGCGCCGACAGGAGCACGATGAAAAGGGGTCCGGTGTAGAGCGATGCCGCGATCACGGACAGATCGAGCAGCGGGATCGCGGCGTAGATTCCAAGGTACATCAACGTCAGGCAGAGGCTGCGCAGCAGGATCCATCCGGTCTTGCCCCAGCCGTTTTGGCCGGGTGCTGGCAGGGAAGACCGGCGGGCGCTCGCCATTATGACGAGGACCGGGACGACGAGGAGCGAACGCAGAACGTAGATCTGCCACAGCGTCATGCCGGTGCTGGCGAATTTGATGATGGCGTCGGCCAGCGCCATGGCGAAGACGGTGACGAGGATGACGGGAATCCCGGAGGTCGCAGAGCTCGTGGGGTTTGCGGACTCTGGGCGCGAAAGAGAGGCGGATGGCGAAGACATGGTGGCGCTCCTGTTGACATGCCGCCATTTTCACGTTCGCGATTGGTGTGTATAGTCGCCTCTATAGCATCATAATGATTGAAAATTTCGAATAATGAACCGCCTCGATCTCGCCGCCCTGCAGACCTTCGTGACCATTGCCGACGAAGGATCGTTGCGCGCGGCGGCGCGGGCGCTCGGGGTCAATCCGCCGGCGGTCTCACATCAGTTGAAGCGGTTCGAGGAGCGGCTCGGCACGCCGCTCTTCCTGCGCAGTACGCGGTCCGTCACGCTGACGGACGCGGGGCGGGCGCTCTACGAGGGCAGTCGGCATCTCCTATCGGCGGTGGCGGATGCGGTCGATGCCTCTCGCGATGCCGGGCGCGCGAACACGGGCCGACTTCGCATCGCGCTTCCCTATCGCGCCTGGCAATTGATCGTTGCGCCGCGGCTCGGCACCTTTCAGGCTGCCTGTCCCGGCATCGAGCTCGACCTGGCGATCGAGGAAGGGCTGACGGACATCGTCGCACGCGGTTTCCATGCCGGAATCCGCCTTGGTGATTATCTCCAGGACGACATGATCGCGATACGCCTGTCGGCGGGCGAGGACGCAGCCTATGTCGCCTCTCCGGACTATCTGGCGACCCATGGCGCGCCGACGTCACCTGCCGATCTTCTCGATCACATATGCATTCGCCACCGGCAGGTGAGTTCCGGGCGCCTGTCGGACTGGACCTTCGTTGAGGGGCAAAGCGAGATCTCGGTTGCCGCCCGGGGAACGCTGATCGTCGACGATCTCAGGACAGTGGTGGATGCGGCGCGGCGCGGTCTGGGGATCGGCTGGTCGCTCCGGCGCGGGGTGGCGGGAGACCTAGCGAGCGGTGCGCTCGTCGAGGTTCTGGCCGATGTCACGCCGCCGCGGCCAGGCTTCTTCCTTTATTATCCCAAGTCTCTCAAGGCCTTCGGTCTGTTGCGCGCCTTTATCGATCACTTCCGGGCAAGCGCGCAAGGATAAGGCGTCGCTTGCCGAAACGGAAAACGCCGGGTCGTGGGACCCGGCGTTTCTTCAGATCGGGGAAAGGGCGCTGCCCGGCCGGCTGCCGTCTCAGAGCCAGGGGTGGCTCGTGGCGAGCTTCTTTTCGTAGGTGTCGATCGACGGCGCCTTTTCCAGCGTCAGGCCGATGTCGTCGAGGCCTTCGAGGAGACAATGCTTGCGGAAGGGGTCAAGATCGAATGCGATCGAGCCGCCGTCCGGACCGGTGATCTCCTGGTTTTCCAGATCGACCGTCACGGTGGCGTTGGCGCCGCGCTCGGCGTCCTCGAACAGTTTGTCGAGGTCGTGCTGGCTGACCTTGATCGGCAGGATGCCGTTCTTGAAGCAATTGTTGTAGAAGATGTCGGCGAAGCTCGTCGAGATCACGCAGCGGATGCCGAAGTCCTTAAGCGCCCAGGGCGCGTGCTCGCGGCTCGAACCGCAGCCGAAGTTGTCGCCGGCGACGAGGATCTGGGCCTTGCGATAGGCCGGCTGGTTGAGGATGAAATCGGGGTTCTCGTTGCCGTCCTCGTCGTAGCGCATTTCATAGAACAGCGACTTGCCGAGGCCTGTGCGCTTGATCGTCTTCAGGAACTGCTTGGGGATGATCATATCGGTGTCGATGTTGATCAGCTTCAGCGGCGCGGCGACGGCGGTCAGCTTTTCGAATTTTTCCATGGTGAATATCCGTCCCAAAGACTGGTGCGCCCACCGGGCGGCGGGCAGGAGTGGAGGCGTTTTCGGCGATCTCGGCCGAAGGGTCAAGCCCCGCGCGCAGGGAAGGCCGGCGGCGGTTACCCCGGTCGTTGCCGCCGCCGTCCCGCGACCGGGTCAGCGCGCCTCGGTGTAGTATTCCGCGTTCGGCTTCATTCCGGTTGCGGTCGCCACGCGGTTCGACATGTTGAAGAAGCCGACGGCGGAGCCGATGTCCCAGATGTCGCGGTCGGTGAAGCCCGCCTCGCGCAGCGCCGCGCGATCGGCATCGCCGACCTTCGCCGGCTCCTCGGTCAGGCGGGCGGCGAAATCGAGCATCGCGCGGTGGCGGGGCGAGAGTTTCGCGGTGCGATAGTTGATCGACAGGATGTCGCCGAGCATCGGATCGCCGGACAGCTTTCTGGTCGTTGCTCCATGGGCGACGATGCAATAGTGGCAATGGTTGATGGAAGAGACGACGACGGCGATCATCTCGCGCTCCAGCTTGGAGAGGCCTGACGGGGCGAGCATCACGTCGTTGTAGAAGAGGCTGAAGGCGTCGAGCTTTGCCTCATCGAATGCGTAGGCCCTGAGAACATTCGGCACGAGGCCGAGTTTTTCCTCGCATTTGGCGAAATAGGCCTGGGCACGCTCGCTCAATGCCGCTTCGGGCAGGTTGAGCGCGGTAACGGTCTCGTCGGTCTCGTCCTGGCGTATCGGATCTTCGGTCATCGTCGTTTCATCCCTCTTTTGGTTTCCGACCCTTTACGGCTTCCCGTCTCATTCCTGTCGGAAGCCGCTTTATCGTGCAGTTCCTGCCGTTTCGCGGCAGCTGTCTTTTTCCGGTCAATCGCGACCGCTACGGTGCTGTCGTTCCAGTTGGAACGGCGCGCGTCAACACCCCTGTGCGCATCACCGCATTTCGGTTAACCTCGTCGGGACATAATGGCACTGCCCGATAAAACGGCAATAACGCCAACGCAAGGATCGATGGCCCCTCGGCTTTTCGTCTCTCCGTCCCGGTCCGCTCCGTCGTCCACCGGGAGGTCCTCGCTTTCTTGCATCGATGCCCGCTCGACCGGGCAGGGACCACCGGGCAAGGAGGAAACATGCCTGACCTGAAGGACGCCGAGAAAGAAGCGCTGATCGAATCCGTCTGCGGGGCTCTGGCGGAGGGGCGCTCGGGCTCGCAGGACCTTGCCGCCTTCGCCGCCGCGCTTTTCGAGCGCGGCAGCGCCGACGACCTTCTCGCCTATAGCGTTGCGGAACTGGCGGCCTTTGCCAGGAGCGCCTGGAAAACGATGGCGGAGCGCAAGAAAGGCCGCCACCGGATCAACATCTTCAATCCCGACTTCGGCGACGCGGGATCGGCGCACGGGACCGTCACGGTCATCGAGATCACCAACGACAACATGCCGTTTCTCGTCGATTCGGTGATGGGCGAACTGCACGATGCGGCTTATGAGATCCACGCGGTGCTGCATCCGCTCGTCGCTGTCAAACGCGACGGCAAGGGCAAGGTGACGGGGTTCGGCGGGCTTGCCTCGTCGGGACAGGCGAAGGAAGGCTTCCACCGCGAAAGCGTCATCACGGTGCATGTGGCGCGGATCGATTCGGTCGTCGAGCGCGACGAACTGGCCGCCCGGCTCGACTCGCTTCTGGTAGAGGTGCGCGAGGCGGTCGAGGACTGGCAGTCGATGATGGATCGTGCCAGCGCGGTGCTGCAAAGCTACAAGGACAATCCGCCGCCGGTTCCGGTCGACGAGGTGGCCGAGGCCATCCAGTTCCTGGAATGGCTGGTCGATGCCAATTTCACCTTCCTGGGTATGCGCGACTATGCCTACCTCGGCGACGCGACGCTCGGCGAGATGCAGAGCGCGGGCGAGACCGAACTCGGTCTCCTGCGTGATCCGGAGGTCAAGGTCCTCAGGCGCGGGTCGGAAATGGTGACGATGACGCCGGAGATCCGCGACTTCCTGATGCGGCCGGAGCTCCTCATCATTACCAAGGCGAACGTCAAGTCGCGGGTGCACCGGCGCGTCCACATGGACTATATCGGCGTGAAGCTCTTTGGCGACGACGGGACGCTTGCCGGCGAACTGAGGATCGTCGGACTTTTCACCTCGACGGCCTATACTCGCTCGACACGCACCATCCCTTACGTGCGACGCAAGGTTGACCGGATCCTGACGCAGGCCGGCTACGATCGCTCCAGCCATTCCGGCAAGGCGCTCACCAACGTGCTGGAATCCTATCCGCGCGACGAATTCTTCCAGGCCGACGAGCAGACGCTCTTCGACAATGCCATGGCGATCCTGGCGCTGTTCGAGCGGCCGCGCATCCGGGTGCTACCGCGCCGCGACAAGTTTGACCGCTTCGTCTCCCTGCTCGTCTTCGTGCCGCGCGACAACTACACGACCGACGTGCGCATGAAGATCAGCGATCTCCTTGCCCGCGTCTACGAGGGCCGCCTGTCGGCGTGGTCCGTGGCGTTCCTGGAGCAGGGGCTCGCGCGCGTTCATTTCATCATCGGCCGCCATCAGGGCGAGACGCCGAATCCACCGCGCGAGGAGATCGAGGCGGCGATCGCCGATATTATGCGGACGTGGTCGGAGGGTTTTCGCGCGGCGCTGAAGGAAGTCTACGATCCGGAGACCACCCGCGTCCTTTTCGAGCGCTATTCGGGTGCCTTCTCCGCCGCCTATCGCGAAGCCTATTCCACGGCGGCGACGCTCGACGATCTCCGGATCATCGAAAAGATCTCGACCTCGGCGCCAACTGGCGTCGGGTTCTATGCCCGCGACGGTGCCGGCGGCGGGTCGTCGATCGGCCTGAAGCTCTACAATCACGCCTGGCCGATCCCGCTTTCGGAACGCGTGCCGGTGCTGGAGGATATGGGCTTTCGTGTCATCGATGAGCGGACCTACCGCATCGAGCCGAGGGGCGCGGAGGCGGAGATCTATCTCCATGACATGTCGCTGGAGCGGCGCAACGGGCCGGTGGTGGCGCTGACCGACGCGGTCGACCAGCGCCTTGAGTGCCTGTTCATGTCGGTGTGGGATCGCCTCGCCGAGAGCGACGGCTACAACGCCCTGGTGCTCAACGCCGATCTTGGCTGGCGCGACATCGCCATGCTCAGGGCGCTTTCGCGCTACCTGCGCCAGGCTCGGATTCCCTATTCTCAGGACTACATGTGGGGCACGCTCAACCGCTATCCGACAATCGCGGCGCGGCTGGTGGAGTTGTTCCACCTGCGGTTCGACCCTGCCCACGAGGAAAGCGACCGCTCGCTCGGCAGTGCGCGCATCGAGCAGGAGATCGCCACCGACCTCGATAGCGTCGTCAGCCTCGACGACGACCGGATCCTCAGGCGCTTTCTCAATCTCCTTACCGCGATCCTGAGAACGAACTTCTTCCAGGTCGATGCGCACGGCATGAACCGCCGGACCATTGCCTTCAAGATTAATCCGCGCCAGCTCGATGGCCTGCCGGCGCCGCGCCCGTTCCGCGAAATCTTTGTCTACAGCCCGCGCGTCGAGGGTGTGCATCTGCGCTTCGGCATGGTGGCGCGCGGCGGTCTGCGCTGGTCCGACAGACCGCAGGATTTCCGCACCGAGGTGTTGGGCCTCGTCAAGGCGCAGCAGGTCAAGAACGCCGTCATCGTGCCGGTCGGCGCCAAGGGTGGCTTCGTGCCGAAATGGCTGCCGGAAGGGGGCTCGCGCGAGGCGATCTTCGCGGAGGGCACCGAGGCTTACAAGATTTTCGTCTCCACGCTTCTCGATGTGACCGACAACCTCGAGGGCGACCGGATCATTCCGCCCTATCAGGTGGTGCGTCACGACAGCGACGATCCCTATCTGGTCGTTGCCGCCGACAAGGGAACGGCGACCTTCTCCGACACGGCGAACGGGATTTCGGAGGCGCACGGCTTCTGGCTCCAGGACGCCTTCGCCTCCGGCGGTTCGGCCGGCTATGACCACAAGAAGATGGGCATCACCGCGCGCGGCGCGTGGGAGGCGGTGAAGCGCCACTTCCGCGAAATGGACATCGATATCCAGACGACGCCTTTTACCGTCGCTGGCGTCGGCGACATGTCGGGCGACGTCTTTGGCAACGGCATGCTGCTGTCCAAGGCGATCCGGCTCGTTGCCGCCTTCGACCATCGCGATATCTTCCTCGATCCGGATCCCGATCCGGCGACGTCCTTTGCCGAACGGCAGCGGGTCTTCGACCTGCCGCGGTCGAGCTGGAAGGACTACGACGAGAGCCTGATTTCGACTGGCGGCGGCATCTTCTCGCGCTCGTTGAAGTCGATTCCGCTGTCGAGGGAGGTGCAGGCGCTGCTCGGCCTGAAGAAGGCCAAGGCGACGCCGCAGGAGGTTATGATCGCGATCCTGCGGTCGCAGGTTGACCTCTTCTGGTTCGGCGGCATCGGCACCTATGTGCGCGCGTCCACTGAGACGGACGCCGATGCGGGTGATCGCGCCAACGACGCGATCCGCATCCCGGCCACCAATCTCGGCGCCAGGGTCGTCGGCGAGGGTGCCAACCTGGGCATGACGCAGCTCGCGCGGATTGAGTATTGCCGCCGCGGCGGGCGCTGCAACTCCGACGCGATCGACAATTCGGCCGGCGTGAATTCCTCCGATATGGAGGTCAACATCAAGATCGCCCTGGGTGCCGCGCTCCGGGCGCACACGCTCGACATGCGCTCGCGCAACAAGCTCCTGGTGACGATGACGGAGGAGGTCGCGCGCCTCGTCCTCAGGAACAACTACCTGCAGACGCTGGCTATCTCGCTTTGCCAGCAGCGCGGGATGGAGGATTTCGGCTACCAGCGGCACTTCATGAAGGAGATGGAGGCGCACGATCTCCTGAACCGCGAGGTGGAGGCTCTTCCCGACGATGCGACGCTGGAGGAAATGGAAGGGGCGGGCACGCCGCTGACCCGGCCGGAGATCGGCGTCCTCCTCGCTTACGCCAAGCTCACGCTCTTCGATGAGTTGGTCTCCTCCAGCGTTCCCGACGACACGTATCTCGGGCATGAGCTCTTCCGCTATTTCCCGGTCGAGATGCGCGAGACCTATCATGGCGAGATCGCCGGCCACCGGCTGCGTCGCGAGATCATTGCCACGATGCTCGCCAATTCGCTCATCAACCGGGGCGGGCCGACGATGATGATCCGGGTCGGCGACCAGACCGGGGCGACGCCGGCGGAAATCGCCCAGAGTTTCGCCGCTGTCCGCGACGCCTACGGGCTGACCGGGCTCAACGACGAGATCGACGCGCTCGACAATGCGGTTCCTGGCGCGGTGCAGATCACGCTTTACCGGGCCGTTCAGGATCTTATCCTCGATCAGGTCGTCTGGTTCCTCAGGAACGTTTCCTTCAAGGAGGGCATTGCCGGGGTTGTGGAGCGGTTTGCTGCCGGCCTCTCCGTGCTCGGGGCAACGATCGACGGGGTGTTGCCCGACCAGATGCGCGAGCAGGTCGCGACGACGTCGGCGTCATGGGTCGAGGTCGGCGTTCCGCCGGCGCTTGCCGAGCGGGTCGCGCGGCTTCCCGTCCTCGGCACGATCCCCGACATCGTTCTGGTGGCGGAGGAAACGGGCAAGCCGCTCGAAGCCGTTGCTGAGGCCTATTATGCAGTCGCGGGCCATTTCCGCATCGGCCGGCTCGATGCGCTCTCCCATTCGCTGAAGGTGCGCGACTATTTCGATGGGCTGGCGCTCGATCGTGCCCGTCGGACCCTTGCAGAGGCACACCGGCGGATCGCGGCGCAGGTGCTTGAGGCGAACGGCGACAACGGGCTCGCGGTCTGGCTCGGCGAGAGGCGCGAAGAGGTCGAGCGGACCATCGAGACGGTTGCCGATATCGTCGAGCACGACCAGCTCTCGGTGTCCCGCCTCGCGGTCGCCGCCGGGCTTCTCGCCGATCTCAGCGGGGCCTGATGGCGGTCGAAGCGGACGCTGGTGCCTCGCGTGCCGGCGTCTTCGGCTGGCTTCTCTTCGATGCTGCCGTCCAGCCCTGGTTCACGCTCGTCACGACCTTCGTCTACGGGCCGTTCTTCGTCTCCGCGCTTGCCGCCGATGCGGTTTCCGGCCAGTCGCTGTGGGGCTTGGCGACAGGTCTTGCCGGCGCCGTCATCGCGGCCTTCTCGCCGATCCTTGGCGCCGTTTCCGACGCCGGCGGGCGCAGGAAGCCCTGGGTCGCGGCCTTCGCGGCGTTGACGATGCTGGCGGGCGCCGCTTTGTGGTGGGGTGAGCCGGGTGTTCCCGGTGCCGTCCCGCTGGCGCTCCTTGCCTTTGCTCTCGGCACGATCGGGGCGGAGTTCGCCACCGTCTTCACCAATGCCATGATGCCGGATCTGGTGCCGCCGGCCCGCCTCGGGCGGCTGTCCGGTGCTGGCTGGGCGATTGGCAATGTCGGCGGGCTTGTCAGCCTCGTCCTCGTTCTGGGACTGATGGCGGCAGGCCCGGAAACGGGGCGGACGCTCTTCGGGCTGACGCCGATCCTCGGGCTTGATCCGCTCTTGCGTGAGGGCGATCGCTTTTCGGGCCCCTTTTCCGCCCTCTGGCTTTTCGTCCTGGTGCTGCCGTTCTTCCTCTTCACGCCGGACAAGCCGAAGGCGCGACCGCTCAAGGCGGCGATTGCGCACGGGCTTGGCGATCTCGTTGCCACCGTCCGGGCGCTCGGCGATCATCGCACCGTATTCCTCTTCCTCGTCGCGCGCATGGCCTATACCGACGGGCTTGTCGCGCTCTTTGCCTTCGGCGGTATCTATGCGGCCGGGGCGCTCGGCTGGCGGACGATGGAGATCGGGCTCTTCGGTATCTGGCTAACGATCACTGGCACGGCAGGCGCGTGGCTCGGTGGCCGGCTTGACGACCGGCTCGGGCCGAAGCGGGTTGCGACGCTGGCGCTCTGGGTGCTGATGGCGGCGAGCCTCGGCATCCTGTCGGTCGATGCCGGGCACATCCTCTTCGTCGTCGCCGTGCCGGCGATCGAGGCGGGAGGGGCGCTGTTCGCCTCGCCGCAGGAGGTCGCCTATCTGGCGTTTGGCGGCGTCATCGGCTTCGTCGTCGGGCCGTTGCAGGCCTCCTCACGCACGCTCCTCGTTCGTCTCGCGCCGGCCGACCGGATGGCGCAGTTCTTCGGCCTCTATGCGTTTTCCGGCAAGATGACGAGCTTCTTCGGGCCGCTCACGGTCGGCGCGGTGACCGCGCTTTCCGGCGACCAGAGGATCGGGATCGCGGCGATCCTCGTCTTCTTTGCAGTTGGGGCCGTCCTTCTGGCGCGCGTCCGCGTGGCACGGACGGCGCTTCTTCAGAAGTGATAGCCGACGCGGACGCCGGCGGTTTCCAGTCCGGCGTTATGGGAGGCGAGGTTGGCGTTCGACATGTGGTTGGCGAAAAGCTGCAACGACCAGTCCTCGTCGAGCCGCCAGTCGACATCAAGACCGAGGTAGAAGAGCACGTGGCTGCCGAGCCGGCGGCCGGAGGAATCGCCCTTCAGGTCGGCATCGTGGATGGCGCCGCCGAGCTGGCCTTCGAGTGCGATCCGCTCGTATCGCCACAACGTGAAGGTCATGGCGGCATAGGCCGTATTGATCTGCGAGCCCCGGGTGGCAAGCGTGCTGCCGAATGTCGGGCGGGGCGACCCGAACCAGTCGAAGGCGGATATGACGGGAAGGCGGACCTCGGCGTTCACCTGGGGGCCGTCAAGGCTGCCGCTCGTGGTGATGCCGGCATTGGCGCCGACGATGCCGCCGTAGACGGACCAGGTGTCGTGGGTGCCCGCGCGGGCGGTGTGGACGATTCCGGCCGTCATCGGCAGCGCCAGGGCGGCTGCCAGCAGGATGCGTTTGAACATGGTGGTGACTTCAACAGTTGGGAGATGCGCTTGGCGCTCGAATCACCATGACCCTACTGCCGTGGCGCCGGCCTCGCATGCGGCCAAATTGGCGCCCGGTGGCAAAAACCCCGACCTGTTGCGTGGCGGCCACGAAATCGTGGCCGCGTTTTTCTCATTTTATATAAAGGGCTTGCGAAGAGTTGTGTGCCCTTGCGGAAGATCGCTCACGCTAGTGGCGGAAGTGGCGGTGGCCGGTGAAGACCATGGCAAGGCCCGCCTCGTCGGCGGCCTTGATCACCTCGTCGTCGCGAATCGATCCGCCGGGCTGGATGACGGCGGTCGCGCCCGCTTCGACGGCGGCAAGGAGGCCGTCGGCGAAGGGGAAGAAAGCGTCGGAGGCGACGGCTGAGCCCTTCGTCAGCGGCTCGGCGTTGCCGGCCGCCTTCGCCGCATCCTCTGCCTTGTGGGCGGCGATGCGGGCAGAATCGACGCGGCTCATCTGGCCGGCGCCGACGCCGACGGTCGCGGCGTCCTTGGCGTAGACGATGGTGTTCGACTTGACGTGCTTGGCGACGCGGAAGGCGAAGCGGAGATCAGTGAGCTCGGCCTCGGTCGGCGCGCGTTTGGTGACAACCTTGAGGTCCATGTCGTCGACGGTGGCGGCGTCGCGGGTCTGGGCGAGGAAGCCTCCGGCGACGGAGCGGAAGGTGAGGCCCTTCTCGCGCGGGTCTGGCAGGCTGCCGGCGACGAGGAGGCGCAGGTTCTTCTTCCTGGCCACGATCGCGATGGCCTCGTCGGTGGCATCCGGGGCGATGATTACCTCGGTGAAGATCTTGACGATCTCTGTGGCCGCCGTCGCGTCGAGGGTTCGGTTGAGTGCGACGATGCCGCCGAAAGCGGAGACGGGGTCGCAGGCGAGCGCCTTTTCATAGGCCTCGGCGAGGGTCGCCGCTTCGGCCACGCCGCAGGGGTTGGCGTGCTTGATGATGGCGACGGCGGCGGTGCGGGCCGGATCGAACTCGGCGACGAGCTCATAGGCCGCGTCAGTGTCGTTGATGTTGTTGTAGGAGAGCTCCTTGCCCTGCAGCTGACGGGCGGTGGCAACGCCCGGCCGCTGGGCGGTGGTGCGGTAGAAGGCTGCTTCCTGGTGCGGGTTCTCGCCGTAGCGCAGGGTCTGGGCGAGCGTTCCGGCGATGGTGCGCCGCTCCGGCGCCATGTCGCCGAGCTCGGCGGCGAACCAGGTCGAGATCGCGGCGTCGTAGCTGGCGGTGCGGGCGAAGGCCTTGGCCGCGAGGCGGCGACGCAGCGCGATCGTCGTCGCGCCGTCCGTCTCGGCGAGCGTGTCGAGGACGGCGGCGTAATCGGCCGGTTCGGTCACCACGGCGAGATAGGCGTGGTTCTTGGCCGCCGCGCGGATCATCGCCGGGCCACCGATGTCGATGTTTTCGATCGCGGTCGGTGCGTCGGCGCCCTTGGCGACGGTTTCCTCAAAGGGGTAGAGATTGACGACGAGGAGGTCGATCGCGTCGATGCCGTGTTCGGCCATGGCGGCGGCGTGCTCGGCGTCTTCGCGGATGGCGAGAAGCCCGCCGTGCACCTTGGGGTGCAGCGTCTTTACCCGGCCGTCCATGATTTCGGGAAAGCCGGTGACTTCGCTGACGTCCTTGACCGCGATGCCGGCTTCGGCGATCGCCTTTGCCGTCCCGCCGGTGGAGATGATCTCCACGCCGTGTTCGCCGAGCGCGCGGGCGAAATCGACAAGACCGGCCTTGTCGGAAACCGACAGCAGCGCGCGCTTCACGGCGACCTTATCGGGAATGGGAACGGATTTGGGCGTGATCGACATTGCGGCGACCCCTTTTCATCATCAGCGGGAGAGAATGAGGGGGCGATAGCATGTTTCCGACCGCGCCGGTAGTCGTCGTGGGGCCCGGACAGGCGAAAAAACGGGGGAAATCCGGCGGTCCGATTGGCGCGGGAACCGTTGCCCGCTCGCAGGGCTCAGAGCGGCAGTTCGGGCGTCTCGTCGCCGTGCCGGGGATGCGGCGGGGCGAGCGGTTGGCGCGTCAGCCGCCAGGTGACGGAAGGGGCGGAGCGGATGCGGCCGTAGATGACGATCTGCTCGGTTCGCCGGAGGCCGAAATTTCCGGAAAGAAAGACCGACTCCTCGATGATCGTCTCCAGCGCCACGGCCTCTGGATCACCCGGCTCGCCGCTGTGGGCGGAAAACGCCCAGGCCTCGCCGTCGGTGCAGGCCAGAAGCACGCCCGTGCCGCCCTGGATGCGGCTGGCGCGGATATCCGGGTGGAGGTGAAAGCGGATGGTGTATTTGTCGTCGTTGCGCCGTGACGACCGGCCCTCGCCGCGAAAACGGTCGATGCCGACAAGCGTTGCGCCGTCGGCGGAAAGCTGGAAGTCCCGCTCGTAGATGGTGCCGAAGCGGCGCAGGTAGCCGTCGTGGCTGGCGCTCACCGAGATCGCGCCCTCGTCGCCGTCGTGTCGGGTGACGGGCACGTGATGGGGGCCGGCGACGATCGGTCGGCCGAACAGGCGGGTGAGCGAGGCGGAGGAGAGGAAGCGGCAGGAGGAGGTGTCGTTCAGAACGGCGAGCGAATGGGCGGCGCTGGAGCGGGCGACACGGATCCATTCGTCGCTGGCACGTGCTGGCACGCCGCAATTGACGATGATTAGATTGGTGCCGGAGCTCATTTCGAACGACAGGCAGCCGGCATGGGCGTGGCCGCTGACATCGGCCGGCGGTGGCGGGCCGGTGTCGGCGAGGACGAGGGTGCGGCCCGCCGCGCAGCGCTGGTAGCCGGAGTGGGCGGCGTTGTTGGCCGGTGCGCCGCGGGCGTCGTCATGGGCGAGCACGGTGGCGACGAGATCGGAGGGCGTCGGCCCCATGCCGTTGAAATGGCCGAAGGTGCCGTCGCCGTGGCGAAAGAACCGGAGCATCGGCATCATCCGGTCGATGGCATTCATCAGGGTCTGCGAGGGGGCGGACCCGCGTGCGTTGAGCGCCTGGCGGACGGGCAGGATATCGGCGAGGATTTCCACGATGGCGGCCGGATTGCGCGAGATATGGCCGCCGTCTGGCAAGATCTGCGCGGCGAGCTCGTCGTCGAGGCGGCGCGCGCAATGGCGCATGAAACGGGGCCACCCGTCGATGGAAACGGAGGCGGCGGCGAGCGCGATGGCGATGCGCATGCGCGGCATGCCCGGCCGGGTCAGGTCGATGTTGCGGCGCAAGAAGGTGACATGGCGGGCGATCGCGCGCATGAAGCGGCGATAGAAGACGCGGTCGCAGTTTTCCAGGATGAGTGGCGATTGGGCAAGCCACGACAGGAGACGCCGGCTGACGACGTCTGTGTTCCAGGCGACGAGGTCCTTGCGGGTGACGACGCGGAGCCAGTCGTCGACGAGGGCGCGAGCATTCGTCTGCGACAGCGTGCGTTCGGAAGCGCGCAGGTGGCGGAGCCAGCCGAACCCGTGTAGTACGCGTGCCCAGTCCTCCGACGGGGGCGCGATCTCGAACGGCGAGCGGCCACCGCATTCGACCGTCTGGCCAAGGAAGGCGAAGCGGCCGGCGTAGTATTCGGCGGCAAGGGTTGGATCGGAGGTGCGGATATCCTGCGGCGCGATCAGCAGTCGGTCCGGCGTCGGTCCGGACACGGAGAAGCGCGCGAAGGGACCGGCATGAATCCATCCGCTTGCCTTCCGCCACATCCACTGTGCGGACAATTGCCAGAGCCGAGCCTGATCAGACAGGGCTGCAAACGCCATGCTCGCGCGTGCCTCCAGTCGCGGGATTCCGAAGTCTCGCGCGCGAATCGCCCGGGCAGTCAGAACCCTTATTGTATCCGCTCAGTATAGCGCGTCTTAACCTTACCATTTCGTTGATTTTTCGGGTAAGCACTTCTTTTCCCGGCGGGATTTTGATGCGCGCTAAAGCTCTGGGGCGGGCTTTGACCGGCCCGGCTCGATAGCGACAGAGTGGATGGGAAATGGAATACTGGGGACGGTTTTCCGCCCGTGAAGACCGACAATCGGCAATCGGCAATCGGCAATCGGCAATCGGCAATCGCCTAGAGGCGACTCAGGCGCGCGGCGAAGAAGCCGTCCATGCCGCCGAGGCGCGGATCGTCGGCGGCGAGATGGTGGGGCAGGCAGCGCATGTCGCCCTGCGGTGTCACGCAGTCGGCAAGGCCGGAAAGCTCCTCGGCGGTGATCGGCACGCGTTCGACGCGGGGGTCATCGGCAAGGAGCGCGGCGATTTGCGCCTCGCCCTCTTCCGGCTCCAGCGAGCAGGTGCAATAGACGAGACGGCCGCCAGGCTTCAGCCAGCCGATGGCGCGGCGCACAAGCCTTGCCTGCAGATCGGCAAGGGCGGCAATGTCCTCGACACTCTTCAGGCGGGTGACGTCGGGATGGCGACGGATGGTGCCGGTCGCCGAACAGGGGGCATCGAGGAGGATCGCGTCGAAGGGCGCCTCCGGTTCCCAGTCGAGGAGGTCGGCCCTGACGATCCTCGCGGAAAGGCGGAGCCGCTTCAGGTTGGCTCGAACGCGGGAAAGGCGCTCGTTGGAAATGTCGACGGCCGTCACCTCGGCACCGGCATGGGCCAGTTCCGCCGTCTTGCCGCCGGGGGCGGCGCAAAGATCTGCGACCGTCTTTCCCGCCACATCGCCGAGAAGGCGCGAGGGAAGGGCGGCGGCAGCGTCCTGCACCCACCAGGCGCCTTGCGTGAACCCCGGCATCCGATCGATCGGCCCCTTCGGCACGAGGCGGACGCTGCCGGTCGCAACGACATGGCCGTCGAGCTCGCGCGCCCAGTGCTCGGGGTCGGCTTTCACGGTGAGGTCCAGGGTCGGCTCCTGCGCGTGCATGGCGGCGAAACGGCGGGCGGCCTGCTCACCGTACGTCGCGATCCAGCGCGACCACAGCCAGTCTGGCGTGTTGAGGCGTTCGGCATCCTGTGTATCCAGAATATCCGTACGCTGGCGGACAAGGTTCCGGCAGACACCGTTGACGAGGCCCTTCCAGCCGGCGATGCGACCGTCGCCGGCGGTGAGGGCGACGGCGAGATCGACGGCGGCGTGGTCGGCGACATCCATGAAGAGGATCTGGGCGGCGGCGATGCGCAGCACATGGCGCACCCGCCGGGCCTTCTTCGGCAGTGGTTTGTCGATGAGGCGGGCGAGCGCATCGTCGATCTGGCCGAGGCGGCGCAAGGTCAACGTTACGATTGCGCGGATTAGGGCGCGGTCGATCGGCGTCGCCCGGGCGTAGGCGGTGTCCTTGGCGGCCGAATCGAACTCGGCATCGAGAAGCTGGCCACGATCGAGAATGCGCTCGAGGCTGTCGAGCGCGATGCGGCGGGCAGCAAGCCCGGCCTGCGCCTTCTGACGCCCGGATGTCGCGTTCTTGTTGCGATGGGGGTTACCGGGGCGGGGACTTCGTGATCCGGATTTGCCGCCGCGGGGCTTGCGGGGCGCCGTCGTTGGCGTGTTGTCACTCATCCCCATGGCCCGCGTCGCGGGGTGTTGCCGCGCGAGCCGACCGACGGCGTCGAGCCGGATCCTTTGTGGGACGAGGATGGGCCCGATGAGGAACGGGATCCCCAGGGGCCAGGCATCGCCGGACCATCGTCGCGGGGTGCAGGCGCGTTCGACTGTGTGGGCCAGTCGCGCTGCTCCGGCTCGGTCTGGCGCGCCGTCGGACGGGCCGGGTGTCCGGAACCGGTTTCGCGCGCGATTTCCATCAGCGCCGCGATGCGGTTTTCCGTCGACGGGTGGGTGGAAAAGAGGCCGTCCATCCGTGCACCGGAGAGCGGGTTGATGATGTACATGTGTGCGGTCGCGGGGTTGTCCTCGGCGCGGTGGTTCTCGATGTGGCTGGCGTCGCCGGCGATCTTCTGCAAGGCGTTTGCCAGGCCCATCGGGTTGCCGGAGATTTCCGCGCCGGCGCGGTCGGCGGCGTATTCGCGGGTACGGCTGATCGCCATCTGCACCAGCATGGCGGCAAGCGGGGCGACGATCATGGCGACGAGGACACCGACGATGCCGAAGGGATTGTTGCGGTTGCCGCCGAAGAAGAAGGCGAAGTTGCCGAGCATGGCGATCGCGCCGGCGAGCGTCGCGGTGATTGTCATCGTCAGCGTGTCACGGTTCTTCACGTGGCCGAGCTCGTGCGCCATGACGCCGGCGATCTCCTCGCGGGTGAGGCGCTTGAGAAGACCGGTCGTGGCGGCAACGGCGGCATTTTCCGGGTTGCGGCCGGTGGCGAAGGCGTTCGGCTGCTCCTCGTCAATTAGGTAGACGCGCGGCATCGGCAGGTCGGCGCGGCGGGCGAGCTCTCGCACGATGGCGAAGAATTCCGGCGCCGTCGCCTCGTCGACCTCGTGGGCGCCGTTCATCCTGAGGACCATCTTGTCGGCGTTCCAGTAGCCGAAGACGTTCATGGCGACGGCGATCGCCAGTGCGATCATCATGCCGGCCTGGCCGCCGATCAGCGCGCCGACGCCCATGAACAGGGCGGTCATGACGGCAAGCAGCATGGCCGTGCGGATGGTGTTCATCGGGTCCCGTCTCCCGTTGCTACGACAAGTCCAGGCGGCGCTTCACCGTCCGGACGGTTCGTCCTATATGATGGTGAGCGCGATGACCATGCGCAAGATTTCGTGCCTTGCGATCCGGCAAGGCGCGCGGCTCCCTGAAGCCCTTCTCCCGAAAGGACGGCGACCATGGCGGATGACGAGACAAAGCCCGAAGCGGATGCCGAGGCCGGCGTGGCAATGAATGCGGATGCCGATGCCGAGCCCAACACCGAGGCGCCGCGCCGCTTCGAGGACCTGCCACCGGCCGCCCAGCGCGCGCTTCTGGAAGCGGAGGAACGCCGCAAGGCGGCGGAGGAAGCGGCAGAGGCCGCCGAGCCGCAGCCGAAGGAAATCGGCGGCCGCCACAAGGGGCTGGAGCCTGTCCGCTATGGCGACTGGGAGAAGAAGGGCATCGCGGTCGATTTTTGAGGGGGCATTTGTAGCTTGCCCGCTCGGAGTGTCCGCCCGGCACATATCGGATGCAGTGTTGCGTTGGTCGCGAGCGCTCCCGGCGGCGGATGCCGCAAGAGCTCGCCCGTCGGCCAAGTGCTGCCATATGGACAAGAAAACGGCCGGGAATTACCTCCCGGCCGTTTTCTTGGTGTGGTTCCCCGAACTTCCGCGTTCCGGTTGTGAATTCCCGGTTTAGGCGCGGCGTTTGATCACGCCCGGTTCTGGCGGTTGTCGATGAGGTCGTTGACGACGCCCGGATCGGCGAGCGTCGAGGTGTCGCCGAGGTTGTCGAAGGAGTCCTCGGCGATCTTGCGCAGGATGCGGCGCATGATCTTGCCGGAACGGGTCTTGGGCAGGCCCGGCGCCCACTGGATGAGATCCGGCGAGGCGATCGGGCCGATTTCCTTCCTGACCCACTGCACCAGTTCCTTGCGCAGTTCGTCGCTTTCCTCTTCGCCTTCCATCAGGGTGACATAGGCGTAGATGCCCTGGCCCTTGAGATCGTGCGGGTAGCCGACGACGGCGGCCTCGGAGACCTTGGGGTGGGCGACCAGCGCCGATTCCACTTCCGCGGTACCCATGCGGTGGCCGGAGACGTTGATGACGTCGTCGACGCGACCGGTAATCCAGTAGTAGCCGTCGTCGTCGCGGCGGCAGCCGTCACCGGTGAAATACTTGCCCTTGTAGGTGGCGAAGTAGGTCTGGACGAAGCGGTCGTGGTCGCCGTAGACGGTGCGCATCTGGCCGGGCCAGGAATCGGCGATGACGAGGTTGCCCTCTGTCGCGCCCTCCAGTTCAACGCCTTCGGCGTCGACGACCTGTGGCTGGACGCCGAAGAACGGCCGCGTGGCGGAGCCGGGCTTCAGCGCGGTTGCGCCCGGGAGCGGCGTGATCAGGACACCGCCGGTCTCGGTCTGCCACCAGGTGTCGACGATCGGGCAGCGCTCATCGCCGACCACCTTGTGGTACCAGATCCAGGCCTCCGGATTGATCGGCTCGCCGACCGAGCCGAGAATGCGAAGGCTCTTGCGGCTGGTCTTCGTCACGTGCTCGTCGCCGGCGCCCATTAGCGAGCGGATGGCGGTCGGCGCGGTGTAGAAAATGTTGACCTTGTACTTGTCGACGATCTCCCAGAAACGGGCCGGCGAGGGATAGCTCGGCACGCCCTCGAACATCAGCGTCGTTGCGCCGTTGGCGAGCGGGCCGTAGACGATGTAGCTGTGGCCGGTGACCCAGCCGACGTCGGCGGTGCACCAGTAGATGTCGCCGGGATGATAGTCGAAGACATATTCGTGCGTCATGGAGGCATAGACGAGATAGCCGCCGGTGGTGTGGAGGACGCCCTTCGGCTTTCCGGTCGAGCCGGAGGTGTAGAGGATGAAGAGCGGGTCTTCGGCGTTCATCTCCTCCGGCGGGCAATCGGCGGAGGCCTCGGCCATCGCCTCGTGATACCAGATGTCGCGGCCGTCCTTCATGGTGACGTCGCCGCCGGTGCGCTTGACGACGATCATGCAGTCGACTTTCGCGCCGGCTTCCTCGGCGATGGCGATGGCACGGTCGGCGTTGGCCTTCAGCGGCACCTTGCGCGAGGCGCGCAGGCCCTCGTCGGCGGTGATGATGAAGGATGAGCCGCAATCCTCGATGCGGCCTGCGAGCGAATCCGGCGAGAAGCCGCCGAAGACGATCGAATGCACCGCGCCGATGCGGGCGCAGGCGAGCATCGCGTAGGCCGCTTCCGGGATCATCGGCATGTAGATGGTGACACGGTCGCCCTTCTTGACGCCGTTCGCCTTCATCACGTTAGCGAGCTTGGAGACCCGCTCGTGAAGCTGGCGGAAGGTGATCTTGTCGTCTTCCTCCGGGTTGTCTCCTTCCCACAGGATAGCGACCTCGTCACCGCGCGTCTCAAGATGCCGGTCGATGCAATTGGCGGCGACGTTCAGCGTGCCATCCTCGAACCATTTGATCGACACGTTGTGGTAGTCGTAGGAGGTGTTCTTGACCTTGGTGTAGGGCTTGATCCAGTCGAGGCGCTTGCCATGCTCGCCCCAGAAGGCGGTCGGGTCCTCGACCGACTGGCGATACATTTCCTGATACTTGGCATCGTCCACCAGTGCCCGTGCGGCAATCTCCGCCGGAACGGGGAAAACGTCGTCCTGCATGGTCTTCCTCCCAGTCCACTTCTCTTTTGCCGCCGTCAGCGGCGATTTGTCTCGGTCGCGCATTATGCGAAGGCGAAGGCGGGAAATCCACGCCCCACCGGTCAAACTTTGGTAGGGAGCGAATGCGGCAAGGGCGAGGACGCCGGCGCGATGCGGATATCACCGTCGGCGACGATGATCGGAATGGGCATGAGGCGCCGCCCCGGGCAGGGGCCGGAGAGGCACAGGCCGTCGCGGCGGCGAAAGCGCGCGCCGTGGGTGGAGCAGATCAGGACATCGGGATCCTCGCGGTCGAGGAACCGGCCGTCGAAGGTCTCCAGCGGTGTGCCGGCATGGGGACAGGCGTTGCGATAGGCGACGACTTCCCCGCCGGCGCGCACGACTACGATGTCGAGCCGGTTGGCACCGTCCCCGAGGACGATGCTGCGGGCGTCGGGATCGCCGAGGTCACAAAGGGCAAGGAGCCGCGTTCCGGCGTGGCCGGCGAAGCGGGCGGCCCGGTCGGCCGTGTCGCTGGCGGTCGTGTGTCGCTCGGTCATGCGGGGGGCTCTGCGTTCTCCATGGCGGCGCCGGAGACGCGCCAGACGGTGGTGCGCTTGACCTCCGAATCCTCCAGCGCCCGGGTTGTCGCGACCTCATAGGTGGCGAGTGCGGCGAGATCTGCCTTTGGCAGATAGGCGCGACCCGGATCGCCAACGAGGCAGAGCGCGCCTTCATCTACCGCCGCCCGCAGCCATGGGAAAACGCGGTCAGCCATCGGCTTTTCATAGAAGACATCGCCGGCGAGGATGACGTCGACCCGCGGTGCTGGACCGGTGAGGAGGTCGGTCCGGCCGATCTCCAGGGTAACGCCGTTCCCGGTGGCGTTGAGGGCGATCGCGTCGACGGCGAACGGATCGATGTCGACGGCTTTCACGTGCTCCGCTCCCGCCATCGCCGCGGCGATGGCGACGAGGCCGGAACCGGAGGCGAGATCGAGGACGGATTTTCCAGCGACCGTTTCGCGATGGTCGAGAATATAGCGAGCGAGCGCCTGCCCGCCGGCCCAGGCGAAGGCCCAGAAGGGCGGAGGCAGGCCGATTTCGCCCAGTTCCTCCTCCGTCATCTGCCACAGGTCGGTAGCTTCGCTGGCGACGCGGAGGGCGATCTCTGGCGCGTGCGGGACGGCAAGGCGTTCGGTATGCGCCAGGATGAAGGCGCGGCGATCGACGATGTCGGCGGCAGGGCCGCTCAAAATTTCTCCTCGCCGGTGCGGCGGACCGGATCGGGGAAATCGCGATAGAGCGCGAAGGTCGCCGTCTCCACGAGGCTGTTGACAGCAAAATGGCGGCTCTCGACCTGCCCGGAGCGGCTGGCGACGAGCGAAAAGGCCTCGTCGAGCTGGGCGAGGTCCTCGACCTCGATCATGATGTGGAACTCGCCGAGTGCTTCCGGTCCGAGACCGAGCTTGCGGCGCATCAGCCGCCAACGGGTCAGCTTGCCATGCTGCTTCAGGCCGTCGAGATAGGCTTTCACCGCGTCGGCGAAGGCGAGGTCGGAGGTGCCGGGTTTGAGGGATGCGAAGATGTGATAGATGTCCATCGGCTTCTTCCTTGTGAGCCACTCTCGGCCGAAATCGCGGTGCGCTCGCGGCAGAGCGCGTTTGCGTCCGCCGGCCTGCGCGGGCGCGGTCTCCGGGACTTCGCTCCGGCTATGGGTTTTCCGGATCGACCCCGCCCATCCGGCACAGGATCTTCCACTCGCGCTCGCTCACGGGCTGGACCGAGAGGCGGGAGTTCTTCGCCAGGATCATCTCTTCCAACTCGGGGCTGGCCTTTACCTCGTCGAGCGTCACCGGCGTCTTGAAGGGGGCGACGGCCTTGATGTCGACGCACTCCCAGCGCGGATCGTCGGCTTTGGAATCGGGATGAGCCTCGGCGATCACCTCGACGATGCCGACGATCCGCTTCTCGTTGACGGAGTGGTAGAAAAAGCCGCGATCGCCGATCTTCATCGCTCGCATGTTGTTGCGCGCCTGATAGTTGCGCACGCCATCCCATTCCTCGCCGGCGGCGCCCTTCTTTACCTGGTCGTCCCAGGACCATGTGCCGGGCTCGGATTTGAACAGCCAGTAGGCCATCGGCGACTCCCCTTCGTTGTCTTGACGTGTCTTATCCAGTCCTCTCCATCCGCATGCCCAATCCGCGCGCGTCTGTCCAGCCCCGCGTGCCGTCTGTCCGGGCATGTCTGACCCCCGGCGGCGGCATGCCGGAAAGGACCGAGGGTAACGAGGGCTACGGCGCGCGCCCATACGAAGGGCCGCGACGTCAGGCGATCGACTGGTAATAGATGTTCTGGGGGTGATTGGCCTCGGCGAAGAACACCCAGCGTTCCACCATCAGGCCGGGGATCTGAACGGCGACGGCGGCGAGGAACCATGCCACGTTTCCGCTGGCGAGGCCGGCAAGGAGGAGGAGCACCGGCAGCACGAAGGCAGCGGCGAGGAAGATCCAGCGCAGTGACTTCAGGAATGTTGCGGAGCGACCATGGAAGAATTCGCGGGTGTTGAAGGAACCACCCATGGCGCCCTGCGACCTCTGGGCGATCTTGGCATTGTCGATGCCGATCGCCGATTGCGGTGTCGATTTCGGTCGCAGCCGGGCGTTCCGGGCGAGCGACAGACTGCGGGTGAAGAGTCCGGCGAGCGTTAGCACGACGGCGGTGGCGGCGAGGACTGCGACCAGCCGCGGCGCGGAAAAGGCGGCGATGGCGACGGCGGTGACGAAGCCGGAGGCGGAGCCGAGCAGCAGGTAGTTGATGACCGTCAGCGGCGAATTCCACTCGGCAAGGAAACGAATACAGGCGTAGACCATGCCGGTTGCGACGAAGACGGCGACGGCGAGGACGATGCCGGCGATGGCCACGAGGAGGGAAAGGGGAATGCCGGCGATCAGTGGGTCGCGGCCGGTCCAGGCGATGAGGCCGTAGAGCGCGACCGCGCCGATGAAGACGGGAAGCAGGATCACCTCGCGCGAAAGCCACGACGTCCGCCATTGACGGATCGCCTGGAAGGCCCGTTCCGGTCGGCCGAGATGACCGAAGGAGGCGAAGAGACCGGCAAGAAGCGCGCCGGTGGCGATGGCGGAGGCGGTGATGGCAAAGCCCGGCTCCGGCGCCATCGCGGCGACGCCGAAGGCCGTTGCAATCGCGATGCCGGCCACCGCAAGAAAGAGGCCCTGGCCGACGCCGATCAGGACGGTGAGGAAGATCACGGAAAAGGCGGGATGCATGTGGGTCCTTCCCGGTGTTTCGATCGTGTCGCTGCCGAAAGGCCATCCGTGTGAAAGCTGCCTTCAAAGGCGAATCTTCACAGGGATGAGACGTTTTCCGGCTCAAGGGTATGCTTGCGTTCGGTCGTCTCGGCCGGTCGGCGGTCGGTGGGGTCGGCGGCGTTCGCCGGTCGGGTATCGTCGAGGCGGGCCTCGGTCTTGATGCGCGGCAGGTAGCGGTTGGCCGGCTTCGTTTCCCATTCCGGCATCAGCTCGTAGCCGTCCCGCTCGGCAATCGCCTGCGCGACCTCGGACTGCGGGTCGTGGACGTCGCCGAAGAGGCGGGCATTGGCCGGACAGGCGAGGACGCAGGCTGGCTTGCGCTCGGCCTCGGGCAAAGCCTCGTCGTAGATCCGGTCGACGCAGAGCGTGCATTTCTTCATCACCATCTCGCCGGCGTCGAGCTCGCGCGCGCCGTAGGGGCAGGCCCATGCGCAGTACTTGCAACCGATACACTTGTCGTAGTCGACGAGGACGATGCCGTCTTCCTTGCGCTTGTAGGAGGCGCCGGTGGGACAGACGGGAACGCAGGGCGGATCCTCGCAATGGAGGCAGGATTTCGGAAAATGCACCGTCTCGGTCATCGGGAATTCGCCGACCTCGAAGGTCTGCACCCGGTTGAAGAAGGTGCCGGTCGGCTCCTTGCCATAGGCCATCAGGTCGTTGAGCGGTCCGGCGATGCCGGCATCGTTCCATTCTTTGCAGGAGGTGACACAGGCGTGGCAGCCGACGCAGGTGTTGAGGTCGATGACGAGGGCGAGCTGGGTCATGGTCGGGATCTCCTCACGCGTCGGTGCCGGTGTGCTCGCCGAACAGCGTGCGCCAGAAAGCGGGACGGCGGGCGACCCCCGGCGGCGTTGCGGCAGGGGCGAATTGCGGTGAAGTCTCGGCCGGCTCGCTTGCCGTGGCCTTGCGGATACGGACGCGCAGGTCGAACCAGGCCGCCTGTCCCGTCACCGGATCGGAGTTGGAATAGCGTTGTCCGCTTGCCGGGTCGGGTGGCAACTCCTCGGAGATGAGGTGATTGAGGAGGAAGCCCTTCTTTGCCTCATTGGCGTCCGGGGCGAGGTTCCAGGCGCCCGACGCCTTGCCGATCGCGTTCCAGGTCCACACCGTGCCGGGCTCCACGGCTTCGGAAAACCGGCACATGCAGCGCACCCGGCCCCATTGCGACTCGATCCAGATCCAGTCGCCGTCGGCGATGCCCTCGGTCGCCGCCGTCTTGGGGTTCACATGGAGGTAATTGTGGGCGTGGATCTGGCGCAGCCAGGCGTTCTGGCTGTCCCAGGAGTGGTACATCGCCATCGGCCGCTGGGTGATCGCGGTCAGGGGATAGCGGGCAAGGTCCGTCGCCTGCGCCTCCAGCGACTCGTGGAAGAATGGCAGCGGGTCAAAGAAGGTCGCGATGCGCGCCTTCAGGTGGTCCGGCGGGCGTCGGCCCGGTCGTTTGCCCTCGGCGGCGAGGCGGAAGCCCTGCAGGAGTTCCGAATAGAGGTGGATGACGATCGGCTGGTCGGAGCGGGCGAGGCCGTTTCCCTTCGCCCAGGCGAGATAGTCGCGGTTCCAGTTGCGCATGTACTGCTGGCCGGTAGGCAGTTCATGGTGGAAGTAGCAGTCGTTCTCGGCGTAGCGCGTCCATTGGTCGGGATTGGGCATGCCGCGCATGGCGCTCTTGCCATCCTCGCCGCGCCAGCCGGCGAGAAAGCCGATGCCTGATCCGGGTGCTGTCTCGTAGTTGACGATGAAATCGGGATAGTTGCGATACTTTCGCTCGCCCGTATCGGTGACGAAGGCGGGGAGCTTCAGCCGCGAACCGAGCTCGATCAGAACGTCCTGGAAAGGCCGGCAATCGCCATGGGGCGGCAGGACCGGAATGCGGACGGAATCGACCGGTCCGTCGAACTCCGAGATCGGTCGGTCGAGCATCGACATGACGTCGTGACGTTCCAGGTAGGTTGTATCCGGCAGCACCAGGTCGGCAAAGGCGACAGTCTCGGACTGGAACGCATCGGCGACGACGATGAAGGGGATCTTGTAGTCGCCGGTCTCGTCGCGGTCGGTGAGCATGTCGCGTACAGCGACGGTGTTCATGGACGAGTTCCAGGCCATGTTGGCCATGAAGAGGAAGAGTGTGTCGATCGGATAGGGATCGCCGCGCCAGGCGTTGGTGATGACGTTGTGCATCATGCCGTGGACGGCGAGAGGATGCTCCCAGGAGAAGGCCTTGTCGATGCGGACCGGCTTGCCGTCATCGTCGACGAAGAGATCCTCCGGCGCCGACGGCCAGCCGATCGGAGCGGCGGCGAGGGGCGTTCCCGGCTTGATCGCGTCAGGCCCGGAAGGCGGTGTCGGTCCCGGCGGGATCGGGCGCGGAAAGGGCGCCTTGTGGCGGAAGCCGCCCGGCCGGTCGATGGTGCCGAGAAGCGACATCAGGATCGACAGGGCGCGGATCGTCTGGAAGCCGTTGGAATGGGCGGCAAGGCCGCGCATGGCGTGGAAGGCGACGGGACTTGTCTCGACAGTGTCGTGGGTCTTTCCCCAACTGTCGGTCCAGGCAAGCGGCAACTCGGTGCGGTCGCGGAGCGCCGTCCGGCCCATCTCGCGGGCGAGCCGGCGGATCGTCTTGGTCGGAATGCCGGTGATCCGCGAGGCCCACTCCGGCGTTGCCGTCTCCACCCGCTCCGTCAGAAGCTGGAAGGCCGGCTTCACCGGCCTGCCGTCGGCGAGCGTATAGGCACCGTCGAGGCGGGGCGTCGCGCCCTCCGTGTGGCTCGTCACCGGCGTGTCGGACATCTCGTCCCACCACAGTGCGGTCGACAGATCAAACGGATCGTCGCCGGCTTTCTCGGCGGCGCGGGCGAAGAGGCCGGAATCCACCGCCGCCTCGTCGGTGCGCACGAGATGGCCGGCGTTGGTGTAGCGGGCGAGGAAATCGCGGTCGACGAGGCCCTCGGCGATCAGCTCATGGATGAGGGCGAGGAAGAGCGCGCCGTCGGTGCCCGGCCGGATCGGGATCCATTCATCGGCGATCGCGGCATAGCCGGTGCGGACCGGGTTGATAGCGATGAAACGGCCGCCGGCCCGCTTGAACTTCGACAGGTGGATTTTCAGCGGGTTGGAATGGTGGTCCTCGGCCGTGCCGATCATGATGAAGAGCTTGGCGTGATCGAGGTCCGGGCCGCCGAATTCCCAGAATGAGCCGCCGATCGAATAGATCATGCCGGCGGCCATGTTGACCGAACAGAAGCCGCCGTGGGCGGCGTAGTTCGGCGTGCCGAACTGGCGGGCGAAGAGGCCGGTCAGCGCCTGCATCTGGTCGCGGCCAGTGAACAGCGCGAAAGTCTTCGGATCGGTGGCGCGCAGATGCCCGAGCCGCTTTTCCAGGATGGCGAAAGCCTCGTCCCAGGAGATCGCCTCAAATGCGCCTTCGCCGCGCTCGGCACCATCGCGGCGCTTCAGCGGCTTCGACAGCCGGGCGGGCGAATATTGCTTCATGATCCCGGAGGCGCCCTTGGCGCAGATCACGCCCTTGTTGAGCGGATGCTCGGGATTGCCCTCGATATAACGGACCTTGCCGTCGCGCAGCGTCACGCGGATGCCGCAGCGGCAGGCGCACATGTAGCAGGTGGTGTTGACCCGGCGGTCCTGGCTCCGGTCCTCATGCGGAACGGGCGCACCTTCCCTGAAGGTTGCGGTCACGGACGTCTCTCCCCCTCTTGGCCGGTGCCTTTACTCCCCGTCAGGAAACGGAGGGCAGGCGCCTTTTTATCGCCGGGCGGCTTATGGGTGCCGCCAGATTATTATGACCGGTTTTTCATGGCCGGGAAGGGGCCGTTGTCTCCGCCGCCTTCGCAAGCGCTCCCCGTCCATGTCGCTCGCCGATCAATCGGCAAGTCAACATATAATCATATCCTAATTTATACAATCAAGGAGCTATATGCGCCGCACAACGGCTGTTCGGCGTGCGCGAAAAGGGGTCGCGAGGCGCCCCGGCCGCTTGCGCCCAGCGGCCGGTCATATGCCGTTGTTATTTCCCCGGCCGGCCGGTCTTGCCCTTGCCGCGGCGGTGCTTCTTCTCGTCGGCCGGGTCCTCGTAGGAGCCGGCGCCGACCTTGTGGCGGCGGACCGGCGCGCCGTCGGCGCCGAGCGGCTTCTCCGTCCGTCCAACGGTCATCTCGTCGAGACTCGGCTTGTGGATCCGGGATGACGGAGCGTCTTTCTTCTTTGCCGGCACGTTGGCGGAGGTGCCGTATTTGCGTGTCCCCCGATAGCCGCCGGTGCGGTCGTCGATCGCGGTCTGGCGGGCCATGGGATCGTCGGCGACGGCGAGTTCGGTCTCCTGCAGCCGCTTGATTTCGTCGCGGAGACGCGCCGCGGTTTCGAATTCCAGATCGGCGGCGGCGTCGCGCATGCGCTTTTCCAGATCCTCGATGTGGGCCTTGAGGTTGTGGCCGACGAGCGCGCCGGCCTCCTCGGCAAACCCGGTGTCGACGGTGACGTGGTCCTGTTCGTAGACGGAGTGGAGGACGTCGCCGATGGCTTTCTTGACCGATTCCGGCGTGATGCCATGTTCCTCGTTGTAGGCGACCTGCTTTTCGCGGCGGCGATCGGTCTCCGCGATTGCCCGCTCCATGGAGCCGGTCATCTGGTCGGCATAGAGAATGACGCGGCCGTCGACGTTGCGCGCCGCCCGGCCGATGGTCTGGATGAGTGAAGTCTCCGAGCGGAGGAAGCCTTCCTTGTCGGCGTCGAGAATGGCAACGAGCGCGCACTCGGGGATATCGAGACCCTCGCGCAGGAGGTTGATGCCGATCAGTACGTCGAAGGCACCGAGGCGCAAGTCGCGGATGATCTCGATGCGCTCGATAGTGTCGATGTCGGAGTGCATGTAGCGGACGCGGACGCCCTGCTCGTGCAGGTACTCGGTGAGGTCCTCGGCCATGCGCTTGGTCAGCGTGGTGACGAGCGCACGGTAGCCGGCTCTGGCCACGTCCTTGACCTCGCCGAGGAGGTCGTCGACCTGGCTCTTGGCGGGGCGGATCTCCACTGGCGGGTCGATGAGACCCGTCGGGCGGATGACCTGCTCGACGAAGACGCCGCCGGATTCCTCCATTTCCCACGAGCCCGGCGTTGCCGACACGCAGGTCGTCTGCGGCCGCATGGCGTCCCATTCCTCAAAGCGCAATGGCCGGTTGTCCATGCAGGAGGGCAGGCGGAAGCCGTATTCCGCCAGCGTCGCCTTGCGGCGGAAGTCGCCCCGGTACATCGCGCCGAGCTGGCCAATGGTGACATGACTTTCGTCGATGAAGACGAGGGCGTCGTCGGGCAAGTACTCGAACAGCGTTGGCGGTGGCTCGCCGGGCTTGCGGCCGGTGAGGTAGCGGGAATAATTCTCGATGCCGGCGCAGGAGCCCGTCGCTTCCATCATCTCCAGATCGTAACGGGTGCGTTGTTCCAGCCGCTGGGCTTCCAGCAGGCGGCCGGCGGCCTCCAGTTCGGCAAGGCGGTGCTTCAACTCTTCCTTGATCGATTTCGTCGCCTGGGTCAGCGTCGGCTTCGGCGTGACGTAGTGGGAATTGGCGTAGACCTTGACCGACTTCAGATCGCCGGTCTTGCTGCCGGTCAGGGGGTCGAATTCGACGATGGAATCGATCTCGTCGCCAAACAGCGAGATGCGCCAGGCTTGATCTTCCAGGTGGGCCGGGAAGAGCTCGATCGTGTCGCCCCTGACGCGGAAGGTGCCGCGCACGAAGTTGGCGTCGGAGCGGCGGTACTGTAGCGCCACGAGGTCGGCGAGCAGTTGCCGCTGGTCGATGCGGTCGCCGACCTCCAGTCCGAAGGTCATTGCCGTGTAGGTCTCGACCGAGCCGATACCGTAGATGCAGGACACCGAGGCGACGATGATGACGTCGTCGCGCTCCAGGATCGCCCGGGTGGCGGCGTGGCGCATCCGGTCGATCTGCTCGTTGATGGAGGATTCCTTCTCGATATAGGTGTCGGTGCGCGGGACGTAGGCTTCCGGCTGGTAGTAGTCGTAATAGGAGACGAAATACTCCACCGCGTTGTCTGGGAAGAAGCTCTTGAACTCGCCGTAGAGTTGGGCGGCGAGCGTCTTGTTGGGGGCCAGGATCAACGCCGGGCGCTGGGTCGCCTCGATCACCTTGGCCATGGTGAAGGTCTTGCCTGAACCGGTGACACCGAGGAGCACCTGGGTCGCCTCGCCGTTGCCGATGCCCTCGACCAGATCCGCGATCGCCTGGGGCTGGTCGCCGCGCGGCTCGAAATCGGAGGCGAGCCGAATCGGCACGCCGCCTTCCGACTTTTCCGGCCGGGGCGGGCGGTGCGGCGTCCAGACCTGGCCATCCATTTCCGGCCGGCCATGCTCGATCAGCGAGGACAGCGCCTGGACGGTCGCGGTGACGGCTGAGGCGGGCAGGCTCTTGGCGTCCTCGAGGGCGATGTCGAGGCCGGCAACGGGATTGAGGCCACCGCGTGCACGATCCTTCGCCGTCGCCTTGCCGCCCATCGAGGTGCCGCGGGCGCTCTTTGCCGCTTTTGTCTTTGTGGCCTTCTGCTTCGATGCCGTTTCGCGGCCTGTGAGCTTGCCTGTGGGCTTACCTGTGTGCTTGCCGGTGTCCGCTCTTGGCGCGGCGGCAGCGTCCGGTGCTTCGGGTGCGTCCGCTGCTTGCGTGATCTCGCGCGCCCAGTCGCTGATGGATCCCGAGAGCGGCTCGCCAGTGAGCGGCGCCTGGGCGCTTTCACCGAATCCGTCGGGCGTTGTCTCGCCGCCAGCCGTGCCCGTGGCGCGGCGGCCCCGGCCAGCCGGCGCCGGGGTCTCGTTTCCGTCGTGTTTTCGGGATGATTTCGCCATGGCGCGAATATGGCGCGAAAGGGGGGATATGGAAAGGGCGTTTCCGATCTGTTCCATGCCGACGCATGCATCACCGGGACATGCGCCGTGTCCACAGAGAAGCGCATCGGTGTCTGAATTCTTTCTCAATTACAACCTGGGAGACGTTATGCAGCAATTTTTTCTTAATCAGATAGAATGCGAATCTGGGACATTCCGTCGCAATCGAAATACACGCAATTCAAATGCTACCTTTTACGGTGTTTATTAAGATATTGTTTTTATGTGTATTCTATGTCTGTTGTGAAAACCTGATCATTGTGTGTGACGGACCATTGCTGGATTCGTTTTCAATTGATTAAGAAATTGGCGGCTAGCTAGCGGCTGTAACGACACACGAGCGCAATCCGATGCATATACTTTTGGTTGAGCCATCGCGTGTGGGCCTGACGGTTATTGGTCAGATGCTGCGGCAGCGCGGAGACGTTGTCTATCCGTTCCAGGATGGGGCGGAAGCGCTGGTGTTTCTACGCGAGAATGATGCAATCGATGTTATTATCACCAGCTTCGAGACGAAGACGATCTGTGGTCTTGAATTGTGCTGGGAAGCGCGCGTTCTGGCCGAACAACGTCACCCTCTCTATGTCATTGTCATGTCGTCCAGCCACGAGCACAGCAAGCTGGTCGAAGCGCTCGACAGCGGCGCCGACGATTTCATCCAGAAACCGCCGATAAATGCGGTGCTCAGTGCCCGGCTGCGGGCGGCGGCCCGTCTGATGCGCTCGCAGAGGGAAGTGCGTCGACTGGCGATGACCGATCCGCTCACGGGCGCATACAATCGCCGGTTCTTCTTCGACCGTTTCCGCACGGCGGTCGAGGACGACTCGATCCATGATCTGTCGCTCATCACCTTCGACATCGATAATTTCAAGCGGGTCAACGACTGCTATGGGCACGATGTCGGTGACATCGTGATCTGTCAGGTCGCCGGACTGTTCGCGAACGAGGATGGCGTTTTCGGACGGATCGGCGGCGAGGAATTCGCCTGGCTGTTGCCGCATCACACCGAGCTTCAGGCGGTGGAGCGGGCGGAGGCGATCCGTCACGCCACCGAGCGGATGGAAATCTCGACGGAGCGGGCGAAGATCCGCGTGACCTGCAGTTACGGCGTCGCCTGCCGCAAGCCCGGCGAGACCGTCCTGGATGTCACCAAGCAGTCCGATATGGCGCTCTATGCGGCGAAGGGTGCCGGACGCAACTGCGTCGGCGTTGCCTCTGCGCTCCGCGTCTTCCGGCGCAGCGCCTAGACTGGTTCGGATTCGGGGTCTGGAAGTCATGACTCTGCAAGGTAGGGGCCTCGCAGGCCAACTCCGGCTGCCGGGATCGTCCGGCGGAGAGGTCGGTCGGGGTGGCGGCGTGCCGAGTGCTCACTTGTCGATCGCGGCGAGGCCTTCCTCGATGTAGTCGGCCAGCATGTTCATCCCGAGCAGATAGCGCGCGGTGGGGCCGTGGGCACGGGCGCGTGCCTCGGTGACGGCCGTGTCCCAGTCGGTAGCTTCGTAATCGCCGCGGCCGATCCAGACAATGGCGACCAGCTCCGCGGCTTCGTCGATGTTCAGGTCATCGATGAGTTCGCGCAGCTCCAGCAACGTGAAATTGTCGCCTTCCTCCTCGCGCAGGCCTTCGTGTGCCTGGGAGTCGCTCAGGCTTTCGGAGTCGAACTCGACATCGTGCTCGTGCCCGTCCTCGAAAGTGTCGTCGACATTCTCGGCAATGGCGCGGGCTTTCTGGGAAAACAAGCGGACCGTGTCCGGATCGATATTGAGCTCGATCGCCATGGCGGGCTCCTTCGCGTTCCTGTTCAGGCCCGTATATCGGAGCTTCCCGACGGTTTCGAGCCATTTTTCTGATTGCTGCATCTGCTTGCCGCACATGCTGGTACCGCGCCGGGCGAGTCCCATGCCGTGATTCCTCCGACGCCGGCCAATTTTACGCAGCTTGCGTCCGGTGAAAAGAGGCTTGAGGTACGGGATTGAGCGAATCTACCCCATAGACAGGAATTCATATATGATATTATTCTTAATTAATATTTCCGGCTGTGTGGAGGGCGACTGCACGTTTTCCGTATCCGGGAACGAATGAATGCAAGAAAGGGATAAAACATGGCGCATGTCGTCGTTCTGGGAGGAGGAATTGGCGGGGTTTCCGCGGCGTATGAAGTGCGCCAGGCCCTTAGCCGCGAACACAAGGTCACGGTGATCTCGAAGGTCCCGTATTTCCAGTTTACGCCGTCCAATCCGTGGGTGGCCGTCAACTGGCGGACCAAGAAGGACATCACCGTCGACCTGGAGCCCGCGCTGGGGCGGCAGAACATTGCGTTCATCGCCAGCGCCGCCAAGCGGCTCCATCCGGATGAGAACCGGGTCGAGCTGGAAAACGGTGAGAGCGTTTCCTACGACTACCTGATCATCGCCACCGGACCGGAACTCGCCTTTGACGAGATCGAGGGATTGGGGCCGGAAAAATATACGGCTTCGGTCTGCGACGTGGAACACGCCAGCGTCGCCTCGACGCGATGGGACGACTTCTGCGCCGATCCCGGGCCGATCGTCTGCGGCGCGGTGCAGGGTGCATCCTGCTATGGGCCGGCCTATGAGTTCGCCCTGATCATGGATGCGGACCTGCGCAAGCGGCGCATCCGCGACAAAGTGCCGATGACGTTCGTGACGGCCGAGCCCTATGTCGGCCATCTCGGACTCGGTGGCGTCGGCGATACCAAGGGGCTGCTGGAATCGGGGATGCGCGAACGCCACATTCGCTGGATCTGCAACGCCAAGGTCGACAAGGTCGAGGACGGCACGATGTTCGTGACCGAATTCAACCCCGACGGCACGGAGAAGCAGAAGCACGAGTTGCCGTTCAAGTATTCGATGATGCTGCCGGCGTTCCGCGGCATTCCAGCGGTGCGCGATATCGAGGGACTGGTCAATCCGCGCGGCTTCATCACTACCGACAAGCACCAGCGCAACGCGAGTTATCCGAACGTCTTCGGCGTCGGGGTGTGCATTGCCATCCCGCCGGTGGAGCCGACGCCGGTCCCCGTTGGCGTGCCGAAGACCGGCTACATGATCGAGAGCATGGTGACGGCGACGGCGCTCAATATCGCCGAACTGATCGCCGGACGCGATCCGACTCACGAAGCGACGTGGAACGCGATCTGCCTGGCCGATTTCGGCGATACGGGCATTGCCTTCGTGGCGCTGCCGCAGAACCCGCCGCGCAACGTCAACTGGTCGTCGCAGGGACGATGGGTGCATCTGGCCAAGGTCGCGTTCGAGAAATATTTTCTGCGCAAGGTCCGCAAGGGATCGACGGAACCCTATTACGAGAAGGTGGTCCTGCAGATCCTCGATATCGGCAAGCTGAAACGCTGATCCGGCGGCGGGGCGACGTTTCCCGCCTGCCTCTTTGGCCTGTCCGGTCGAGAACTTGGAACGGCGGCTCTTCGGGGCCGCCGTTTTCGTTTTCGGGTGTGCGCCGCAGGGGGGCGACCCGATTTTGGCCCGAATATCCCGACATTCTGTTCAATATGGATGGACGCCGGCGGGGTCCGTTGCTGGCGTTGTGTGGCGATGAAGGCTTGTCTGGCGATGAACAGTTGTCTGGCAGGGCGTTCATTACCGGTTCAGGGCCGTTGCGCCATAACCCTCGGCATGAACCGCTTGCGTCGGCGATGCCCGTCGTGTCGCGTCGATGGCTTTCTTGCGGTTAACGTTAAGGGAAGGAATCATGGTCGCTCAGGACAGCATCACCGCACTGAAGCGTTTCGGCCTCGGCCCGAAACCCGGCGAAGCGGCCGAAATCGACGGCCGCGCACGCGATTGGCTTGTTGGCCAGTGCGACACGCCCGATGCCGCATTCATCACCGATCGCCGCGCGCAGGATACAGCCTCACTGCAGCGAGAATTCCGCGACTACCGGATAATGCGCAAGGATATCCGCGATAATGGCTTTAAGGCGTTCAAAGCCTACGGTCTTGCCGACAAGGCCTCGATGGCCGGGGAGGCGGCTATGGGTGATGCGATGTCGATGTCACCCTCGATGTCGCCGCCCGTGGCGGGCGACGATGCCGGAATGATGGCGGGCAAGCCTTCCGAAGGTACCATGCTGAAGAAATTGCGGGCGCTTAATCCGGCTCGTAACGCCTTTTTTCGCGAAGCGCGCATGCGCCTGACGCATGCAATAGACACGCCGGCGCCGTTCGTGGAGCGGCTTGTTGTTTTCTGGTCCGATCACTTCTGTATCTCGGCCAAGAAAAGCGGACGGGTGCGGGTCGTCGCCGGCGCCTATGAGCGCGAGGCGATCAGGCCGTTCGTGCTCGGACGTTTCGGCGATATGCTGCGGGCCTCGGTCGAGCATCCCGCGATGCTGCTCTATCTCGACAACACGCGCTCGATCGGTCCGAACTCGCCGGTCGGTCTTCGCCGCGGCAAGGGGCTCAACGAGAATCACGCGCGCGAGATTCTGGAACTCCATACGCTTGGCGTCGATGGTGGCTACACTCAGGATGACGTCATAAATTTTGCCAAAATCCTGACCGGATGGAGCGTTTATGGGCCGAACCATCCCGACAGCGGTCTTTTCGATTTCAAGCCGGACCGGCACGAGCCGGGGTCCTTCGTCCTCCTGAACAAGCGTTATGGCCAACGTGGGATGGCGAAGGGAGAGGCGGCGCTCGACGACCTTGCCCGACATCCGGCGACGGCACGGCACATCGCGGCAAAGCTTGTACGCTACTTCGGTCCCGGTGAGCCGATTCCGGCGGTCGAAGACCGTCTGGCGAAACGGTTTCTGGAGACCGACGGTGATCTCGCGGAGGTTTCCCGCGCTCTGGTGCTGTCCGACGAACTCTGGCTGGCGCCGGCGGAAAAGCTGCTCTCGCCCTATGAGATGCTGGTGGCAAGCGGGCGGGCGCTCGGCTGGGCGCCGAACGGCCAGAAGATCATCCGCATGCTCAATGTGCTCGGCCAGCCCTTGTGGTCGCCGCCTTCGCCGGCCGGCTGGCCCGACGAGGCGGGCACGTGGCTCGCCGCCGATGCGCTCATGGAGCGGCTCGACTGGGCCGAAAGCATCGCTGCCAAGACAGGCGGCCGTCGCGATGTGGTCGCGCTCGGCGACGAGCTCTTCGGAGAGGCGATGTCGGAGTACACGAGACAGGCGCTTTCCCGAGCGGAAAGCCGCACACAGGCGCTCGCGATCCTGTTGATGAGTCCGGAATTCCAGCGGAGGTAATGGGGATGGTCATGCATTCTGTCACTCGACGCGATGTCCTTGCCGGGTTCGGCGGCCTGATGGCCTGGACCCAGGTGCCGCGTATCGCACATGCCACGCCCGGACGTGATCCGCGGTTCCTGACCGTCGTTCTGCGCGGTGCCCTCGACGGGCTGTCGGCGGTCGTCCCCGAGGGCGATCCGGATTACGCAACGGCACGGGCAGGGTTGACGCTTGCGGAAGCTGGAGGCGGTGGCATCCCGCTCGACACGCTGTTCACGCTCAATCCCAACATGCCGACCCTCGGCAAGCTCTATGCCAAGGGCGAGGCGCTGATCGTCCATGCGGTGGCGACGCCTTATCGCGAGCGCTCGCATTTCGATGCGCAAGACGTCCTGGAGAACGGCCATGTCGCGCCCCATGCGGTCGACACCGGCTGGCTGAACCGTGCCCTGCAGGTGATCACGCCGGGAGATGGTGTCGACAGGACGAACGGCTTTGCCATCGGCGCTCAGGTGCCGCTTATCATGCGCGGCAAGGCCGAAGTTCTGAACTGGCTGCCGCCGGGCTTCCGCGAGGCTTCGCCCGACACACAGCTCAGACTTCTGGAGATCTATCGCCACGTCGATCCGCAGCTCGCTCTGGTCCTTGAAGAGGGGATGGACTTCAACGACAGGATCGGCGGTGAGGCGGCAGTCCGGCAGACAATGAAATCCATGCGCAAGAGCGGCGAGAAGGGTGCCGCGCGACGGTTCCGCATGGCTGGAACCGTCGCGGGTAAGGTGTTCGCCGATCCGGCCGGTCCGCGCGTCGGCGCGTTCGACCTTGTCGGTTGGGATACCCATTTCCGCGAAGGCGTGGTTAAGGGGCAGCTCGGCCGTCTTCTCGCCGGCCTCGACAGCATGATCGACGGTCTCCATGGACAGCTCGGGCCGGTGTGGAAGGATACGGTGGTGGTCGTTGTCACCGAGTTCGGCCGGACCGTGCGCATGAACGGCAGCGCCGGCACCGACCACGGCACGGGGACCATCGCACTTGTCCTTGGCGGCGGGGTTCGTGGCGGCCGTGTCGTCGCCGACTGGCCGGGTCTGTCGGAGCGGGCGCTCTATGAACAGCGCGACCTGATGCCGACGACGGACCTGCGGGCCGTCCTCAAGGGCGCGTTGCGCGATCATCTCGACGTGTCGGAGCGGGCGCTCTCGGACCGGGTCTTTCCCGAGAGTGGCGCCGTCCGGGCACTCGATGGTCTGATTGCCTGAGTTCGTTCCCCGGGGCTGCTGACTGCCGATCAGGACCTGAAAAGACAAAGACCGCGCGGAGGCTCCGCGCGGTCTTTTTGTGCCCGGCCGCGATTTCGTCGATATCAGAATGCTGCGCCGGGACGAATGCCGACTTTCCGCAGGATGATCGCCAGCGGGCAGAAGCCGGTGAAGGCGGACTGGAAGAGGTTGGCGCCGACAAAGGCGGTCAACCACAGGAAGTAGGGCGAGAGGGTGACGGCGAGAAGCAGGGAGACGAGAACGACAAACCCCGCAAAGGCCAGAACCATGCGGTCGATGGACATGGGTGAGCTCCTTACTTAATAATCTTCTAATATATTGATGCCGCTCATAGCAGACAAGTCCGATCGCTGTAAAGCAGCGAGAATCGCCATGGTTGGCGACACGCCGGAGCGGGTTGGGCGCCATGCGCGAAGCCTACCGTGGTCGGCCGATATCGGATGAATTCTAAGGATGTCGTTCACCGGCTCTTTAACACTTTGGTGACAAAGGTTTACCCGGTCACAAAGTTGCCTCAAAAAGTGTCCGCCAGCGCCCCAATCCCGGCCTCCCTCCGTCCCATTCGGATGGCTCTATCAGACCAACGAACAATGCGATTGCGACAGGACGAAGAGGGACCGAGCCATGATGAAGTCAAAGGTCGTGAACCGACTGCTGCGCAGGACGGACCGTGGCGGCGAAGGCCGCTCTGCCGGTACGCGTATCCTCGCCCGCAAGACGGGGCTTTTCCGCTTTGCCGTCCCGGCCGTTCTCGCTCTCGGCGTCCTTGCCGGCGGTCTTGAGGCCGCATCGGCGACCCCGGCACCGCTGGAGGCGGCCGCGCCGGTTGACGCGATCGCCCGCGTCTCTCCGGTCACGAGGGCGATCGAGCCCCTGCCCGAGAGGCGGGTGGGCCTCGATGCGGCGGCACGCGCGACGTCGAGGTTGGATGTTGTGCCGTTTCTGACGCAAGGGTTCGCGCCTGCTTCGGCGATGTCGGCCATGGCTCATGTGGCGGCGAGCCGCGTTGCGTCCTTCACTCCGCCCTCGACGCGGCTCGGCGATCACAAGATCCTTTTCGGGCTGGTCGTTCTGCTCTTCGCCGGCATGATGGCGGTGGTGACGCTGATGTGGCGCCGTCTCGTCGCGACGCTGAAGGATAGCACGCGTCCGCGCTGGGAGGACTGACGATGAAACGCGCATCGAGACGGCGGTTCGGCGACCTTTCGATGCTCGAATATCTTGTCGTTGCGGCAATTGCCGCCGCCGTCGTGGTCGGTTTCTATCAGTTGGGCGAGGGCCTTTACATGCGCGCCGAGGCAAAGCTTTCCCCGTCGCGTCCGGCCGCCCTGGAGACCGGTTCGATCGCCACGCCGCTGAAGCTTCCCATCAGCCTTCCCGCGACGCGAAACGGGGCGGAGTGATTTCCCCATCGACCCGTTCGCATGGCCCCGCATCCCGCCTTGTCTTGCGTCCGTATCAGGGCGTGCGGTGGGCGGCGCGGAAGGCAAAGAGCGCAGATCCCAGATAGTTGACGCCAAGTGCGACCGCCGAGGCCGCGACGAGGGCGAGGAATGGGGGCAGGCCTGGCAGGATCGCGAGCGCTCCGGCGTAGAGCGTGAAATTGAGTACAGCGCCGAGGGCATTTACGCTGGCAAAACGTGTCCATTCGCCGAGCCGCCCCGGATCGCGGGAACGGAAGGTGAAGCCCCGGTGAAGGAGCCAGGTCGCGGAGACCGCGACTAGGATCGAGACCAGCCGGGCGGGAAGCGGCGGCAGGCCGAGGACCGCTGTCAGTGCGATGAGCACAGACGCATCGACGCAGAAGCCGAAAGCGCCGACGACGAGAAATCTGGGCAGCGTGACACGGGCATCGGCGATGACTTTTCTGACCGGTTTCGGCATCCGGAAGGCCATGTTCATGGGTGCTGCTCCCGCTCGCCGGTCCCGCCGTCCGGGTACGGACGCTCGGGATGGCGGCGACTGGCGGCGAGCGACGGCAGGTCGAGATAGCGCATGCGTTTCAGCTCCCGCCGGGTGTTGCTGACCGATTCGATGATGATGCCGCACACGAAGCTCAGAAAGGCGAGCTGCATGATGCTGGCTGCGAGGACGGCCGTTGGCAGGCGCGGCACCAGTCCGGTTGCCAGATAGGTGTTGATGACGGGAAGCGCCAGGCCGAGGGAGACAAGCGAGAGGACGACGGCGACGAGGCCGTAGAAGCGGAAGGGCCTCAGCGCCCGGTACATCTTCAGGATCGTCCACATGATGCGGGC
Source organism: uncultured Rhodobium sp. (assembly GCA_963675285.2). Taxonomy (GTDB): domain Bacteria; phylum Pseudomonadota; class Alphaproteobacteria; order Rhizobiales; family Rhodobiaceae; genus Rhodobium. The sequence goes on from CAXXGS010000003.1 coordinate 132,933, forward strand.
GCCGTCGCGATAGGTGCGCAGCTTCGAGGGCGAGTGGCTCGGGCGCTCGCCGTAGGGGAGCGGAATCTCCGCCGTCGCCAGCTTGATGTCGATGGCGTGGACGCTGAGTTCCGTCTCGATCTCGAAGCCATTGGAGGCCGCCGGGAAGGATTTTGCAAAGCGCCGCGAAAAGATCCGGTAGCCGGACAGGATGTCGGAGAAATTCTTGCCGAAGAGATAGGCCACGATCTGGTTGAACAGGCGGTTGCCGAAGCGGTGACCGCGCCGGAACGCTTCCGGTCCGGCGACGCGGGTGCCGACCACCATGTCGAGGTTGTCGCGGATGAGCCGGTCGATGAGGGCTGTCGCCGCGCTCGGCTCGTAGGTTCCGTCACCGTCGGCCAGCACATAGATATCGGCATCGATGTCGGCGAACATGCGGCGCAGGACGTTGCCTTTTCCCTGCAGCGCCTCGTGCCGGACGATGGCGCCGGCCGTCCGTGCGACCTCGTCGGTCCGATCGGTGGAATTGTTGTCGTAGACGTAAATGGTTGCGCTCGGCAGAGCGGCGCGGAATTCCGTCACCACGGCCGCGATGGTTGCCTCCTCGTTGTAACACGGCAGGAGGACCGCGATGCTGTTGGCTCGCGGAACGGTCCCGGGCTTGCCGACCGGTTGACGATCCGCCCGGACGTCTGGCTGGAAATCGGTCTGGCGATCTGTCTGGCGATCTGTCTGGCGGGGCGCGCCCCGATCTGCGGCGGGGAGCGGCGGCTGTGGTTCGGCTGTGTCGGACATGGTGGCTTCCGGAGAAGGCTGGTGTGTGATCCTATCACGGGCATGTGGGCGGGCGCCAATGGCGTGGGCGGCATCAGATGGGGGCATGGCGGATCTTTGCGGACGACGTCTCGTCGCGGTGCCGGTCGCGCTCGGCGCGGGCAATGATGGCAATGAAGAGCGCGGCCGTCGCGATGACGCCGAGCGGAACGAGGGTGTAGGCGGCAACGGACCGGGCAAAGAGCGGTGCCGCCCAGGCGACGGCGGCAAGCGTGATCTCGTAGGGGCCGAAGCCCGCCTTCAGCCCGTGGCGGACGAGAAAGGCGATCGCTGGTCCGATCAGAACCATGTCGTAGTCGAGCGTATAGGGCGTTGCCAGGAAGCAGGCGAGACAGAGGGCGGCGGCCTTGAGATCGAAGGCGACGGGGAGGCGCCAGAGGCGAACGAGGGCGACGGCGATAGCGACGGCGCACACGCCGTGGACCGTCTCGGCGAGCGGAACCGGACCGCCCCACATGCGAACGGCGGAAAAGACGCTCTGGATCTTCTCCCAGCCGGTGGCGCCGGCCTCAAGCACGATTACCCGCGTCGGCTCCAGGCTGGCGAGGAAGGCGGTCCAGATCTCCATGCCGAAGACGGCGGTGACGAGTGCGGACATGGCAAGGACGGTTGCGGTCGCGGCCGCGAACACCCGCCAGCGGCCGGTTGCCAGGAGGACCAGCGGAATGAGAACGCCGAACTGCGGCTTGTAGGCGAGAAGGCCGATGAGGATGCCGGCAAGGAGCGGCCGGCGGTCGAGGACGATCAGCGCGCCGGCGAGAAGCGAGGCGGTCAGGAAGCCGTTGTGGCCATGGCCGATGTTGATGAAGACGGCCGGGGCGGCTGCGGCGAGAAGCAGGGTTTCGCGACCCGGCAGGAGGGCGACGGCGAGGCGCAGGTAGAGCGCCAGGGTCGCGGCTTGCCAGACGAAGAGGGCGAGGAGATAGGGCATCGTCGCCAGCAAAGCGGCCAGGCCGAGGAAGAACGGCGGATAGTGCCAACCGTAGAACGGTGTGTTTCCGTCGTTGAAGACGGCCTTTTCCTCCGCGTGCTGGAGGCCCCAGTCGTAGGCGTCGGGCGCCTGTCCCTTCAGGACCAGACGGCCGGCGGCATAGACGTTGGAAAAATCGGTGCCGAGCGGCTTGCCGTCACGGGCGATGGGGCCGTCGGCGGTGGCGATCAGGAAGCCGAGCGCGCCGATGCAGAGCGCCAGCACGATCCACGCGTAGGCGAGGCGGCGTTGTCTGGTCAGCCAGACGCCACTCCGGAGTGCCTCCGGCATCGACTGTGTCTCCTCCGCGCGGCGGTCATCGGGTCGGTGGGCAAGATGCGCCCTTGCGCTCGCCGCAGCAGGCGGCGGACGCGAAAACCATAATGGAGATGGCCTTAATTTTGGGTTGTCCGCTCAGGGGAAATGCCCGTTCGCCATGCCTTGGCTGCGTCAGGCGAGGCTTTCGGCTTCGCGGCGGAGCCGGACGTCGAGGCGGGTCTCGTCGATCTCGATATCGGAGAAGCGGACGACCTCGCCGGCGGAGACGGCGCGGGTCAGCGGGACGCCATGGGCGAGCCCGATCGGCAGGCTGCCGGCGGCAAGGCTCACCTCGGCCGGCTGGAGCTTGCCCCAGACGGTGTAGCCGCCCTCGCCGTCGAGCGTGTCACCCGGTTTCAGGTCGCGCTTGGCGACGGCGACGGCGTCGCCCCGAAAGGCGCTGGTTTGTCCGGTCGGTTCGCCGCGTAACGCTGCGTTGAGGATCGAGATCGGCAATTCCAGCCCGATCATGTGGTAGGGCTTGTACATTGCCGCGAAACGGCCGCTCGCGTCGGTCTTCAGGCCATATTGTTGGAAGCAGGCCGCCGCGTAGTCGTTCGGCGCTTCGAGCACGACATAGACGCCCCAGCGCAGGTCGCGGAAGACCGGGCGGCCATCGCGTTCCAGCGATGAGACGACCTCGACCATGCCGCTTGCTTCCAGCATGCCACCGTCGGCGGCGGGCTTCAGGATCGTGGGCAGGTCGTCGACGCCGCAGGGTGGAAAGGACAGGCCGTCCGCCGGGACAGCGAGGTCGCAGGCATTGGCGATTGCCGCCATCTCGATCGCCGATTTGGTGCCGTCGAGGAAGGAATTGAACATCTGCGGGTTCATGCCGGCGGCCTTGGCCTCTTCCGCTGTCAGACCGTAATGCTCCCAGACCGTATCCGGGGTCACGGAATGATAGAGCGGCAGATACTTGGTGCCCTTGCCGGCAGCGGCGATGCGGAAACCGCAGGCGCGCGCCCAGTCAACGAGTTCGCAGACCAGCGCCGGCTGGTCGCCATAGGCCATGGAATAGACGATGCCGGCCTGGCGGGCGCGGGCGGCCAGCGCCGGGCCGGCGAGCACGTCGGCTTCGACATTGACCATGACGATATGCTTTTCCGCTTCGATGGCGGCGAGGGCATGGGCGATGCCGACGGCCGGATTGCCGGTCGCCTCGATCACGACGTCGACGTCGCCGAGATGACATAGTGCCTTGCCGCTTTCCAGATAGGCGGTTGCCTCGATGCGCTCCTCTTCCCAGCCGACGGCACGGCAGGCGTCGCGCGCCCGCTCGGGGCTGAGGTCAGCGATGGCGGCGACCTCCAGCCCCTCGATATGGGGGACCTGCGAGAGGAACATGGAGCCGAATTTGCCAGCGCCGATCAGGCCGGCGCGGATGGGTTGGCCGGCGCGCGTACGGGTGGCCAGAAGACTGGTCAGATTCACGGTTTCTCCTCCCCGGGATATGGCTCGTGTTGTCTTGTCGGGCGGTGCTCGAGCCGGCATCCGCCCGTTTTGTCGTCCGGACACTATGAAAGGCGTGCGACGAAAAGAAAAGCGGGGCAAAAGAAAAGCCGCGACGGGGTAGTCGCGGCTTTTCCGGTGAGGAGAGGGCGTGAAAAGGGGGGCTATTGCAGGCGGTCCGGTTCCTCGGCCTCCAGATAGGCTTCCTCGATCTCCGACAGTTCCACCTTCTCGTAACCGGTGATCATGGTCTTGACGTAGTGGGTAAGCGTCTTGCCGGTCGTCGTCATGTAAACGTGGATGGCAATGAAGATAACCATCAGGAAGGCGGCTGCTGTGTGCAGGAAGACGACCACGTCGAGGATCGTGCCCGACTGGCTGTAGCCCTCCCAGGCCCCGTAGAAGAGATAGACGATGCCGGTCGACCAGAGCGCCGGTCCGATCAGCACCATGAAGGTCAGATAGGACAACGACTGGAGGGCGTTCTGCTTGCGCTTCAAGGTCTTGGAATAGGGGTGCGGCGCCCCCATCAGGATCCCGAAGGCGTAGAACTTGATGATCGCGAGGAGGCCGGCGCGGCGTGGCAGGTAGTGTCGCCACTGGCCGGTCGTGAAGTGCCAGAAAGTGGTGAAGACCCAAAGGAGGATCAGCAGCACGGCGGCGTAGCTGTGGACCTTTACGGCGGTGCCGAAGTGCATCGCCGAATAGGTGCCGTGCAGATTGAAGCCGGAGAAAATCAGGACGAAGATCAGGATCGCCTGCGACCAGTGCCAGAAGCGCTCGTAGCGCGAGTAGATCTTGACGGCGCGGATCGAGGTCTTGCCATCGTCGGGTTTTGGCGCCTGGCCGGGGGTAGGTGCAGGGCCCGCGTCAATGCTGGTCATGACATGCCTCCTTCAGGACTTGCGGTTGCGCATCACGAGCCGCAGCAGCGCGTGGATCAGGATGCCGGCGAGGGTCAGGGCGAAGAGCGTGTAGCCGGCGATGTCGAGCCAGCGGAAGTTGTCGCGGCCGGGCATGTAGAAGCCGGCGAGATTGGCGAGGCGTCCGTTCTTGGAATGGCACTGGCCGCACTTCAAGGCTTCTTCGCGCGGCGCGACCATATGGGTGATCGGCCAGTACATGGCGGTGTCGACGAAGCCGACCTTGCCGGAGAACTCGCGGCCGACGGCTTTCTGGCCGGCGGCGACGGCCTTATCCCAGTCGAGATTGGTCCATAGCGCGGTGTCGTCGGCGCCGAAGACGTGGTTGTAGACGAGGTGGTTGGTGCCGGCGTCATAAGCTTGGCGCCCGAGCATGCGCTTGAACGGCCAGATGCGAGAGTCCGGATCGCCGGCCTTGCCCGCGATCTTGTTGATCTCGACTAGTTTCGTCGGATCGATCGTCTCGTCGGCCGACGTGTAGCGCACCTGTCCGTCGAACCAGGCGTAATAGGGGACGACGTTCTCTTCCCATTTGAAGTCGCCCTTGATCGACAGATAGGTGTGGCGACCCTTCTCGTCCTCTTCCGCGTAGGGTTTGCCGTCCTTCGTCTTGCCGGCGGTCGACCAGTCCCACCAGGTCTTGGTGGCGACGCCGCCGCGGGCGAACTCGGGGATGTGGCAGGTCTGGCACGCGACCTTGTCGGTGTGGCCATTGAGCTTGATCGCCATCAGCGATGCGCCCTTGTGCGGCTTGGTGCCGTGGCAGGATTCGCAGGTCGCGACGTCACGCCGCTGGCCCGGCTTGCCGGTCCCCTTGGGGTCGGTCGCCTGGACGTTGTAGCGCGAGCCCGGCCAAAGGTGCTTGGCGGAGACGTGGCAGGCGGTGCAGGCGAAATTGCCGCCGTCCTCGGCCATGTGTACGTCGAGCTTGTGATCGGGATGGACGAGCGAGGAATCGAGATCGCCGTGCTTCACCGCGTCGCCGCCGCCGCCGTAGAAGTGGCAGGCGCCGCAGTTGGCGCGGCCGGGCATACCGACGTTGGAGGCCACCTTGGCCAGGTCCGGCGGCATGTGGACCTTGCCATCCTTGGTCTTCAGCGGTTCGTAGAGCGGATGACCGGCCTTCGTCGGCCATTTGACATACTCGCCGGTGGTGTCGTGACAGACGAGACAGTCGACATTCTTTTCAGACGTGAAGTCGAAGGAATTGTCGGTCCAGCCGTATCCGGCGTGACAGCTTGTGCAGCGCGGCTCGTTGGATGCGATGTTGCCACAAAAGGCGTTAATTACATTCTTCTTTCCGAGCCGCTGCCCGGTCTTCGGATGCGTGTAGTCCCAGGTCCAGTGTATCGACTTGTGGATCTGTTTTGCCGCTTCGGTATGGCAGCTCAGGCAAGCCTTGGTGACTTCGGGGCCGGATTTGAACGGTCCCTTCAGAATGTCGAATTTCGAATGGTCAGCCGTGCCGCCCGGGATCTTGGAAAGCCTCTGGGCGGAGACGGGTTTTGCCTCCGTTTTCGATGATTTCTCGATATTTTCTGCGCTCGCCGTCGAAGCGATGGCGCTGGCGAGAAGCAGGGAGGCGGCAAGCGACACTGCGCGTCGAAGGATTTCGGCGGTCCTGGCCATCGGCGTTTCCCCAAGGTCTTGCGGCGGCGCGATATCGCCGACATTTTAGCTTTTACGTATATATTGGATAGAATATGTAATGACTGGAAGTCAAGCTCGGGAAGCTGCGTAAGGCTGGTGTAAATCCCCCATAATCCGGGTTTTTGGATGCGAAAAAATTTCTTCGGTGGGCGATTTGACAGCACTTCGACGGCAAATTGGGTGGCCGGACTGCAACAATGCCATGCGGAATGCCCGACGGCAGGCAAGAGGAGGCGTTCGGGGCTGGCACGCAGGCACAAGGATCGGTTAGGGTCTGGCGATTATAAAGAGGAGACCTGCCGCGCGGTCCTTCACGGGGAGTGCCCCGGAACCGTCGGCGCGGATGCCTGCCGATCAGCAGGCCGAAGTTTTGGGGATAGCGATGCGGGAAATCATGAAGAACGCCTGCCGTGCGGCCGGCTTGGCCGCGATGATTGCCGTTGCCGGCCAGATCGGCGCGACGACGGGCGCGATGGCCGAGGACGGAGCGCCGGAGAGTGGCGACGATCTGATCATCACGCTCGGCATGGGTGGCCTCGTCTCGCCATCCTTCGAAGGCGCGGACGATGTCATGCTAAGCCCGATGCCGATCGTCAAGCTGCACTACCTGCGCTTTGGCGGCTTCACCGTTGGCGGCGGCCCGGAGACGGGGCCGTTCATTTCGCCGTCGTTCCGCTTTCTCGCCGAGAGAAAAGGCTCCGACGACAAGATCCTGCGCGGGCTCAACACTGTGGACTGGGCGCTGGAACTCGGCCTCAAGGTCGGCTACGAGGCGGAATACTGGCGCGCATTCGTCGCCGTGCGGCGCGGTTTCAATGGTCACGAGGGTTTTGTGGCCGATCTCGGCGCCGACGCCATCTTAAGGCCGTCCCCGGCCTGGACGCTTTCGGCCGGTCCGCGTTTGTCGCTCGCCGATGACGAATACATGGACACCTATTTTGGCGTGACCGGGCCGGAATCGATTCGTTCCGGCTATCGCGCCTATGATCCCGACGGCGGCATCTATTCCGTCGGCGCGGCGATCGAGGCGGTCTACGCGATCGACGAACGGCTCTCGCTGCATCTCAATGGCGAGTACAAGCGCCTCGTCGGCGACGCTGGCGATTCTCCGATCGTGAAGGCCGGCAACGCCGACCAGTTCTCCGTCGGTCTCGGCGTGAGCTACAAGTTCGGCATCGATCTCTACGATTGAGGGATCCCGGTCCCTGTCTTCTTGATCTTTCCCATCCGGGCGGCGTTCGCGCCGCCCGCTTTGCGTTCGGTGGTATCCGGGCCGGGGGCCGGCCGTCTTGCGGTGCCTGTTCAAGTGCGCCCGAGGGCATGGTTGATCACGTCTTTTGCGGCATGCTGCCTGCCCGCAGGAGGTTTCCCGGACGGGCGATTTGCTCTAGTGTCCCTGCGTTTTCATGTAACCGTCAGGTCGGCGGCGTCTGTGCCCCCGAACCGCCATCCAGGAGAAGAAATCATGGGCTTCCTTGCCGATGCGCTTGCCCGCGTGAAACCGTCCGCCACCATTGCAGTGACGAACAAGGCGCGGGAACTCAAAGCCGCCGGCCGCGACGTTATCGGTCTGGGCGCCGGCGAACCCGATTTCGATACGCCGGACAACATCAAGGAAGCCGCGATCCGCGCGATCCGTGAGGGCAAGACGAAATACACCGCCGTTGACGGTCTGCCGGAGCTGAAGCAGGCGATCGTCGACAAGTTCAAGCGCGAGAACGACCTGACGTATACGACGGCGCAGATCACGGTCGGCACCGGCGGTAAGCAGGTGCTCTACAACGCGCTGATGGCGACCATCAATCCGGGCGATGAAGTGCTTATCCCGGCGCCCTATTGGGTCAGCTATCCCGACATGACGCTGCTCGCCGGCGGCACGCCGATGCCCGTCGCGACCTCGATCGATACCGGCTTCAAGGTGACACCCGAGGCGCTCGACGAGGCGATTACACCCAAGACCAAGTGGCTGATCTTCAACTCGCCGTCGAACCCGTCGGGCGCGGCCTACACGCGGGCGGAATTGAAGGCGATCGCCGATGTGCTGATGAAGCACCCGCAGGTCTGGGTCATGACCGACGATATGTACGAGCATCTCGTCTACGACGACTTCGAGTTCGTCACCCTCGCGCAGGTCGAGCCGGGGCTCTACGACCGCACGCTGACGGTGAACGGCGTCTCCAAGGCTTATGCGATGACCGGCTGGCGGATCGGCTATGCCGGCGGTCCGGTGGAGCTGATCAAGGCGATCGCCAAGATCCAGTCGCAGTCGACGTCCAATCCCTGCTCGATCTCGCAGTGGGCGGCAGTCGAGGCGCTCAACGGTACGCAGGAATTCATCGTGCCCAACGCCGAGATCTTCAAGAAGCGGCGTGATCTTGTCGTCGCCATGCTGAACCAGGCGAACGGGCTCAATTGCCCGATGCCAGAAGGCGCGTTCTACGTCTATCCGTCCTGCGCCGGGCTGATCGGCAAGGCCGCGCCCTCGGGTAAGGTGCTGGAAAACGACGAGGATTTCGTCACCGAACTGCTGGAGACCGAAGGCGTTGCCGTCGTGCAGGGCTCGGCCTTCGGTCTCGGCCCGAACTTCCGCATCTCCTACGCCACCTCGACGGAGGCGCTTGAGGAAGCCTGCATGCGCATCCAGCGGTTCTGCAACGCGGTGAAGTGATCGGGCTGATGCGTCGACGGCCGGCGCATTGACGCGCAAGACCGGTGATGCCGGTCCCTGTTGCCGAGAAAGAAAGCCCCGACGGTCCCTCCGCCGGGGTTTTTTTGTTTGGGGGATGGCGCGCGCCCGTTTTTTGGCGCCGGTTTTCGCCGATAAAGTGTTCGTCGTTTCGCCGGGCGCGGAAAATCCGCGTTGTGGCGGGAGAGTTTGCGCTATGTCAGCGTTGCGAGCTTCTCGGTTGCGTTAGCATCGTGGAGACGACGCAAATCGTCCCGCACGGCTCCGCCAAGCCAATCCCTTGCGTCGGCGCGGAGGGCCTGAGACGATGCGTGTGACGCCGGCGCCGGGAAGCGCAGTTCGTTTCGCGACGCCTCAAGCCTCGCGACCGCGTTCGGCGGTGGCATACCGACATAAAAACAAGGAGTTGGAACGATGGGAGACGGCAACGGCAGAGCAGTCGGGCCCCGGTGCATCGCGCTGGTCGGACCTTTCGCAAGCGGTAAGACGTCGCTGCTCGAGGCCATTCTGGCGCGCACGGGGGCCATCGACCGACAGGGTACGGTTGCGGCCGGCAATACCGTCGGTGACGCGTCGGCGGAGGCGCGTGCCCATGGGATGAGCGTGGAGGCGAACATCGCCGAGGCCACGTTCATGGACGACGTTTTCACCTTCATCGATTGCCCGGGCTCGGTGGAGTTCCTGGCAGAAGCCGACGGTGTGCTCGCGGGCGTGGATTTCGCCGTCGTCGTCGCCGAGGCCGACGAGAAGAAGCTGCCGGCGCTGCAGGTCATCATGAAGGCGTTGGAAGACCGCGGCGTGCCGCACGCCATGTTCCTCAACAAGATCGACAAGGCCGAGCACGGTGTGCGCCAGACGCTGGAGATCCTGCAGCAGGCGAGCAGCGTGCCGATGGTGCTCCGCCAGATTCCGATCTGGAAAGACGGGGAGGCGACCGGTTTCATCGATCTGGCGCTGGAGCGGGCGCACATCTACCACGACCACGCGACGAGCGAGGTCGTCGAGATTCCCGACGCCGAGAAGGCGCGTGAGGTTGAGGCGCGGTTCTCCATGCTGGAGAAAATCGCGGACTATGACGACAAGCTGATGGAACAGCTTCTGGAGGATGTCGAACCGGAGAAGGACGTCGTCTTCGGGGATCTCGTCGGCGAATTGCACGAGGGCGTCATTTGCCCGGTCTTCATCGGTTCGGCGGAAGGCGGCAACGGCATCTTCCGCCTGCTCAAGGCAATCCGCCACGAAGCGCCGGTGCTTTCCGAAACGTTGGAGCGGCTTGGGGCGTCGGATCTTTCCGGCACGGTCGTGCAGGTGATGAAGACGGTGCATACCCCGCATGGCGGCAAGATGTCGGTCTCCAGGGTGCTGTCCGGCTCGGTCACCGATGGCGCGGTGCTCTATACGTCCGATGGCAGCGATGCGCGGGTCTCCGGCGTGTTCCAGGTCGTTGGACAGACCTTCAACAAGCGCGCCGCCGCCCATGCCGGCGAGACGGTGGCGCTCGGCAAGGTGGAGACGGCTGCGACGGGTATGACGTTGACCGATGTGAAGGGCGGCACGGAGAATCTCGTCACGTTGTCGCCGCCCGCGCCGGTCTACAGCGTTGCCGTCCAGCCAAAGGATCACAAGGATGACGTGAAGCTGTCGGCCTCGCTCGCCAAGATCGTCGAGGAAGACCCGTCGCTGAAGATCGTGCAGAATCAGGAGACCGGCGAGACGGTGGTTTCCGGCCAGGGTGAGATGCATCTGCGTGTCGCGCTGGAGAAGCTGACGAGCAAATACGGCATCAGCATCGAACAGGTCGAGCCGGTGATTCCCTACAAGGAAACCATCCGTGGCAGCGTCACGCTGCGCGGCCGGCACAAGAAACAGTCGGGTGGGCACGGCCAGTTCGGCGATGTGGTGCTGGAAATCAAGCCGCTTTCGCGCGGCGAGGGCTTCGTCTTCAACGATACGATCACCGGCGGTGTGGTGCCCAAGCAGTATATTCCCTCCGTCGAGGCCGGTGTTGCCGACTATCTGAAGTCCGGGCCGCTGGGGTTCCCGGTCGTCGACGTCGCCGTGACGCTGACCGACGGCTCCTACCATACGGTCGACTCTTCCGATCAGGCGTTCAAGATGGCGGCGCAGATCGCGATGAAGGAGGGCATGGCGCAGTGCAACCCGGTGCTGCTCGAGCCCATCCTCGACGTCACGATCTATTGCCCCTCCGACACGACGGCGAAGATCAACGGCATCGTCACCGGTCGGCGCGGCCAGCTGATGGGCTTTGACGCGCGGCCGGGCTGGCCGGGCTGGGACGAGGTCAAGGCGATGATGCCGGAAGACGAGATTCGCAACCTGATCATCGAGTTGCGCTCGGCGACGCAGGGCGTTGGCAATTTCGTGACCAGGTTCGACCATCTGGCGGAGCTTTCCGGCCGCCATGCAGACGATGTGCTGAAGCGTTACGGCCGCCAGGACGGCTAGAGTGGCGCCATAGCGCATGCCGCCCACAGCCGTTTCGTGGCTGCAGTCGTTATCGGGTCGCGCCCTTGTCCGGGCGCGGCCCGTGTGCGTTTCGGGGTCGTATCGCTCGGCGGTGCCGCCGGCGAACGGTGTGTGCAGTGCGGAAAACTCTCACCCAGAGCGTACGCCGCCGCTGTGCCCTTTCGCTCAAAATATGTGCAAGTGTGAAAAATGGGCGCATGCGTATCATTCGCAGGCGCCACAGACATTTCCGGCTTGTATGTCACCGCCGCCGGCGTCGGCCGCAACCGGACGATGGCCATTCGGGCTCCCACATCGATTCCGACGGGAATCCTTGGGACTTTCCGATCACTACAATTTTTGCATATGAATCAATGCAAAAAAGGCATGGGTGCAGGCAAAAAAATACCGGGCCCCGAAGGGCCCGGTAGTTATTGTCACACCGAAGTATGAACCAATCACTTTACAGAGGGGAACAGCTGGATGCATCGCACCGCCGTAAGGGAGGAGAGAAGCGGTGCTCGCCTTCAGCTGTTAGTGTTATAGGGATTCGCTTCTGCACATTCCATAAGCAATACCGCATAATTGATATGCATTTTTTGCAGGTGCGTAACGGGACGCTTCTGCACGTCTCGCGTGGCTCGCGCATTTCTGCGAAAAAAGGCATCGGACGCGGGCAATCGGCCGGCGTTGGCGGCATCGCGAAATATGTTTGATCGTTGATGAGCGCCGAAGCGTGGGGGCATCAATCGGGGGGCGTGCCTATACCCCCGGTCGTCACATCCCCTCATGCGGAAGATCCGTTGACCTTCAGGGATGGCGCCGTCGCCGGAGGTCCGCCGTTTTCCGGCAGGCGGGGAGGTGCCTTAATACGTCCAGTGCTCGGCCTGGTTCACCAGGAAATCTCGGAACGCCTTGATGCGGGCGGTGTTGCGCAGCTCCGAGGGGTAGACGAAATAGGTGTCGAAGATCGGCACGTCGGCGCCCGCCATGAGCTGGACGAGACCGGAATCCTTTTCGATCAGATAGTCGGGCAGCATCGCGATGCCGACGCCGTGTTGCACCGCCCGCTTCAGCGCCACCAGATTGTTGACCCGCAGGGCCGGGATCCGCGGGTTGTCGTGCTCGCGGCCAGCGCCTTCCAGCCAGTTCATATCGCGTAGATAGGCCGGTGCGTTGTCTCCGAAGGTGACGACGCGATGATCGTCGAGGTCCTCGATCGTCTTGGGGTGGCCGAAGCGCTTGACGTAGCGCGGTGCGGCGTAAAGATGGAAATGGACGCTGAAGAGCTTGCGCTGGACGAGATCGGGTTGCACGGGCTGGCGCAGGCGGATGGCGACGTCGGCCTCGCGCATGGCAAGGTCGAGTTCCTGGTCGGCGAGAATCAGCTCCAGCTGGATTTCGGGAAACAGCTCGATGAATTCGTTGACGCGCGCGGTCAGCCATGTGGAGCCGAGGCCGACGGTGGTCGTGACGCGCAGCTTGCCGGAAGGGCGCTGCTTGGCGTCGGTGAGGCGGGTGCGGACGGCGTCGAGCTTGAGGAAGACTTCTCGTGCGGTGCGGAACAGAAGTTCACCCTGTTCGGTCAGGATTAGACCGCGGGCATGGCGGTGGAAGAGGGTGACGCCAAGTTCCTGTTCAAGCGTGGAGACCTGGCGGCTCACCGCCGACTGGCTCATCGCCAGGACCTCGCCGGCACGGGTGAAACTGCCGGACCGGGCCGCGGCGTGAAAAATCCTGAGCTTGTCCCAATCCATGGGTCTTCCTCCGTTTCCGACCTCCCGCCGTCTCCGCGGCTACCCCGCCGGTGAAGATCGGGCCGGACGGCCCGGCGCGCCGACATTAAGGGAAGGCGTTGGCCGGGCTAATTTTCTTGTGCCCGGCCGCAGGGTCGGGCACCGGTGCGGTCGGGACGCGGCGCTACTGAGCGATCTCCCGTTCCGCGATGTATTTTTCCGCCTCGAGGGCTGCCATGCAGCCTTGACCGGCGGCGGTGACGGCCTGACGGAAGGTCTCGTCGGTGACGTCACCGGCGGCGAAGACGCCGGGAATGTTGGTCGCCGTCGAATCGGGCGCGGTCCAAATATAGCCGGTCGGCTTGAGTTTTACTTGATCTTTGAAGACTTCTACCGCTGGGGCATGGCCGATGGCGACGAAGATGCCGTCGACTTCCATGTCGGTGGTCTCGCCAGTCTTCACGTTCTTCAGCCGGGCACCGGTGACGGCGGGCGGAATGCCCTCATTGCCGAGCACCTCGTCGAGGACGCAATCCCAGATCACCTCGACTTTCTCGTGGGCGAAGAGGCGCCGCTGCAGAATCTTCTCGGCCCGGAAGGAATCGCGCCGGTGGACCACCGTCACCTTGGCGGCGTGATGGGTGAGGTAGAGCGCTTCTTCGACGGCCGAGTTGCCGCCGCCGATGACCAGAACATGCTTGTCGCGATAGAAAAAGCCATCGCAGGTGGCGCAAGCCGAAACGCCGAAGCCCTTGTAACGGTCCTCGGAGGGCAGGCCGAGCCAGCGTGCCTGGGCGCCGGTGGCGATGATGACGCTGTCGGCGGTGTAGGTGTCGCCGCTGTCGCCGACCAAGGTGAAGGGGCTTTTCATCAGATCGGCCGTCTCGATTGTGTCGCCGATGATGGTGGCGCCGACGTTCTCGGCCTGCTTCTTCATTTCCTCCATCAGCCAGGGGCCCTGGATCGGATCGGCGAAGCCGGGGTAGTTTTCAACCTCGGTGGTAATGGTAAGCTGCCCGCCTTGCTGGATGCCGGCGACGAGGATCGGTTCCAGCATGGCGCGGGCGGCATAGATCGCGGCGGTGTATCCGGCCGGCCCGGATCCGACAATCAGAACCTTGGTGTGATGGTGCGCCATCGCGGCCTCCTCATGGGATAATGGGGTCGTTGCCCCGCGGACGCGGGACTATAGGGGGTTTCGGCGGCATTTAACACGCCTTGACCATGCTGTTCGAGGCCAATTTTCCATGTCCATGGATGCGATTGATTGTCTTCCATGCCAAGGTGTCGTATGACGCCGCAATTCGCGATTGAGAGGCACTCGCGGTGTCTATCGCGAGCAAAAGGACGACCGTACGGTCGAACGAGAACTATATGGCTGTTTCATCGGAAATCGTAAGCACTCTCGGCGCGGCGTTACGGCGCGTCCGGCGCATCGATACACCCTATCCGCACTGGCTTCTTGAAGACCTGTTCCCGGCGCCGGATCTGGCCGCGCTTCAGGACCTGCCGTTCCCGGCGCCGGATCTCGGTGGCGTTTCCGGCACGCGGGAGGCGCACAATGCAACGCGGATCTATTTCGACGCGCAGAACCGGGCCGCGCACCCCGTTTGTGCCGCCGTCTGCGACGCCTTTCAGGGCGCGGCCATCACGCGGCTCGTCGCCGAGGTCTTCGGCGCGGATATCGACGGCAGCTACCTGCGGATCGAATATGCTCAGGACACGGCCGGCTTCTGGCTGAAACCGCATACCGATATCGGTGTGAAGTGCTTCACCATGCTGGTCTATCTGTGCGCGGATGGAGACGAGGCCTCGCTCGGCACCGATATCTATGCTGACGGTGAGACCTGGGCGGAGCGGGCGCCGTTCGCCCCCAACCGGGCGCTCGTCTTCGTGCCGTCCGGCGATACCTGGCATGGCTTTGAGAAGCGGGACTTTCCCGGTGTCCGCAAATCGCTGGTCATCAACTATGTGACGGACGACTGGCGCGCCCGCGAACAGCTCGCGTTCCCCGACTCACCAGTTCGGCTCTGATTATTTCGTCCACGGTTGGGCGCGCACTGACGTTCGCTCATCTGCGCGGGCACATGATCGTGCTTGCGAGGAGTCATTTTGCGCTCTCGGGCCGCGTTGCCCCATCGGGGCTTGCCCTGCGCGGGCGTGCCCTGACCGTGCGACGGCCGGCGCCCCTTGTTTCGGCATCAGGATTGGCGGCGCGGATCTTGTCCTGACGTTCGATTCGCAACGGCCTGTCGCCGCATGGAAAAGGGCCTTCGACGCCGGCTCAAGGCCGGGGCGACCGGGCGTGTATGCCGCGACTGCCGTATCCCCCCAACCAACAGGCTGCGATTCGTGGCTGGCGAGCGATAAACCTCAGGCGTATTTGGCGGCCACGCCGCACAGGCGCACTTCCGTTTCCGAGAGCACCCAGCCGTCGATGACACGGGTCTCGCCACGGCCAAAATCTTCTGCGCATTGCGCCTGGAGTGCCTCGCGGCGACTCGTTGGGCAGGTCAGTTCCGTGATGCCGGCAAGGCGCGGGCGGGCGGCGAGAAAGCGATCGAGCGCGGCGTCCTCGACAAGGTCGGGATGGAGCGCGAGAACCCGCCGGCCGACCGTGCGGGCGGCTTCCTCCAGCGCGCTGTCGTCGAGACCGGCGAAGAAGTCCGGCGTGTTGCGGGCAACACCGCGGCAGGCGAGGATCGCGCCGCCGTAGCCGGCGACCGCCAGGGTGCCGACGCCGGCAAGGCCGATGAAGAGGCGCCGTGTGAGCTTGGACATGGGGTCCTCCTTGAAACTCAGCCGGCAAGGCCCGGCCGCAGCGCGGGCTCGCCGAGGTGGTCGGCGAGCCGGATGGCAAGCGCGGTGATGGTCAGGGTCGGGTTGGCGGTGCCGGCGGTGGTGAAGACCGAACTGCCGGCCATGTAGAGATTGGTCGTGGAGTGCACCCGGCAATCGGCGTCGACAACGCCCTGCTTCGGATCGTCGTGCATGCGCGTCGTGCCGATGTGGTGGTAGCCGGTATAGATGTTCTCGTCGCTCGGCGGGATGTCGAGGCCAAGCTTGACGCGGCCGATGCCGGCTTCGCCCATGGCGATGCCGATCAGCTCGTGCGTGCGACGCAGCGAAAGCATATCGTCCTCGGATATCCGCCAGTCGAGGGCGGGCCGGCGCATGCCGAAGCGGTCCTTGTCATCATCGAGGAATACCCGGCTGTCGGGATTGGGCGCCTGTTCGGCATCCTGATTGAAGTCGACCTTCTTGAGGGTGCCGGCCGGCTCCACCTTGCGCATGACATGGCGGGTCAAGCCGATGACGATGCTGGACGGCTTGTCGACGATGGTGCACAGCCTGGCCGGGAGCTGGTCGGGGAGGCCACCCTTCGCCAACGCCTTGGCAATCGAGGAAAAGGCGAGCCAGGAATGGTCGCGGAAGTCGTCGTTGAAGCTCTCGCTTTCCCAGATCGGCGTGAGGAAGGTGGTGTTGTTGCGCAGCCTCTCGCGCTCAAGAACGGCCGGCGGCAGCTTCAGGCCGGTGCTGATCTTGACGCCGTCGATCTCCTGATCGGTGTAGTAGTCGAGATTAATATGCATGTCGGCGGGGATGAACTCGCCGAGCGTACAATTGAGATGATCCATGAAATAGCGGCCGACGAGGCCGTTCTGATTGCCTATGCCGGCTGGCCGGTCCTTGATGAAATTGAGCAGCAGGCGGGCGTTCTCGATGCCGCCGGCGGCAATGACGACACTGCCGGCCTCGATCGTCGCCGTCTTTCCGCCGAAGGAGGTAATGTGGACGCGGGTCACTGTGCCGGCCTCGTCGATGTCGAGGTCGGTGAGATTGGCGTGGGTGAAGCAGCGGATGTGGTCCGACCGGGTGATCGGCTCCAGATATTTTTCCGCGAAGCGAGTCGGCGGACTGTTCTGGTAGACGACATCGAAGACCTTGTCCGGCGCCAGCGCCAGCGGATTACCCTCGATCTTGCCCTTCCATTCGGCAGCCGTATAGGCATAGGGGCCGAGTTCCAGATAGGGCTGGGCACGGACGTAGAATGGGTCGAGATCGGCCCGCGTGATCGGCCAGCCGCTGTGGGGAAGGTAGTCGCGCTTTTCGAAATCGACCGGGTCGAGCGGTGCGCACAGGCCTGTCCAGTGGCCGGTGGTGCCGCCGAACTGGCGCAGGCGCGAATAGGCGACGTCTGTGTTGGTGTCGCCAACGACCTCGCCTTCGTAGATAGCCTGGGAATCGTCCTCGAATTCCAACCCGCCGCCTTCCAAAAGGACGCAAGGGATCTTCCGCTGCGCAAGTTCCAGCGCGATGGTGATGCCGGCGGCGCCGGCCCCGACGATGCAAACGGGCGTGGTGAAGGACGATCCGTCGTCCACGGTTTCAAGGTCGGTCAGCATGGATCCTCGCCGTCTCTCGTGTCGCTCCCGTGGTCCCTCCTCGGGTGCGCGTCCTGGCATAGGATACGAAATACGCCTAAACGCTCCCTTAAGCGGGAAGCAGGAAGTGCTTGTCGGTTGTCTTTTCTGGAGTGCTCAACCGATCGGGTCAGCGCAGGCCGATGGTGTGCCTGATCTTCTTCATCATGGTGGAGACGCGGTGTCGGCGCTGCTCGTAGGCAACGACGTCGGCGCCGGTGACCCAGTTCATCTGGATCGCGCGGCGACGCCCCTCGAAGGGCTCATGGCCGTGCCAGGAAGAGGCGGAGCGGCGAAAGACGAGAAGCGTTCCGCCGTTGGGCGGCACTTCGGCGGCATAGTCGCCCATGTCGGTGGGCGAACGCAGGACGCGCAGGCGGCCGCCGTCGGCGTCCCAGTCCTGATTGAGATAAAGCAGGACCGTGATGATCTTGGTGGTGCTGTCGGTGTGGATCTTGCCGTCGGCCCGGCGACAAAAGCCGCGCACGGTGAACATCGTCGGCCTGTTGGAAAGGTCGATATCGAACTTGTCCTCGATGGCGGCGCGGAAGGGGGTATCCTCCATTTCCGCCAGAAGGTCGGCGAAGGCGCCTTTGATCCGCAGCATGCTGGGCGGATGGGAGCCGGGGCCGGGAACATCGGGGAAATGGGCGACGATCGGCCCGAAGGACTCGGGGCGAACGAAATTCGGTACCACCAGATGGTCGTAGGGCAGCGCCTCCAGCGGCGTGGCACGCAATCTGTCGATATCGAGGGCGGTCATCGATTCTCGTCTCCGGCGCGGTTTACCCGACGGCCCAGCGCGGCCGTGTAAAGTCGCCTGATCTCGCTGGCAACGACGCCGGTTGCATCGAGGCGGTCATAGCCCCAGTCCTCGCAGCTACCATCGAACCAGCGCATGGGGCCGAGCTCGATTAGCGTTTTGTGAAAGCCGGAAATCTTTTCGCTCGAACCCGGCAATTTATAGGCATGAACCGGGCGGCCGGTAAAGGCGGCTTCGCCAAGCATGTTGACAGAGTCGCAAGTGACGATGAGCCGGTCGGCGGCGCCGAGAATGCCGAAATAGGGGTTCTCGCCCTCCATGTCCCAGACCCAGGCGGGTGCGTCGGCGAGCTCCGCCTTGAGGATGGCGATGTTGTCCGCTCCCGTGCGGCGCGATGGTGTCAGGGCGATGGAATAGCCGTTTTCCGCGGCAAAGACGGCGACATCGCGGGCGAGCGCGCGGGCCTCGTCGGCGCCGAAGCGGTAGAACCGGCTGCCGCCACCGACGACGACGCCGAGCACCGGGTCGCTGAGGACGGGTGCGCGCTGGCGCAAGGCCGCAGCTCCCTCGGCAAGGCGCGCGTCGGTCATGCGATGCGGTGTCGTCGGTGTGCGGATGACGTTTTTCCCGGACAGCACGTCGTGCTCATTGACCCAGACCAGATCGAAGGCATCGACGGCCGCGACCGGGTTCTGCAACACGGCGACGAAGGTTCTGCCGCCCGACTGCCGCTTGATCGCCCGGCCGTAGGGAATGGCCTGGCGGCCGGAGACGAGGACGAGGTCGGGCCAGGGGGGACGGATCGCGCGTGAGGGCGCGGCCGGGCCATAGGGCGCAAGCCAACGCCAAGGGATCGCCGGATCGACGAGCTTGACCTCAGGCGTGATGCCGAGGGCCTCAACGACCCCGATGCAGGGTTCCTGGTGACCGGCATGTCCGCCGGTGACAACCCATCCGGTTCGGGGGGCTTGGTGCAGAGTGGTATCGGAAATTGAAAGAGCCATTGTGTTTCTTGGCCGACGCCGGGCGGCGCGGTGATTTTTCTGGGGCTAAGGCGTTACAAGACGTAGGATTTGCCGGAAATATCGCTATTCTGTTGCCGAAATCGGCGCGATATCGTCGCTTTCTTTCTCTCGTTGCCCAAGCCCATGCGGAGGATGTCGGGTGAAACTACGCCTGGATGCGATCGATTGGAAGATCCTGAAGGAATTGCAGGAGGACGGCCGCATCACGAATGTCGAACTCGCCCACCGCATTGGCATTTCCGCCCCGCCGTGCCTGCGTCGCGTGCGCTCGCTGGAAAAGGACGGCGTCATCCGCGGCTATCGGGCCCTGATCGACGAGAAGACGCTGGGCTTCGACGTTACCGCCTTCGCCATGGTCGGACTGTCGAGCCAGGCGGAAGCGGACCTGATCGCCTTCGAGGACCAGTGCCGGGAATGGGAGACCGTTCGCGAATGCTGGATGCTGTCGGGCGAGGTCGATTTCATCCTGCGCTGCGTGGTGACGGACCTGCAGACCTTTCAGGAATTCATCATCAGCGACCTCACCGCCGCTCCGAACGTTGACAGCGTTCGGACCGCGCTCACCATCCGCAAATCCAAGGATGCGGCCCGGGTGCTGATTCCCGAACCGGCGGAGTGATTTTTCGTTTTCTCGTTCAGGTTTCCTGTCGCTCGCCGGCCGTACCGCGTCTGCGCTGAGCAACAGGAATCCCTTAGCCGCATCCCACCAACAAGCCATGACTGTGGCCCGGCCGGTCAGGTTGCGCCCGCGCTGGCCAGTGAGTGGAACGAACGCTCGGCCGTGAACGAAAAGATTAAACGAATTCGACCTTGAGGATCTCGTAGGCACGCGAGCCGCCGGGCGTCGTCACCTCGACAGAATCGCCGACGGATTTGCCGATCAGCGCGCGCGAGATGGGAGAGGAGATGGAGACCTTGCCCTCCTTCACGTCGGCTTCCATGTCGCCGACGATCTGGTAGCACTTCTCTTCCTCGGTATCCTCGTCGATGAGCGTGACCGTGGCGCCGAACTTGACAGTTTCGCCGCCGAGCTTTGCAACATCGATGATCTCGGCGCGCGACAGGACGTCCTCGAGTTCGGCGATGCGGCCCTCGTTGTGGCTCTGGGCCTCCTTGGCCGCATGATACTCCGCGTTCTCGGAGAGATCGCCATGGGCGCGCGCTTCCGAGATCGCCTGGATAATACGGGGGCGCTCTTCGGACGTGCGGCGCTTCAACTCGGCCTCAAGGGCCACGTGGCCGCCGGCGGTCATGGGAATCTTGTTCATCGGTCATCGACCTCGTTCGGCTTCGGGGCGCCAACGGCGCCGCCGCGTTTCTCGCAAAAAATACCCGAAAAGCCGGTTGCGACCCGCGAGGGTTCGGCAACCGGCTTTCCGGCTCAACTTCTAGCGACCGTTGCGGAAATAGGACTGCAAGGGTCGGACTTCAAGATCGCCGGCCGAGTAGGCCTTGATGCCCTGGGCGGCGGCGATCGCGCCAGCCAGCGTGGTGTAATACGGCACCTTGTGCAGAAGCGCGGCGCGCCTCAACGATCGGCTGTCGGCGAGCGCCCTGGCACCTTCGGTGGTGTTGAAGACGAGGACGACGTCACCGTTCTTGATAGCATCAACGATGTGGGGCCGGCCTTCAAGCACCTTATTGATTTTCGTCGCTTCCACACCGTTTTCGGTGAGGAAACGCTGGGTGCCGGAGGTGGCGAGGATATCGAAACCGAGCTTAGCCAGCATACGAATGGAATCGAGGATCAGCGGCTTGTCGTCATCGCGGACAGAGACGAAGACCGTGCCTTCGGTGGGCACCGCCGTGCCGCCGCCGAGCTGGGACTTGGCGAAGGCGATCGCATAATCGGTGTCGAGACCCATGACCTCGCCGGTGGAGCGCATCTCCGGGCCGAGCACAGTGTCGACGCCGGGGAAGCGGGCGAAGGGGAATACCGCTTCCTTGACGGCGATGTGGCCGAGGTCGTTCGGGTCCGGCCGCTCGCCATAGGCGGTGATGGCGGGAACGAGCTTTTCGCCGGCCATGATGCGAGCGGCGACCTTGGCGATCGGCAAGCCGACCGTCTTGGCGACGAAGGGCACCGTGCGAGAGGCGCGCGGGTTCACTTCGATGATGTAGATCTCTCCGTCCTTGACTGCGTATTGCACGTTCATCAGGCCGCCGACCTGAAGCGCGCGGGCGAGCGCCCGGGTCTCCTCGTGGAGCTGGTCGATGATCTTCGGCGACAGCGAATGCGGCGGCAGCGAGCAGGCAGAATCGCCGGAATGGATGCCGGCTTCTTCGATGTGCTCCATGATACCGCACACGAAGACCTCCTCGCCGTCGCACAGCGCGTCGACGTCGATTTCCACCGCACCGGAAAGATAGCGGTCGAAGAGCAGCGGGTTGCGCGCCAGGACGGCGTTGATCTGGCCGGTCTTGTCGTTGGGGTAACGCAGCCGGATGTCGTGCGGCACGAGCTCGGAAAGCGTCTTCTGTACGTAGGCCTCGAAGGCGTCGTTGTCGCGTACGATCTCCATGGCGCGGCCGCCGAGCACGTAGGACGGGCGGATGACGACCGGGAAGCCGATCTGCTCGGCGACCATGCGGGCCTGCTCGATGGAGAAGGCGACGGCGTTCTTGGGCTGGCGCAGGTTGAGTTTGGCGAGCAGCTTCTGGAAACGGTCGCGGTCCTCGGCGAGGTCGATGGCGTCTGGCGAGGTGCCGAGGATCGGCACGTCGGCCGCCTGCAGCGCCTCGGCGAGCTTCAAGGGCGTCTGGCCGCCGAACTGGACGATGACGCCGTGGAGCACGCCCTTCGACTGTTCGGTGTGGACGATCTCCAGCACGTCTTCCGCCGTCAGCGGCTCGAAATAGAGGCGGTCGGAGGTGTCATAGTCAGTCGACACGGTCTCCGGATTGCAGTTGACCATGATCGATTCGTAACCGGCGTCGCCGAGCGCGAAGGCGGCGTGGCAGCAGCAATAGTCGAACTCGATGCCCTGGCCGATGCGGTTCGGGCCGCCGCCGAGGATGATGACCTTCTTGGCATCCGACGGCTCGGCCTCGTTGGCGGGTGCGCCGGCGAAGGGCCCCTCGTAGGTGGAGTACATGTAGGCGGTTGGCGAGGCGAATTCGGCCGCGCAGGTGTCGATGCGCTTGTAGACGGGATGGACGCCGAGCCGGGCGCGAAGCGCGGCGACCTCCTTTTCCTCGATGCCGGCAAGGCCGGAGAGCCGGGCGTCGGAAAAGCCCATGGCCTTCAACCGGGAGAGCGTCGCCGGCGTTTCCGGCAGGCCGTGCTCCCTGACCCGCGCCTCCATGTCGACGATTGCCTGGAGCTGTTCGATGAACCAGGGATCGATCTGGCAGGACTGATAGATCTGATCGTGGTCGACGCCGAGGCGGAGCGCCTGGGCGACCTTCAGGAGCCGGTCCGGCGTCGGCGTGCCGAGGGCGGCGCGGATGGCGTTCTTGTCGTCGCCCTTGCCGAGGCCGGGGATTTCGATTTCGTCGAGGCCGGTGAGGCCGGTTTCCAGCCCGCGCAGGGCCTTTTGCAGCGATTCGGCGAAGGTGCGGCCGATGGCCATCACTTCGCCGACCGACTTCATGGCGGTCGTCAGGGTCGGTTCCGCGCCGGGGAACTTCTCGAAAGCGAAGCGCGGGATCTTGGTGACGACATAGTCGATCGTCGGCTCGAAGGCGGCCGGGGTAGCGCCGCCGGTGATGTCGTTTTCCAGTTCGTCGAGCGTGTAGCCGACGGCGAGCCGGGCGGCGACCTTGGCGATCGGGAAGCCGGTTGCTTTGGAGGCGAGCGCGGAGGAGCGCGACACGCGCGGGTTCATCTCGATGACGATCATGCGGCCGGTCGCGGGATCGACGGCGAACTGTACGTTGGAGCCGCCCGTCTCCACGCCGATCTCGCGCAGGACCGCCAGCGAGGCGTCGCGCATGATCTGGTATTCCTTGTCGGTCAGCGTCAGGGCCGGCGCGACAGTGATGGAATCGCCGGTGTGGACGCCCATCGGATCGATGTTCTCGATGGAGCAGATGATGATGCAGTTGTCGTCCTTGTCGCGGACGACCTCCATCTCGTACTCCTTCCAGCCTAGCACCGACTCCTCGATCAGCACCTCGTTGGTTGGCGAGGCATCGAGGCCGCGGGCGACGATGTCGACGAATTCGTCATAGTTGTAGGCAATGCCGCCGCCGGTGCCGCCCATGGTGAACGATGGACGGATGATCGCCGGCAGGCCGATCTCGGACAGCGCTATCAGCGCCTCGCCGAGGCCGCGCCACTGATAGCGCCGCCGCCGCTCGGTCTCGCCGTTGCGCCAGTCGCGCTCGAAGGCGGCCAGACGGTCGGACTTCTCGGTTTCCGTCAGTGCCTTCGATTCGCGGATCTTCGCCTTTTCCAGCTCGCGGCGGTCGCGGTCGGCCTGCTTCAGGGCGGAGGCGTTGGCGAGAAAGGATTTCGGCGTCTCCAGGCCTATCTTCTTCATTGCGTCGCGGAAGAGCTCGCGGTCCTCAGCCTTGTCGATCGCCTCGGCCGTCGCGCCGATCATTTCCACGCCGTATTTTTCCAAAACGCCCGCGCGACGCAGCGAAAGGGCGCAGTTCAGCGCGGTCTGGCCGCCCATCGTCGGCAGGAGCGCAAAGACGCGGTCCTCTGGGACGTTGGCGCGCTCCTTCTCGATGATCTTGGCGACGACTTCCGGCGTGATCGGCTCGATGTAGGTGGCGTCGGCGAGCTCCGGATCGGTCATGATCGTGGCGGGGTTGGAGTTGACCAGCACGATCCGGTAGCCGTCGGCCTTGAGGGCCTTGCACGCCTGGGTTCCGGAATAGTCGAACTCGCAGGCCTGGCCGATGACGATCGGTCCGGCTCCGATGATCAGGATCGTGTGAATATCCGTGCGTTTGGGCATGCTTCTTGGTCTTGGCTTTCTCGCCCCGGCCGCGTGCCGGCGGGTATGGCTCATACGGACACCCCGGCGCGTGAGGGCGGCCGGGGTGCGGCGGGCGTCAGGTGATCTCGGCTAAACCGGCCTTATAGGGGAAAAGGCGCACGGAAGGAACCCCGCGCGAACGACGGCTCCCCAACTTCGTTGCGATGGTCGGTCTCATGGTGTTTTCCGCCCCTCGGCGTGCAGCGCGCGGCGCTGGATCTTGCCAGACGGGGTGCGCGGCAGTTCCTCAACGAAGACCCAGCGGCGCGGGCGCTTGTACTCGGCGAGGCGCTGGTGGCACCAGTCGTTGAGGTCGCCCTCGTTGGGGTGTCGGGCCCCCTCGGGGACAACGAAGGCGGTGATGACGCTGATGCCGTCGCGCACTTCCGTCTCGGTGACGGCGACGTCATGCACCAGCGGGTGGCCGGCGAGCGCGGCCTCGACCTCTTCCGGCGCGACCCGGTAGCCGAAGGCGTTCATGACGTCGTCGGCGCGGCCCTCGTACCAGACGTAGCCGTCCTCGTCGACGCGGGCCCGGTCGCCGGTGCGGAACCAGTCGCCAGTGAAGGCCTCGGCGGTGCCGACGGGATCATTCCAGTAGCCGAGCATCAGGCCGGGATCGGAACGATGGACGCACAGGAGGCCGGCCTCGCCGGGGGCGAGGGGCGTCTCGCCGCCGCCGTCGGGCAGGATTGCGATGCGGCGGCCCGGTTGCGCCCGGCCGGGACTGCCGGGCCGTGTCGGCGTCTCCGGTCCTGAGGAGATGTAGGTCGAAATCTCGCTCATCCCGAGCGCTTCGTACAGCGGGCGGCCACTTCTTTCCATCCACTCGGCATGGAGCGCGGGGCCTAGCGCTTCGCCGGCCGTCAGCCCGTGGCGGAGGCGGGGAAAGGCGTCCGGCGTCACATGGCCATATTTCAGGATGCGGCGGTAGAGGCTGGGAACGGCGGCAAAGAGCGTCGCGCCGGTTGCCTCGAGAAGTGTCGGCCACAGGTTCGGCTCGCGCGGGCCGGTGTAAACGATGGAGGTGGCGCCGTTCGCCCAGGGGTCGGTCAGGCCGACGCCGAGCGTGTAGGTCCAGTTGAACGCGCCGGCGTGAAGGAGAACGTCATCGGGGCTGATGCCGTACCAACCGCGGTACATAGGCCGGCGGCCGAAAGCGGATCGGTGGGCGTGGAGAACGCCCTTCGCCCGGCCGCTGGTGCCTGAGGTGTAGACGAGGAACGCGGGTTCGTGCGCATCGGTGTCGGCATAGTCCGCGCGCTCGGCGTGCTTCAGCCCCTCGATCCCGTCGGGGCCTATGAGGGTGAGGCCATTGCGGGCCGCCGGCAGGGTCGTCGTGCCGTCGTGGAGCACGATGCCGGCGCCGGAATCGGCGGCAACGGCATCGCATTCGCTGGCGGTGAGCTGCGCTGAGGTGGGGATCGGTACGAGACCGGCGGCCATGGTGGCGAAGAAAAGCAGGGGAAAGTCGGGCGTGTTGCCGAGGCGCAGGAGGATGCGGTCGCCGCGCCGGAGCCCCAAACGGGCAAGGCCGTTGGCTATCCTGAGGACCTGGTCCTCGATGTCGCGATAGGTCCAGGCACGTGGTGCCCCGTCCGGCGATTCCAGCACGAGGAGCGCGGGCTTGTCCGGCGTCCGCGCGGCGGCGGCGAGGCAATAGCGGGCGATGTTGAAATGGGCCGGCGGCGTTTCACCGGGAACGGGCGCCAGGGAGAAGGGCTCGGCCATGCGACAATCCCGGATCGTGTCAGGGGGCCCGCTTTTCTGCGTTGGATCCTGCCGGGCTCTGCAAAAGACCGGCTTGCAGTGGGAGCGCCGGTCAGCGGGTGGGGACCGGGTGCTCGCCGCGGTAATCATAGAAGCCGCGGTTGGTCTTGCGGCCGAGCCAGCCGGCCTCGACGTATTTCACCAGCAGCGGACAGGGGCGATACTTGGAATCGGCAAGGCCTTCGTAGAGCACCTGCATAATCGACAGGCAGGTGTCGAGGCCGATGAAATCGGCAAGTTGCAACGGGCCCATCGGATGGTTGGCGCCAAGCCGCATGGCGGTGTCGATCGCCTCTACCGAGCCGACACCTTCGTAAAGCGTGTAGATCGCCTCGTTGATCATCGGCAGGAGGATGCGGTTGACCATGAAGGCCGGGAAATCCTCCGAAACGGCGGTCGTCTTGCCGAGCTTGTGGGAAAACGCCTTGATCGATTCGAAGGTCCCGTCGTCGGTGGCGATGCCGCGTACCAGTTCGACGAGCTCCATCAGCGGCACGGGGTTCATGAAATGAACGCCGATAAACTTTTCCGGCCGGTCTGTGGCGGCGGCGAGCCGGGTGATGGAAATCGAGGAGGTGTTTGTACCGAGAATGGTGTGTTCGGGCATCAAAGGGCAGAGCTTGGTGTAGATCTTGCGCTTGATTTCCTCGTTCTCGGTCGCCGATTCGATCACCAGATCGCTCTGGGCGGCGACCTCGGGGCGCTCTTCGGGCGTAATGCGGGCGAGCGCGGCCTTGCGCTGGTCCTCGGTGATGACGTCCTTGGCGACCTGTTTGGCCATATTGCCGTTGATCGTCGCCAGACCCGCTTCGATCCGTTCCTTTGCGACGTCGTGCAAGAGCACGTCAAATCCGCCAAGAGCGCAGACATGGGCGATGCCGTTACCCATCTGACCGGCACCGATAATGCTGACTTTCTTGATCTCGAGTACCATGACCAAACCGTTTGTTTGCGGCCGCCCCGTTGACCGGGTGTCGACCCGTTTCATTCGTTTGCGGCCGACGCTCTCAAGGACGGCGGTATTGTCGTCCCTTGCGGCGGTCAAGACAATCGCTTCCCTTTTCCCAGGCTGGACCTGACCTGCGACGCCCCGAGACGGGGCGGGGAAAACGAAAAACCGCCCGATGATCGCACCGGGCGGTTCCAGACGCTAGCCCTTGATCTTGTCGAGTTCGGTTTCGAGCTCGGGAAGGGCCTCGAAGAGGTCGGCTACGAGACCGTAGTCGGCGACCTGGAAGATCGGTGCCTCTTCGTCCTTATTGATGGCGACGATCACCTTGGAATCCTTCATGCCGGCGAGATGCTGGATGGCGCCGGAGATGCCGCAGGCAATATAGAGTTCCGGAGCGACGACCTTACCGGTCTGGCCGACCTGGAAGTCGTTCGGGGCATAGCCCGCGTCGACCGCGGCGCGGCTGGCACCGATCGCGGCGCCGAGCTTGTCGGCGACAGGGGTAATGGCCTCGTCGAACTTCTCCTTGGAGCCGGTGCCGCGTCCGCCGGAAATGATGATCCGGGCGGACGTGAGTTCCGGGCGCTCCGATTCGGACAGCTTGGCGCCGACGAAGGAAGAGAGGCCCGGGTCGGCCGCTGCCGGCACGGTCTCGACCGGCGCCGAACCGCCTTCACCGGCTGCCTGGAAGCCGGCGGTGCGCACCGTGATCACTTTCTTGGCGTCGCTGGACTTGACCGTTTGGATGGCGTTGCCGGCATAGATCGGCCGCTGGAAGGTGTCGGGTGCGTCGATGGCGACGATTTCCGATACCTGCATGACGTCGAGAAGGGCGGCGACACGTGGCATGACGTTCTTGCCGGTGGTGGTGGCGGGGGCGACGAGGGCGTCGTAGCCCTCGGCAAGCGAGACGATCAGCGCCGCCGTCGGCTCCGCAAGGCGATTTTCCAACGTCGCGTCCTCTGCGAGGAGAACCTTGGCGACGCCGTCGAGCTTGGCGGCCTCTTCGGCGACGGCGCCGGCGTTCAGGCCGGCGACGAGGACGTGCACGTCACCGCCGAGTTCGCGCGCGGCGGTCAGCGCCTTCATGGTCTGGTCGCTGAGGGCGGCGTTGTCGTGCTCGGCGAAAAGAAGCGTGGTCATCTTTACAGTCTCCGATCTCTTCGCGGCCTCAAAGGACGCCGGCTTCGTTCTTCAGCTTGTCGACCAGGTCGGCGACGCTTTCGACCTTGATGCCGGCCTCGCGCTTGGGCGGCTCGACCGTCTTGAGGACGGTAAGGCGCGGCGCGACGTCGACGCCGAAATCGGCCGGCGTCTTCATGTCGATCGGCTTCTTCTTGGCCTTCATGATGTTGGGGAGCGAGGCATAGCGCGGCTCGTTGAGGCGCAGATCCGTGGTGATGATGACGGGCATCGTCAGCTTGACGGTCTGGAGGCCGCCGTCGACCTCGCGGGTGACGTTGGCGGTCTCGCCATCAATCTCGATTTCGGAGGCGAAGGTGCCTTGCGACCATCCGAGCAGCGCGGCCAGCATCTGGCCGGTCTGGTTTGAATCGTCGTCGATCGCCTGCTTGCCGAGGATGACGAGGCCGGGGGCTTCGGCCTCGACGACGGCCTTGAGGATTTTGGCGACGGCGAGCGGTTCGACGATTTCGTCGGTTTCCACCAGGATCCCGCGGTCGCCGCCCATGGCAAGCCCGGTGCGGATCGTCTCCTGCGACTGCTTGGGACCGATGGAGACGAGGACGATTTCTTCGACCTTGCCCGCTTCCTTCAACCGGATGGCTTCTTCGACCGCGATTTCGTCGAAGGGGTTCATCGACATCTTGACGTTGGCAAGGTCGACGCCGCTGCCGTCAGGCTTGACGCGAACCTTGACGTTGTAATCGATAACCCGTTTGACCGGCACCAGAATCTTCATGGTCCCGAACCTCCCTCACCGCACGGCGTGAAGCGCGCCGACACGGCCTCCGTGTGACTGGCCTGAATGAGGCATCGCATGGCTTATCGCAATCGGATGAGCGTGCGAGCCCGGACGAAAAACGCACGAGACCGTAATGACGGGTCCGCGGGGTGTCAACGCCGGAGACAGGCGCCCGCGGGCACGGTTCGGCGGGGTTTGACTATTGTCGAATACGGGACGCCGCGTATGCGTCAGGTTGCATTGCGGTCGAACAGGATGACGCCCGGACGGCGCAGCACGACGACGAGGAGCGCGCCGGCCATCAGGCCGCCGATGTGCGCCCACCAGGCGACATTGTCGCCGTCGGAGACAAGCGCGTTGAGGATCTGGAGACCGATCCAGGCGCCGAGCGCCCAGGCGGCGGACAGGGGGAGCGGGATCTTGTTGAGAACGAGAACCCACAGGCGGATTTTCGGATGCAGCATCAGATAGGCGGCGATGATGCCCGACGCCGCGCCGGATGCGCCGATGAGCGGCGCGTCGGAATGCGGGGCGACGAGAACATGCGCGCCGGCGCCGGCCGCCGCGCATAGGAAAAAGAAGAGCGCAAAGCGCAGGTGCCCCATCGCATCCTCGACGTTGTCGCCGAAGACCCAGATGAACAGCATGTTGCCGACGAGGTGCATCCAGTCGCCGTGGACGAAAACGTAAGTGAAGAGCGTCAACGGCTCCGGCACGAGGCCGAAGCCGGCCGGCAGGACTTTTTCTTCGAGGAGAACGGAAGGAATGACGCCGAGATCGATGGCGCTCGCCTGGCCGGCGTTGAAAACGAGTCCACTCTGAAACAGGACGAAGAGGAGTGTGCAGGCGAGGATGATGGCGATCGTGACGTATTGGCGGCGGACATGTTCGTGCCGGTTGAAGTCGTAAATCGGAATGAACATGCGCCCTTTGCCTCTCTCTCGCCGGGCTTACCGGTTCTTGCCGGGAACCCACAGCACATCGGCGGTTCCCTTGTCGTTCAGATAGCGGGATGCGACGAAGAAGAAGTCGGACAGCCGGTTGAGATAGCAGGCGACGGGGGCGGCGACCGTCTCATCCGGATCTCTGGCGAGTTCCACCACCAGGCGTTCGGCGCGGCGCGAGACCGTGCGGCACAGGTGCAGGTGGGCGGCGGCGGGGGAACCGCCGGGAAGGACGAAGGAGCGTAACGGTTCGAGCGCGGCGTTGAGCGTGTCGATCTCCGCCTCAAGGCGGGCGACCTGCGCGTCCGTGATGCGCAGCGGCTCGTAGTCGAGATCCTTGTCCTCGGCGGGGGTGGCGAGGTCTGCGCCAAGGTCGAAGAGGTCGTTCTGGATGCGCGCCAGCATGGCATCGACCGGGTCGAGACCGGCGGTATGGAGGCGGGCGAGGCCGACGGAGGCGTTCGTTTCGTCGACGGTGCCATAGGCGGAAACGCGCAGGTCGTATTTCGGCCGGCGGGCGCCGGCAACGAGCGCGGTCGTGCCGTCGTCGCCGGTCCTGGTGTAGATCTTGTTGAGAACAACCACGGTCGTTTCTCCGCTTTCGTCACTTCGACATCAGGTAGATGGTGATCATGACAATCACCAGCGCGATCGCCTGCAGGATGACGCGGGCACGCATCAGAAGCTGCGAACGGTTCGGGTTGCCGCCGCGCGCCATGTTCAACAGGCCGAGCAGGAGCACGATGGCGACGAGCCCGAGAGCGACGGGGACAAGGTTGTAGAACAGCGCTGTCATCGGCGTCTCCGCTTTGCTGCAGGAGTCTGCAAGACCGCGACCCTAGGGTGTTTTTCGCGTCGGCGGAAGGGCCGGTATCGGCATTCGGCCCGGCCCTCCCTCACGCGCCACTGTCGGAGACGAAGGCGAGGAAACGCTGCATAAGGCCGTGCGGCAGGAGACGTCGGACAAAGCCGAGGAAATAGGTTGGGAAGGTGACACAGTAATTGGGTTTCGGGCGGCGGCTGCCGAGCGCGTGGCGAAGCTTGGCGACGACGGCTTCGGGCTGCATGCGGAAGAGGCCGGCGCTGCGACCGGT
Source organism: uncultured Rhodobium sp. (assembly GCA_963675285.2). Taxonomy (GTDB): domain Bacteria; phylum Pseudomonadota; class Alphaproteobacteria; order Rhizobiales; family Rhodobiaceae; genus Rhodobium. The sequence continues at coordinate 163,777 of CAXXGS010000003.1, forward strand.
GATTCGGCCTCCGGTGCGGGCGTAGACGTCGCGGAATGGGGAATTCTCGGCGTCGATATTGCGCTTGAAGGCGGCGACGGCATTCGGCCCGAAGCGGGTGGCGATCGGTCCCGGCTCGATGACCGAAACGTGGATGCCGGTGCCGTAGAGTTCCTGGCGAAGGGTGTCGGTAAGCCCTTCGAGGGCGAATTTGGAGGCGATGTAGGCGCCGCGATACTTCAGCGGCGCGAAGCCTAGGATTGAGGAACATTGCACGATGCGTCCGCCGCCGTTGGCGCGCATGGCGGGCAGGATGCGGCGCGTCAGCTCGTGCCAGCCGAAGAAATTCGTCTCGAACTGGATCCGCAGGACGTCGGTGGTCAGATCCTCGACAGCACCCGGCTGGCCGTAGGCGCCGTTGTTGAAGAGCGCATCGAGCTTGCCGTCCGTGCGTCTCAGGACGTCGTCGGCCACGGCCGCGATCGAGGCTCCATCGGTATAATCGAGATAGAGGGCCTCGATATTGTCGATGGCGTTGAGGCGGGCGATGTCCTCGGGCTTTCGGGCGGTGGCGAAGACGCGCCAGCCGCGGCCTGCGAGATCGCGTGCGGCGGCCTCACCGATGCCGGTCGAACAGCCGGTGATCAGGATGGATTTTCTTGTCATGGGTCTCGTTCTTCCTGGGGGCTTGGCTTGTCCCGGGGCTCTTTTCCCGTCTACTTTTCCGATTCCCCGCCTTGGGACGGTGTCTTTTCATCTTCGGCCGCTGGATCGTCGGGCAGTCCCGCCTGGATGAAGGCGACGAGTTGCCAGCGCTCTTCCTCGGTCAAGACGTCCTTGAAAGCAAGCATGCCGGTCCCCAACGCCTCGCCGCCCTCGCTGATCGCCCACATCAGGAAGCCGTCGGTGGAGACGAGCCTGAGCATCTCGGCGGGGCCGGGTCCCGTGCGCATGCCCATGCCCTTGCCCATGCCCATGCCTTTGCCCCGACCTTGGCCCCTACCTTGACCTGCCATGGGGTGCCCGGGCGGCGGGGTGACGTTCTTCTCGCCGGCCAGGACGCGGCGGCGGAAGTCTTCCAAGGCGGTGACAGTTGCCGGATCGGGCGGCCGGAGCGAGGGGGCGGGCGGGGTCAGCTCGCGTCCGGCCTCGGCGTCGCCGCGCCCGTTCACCCCGTGACAGACCTCGCAATTGTCGGCAAAGAGCGTGCGCCCCGCTGCGGTCACCTGCGGCGTCGGGGAAAGGGGATTTTTCATGTCCTTGTATGGATCGGGAATGCCCTGGAAGCGGACAACGCGGTGCCGCACCGGATTGTGCCGTCCCATTTGTGCCTCTGCCATGCCGGTGCCGGTAAGTAGAAGCGCGGCGGCAATCGCCGCAGTGGGGCCCATTGCTGTCGTCATTGTCCGATCCTTTCGGCAGGCTTCGCTCGTCTCGAACGTCGCAGGGCCGTCGCGCGGGCATATGGAGATCTGATCGCCCGGATTCTAGCACGGATCGGGATCGGCGCGGGTGGTCTCGTGGCGAATGGTCTCACCGGAAGCAGGATAGGCAGACAAGGCGCATCTGCCGGGCGTTTTGCCTGTTGGTGCCGGAGCTATTCGCCGTAGGTGATGCGGTAGATCAGGCCGGCGTGGTCGTCGGAGACCAGAAGCGAGCCGTCGGGCATCTCCAGGACGTCGACCGGGCGTCCGAGAACGCCGCCGTCCGGCTGAAGCCAGCCCTCGGCAAAGACCGATTGTCCGGTCGGCTTGCCGGCCCCGTCGAAGCCGATGCGCATCAGCCGGTAGCCGATCGGAACGGAACGGTTCCACGAGCCGTGCTGGGCGAGGATCGCATCGCCACGGTAGTCTGCGGGAAAGGCCGTCGCCTTCAGGAACCGGAAGCCGAGGCTTGCGGTGTGGGCGGCGAAATCGAGCGCGGTCGGGATCGGCGTTGCCGGCGGCGTGCGGCCTCGGAAGCCGGTCAGCGGGATATCCTTGCCGCCGAAATAGGGAAAGCCGTAGAAGCCGCCCGGCTCGACGACCTCGTTCAGCTCGTCGGGCGGGATATCGTCGCCCATGCGGTCGGCGCCGTTGTCGGAAAAGAAGAGGTGGCCGGAAACGGGGTTCCAGGCAAAGCCGACGGTGTTACGGATGCCCGATGCCACCGTTTCCACATTGCCGCCGTCCGGATCGATGGCGATGAGAGTGCCTTCGTAGCCGTCGGTCTCGCAGATGTTGCAGGGGGCGCCAACGCCAATATGGAACCGGCCGTCGGGGCCGAAGCGGGCGTACCGCCAACCGTGATGGTAGGAATCCGGCAGGCCGTCGAAGACGGTTTGGGCTTCGGAAAGCGGGCGGGCGAGCGCGCCCTCAGGGGCCAGCGGTGCGGCGATTACCCGGTCCTGGAGCGCGATCATCAGGCGATCGTCTCGGCAGTCGATGCCGTTCGGCACGTGCAGGCCGGTCGCCAGCGTCTCCACCGCGTCTGCCCTGCCATCCCCGTCCGCGTCGCGGATGGCGTAGACGCGGTCGTCGCGGGTGCCGACGTAGAGCACGTTCTGCGTGCCGCACAGGGCGAGCGAGCGGGCGCCCGGGGCTTCGGCGAAGACGTCGATCGCAAAGCCGTCCGGGAGGGTGATCGCGGCAAGGAGGTCGTCGTACTCGGCGGCGTCGGCCTGCGCCGGCATCAGGCCTGCGGCGACAACGAGAAGAGGCCCCGTTAGAAAGTGGACGAGGCGGCGGGCGATGCGGCGGCCATCGGGCGGGGCGACTTCGGGAGCGTTGAGCGTGGGAACGCTGATCATGGGGGCGCTGGTCATGGGGGCGCTGGTCATGCTGGTCCTTTCGCTTCGGCGCTACCGGCGGATGGTCCTTTCCTTTAGGTGGAGCGGGAGGGGCGATGCGCAACCGCGCGCCGTGCAAGGGGCGCGCGCCTCCCGGTCAAATGGCCGTGAGGCGTCGCCGGACCATGCGCAGATGGACCGGTGGTAGATTGACTGACGGGGACGGCACTCGATACCCGGTCGGCTGAGGGCCCGGGCGGGTTCAGGCAAAGGCCCGCAATGGCGAGGCGTTGTTGCGCTCCAGGAGTTCGGTCAGCGCGGCGGCCTGCATGGGCCTTCCGTACAGGTAGCCCTGTGCCGTCTGGCAACCGAAGTCGCGCAGGATACCCTCCTGCTCACGGGTCTCCACGCCTTCCGCCACGGTCACGAAGCCGAGGTCGCGGCTCATCGCCAGCATGGAGTGGACGATCGCCGCGCTTTGCTTGGATGTCGGCAGATCCTGCACGAAACCGCGATCGATCTTCAGTGTGGTCAGGGGAAAGTTCTTCAGCGTTCGCAGTGAGGCGAAGCCGGTGCCGAAGTCGTCGAGCGCGATGCGTACGCCGAGGTTGCGCAGGTCGCGGGCGACGGCCAGCGAACGTTCGTCGTCGTGCAGCGTGATCGTTTCGGTGACTTCCAGTTCCAGCATGTGCGCCGGGATATCGTAGCGGCGCAGCGCCGCGGTAACGCGTTGGGGCAGCGCGCCGGACAGGTACTGGGACCTGAAGAGGTTGACGCCGACATGAATGGCGTCGAAGCCGAGATCGCGCCAGTGCGCGGCCTTGCGGCAGGCTTCGTCAAGCGTCCACCAGCCGATGGAGAGCGAGAGGGCGCTGTCCTCCAGCGCGGGCAGGATGGCGCTTGGGCCGAGAAGGCCGCGTTCGGGATGGTTCCAGCGGATCAGCGCTTCCGCGCCGATCACCGCGCCGTCGGAAAAGGCGATCTGCGGTTGGAAGTACATTTCCAGCTCGCCGTCGCGGAGCGCGCGGCGCAATTCATCCTGCACCCGGCGCCGGGTGTCGGCGGCAAGGCACATGGAGCGTTCGAAGAGCCTGAACGGCCGGGTGTCGTTCTGGTGCGCGTGATGGAGCGCGAAATCGGCGCTGGCGAGCAGTTCGTCGGCCTTTTCGCCATGGGCCGGCGCGATGGCGCAGCCGATGCGGACGCCGAGCTGATAGGCGCAATGGTCGATCTCGAACGGCGTCTGGAATGCCGTCAGGATCCGCGTGGCGACTTCATCGGCCACGAGGACGTCGCCGACGCCGGCAAGGAGGATGGCGAAACGATCCTCGCCGGCGCGCGCGACAATGGCGTTTTCGTCGAGCAGCGAGGGAAGGCGGATCGCGACCGCCTGAAGGAGATAATCGCCGGTGGTGTGGCCGAGCACGTCGGTCAGATCGCGAAATCCGTCGAGGTCGAGATAGAGAACCGTGGCGGCCTCGCCGTCTTCGAGCCTGGCCTCCACCAGTTCGCGGAAATAATGATGGTTGCACAGCCCCGTCAGCGTGTCGTTGCGGGCCAGTCGCAGAAGGCGCACCTCTCGCGTCCGGCGCTCGGAAATGTCGCGGATCACGGCGCCAAACCCGATGCTGTTGCCGTCCGGCCAGACCGACAGCAGCAGTTCGATCGGGAACTCGGTGCCGTCGCGACGGACGGCGGAGACCTCGACACCCTTGCCGACGAGTTTCGACGCCTTGCCGGAGACAACACGGGCGAGGCCGGCATGGTGCGCGGATTTCATCCGTTCCGGCACGATGATGTCGACCGGCGCGCCGAGAAGCTCGCGGCGGTCGTAGCCCAGAAGCTTCGCAAAGGCCTCGTTGGCAAAGCGGATCTTGCCGGCGTCGTCGACGGTGACGAAGGCGAGGGAACTGTGGTCGACGAACTTGTCGACCTGTGATCCCGACAGCTCCGGCACGTCGATCTCGTCGGCGGCGAGATGGCCGAGATCGGTCAATGCCTCGATCTGGCGCTGCGAGATCGTGCGGCGGGTGACGATATCCGCGATTCCGAACCAGCGGGTGCCGCGGGTCTCCGGCGCGGGCATGGGAACAGCGGCGAAGAAGCGGATGTCGCGGGTCGCGCTGGCGGCCGCGCCGATCGCCTCGAAGTCGGCCGGCTCGGTGAGGACCGTCGGCCAGTCGGGCGAGAGATGGTCGAGGACCGGTCGCAGCCGGTCGCCGTCGGCCGCCTCGCCGCACAACGCGATGACGTCCGGCGCCTCACCCGCTGATCCGCTCCTCGCCGAAGCGATGAACGCGATCGGGGCGCGGAACAGATCCGCTGCCACATTCAGGGCCTTTGCCGCCTTGGCGCGTGTGCGGCGTTCCTCGTCCTGAAAACTCTCCATGGCGGCTTGTTGTGTTGTCTCGTGTGATTGCAATATCTTGTCGCCGGCGTCCGTGTGTAGAAGGCTCGCTGCGTTTTATTCAATTTAGCGGTGAAATCCTGATGAAAGTCTTAATTGCGAAAAACGTAATACAAGACTGAAAATGTTGTGGGTCGGCCGCCTTGCGCGATTTCCTGTGTTTACAGGGTAGATTTTCTTGAATTTACCATGCGGCATGTTTGTCGCCGCACCAAAGGGTGCGAAGGACGGAGCAAGGGATCGGCCGGCCGTTTGGCGCGCGGCGAGCCCGAACGCGAGGGGATCTGGTCTTTTCGTCTTTCCGTGTCCCTGCGCGAGATTGCGCGTATTGCGTGCCGTTTCGTGCTGCGGCAGGATCAACCGGCGAGGGGTTGGCCGGGGGAAGTGGAATGGCGGGGCAAGCCGCACCGGATCTGTGGGCGCTGGAAAGCTGGGTCACGCCGGGGAATATTCTGACGATGCTCGGCATTGCCGTTGCGCTCTACATCTTCGGGCATAAACTGATTGACGGGCAACTCAATGATGCGAAAGACCGTGCCGACATCAAGCGGCAATTGCAGGCCCAAACGGCCTTTGACGCCTATCAGGCGCGGCTTCGGGGATTAAACCGGAGGCTTGACGACTTCTTCGGTTCGGCCAAGGGCTACCTGGCTTTCGATCGCTGTTTGTCGATCGCGTTTCTTTATCCGATCTTTCTGTTTGTGATGGCCTGGATTGGCGGAGCGGGTGGCACGCTGGCAACTCTCCGCGTTCTGCCGGATCTCGGTTCGTTGCCGGACCGCCTGTTTTATGCGGTGCTGTTGGCCGGATTGGGCGGAGTTTGGTTCTTGCTCCTTCGCAATCTGGACAGACTCGGAAATCCTGTTGAACGGGTGCTTTGGTGGCTGGCGCGTCTTGACGAGGCAACAGCCCCCTTAATGACTCGTAGAATCATTAAGGGGGCTGCCTTTGCCGGTTTCGTTGCCTTTGCCGTTGCCTTTGCCGGTGCCGTTGCCTTTGCCTTTGCCTTTGCCCCTGCCGGTGTCGGTGTCGGTGCCGTTGTCGTTGGCTTTGCCTTTGCCGTTGCCTTTGCCGCTGCCGCTGCCGCTGCCGATGGCGTTGCCTTTGCCTTTGTCATTGCCCTGTTCGTTTTCTATGTGGGCCTACCGGTTTTGAATGCGCTTCTGGATTTTGCTTCGTGGGGTGTCACGCGCTTCTTTCTCAACCGTATTGCCAGCCATGAATCCGGCCGTCGCGTCTGGTTGTGGCTTGCGCTGGAACTTGTTCTCGATCTCGCCGCGGCCGTCGGTTTCCTTGTCTTTCTCGCCGTTCTGTTGCCGTTCGCGATCTCCCTTGCCAATCTCGCCTTTTCCGCGGCTGGTTTGCCGACGGTCAACTGGCGGGCGCATCTTGATGCGGCTGAGCAGGCTCCCTTCCCGAAGGGAGTCCTTGTTATCGGCATGTTGATGACGACGCTCATCCCGACGGCTCTTCACCTGACGATCGGGCTCGCCGCTCTGCCGACGGCATTCCACCGCTCGGCGCGAGATCTCGCCGGGTATATTCCCGATCATCCGGCGCCGATCGAGCCGGCGAGCAAGCGCCAGGAAATCGTCCACGAGCTCCTGTACCGCCGGGTCTGGCTGCTGCCGGCGGCCTTTGTGACCGCCGGCTTCTTTGCGTTGCTGGCCTATCTCTTCGCGATTTCTTTCGAGCCGTTCTGGGAGTTGCTCGTCTCGCTCGCACGGTGGAGCGGCTCGCTGGTCGGCTGACCCGCGCGTCGCTCCGATTCCTCCGTTCGGCCTGATCCGCCCGGCCTATTCCCTGCTGGCGTATCCCCCGCCGGTCGGCGTGATCACCGTGACGGTGTCGCCGGCCTTCAGGACGGTGTGGTCGCAGCCGCCGAGCTCCTCGCTCGTGCCGTCGGTGCGGGTGACGAGGGTGCGGCCCATCTCGCCCGGTTCGCCCCCGTGAAGCCCATGCGGAGGCAGGGTGCGGTGGGAGGCGAGGATGGCGCAATCCATTTCCTCCAGGAAGCGGATGGTGCGGTTGGTGCCGTTGCCGGCGTGCCATTTGCCCCTGCCGCCCGAGTCCTTGCGGATGTGGAAGTCCTCCAGGAGGACGGGGAAGCGGAATTCGAGGATTTCCGGGTCCGTCAGCCGCGAGTTGGTCATATGGGCGTGGACGGCGTCCGTGCCGTTGAAGCCCGGCCCGGCGGGCGAGCCGGAGCAGATGGTCTCGTAGTACTGGTAGGTCTCGTTGCCGAAGGTGAGGTTATTCATCGTTCCTTGCGAGGCGGCCATGGCATCGAGGGCGCCGAAGAGCGCGTTGGTGACGTGCTGGCTGGTCTCCACGTTGCCGGCGACGACGGCGGCCGGATAGGCCGGTTTCAGCATCGATCCGTCCGGCACGACGATGTGGATCGGGCGGAGGCAGCCGGCATTCATGGGGATGTTGTCCTCGACCATGACGCGGAAGCAGTAGAGGACAGCGGCGCGGGTCACCGGTTCGGGCGCGTTGAAGTTGTTCGGCTGCACCGGGCTGGTGCCGGTGAAGTCGACGGTCGCCTCGCGCCTGTCGCGGTCGACGGTGATCTTGACCGCGATCTTCGCGCCCTGATCGGTGACCAGCGAGAACTCCGAATCCCTCAGCGCGTCGATCACCCGGCGGACACTTTCCGCGGCGTTGTCCTGGACGTGGCCCATGTAGGCACGCACCACGTCGAGGCCGAAGTGGCCGACCATCTTCCTCAGTTCCTGGACACCCTTCTCGTTCGCCGCGATCTGCGCCTTCAGGTCGGCGATGTTCTGGACGACGTTGCGGACCGGATAGGGGTGGTCGGTGAGGAGTTTGACCAGGTCGGCCTCGCGGAAGCGGCCCTTGTCGACGAGCTTGAAGTTGTCGATGAGGACGCCTTCCTCGTCGACGGTGGTGGCGAGCGGCGACATGGAGCCGGGCGCGGTGCCGCCGACATCGGCGTGGTGGCCGCGCGAGGCGACCCAGAAGAGGACGTCCTTTTCCGCGTCGTCGAAGACGGGGGTGACGACGGTGATGTCGGGCAGGTGCGTGCCGCCGTTATAGGGCGCGTTGAGGGCGAAGACGTCGCCGGGCGCGATGCGGCCGCGATTGAGCTCGATGATCGTCTCCACGCTGCGGTCCATGGAACCCAGGTGCACCGGCATGTGGGGGGCGTTGGCGACGAGCGTGCCGTCGTTGGCGAAGACCGCGCAGGAGAAGTCGAGCCGCTCCTTGATGTTGACCGAATAGGCGGTGTTCTGCAGCGTCATACCCATCTGCTCGGCGATCGACATGAAGAGATTGTTGAACACCTCCAGCATCACCGGATCGGCATCAGTGCCGATGGCGGTGCGCTTGGGGAGCGGCACGGCGCGGGTCAGGATGATGTGGTCGAGGGCTGAGACCTCGGCCTTCCAGCCCGGCTCGACGACGATCGTCTGGTGGTCCTCGACGATGAGCGCCGGGCCGGCGAGCGTGTGGCCGGGATGGAGCGTCGCGCGCCGGTAGACGGCGGCGTCGTGCCAGGCGCCGCCGGAAAAGAGCGAGGTGGTACCGGCGGCCTCGACCTTGCCCTCGGCGAGCGGATGGTCGGGCTCGACGATGCCGGCGTCACCGCCGACCGCCTCGACCTCAAGCGCTTCGACGACGATGGGCTTGTCCTCGAAGACGAAGCCGAACTGTTTCCTGTGGGCGGTCTCGAAGGCCGCGATCATCTCTTGTGTTGACGTGAAGGCGATCTGGATCGGTGTGTCGCTGCCCTCGTAGCGCAGGTGGGCGCGCGGCAAGACGGTGATGCCGTCGTCGGAGAGCCCTTGCTGTCTCAATTCGGCCGCCACTTCCTCGGTGAGCGCTTTGAGGATCGGGGCGAGGGCCCCGGGCGTATCGGCCTCCAGCCGTTTGACCACCGCCTGCTGGCGGTCGGCGCGGATCTGGGCGAGGCCCATGCCGTAGGCGGACAGGACGCCGGAAAGCGGGTGGATGAGCACCGTCTTCATGCCGAGCGCGTCGGCGACCATGCAGGCGTGCTGGCCGCCGGCGCCACCGAAGCAGGTGAGCGCGTATTCGGTAACGTCGTAGCCGCGCTGGACGGAGATCTTCTTGATGGCGTTGGCCATGTTTTCCACGGCGATCTTGAGGAAGCCGTCGGCGACTTCCTCGGCTGTCCGCCCGTCGCCGATGTCTTCGGCCATGGCGGCGAAGGCGGCCTTTACCGCTTCGGCGTCGAGCGGCTCGTCGCGACCGGGGCCGAAGATCGGCGGGAAATAGTCCGGCAAGAGCTTGCCGACCATGACGTTGGCGTCGGTGACGGCGAGGGGGCCGCCGCGACGGTAGCATTTCGGGCCAGGGTTGGCGCCGGCGGAATCGGGGCCGACGCGGAAGCGGGCGCCGTCGTAAAAGAGGATGGAGCCGCCGCCGGCCGCGACCGTGTGGATGCGCATCATCGGCGCGCGCATGCGCACGCCCGCTACCTCGGTCTCGAAGGCGCGCTCGTAATCGCCGTCATAGTGGGAGACGTCGGTGGAGGTGCCGCCCATGTCGAAGCCGATGATGTTTTCAAAGCCGGCCATGCGGCTCGTCTCCACCGCGCCGACGACGCCGCCGGCGGGGCCGGAGAGGATCGCGTCCTTGCCCTGGAAGAGCTCGGCGGCGGTGAGACCGCCCGATGACATCATGAACATCAGCCGCGCGGCTTCCGGCGCCGTCAGCCGTTCGGCGCTGTCGAGTTCGCCGCCATTCAGTTCGCTTGCGACCTGTTCCACGTAGCGGCGCAGGATCGGCGAGAGGTAGGCGTCAACCACAGTGGTGTCGCCGCGGCCGACGAGCTTGATCAGCGGCGAGACCTCGTGGCTGACGGAGACTTGGCTAAAGCCGATCTCGCGGGCGATGTCGGCGACGGTCTTTTCGTGTTCGGGATAGGCGTAGGCGTGCATGAAGACGATGGCGACGGCGCGGATGCCGGCATCGAAGGCCGCCTGGAGGTCGTCACGGACGGTCCCGGCATCCGGTGCGCGTTCCACCGTGCCGTCGGCACGAACGCGCTCGTCGACCTCGACGACCTCTTCGTAGAGCTGTTCGGGCAGGATGATCTCTTTGGCAAAGATCTCCGGGCGGGCCTGGTAGCCGATCCGCAGCGCGTCGCGGAATCCCCTTGTGACGACGAGGAGTGTGCGGTCGCCCTTCCTCTCCAGAAGCGCGTTGGTGGCCACCGTGGTGCCCATCTTCACCGCCGAGACGCGGTCCGCCGGGATCACCTCGCCGTCGGCGACGCCGAGGAGTTCGCGGATGCCCTGGATGGCGGCGTCGCGATAGGCTTCCGGGTTCTCGGACAGGAGCTTGTGTGCCTTCAGGCTGCCGTCGGGCCGGCGGGCGACGATGTCGGTGAAGGTGCCGCCCCGGTCGATCCAGAAATCCCACTTGCCGGTCGCGGCGGTCCCGTTCGCATCCGTCGTCATTCGCGTCTCTCCTCGCAGGCTGAGTTTGGCCAATCTGGGGGTGAAGTGTGCCCATACCGTCGCCACTTCGTCAATAATTTGTTGATAAATTATCGATGATGGCCCAGACTCCGGTGAAAGGCTTGGGGAGGTGCGACCATGAGCGAGAAGAAGACGACGGCTGACGCGGGACCGGACCACGGATCAGACGACGGACTGGATGCTGGCGACGGACCGGATGCCGGCGACGGATCGGCGGCGGGCCCGCGGGTTGGCACGGGCGTCGGCCCGGTGGTTTCTTCCGCGCATCTGGCGAGCGGCGCGTTGCCGGCGCTGTCGGAGCTGGAATTTGCGCTGACAATGACCAACAACGCCTTCCACCGCTGGATTGTGCGCTGCATGGCGGCGACCGGGACGGACGGACTCGGCGCGCTCGACATCCTCGTCGTCCACAGCGTCAACCATCGCGGGCGGGCAAAGTCGATCGCCGACATCTGTCTCATCCTCAATGTGGAAGACACTCACACCGTCATCTATGCGGTGAGGAAGCTGGAAAAGGCCGGGCTCGTTACCTCAGGGCGGCGCGGCAAGGAAAAGACCGTTGCCATCACGCCGGCGGGCGAGGCGGTCTGCGCGCGCTATGGAGAACTCCGTGAGGAGCTTCTCCTCAGGTCACTGGCAAGCTTTTCGTTCAGCGAGGAGGAGATCTCGCGGCTGGCGGCACTCCTTCGCGCCGTCTCCGGCCACTACGACCAGGCGGCCCGGGCAGCGGCGTCGCTCTGATCCGTGCCGGCGAACCGTCGATCTCGGCGTCCGTCATGGAACTTTTGCTGTTTTCGCGGATTTTAACCGCAATTGCCGGGTTTGATCGCTGCAAAGGGGATAGAGAATGAAACGGATCACCATCGTTGCCGCAGCCTGCGCGCTCGCGTCGACCTTCGCGCTCGCGGGATGTGACGACAGCGACAAGGCCGCCAATAACACTGGTGCGGATACGAGCGCGGCGGAGCAGCCGTCGGAGGAGATGGAAAAGGCCGACGAGGCCGTCGATCGCGCGCTGGAGAAGGCGCGCGAGGCCAGCAAGAAGGCGGGTGAGGCGGCATCGGCCGCCGGCGAGGCCGCCAAGGCGGCCGGCGAAGCGCTGGCCACCAAGGCCGGGGAGGCGGCGGACACGGTCGGCAAGGCGGCGAATGATGCCGCGGAATCCGCCGGAAAGGCACTCGATGACGCCAAGAAAAAGGCGAACGACCTGGCGGAAAAGGCTCGCCAGCATGGCGAAGCAGCGCGCAAGGGGATCGGCGAAGCCATGGACGATGCCTCACGCGCGATCGACAATATTATGGACGACGACGCGGTGAAGACGCCTTCGCCGCCGGCCGCTCAGGCGCCCGATGCTACGATGCCTGAAGGTGCAGCGCCGGATACGACACCGTCCGCGCCCGATGCGTCTGCGCCGGACGCGACTGAACCCGATGCAAACGCTCCCGCCGACGAGACGCAGAAGACATCCGACGAGAAGCCATTTTCCGGTTCGATCTGACCCGATCCGGCGGGAGGATCGTTGTTGCCCCGACCGGTCGGATCATCAGGTAAAGACTGCCCTTGCGGCGAGAAGCAGACCAAGAACGGCAAGGGTGCCGCCGCTTGCGCGCATAACCCAGGCAAGTGACCGGCCCCGGCCGAGAAGCGCCGGGAGCAGTGCGCCGGCCGCGCACCACAGAAGCGCTGCACCGCTTTCCAGCGTCAGCGACAGTATCACCATGCGGGCAAAGATCGACGCGTAGTTCTCCGTCGTCGGCGGCAGGAACTGGGCGTAGAAGGCGGTTGCGAAAAGGATCGCCTTGGGATTGGAGACGGCGGTGGCGAATTCCTCCGTGACGGCAGAACGGATCGGCCGGGCTGCGGCCGCGGTTGAGGATGGGCTCACGTTGCCGCCCTTCGCCATGGCGGTCACCCCCAGCCAGGCGATATAAGCGCCGCCGGCGATGGTGAGACCGCGCAGGAGCATCGGATTGGCCACAAGCAGCGCAGCCATGCCGAGCCCGGCGGCGAGGAAGATCAGGGCATAGCCGGGAAGACGGCCGAGCATCGCTGCTGCCGCGCGGCGGATCCCCATCGCCGCGCCGTTGCGGATCGCGAGCAGATTGTTGGGGCCGGGCGCGACGTGGACCGGCAGCGAGGCCGCGATGAAAAGCATCCAGATTCCGGTCGTCATGGCACCGCGCCTCGTCATGGCATTGTGTATCGATGCCGAGACGGTCGCACGGAGGGACAGGGCATGTCCTTGCGAAATTTCTTGTTTTCTCGTCATGTTTTGGCAGATTATGCCAGATATTGAAAATTGACTTATCAAGAATGCCAATATGGATGCAATTGACAGAAGAATCGTGAAAGTGTTGCAGGCAGAGGGACGGATCAGCAATGCCGATCTCGCTGACCGGGTCGGCCTGTCGCCATCGCCCTGCCTGCGCCGTGTGCGGGTTCTGGAGGAGGCGGGCGTGATTGCGGGCTATCGCGCGCGGGTCGAGCGGGAGGCGATCGGCCTGGGGTTGACCGTCTTCGTGGAGATTTCCGTCACCCGCCACAGCCGGCGCAACGCGGAGGTGGTCGAGCGGCGGCTCTCCGATGTGCCGGGCGCGGTGTCCTGCCACATGGTTTCGGGTGCGGCGGATTTCCTCCTCGAGCTTGCGGTTCCGGATCTGGCAACCTACGAGCGGATCCTGACGTCATATCTCCTTTCGCTCGATGAGGTGGCGGACATCCGCTCCAATTTCTCGCTTCGCCCGGTGCTGGTCGAAGGGGCGCTCGATCTGGAGCTTGCCGCGGGCGCGCCGCTTCCCGCCTCGCCGGCCGGAGAGGCCTGAAGCGGGCGGTGGACAAGGCCACGGCGCGACGATTTCCGCATCACATTTCGGACCGAATATGAGCTAAGATCCCACCCATGTCGCTCTGGGAAACTCTCGGCTCCGTCATCGCAGCGATCGGCAATGGCGGACAGCAGGTTATCGATCGTGTTGTCTCCGCCGTCGCCGGCAGTGGGGAGGCGCGCCGGCAGGTTGCCTTCACCGCCGCGATGATCGCGCTGACGGCAAAGATGGCGAAGGCGGACGGGGTTGTCACGCCCGATGAAATCGTTGCTTTCGGACAACTCGTCGAGGTGCCGAAGGGCGAGGAGCGCAACATCGCCCGCCTCTTCAACCTCGCCAAGCAGGATGTCGCCGGCTACGAGTATTACGCCAACCGGATTGCGAAGCTCTTCGCCGACGACGCGCGGACGCGCGAGGACATCATCGACGGGCTCTTCCACATCGCCAAGGCCGATGGCGTTCTGCACGAGGCGGAGCTTGCCTATCTGGAGCGAGTGGCGGAGATCTTCGCGATTCCGGCTGAGCGTTTCCGCTGCATCAAGGCGCGGCACATGAAGCCCGATGCGACCGACCCCTATACGATCCTCGATGTGGAGATGACGGCGTCGGACGACGAGATCAAGCGGCGCTACCGTCAGCTCGTTTCCGAGACCCATCCCGACCGGCTGATCGCACGCGGGGTGCCGGCCGAATTCGTCCGCATCGCCAATGACCGGCTGGCGACGATCAACGGGGCCTGGGCGAAGATCCGTGCGGAGCGGGGACTGGCGTGAGCCTTGCCGTCGACAGCGGACTTGTCGACGCGGTTCGCCCGTCGCCGAATTTCGGTCACCGTCGCGGGTGCGATCACCCCGACATGCTCCTCCTCCATTATACAGGCATGATCTCGGCGGAAGCGGCGCTCGACTGGCTGGCCAGTCCCGAAAGCCAGGTGTCCTGCCATTATGTCGTGGAAGAAAACGGCCAGGTGACGCAGATGGTCTGTGAGCGGGACCGCGCCTGGCATGCCGGCGTTTCCTCCTGGTGCGACGAGACGGACATCAACTCCCGGTCCATCGGCATAGAGATCGTCAATCCCGGCCATGAATTCGGCTATCCGGCTTTTCCCGAAGAACAAATCGCGGCCGTCGTCGCGCTTTGCCGCGATATCGTCGCGCGCAATGGCATTTCGGCCGGCCGTGTGCTCGGCCATTCCGACGTCGCGCCGGGCCGCAAGAGCGATCCGGGTGAGAAATTCCCCTGGGATCGGTTGGCGGATGCCGGCGTTGGGCTCTTCGTACCACCGGCGGCGATCGTTGCGGGAGAGGTTCTGAAGGCGGATATGCGGGGGCGTGCGGTTGCAGATCTTCGCCACCGGCTCGCACGCATCGGCTATGGGCTCGCGGCGGGCGATGTCTACGACGCTGACACAGCGGCCGTCGTGGCGGCCTTCCAGCGGCATTTCCGGCCGGCCCGCGTCGACGGCGTTGCCGACGCCTCGACGCTTGCGACGCTCGCCTGCCTGGAAGCAAGTCTCGGCCTCGACGCGGTCTGAGATCGCGGTTTCTGCTTTTCTTTCGCCAATTCGTTTGGGAAGGCTCTTCCCTTGAGCGATTTCCCGACCGCCAGTTGGTGAGGAAATGTATGCATACTTAGTATTCGCGGCGATCATAAGACTATGAGGAGTCAAGACCTCTGCTGCGTTGCTGTGACAAGATGTATAGTTCTTTGTTTCCGTATGTATTGATAAAATATCACCATAATAAACGCGGGGCCCCTGCGGGCTCCGGAGATACGGGAGGGAGCCATGGCGACCATCAATGGCACGGACGTTGGTGAGACCCTTGTTGGGACAAATTCCGCGGATCTGATCAACGGGAAGGGCGGCAGCGATACGCTTTGGGGTCTGGGCGGCAACGACACGCTCATTTCGGACTACCTGGGGACCCTGTCGGGCAATGACGAACTGCACGGCGGTAGTGGCGATGACACGCTGACCGCGCATCTTGGGAACGATACGCTCTACGGTGGCAGCGGCGACGATGTTTTGCAGGGCGGCGGTGGCGACGATAGCCTCTACGGCGGGACCGGACGGGATTCGCTTCAGGCCGGAGATGGCGACGATGTCCTCGTCGGTGGAACGCGCGCGAGCCATCTGTGGGGCGACAGAGGCAACGACTGGCTGGAGGGCGGCAACGGCAGGGATACGCTCGACGGCGGTACGGGAGCGGATACGCTGCAGGGCGGCCTTGGTAATGATTTCTACCTCGTCGACAACCATCGGGACGTCGTCACGGAAGGTCATACCGGCGGTGGCATCGACACCGTTCGCTCGCGGGTGTCGTTCGAACTCGGCGACGGGATCGAGCACCTCACGCTTGCCGGCAACGCCCGACTCTGGGGCATGGGCAACGATCTCGGCAACCGGATCACCGGCAACGATGTCCGCAATCTCCTCTGGGGATATGACGGTAACGACTATCTGATTGGAAGCGGTGGTTCCGATTTCCTGTACGGCGGCACGGGCCGGGATACGCTCGACGGCGGGACGGGTAGAGACAGGCTTTCGGGGCAGGGCGGTAACGACCAGCTGATCGGCGGCGGTGCCAACGACCGGCTCGACGGCGGTGCCGGTTGGGATACGCTTCGCGGCGGCGCTGGCGATGACACGTTGATCGGTGGCGGCGGCAATGACCGGCTGGCCGGATCGAGCGGCGACGACAGGTTCGTCGGCGGTAGCGGTAACGATATTCTGCTCGGCGGCGGCGGCAATCACGACATGGCGGTCTACAGCGGAGGCGCTGCCCGCTACGGCTTCAGCGAGCTGTCGAACGGTGCCGTCAGGGTCGTCGACCACAATCATGCGTTCGGGGTCGACATCCTTTCCGGCATTGAATTCGTGACGATCGGCGCGCGGGTCTTCGATATCGACGATCTGCTTGCGTGATCGCGGCTTGCCTTATTTGGCCAGACGGTCGATCAGCGCGGTGATGCGGTCACGATCCGTGACGAGGCCCTTGTAGGCGAGCTGGTCGTCCGTCATCGCCAGGATCTGCGTTCTCAGCCCGGCGCACAGCTCGGCACGGCGCGGATGGGCGGCGAAGGAGACGAGCGGATCGCGGTGGATGCGAATGGTGAAGAGGATATCGCCGTCACCGAGGCGCGAGAGCGTCTGGCGCTCGACGCGAACGATGAGCGTCTCGGCGAGGGCGTCGTCGGAAAGCCTTCCGATTTGTTCGCCGTGCGGCTCGGGGTGATGGAGTTCACTATCGGCGTAGAGCGACCAGTTGAAGCGCTCGACCGGGCAGCCGGCCTGGAGATTGTCGAAGATGCGCTCGATCACCTTTGTCATGCGGCCGGCAAAGCCGGGCACCGGCGTGTGGATCACGTCCATCGGCCGGGAGAATTTCTCTGCCAGCGACCACGACGAGGGAAAGCAGAGGCTCGCGGCCGCTAGTCGCCAACCCTCTTCACCCTTTCGCATGATACACAAGTCTTCCTGCACCAGAAGACCTGCGAGGAGGAGCGGTTCGGCGGCGAAATCGGCGATGCGGTAGCTGTCGCCGGTCGCCGAGACAGTCACCGTTTCGCCGTCGGTGTCGACGAGGTCGGGGTGATTGGTTACCAGACAGTCGAGCGCCCGATCGAGGACCTGCTCCTGGGCACCGACCGTCTCCGCCTCGACCCGGAAGACCGCGTCGCGTTTTTCGCGCAAAAGCCGCTTCTTCTGGCGGGCGAATGCCTGGTATTCGGCATCGACCTCGAAGAGACCCAGCGGCGCCAGTGGCGCCATGCCGATGGTGAACGGCCGCGTGCGGGGATCGGCGTAGGGCGTGTGGATCGGTGTCTTTGGTCGCTTCAGCATGGAGAAATGTTAGCCGTGGTTGCATCCGGCGACAATTGCGCTGAATGCATGCCCCAGATGACCGATTGACGCGCTCGTAAAGTCGTAGGCCGAAGGGAGGTCGCGCCCGGCTTCGGGATATCCCGTCACCGCCTGTCCGGCACAGGGCGCGGCCGTCTTTATTCCGCCGGTGTCTTTTCTGTTGTCGCCCGTTCCGTCAGCGCGCGAACGGAGGCGGGGATGTCGACACCGGGCAACAAGCGGCTGTCACCGGCGGGCGCGCCAAAGACGGTCTGGACCGGAACGACGCCACCCCAGACCGGCGTGTCGTAGTCCGCCTCCTCGTCGATCGGCTCGCCGTCGCGACACTTTGCCGAAGCTGCCTCGATTTCCAGAGAGATGACGCCGGTTCCCTTCACTTCCTTATCGAGCATCGGACGCAGTTCCGCCCAACGGCCGGGAATGATCCGGTCGGTGATCGCCTCCAGCGCCCGGGCGTGTTCGTCGGCGTCGTTGACCGCCCGCGCGGTGCCATGGACGACGGCGGAGCGGTAGTTCATGGACGAATGGAAGGCGGATCGGCCGACGACGATGCCGTCGACATGGGTGGCCTCGAGGCAGACGGGAACGCCGGTCGCCAGCGCCTTGACGATCCGGGTCGCCTTGGCGCCGTGCAGGTAGATCGTCTCGCCGCACCGCGCGTGGATCATCGGCAGGACGATCGGGCGGCCGTCAACGACGAAGCCGACATGACAGACAAGGGCAGTGTCGATGATGGCGTGAACCGTGTCGCGGTCGTAGACGGCGCGCTTGCCGACCCGGATCTTGTTTTCCTTGGTGATGGGATAGGTGGTTTCGGTCATGGATGGCCTCATTGGTTTTCGAATTGACTGTTGGTGTGTTGTCAGCCGGCTTGCAGGAGCACGGTTGGACGCTCGCCTTCGGCCACCGACGTAGAGAAGTCCGTAGAGGCCGATGAAGACGGCGGTCATGCCGATGAACTGATAGGGAAGGACCGACTCACCGAGGAAGGCGACGGCGAGGATCGTGGTTACCACCGGGGCCGGGACGACAATGGAACTGGCGAGCGAGACCTCGATGCTCCGGACGGCATGGAACCAGAGCATGAGTTCCAGGTAGTAGACAGCGCCCATGGCAAAGGCAGCGGTCTGGAATGCCGGCGTCATGAGCGCGTCGATCAGCGGTGCAGGCCCGTGACTGGCCAGCGCGATCCCGACGAGGAGAATGGTCGAGACAAGGACCCGCACGAAGGTGATCTGGGCGGGCGTTATCGGCGTTGCGCCGAGCGTTTCCTTGACGATGACGTGGGCGATACTCCACAGGAGCGGCAGGGCGAGGGCGAAGAGGAACCAGCCCGACAGGCCTTCGACGCGCCAGGTGCCGCCTGTCGCCAGATAGCCGAGCGCGGCGACGAGAAGGAGCGTGAAGGCGAGTTCGCCAAGGCTCTTGCGGCGCTTCAGGAAGAGCCCTTCCCACAGCATGGCGAAAAGCGGATAGGCCTGGATGGCGAGAGCGGCGCTGACGGTTCCCGCCTTCTCGAAGGCAAGCACGTAGACATAGGTGGACAGGCCGAAGATCAGGCCGGTCGCAACGATGACGACGAGCGTGTGGCGGCGCGTCGCCGGCGGCACGGCGGTGTCGAGGATGCCGCGCGACCCCCGGAGCCACGCGATGGCGGCGACGGGCAGTGCGCACAGGAGCTGCCACAGCGAGAGGAAGGCGGCGAAGTCGAGCGCGTCGAAGCCGGCCGGACGGCCGTTGGAGATGACCGGCATGACGCCAAGGACCAGGAGCGAGCCGAAGGCGAGGACGATGCCACGTGTTGCCGTTGGATGCCGGGAGGGAGGCATGTCTTTCGTTCACCGTGTGTGTGGTCGCCGCCGGGATTCCGCGGCCCTGGAGGTCGGTGCCATGAAAGAGGCTGTAATGGCTCTTAATAAAGATCCATTCCTATGATAATTATGAGTCCAATTTTTCGACGGTTCCGGGGTTCGACGGTTAGGGGGTTCGACGGTTCCGGGGATTGCCATCAGGATGCGAGATCGCTTGCGCTGCCGGGATAGCAGCAGCCCCCTTCGGGGTGTCCGGGCAGTGGGCAGTGGGCAGCGAGTCGACGGGTGCGTGGGCACATATCCTGGTGGCCGGTCTTGACGAGGAGTGGAGTGATGAGCTTTCCGGTTGCCGGACTGATCCGGCTCGGGCGGGACGCGGACGAGCCACTTTCGCGCCAGATCTACCGGCAGATGCGTGCCGCGATCCTGGAGCGGCGCATGCCGGCGGGTATGCGCCTGCCATCGAGCCGGCGGCTCGCAGAAGACCTCGGTGTTTCGCGCAATACGGTAACGTCGGCGCTCGATCAGTTGACGCTGGAGGGATTTCTGGAGCCCCGCGTCGGGGCCGGCACCCATGTGGCGGCAACGATCGAGGCGCTGCCGGCAACGCCGCGTGTGGCAACCGCGGCACCGAAAGCGGCGCGGATTTCGATGCGTGGCAAGGTGCTTTCCACGTTCGCCCGTCGACCGGTCGGCATGGGGCCGGCCTTTTCGCCGGGCGTGCCGGACATCCGACTTTTCCCCCATGATCTGTGGGGCCGACTGTTGCGGGCGGCGGCGCGGCGACCCGACCGGCGGTTCTGCTCCTATGACGGTTACGACGGATTGCCGGCGCTGAAGGAGGCGATCGTCGACCACCTTGCCGAGACGCGCGGTGTCAGGACCGAGCCCGACCGGGTGCTGATCCTGTCCTCGGCGCAGGCCGCGCTCGATCTCGTGGCGCGCATGCTCCTCGACGAGGGCGATATGGCGGCGATCGAGAACCCGGCCTATTCGGGTGCGCTCATCGCCTTCCTCGCCGCGGGGGCACGGATCGTGCCCGTGCCGGTCGACGGCGAGGGCATGATAACGTCGGTCTTCGACAACGAGCGACCGTGCCTCGTTTATGTCTCGCCGTCGCACCAGTATCCGCTCGGCATGACGCTCGGGCTGGAACGGCGGGTGGCGTTGCTCGATGCTGCCGCGCAGGCCGGCGCCTTTGTCATCGAGGACGATTATGACAGCGAGTTCCACTATCGCGGCAAGCCCATTCCGGCGCTCGCCGGGCTCGGCGGCGAGCGGGTCATCTATCTTGGCACCTTCGCCAAGACCATGATGCCGGCGATCCGCACTGCCTATCTGATCCTGCCGCCGGCTCTGGTGGAGCCATTCCGCCGGGCGCAGCGCAACACCGGACAGGTGCCGGCACAGGTGGTGCAGGGGGCGCTTGCTGCCTTCCTCACGGAGGGCCATCTCAGGGCGCACATGCGGCGCGCCGGCGCGGTCTACCGGGCGCGGCGCGATCGGTTGGTGGAGGGGCTTGCCCGCACCTGCCCGCAGCTTATCGTCGATCCGGTGCCGGACGGCGGCATGCAATTGACGGCGCGGTTTCGTAACGGCGACGTCGACGACCAGGCAGTGCCGAGCGGTTCATTGCCCGGGGCGGCGATTGCTCGTCGCTCAGCGGGTTTTGCCTTGGCGAGACGCGGATGAGCGGGCTGGTGCTCGGCTTTGCCAGTCCGAACGAGGGTGAGATGGACGCCGGGCTTGCCGCGCTCGCCGGCATTCTCGCGGAGCTGCCACGCCGCGAAAGCGCTTGACCCGCCGGGCAAAGCCGCCTTTATCAGGGGCGCCAGTCGGCCGGACGGCCGCTCCGACACCGGGCGAAAGCCCGTCGGGGAGGAAAGTCCGGGCTCCATGGAAACACGGTGCCGGGTAACGCCCGGCGGGGGCGACCCTAGGGAAAGTGCCACAGAAAGCAAACCGCCGGCGGGCCTTGCCTGGCCGGTAAGGGTGAAAGGGTGGAGTAAGAGCCCACCGCGCCGCCGGCAACGGGGGCGGCATGGTAAACCCCACCGGGAGCAAGACCGAATAGGGACGACGCGGGCGGTTTATGCCGTCCGGACCGGTTTCCGGGTCCGATCGTCCGGGTTGGTCGCGCGAGGCGTCCGGCAACGGGCGTCCCAGATGAATGGTCGTCACGTGGACTCTTTGCAGTCCGCCTTACAGAACCCGGCTTACAGGCCGGCTGGCACTTTCCGTCTGTTTTCCGGTTCCTGTCGACGGGGCGCAGGACGGGGCGAGCGATTCGCGCCTATGGCGTCACGCGGCTTTCCGGTCCGGTCTCACGTGCCGTTGCGGAAGCTGTAGCGGAAATTGTTTCCTTATTCTTTCCGTACACTTCGCTTCGCGTGACCGCTTTCGGAGGTGATGCATAACCTCTTGTTAAGATTACCGGACTTTTAATGGCAGATAGATCTGTGGATGGCCTGTGGAGAGGTGGATTCCATTGACGCCCATGAGGAGTCCATGATATCCCAGATCATCCCATATCGGACCACGGAGAACGCGGTGTCAGGCGTTCCGTCGTTCCCTCAAGGCGCACCTGCCGCAGACTGCGACAGGGCGATTGAGGAAAGTGCTGTCGAGTGCCGGTCTGGTGACAATCGGGCGCCTGTTGGCGAAGAGGAGACAGTCAAATCACGCCATGAGCGGCTTCGTCGGCAATATCACCAACAAGATCGATGCCAAGGGCCGTGTCTCCGTCCCCGCGCCGTTTCGCGCGCAGCTCGTGCGCGACGGTTACGAGGGGCTTTATTGCTATCCCTCCCTCGACATGAACGCGATCGATGCCGGCGGTTACCAGCTGCTCGGCGTCATCGAGGAGAAACTTTCCAGTTTCGACCCGTTCACCGAGGATCACGATTTTCTGTCGACGGCCTTTTACGGCATGAGCGAAGCGCTGCGGATCGATCAGGACGGGCGTATTTCGCTTACCGAGGCGATCAGGGATTATGCCGGCATCGCCGATCAGGTCACCTTCGTTGGCCAGGGTTACAAATTCCAGATCTGGGATCCGGCCCGTTTTGTCGAGCATCGCGAGGAAGCGCGACGGCGCGCCCAGGCGCTGCGCCGGGGTACCGCGCCGCAGGCGGGAGGCGGGGCATGAGCGCAGTTCCAGGCAGATCGCCGAAGCCCGATGCGCGCCATCTTCCCGTTCTCCTCGACGAGGTGGTGGAGGCGCTCGACCCCGGAGCCGGGCGCGTGATCGTCGATGGCACCTTCGGGGCGGGAAGCTATACACGCGCTCTTCTGGAAAAGGGAGCGGCGGTGATCGCGATTGATCGCGATCCAAGCGCGATCGCGGGCGGTGAGGCGCTCGTTGCGGCCCATGGTGGCCGGCTGGTTCTCGTCGAAGGCCGCTTCGGCGCGCTCGACGAGCATGTGCGGGCGCTTGGCCATGTGCGGATCGACGGCGTCGTCCTCGATATCGGCGTGTCGTCGATGCAGATCGATACGCCGGAACGCGGTTTTTCCTTCCGTTTCGACGGGCCGCTCGATATGCGCATGGAGAGTGCGGGCGACAACGCCTGCGACGAGCCGAGCGCGGCCGACGTTGTCAATCGCATGGCACCGGGCGATCTCGTTCGCCTCATCGGCACGCTCGGTGAGGAAAAGCGCGTCAAGCCGATCGTCAGGGCGATCGTCAGGCGGCGCGAAGAGGCGCCGATCATGCGGACGGGCGAGCTCGCCGATCTGGTGGAAGCGGCTGTCGGCGGCCGGCGCGGGGCGGCGATCCATCCCGCCACTCGGACTTTCCAGGCGCTGAGGATCTTCGTTAACCGCGAGCTTGAGGAACTGGTCGACGCGCTTGTCGCGGCCGAGGCGATCCTCAGGGAAGGCGGGCGGCTTGCCGTCGTCACCTTCCACAGCCTGGAAGACCGGATCGTCAAACGCTTCATGGCTGATCGCGGCAAGCAGAAGTCGGCGGGATCGCGGCACATGCCAGTCGTCGAAGTGGGACCGGCGCCGACATTCCGGCTCCTCTCGCGCAAGCCCGTCGAGGCTTCGGCCGAGGAGATCTCGCGCAATCCGCGGGCCCGTTCCGCACGGCTTCGTGTTGCCGAGCGCACGGCGGCGGAGGCGATCGGGGCGGGGGATGCGTCGGTTTTCGGGTTGCCGTCGGTGCCCGAATTTGCGGCAGGGAGAATGGCATCGTGACGCGCTATCTCAACGTCTTCTTTCTCGTGGTGATGATCGCGGCGGCGGCGCTCGTCTACGATCGCAAGTATGACGCGGAGGCAACGGCGCAGACGGTCGCGGACCTGCGCGAGAAGATCGACGGGGAAAAGAACGCGATCCAGGACCTGCGTGCGGAATGGAGCGTGCTGACCCAGCCGGCCCGACTGCAGAGCGTGATCGAGCGCTATCCTGACCAGTTCAAGCTCGGACCGACGAATCCGAACCAGATTTCCCGCGTTCGTGATCTTCCGGCCCGGCCGGTCGACCTCACGCCCTATACCGACATACCCGCGCTTGGTGGGGTCGCCGACGGCGGCACCACGGCGATACGGTGAGGACCCCGATGGCAGACCAGTCCTCACACATGTATTCGGGCGGTACGG
This sequence comes from uncultured Rhodobium sp., assembly GCA_963675285.2. Classification (GTDB taxonomy): domain Bacteria; phylum Pseudomonadota; class Alphaproteobacteria; order Rhizobiales; family Rhodobiaceae; genus Rhodobium. The sequence goes on from CAXXGS010000003.1 coordinate 187,506, forward strand.
AAGAGGCGCGATGGCAGCGCACGTCCGGGCGCAAGAGCGCCGATATCCGCCGCCGCATGACGATCACGATGGTGGTTTTCGCGCTGGCATACGGTGTGATCGTGATGCGACTGGTCGGCTTGGGAATGGTCGACGAGGGCTCGGTCCGAGCGCGTCTTTCGGCGTCGGACACCATCGCCTCGGCGCGGCCCGATCTCGTTGATCGCAATGGCAAGATCCTCGCCACTGACATCCGCACCGCTTCTCTTTATGCCGAGCCGCGCCGGATCATCGATCCGGATGAGGCGGTGGAACTGCTGAGCACCGTGCTGCCGGAGCTCGGGACCAAGCAGACGCGCAAGAAACTGGCCAGCAACGCCGGTTTTGTCTGGCTGAAGCGGCAGATCTCGCCGGCCCAGAAACACGCCATTCACCGGCTCGGCATTCCCGGCATCGGCTTTCTGACCGAGAAGCGCCGCTTCTATCCGGGCGGACCGATGGCGAGCCACATCGTCGGCCTCGTCAATATCGACAATCAGGGCATCGCCGGCATGGAAAAGTATGTCGACGGGCAAGGGCTGGCGGAACTGCAGGAATTTGGCTTCGCGCGCAAGGAGGCCAGCCTTTCGCCGGTCAAGCTCTCCGTCGACGTGCGCGTCCAGCACGCGGTGCGCGACGAACTTGTCCACGCCATGAAGCGTTACGAGGCGATCGCGGCGATCGGTATCGTGCTCGACGTTCACACCGGCGAGGTGCTGGCGATGTCGTCGCTGCCGGATTTCGATCCGAACGAGCCCTCGCAGGCGCTGGAACAGAAGCGCATGAACCGGGCGACCGCCGGCGTCTACGAAATGGGCTCGGTTTTCAAGACGTTCAACACAGCGATGGCGCTCAATTCCGGTCTCTTCACGCTGAAGAGCACGGTCGACGCGTCGAAGCCGCTCCATGCCGGCGGCCGGCTCATTCGCGATTTCCACGGCAAGTACCGCGTGCTGACCCTGCCGGAGGTGTTCATCTATTCCTCCAACATCGGCAGCGCCAAGATGGCACTCGATGTCGGCATCCCCGGCCAGGAAGCGTTCCTTAAGAAGCTCGGCCTGACGACCCGTCTCAAGACCGATCTTCCGGAGGTGGCCAAGCCGCTTCTGCCGGCGCGGTGGAGCGAGGTCAGTTCCATGACGATTGCCTTCGGCCACGGTATCTCGGTGTCGCCGATGCAGACGGCGGTGGCCGCCGCGGCGCTGATGAACGGCGGCAAGTACATTCCACCGACCTTCCTCACCCGCGACCGCGCGGCGGCCGACAAGATCGCCTATCAGGTGGTCAAGCCCTCCACGAGCGAGATGATGCGCTATCTCTTCCGCCTCAACGCCGAGAAGGGATCGGGCCGCAAGGCGCGCGTGCCCGGCTACTTCGTCGGCGGCAAGACCGGTACGGCGGAAAAGGTCGTCAACGGTCACTATGTCAGCCACAAGCGTTTCAATTCGTTCCTCTCGGCCTTTCCGATGGACGATCCGCAATATGTCGTGCTGATCGTGCTCGACGAACCCAAGGCGGCGGCGGACGGCGGCGGCGCGACCGCCGGCTGGAACGCGGCGCCGACGACGGCGGCGGTCATTCGCCGCATTGCGCCGATGCTCGGTGTCATGCCGCGCTACGACGAAACCGCAGAAATGCTTCTGGTTTCCAACTGAGGGTCGCACCGTGACAAAGGAAACCGGACAATTGACACGCACAACCGAAAGCCGAATGCCCCCATGCAGCTTGGCGCGCTCGCGCCCGACCTGATCCTCGATCCGGCCGCGGCCTCCGTTTCCATAACCGGTCTGACCGCCGATAGCCGGCGGGCGGGACCGGGCTTCCTGTTCGCGGCCCTGCCGGGAGTTAAGGTCGATGGTGCCCGCTTCGCGAAGGCCGCGGTCGAAGCGGGCGCGGCGGCGGTGCTTACAGCCACCGATGCCGCCTTGCCGGACGACCTCGGCGTGCCCGTGCTGCGCGATGCCGATCCGCGCCGGCGGCTGGCGACAGTCGCGGCGCATTTCTTCGCCGCTCAGCCGAAGACGATCATCGCGGTCACCGGCACTGCCGGCAAGACCTCCGTGGCGACCTTTACCCGACAGATCTGGCAGGCGGCCGGCCGCTCGGCGGCGAGCCTCGGCACCCTTGGCGTGACGACGGCAAAGGGCACGCAATACGGCAGCCTGACGACGCCGGATACGGTGCGGCTGCATGAAATCCTCGCCGATCTCGCGAGCGACGGCATCACCCATCTGGCGATGGAAGCCTCCAGCCACGGCATTGACCAGCGCCGGCTCGACGGCGTGCGCCTTTGCGCCGGAGCGTTCACCAATCTCGGTCGCGACCATCTCGACTACCACGCGAACCTGGAAGAGTATTTCCAAGCGAAGCTGCGCCTGTTTTCAACGCTCCTGCCGGCAGGCGGGAGCGTTGTCGTCGACCTCGACGAGGCCTATGCGGATCGGGTCGCGGCGGCGGCGAGTGTGCGCGGGCTGCCGGTTCTGTCCGTCGGTCGGGCGGGCCGCGACCTGCGCCTTCTCGATGTGGCCGAGGAGGCCGGCGGGCAACGGATCGCCGTCGAGGCCTCCGGCCGCCGATATGACATCCTCCTGCCGCTCATCGGCGCGTTTCAGGTCTCCAACGCGCTCGTTGCTGCAGGTCTTGCCATCGCCGGCGGCATGAAGACGGCGGAGGCGCTTGCCGCGCTGGAGGGCCTTCAGGGCGCGCCGGGGCGGCTCGACCTCGTCGGGCGCACGGCGGCTGGCGCGCCGGTCTTCGTCGACTATGCCCACAAGCCTGATGCGCTTTCTCATGTGCTCGCCGCGCTCCGGCCGCATGTCGCTGGTCGTCTGGTCGTCGTCTTCGGCGCCGGTGGCGACCGCGACCCCGGCAAGCGGGCTCTGATGGGCGAGATCGCGGCGCGCGATGCCGACGTGGCGATCGTCACGGACGACAATCCGCGCTCCGAGGATCCGGCGCTCATCCGCCGCGCGATCATGGCAGCGGCGCCCGGTGCCGTCGAAATTGGCGACCGGCATCGGGCGATCGCCGAGGCGGTTGCGATGCTCGAAGGCGGCGATATCCTTGTCGTTGCCGGAAAGGGTCATGAAACGGGCCAGATCATTGGCGATGAGGTGCATCCGTTTTCCGATCATGACGAAGTACGCGCGGCCCTCCGACGGTCGCTTCCGGGAGGTCGGTCATGAATGCCCCGCTGTGGGATTTCGATGCCTTTGCCGAAGCCGTGGACGGCCAGCTCCATGGCGAGAGTGGCCGCCCGATCACTGGAATTTCCATCGACAGTCGCACGATCGCGCCGGGCGAAGCCTTTTTTGCCATCAAGGGCGACCGCTTCGACGGTCATGACTTCGTTGCCGCCGCCATCGCCAACGGGGCCTCCGTCGCCGTCGTCGCCGAGGATCGCCTCGCGGATCTGGAACCGGGCGCGGGGGCAACGCTCATCGCCGTCGTCGATCCGCTTGCCGCGCTGGAACGGCTCGGCCGCGCGGCGCGGGCCCGCAGTCACGCCAAGATCGTCGCGGTCACCGGCAGCGTCGGCAAGACCGGAACCAAGGAGATGCTGCGTGCGGCGCTGGAGCCCTCGGGCAACGTGCATGCGTCGGTCGCCTCCTTCAACAACCATTGGGGCGTGCCGCTGACGCTGGCACGGATGGCGGTGGACGCCGACTATGCCGTCTTCGAGATCGGCATGAACCACCCGGGCGAGATCACGCCGCTGGTCGCCATGGTCCGGCCGCAGGTCGTCATCATCACCACGGTTGAACCGGTGCATCTGGCGCAGTTCGAATCGGTCGAGGAGATCGCGGAAGCGAAAGCGGAAATCTTCTCCGGCGTGGAAGCGGGTGGCGCTGCGGTGCTGAACCGCGACAACCCGCATTTCCTCTTCCTCCATCGGCGTGCGGTGGAAAACGGCATCGAACGGATCGTCGATTTCGGCGAGGACCGGCAGGCGGCGGTGCACCTCGACCAGGTGGCGCTGAACGGGCTGTGCTCCTGCGTCTCGGCGACCATCTTCGACGTGCCGGTGACGTACAAGATCGGCATGCCGGGCCGGCACCAGGTGCAGAACAGCCTGGCGGTGCTGGCGACGGTTTATGTGGTTGGCGCCGATCTCGCCCGCGCCGCCGTGGCGCTTGCGAGCCTACGCGCGCCAAAGGGGCGCGGACGCCGGCATATGCTGGGCTTGCGCGACGGCGAGGCGGTGCTGATCGACGAGAGCTACAATGCCAATCCGACATCCATGCGCGCGGCGATCTCTCTGCTCGCCGCGGCTCCGGTTACGGGCAGGGGGCGCAGGATCGCCGTGCTCGGTGACATGTTGGAACTGGGGCCGAAGGCACTGACGTTTCACGCGGGCCTGCGCAACGCGATCCTTGAAGGCGGGATCGATCAGGTATATTGCGCGGGGCCGTTGATGCACGCGCTGTGGAAAACCTTGCCGCATCGCATTCGCGGGGCCTATGCGGAAACCGCAGCGCATTTGGAGCCGATTCTCGGCGGGGTGATCGCGCCCGGCGATGTCGTCATGATCAAGGGTTCTCTGGGTAGCAGGATGGGGCCACTCGTATCGGCGTTGCTGCAACGCTTCGGTTCCGAACTGACAGGTGCGGAGTCCGAGGGGTAGAACGAGGCAATGCTATATTTTCTGGGCGAATTCGCCGAGCAGCTCTCGCTGCTGAACGTGTTTCGCTACATCACCTTCCGAACGGGCGGCGCGATCATCACCGCGCTCCTGTTCGTGTTCCTGTTCGGGCCGGCGATCATCTCCGCGCTGCGCGTTCGTCAGGGCAAGGGCCAACCAATCCGGGAGGACGGCCCGCAGAGCCACATCATCGCCAAGGCCGGTACGCCGACGATGGGCGGCCTGATGATCCTGTCCGGCATCATCGTGGCGACACTCCTTTGGGCGAATCTCTCCAGCATCTACGTCTGGATCGTGCTTCTGGTGACGATCGGCTTCGGCGCGGTCGGTCTCTACGACGACTATCTGAAGATTTCGCGCGCCACCAACGCCGGTTTCGGCGGCAAGGCCCGGCTCGGCATCGAGGCACTCATCGCGCTTGTCGCCGCCGCGCTCGTTGCAAGCGCCGCCACCGAACCGTTCTCGACCTCGCTCGCCTTTCCCTTTCTGAAGGACTTCGCCATCAATCTGGGCTGGTTCTTCCTGCCCTTCGCCGCCTTCGTGATGGTCGGGGCGGGCAATGCGGTGAACCTCACCGACGGGCTCGATGGCCTTGCCATCGTGCCGGTGATGATCGCGGCGGCGAGCTTCGGCCTCATCGCCTATCTCGCCGGTAACGCCGTCTTTGCCGACTACCTGCAGATCAATTTCGTCGCCGGCACCGGCGAAATCGCCGTCGTCTGCGGCGCGGTCATCGGTGCCGGTCTCGGCTTCCTGTGGTTCAATGCGCCGCCGGCGGCAATCTTCATGGGCGACACCGGCTCGCTGGCGCTTGGCGGTATGCTCGGTGCGGTGGCGGTGGCGACGAAGCACGAGATCGTGCTCGCCATCATCGGCGGCCTTTTCGTGCTTGAGGCCGTCTCCGTCATCATGCAGGTGGCGTCCTTCAAGCTCACCGGCAAGCGCATCTTCAAGATGGCGCCGATCCACCACCATTTCGAGCACCTCGGCTGGACCGAGAGCCAGGTGGTGATCCGTTTCTGGATCATCGCCGTCGTTTTGGCTCTGATCGGCCTGTCGAGCCTGAAACTGAGGTGACGTTGTGATCCCGGTCGGCGGATATGAAGGCAAACGCGTTGCGGTTCTGGGGCTCGGCAAGTCCGGCATTGTGACCGGACGCGCGCTGGCCGCCGGCGGAGCGGACGTGCTGTGCTGGGACGACAATCCGATCACGCGTGACCGGGCAGGGGCCGCCGGGATGACGATCCGCGACCTGCATGATCCTGCAGCGTGGGCGGGCGTTCAGCGGCTGATCACCAGCCCGGGCATTCCTCATCTCTATCCCCAGCCCAATCCGGTGATCACCAAGGCCTGGGACTTCGGCGTTCCCGTCGACAACGACATCGGCCTCTTCTTTGAAATGGTGGAGACCTGGCGTCTGGCGGCCCTGCGCGAACTCGGCGAAGAGGCCGGGGCGCCTGAGATCTATGCGCCCGGGGTTGCCTCGTCGGATGTTTTGACGCCGATGGAAGCCGGGCCGAAGGTCGTCTGCATCACCGGGTCGAACGGCAAGTCGACGACGACGGCGCTCATCGGCCATGTTCTCGCCGAGGCCGGCCGGCCGGTGCAAGTCGGCGGCAATATCGGCCGGGCCGTGCTCGACCTCGATCCGCCGGCCGACCGCAATACCGTCTACGTGCTAGAGCTTTCTTCCTATCAGACAGATCTGGCGCGAATCCTGACCCCCGACATCGCGGTCTTCCTCAACATGTCTCCCGATCATTACGACCGCCACGGCGGACCGGGCGGGTATTTCGCAGCCAAGCGCCGGTTGTTCGATCCGCTCGGGCCGCTCACCGCGGTCATCGGCGTCGACGAGACCGAGGGGCGGTTCCTTGCCAATCTCCTGCGCTTCGAGGCGGAGAGTTCGACGCCGGTGACGGAAATCTCGGCGCAGGCGGAACTCGTGGGGGCAAGAGATTCAGTCTACGTGCGCGGCGAGGATCTGATCGAGCGACGAGCGGGGTCGGAGCGGGCTGTCTTTCCGCTGGCCGCGGCCGCGGCGCTTCGCGGCCGGCACAACTGGCAGAACGCCGCTGCCGCCTATGCCGTCACCGCCGCGCTCGGTCTTGACGCTTCGGCGATCTCGGCGGGTTTCTGCTCATTCGCCGGGCTGTCCCACCGCATGGAAGCGATCGGCACCTTCGCCGGCATTACCTTCGTCAACGATTCCAAGGCCACCAATGCCGATGCGGCGGAAAAGGCACTCGTCTCCTACGACCGTATCCGCTGGATCGCCGGCGGGCGGTCGAAAGAGGGTGGCATTGCGTCGCTCACGCCCCATTTCGGCCGTATCGTCAAGGCTTATCTGATCGGCGAAGCGGCGGAGCCATTCGCGGGAACGCTCGGGTCATCCGTCGACCACGAAATGTGCGGCACGCTCGACCAGGCGGTTCTGCGTGCCTCGGAGGATGCGCAGCCGGGCGAGGTCGTGCTTCTATCACCGGCCTGTGCGTCCTGGGATCAGTTCGCCAGCTTCGAGGCGCGCGGCGACCGGTTCCGCAATCTCGTTCTCGCCCTTCCGATGGCGGCTTCCGCCAACGCGCAAGAGGAGCCGTCGTAATGGTCAGTCGTGCCGACAGAAGCCGGTTTGCGGAATGGTGGTGGACCGTTGACAGGTTCCTCCTCGTCGGAATCATCGCGTTGATGGTCGGCGGGGTGGTCCTGTCGTTCGCGGCAAGCCCGCCGGTGGCCGAACGGCTGCATCTCGACAGCTATCATTTCGTCAAGCGCCAGGCGCTCTTTCTCGTCCCCGCGCTCTTCATCTTTTTTGGTGCCTCGTTCCTCTCGCCGCGCCAGGTGCGTCGGGTTGCTCTCGCCGTCTTCGCTATCTCCATGGCGATGATGGTGCTGACGCTCTTTTTCGGTGCGGAGGTGAAAGGCTCGCGGCGCTGGCTCGACATTCTTGGCTTTTCCATCCAGCCCTCGGAATTCGTCAAGCCGGCCTTCGTCGTCATCTGCGCCTTTCTCTTTGCCGAGAACGCTCGCCGGCCCGACATGCCGGGCAATCTCTTCGCCATCCTCGTGCTCGCCATGGTCGCGTCGGTTCTCGTTGCCCAGCCCGATCTCGGCCAGACCATGCTGATCGTCATCGTCTGGTGCGCGATGTTTTTCATGGCCGGGCTCTCGTGGCTGTGGATCGGTGCCCTGTCGGCGGCGGCGGTCGTCGGAGCGGTGATGGCCTATTTCACCTTTCCGCATGTCGCCAACCGCATTGACCGGTTCATCGACCCAGGGTCGGGAGACACCTATCAGGTCGACATGGCGCGGGATTCGTTCCTCAGGGGAGGCTGGCTGGGACAGGGGCCGGGCGAGGGGACCATCAAGTGGATCCTGCCGGACAGCCATACCGACTTCACCTTCGCGGTGGCGGCGGAGGAATTCGGGATCGTCGTCTGCATCATCCTGGTGCTCGCCTTCGCCTTCGTTGTCATGCGGGGGTTTGCCCACACCTTTCGACAGGAGAGCGAATACGAGAGGCTGGCGACCGCCGGGCTCGTTGTGCTGTTCGGTGTGCAGTCGATCATCAACATGGCGGTGAACGTCAACCTGATGCCGGCCAAGGGTATGACGCTGCCGTTCATTTCCTACGGCGGCTCGTCGCTCCTGGCGTTGGCGCTGGCCATGGGGTTCCTCGTCGCGCTGACGCGGCGACGACCGGAGCCGACCTACGCGCGCGGCGCGATCGAATTCGAATCCTTCGCCGGGCACCACGCCGGCTAGTCAACAGCCTGAAGCGGGGACACCATGGCAGCGATCTTGCTGGCGGCGGGCGGTACCGGGGGGCATCTGTTTCCCGCCGAAGCGCTTGCCGAGGAACTGGGGCGCCGGGGCCATGTGGTCGAACTGGCGACCGACGAGCGGGCCGACCGTTACGGCAAGGCGTTCCCTGCGCGCGCGGTTCATATCGTCTCGGCGGCGACGATCCGCGGGCGTTCTCCCGCCGCGCTTCTTCGCACCGGCACGGCGCTCCTCAAGGGTCTCCTGGAGGCGAACGGGATCCTCGGCGAGCTGAAGCCCGATGCCGTCGTCGGCTTTGGCGGCTATCCGACGCTGCCGCCGCTTGTCGCAGCCTATCTGAGACGGGTTCCATCGGTCCTCCATGAGGGCAATGCCGTTATGGGCCGGGCAAACCGGTTCCTGTCGCGTACGGCTGCGGCGTTGGCGACGAGCTTTCCCGAAACGCGCGGCGCGGAGGCCTTTGCGGCGAAGCGCGTCCATATCGGCATTCCGCTTCGCCCGGCGGTGATCGAGGCCGCGGCAACGCCCTATGAGGCGCCCGAAATCGATGGCCGTTTCCGGCTTCTCGTCTTTGGCGGCAGCCAGGGTGCGCGGATCTTTTCCGAGCTTCTTCCCGAGGCACTGCGGCTTATGGCGCCGGAGGCGCTGGCGCGGCTCGATCTTGTGCAGCAATGCCGGGCCGAGGATATCGAAGCGGTGCGCGCGGCCTATGACGGGCTTGGCATCACGGCGGAACTGGCGCCCTTCTTCACCGATCTGCCCGCCCGCATTGCGGCCAGCCATTTCGTCATCGGTCGATCCGGCGCCTCCACCGTGATGGAGCTTTCCGCGATTGGCCGACCCTCGCTGCTCGTCCCGTTGCCGCATGCGCTTGATGCCGACCAGGCCGCGAACGCGGCGGTGCTTGCCTCGGCCGGCGGAGCGAGCGTCGTCCCTCAGGCGGATCTTTCGCCCGAGCGCCTCGCCCTCGCGCTGGCGGAGACCATGGTGGAAAGCGAGAGGCTTGCCGCCATGGCATCGGCGGCCAGGGCCGTCGGGCGGGTGGACGCCGCCGTCCGGCTCGCCGACCTCGTCGAACACATCGCGGCCGGCGGCCGGGCGAACACCTTCAAATCCGGAGATCCTTCATGAAAATGCCCGGGGACATCGGTCCCGTTCACTTCGTCGGCATCGGCGGTATCGGCATGAGCGGCATCGCGGAGGTGCTTCTCAATCTTGGCTATCGCGTGCAGGGCTCCGACATCGCCGAAAACGCCAATGTGCAGCGGTTGCGCGACAAGGGCATTCCGGTTGCCGTCGGTCACGACGCGTCCAATCTGGGCGAGGCGGCCGTTATCGTGGTCTCTTCCGCCATCAAGGCGGACAATCCGGAACTGAAGGCGGCGCGCGAGCGGCTTCTCCCCGTTGTCCGGCGCGCGGAGATGCTCGCCGAACTGATGCGCTTCAAGCAGGCGATCGCCATCGGCGGCACCCACGGCAAGACGACGACCACCTCCATGGTCGCGGCCCTGCTCGACGCCGGCGGGCTGGATCCGACCGTCATCAACGGCGGCATCATCAACGCCTACGGCACCAATGCACGCATGGGCGACGGCGACTGGATGGTGGTGGAAGCGGACGAATCCGACGGCACCTTCGTCAAGCTGCCGGCCGATATCGCCGTCGTCACCAACATCGATCCGGAGCACCTCGACCACTACGGAGATTTCGAGGCGGAAAAGAAGGCTTTCGTCCAGTTCGTGGAGAATGTGCCGTTCTACGGTTTCGCCGTGATGTGCCTCGATCACCCGGTGGTGCAGGATCTCGTTGGCCGCATCGAGGACCGGCGGATCATCACCTACGGCGCCAATCCGCAGGCCGACGTGCGCTACACGGACCTGAGGACCGAGGGCGGGACGTCGCGCTTTTCCGTCATCATCCACGACCGGCAGACGGGCGCGGACAAGGAGATCGCCGGGATCGTCCTGCCGATGCCGGGCCGTCACAACGTGGCGAATGCCACGGCGGCGGTCGCGGTTGCCGATCAGCTCGGACTTTCGGCCGAGGCGATCCGTCAGGGGCTTGCCGCTTTCGGTGGCGTCAAGCGGCGGTTCACGCACACCGGTTCATGGAATGGCATCGATGTCTTCGACGACTATGCGCACCATCCCGTGGAGATCACGGCGGTGCTGGCGGCGGCGCGCGCGGCCGCGCAGGGCAAGGTCATCGCCGTGGTGCAGCCGCACCGCTACAGTCGGCTGCACGATCTCTTCGATGGGTTCTGCGCCTGCTTCAACGATGCCGACACGGTCGTCGTTGCCGATGTCTATGCCGCCGGCGAACAGCCGATCGAAGGGGCGAGCCGTGACGCGCTTGTCTCCGGGCTGAGGGCGCGCGGCCATCGCAACGTCGTCGCGCTCGAGGGACCGGAGGCGCTTGCCGGCGTCGTTGCCGAGCGCGCCCGGCCGGGCGACGTCGTCATCTGCCTTGGCGCGGGCTCGATCACGCAATGGGCCTATGCGCTGCCCAAGGCGCTCGTCGAGGCGGGCGGCGCGGGAGGAGATGCATGAGCTTTCCCGATCTCGGTGAGGCGTTTGGTACCGCTCTTTCGGGCGTTCGCGGTCGGATGGCAGCAAATTTTCCGCTCGCCGATATCACCTGGTTTCGCGTTGGCGGGCCGGCACAGATGCTGTTCACGCCGGCCGATGAGGACGATCTTTCCGTCTTCTTGAAGGCTGTGCCTGACGAGATCCCGGTGATGGTGATCGGTCTTGGCTCCAATCTCCTTGTTCGTGACGGCGGCATCGGGGGTGTCGTCATCCGGCTTTCTCCGCGCGGGTTTGGCCGCGTTGTTATTGAGGACGATTGCCGCGTCCGGGTCGGGGCGGCGGCGCGCGACGCGCAGTTCGCCAAGGCGGCGGCGGAGGCCGGTATCGGCGGTTTTGCCTTCTATCGCGGCATTCCAGGCGGCATTGGCGGAGCGCTGCGCATGAACGCCGGCGCTCACGGCGGCGAGACGAAGGATCGGCTGGTCGAGGTCCGCGCTCTCGATCGCAGGGGCGAACGGCACGTTCTGACCACGGCCGATATGGGCTACAGCTACCGCCATTCCGATGCGCCGGGCGATCTCATCTTTACCGAGGCGCTCTATCGCGGCGAGCCGGGCGATCCGGCCACACTTGCCGAGGCGATGGCCGAGGTGGAGCGTTACCGGGCGGAAAACCAGCCGATTCGTGAGCGGACGGGCGGGTCCACGTTCAAGAATCCGCCGGGCCGGTCGGCCTGGAAGCTTGTCGACGAGGCTGGCTGCCGGGGGCTCCGCGTTGGCGGGGCGGAGGTCTCGCCGATGCACTGCAATTTCCTCATCAACACCGGATCGGCCACGGCGGCGGATCTGGAAACGCTCGGCGAGACGGTCCGGGCGCGGGTTCTGGAGACGTCGGGCGTGCGGCTCGACTGGGAGATCCGGCGGCTTGGCCGCTTCGCACCCGGCGCCGAGGTGCTGCCCTTCTTGGGGCATGACACGGCGGCCTGAAGGGCGGGAACGCAAGTCCGACTCGCAGGCCGGCGGGCAAACGCCCTTCGGGGAGACGATCGTCATGGCCAGAGCGCCATGACCCGCAACGGGCCGGCGCGGATGGCGGGTGACATACGGGGCCAAATCGATTCACGCATTCGGGAGACAGGGATGGCTGAGAAGCATGTAGCGGTGGTGATGGGCGGCTGGTCGTCCGAACGAGAGGTGAGCCTGTGGACGGGCGAGGCCTGCGCCGACGCGCTGGAGCGATCCGGCTACCGGGTGACGCGTATCGATATGGACCGCGATGTCGCCGCGGCCCTTTCCGCCCTCCGTCCTGATGCGGTTTTCAACGCGTTGCACGGTCCCTTCGGCGAGGACGGTTGCATCCAGGGTATCCTCGAAGTCCTCGGCATTCCCTACACCCATTCCGGTGTTCTCGCCTCCGCGCTGGCCATGGACAAGGCGCGCGCCAAGCAGGTGATGAAGGGCGCGGGCATTCCGGTCGCGCCGCACAGGATCATGCACAGGCTGGATATCGCCAAAGAGCATCCGATGAAACCGCCCTATGTGGTCAAACCGGTGCGCGACGGCTCGAGCTGCGGTGTCCTCATCGTCGGCGAGGATGCCGAGCATCCGCCGCAGGAGCTGTTCCGCGAGGACTGGGCCTATGGCGATACGATGATGGTGGAGCGCTACGTCGCCGGGCGGGAGCTGACCTGTGCCGTCATGGGCGATGTCGCCCTCGGTGTGATCGACATCGTGCCGGTCGGATTCGCCTACTACGACTTCGATTCGAAATATCGTGAGGGCGGCTCAAAACACATTTTGCCGGCGGAAATTTCACCGAATATTTACCAAAGTATACAGAAACTAACCCTGACGGCGCATGAAGCGCTGGGCTGCCGAGGCGTTTCGCGGGCGGATTTTCGCTATGATGACCGGTTGCACGGGACCGGCGAACTGATCTGCCTGGAAGTTAACACGCAGCCTGGAATGACGGCGACATCGCTGGTCCCGGACATGGCCCGACACGCCGGCCATAGCTTCGAGGATCTGGTGTCATGGATGGTGGAGGACGCAAGTTGCGATCGGTAAGGGGTTTGCGTAATCGTGACCAAGCCTTTGATGATGCAAATGAATTTGCATTGTCCGAGGGCCGCGGTCGCGCGCGCTTCCGCCTCTTTCCCCGTCCTCGCACACGTCCCGCATCCCCCTTCCCGCGTTTCACCGGAACAGCGCTCGCGCTGGCCTTCCTTGCCGCCTCCGGCGCCTATGCGATCTCGCTGGCGGGGGAGACGAAGCCGGTTGTGGAGTCGCTCACAACAGCCATGGGCTTCGGAATCAACGCGGTGCGAATCACTGGACAAAAAGAAATTAACGAAGCCGATGTGTTAACGGTTCTTGCGATCCCGAAAGGTGCCTCGCTCATCGGTTACGACGCGGAGGACGCGCGGCGGCGTCTCCAGCACATGTCGTGGATCGATTCGGTCGCGGTGATGAAGCTCTATCCCTCCACGCTTCAGGTCACGATCAAGGAACGCCAGCCCTTCGCGCTGTGGCAGCGCGGACAGGTGGTCTCGGTCGTCGACCGGGAGGGCGCCGTGATCACCGACGTCGTCGGCGATCGTTTCGTGCGGCTGCCGCGCGCGGTCGGGCATGGTGCGCAGCACCGGCTGGCCGAGATCATCGACGATTTCGACGGCTTCGAAGCGCTGAAATCGAAGGTTCGCGCCTATATCCTGATCGCCGACCGGCGCTGGAACCTGCGTCTCGACAATGGCATCGACGTCCTGTTGCCCGAAACCGGCGTCCGCGCCGCGCTCGCCGAACTGCAGCGGCTAGACAGCGAGCGCGGTCTCTTTGCCCGCGACATCACCCGTGTGGACCTGCGCCTCCCCGACAAGGTGGTGGTGCGGTTGAGCGAGGACGCACAGGAAAAGTTCGACGCCGAGGTGAAGGAATCCGATGGCAGGCTCCGGCGGCGGAGGGCGTCGCTGTGAAGACACACACCAGCAGCTGCCGCGTTCCGCGCATGAAACCCCTGTCCACCCGCCGTCCGGTGACGGTGTCGGTGCTCGACGTCGGTTCCACCAAGATTTGCAGTCTCGTCGCGCGCCTGCGCCCGCGCGAGGGCGGCGATGAACTGCTCGGCCGCACGCACACGATGGAAGTGCTCGGCTTCGGCTATCAGCGCTCGCGCGGCATCAAGTCCGGCGTTGTCGTCGATATCGACGCGGCGGAGCAGGCGATCCGGCTGGCGGTGGACGCGGCGGAGCGGCGCGCCGGTGTGACGATCGAATCGCTGATCGTCAATCTGACTTGCGGCCGGCTGGCGAGCGAGACGCTTTCGGCCAGCGTTCGCCTTGACGGACATGAGGTTCAGGAGCGCGATATCCAGCGCGTTCTGGAAGCGGGAAGCCAGCAGTCGGCGCGCGAGGGCTCTCTCGTCGTCCATTCGCTGCCGATTGGTTACGCGCTCGATGGTAACCGCGGTATCCGCGATCCGCGCGCCATGATCGGCGGCAAGCTCGGCGTCGACATGCATGTGGTGACGGCCGACGCCGCACCGGTGCGCAATCTGGAGCTGACCGTCGGGCGCAGCCATCTCGATGTGGAGACGATGGTCGCGACGCCCTATGCGAGCGGCCTCGCCTCGCTTGTCGACGACGAGGCCGAACTCGGTGCCGCCTGCATCGACATGGGCGGCGGGACGACCTCCATCGCGGTCTTCTGCGAGGGCCAGGTGGTGCATGTGGATTCCATCGCCATCGGCGGCCACCACGTCACGATGGACCTGGCGCGCGGCCTGTCGACCCGGCTGCAGGACGCTGAGCGCATCAAGACCCTGCACGGGAGCGCGATCGGCTCGGTGCTCGACGATCGCGACGTGCTGACGGTTCCGCCCGTCAGCGACGACGATCGCGACATCCCGCAACAGGTGCCGCGCGGCACGGTGACGGAGATCATCCGTCCGCGCGTGGAAGAAATTCTCGAACTCGTCCGCGACCGGCTGAATGCGTCGGGCTACGCGGGACGGGTCGGCAAGCGAATCGTGCTCACAGGGGGCGCAAGCCAGCTCACCGGGCTGGCGGAAGTGGCACGTAGGGTCCTTGGTCGCAATGTGCGGCTTGGCCGGCCGCTCGGCATCGCCGGGCTTCCGGAAGCCGCCAAGGGACCCGCATTCGCCGCCGCGGTCGGTCTTCTGATCTATCCGCAGGTGGCGCAGATCGAACAGTTCGAAACACGGCAGACGCGGCATCGCATGACCGGGACGGAAGGGTATCTCGCCCGTGTCGGTCAGTGGTTCCGGGAGAGTTTCTAAGGGACGTGGCCGGCGGGCAAGACTGCCCGCGGACCGGTGCCCCGGCCGTTTTCGGGGGAATTTGGCGGAGAAGCGACGGCCATGGGGTCGGGACGTCGCGGTCCGTCGCGAGATGCCGAGGGAAAGTGAGGCCCGAGGGTGACTGACGAAGACTACGCACATGAGGTCGACAACCAGACGACCGCGGATGAAGCACATGAGGGTGCAATGACCATCAACTTGAAAATGCCGGATATTACCGAGCTGAAGCCGCGGATTACCGTTTTCGGAGTCGGCGGCGCAGGCGGCAACGCAGTCAACAACATGATTGAGGCGGGCCTTCTGGGCTGCGACTTTGTCGTCGCCAACACGGACGCCCAGGCCCTCACGCAGTCGAAGGCCGAACGTCTCGTCCAGATGGGCGTGGCGGTTACCGAGGGCCTCGGCGCGGGATCGCAGCCGGACGTCGGTCGTGCTGCCGCGGAAGAGGTGATCGACGAGATCAATGATCACCTGTCCGGTGCGCATATGGTGTTCATCACCGCCGGCATGGGTGGCGGCACGGGCACCGGCGCGGCTCCGGTTCTGGCGCGCGCGGCGCGCGAACAGGGTATCCTGACGGTCGGTGTCGTCACCAAGCCGTTCCATTTCGAGGGCATGCGGCGGATGAAGGTCGCCGAGGCCGGCATCGAGGAGCTGCAGAAGAATGTCGATACGCTGATCGTCATTCCCAATCAGAACCTCTTCCGCATCGCCAACGACAAGACCACTTTCGCCGACGCCTTCGCGATGGCCGATCAGGTGCTTTATTCGGGCGTTGCCTGCATCACCGACCTGATGGTGAAGGAAGGTCTCATCAACCTCGACTTCGCCGACGTCCGCTCCATCATGCGCGGCATGGGCAAGGCGATGATGGGAACCGGCGAAGCATCGGGCGAGAAGCGAGCGCTGCAGGCGGCCGAGGCCGCTATCGCCAATCCGCTCCTCGACGAGACCACAATGAAGGGCGCCCGCG
The DNA here is from genome assembly GCA_963675285.2 of uncultured Rhodobium sp. Lineage (GTDB taxonomy): Bacteria > Pseudomonadota > Alphaproteobacteria > Rhizobiales > Rhodobiaceae > Rhodobium. Next base: position 203,761 of record CAXXGS010000003.1, read on the forward strand.
GTCTGCTGATCTCGATCACCGGCGGCAGCGACCTGACGCTGTTCGAGGTCGATGAAGCGGCGACCCGCATCCGCGAGGAAGTCGATTCGGAAGCTAACATCATCCTTGGCGCGACGTTCGACGACGGGCTGGAAGGCCTCATTCGCGTGTCGGTCGTCGCCACCGGCATCGACCGGATCGAGGGCGAGGAGGTGGTCCCCTCCGAAGCGCATATGGCCGAACTCGCTGCACGCCTGAAAAAGGCGTCTGACGCCCGGCGGGGAGAGGCTTCTGTTGCCGTGCCCGCCGCTGCAAAGGCCGGCGTGTCGGCGCCGAAGGCGGAGATCCAGCCGCGCCCGGCCGCGCCCCAGCCGCGTCCGGCCCCGGTTGCCGCCACGACAGATCCGGATGTGGTGATCGAGGCCTACAAGCCCGAATCGGACCTCGTTGAAATGCGTGAGCCGGAACCGGAAATCGACGAGACGCCGGTTGTCAGCAGCGAACCCGAAGTGGCCGCCACGCCTTATGTTCCGCCGGCAGCGGAGCGTCCTGAACGTGCGCCTCGCATGCCCAAGGTCGAGGATTTCCCGCACATTGCGCAGAAGGAATTGCGCAGCGCTGAAGATCACGACGAGGACGAGCATGACGAGGACGGCCGTCGCCCGATGGGGCTCCTGCGGCGCCTCGCCACCGGTCTTGCCCGGCGCGAGGACCATGAGGACGACGAGGGCGAGGGCGCCATTCCCGCGCCGCGCGAGGTGAAGATGGAGCCGAGGGTTGCCGCGGAAGCGCGCCCGGCCGCGCCGCGTCCGGCGCAGCCGCCGGTTTCCGAGTACGCCAAGCAGGCCGCGGCGCGTCAGGCCGAGGCCCCGCGCGCCCAGCGCCAGGCCGAACTTGATCCGCACGGCCGCAGCATTCCGACCCAGCATGCCCAGCAAGAGGAGGATCAGCTGGAAATCCCGGCCTTCCTTCGCCGGCAGGCGAACTGATACGGGTGTCTGATCTTGGCGACCTGATACCGGTGACTTACCCAGTGTTGCCTGACTAGGGTGCCGACCGCTCCTGGAGCGGTGCTGGAAACGATTGGAAACGGGGCTGGACGTGGCGTGTTACGCCGCGCCCGGCCCCGCTTTTTGTTTTTAGGGATTTCAGATAGTTAGTGGGTGAATCAATGGTAACAAACCGTAAGAAAGCTTGATTTTGAAACGGCGGGCCGGGCCAATATTGTGCATGCTGACAAATGGAGATGCGGGGGCCTTTCCCCTCGCACAGCGACGATCAGCTCCCAGCGGGCGAGCGCGCCCACCGCGCACCCCGTCTCATAAGGTCGTCACGCGAAAGGGAATATCATGGGTTCTGGCACGGGCAGGTCTGGCAAGGGCGGGCGCGTCAGTGGTCTGCAGGCGACGATCGCGGATCAGATCACGCTTACGGGTATCGGTGTCCACAGCGGCGCTCCCGTGTCGATGACCCTGCAGCCGGCCGATGCAGACACCGGTATCGTTTTTCAGGTGACGGATCCGCGCTCCGGCAAGGAAGCGGAGATCGTGGCCGACTGGCGTTCGGTAACGGCGACTGAGCTGGCGACCGTACTCGCCGCTCCCAATGGCGTCAGCATCGCAACCGTCGAACATCTCATGGCCGCGCTTCGCGGCCTTTCCATTGATAATGCGATCGTCGAGATCGAAGGCGTCGAGGTCCCCGTCATGGACGGTAGTTCCGGCGCGTTTGTCGATGCCATCGACGGCGTCGGCCGGGTCGTGCAGTCGCGGCCGCGCCGCTACATCGAAGTGCTGAAGCCGGTTCGCGTCGAGCGCGGCGATGCATTCGGCGAACTCCTGCCGCACGACCATTGGCAGCTCGACGTGACGATCGATTTTCCGACGCCGCTCATCGGCCGGCAGAGCTTCCAGAGCGAACTCACGCCGGCGGTGTTCCGGCGCGAGCTGTCTCGCGCGCGGACCTTCGGCATGGTCAGCGATGTGGAAAAGCTGTGGAAGCTCGGCTATGCGCGCGGTTCGTCGCTGGAGAATTCCGTGGCGATCGCGGAGGACCGGATCCTCAATCCGGAAGGGACGCGCTGGGCGGACGAATGCGTGCGCCACAAGACGCTCGACGCGGTCGGTGATCTGGCACTCGCAGGCCTGCCGCTCCTCGGCCACTACCGCTCTTTCAAGGGCGGTCACCGGCTGAACTATTCCGTGCTTGAAAAGCTCTTTGCGGACGCCAGCGCATGGCGTGTCGTCGAAGGCGCGGTGCGTCGTACCGTCGGCCATGCCGAAGTCGCCACCGGCCTTGCCGCCGCGGTCATGGGGCCGGACGTCAGCTGACGCGAACGCGCCGGTACCGGCAAAGGTCTTTTCCCGCCAGTCCCGATGTCTTTGTACGAAGGCTTCCGGCTTTGGCCGGGTGTTGCTGCAGCCGGCTGCCTCCGATCCCGCGGGCCGTGCGTCGAATACCCTTTCGTGTCATAAAAAAGCTTGATTGCCGGGCCACTTCGCGTGGCATGGTATCGCCAATTGGGGTAAAAGGCCCTGTCGGCGCGGCGTCTTCGATGCCGGGCCGTTGTCTACTCACCCTCGTACGGGCTTGCATATGGTTCAGCGTCAGGATTTTCGACAGGTCATCCCATCCCGCAGGCGCGGCGTTGCCGTCCTCGTCATGACGATTGCCGTCGCGCTTGGCGCGTGCTCGACCGGCGACAAGGAAGCGGTCGAGGATACGACTCCCGCCGACCAGCTCTACAACGAGGGTCTGGCGCTTTCCAACGACGGCAGTTATTCGGCGGCGGCCAAGAAGTTCCAGGAGGTCGACCGGCTGCATCCCTATTCGGGCTATGCGCGCAAGTCGCTGATCATGTCGGCCTACACCAGCTACACCTCGGGGAATTTCCAGGAAGCGATCAACGCCGGCCGACGCTTCGCGACGCTCTTTCCCGGTAGCCCGGACGCCGCCTATGCGCTCTATATCGTCGGCCAGTCCTACTTCAAGCAGGTGCCGGATGTGACGCGCGATCAGGAAATGACGCAGCGCGCGATGGCGGCGATGAATGAGGTGGTGACGAAATACCCCGATTCCGAATATGCCGACGATGCGCGCAAAAAGATCAACATCACGCGCGACCAGCTTGCCGGCAAGGAGATGGAAGTCGGGCGCTACTATCTCGAAAAGCGCAACTATATCGGCGCCATCAACCGGTTCCGCCTCGTGGTGACGAACTACCAGACGACGCGGCACGTGGAAGAGGCGCTGGCGCGGCTCACCGAGTGCTATTATGCTCTTGGCGTCGTTTCCGAGGCCAAGACGGCGGCTGCCGTGCTTGGCCACAACTATCCGGAAAGCCGCTGGTACAAGGATGCCTATTCGCTCCTTCGGGAAGGCGGCTACGAGCCGGAAGAAGACCAGGGAAGCTGGATCAGCAAGGCCTTCAAGAAAGCGTCGAAGCTGCTCTGACCGGTTCGCCCGTCACCTGATCGGTTCTCATGCTGGCAGCGCTTTCGATTCGTGACATCGTCCTGATCGACCGCCTCGACATCCCGCTTCACGCAGGGATGACGGTGCTGACTGGCGAGACCGGCGCCGGCAAGTCGATCGTTCTCGATTCGCTTTCCCTGGCACTCGGCGCGCGGGGTGACGCCGGGCTCGTTCGCCATGGTGCGGAGCGGGGCCAGGTCACGGCGGCCTTCGACCTTCCGCTCGACCATCCGGTCCGCCGCTTCCTCGCCGATAACGACATCGAGACAGACGGCGACGTCATCCTCAGGCGCGTTCAGGCAGCCGACGGGCGCAGCCGTGCCTTTATCAACGATCAGCCGGTCAGCGTCTCGCTGATGCGCGCGGTCGGACGCTCGCTCGTCGAAATCCATGGCCAGCACGACGATCGGGCACTGGTCGACCCTTCCCAGCATCGGCTGCTGCTCGACGCCTTCGGCGGGCTGGAGGCAGAAGCGGAGGCGCTTTTCACCGTGCACCGGGCGATGACGGAGGCGGAAAGGGCGCTCGCCAAGCACCGCCGTCGCATCGAGGAAGCGCGCCGGGAGGCGGATTATCTCCGTGCCTCCGTCGAGGAGCTGTCGAAGATCGATCCGCAGCCGGGCGAGGAGGAGGAGCTTGCTGAACGGCGCCAACGGATGATGCGGGCGGAAAAGATCGCCGGCGACATCAACGACGCCAACGAGACCATCGGCGGTCCGGCTTCGCCGATCCCGACGCTCGCCGCCGTCCTTCGCCGGCTGGAGCGCAAGGTGCCGGACGCGCCAGGCATGCTGGAGACGACGGTCGACGCGCTCGGGCAGGCGATCGATGCTCTGGAAGAGGCGCGGGCGGGGTTGGAGGCCGCGCTTCAGGCCAGTGAATACAATCCGCGAGAACTGGAGGAATCGGAGGAACGGCTCTTTGCCCTGCGCGCACTCGCCCGCAAGCATCGCGTCGCCGTCAGCGATCTTCCCGGCCTCCTTGCGCAGATGCAAACCGATCTGGCCGACCTTGATGCGGGCGAGGATGCGCTCCATCGCCTCGAGGCCGAGGCCGCCGAGGCGGTGAGGGTCTATGATCAGACAGCCGAAGCCCTCAGTCATCGGCGGCATGATGTGGCCAAGGCGCTTGAGGCGGCCGTCGATGCCGAACTCCCCGCCCTGAAGCTGGAACGGGCGCATTTCTCAGTCCGGATCGACACCGATCCGGAGGCGCGGCTGGCCGAGGGCATCGACACCGTGGAATTCTGGGTCCAGACCAATCCGGGTACCCGGCCGGGACCGATGATGAAGATCGCGTCGGGCGGCGAACTGGCGCGGTTCCTTCTCGCCCTCAAGGTGTCGCTTGCCGACAGGGGGTCGGCGCCGACGCTGATCTTCGATGAAATTGATACCGGTGTCGGCGGCGCGGTCGCCGAGGCGATCGGCGCGCGGCTCGCCCGGCTCGCCGAGCGGGTCCAGGTGGTGGCGGTTACCCATGCGCCGCAGGTCGCCGCTGCTGCCTCCAACCACATGCAGGTCGCCAAGGAAGAGCGTGATTCCGACACGGTCGTCACGCGGCTCATTCCCCTCGACGCCAAGGCGCGGCGCGAGGAAGTCGCGCGCATGCTCGCCGGTGCTGTCGTCACCGACGAGGCCCGCGCTGCCGCCGACCGGCTGATCGGGGCCTGATCTTTGCCGTTTCCCCAAGACTGTTCCGGTTGCCACGGTTCTTTCCGTCTCGTCTTGTCCTGACATCCTGCCGCCGGAAGGCACCGTCTTTCCTGTTGCCAGTGTTGATATTACCGTGGGCGATGGCGAGCATGCCTTTGCCGTTCGGGAAAGAGCCCGCATCGCCCGGCATTGGGAAGAGGAGGTGGCGCGTAATCCGGCGCTCTATGATGGCCGCATGCTGCTGCATGACCACCTGCCGTTCACCGACGGGGGTCCTCGTCGCGACGGCCTATGACACGTCGTTCGCGAGTCCCTTTACTGGCGAGACCTTCCCCTCGCCGCGAGACCGGTGTTCACCTGTTCGGCACGCCGGTGATGATCTCCGCCTCGTCCGCCGCCATATGAGCCCTGATCCGTCTTCATGCCACCGGTACTCGACGGGCTTTTCGCACGCGGGTGAATGGCACGAATGCCCTTGACGCCGCCGCGTCGGCGGGCCATCCCCAATCGTCCGTGATTATTGTTCGGAGGATGCCCGGTGGCTGACCAGAAGCCTGAAGACATTGCCGTCGAGGCGCTCGACGAGGAGGAAGCCGCAGCTGAGCTGAAACGGCTGGCCGAGGAGATCGCCGGCCACGATCGGCGCTATTTCCTCGATGACGATCCGGCCGTGTCGGATGCCGAATACGACGCGTTGAGGCGCCGGAACCTGGCCATCGAGGAGCGCTTTGCACACCTGAAGCGGCCCGATTCGCCGTCCGAACGGGTCGGCACGCAACTGTCGGAGGCCTTTTCCGAGGTCCGGCACGCGGTGCCGATGCTGTCGCTAGACAATGCGTTTTCCGAGGAAGACGTGGCGGAATTTGCCGCGCGCGTCCGGCGCTTCCTGAGGATCATGCCGGGCGAGCCGCTGGCGTTCACCGCCGAGCCGAAAATCGACGGGCTGTCGCTCTCGCTGCGCTACGAGAACCGGCGGCTCGTCACGGCGGCGACGCGCGGCGACGGGACGACGGGAGAGAACGTCACGGCGAATGCCCGCACCATCGACGACATCCCCAAGACCCTGCCGAAGGGCGCGCCTGACATCGTGGAGGTGCGCGGCGAGGTCTATATGGCGCATGCCGATTTCGCCGCGCTTAACGCCCGCGCCGAGGCGCAGGGCGGCAAGGTCTTCGCCAATCCGAGGAATGCGGCGGCCGGTTCGCTTCGCCAACTCAATGCGAAGATCACCGCGGAACGGCCACTAAAATATTTTGCTTATGCTTGGGGCGAGATGGCGGAAGTTCCGGGCGACACGCAGATGGATGTCGTCACGGCTTTCGGGCGCTGGGGCTTCTCGATCAATCCGCTGATGAGGCTATGCGATACGGTCGAGGAAATGATTGCCGTCTATCGCGAGATCGAGGCGCAGCGCGCGACGCTCGGCTATGATATCGACGGCGTCGTCTACAAGGTCGACCGGCTCGATCTGCAGGGCCGGCTCGGCTTCGTCTCGCGCAGCCCGCGCTGGGCGATCGCGCATAAGTTCCCGGCCGAACGGGCGACGACGGTCCTCAACGATATCGAGATCCAGGTCGGACGGACGGGCGCGCTGACGCCGGTCGCCAAGCTGGAGCCGGTGACGGTCGGCGGCGTCGTCGTCTCCAACGCCAGCCTCCACAACGAGGACTACATTCGCGGTATCGGCCGCGGTGGCGAGGAAATCCGCGACGGCAAGGACATCCGCATTGGCGACACCGTGACGGTGCAGCGCGCAGGGGACGTCATCCCGCAGATCGTCGATGTCGATCTCTCCCGCCGGCCGGGGGACGCGGAACCCTATCGATTTCCGACCGAATGTCCCGTTTGCGGCAGCCATGCGGTGCGCGAGGTGAACGAGAAGGGCCGGGAGGACGTCGTCCGCCGCTGTACTGGCGGTCTCGTCTGCGCCGCCCAGGCGAAGGAGAAGTTGAAGCATTTCGTCTCTCGCAACGCCTTCGATATCGAGGGCCTCGGCGATCGCCAGGTGGAGATGTTCCATGGCCTCGCGCTGGAAGAGGGCGGCATCCGCACGCCGGCCGACATCTTTACGCTGAAGGCGCGCGACGCGACGTCGCTCGTCAAGCTGAAGAACCGCGAAGGCTTCGGCCCGAAGTCGGCGGAAAAGCTCTTTGCCGCTATCGACGCGCGGCGCTCGATCGACCTCCACCGTTTCATCTTCGCGCTCGGCATCCGCCATGTCGGCGAGACGACGGCGAAAATCCTCGCCCGGCACTACGGCACCTTCGAGGCCCTGCGCACGGCGATGACGGCCGCTGGCACGGGCGATGCGGAGGGGGGCGAAGCGGAGGCGCGGCGCGAGCTCATCGATATCGACGGCATCGGCGAGGTGATGGCTGGGGCGATCGTCGATTTCTTTGCCGAGGCGCATAACGAGGAGGTGCTCGACGCGCTCCTTGCCGAGGTGACGCCGAAGGCGGCCGAGGCGATCGCGGCGGATGGCTCGCCGGTTGCCGGCAAGACGGTCGTCTTCACCGGCTCCTTGGAGCACATGACCCGCGACGAGGCGAAGGCGATGGCCGAACGGCTCGGCGCCAAGGTCTCCGGTTCGGTGTCGAAGAAGACCGATCTCGTGGTCGCCGGCCCGGGCGCCGGGTCGAAGCTGACGAAGGCGGAAAGCCTCGGCGTCGAGGTCATTTCCGAGGACGGCTGGTTCGATCTCGTCGGGGCTTGATCTCCGACGAGAGGCTTCTTGCCGATTACGTCGGCGCTGTTACGCCGGACGCAGGTTCGATGGGTTCCGGCGCAAGAGGCCCGGCGCCTTACCGGCATAGCCGATGAGATAGCGGCTCTTCTTTCCCAGAACGATGTTCACCGCGACGGCCGTCAGGACCGAGGCGGTGACGACGGCGGTCGTCGCCAGGATCAGCACGGTCCAGGAATCGTCGAAGCGGATGCCATGGGCGTTGCGGATGGTGTGGATCAGCTTCAGGAAACCGGGGTGGAGGAAGAAGATGGCGAAGCTCGTCGCGGCGACGAGGTTCACGGTCTTCGACGAACGGCCCTCGAAGCGATGGAGAAGCTGGAGGAACAGGAGGCACATGAAGAGCTTCTGCACCAGCATCAGGTCGATACCGCCCCAGGCAAACGGTGCCTTGTGATAGTTGCTGAAATGGCCCATGGCGATCTCGGCCGCGTCGAAGGCGGCGACGCCGAGCGCGAGGAGCCATTCCTTGCCGGCGAGCTTTTGCCAGACGATCTCCTTGTTCATCGCTACGGTGATGCCGAAGAGATAGACCGGGGTGAAGGCGATGAGGTGCTGCACGGTGTTGAGATTGCCGAGCGGACGCTGCACTAGCGCGGCGACGACCATCAGCACGGTCATGACGGCGATCTGGCGGCCGGCGGACAGCCGGATGTAGGCCATGTGCGCCGGGGCCATCAGGAACATCAGCATGACGAAGGGTATGTACCAGTAGGCGGTCGCGAAGCCGCCGGTGATGAGGTACTTGGCGTAGGGCACGACCCAGGTTCCGACGAGGCCCGGGCCGGACGGGTCGAAAAACGGTTTGTGCGGCAACCCGTTGGTCATTGACCAGATGATCGGCGCGATCGATAGCAGAAGATAGGGTGTTGCGACGTTTTTTAGCTTTCCGGCCAGGAAGGTTTTGTAGTCATACCGTGTATAGAATATATGGTAAAACAGAAATCCGGAAATAAATACGAAAAGCGATGTGCCGCCGGAAATCAGGTTTCCGACGAATTTCTCCGGCCATGTCGCGAACGACATTCCGGCGAAGCTGAAGGTATGTCCCATGACAATCATGAGGATTGCAATGGAACGGAAATTATTTATGGAAGTCAGATACATGGTGTTCTTGTACCGTGGCGCGGGCGGTCGGTGCGGCCGGGCCATCGGCGCACATTAAAACGCCTTCGGACCGGACGCACGCGAAGCCGGAAGCGCGGTCATTCCGCGCCCTTTCGCTATTGCCGGCGATTCCGTTTTATTTGTGGCGATGAAGTATTAATTCTGCGGTCTTCTTAGGGTGGGGCGCTCGTTTTCGCCCACGGGCGGCACCGCTCCTTTGGAACCGGCCCCCGGGAGGGGGGCGGCGCAAGCGTCTGCCGTATTCCTCGCAAGGTCGCAAACGTGGTGGTTCCCCTGACAAGCTCCCGCAACGCCCCAGCCGCCGCCTGAGCGCCCTGCGCGTATCGCGGTTTGGTCGCCAGGGAATGCGGAATATCAATGACCGATTTAGGCCGTTCTGCTATGCCCGTTCGCAGGCGAAGGGTTTGATCTGGCGACCGAAACGGCGTTCACGACACTTCGCCTTTTTCGAAAAAAGGAACCTCCCATGCCCTGCGATCCAAGAGAGATGCTGAAGGAGTTCACCGACGGTCTGAAGGATGTCGGCAAGACCAACACATCCGTCGTTCAGGCCTTCATGTCCCTCCTCGGTGCGGACTACAAGACCGAAGCTGTCGACACCAAGACCAAGGAATTGATCAGCGTCGCGATCGGCGCCTTTTCGCGCTGCGAGTATTGCATCGTCTTCCATGTCTACAAGGCCTATGAGGCCGGCGCGACGAAGGAAGAAATCATGGAGTCCGCCATGGTCGCGGTTGCCTTCGGCGGCGGCCCGTCGATGGCCTATATCGTCTCCCTCCTGAAGGCTTCGCTCGACGAATTCGAGAATGATTTCGCCAAGGCGGCGTAATCGCCCCTGAAGCATCTGACACATCTGACGCTTCTCCCGCACCGTCGCGGGACGTTCGGGAGGGGCAACCGCATGACAACACGCGCCTGAGGCGGGCCCGTGCGTTTCCGCTGAAACGCCGCCTGCGTCAGGCGCGGCATCCGGCCGGGCTCCATGCTGAAGGCGACCTCCCGGCACATGGAGCGACGGCGCGCGCCCGGGGCACCGGCTCTTTCCGCGTTTCCGGGGCGACACGCCGGCTCTTCCCGCGTCTTCGCTCCGTTTATCCCCTCTGTTTGCGGCAGACCGATCCGTCGCGGCACGTGGTGCGCGGGTTTCCGCGTGCCCACCTGCA
>CAXXGS010000004.1:0-7016 GCA_963675285.2 uncultured Rhodobium sp.
CGGCAAGGTCGCGGATTTCGATCTCGGCATCGGGAAAGGCCGCCCGGATCAGATCCTCGATTTCGCCCGCATCCATCGCCATGGTGTTATTCTCCCGCTCGCTTTTTGCGCCCTATTCGCTCGGCCACACGAAGCCCTCATCGCCCCGGCCAAGAGCTTCGGCCGGCGCTGTCGCCAGGTCCTTGCGGCGGAACACGATCAGTACAGCATAGATCGCAAAGCAGGAATAGGCGATTTGTTCAAGCGTTTCCTCCAGCCATTCCAGGCCGAAATGCTCCATGGCCTGGGACATGAGGCCCATGGCGATGCCGAAGACGATGGGCCACAGGAAATAGGGCCGCAGGAACTGGAAGGCGCTGTAGGGCGCATGGCGCATGACCAGAAGGCTGCGGATGGCGAAGAATGCTAGCAGGACACCGGAAATGCTGTAGTTGACGCTCTTTTCAACGCACACCATGGGCGAGGCGACGAGGCCGTGGCAATTGGGCGATTCGCGCAGAAACAGGATAACCGCGAGGGTGATAAGGCAGTAGTCCAGCACCAGAGCGAGCTTGTTCTTGCGGCGGAAAAGCCCGATGAGGCCGATGATCGCCGTGAACGCCAGCGTTATCTTCTGGATGTTCTCGTGGGTGGCGTTTTCCTTGAAGAAAGCGGTGAAGTCGGGAGGGGACAGGAGAACGTAGAGCCACGCGGTGAAGATGAAGTTCGCACCGACGGCGATGGCGATCAGAACCAGCAGGAGGTATTGGGATACGGGCTTGCTCGGTTGCGGATAAGAGAGGGGTGGGCGGGTAATCACTTGTCTCCCATAAAGGTCGGGAACCAGCTTTCATGCGCGGTTTTCAGGCTGGAAACGGCGACAGAGAAAACGCCGGAGGCAACAAGCTTGTCTCCACCGACGAGGCCGAGCGAGACGCGCGGGATATCTGCGTTGCTCGCCTGCTGCGCGACTTTCTGAGCCAATTGGGGCCTAACCGTGACGACGTAGCGCGCCTGATCCTCGGCGAAAAGCGCGATGTGGGCGGGCGCCGGCACACGCACCTCGCAGCCGAGGCCGGAAGCCATCGCCATTTCGGCAAGGGCGAGAGCCAGGCCGCCGTCGGAGATGTCGTGGCAAGCGGTGACGAGGCCGTCGCGGATGGCATCGCGGATGAAGTCACCGTGGCGCCTTTCGCGCATCAGGTCGACCGGGGGCGGGGCGCCTTCCTCGCGGCCGAGGACGTCGCGCAGGAAGATGGAGCGGCCGAGCTCGCTGCCGTGGCCTCCGATGAGGAGGATCTCGTCGCCCTCGTTCTTGAAGGCGAGGGTGGCGGTCTTGTCGACGTCCGCGACGAGGCCGACGCCGCCGATCGCCGGGGTCGGCAGGATGCCTTTGCCCTGCGTTTCGTTGTAGAGCGAGACGTTGCCGGAGACGATCGGGAAGTCGAGCACGCGGCACGCTTCGCCGATGCCCTTGATGGCGCCGACGAGCTGACCCATGATTTCCGGCTTTTCCGGGTTGCCGAAGTTGAGGTTGTCGGTCGCGGCCAAGGGTTCGCCGCCGACGGCGCAGATGTTGCGCCAAGCCTCGGCGACCGCCTGCTTGCCGCCCTCGAAGGGATCGGCGAGGCAATAGCGCGGTGTGACGTCGACGCACATCGCAAGGCCCTTCTTCATGCCGGCGAGCTTGATGACGGCGGCGTCGCCGCCCGGCTTTTGCACCGTGTTGCCGAGGATCAGGTGGTCGTACTGTTCCCACACCCAGCGCCGCGAAGATTGATCGGGCGAGCCGACGATCCGCATCAGCGCGTCGCCGAGGTCGGCCGGCGCTTCGATCGTTTCGGGGTCGAGCGGCGCGGGCTTCGGCGTCTCCACCCAGGGGCGGTCATATTCCGGCGCCTCATCGCCCAGTTCCTTGATCGGCAGGTTCGCCATCAGTTCCTTGTGATGCTCGATGCGGAACTTCAGCGTGTCGGTGGTTTCGCCGATGATGGCGAAGTCGAGCCCCCATTTCCTAAAGACGGCCTCGGCCTCGGCCTGCTTTTCCGGCTTCAAGACCATGAGCATGCGCTCCTGGCTTTCCGACAGCATCATCTCGTAAGCCGTCATGCGCTCTTCGCGCACGGGCAGGCGATCGAGGTCGAGGGTGATGCCGAGGTCGCCCTTGGCGCCCATTTCGACGGCCGAGCAGGTAAGGCCCGCCGCGCCCATGTCCTGGATGGCGATGACGGCGCCGGTCTTCATCAGCTCAAGGCAGGCTTCCAGCAGCAGCTTTTCGGCGAACGGGTCGCCGACCTGCACGGTCGGGCGCTTCTCGTCGGTCGTGGCATCGAATTCGGCCGACGCCATGGAGGCGCCGCCCATGCCATCGCGGCCGGTCTTCGATCCCAGGTAGACGACCGGCATGCCGACGCCGGCGGCCTTGGAATAGAAGATCTTGTCGGCATCGGCGATGCCGAGGGCGAAAGCGTTGACGAGGCAGTTGCCGTCGTAGCTCTTGTCGAAATTCACTTCGCCGCCGACCGTCGGCACGCCGAAGGAATTGCCATATCCGCCGACGCCGGCGACGACGCCGGCAACGAGATGACGGGTGCGCGGATGGTCGGGCGCGCCGAAGCGCAGCGAGTTCATCGAGGCGATCGGGCGCGCGCCCATGGTGAAGACGTCGCGCAGGATGCCGCCGACGCCGGTGGTCGCGCCCTGATAGGGCTCGATGTAGCTCGGATGATTGTGGCTCTCCATCTTGAAGATGATCGCCTGGCCGTCGCCGATGTCGACGACGCCGGCGTTCTCGCCCGGGCCGCAGATGACGCGGGGTCCTTCGGTCGGCAGGGTGCGGAGCCATTTCTTGGAGGATTTGTAGGAGCAGTGCTCGGCCCACATGGCCGAGAAGATGCCGAGCTCGGTAAAGGTCGGTTCGCGGCCGACAATCTCCAGGATGCGCTGGTACTCGTCCGGCGTGATGCCGTGATCGGCGAGAAGCTCGGGGGTGATCTCGATGTCGTTTCGAAGCATGGAGGCGAACCGCGATTCGTGTCTGAAGGGGATTGTGCGGAGTTCTACAACATCGGACGCGAAAGGGGGACTCGGGATTTTGGGCGAGGAGGGGTGTCACCTTTATATATGTTCTGTCGTTCCACCCCGTCCGATGCCGTTTTGGGTGCGCCATCACCATGCAGGTCAACGAACAGCGAATCCGCTGGATCTTCCGTCTCAGCGTCATCCTCAAGGGATTGCACGCGCTCATCGAAGTGGTGGGCGGACTGGTGTTCTATTTCGCCAGTGCCCACTCGGTCCTGTACTGGGTCAATGTCCTGACCCAGGACGAACTGTTGCACGACCCGCGTGACTTCGTGGCGACCCACCTTTTGAACGCCGCCCAGCACATGACAGTGGCGACGCAGTCCTTCTACGCCTTCTATCTGGTCAGCCACGGCGCGATCAAAATCGTTCTCGTTGCCGGCCTGCTCAAGGAGAAGCCCATCGCCTATCCGCTATCGCTGGTGGCGCTCAGCGGTTTCGTCGCCTATCAGCTTTACCGGTATAGCTATACCCATTCCCTCGGTCTGATCCTGCTGACCGTTTTCGACGTCGTCGTCATGGCGCTTGTCTGGCACGAATGGCGCTATTTGCGGCGTCATCACGGCACTGGATAATCGGGGTATCGATTGTGGGGGCGCGGTCTGCTGGTCTGCCTCACCGCTTCGCTCAGCCCCGCCGCTCGCCGCAGGCGCGGCGGTCCGTGCCGTCCCAGCTTTCTTCGCCTGCGAAGCGGGAGCGGCCGCGGCCGGCGTCCTTGGCGCGGTAGAGCGCCTCGTCGGCGCTGCGGATGAGGGTCTTGGCGGTCATGGCATCGTCCGGCCACCAAGCGACGCCGATGCTTGCACCGACGCTCGCCGTGCCGCCCTCGAAGCGGACCGGTTCGCAGACGCTGTCGATGATCCCATCGCAGAGCCACTGGACATCGTCGCGTTCCAGGTTCTTCTGCAGCAGCACGATGAATTCGTCGCCGCCGGTGCGGGCGGCCATGCCGGCCTTGCCGACCTTTTCGGCGATGCGATGGGCGACCGTGGTGATGACGACATCGCCGGCGTGGTGGCCCCAGGTGTCGTTGACCGCCTTGAAGCGGTCGAGGTCGATGCACAGGACGGCGCAGCGCTCCTGCGTGCCCTCCTCGACGATCTTTTCCAGCGTGTTGTCGAACTTCAGCCGGTTGGCAAGGCCCGTCAGCGCGTCGTGCATGGCGAGGCGGTGGTTTTCGCGCTCGCTCGCCTGCAAGGCCTTCAGCGCGCGGGCATAGCGCATGACGAGCAGCGTCAGCGCCAGCGCCACGACCAGCATCGCCAGCGCCGCGTAGGGGAGGGCGCGGCTCCAGATGCTGTGTGTCGGCGAGGCCGGCTCCCAGATTGCTTCGACGCCGGCGTCGCCATTGTCGCCGTCGCGAACGGCCATGCGGGCGCCGAGATCGGCTCCGGAGCCTGCCGTGACGACGGCGAAGCCTGACAGGCCGAGCTTGCCGGCGATCGAGGCCAGCATTTCGGGGCCGAGCGGCTTGAACGTCAGCAGCAGCTGCGGCGGGCCGTCGGGCAGGGTCGCTTCATTGTCCGGCACGATCGCCTGGGCGACGACGATGCCGACGGTGTGGCGTACTTCGCGGATGTCAGCGACATAGAGAGGGGTGGTGGAGCGAACCGGATGGTGGCGGATGACATAGCCCTCGGCGGCGCGCTCCCGGGCCGCCATGTAGCGGCTGCGGGCGGCGGCGATCAGATCGCGCGCCTGGGCGATGAAGGCTGTGCTCTCCGAATTTGCCATGCGTTGGTCGCGCACGACGGTTACCCGAGGCGTTCCGTCGCTGGCGACCACGACTGTGGTGTGAATGTGAAAATCGTCCCAGAGCCATCGGGCAATTTCGGTTTCGACGAAATGGTCGTCGACTTTTCCGGCGAATGCCCTGACCGTTTCGTCCCAATAGCTGATCTGCGACTGGTCGTTGGCAACGATCTCGATCTGGCGATCGATCTCATTGCGCACGAGGTTTTCCTCGGCCGTCCGGCGGACCGTTTCGGCGATATTGTCCGCCGAGGTCAGCAGGAAGATATTCGACCCCACAAAAAGAACGATAATGATAGCGCTGACCGCATAGACTAGGCGTATCAGCTTGTGCCCGTGGGGCCGTGTCGTCATGAGTACCTCTCCCGTCCCGCGAGGCACCCTGACAGAAAGGGCTGAATGTTTCGATAAATGCTATGGTTTTTGCAGCGTTAACGCGGGCGTTCCCGGTTTCGCGCCGGGTGTTGGCGGCAGACGGGCGCGCACATGGCGAGGGGGCTCACGTCCGCTGTCGGTCCGGTGTTCCTGTCTTGCCCGAAATGGTCGGAAGCATTTTGTTAGCTGCGACAGTATTATAGCGTAAATTCTCCCTTTTTCTTTTAAAATTTCAGAATTACTATGGTGAAGTTGTGGTAATTATTATTTCTTCTTGCAATTCTCGTGCTAAATCACCTTGTATTTGCGAATACATTGATATCCGTTGACTTTGGTCTATTTTTTGGCCCAATGTCTGGGTGTTTGACGATGGCGCTCTAATCCTATAGGAGTCATCGCAACTTACAGATATTGGTAATCACGAATGGGAAAATACCATTGAGCGGCCAGGACCAGCTCATCGTTCGAAATCTCTTCAAGGTGTTTGGCAGCCATCCCGACAAGGCGATCAGTCTTTTCAGGGAAGGTCTGGGCAAAGATGAGATTCTCGAACGTACGGGCATGACTATCGGCGTCTGCGACGCCTCGTTCACCGTACGCAAGGGCGAAATTTTCGTCATCATGGGCCTTTCTGGCTCGGGAAAATCGACCCTCGTACGCATGCTCAACCGACTGATCGAGCCGTCCGCCGGCGAAATCGTCGTCGAAGGCAAGGACATCGCCAAGCTGTCGGACAAGGGGCTCATAGAGTTCCGGCGCAAGCACATCAGTATGGTGTTCCAGTCCTTCGCTCTTCTCCCCCACCTCAATGTGTTGCAGAATGCTGCGTTCGGCTTGGAGCTTTCCGGCGTTTCGAGCGCAGACCGGAACGAGCGGGCGCGTGCCGCGCTCGAACAGGTCGGCCTCTCCGCGTGGGAAGAGAGCTATCCCAACGAGCTTTCGGGCGGCATGCAGCAGCGCGTCGGCCTTGCCCGGGCGCTGGCCAACGATCCGACGATCCTGCTGATGGACGAGGCATTCAGCGCGCTCGATCCGCTCATCCGTTCGGAGATGCAGGACGAACTGCTTGCCCTGCAGGAAGAGCAGAAGCGAACGATCGTCTTCATTTCGCACGATCTCGACGAGGCGATGCGCATCGGCGACCGAATCGCCATCATGGAGGCGGGTCGCGTCATTCAGGTCGGCACACCCGACGAAATCCTCAACAACCCGGCGGACGATTACGTCAAGGCGTTCTTCCGCGGCGTCGACCTGTCGAAGGTGCTGACGGCGGGCGATGTGGCAACGCGCGAGCAGGTCACGGTCATCGACCGCGACGGCAACGTTCGCGGCGCGCTTCAGCGGATTGCCCGCGTCGACCGCGACTACGGGTATGTCGTCGACGGTCGCAAGCGTTTGCACGGGGTGGTCTCGGTTGCCTCGCTCGAGGCGGAAGCCAGGACGCCGTCACCGCAATTGCGCAACGCTTTCCTTCCGGACATCGAACCGCTTCTCTACGACACCAAGATCAGCGAAATCATCGGTCCGGTTGCCGCCGCGCCGTGCGGCCTGCCGGTCGTCAACGAGAACGGGATCTACCAGGGCGTCGTTTCCCGCGGACTTCTGCTTGAGGCACTGGACAGGGAGACTTCGGAAAATGGCTGATCAAAGCAATCCCTGGGCGACGACTGGCGCCGCCGACAGCAGCGCCGCGCAGGCGCCCGTTGCGCCCGCCGCCGGGGCTCCGGCACCGGGCGCCGATGCCGGTGCCAACCCCTGGGGCAGCACGCCGGCCGGGCCGACGCCCGATGCCGGCGCCGCCGACTGGCTGAACCAGGCGGCACCCGCAC